>DUCN01000136.1 GCA_012959805.1 Myxococcales bacterium | reverse complement strand
CGGACAAGCGCGTTTCTGAAGCCCTCTCTGCCGAGAAGAACGTCGAGATCGAGTACCTCGGTTCCCTTGGCCTCAAGGATCGCCTGCGCTTTACCTACACACGCGCAGCCAATCTCGCTCGCGACTGGAAGGCCGACGTCTATTTTTCGGCCGGCGAGATGGTGCCAATCAATGCTGACTGCCCCACTATCGCAGCCTTCCGAAACCGACAGATTTTCACGCTGGGCGAGGGAGAAACTCTCACCTTCATACAGCGCCTTCGCCTGCTTGCACTCAACGCCCTTGCTCGCCTAACGGCGTCGAGCGTCGAGCGAGTCATGTTCGTTAGTAAGGATTCAGCCGACTGGATCGGGGACTCGATAGGTCTCCCCGAAAGCAAGCGCACGGTCATTCATCATGGCATCGATCCGGAACCGTGGCGCAAGCCGCGCACCCCCGGCGACCTTCACGATCGCCCGTACATCCTCTCGGTAAGTTCGATTTACCCGTACAAGAACTACGTTCGCTTGATCGAAGCTTACGTTGAACTCGCAAATCGCCAGCCTGATGTGCCCGACCTGGTAATCATAGGAGACAACCAGGACGAAGCCGCGAATACCGCCATGCACGCGGCCCGCGATGCAGCCGGTGAGCACGCCGAGGCGATCCACCTGCTCGGCGAAGTTCCGTACGCGGACATCCACACGTACTACCGGAATGCCTCGCTGTTCGTGTTCCCTTCGTATCTGGAGACCTTCGGCCATCCGCTTCTCGAGGCGATGGCCGCTGATGTCCCGCTTGTCGCAGCCGACATCCCGGTCTTCCGCGAAATTGCAGCCGACGCCGCTTTCTACGCCAACCCTTTCAGCACCGCTTCACTGGCATCATCGATGGAGGACGCGCTCTTTATTCCGGGTGCAGGAAAAACGCTGGTGAAGCGCGGCCGCGAACGCCTCAAGCACTTCAGTTGGAGCCGCAGCGCCTCGACGCTGCTCGCCACGTTCGACTCGGTCCTCCGGGAAGACGAAGACCAGCACGAGGATGTCGCGAAGGTGCATGTTCTGGCGCTGTCCGAGGATGCGAAGATCCGGACTCAGCACATCGCGGCACGTGTCCCCATTTACTCCTAGCGGCAGTGAGTAGCGGAAGTGAGTAGGAGCGATTGCGCCTACGTCCCGCCCGCGAAAAGCCGGTTAGGCCGAGGCCGAGGAGAACAGCGATCAGACCGAGGGTGGCAGGGGCAGGTGGGCACGCGTTTCTTGTGCGCACGGCGGCTGCGCGGTTTTCTGAATACCAGTCAACGGTAGTAATGGCCCCCCGCCCGTCGAATGGGTCCTCGCCGACAGCGATTACATAATTCCACCCCCGAGAGCATCCCGGAAAAGATCCTGATCGATGGGCAGTTGATGGGCGCGTCGGACGTTTTGGTTGACGGCAGTTTATACGACGTTCAGTTCCTCGACGGGACTTGCATTGATTTGCACAACGGTTGTGATGATGTCTCGGACCCCCGATCTCATGCTTGCTCAGGGCCGGGTAAATCCTGTCTATGAGCAGCTTCCGGCCGAGGCTGCCCATGGCGCAGAAAGCC
>DUCN01000135.1 GCA_012959805.1 Myxococcales bacterium | reverse complement strand
AACCAGTCGACCCATTCGAGTACTGCAAACTCGACCTCCTCACGGCCTTTCCACGGGCCATTAGGCCAGATCACTTCGGCCTTGAAAAGGCCGAAGATCGTCTCGGCCATCGCGTTGTCGTACGAGTCGCCGACGGTGCCAACTGAGGGTTCGACGCCAGCCTCGGCGAGCCTCTCCGTGTAGCGGATACTCAGATATTGAACTCCGTGGTCGCTGTGGTGAATGAGGTTTTCGTTGTCGGGCCGAGCGTGAAGAGCCTGTTCCAAGGCATCGAGAGCGAGATCACTTCTCAACGACTTCGACACACGCCATCCAACGATCCGCCGTGAGAAAACATCCGTCACGAAGGCGACGTAGACGAATCCGACCCAGGTCGCGACATACGTTATGTCCGCCACCCAAAGCTGGTTGGGGCGATCGGCTGTGAAGTCGCGTTCTACGAGATCTGCCGGTCGCTGTGCGTCTTCATCGACGATCGTGGTCTTCTTGTACTTGCCGCCTCGAATAACGCCGTGGAGGCCCATTCGTCGCATTAGACGTTCTACGGTGCAACGGGCCACGACAAAACCTTCGCGGTTCAGTTGCAGCCAGACCTTGCGGGCTCCGTAGACCGATCGGTTCTCCTTCCAGACTCGTTCGATCTCTTCACGAAGCCAAGCATCACGAACCCATCGCGCAGGCAACCTGGTTGGATCGGCCTGTCTGGATTTCTGTTCGTGGTAAGTCGACGGGGCGATCGGCAGAACGCTGCAGATCGGCTCGACCCCGTACTTGTCTCGATGATCGTCGATGAACTCCACCATCACCTCGGTCGGCGGTCGAGCTCCGCCTGTGCGAAATAGGCGGACGCCTTCCTGAGGATCTCGTTCGCTCGGCGAAGCTCTCGATTTTCTTTTTCGAGATCCTTCATCCGAGCCCGTTCATCGCTCGTCACACCGGCTCTAGAGCCGGTGTCCACTTGGACCTTCCGCACCCAGGCGCGGAGGGTCTCAGGCGAGCAACCGATCTTCTCTGCGATCGAGCGGATCGCTTCCCACTCCGAGCCATAGTCGGCCCGATGCTCTCCGAGCATCCGAACTGCCCGCTCCCGTACCTCTTGTGAATACCTGTTTCTTCGTCCCATGGCTCCATCCTCTCAAGAAATGGAGCCTCCGGCAATCCCGGGGCGGTTCAAAACTGTCTCTTAGCCAAGAGCCGTCATTGTCCAAAATGTTCTGACGACGTACACGCGAACGCCACAGCTGAATGGAAAGGTCGAGCGGTCGCATCGGACCGACAAGGACGAGTTCTACCAACTCCTCACCTACAAGGGGGATGTGGACCTCGAGAAGAAGCTGGCGGTCTGGGAACGCTTCTACAACAACGACCGGCCGCACGGGGCGCACAAGGGAAAGACACCCTATGAAGTTCTGGTGGAGAAGCTAAAATAGAAAATGAGTGTCCGGCTTGATTCGTAATATCACAGAAGGAGTTTACTATGGTCCTCGACATTTTCGCACTCGTCGTTTTCGGCGTGCTTATCGCGTTTGTTATCTTTCTGGTCGTCAAGCTCGGGCCACTCCCCGGCAACATTGCCGGCAAACGGGGACACCCCCAAGCTGACGCAATTAGTGTGTTGGGGTGGATCGGCGTGGTGACACTGGGCCTTGCGTGGCCGTTTGCCCTGGTTTGGGCCTATACGCGGAGCGGCGAGCAACAAGCTGCGTATCTCGGTGAGCGAGTTGCGGCAATGGAGTCGGATCTGGCTGCGCTCAGGGCACACGGAGGTGACGCATGATTGCTTTTATCTCACTGATATATGCGTCGTTCTACTTCCTCGTTTTTGGCAAGTTTGTCGAAAAAAATGCGCGCAACATGTCGATCTTCGTTGGCGTGGGCATTGTACTCATCGGCTCAATCATCTTTGCCTGGTTGACCGTTGCTCCGACGACGAAAGACGGACGCGTGTTTCAGTACGTCATCCAGATAGTGCCAAACGTATCCGGGCAAGTAATCGAAGTCCCGGCAGAGCCGCTGGTTACGATTGACGAAGGGGACGTACTGTTCAAGATCGACCCTTTCCCATACCAGGCTGCTGTAGATCGTTTCACGGCGTCCATTGAACAAGCCGACGCTCAGCGGCGCCTTGCTCAGCTCGAAGTGGATCGCAACCAGGTGCTGGTCGAACGGTCGGCGGCCGCTCGGCGCGAGCTGGACCGGTGGACGGCGGAGCGCGATGGTGCCGAGGCGGCCATCAAGAGTCTTGAAGCTCAGCTGCGAGACGCGAAGTGGAAGCTTGAGCAGACAGTGGTTCGCGCACCGCAAAGTGGTTTCGTGGTCAATTTACAGCTGCAACCCGGTGTCGCCGCCCGGACCTTCGCCGCGACACCTGCCATGAGTTTTATTTCCGATCAAGACAAGGTAATCGTGGCCAGTTTCAGCCAGAGCAGCATCCGCAAGATCGAGGCCGGCGCTCCGGCGGAAATGGTATTCGCGCTGATTCCGGGTGAGGTGTTTTCGGGCACGGTCACACACGTAATCAGGGCCACGGGCACCGCACAGATAGCCGTGTCGGGAACCATTCCGGTCATGACCGGCGCACCGGCTGCCGGTCGCTACGCGGTGCGCATTGAACTCGATGATCCAGAACTCCTCGAACGGCTGCCGCAAGGTGCAAGCTGCACTGTGGCGGTTTATGCGGACGTCGGTAAGCCGTTCCATGCCATCAGCAAAGTCGCCATGCGAATGACTGCGTGGACGGCCTATCTGACAAGCCCCATCTAGGAGCATGACGATGCCTGCGATCCTGCTGAAGATCGCCGGTCGAGTTGCTTGTCCGTTGTCTTTATTCGGTACTCCGGGAACTCACTCGACTTTTCGCTCTCCCCTCCCGGTTCAACCAACCATGATACTCCGTGGCCGACCTACGTATCAGACTCGAATGTGAGCTGAAGATCCAGCAACATCGCGGTCCTCATGAGGGCGATACTCCACTTCCTGGTGCTTGTTCTGCGTTGTGCGCCAGCCTTCTTCCGAAGCCGCAGCGAGCAAGCGATCGTCGAGTTGACTCTTCGCCAACAACTGGCCACGTGCAGCCAGAAGAATACCAAGCCCAAGATCACGCCACTCGATCGCGTCTTTTGGGTCGCCCTCTTCCAATTCTGGCCCCGATGGAAGCAGTCACTCGTCATCGTCAAGCCGGACACCGTCGTTCGCTGGCATAGAAAAGGGTTCAGGCTGTACTGGCGTTGGATATCGAAGCCGGGACCAGGGCGTCCGGCAATATCACTTGAGATTCGGACACTCATTAGGGCGTTCGCACTCGACAATGGTTGGGGCGCTCGGAAGATCCATGCGGAACTCGGAAAGCTCGGCTTCACGGTCAGCCCCGGAAGGGGCCGAGTAGCCTTTCGGGGCCCGGAACGGGCCCCTTCGGGCCTACTTGCCAGAAGACCTAGTATCGGTGGTGCGGAAAACGCAGCTTGTTTTGCCTATCCCCAGATTTTGAATGAAAATCCAGGTCTTCGTCGACCATCCGAAAGGAAGGGTTGGAAGGGTGCGCAGAAGGAGGGTGTCGCCCGGTTCTAAGGCCGAGTCGTCTGCATCAGGTCCATTCGCCGATGCCCGCGGACCATCGTCGACGCGACCCAGGTCGGTTCCGGAGTGACGCGAGCCAGTCCCGAGAGAAGGGGAAGGAGAGTCTCCAATGCCACGCTTGCCTCGAGGCGAGCCAACGCGGCACCAAGACAGAAATGCGGGCCAAACCCAAAGCTGAGGTGACCGCGCGTATCGCGTGTGATGTCGAAGCGATGCGCATCGGGGAAACGGCGCTCGTCGCGGTTGGCGGCTCCGAGCATCGCGACGACCAGAGCACCTTGTGGGATTTCGGTTCCCGCGATCTCGGTCCTTTCGGTGGCGATGCGGAGGCGATATTGGATCGGGCTCTCGAAGCGCAGCGACTCTTCGACTAATCCCGGAATGCATTCCGGGTCACTCGCGACGCGAGCGAGCTGATCTGGATGATCTAACAGAGTATCGACGGCGTTGCCAATCAGGTTCGTCGTCGTTTCGTTGCCCGCGACCAGCAGCAGCATCACGAAGAGAAGGATTTCTAAATCACTGAGGCCGCCGGCGGATCGGTGGTCGACGAGCGTGCTGATCAAGTCCTCGCGCGGGTCGCGGCGTCGGTCGCGCACAATCGGCGCCAGATACGCGCGAAGCTCGCCGATCGCTTCGACCGCCTTTCCATCGACCTGATCGATAGCGAACGCACCCCCCACGCTCTGGATGATTTGGTCGCTCCAGCGCTTAAAATCATGACGCCGCTCGGCATCGATCCCGAGCATCGCGCAGATCACGCCGACCGGGAGTGGGACCGCGAGCTCCTCGACGAGATCGAAGCGCTCCTTTTTGGAGAAGCTCTCGACGCATCCGTTTGCCAACGCCCGAATCCTTGGCTCCCAGGCCGCGATTCGCTGGGACGTGAAGCCGCGATTCACGACGTTTCGCATCACGCGATGGGACTCACCGTCTACTTGGATGAGCATGCGCGAACTCGCGAACCTCCAAGGCGGGACGCGCACTGCCCGCAGCATCCGGATGATCAGGGCGACTTGTGTGCGCTTTGAGTTCTTGGCTTGAGCGCGCTGCAGTCGGTACTCGCGGGAATCCGCTTTGAATAACGTCGGGTCGTTCAGGATTGAGGCGACGTGTTCATAGCGAGTGATGCAGAAGGCTTTGGCCTGGGGCGCCCAATGAACGGGGGCTTCGTCGCGGAGCTGCTGGAAGAGGGGGTAGGGGTCTTGCTGCCAGTCGGTCTCGAAGGGCTCGAACGTGATGGGCATTCACAGACTCCATTGCGAGTGATGCTGCAGATCGTAGTACGGGAGTCGCACTAGAGCCCTCAGAACTCGCTAGAATTTTCGAATCCAAGTGGGGCTCGACCGAGGGGGGAGAACTTGTGAGCGGAAAAAAGGCCGGCGGGTCGCGTCGAAGCGCGAAGATGATTCCGCTTTTAATAGTCATCGAAATCGCCAAGAGGCTGGGCTTTGGAAAGAGTATCGTCGGGCTAGCCATGAAGCGGCTGCGCTCCGCGTCCAACAAGGAAAAGGCGTTTGCCGGATATACGCCAACCGAGCACGACGTCTTCGTCACCACGTTTGGCAAGAGCGGGACGAATTGGATGATGCAGATCTCTCAGCAGATCTCCTATCGCGGCGCGGCGGAATTCGATCATATTCATGCGCTCGCGGCCTGGCCGGACAGTCCGGGTGTCGGACCCATTCCGCTCTCTGATACGAGCCCCATCGACATGTCTCCGACCGGTCTGCGTATCATCAAGACACACAACGAAACGGAATTCGTCCCCTACAACGAAAAAGCCACCTATCTCACCATTCTCCGTGATCCTAAGGAAGTGCTGGTGTCGAGCTACTACTTCCTTGGTGGCGCACTCGGCCTGCTCAGTCACATCACGATCGATGATTGGTACGAGCTAGCGATTGCCCCCGGCAGCCTCATGGAGGCCTGGGCCGTTCACGCTGCGAGTTTCTGGGCTTGGCGGGATCGATCGAATGTCTTGGTTCTGAACTTCGGCGACGTCAAGAACGAGCCTCGAAAATCGATCGAACAGGTCGTGGCCAAGATGGGCGTTGAATTGACGGGAGCACAGCTGGCCGAGGTGATCCGGCGGGCAAGCTTTGAGTATATGAGCGCGCACGAATCGCAATTTGCTCCGCCCCAAGCGCTATTTGGAGACAAGTCGAAGCCGACGTTAATGGTTCGACGGGGCGCGAGTGGCAAGAGCGATGAGCTTCTCAGTCAGACGCAGCAGGCAGAAGTCGATCGCCTCTGCCAGGCGGAACTAAAAAAGATTGGCTCAGATTTTCCCTACTCGACTGAATTCAAGGTTGTCGAGGCGTCCAGCCCTTCTCGCGATCGTCGGCCATCGTCGGGCCCTTGATTCGTAGGTGCTGGATCTTCCACTCTCCATCGGCCTAGACATACTCCTCGTGGTAGCGGGCGGCCAGCTAGGTGACGCGGAACGGGGAGTAGGCCTCCATCCGAGGCTTGGTTGTCAAATCGTCTAGTACCGGCGGTGCGGAAAAGGCAGCCTGAATTGCTTCTCCCAGGTTATTCGCTGTCAGGAAGGGCGCGTTCATGGGTGCCTGTGTGTGCACACTCCTGCCTAAAGTGACCGGACCAAGATTCTAAGATTCTCATTCTATTCCGAGCCCTTAGGAGCTTTTGAGTTCTCCTTGCCAACGTGAGGGTCGCCAGTTCGAATCTGGTCTCGTGCTCCATACACAGAAATGGTCTGTCCCTCGAAGAGGGGCGGGCCTTTTTTGTGTCTAGGGCTTGAGTTTGGTTTTGGGTAGGCCCTTTCGATTAAGAGCATGCCAACGGAAGGGGGAGCTGAGAGCGATTAGCGAGCAGCGAGTACGAATGACTGGCCGTTAGGCCAGGCGGGCGTCGCCAGTTCGAATCTGGTCTCGTGCTCCACTTAAAAGTTAAACGCTTCCGCCACTTATGGCGGAGGCGTTTTTCGTTATGGGAACCGGTTGGTCCGGTTTGGTCCGGTTTTGGTCCGGTCGAGATTTTGAAAGAAAATCCATCTCATTGTCGGTCGATGTCATCAAGTGCGAGTAAGTGCGAAGCGTGACGGCCGGTTCAGGACCTAAGCCTTTTTCTTCTCCAGCCGCTCCGCAACCCAGACTTTGATGACCGATTGGCGCGGTACGCCGAGGCGCTTAGCTTCTTTGTCGAGCGACTGAATCATCCAGATTGGAAAATCGACGTTGACTCGTCGTTGTTCCTGCTCGGGGCGGTGGGCCTTCGAAACATCGAGATACTTCGTGATGTCTTCCCCGCTATCGAACTTTTTGTCGAACTGCTTAGCCTTCATAGATTTCAACCTCTTCTTTTCTTGATCGACGAACGGATATGATTCGAATGCAAGCGTCGCGGTAGGTGATGACGGCGGACCAGTGCCGCGCCCCGATTTTTCCAATGACGACCGAACGCGGTTCGTCGGATGTGCGAGCTGGGATCTCGACCAGGTCGGCATCATCCCATAATGCTTGGGCCTTCGTGAAATCGATGCCGTGCTTTTGCTTGTTCGTATCGCTCTTGCCGGAATCGAACTCGAAATCCATGGTATAGAAATTATACCTCCTGGTCGAGATTGTCAATTTAGCCCGCTCGGCTCGGGTTCCACTCGGTGGTCTGGCTCGAAGAAGTTGGTCTCGATTGATCTCGTCCCCACGATATGGACGGTACGGCCGGGAGATAATCGGGCGGCCGGACTTCGAGTTGCCTCTCCTTGCCTCTCAGCGCGCATCGGTGCCTAGTAAGACCGGACCAAGAATCAAAAGAACCTGAACAGAGACGGATGTTTACGCGATTCCCGGATTTGTTTGCCAACGTGAGGGTCGCCAGTTCGAATCTGGTCTCGTGCTCCAAGTAACAGCAACCCCGTTAGCCCTGGCTAGCGGGGTTGTTGCGTTTAAAGCGTAGTGCCCAAAGCGAGGCGGGCTTTTGGTGCGACCCAAGAGACGAACGTTGGCAACGTAGTTGGCAACTTGGGGGGGAGCTGTGAGCGATAAGCGAACAGCGAGTAGGAGCAGCCGAAGGCTGCGACGCGGACGCCGGTTCGAATCCGGTCTCGTGCTCCAAGAATATGAAGCCCCGTTAGGCATTTAGCTTGGCGGGGCTTTGTTGTGTTTGGAGGTTTGAGCCTGCACGGAAAAGTGGACGCCCCATAGGAAGCTAGTCTTCCTCTGGGAGTTAAAGATGTCCAAGAAAAGAAGTCGAAGACGTTTCACGAACGAGTTCAAAGCCGAGACCGTGAAACTGGTGAAACAGAGCGATCGCACGATGTCCGCCATTGCGATGGAGCTTGGGATCAGCGCGAAGTCAGTGGGGGAATGGGTCCGCAACGCATCTGAATTGGAAGCCGATCATCTCAGTGAAGACGAACGCGCGGAATTGAAGCGCCTTCGCAAAGAGATCAGTGAACTTCGGATGGAAAAGGAAATTTTGCGAAAAGCGACGGTCTTCTTCGCCAAGGAAAATCGATGAGGTTCGCATTCATCGATGTGGAGAAGACGTCGTATCCGATGCGAATCCTTTGTCGCGTGATGAAGGTCTCGCCAAGCGGCTACTACGCATGGCGAGACAGAAAGCCCTCACGTCGTGATCTCGAAGATGAACAGCTTCGACCGAAGGTGGTCGAAGCCTTCAAGATCGGGCGTGGAACGTATGGAAGTCCTCGTGTCTTGACCGAGCTCGTCGAGCAGGGTCTTGAGGTTGGCAGGAGACGTGTCGCTCGTCTGATGAGCGATCTGGGTCTCCAGGGCGTCTCTCCACGCAAGTTCCGGGTGACGACAGACTCCGATCACAAACATCCGATCGCCGAGAATGTGCTGGCTCGAAACTTCGAAGCATCTCGGCCTAACGAGAAGTGGACGACGGACATCACGTATGTCTGGACGGCGGAGGGTTGGCTCTACTTGGCTGTCGTGATGGATCTGTACTCGCGACGTATCGTCGGCTGGGCCATGGCGGATCACATGGAGACAAGTCTTTGCCTCGATGCGCTCGGAATGGCGCTCGGCCATCGGCCGAACGTCAAAGGGTTGATCCACCACTCGGACCGCGGAGTTCAATATGCGTCCAACCGTTACCGAGAGGCACTCGATGCTCGTGGCATCGAGTGCAGCATGAGCCGGCGAGCAAACTGTTGGGACAATGCGGTTGCGGAGAGCTTCTTCGGAACGTTCAAGAACGAGTTGATCTATCGTCGGCCTTGGCTGACGCGAGAAGACGCAAAAGAAGCGATTGTCGAGCACATCGAGATTTTCTACAATCGCATCCGAAGGCATTCGACGATCGGGAATGTCAGTCCCGTAGCGTTCGAAGAAATGGATCAGGCCGCAAAGGCCTGCGCCGCATAACTAAGAGGGTGTCCATTTTTCCGGAACAAGCTCATAGAGCTTATTAAAGGGCATCCTATGCCGAATAAATCTAGAGTGAGAAAATGAAATCAATTGTCATCGTATTAATTCTTGTAACGACAGGTTGCTCCTCAGCGATGAGAGTAGGAAGCGCAACAGATCCTGAGGTGTGTGAAAAGCATGCAAGCTATAGCATCCGGAAAAACAGTGCCGGAATACAGTTAACTATGGATGAAATTAATAAACGAAATATTGATGACTCACAATGCTTAGATATTGCTAACAAATATATCGAAAATAATGCAGCATCGATAAGATTAGAAATGTGCCAGCAACTGGCACTGTATAATTTTAAAGGCTCATTTGTACACTATTCAAAAACGTTAGAAGCCATCAAACGTGCTGGTTACTATGACAAAGAATGTGAAAAAATG
>DUCN01000134.1 GCA_012959805.1 Myxococcales bacterium | reverse complement strand
TACAGCGGTTGACTCACATTGCAATTGTTCCCGGCGTCCAAAGGTACCGGATGGCGAAGCGCGTACTGAGCATCGGGAAAACAAGCTGCGTTTTCGTTGTCGCTGATCAGGATCAGCATGACAAATGGTTCGGAATCGCAGAGCAAGGCTGCCGCGCCGGGCGGTCTCTCTACCCGTTCTTTCACGAATCGAGTCCTTAGGGGCAAATTCCCGATAGTGGAATCGCATAGCAATCAGCGCAGGTTCGTGCCGATGGGCCAGGCGGGGTTCCGAAGGCGCCGAAGGCGGTTGTGACATCCGGAGCCCCGACCATGTCGTCACAGTTTATGTCATACGCCGCAATTGCCGGATCTCCATTCCAGTCATTACTCGTGCCGGCGCCCGACTGTTTGGTGATCGCTGCGACATCCGGAGCCCCGGCGGCGCAGTCCTGGTTCACGTCTGCATCGCACTTGTTTCCGTACCCATCTTGGTCGTCGTCACGCTGATCTGCATTGGCGACGGCGGTGCAGTTGTCTGCGGTCGGGCCGGGATCATCACAGACGCCGTCCCCGTCCGCGTCCACCGCGCAAGCCACGGCGCCAGCGCCTGTTGCGAGCGCAAACACCAAGGTCAGTAGTGAAATGCTCAAAAGAGTGATGACCGCTCGTAGCGTCATTTTTGTGATCTCCCCAAGATGTGAGTCGCGCGATCCACCCACTAGACCGCACTTTGGCGAACTTGTAAAGCAACTTCGTGCTTCACCGACGTCGAGTATAGGGAAAACAAGCTATTTCAGACGCACCCGCATGCCCCCCGAAGCGCGAAGGTCCCAGCTCCTGGACACCGCGCGGTCGATGATCGAGTCGGATGGGCTCCAGCCCTTCACCATGGAGGCGCTCGCGCGCACGGCCTCCGTGTCGAGCCCGCTGTCTACAACTACTTCTCGAGTCGGCTCGCTCTGTCGCGCGAGCAGCTCGCGATGAGTCGGGAGGTCGCCGCGAAGCGACTCGAAGCAGAAAACTTCGAGTCGATCGGGGATAGGGATTTTAACGGGGCTTTTCAGTTCCGCCGATCAGTAGCCGAATGACAAATCGCTCGGAATCACGGGCGAAGGATCCAACGCGGGCGATTCTACATTCCCTTGTCTTTCTTCTTTTGGCGACCCAACCCGGGGATCTTTCGCCCGACCTCAAGGGCAACCGAACGAAACAGCGAGTCGCTCAATTCCGGATTGACTTCCATCCGCATGAATCGCGCCACAGTCTCAGTTCCCCGGACGTCATTCCGCACGACATATTGAGTCGGAATTCGATGGCCGTCCTGGATCACCATGTGCTCGCGCGATGACGTTATCCTTCGGATTGGCGTCTTTGAATCGCCGCGGAAGTACGAAGTCCCGAGGAGGTAGAAGTCCTTCTTGGCGATCTCAAACTCAATCTCATCGTAGGCCGAGCTTTCTCGTGTCGGCCGGACGCGCAATAAATACGTCGCTTCTTCCGGCTTGCGAGCACTAGTCAGGTCGACAACGTCATATTCGTCCGGATAGCGTCGCTCCAAATCTTCGTACCAAAGGTCGGAGCCCAAGAACGAATCCGATCCCTGAACACTGGTCAACCTTCGCGTGCGCTTGCTCTCAGGCAGATAGATGAAATGATCATCGCTTCGATCG
>DUCN01000133.1:5615-9694 GCA_012959805.1 Myxococcales bacterium | reverse complement strand
AATCGTCGATGGACTTGTCGAGCCCGAGATGCCGCCCGAGCCGCTAATTCCCGATGGCGAGATGCAGACACCTCCCGATCTGGCGGGTTGGCATACGACGGGCGTGTTACCCGGGGAAGGGGGGGCGAGCGTAGATTGCGCGGTTTGGGCCCATCGGAGCGACGACGGCCACAATGACTCGAGCAGCTGGCGGGCTGAAGTAACGAACAAACTCGAAGGCGAGAAGTGCTATCTGAAACGCTTTCTGCCGATTACCCAATTGGACGCCGGCCGCTATCTGATCCGGGTGTACGCGAAACGAGCGGGGCAGCTCAGTGGTTGGCCGCAGGTATCATTCAAATTCACGTTCAAAGATCCTGTCACCAATGACGAGACCGAGGTGGGGTATCACCTGGGAATCAGGGCCTCGAGTTCGGCAGACCCCGATTCGGAGTGGCTCGAATTCGACCAACCCTTTGTGGTCCCGGCCGAGCTCGCGGATCAAGAAATCGTCGAAGCCTATATCTGGTCGCGGCTCAACTCCCCTGGAGTCTTGTGGCTGGATGACATGCAGCTCGAGCGGATCGACGGCCTGCTTCGCAACGTTGCGGGTGGGGCCGAGCCGCCGAGGGTCCGTGACATCAATGGCCTCGAGTATGCGGAGGGAACCGATTTTAAAATTTGTCAGATCGGTTTGGAACAGTCGTTCTGCAGCCAGCCGGACAACTATCTCGACCAAGTCGATGGCGGATCAATCTGGAACACTGGCGATGGAGTGGGTTTCGCCGATCGTTATAGCGAGGCGCTCATCCCCTTCGAAATTACCTGGCTCGGCGATCTCGGCGATCTTCCCCCGGACGACCGAATCTTCGTAAGCTACGACGTCAACTTCGCCTACTTCTCTCAGCGTTCGATCGCCGAGGACGCCTGGGGATCCCAGAAGCTCAACTACTGTGCGTTCAACTGGCTATGGACGGCCCTCGACTACGACCGCTCTTACGACGACGTGTTGCTGGCCTCCGGTTTAGATCTCGATCACGTCATGCTTCACAATAGCGAGGTGCGTGGGATGAATCGCAGTCGCCTTTGTTTCGACGAGGTTGCGGGAGAATGGGTGCGTCATTCCTCCAACGCGAAGCTCTTTGCGGATACGACGAACTTGATGCTCGGGGAGGTCCTCGAGCGGAAGCCGAATGCCACCAGCTATATGTGGGCCGATATGCTTTCGCCCTTCGCGAACGGGGGGAAAGCGAACTATCAAGAGAGTTACGGCGGAGTCAGTGGCGCTTCGGCGTGTGCGATGTCACCGGAGCTCATCCCCAGTCTCTGTCCAGAGTCGATTGTTTCAGAGCTAACACCGGTGACCGGGCCCGTCACGATGGTGCCGTGGGCCTATAAGCCGGACGCGATTCGAAAACAGGTGGCCAGCTCGCGATTTTACGACGATGGGCAATTTGATCACCTGGCGGGGACATCACAGACCGAAGTGAGCACCGACGACTGGGCGGCGATCGCCAACTCCTCGGCGCACATGACGGGAGTCATGGCGATGCCTTTTGGGCCGGGGACGCCGATTGTCGAATACGCACTCGCAACTTTCTGGAGTCATCCCTGGCGCCTTACCGGTATGGTCGATTTCGAGGATGCCACGAGCGCTCAGTATTTGATCAAGGAGCTTCGCTACGAACTCGGCGCCGGGATGAGTCTCGATTCATCAGGCACTCTGGCGGTGGCAGGCGTGACGGAGGAGGACCTGAAAGGCAATTTGCCCTTCAACAATGGGGCCGTCGATCTCGCGGCAGCTTCGGAGAACACTCTCCGGGTCTACACCGAAGAATTTTGCGGTAATGGCCAGGTGCGGACGGCGATCTATCTCCACGAGAAGTCCGGCGCATCTGAGCCCAAGCCTCAGAGTATTCAGGTCTCTTGGCTCGGCCAAGGCGAATCTCCACCTCAAGAGGTCGCGCTTCCCGATGATCTGACCTCGGTCTGGAGCGCTGGTGGCTACACCCGTTATGAAGCGACCTTTGACCTGCCGGGAGGGGGCCCCTACCGAGCGGAGTTCGAGTACAGCCTCGACCTCAACGAGTTTGATGCCGTGGATAACTTGCTGGTTTTTGAAACTCGGCAGGAATGCTTCGATGACTGTGGTGGGCCGGATCTCGACTCGGATGGGATCGCCGACATTCAGGACAATTGTCCTTCGGTACCGAATTGCAGCCAAAGCGATAGCGACTCCGACGGCGTCGGGGATGCTTGTGAGCCCGAAGCCTGGGTCAGCGCAGCGGGGGTTCCGATCACGGATACCATAATGGTCGCACCGGGCGAGTCCGTCATTTTCGACGTCGAAGCCTGGGATGAAGACGGGCTTGGCTACCCGGTTTTCGAAGGTTTCGGGAATCTGACGCCTGTGTCGTTCATCTGGGACTTCGATGGCGCCGAAGTCGCGCATTCTTTGACGACATTCATGGCCAGTCCGGAGGTGACCTTCAACCTGCCGCCGGGGGAGACCTCTGGGAGTTACCAACTGAGCGTTACGGCCTATGACGCCGTCGGCAACTCCACTGTGATACCTCTCATCGTGAGTGTTCTCGAACTGCCGCCCGCCGTCCCCGGTCTCCCACTCGCGGGCCTGGGCATCCTGCTGGCGCTCCTGCTCGCCGCCGGCACCCACCAAAGCCGCCGCAGGTAAGAAGCCTGCGCGGCGCAGCTCGCTTTGGGCTCGTTGTGCGCCCCGTCGCCTGGACACCGGGCCGCTCCTGACTCACGCGTCCAACCTACTCCGCATGTTCTCGAAAACGCAGCTTGAAGTTCCTCCTCATGTCGACGATGCCTCGGTAAAGATAAACCTCGATCTCTTCGTCGGGACGCATCATTGAGGCTGGGTCAGTCGCTCCACCAGTTCGACGACAGGCAAAGGCAGTTCGCTGCCCGACCATTCAAGAACGAGGCCGTTGGGGAGCGAGAGACGAAAGTCGGGTTGGGACGTTCGAGGCGTTGTCAGCTCGACCTTTGGTGTGAAGATCGCGCCCATGCCGAAGCTGCCGATCCCGAAGAGCCTGGCGACGCCATCGTTACTCGCTCACGTGGCGACTTCGAAGTATGTCGACGGACTTCCGCTCTATCGCCAGGAGAGAATCTTCCAGCGGCTTGGTGTTGATGTCTCGCGAGCGACACTAGCGAGCTGTATGGTGAAGATGGGCGATCTGGTCGAGCCGTTGATGGATCGCATCCGTGACGAGATCCGAAAGAATTCTTTTGTTCAATGCGACGAGACGCCGTTCCAGGTGTTGAAGGAACCAGGAAAGCGATCGCAGAGCCAATCGTATCTCTGGGTTCTTCGGGGTGGCGAACAGAATCATCCGCTCATCTACTAAGAATACGATCCGTCGCGAAGTGGTGAAGTTCCAAAACGATTACTTCGCGGGTTCCAGGGCTTCTTGCAGACGGACGGTTATGAAGGTTATGCGGCGATCGGCAAAGAACCGGGGATCTTCCACGTCGGCTGTTGGGCGCACACGCGCAGAAAGTTCGACGAAGCGCTGCGTGGCCGGGGAAAGGTCAAGAAGAAGGGAGCGAAGTCGACCGCCAAGGCGAGTAAGGCACGACAGGCGTTGTCGCAGATCCAGGCGATGTACCGGATCGAACGCGAGATCAAAGAAGCATCAGTCGAGGAGCGGCACCTCGTTCGGCAGGAACGAACGAAACCGATCATTGAAAAGCTTCGAATCTGGCTCGACGCGTCGATCGATACAGTTCCGCCTCAGAGTCTCACGGGCAAAGCGATGCACTACATGCATCGCCAGTGGCCGAAGTTAGTTCGAGTGCTCGACGATGGACGCGTCCCGCTCGACACGAATCTCGTAGAAAATGCGATCCGTCCTTTTGTTGTTGGAAGCGAGCTTCTCGGCGCTGGCCCGTCAGCTTTCTCTCAGTTGGGATCAGGTCGCTGGGATCCAGGACCGGGCCGTTCGCCGAGGACTGGCTCGAAGATGTAGGTCGTCAAAACATCTTAGACAAGGACAGCTCTTGGCTAAGAGACAGTTTTGGTTTCTAACTAGGCCGCCTTCTGGGCCAGGTACTCCTTCTTTCTTCGTTCC
>DUCN01000133.1:0-5574 GCA_012959805.1 Myxococcales bacterium | reverse complement strand
GATCTTCGATCGCTTGGTCAAGACTTCGTATTGTCTTCCGAAGTAGACATCAGCTGCCTCAGCGAGGAGCGCGCAATGGCGGTCCCTGTTTTTCTCGCTTACAGTGCGTAGGATCGACGCCCAGAGGTTCCTCCATGAACGAAGCCCCCGTCGAGACTCCAGGAGTTCCAGCCCGACGCCCTGGCATTTACGTTCGTCGACCGGACTTCGACCTGAAAACCGATGTCCCTCGCTACTGGTGTCGGAACGAGCCATTCGCGACGCACATCCTGGATGCACTTTCCTCCGTCTTCCCGGTGGGTGAAGCGTTCTTCGTGCGATCGGTAATGCACTACGCCGATCGCGTGAAGGACGACCCGAAGCTTCGCGCCGAGGTGCGAGCTTTTGCGGGTCAGGAAGGCCGGCATCGCTACGAACACGATCGACACATGGAGATGCTCGTCGAGCACGGCTACACCGGGCTGGCGACGCGCAACCGCATCGTCGACAAGATGTTGCACTGGTCGAACAAGTGGCAGCCCGTGACGTCATTGACCGCGACTGCTTCCGTCGAGCACCTGACTGCGATTCTTGCACGGGCGTTGCTCAACGACGATCGCATGGTTTACGGAATGGATCCGCGGATGAAACAGCTATGGCAGTGGCACGCGCTTGAGGAAGCCGAGCACAAGGCGGTCGCCTACGACGTGTTGCTGCGGGTATCGTCGAGTGGCTTGTTGCGCAACTACATGCTCGCGGTGAACACACTGATGTTGTTCGTCGAGACGCTCGACCGCGCTGTGTACATGCTCTGGAAGGACGGCGAACTCTTCAAGCGCAAGACCTGGAGCGACGGTTGGCGGTTCTTGTTTGCGCCCGGATGCGCTGCGACCGCGACGGACGCCTACCAACCGCGCGGCATCCTTCGCGACCTTGGCCCCGAGTACCGAGCCTGGTATCGCCGCGGCTTCCACCCTGCCCAGCACGATGACTCGCAACTCATCACACGCTATGAGCAGCGCTTCGCGGAGTACGTTAGGGGTTGAGGAGAGTCGGCGGTGGCCGCTCGCTTACAACCAGCCGGGTGCCAGCAGGCCGAGGATAGCGCGTGAGTGGCGAGTGGCTGCGTGTCCGGAGCCTCTCTGTCTGAGCCTGCACGGAAAAGTGGACACCCCATAGGAAGCTAGTCTTCCTTGGGGAGTTCAAGATGTCCAAGAAAAGAAGTCGAAGACGTTTCACGAAAGAGTTCAAAGCCGAGACCGTGAAACTGGTTAAGCAAAGCGACCGGACGATGTCCGCGATCGCGATGGAGCTGGGAATCAGCGCGAAGTCCGTTGGGGAGTGGGTTCGGAATGCCGCTGGTTCAAAAGAATCAATGAGCGAACCTACTGTAAGACGTCATGTCAATCCGAAAATGAAGCCCGAATTGGGGGGCCTCTTCTCGAGGATCAACTGATCACTCACTCCTTGGGGTAGCCCAGCAGGTACGTCAAGCGAATTGGCCCGGAGCTGTTGGGAAGCGTCCCCGATTCCCAGACCCAGTCATCGGCGACCAGATCGCTGGTGAGCTCATCGAGTTCAGTGGGCGAGTACACACGCAGACAAGACACGAGGCCATCCCACAGCATGAAGCCCGGGACGACCGGAAGCAGGTAGGTGAAGAGCAGCCGGCTCCAGCGAAAGGGTCGAATGAAGGGCGTGACGAGGAGCAGGCCGACGACTGCGCTGAAGACGATGCCAAGTAGCGACAGAGGCCCGCGATTAAGCAACTCGACAATGGCGATCGGGTTTCGCCCCCGCTGTGCGTCGGCCAGGATCGCCTTTGCGGCTTGCGGCGGGAAGTGATGGAACGAGTTGAACATCGTGCGCACACCGGATAGGGACGCCGGGACATGCCGGGCATCGATCGGCTCCGGTTGGAAGTCGATTATGCCATCCGACTCGCGGGCGATGGCGTCGAATGCTTCGACGTTCGGATAGAAGTCTGTCAGTGTGACCTGGATCTTCTTGTCGGCAGCGGAGAGTCCCCTCGCGATCGTTTCAATCGGACCGCCACCGCCGGAGCAGAGGTCGATCACGCGAGCGTTTCCGCTGCGTTCGAGCATGCCTTCGAGCACCGGCTCGAAGTTCGCAGTCTGGTCGATCCGTGTAACCGCGAAACGCAGAAAGTCGGTGCCGCAGTCACGGATGACTGTCGGAAACCAACCCAAATCTTCAAACTCGAAGAGTTGCACTCGGCCCATGGAGGCAACCTCGTAATTTCCAGGTCGCAGGATACGGCGCTAGAGGCTCACACTGCATCCCGTCAGCGTAGTTCGGATATGTCGATGGCCTTGTCTGTGAATCTACTGCGTCCGAAGACATTCTGCACTTGAGCCTTTGTGGCCGGCCCCCTCATACTGGTACCAGTATGGAGGGGCCGGCCAAACACGTTGGTCAGGAGAGAAGCCGCCGACTAGATCTTTCCACACTCTATCCGACAGTACGCATGTTAGAGTGCTGAGTATGCATACCCACTCGGGACCTCAATTTCGATTTCATCTCGCACTGACCCTGACCTTAACGTTGTCGATCTGCGCCTCGCAGGCGATCGCCGATCTCCCGATCGGTCTCTCGACAGACCTGACCCTCACGCACGACCTCGAGCTTCGCTCGTACGACGTCCTACGGCCGGCGAGTGCAACCACCAACGCCCTGGCGCGCCCGTTGGTCGTCGACCTCCACGGATTCACTTCGAACGGAGATGGGCAACGGGGAATTTCCGGCTGGAGCACCCTTGCCGAGGCGAATGACTTCTACGTCGCGTGGCCCGACGGCCTGTTCAACTCCTGGAACGGCATCACCTGTTGCGGTGACGCCGTCACGAACAACGTAGATGACGTGGGCTTTATCCTCGCGATGGTCGCCGCGATCGAGGCCGAAGTGAACATCAACCCCCAACGCATCTACGTCACCGGGCTTTCAAATGGCGGCGCGATGACCCAACGATTGGCCTGTGAAGCCCCCAACCTCTTCGCCGCCGCGGCCCCAATGGCCTACCCGGTTCCACACCTCGACTTTGCCGCCGATTGCAACGCGAGCGAGTCGATCCCCGTCCTCTCTTTCATGGGCTTGACGGATATCCTCGTCGACTACGCGACCGCGGCACCGAGTCTCGCTCTCTGGCGGGACGAGAATGGCTGCGACAGCGCTGGAGACCCGACAGAAATTGCCGAGACCTACGGCACCAGCGACTGTGTCATCGACACGACCTGCGGCGATCCCGGAATCAAGGTCGGGCTGTGCAGCATCGCGGGGAGCAACTTTCTGCCGCCGAACGATATCTTCAATGGGCACATCCTCTACTTCAACAACGACGCGTTCAACGTCAGCCAGCGCGCCTGGGATTTCATGAGCGCATATGGCACAGCCGCGGCCGCGGTGCCGGCAATCGGCGTACCCCTGCTACTCGTGGGGGCGCTGGCCGGTGCGGGCGGTGTGATTCTCAAACGACGACGGGCTTCGGACCTAGCGAACCGTCAAGAACGCTGCGCCCTGCGCACCGCAGGTAAATCGGTCGCGAAAGTTCGCGCGGACACCTCGTTGGAAACGCATGCGGAGCACCAGACCTGACGCCATCACCGGGGTCGATCAGGTCAAGGTGAAGCATCGGCCGCGGCTTCTCAGCGACAACGGCCCGGCCTATCTCTCAGGCGAGCTCCGCGAGTACCTGGGCGATCGAGGCATGGGGCATACCCGAGGCGCTCCCTATCACCCGCAGACCCAGGGCAAGATCGAGCGCTATCACCGAACGATGAAGAACGTGGTGAAGCTTCAGCACGACTACTTCTCCGAGGAGCTGAAGACGGCTCTCAGGAACTCTACTCGAAGGCTTCGCCTTCTCCCTTACTACAACAACGAGCGGTATCACGAGTCGCTCAAAAACGTGACGCCGGCTGATGTCTACTTCGGAAGACAATATGAAGTCTTGACCAAACGATCGAAGATCAAGCGAAGAACGATGGAACGAAGAAAGAAGGAGTAGCTGGCCCAGAAAGCGGCTTAGGCCGAGAGCCGTCCTTGTCCAAGATGTTTTGACGACGTACACGCGAACGTGCTCGTCGGCTTTACGAGCAAGGGGCCGACTTCGCCGAAGAGGCTGGGGGAGATCAGCACAAGCGGCTCTTCGGCCGTATGCGCGTTCAGGGTCGCCGAGCACTGTGTTCTCTGGGATTCATGTGAGCGCGAATCAGCGTATCCGTCCATTGGAATTCGCAACCGCCGCCACTTCGAATGGCAGCACTGCCGGAAATTTCAGCACCGTCACGAGTCTCAAAGAGCTTGAAAGGTGCGGGGACCGCCTACGAGCCAGTAGGCGGGTCAACGAGCGATGGCATGTCGTATGCACTCAGATAGCAGCGTAAGTGAAAAGACCTATTCAACTGAGGTGAACATGGGAAATTTTCGGAACGTTGCTACCACGGCCTTGATCATCGTGGCCCTATTGGGTTCGTCAGAGGCATATGCGGGTGCAAAAATTACGATCGACGACACCAAATGGATCAGCCTGGGCATGGGCGCACGGGGTTCCTATTCCACGGTGGAGGATATGGCGCCGAACGGCTCGGACTGGTCCCACGATTTCAATCTGGACAATGCGCGCATCTATCTCAATGGACAAATACACGAGTACGTGAAATTCGAGGTGAATACCGAGTGCGTGTTCTGCGGAAATAGCGGGCTCGAGGAGTTCGTGGTCCTCGACGCCGTCATGAAGATCGAGATCAACCCCTATTTCAATATCTGGGGCGGACGTGTGCTGGTTCCTGCCGAAAGGCAGGAGATGAACGGACCCTTCTACTCGTCTACCTACGACGCGTTCAAGACGCCCTTCTTTCCAGCGGATGCCAGTGTTGAGTTCGGAGACGGCGGAGCCGGCGTCTACAATCGCGACAATGGTGTCAACATCTGGGGCGCCGCGGGTCCGGAGGGCGCCTTCCAGTACGTCGCCGGCATCTTCTCGGGGCAGCGGGCGGGCCCAAATCAGGGCGACAAACCCCTTATCGCCGCACGCTTTGCTTACAATTTCTTGAACGTTGAAAAGAATCCCGGCTACTACACCAGCGGCACCTACTACGGCGGCCTCGGCGACATCTTCACAGTGGCCGTGGCCATTCAACACCAGAAGGATGGCTCCGGATCCGCCGCCAATTCTGACCATTTCATGGGCGTCAGCGCCGATGTCCTGTTCGAGAAAGTGCTCGGAAGGGCTGGGGTCTTCACCTTTAATGGCGAATTCAAGCATTTCGATGTCGCCCACTACATCGACCCCACCGCCGGCACCCCCGAGCCCGACGACGACGTGGAGGGGGTCACGGTCAATTTGTTCGACGGGGAGTCCTTCTCGGTTGCGGGTCTCTACCTGCTTCCGAACAAGGTGGGCATCGGGCAGCTCCAGCCCTACGTCCGCTTCACGGGCATCTATCCAGACGACAGCAGTAATCGGGACGAGTTCGAAGCCGGGGTCAACTACATCATCGATGGCCACAATGCTCGCATCTCGCTGTTCTACCAGTACGGAGACATTGCGACAAAGGGCTTCGTTGGGCCGAACGC
>DUCN01000132.1 GCA_012959805.1 Myxococcales bacterium | reverse complement strand
TGGGCCAGGTTCCATATGCACAACGCGCATAATCGCAGGCGTTGGCGTCCCTCAATTCACGGCCATTCGCGACGCAGCAGAAGTGGCCAATCGCTCGGGCATTCCCATCATCGGCGACGGTGGCATCAAGTATTCGGGCGATGTTGTGAAGGGGCTGGCCGCCGGCGCGGCAACCATCATGATCGGTTCCCTGTTCGCGGGAACCGACGAAGCACCGGGCGAAGTCGTTCTCTTTCAGGGACGGTCCTACAAGGTCTACCGCGGCATGGGCTCACTTGGCGCGATGGCCGATGGCAGCCGTGATCGATACTTCCAGTCCGGCGTCGAGAATGAAAAGCTTGTGCCCGAGGGCATCGAAGGCCGGGTGCCTTATCGAGGGAGTCTTTCGCAATCGCTCCATCAACTTTATGGCGGCCTTCGCTCCGGCATGGGGTATTGCGGAGCTCCGAATCTCGACGAACTACGCAGCGGTTCCCAGTTTGTTCGGATCTCCTCGGCCGGCCTGCACGAAAGCCATGTTCACGATGTAATCGTGACCAAGGAGGCTCCAAACTATCGTCTCGAATGAGTGTTTTCCGCCCGGACCCGGCCGGCTTTTTCGCGCCACTCCCGTCGGGCCCGAAATATCCGTGGAGCGAAGAGCAACCCGCCCGAGCCAACTCGCAAATTCCCCAGAACCGAAACTGAATTCATCAATCGACTTTTACCCGCCCAGTTCGCCCCCCAAGTCGATCGATCCAACGAGCATCCTGGACGGACCCCTCATGACTTCTCGTCCCGCCGCTTCTGATTCGAGGATTCTCATCCTCGACTTCGGAGCACAATATTCTCAATTGATCGCCCGCCGCGTCCGTGAGGGGCAGGTCTACTGCGAACTCCATCCCGGCGACATGCCCTTGACAGAAATCGAAGCTTTCGCACCTAGCGGAATCATTCTTTCAGGTGGCCCCAGCTCCGTTCTCGATCATGACGCGCCGGATGTGGACGAGGGCGTGCTCGGCTTGGGAGTTCCGATTCTAGGCATCTGTTATGGGCTACAGCTTCTGGTGCTTCGACTCGGCGGACGCATCGAGAGCGCTGATGATCGCGAGTATGGTCGCGCGACCCTCAAGATCGAGCGCGATGATCCACTCTTCGCAGGGTTTGCCGGGGACAGCGAACAGGTCGTCTGGATGAGTCATGGCGATCGGGTATTGGCGCTGCCAGAGGGCATGAGCGTCATTGCGAGTTCGGGTGGCTCTCCCTTTGCGGCAGTTCGTTCGGATCGCGCGCCGATCTGGGGCGTGCAGTTCCATCCCGAGGTGGTTCACACCGAATCCGGAACCCAAATGCTCGAGAATTTCGTGCATAGCATCTGTGGATGTCCCCGGGAATGGACGATGGCCTCCTTTGCAGACGACGCCATTGCCACGATCAAGAATCAAGTGGGCGAGGGCCGTGCGGTCTGCGGACTCTCGGGCGGCGTCGACTCTTCTGTGGCGGCCACTCTGGTTCATCGCGCCATCGGCGATCAGCTGACCTGCATCTTCGTGGACCACGGCATGATGCGGAAGAATGAACGTCATGAAGTCGAGGCGCTCTTTCGCGAGGCGCTAGGCGTGCAATTGATCTCGATCGACGCATCGGATCGGTTCCTCAACGCTTTGGATGGGGTGAGCGAGCCCGAGAAGAAGCGGAAGGTCATTGGCAATCTCTTCATCGAGGTCTTCGAGGAAGAGGCCGCCAAGATCGGTGACGTCGACTTCCTGGTGCAGGGAACGCTCTATCCCGATGTGATCGAAAGCGTCTCGGTCAAGGGTAAGTCCGTCACGATCAAGACCCATCATAATGTGGGCGGGCTTCCCGAAGACATGCGGCTCGCGTTAGTCGAGCCGCTGCGTGAACTCTTCAAGGATGAGGTACGTGCGGTCGGTCGAGAACTCGGGTTGCCGGCGCACGTTCTGGGCCGTCACCCCTTTCCGGGACCCGGACTCGGGATTCGGATTCTCGGTGAAGTCACGCGGGATCGACTGGGTCCGCTGCGCGAAGCGGACGCGATCATGATCGAGGAAATTCGGGCGGCCGGTCTCTACGACGAGATCTGGCAGGCGCTGACCGTTTTCTTGCCGGTTGAAAGTGTCGGTGTGATGGGTGACGAGCGCACATATGAAAATGTAGTCGCTCTTCGATGCGTGACATCGACTGACGCCATGACGGCGGATTTTGCTCGTGTTCCCTACGATGTGCTGGCTCGGATCTCGAACCGCATCATCAATGAAGTCGCCGGAATCAACCGTGTCGTCTATGACATCTCGAGCAAGCCCCCGGCCACGATCGAGTGGGAGTAGTTCGTGCCCGCGCCCTTCGTTCATCTCCACCTTCACACGCAGTATTCACTGCTCGATGGTGCGATCAAACACAACCCTCTCTTTGAACGCGCTAAATCCGCCAACATGCCTGCGGTGGCCCAGACCGATCATGGCAATCTCTTTGGCACGGTCGAGTTCTACGAGAAGGCGCGGGCGAACGACATCAAACCCATCATTGGTTGTGAGGTGTATTTCGCCGGCGGCTCGCGATTCGATCGCGAGAAAAAGCAGCGCGCGGAGACTGGGTACGACGCGATCAATCATCTACTGCTTCTGGCCATGGACGCCCGGGGCTATCAGAATCTCATGGCCCTGGTTTCGAAAGCCTATCTCGAGGGCTTCTACTACAAGCCTCGAATCGATTGGGAACTCCTTGAGACCTATCACCAGGGGCTGATCTGCACTTCTGGATGTCTGTCGGCTCCCGTTCCGCGTTCCATCCTTGCGAACGAGCCCGATACCGCTTGGACCATGGCCGAGGATTTCAAGCGGTTGTTTGGCGATCGTTATTACCTCGAAGTTCAGCGTCATGGCATTCCTGCTCAGGAGATCGTGAATCAGGAGCTTCTCAAGATGCATCACGACATGGGAATTCCTCTCGTCGCGACCAATGATGCGCATTATCTCGAGGAGCACGATCACGACGATCACGATGTGCTGCTCTGCGTCGGCACCGCCGCCAATGTAAGTGACGAACAGCGTTTTCGTTTCGATGGTCATGGCTTCTACGTGAAAGACGGCGATGCGATGCTCGAGGTCTTTCACGACATGCCCAAGGCCGTCGAAGCGACCCTCGAAATTGCCGAGCGCTGTGACGTCGAGATTCCCATGGGCGAATACCATATGCCCGACTATCAGGTGCCGTCGGGCAAGAGCCTCGACGACGTGATGGAGGAGCAGGCCTGGACGGGTTTGCGCGCGAAGCTGGGAATGGACGTCGGCGAGCCCTTCGTTGGAGATCGCGAGGCCTACAAACAACGCCTCGAACATGAACTCGGCGTGATCAAGGGGATGGGCTTTCCCGGTTATTTCCTGATCGTTGCCGACTTCATCAATTATGCGAAAGCGAATGACATCCCGGTCGGCCCGGGTCGCGGCAGCTCGGCGGGTAGCCTGGTTGCCTTTGGCATGAACATCACGAATGTCGATCCGGTCGAATACGACATTATCTTCGAACGATTCCTTAATCCCGAACGAATCTCGATGCCGGATATCGATGTCGATTTTTGCATGCGGGGGCGGGAACAGGTCATCCGCTATGTCGCAGATAAATACGATGGCGATGTTCCGGAAGGTGATTCACTCGAGGGGCGTTATGACAAGATGAAGGTCGCGCAGATCGTGACCTTCGGAACGCTTCAAGCGAAGGCGGCGATTCGCGACGTGGGTCGAGTGCTCGGCATGTCTTATGGCGAGGTCGACCGAATCGCCAAGATGATTCCCGAGGTGCTCGGTATCAAAATCGAGGAGGCGATCGCACAGTCTCCAGAACTGCGTACTGCCATGGACTCGGATGGTCAGATCAAGCGCCTGCTCGACACGGCCAGAAATCTTGAAGGCATTACCCGACACGCCTCGAAGCATGCCGCTGGTGTCGTTGTCGGAACCAGGCCGCTCATCGAAATGGTTCCGCTGTATAAGGATCCGAAGTCCGGCGACGTCATGACGCAATACAACATGAATTGCGTCGAGCAGATCGGCCTCATCAAATTCGACTTTCTCGGACTAAAGACCCTGACGTTGATGGCGGACGCCGAGCGAATGATTCGGCGCAAGCCCGGCCTCGCGGAATTCGATGTGAATGGGATCCCCATGGATGATCCCACGACCTATGAACTGCTGTGCCGTGGTGACACCGAAGGTGTGTTCCAGGTTGAATCCTCGGGCATGACGGACCTCGTCCTCAAACTGAAGCCAGCGACCTTTCGCGAGATCATTCCCCTCGTCGCCCTGTATCGGCCGGGGCCACTCCAATCGGGCATGGTGGACGACTATGTGGCTCGGAAGAGTGGTGCCACGAAGATCGAGTATCTGCATCCGTCGATCATCGATCTCACCGAAGAGACCCTCGGCGTCATCATCTACCAGGACCAGGTTCTGCAGATCGCACAGAAGATGGCCGGCTATAGCCTCGGGGAAGCGGATCTTCTGCGGCGCGCCATGGGCAAGAAAAAAGCCGATGTGATGCAGCAGCAGAGGGAACGCTTCATCAGCGGTTCGATCACAAACGACATCGATGGCAAGGAGGCTGGACGGGTCTTCGATCTGATCGTCGAGTTTGCCGGCTACGGATTCCCTAAAGCGCATTCGACGGCCTACGCCTATATCACCTATCAAACCGCCTATCTCAAGGCCAATCATCCAGCCGAGTACCTGGCCTCGGTTCTCACCATCGAATCATCGAACCATGATCGCCTCTCACGCTATATCGCCCACGTCCGCGAAAAGGGCATCGAGATTCTGCCGCCGGATGTGAATCACTCAGATCTCGATTTCGGCGTGGTCGACGGTGCGATTCGCTTCGGCTTTGCCGGCATCAAGAATGTGGGCGCCGGGGCGATCGAAGTCATCCTGGAGGCTCGACGGGAAGGTGCCTTCGAGAGTCTCTTTGATTTTGCTGACCGAGTGGATGCCCGGAAGGTGAATCGCCGTGTGGTTGAAGCGCTCGTGAAGTGCGGCGCGTTCGACTCGCTTCATCCCGGTCGCGCTTCGGTCTGGGCCTCGATCGACGGTGCGCTCGAGCGTGCGGCTTCGATGCAGAGGGATCGCGCCGTTGGGCAGGAGAGTCTATTCGGGGGGCTAGGTGATGGTGCTGGCCTCGACATCCCAAAGCTCATCGAGAAAACGGATTGGAACGACCGTGAACGCTTGAGCTTCGAAAAAGAATTGCTCGGGTTCTATGTGACGGGGCATCCACTGAGTTCGGTTGCGCCGCTGCTGGCTTCCTTTACGGACACGACGTCCTTGACCGCAGCGGGCAAGGCCGGTCGGGAGATTCGCGCCGGAGGGCTCCTGACGGGGCTTCGCGAGACGCGCACTAAGCGTGGCCTTCGCATGGGCTTTGGAACGCTGGAAGACCTCGAGGGAAGTTTTGAACTCGTGATCTTCACCGAGAGTTTCGAGCAGCATGTTGGACTATTGCGTGAAGCGAAGGATGAAATGACGGCGGCTGGGGAGCGCGGCCCGATTCCCCTGATCATCCATGGCACGCTGGAAGAGGGGGATCCTCCGAAAATTCTAGTTCGCGACGTTACGCGGCTGGACATCGCGGAAGAAAAACTGGCAGCGAGCTTGCGCGTACGAGTCAAGTCACCGGACATCACCCGGGATCGACTGATCGCACTCAAGAGATTATTGAGTGCCCACGCTGGCGATTGCGGTGTCTACCTTCATATCACCATTCCCGGAGAGAGTGAGACAGTTCTCGGAGTCGGCGGGATTCGGGGTGTGTCGCCTACGATGGAGTTGTGTCAGGAGGTCGATCGGCTCTTCGGACGCCCGGTGACCGAACGGGCGATCTAGGAACTCTCTGCAATGATTTGAGGGTCCGCGTCGTTGCGGGTGGAGTCGAGACAATGGGGAATAGGATGCGAATGAATTCGGATTGGGAGAGATGTCGGGGGCGTACCCCGAAACGATGCATCACTCTACTCGTGCTCGTCGGACTGGTTATGGGAGCGGGCGGAGCGGCAGCGGAGCTTCAACGCGTCGAGGCGATGGGGAGTTACGGGATTCGCGAATCGATGCGGACGAAGGTGATCCCCCGTGATGAGGCGGTGGCGAAGGCACGTTGGGAAGGCGTTTCGCGGGTGGCCCTCGAATTGATTGGCGAAGCGGGGCCAAATCAAGTGGACGCCGATCCGATGGATCCATCGCTCTCTACGGATCCCGGTTCCCGCGAACCGGTACTGCCTCCAATCGATTCTCCATCCGGGTCGCCGATCGATTCCTCGCTGCCAGAGGGCCTTCTCGGCGGGCCTTCCGAGGGCGAGATTGTGGCGCTTCGCAATGCGCTGGGAAACGATGTCCTGCCTTTCATGCGCAGCTACCGGATCCTCGATGATCGGGGTGAAGTCCCCGTTTTCGTCCGAGACGACCCGGATGTGGCCGTCGAGTATGTCGTGATCATCGAGGTGCTCGTGGACGTCGATCGTGTCACGGAGGCTCTCGAGGTGGCGGGTCTCATCGTGGGAATGAGGTCCGAGGAGGTTGGCGAAGCCATTTCGGTCGAGCTGCTCGGGCTCGTGAGATTCGAAGCCCTCGAGGCGCTTCTTGAGGCCCTGCAAGGAGAGTTGGGGGCGACGCGGGTTCAAACCATCGAATTTTCACGCAAACGCCAGGTCTTATTGGTCGAAGGGCCATTTGGTCCCGGCGCGCTGTCCGCGAGTCTGGCGAGTCTCGATAGTGCCGAATTGGTTCTCGAGCCGATTGGCGTTGATTCGGTTGGAAGGAGAATTCGCTTGGTAGGGCGATGGTTTCCGCAGCTTGAGCCGGCTGAGATGGACGCGGACGAAGACGAATCTTGATGCTGAGAAGCCAGGATTCATCACGTCTTCCCTTCGTCGTTCCTGGGATTCTTCAATGTTTCTCACCCCGCTGGAAAGCAATTGACACTGCCCTTCCAAAAGGCTAATTAAACCGGCGCCTTAGCTGGGTTTAGGCACGTAGCTCAGGGGTTTAGAGCACCGCCTTGACATGGCGGGGGTCGGCGGTTCAATTCCGCCCGTGCCTACCAGCTGGGGGAATCCCCTGTCAGACCGATGGTGAGTCTCGACTCATCCACCGCACCAGAGCCAAAAGTGGCGACCATGGTGAGTGGAATTGAGCCTACTGAGACGACGATTCGAGGTTTTTGGTTGTTGATCGAAAAAATCATCATTGCTGCGCACACTCTTCGATGAGTGCGATCAACGTCACTCTGCCCGACGGTCAGATCCTCGAGTTCGAAGCCGGAACCACGGTCTTTGCGGTCGCGGCGAAGATCGGTCCCGGTCTCGCCAAAGCGGCCTTGGCGGGTCGAATCGATGGTGCGATCGTCGACTTGCGAACACCACTCGTTGGCGATGTCGCCCTTGAGATCGTCACGACCCGCGATGCGCAGGGTGGGGACGTTATCCGCCATTCCGCAGAGCACGTAATGGCCGATGCGGTCAAGCGCCTCTTTCCCGCGGCGCAGGTCGATGCAGGACGCAGCGATCATTCCGAAAAATTTCAGTATGACTTTCTCGTCGACGAACCCTTCACGCCCGAAGACATCGAGCGGATTGAAAAGGAAATGCAGGTCATTCTTGCAGAAGGGGTGGAATTCGAGCGGGAAGTCGTCACCCGTGATGAAGCTGCTTCTTTGTTCCGAGGCTTGGGCGAAGAACTGAAACTCTCTCGGCTCTCGGATATTCCAGACGACGCCGAGATCACGATATTTCGACATGGCGATTTCATCGATCTCTGCCGCGGTCCCCACGTCAACAACACCAAACAAATTGGCGCGATCAAACTCACCGGCGCGTCGGGCACGTATTTCCGCGGTGACGAATCTGGACCTAAACTTCAGCGCATCTACGGGACCGCGTTTGCGACTCGCAAGGAGCTGAAGTCCCATCTCGCGCGCATCGAAGAAGCCAAGAAGCGTGATCATCGTCGCGTCGGCGTCGAACTCGGCCTCTTCCACATGGACGCCGTCGCGCCCGGATCACCCTTCTATCTGCCAAAAGGGACGGCCCTGTATAACGAGCTGGTGGATTTCATCCGAAGTCTCTATCCCAAATACGGTTATCACGAAGTCCTGACGCCCCAGCTCTTTCGTTCGGAGGTCTTCAAGACCTCGGGCCACTATCAAAAATTTTACGATGACATGTATTGGTTCGATGGCTCCGATGAGGGTGAAGAGCTCGGCGTGAAGGCCATGAATTGTCCTGGACATTGCCATCTCTTTTCGACCGGGAAGCGAAGCTACCGCGAGTTGCCGATCCGCTGGGCCGAGTTCTCCCGCCTGCATCGCAACGAGCGAAGTGGGACCCTGAACGGCATCACACGCGTACGCTCCTTCGCTCAGGATGACGGGCATATTTTCTGCGAGCCGGGTCAGGTTCATGAGGAGATCGCGAGTTTCTTCGAGATGACCAATGAGGTCTATGAGAAACTCGGACTCGAAGGCCTGGAAATGTCGGTCTCGACGCGGCCCGAGCAGTTCCTCGGTGACATCGCGGATTGGGACATCGCCGAAAAGAATCTGATTGAGGCCGTCGAAACCGCTGGCTACCACTGCAATATCAAGGAGGGGGACGCCGCGTTCTACGGGCCCAAGGTCGAGGCGGACTTCCGGGACGTATTGGGCCGTGCATGGACCCTCGCGACGGTCCAGATCGACACGGCACAGCCCGGCCGCTTTGGCCTGCGATATGTCGGACGGGACGGGGGACTCCATCAGCCGGCGATGCTCCACCGCGCCGTACTCGGGTCACTCGAGCGCTTCATCGGCATCTACATCGAACATACGGGGGGAGATTTCCCTTTTTGGCTCTCGCCGATCCAGGTGCTTGCGCTTCCGATCGCAGATCGCCACGCTCCTCGAGCCCGCGAGATCGAAAAGTCACTCGCGATAGCGGGAATACGTGCAGAAACCGACGATCGGAGCGAGACTCTTGGGTTCCGAATTAGGGATGCCGAAAAACAGAAAATACCGCTCACTCTGGTGATCGGAGACGAGGAAGTCGAGGGGGGAACTGTTTCCCCACGATTGCGAAAATCTAAGCAGGCAATGCATGCAATGTCGGCGGAGGCGCTCATCGAAGCGCTTCAGAGTTCCAACGCCGAACGCCGCATGAAGCCATTGGCCTGAGGAGGAAAGTCAGATATCTGCTCGATCTAAGTTCCGAATCGTAGCCCCGGAGCGCGACGCGACCCGGGTCAATGAACGAATTCGAGTCCGCGAGGTCCGTGTCATCGGCGCCGACGGTGAGCAATTAGGCGTGATGACGCCTGAAGATGCTCTGGTCGCGGCGCGTGAAGATGGTCTCGACCTCGTTGAAGTCGCTGCCAATTCACGTCCACCGGTTTGTCGAATCATGGACTACGGCAAGTACAAGTATGAGCAAAAGAAGAAGAGTGCGAGCAAGAAGTCCCATTCGGCGACCCTCAAAGAGGTCAAACTTCGCCCCGGGACCGACCAGCACGACCTGAACTTCAAGCTCAACAATGCTCGTAAGTTCTTGATGGAAGGCGACAAGGTCAAGGTCACGGTGATGTTTCGCGGTCGCGAGATGGTGCATACCTATCGCGGGCGAGAACAGCTCGACGTGGTTCGAAAGCAGCTTGGCGTGATCGCCAAGATGGAGAGTGCGCCGCGCATGGAGGGTCGATTCATGTCGATGATCCTGGTCGCGGATCGCGAGGCGGTGGCCGAAGCGAAGCGCTTGGCCGAAGCCGGGTCGACAGAGAAGACAGAAGTGGTTGAGGCTCAGGAAGCCACAGCATCTGCAGGTGAATCAGTTGAGGAAAAGGTCGAGACCGCCAAACCCACAGCGTCCGATGAGGCCGCCGCGGAGTCAGCAATAGAAGAAGAGATCAGCCCGGCGGCGTCGGAATAGGCGCGGCCGGATCCACGAACACGAGCAAGGGAGTTTTTCGAGATGCCGAAGATGAAGACCCACAGTGGGTCGGCCAAGCGTTTCAGCCTGACGGGAACAGGCAAGCTGAAGCGAAACAAGGCCAACAAGCAACATATCCTGACCAAGAAGCGGACGAAGCGGAAGCGCTCTCTACGCCAGCATGACCTCGTGTCGGCTAACGACGTGCCACGCATTCGAAGGCTTTTGCCGTACATTTAGTTTTCGCTTTAATTTTAGTTCTATCCGAGATCACCACGGGTCGAATAATGGCAACCCAGCTCGAGTGGGCCACCAGGCACGCCTACCGAGCATGAACGAGGCCCGAGTTGATCTCGTGAGCCTCGAAGAAGAAGGAATCGAAGATGCCAAGAGTCAAGCGGGGCGTCCCCGGTGCCAAACGACGAAAGAAGGTCCTCAAGCGAGCCAAAGGATATTTTGGCGGTCGCAGTAAGCTCCATAGCGTCGCCATGGAAGCCGTTGAGAAGGCCGCCAAATACGCCTATCGCGATCGACGACAGCGCAAGCGAGAGTTTCGCGCCCTCTGGATCGCCCGAATCAACGCCGCAGCGCGCCTGAATGGACTTTCGTATAGTCGCTTGATGGCTGGGCTGAAGGCCGCAGAGATCGAGATTGACCGGAAGGTCCTCGCACAATTGGCACTCGAAGATCCGCAGGGGTTCAGCGCCGTTGTGGCAAGGGTCAATGAGGCGAGCGCGTAGAACAAGAACACGGCGGCCAGATGCCTCAATTTCTTGAGGCATCTGGCTGTTCAGAAATCCGGCAGCGTGGCTGGGGAGAGCGGGCGATGACCAAGGCAGAGATCGTTGAACAGATCTACGAACGAGTAGGCTTCTCAAAGAAGGAAGCGGCTGAGCTCGTCGAGCGCGTCTTTGAAATCATGAAGGAAACTCTCGCCGAAGGCGAGAAGGTGAAAATCTCTGGGTTTGGCAACTTTGTCGTTCGAGAGAAGAATGCTCGAAAAGGCCGTAATCCCCAGACCGGGCAAGAAATTTTGCTCGATGCGCGCCGCGTACTGACCTTCAAGCCAAGCCTTGTGCTGAAGAATGTTCTGAACGAAACGGAAGTCACAGACGCCGACCGAGCCTCTGAGGCCGCGGGCGAATAGACTTCGTCTGGGCTCTAACCGGATCCCTCCGGCAGCGTCGCCGCGCCGCGCGGATGCATCGTTGAGCAAGCGCCGAAGGCTGAGAGGCTTCAACCCCGAAGGGGTTGAATCGCATCGGGTTCGACCTCCGTTGGTCTCTACCGATCTCTCGGTCTAAGCCGCCAACCTGTATAGGTTCGCGGCGGTCGGTTCCCTATGAGGTCAGCGTAGAGCATTCAATTCTTGACTCCGGATGCGCGCTCTCCACGGTCGACGATGGGCCTGGGCACTCCGTCGGCAATCGAATGCGACTCGCCCGGGTCCGTCAATTTTTGCGTGCAATGCGATGGGCACCGTGGCATCGTCGATGCGTCGACGTCGACGCGGGAGTAGATATGCCGAGAGGTAAACGAGACGGGGATTCGAAGAAGTTGCCATCCAAGAGGACTCAATCAAAGTCCAACACCTCGGCTAAATCAGAAGCACGTGATCGGACGGCGAGGCGAACCCATGACGCTTCGAGAGACCGCCAAACGCAGCTTGCGGTCCAGGCCTCGGACAAGCTCTACTACCGAATCGGTGAGGTCAGCGAACTGACCGATGTCAAGGCACACGTCCTGCGTTACTGGGAAACCGAATTTCGTTGGATGGCGCCGCCCAAATCGAGATCGAAGCAGCGCCTTTACCGTCAGCGCGACATTGAATTCGTACTTTTGTTGAAGCGCCTGTTATGGGACGAGCGTTACACGATTGCGGGCGCTCGCCAGCGTATCCAGGAATTAGGCGTCGAAGGTGCTCTGGCGATGTTAAGTGAGCCAACTAAGCCGAGGACGGCCGATGGCACGACGGATGTGAGCGCGTCTGCTGATTGGGCTGCCGTCTGCATCGCAATCGACGAAATGTCTGGCGATCTGATTACGCTGCGGGACGGGCTTCAGGCGAGCGCTTGAAGATCACCTTACCAAGGGGACCTGCCTATCGATCAGGCTCCGCTGATCGGCCCGTATTGGATAGTCCATCCGACCCCACCCGTGTACCAGGTCCCGGAGCTCGGGCGCAACAACTCGGCCGCAGGGCCTTCAGCGAAACCTCCGACCCGTCCGCCTATATTCCTCGAGATGCGACAGAATCCGCCTTGTCGAGCATGGAAGCCTGGGCAGACGAGGACGGCGTTGGTAGCACCCTTGCATCACTCGTCGGGCCGCCCGGACTTGGAAAAACAATGCTGCTCCGAGTTTTTGAGTCGCAAATCGGTCGCCGCCGCGGATCCCATGTCGGCCCGCCTTCTGCGCTCTACCTTCCCTACGCCGGACTACCACCGGTCGAACTCACGGACTGGATTTACGGCCTGCTAGGCCGGTCGCGGAGGTCTTCTACTCCATCTGTGATAGGCCCGGGGCCAGCCAAAGACCATGACTTTTCGTTGAATGGACTGCTCGAGCTGTCGCCGAATCCTGACATTCCGTTCTTTTTGTTGATCGACGACGCGGACTCGATGCCGATGGAAGCGCAGCGAGCTCTCGTTTCCGAACTGCCGCACGAGGGCTCCCCTTTGCGTGTTCTCATGGCGATGAACGAGGATGCAAAGGCAAGCCGCATGCTTGCCGGATTCGACTCGATGTTTCCCCAACTCGTGCGACTCAATTCGCCCATGAATGAAGCTGAAACCGACGAGTATGTGGCTGAGCGACTTCGAGGGGCGGACGCCGATTCCGCTCTCATCGAGAGTCTCGAATCTGAAACCCGGCATCGTTTCTTCGCCCTGTCGGGTGGCAATCCTCAGGCGCTTCATCGGATCGCGGGCCCTCACTTTGATGCCGAAGGCTCGGGACCTCCCAGCGCGCTGGACGAAAAGCAGCGGCGCGAAGACTGGATGGGACGACCCTTTGAGGATGAAGCGTAGTCGCTCCAATCGGTCGTTCGATTCCCGTCGACGCCCTCCCACCTCTGGGCTAAACCTACGCCTCTTGTCGGGCCGTAGCGCAGTCTGGTAGCGCGCTTGACTGGGGGTCAAGAGGTCGCGGGTTCAAGTCCCGCCGGCCCGACCAATCGAATCAAGTCTTCGATCCCCAGTGTTCATTGGAATTCTTGGAATCGTTCGGACTTGCTTGGACGCGTTGGGCGATGTTCGCAATCGATCAATTTGCAGGCTGGACTTGCGGCTGCTGCGAGTCCGACGGGAGTTCACGACCGGCATGGCTCGCCTCACTCAACTCAGTCGATCTGTTGCTCAGCGTGTCGTTCTCGTCACCGGAGCCGCCAGCGGAATGGGTCGAGCAACCGCCCATCTCTTCGCGGATGAAGGCGCACTGGTGGCCGTCACCGATCTGGATCAGCAGGCTGTCGATTCGGTCGTCGAAGAAATTCGATCATCGGGGGGGCAAGCGACCGGCTGGGTACTCGATGTTTCGAGCGCGAGCGCCATCCGCGAGATCGTCAGCGATATTGCTTCCTCACTCGGTGAGATCGATATCCTGGTAAATAATGCCGGCATTGCGATTGGAATATCGCTCGAAGGCGCTGATGATGAGGAATACGAGGCGGCGTGGTCGAGAACATTCGATGTCTTGCTGACGGCGCATGTTCGACTCGTTCGCGCGTGTTTGTCTCAACTAATGCGAAACGGCGAAGGTCGGATCATCAATATTGCATCGACCGAAGGCTTGGGCGCATCCGCGGGAACCAGCCCATACACGGCCGCGAAGCATGGTGTCGTTGGCCTGACACGATCCATGGCGGTGGAACTCGGCGCGAGGGGTGTGACCGTCAACTGCATTTGCCCGGGCCCGATTCTGACCGGCATGACGGCGGCGATTCCAGAAGAGGCACGGGAGAAGTTCGCGCGACGACGGGTTCCGCTGCGACGCTACGGTATGCCCGAAGAGGTTGCGCACGCAACCCTGAACTTTGCACTACCGGCGTCTTCCTATCTCAATGGAGTGGTCCTGCCGGTCGATGGTGGAATGACGATTCAGAATACCTAGAGATCCAAAGACCAAGATATCCAATGACCTAGGCGGGAAGCGCAGACATGGCCAAGATCATCGTGACCGGGGGCGCCGGCTACATCGGCTCACATACCATCTTGGACCTCGTGGCGACCGGGTACGAACCCATTCTGGTCGATGATTTTTCGAACTCGGAGCGCGGCGTCGTTGAGCGGCTCGCCGAACTCTGCGGAAAGCCGATTCGCTGGCATGCGGTGGACTGTCGAGACCGAGATGCGATCGCGGATGTCTTCGCCAAAGAAGGCTCGATTGGCGGCGTGATCCATTTCGCGGCTTCGAAATCTGTCGGCGAGTCCCAGCAGAAGCCCGTTGCCTACTACTCCAATAACATCGGCTCGCTGCTCGTGATGCTGGACGTGATGGCCGAGTTCGAAGTGCAGGATTTCGTTTTTTCGTCGTCCTGCACAGTCTATGGACAGGCCGAGCAACTTCCGGTGACGGAAGAAACGCCGGTCCTTGCACCGGCCTCGGTGTACGGGGCGACCAAGCAGATCTGTGAGCAGATCGTGCGCGACACCGTCGCTTCGGGTGCACGCTTGCGTGCGACACTGCTTCGCTATTTCAACCCGATAGGCGCCCATCCGAGTGGGCGAATCGGAGAGCTCCCGCTGGGTGCTCCGCAGAATCTAGTTCCCATCATTTTGCAGAGCGTGGCCGGAATTCGAGGGCCAGTGCAGATTTTCGGCGACGATTGGTCCACACCGGATGGCACCTGTATCCGCGACTATATCCATGTCGTCGACCTCGCGGCGGCGCATGTAAAATGCCTTTCGTGGATGGAAAGCGGGCCCGATGCGCCGATGCTCGAAACGTTGAATATTGGAACGGGGCAGGGCGTATCTGTTCGCGAGGCGATCGCCGCCTTCGAGCGGGCGACCGGTCAGTCGGTAGAGGTCACGCTCGGTGATCGCCGCGATGGCGACATCGAGCAGGTCTACGCCTGCGTCGAAAAGGCCGAGCGCCTCCTGGGTTGGAGGGCAGAACGATCCCTCGAAGAGGCAATGCAGGACGCCTGGCGATGGCAGCGTAGTCTGATCTAACTACGTTTATCGCTGAGAATCTGCCTTAGATAGTCGCCGTAGAGATTCTTCTTCATGAGGTCAGCGCGTGCGAGGAGCTGTTCATCCCCGATCCAGCCATTTCGCCAACTGATCTCCTCGAGACAGGAAACGCGCAGGCCCTGTCGTTCCTGCACGGCTTGGATGAAGTTCGATGCCTGCAATAGCGACTCGTGCGTTCCCGTATCAAGCCAGGCGATACCACGTCCCAGAAGCTCGACCGTCAGCTGCCCGCGTTCGAGGTAGGCGAGATTGACATCGGTAATTTCGAGTTCGCCACGGGAGGACGGGTTGAGAGAGCGCGCGATCTCGACGACCTGGTCGTCGTAGAAGTACAGCCCAGTGAGGGCATAGTTGGACTTCGGGTGCTCCGGCTTTTCTTCGATTGAAAGGATCTGTCCATCCGCATCGAAGTCGACGACTCCGTATCTCTCTGGATCGTGAACGTGATAGCCGATTACAGTTGCTCCGGTCTCAATCGTCGATGCCCGGCGGATGGAATCCGGGAACCCGTGTCCGTAGAAGATGTTGTCGCCTAGCGCCAAGGCGACGGGGTCGCCGTCGATCCAGTCGGCCGCGATAAGAAAGGCCTGTGCGATGCCTTCGGGCTTGTCCTGGACGCGGTACTGAATCTGAATGCCGAAGTCCTGTCCGTCGCCGAGGAGTCGCTCGAACAGGGGCGTGTCCTGGGGCGTCGAGATGAGGAGGATATCGCGAATGCCGGCGAGCATGAGCGATGAGAGTGGGTAGTAGATCATCGGCTTGTCGTAGATGGGGAGGAGTTGCTTGGAGACCGCGCCGGTCGCAGGAAGCAAGCGTGTTCCCGATCCGCCCGCGAGTAGAATGCCTTTCATGGCTGTCATTCCTTTCCTGGGCTCTGTGCAGAGCGGTTCGAGGCGGCTGCCTCTGCGGTGGTCAGCCCCTGCCGTGAGCGCGAATCACTCCGGGCCTGAATAGCGGCACGCCAATCTTCATGGTCGAGGTACCAGGCGATCGTTTCGGCGACCGCGGTCTTAAACTCAAATTGTGGTGCCCAGTCGAGTTCTTGCTTTGCCTTCGATGCATCGATGGCATAACGACGATCGTGTCCCGGGCGGTCATCGACAAAGCTCTTGAGTTCGCGATAGTCCACTAGCCCTTGGCGTTTCAGTGCATCGTTGTCTGTGGCGGGCCGAAGGTCTTCGAGCGCATCACAGATTCCGTCGACGACATCGAGGTTGGAGAGTTCGCAGCCTCCGCCAAAGGCATATTGCTCGCCGGGTCGACCGCCGTCGAGGGCTGCGACGATTCCGGCGCAATGGTCCTCGACGTAAATCCAGTCCCGAATATTGCCGCCATCGCCATAGATGGGGAGTGGCTTCCCTTCGAGCGCATTCAAGACCATCAGCGGAATGAGTTTCTCGGGAAACTGCAGCGGCCCGTAATTATTCGAGCAGTTGGTCGTGATGGTTGGCAGCTGGTAGGTATGGTGATAGGCGCGCACGAGTAGATCGGCGCTGGCTTTGGAGGCCGAGTAGGGCGAGTTGGGCGCATAGGCCGTCTCTTCAGTGAAATAGCCCTCGGCCCCGAGCGATCCGTAGACTTCATCTGTGGACACGTGGAGGAAGCGGAATTTTGCCTTATCAGTTTCGGAAAGCGTCGCGAAGTGACAGCGAGCCGCTTCAAGCAGCTCGAAGGTTCCACCGATATTCGTGTCGATGAAGGCGCGGGGGCCGTCAATGGATCGATCGACGTGGCTCTCGGCAGCGAAGTTCAAGATCCGATCCGGGCGGTGCGCCTCGAAGACCTGTCGGACATCCTCGATGCGTGCGATGTCGCCTCGGATGAACTCGAAGCGCTCCGGGCTGGGAAGGTCGCGAAGGTTCTCGAGACTTCCGGCGTAGGTGAGTTTGTCGAGAACAACGATTCGAACTTTCGGTCTCCGTTCGAGCGCCCAGCGCACGAAATTCGAACCGATAAAGCCCGCCCCGCCCGTCACGAGCCAGGTTTCCTTCGTCATGTGTTGCGACTCTCCCGTTTGTCTATCCGTCCGCTCTCGGGGCGTCTTACGCCGCGAGGCTAGCAGCCGTCTCGATCTGCACCGATTCTCAGCAGCGTGCGGCATTCATCGGACGCTCTGCCGGGAGAGTTTGTGTCCCGAAGTGTCTCAAATGGACATCGATGAACCCCTGGAAACACAGATTGATTGAACGAAAAATGCTCTGACTGCAGCTGTGAGTACCGATTCGTCGGGTTCTGGTGCAAGGTTTGTCTCCTGTGGGCGTGCGCCCGCACAGCATGGGCATAGGCAACGCAGGGCAAAGGCAACTCATTGGACGGCCTGGGACTGCCAGAAAGTTCGAGGCAATCTCGCGATCATGCCCGTAACTAAATGATTTTATTGGAAAACCGGCCGATAGAGACCCCCTCAAATTTAACGATCTGAGTATTTACCTTAGCTGAAACGATCTCTAATCGTGTGATCGTGCGAAGGGCAAGTGGATGCCGAGATCACGCTCAAGAACCGCGTTCTAAAAACGGAAAAATCCCGGCACTTCTTGAGGACATGCCGCGCAGTTGCCTGTGCGCAACGAGCCTGAGGGGAAGGGCAGGAGGCGCTTCAGGTCGCCGTGATATTCGAACAGGCGATGGAGTATTTCGAACTTCGACTCACGCGAAGGGGAATGCCCTTCATCAGATCCATCGCATTGGTTCGGTCGTCCGGGCTGAATTTGAATTCGACCACGAGCATGTCGGGCAGATCGATCGATTGCTCCATCCGAGGGACGCGGCCAAAGCGTTGGTCAAAGGCCTTCAGATCGGTGTCCACGGTGACGCGGATAAGACCATCGCCAGAGAGGAAATAACGTCGATGGTAACGGTTGACGAGTGAGACCATCGGATGCGCATCAAACCGAATACGAGCATCGGGTGGAAGCTGACCCCGCACGCTTTTTTGGAAGTTGCGCCAGCTCTGGCTTCGATGGGGCACGCCATGAACGGGATAGGAAAGCTTCCAACCCAGTTTGTTGCGACGAAGTTTGACTTCCAGCGTGGATTTATCGCTGGCGGGCTCACGGCCGTACCAGCGCAGTCGGACTTTTTCGCGGCTACTGGCTCCGACGAGATTCTCTTCGAATGCGCCGAGGGAGTAGGTGTCGAAGTAGGTGCTGTTCACGATGCGGGGCGGATAGGGCTCGATGAAGCCGGCGCGATGGGTTCGGATCCAGGTCCCGATGGTATCGAGCGAACTTCCCTGGCCAGCGAATTTGACTTCAAAACGTTCGGTTCCGATGAGTGCGGTCTTCTCCATGGTCTTGGTTGGCTCCATCGACTAATACAACGTGTCGGTGTCGAAGGGTTTTTCAGCGGCGGCGACGCCATCGACGGTTGCGAGTTTTCCGAGTTGGACAAAAACGTCCGTGCCTACGTTCTGCATATCAATCCTATCGAACACGGCCTGCGCAGGTCCGTATTCGGGATTCTTCGTGTACACGCTGACGCCGGACTCGACATACACGGACGTGGCCGCACGCATGTTTTCGGTCCCGGGGAGTTCGAGTGGAAAACTCGACCGTGGCATGGGTGGGGCGAGTTCTTGCGAGACCTTTTCCTTTCGAACCATATCCATCGAAAGGACTTCGACGGGGATGGGCAAGACATTCAAGAATCCGACGCCTGGGATTTTGCAATCGCCGCAAATGTAGGCGAGGAAGGGGTTCTGGATACTGCATGTTCGGATCGCCGAGAGGCGATACGAAGAGCGCAAAGTGATCGGCGTCGATGGCCACCAAGCTCTGGGCGCGCTGTATCAGGGAGCTCAGGCGCATTTTTCCGATCCTCCCAAGCCCTTCCTGGAGCTGAGGAATGAGATCGATTTCCATGGGGCGCGCCCATTCGGCCTGAAGGTTTCCATCGAACCCGATCGACTCGAGATGAGCGGTGAGAGGATTGAAGTAGAAGCGCATGTTTATGCCAGGCCAGTGTGTGATGAGTGCGCCAGACCTCGGCGACCGCGATGAAGCGCGCCATCAGTTCCACGTCGAAGACATCGGCAGCCGGAAGCCGACCCGCCATGAACCCTCTCATCAGGCCGAACGTCCCGTTTAGAGAAAGATTCTTCCAGGAGGCACTCTCGTCGAAACGCATGGTTACGCCTTCTCGGCGTTTCTGAGATTCGAGAAGCTCCATTGAGAAATGTTCTTTGACCGCCATCACGCCAACGTCGTTCCCACTGCGACAAGCTTGAGCACTAGCCTGAGACGGGAAGGGGCTCGCGTCGTTTTTATACGACTCGAGTCATTCGCCGTGACTCTCATCCGGCTGTAACTCTCACGATTGGTCGTCCACTCATATGGCAGGCACGCGCTGTTGGTCGATGAACGTGATTCCAATTCCCGGGAAGGCACGCTCAAACTCTTCGATCATCTGGGCGATGCTTGCGGTGTCATCGATCTCGACCCAATAGGTCGCTTCGAGCGTCCCATCGCGTTTGTCGATGCGTCGAAGGTCCCCGGTGGAGACATGCTGCCTGAGCACAGCCTCGAGCTCCGGAATAGGACTGGCGGCGCCCTCGGGCACGGGGCAATCGATGGAAAGATAGAGGTTCTTGGATTCGTTGCCGTTCTGGGACCAGCGCAGCGCACCGATGCTCACCAGGATGATCACGACGGCGGTCGTTGTCGGGACGAATTGATCAGCTCCGAGACCCAGGCCAATGGCGATCGCCATGAATAGATAGGCGAGTTCCTCGGGCTCTTTGATCGGCGTTCGGAAGCGGACGATCGAAAGTGCGCCGACCAGACCGAGTGAGAGCGCGAGAGAGGACTTCACGACCGTGATGATCAGGATCGTGGTCATCACCAAGAACGGAAAGACCTGAGCGAACTCCGCGCGATTCGAGAGTGTCGAACCGAATCGTTGGAAGTGCCAGCGCAGAATGAGCGCCAGAACCAGACCGATGCCTAACGCGAGGACGAGGGCTGTGACGGAAAGCGGGGCAGCCGAGCCCAGTGCCAGTGTTTTGCTTAATTCTTGCATTCATTCGCCCTGGTGAGTGTCGTATGGGGGAGGTGCGTAGTTGGTCGAGAGAGGAGCCTATCGCAAACGTCATTGCGAATCGGCCATCGCCAAAGATCATCACCGCCCACACCCATCGAGTTCGTCAAAGTTCACTCCTGGTGGTGATGCAGAGAATCGGGAGTGCGTCCGGGAGCTGTACAATCGCATCGCTACCCTCTCATGAAATCGGGCGATAAGGGCAGGACCTTGAGTAGAGAGTGGGATTGCAGACCCTGTCAGATTTTGGCCCCAACTCGTCTGACTGAACGTAAACGAGCGCGCTCCGCTGGCGTCCGGTCCGGAGCAGGAAAATGATGCACAGCCTGCTGCGAGGATCGGTGGCGCGATGACGCCGCAACCGGGGGGCGGAGCGATGATCGAGAACAGAACCGAGCTTGCGTCTAATTGGGGCGCCACCCCCTCGACTCCGGGTGTGGGATTCGATCATTTGGGCCTGTATCTGATCATCTCGGCCTAGAGAATCTCATCAGGTGTCGAAGCAGATAACTTGGATCACACCCGTGTCCGCGGGAGGACGATAAGAATACGTCGCGAATGCTGCCCGATGGGATATAGATGTCGAGCAGAGCGAGAGACACTCGATTCGCGAACGTCGGGTCGCTCCGGCTGCCGTGTCAGCGTTCCAATGTGCGTGGATGTTGGCGTTGCTGTTGTCGCCCGCCGTCGCCGCCGCACAAGTGCCCTACCGGACAGTCGTGATCTTCGGTGACACTCAGACCACAGCGAAAGGGGATCCCAATCAATACGCCGATTTTACCTCTCAAATCCGACTCATCCATCTCCGTGTCCAGCTCGGTGTACGACTAATGCCACGAAATACGGCTACACCGAATGCTGCGTCGACGTCTACGCTTTTGCGAAAACTCTTTGACGAAGAGATTCTGGTGGCTTCGTCGCCTCTCGTCTTTGGTGAGGATGACCTCACGCCGGGCGAGAGGCAACTCGTCGCCAAGGCCGTGGTCTCTCGACGCTGCGAGTTTTCGACCGGGAGAGTACTGGCTCGAGGCCTGCTTCGGGAATTGGGATCGGAGACGGCAGAGCTCCTTCGAGACTCCGATCGAGTCCCGATCTGGCCCGAGGGCGTGGTGGGCTCGATCTCTCATTGTGACGATCTCTGCGCGGTGGCAATCGGTGACCGCGCCCGCTTTCGGGGTGTTGGCCTGGATGTCGAGCCCGATGAGCCGGTGAAGGAGGGTGTCGAGCGAGTGGTCTGCGGTCCGGGGGAAAGTGCGTGGCTCGATTTGGCCAAGGGGGAAGAACGATCACGGCGAATCAAGATGGTCTTCAGCATCAAAGAGGCGGTCTACAAGGCTTTCTATCCTGAACTGCGAGCCTTCTGGGGTTTTCAAGACGTTCAAACGGAAATCGATCTCGAGGGGGAGCGATTCCGCGCGTCGCTGCCCGAAGGACCGGAGGTTCGTGAAATCGAGGGTCGCGTCGTACGCCGTCAGGGCTGGATTCTGTCGGCGGTCACCCGCAGACGCACATGATTTGATTCGCTGCGGGCGAGTCGGCCCGCAGTCTCTCGCATCAGATATGGGATGGCGAGACCGGCCGGGCAGACCTATGTGTATGGCGTTCCCGTGCATGTTAGGCATGGTCCCGCACTCGATTCCAGCCGAGCATATTCGTCCGCCGCAATCTTCGGCTGGCCGTAGTCCAAATCGTACATTCGCGTTCGCAGCACATCGGGAATCGATACTCCGGCAGGACAGGCATCCAGGCACTCGTCGCAACGGACCAGGCATGACGTCCCCTGATTGCGATCCTGGTAACGCGCGAGCAAGGCCAGGTCTTCAGCATCGGGTTTTCGGCTACCGGACGCTTCCACGTACTCATCGATCATCGAAGCGCTGGTCATGGAAACTACGAGCCCGTGGCGTTGTCGTAGCAGTCGCCCACTGAACCCATCGAACAAATTGAACGCGCCATACGCCGCACACGACGCAGTACACTCGAACGCATCGGGGCTGAGTCGTTAGTTCAGATAAAGCCGAGCCTGGGCGAACCTGCGGTGCTTGCTGAGTGGTTGGTGGCGCTTGCCAGGAATGGTCTAGCGCCGGAGTCGGAGTATCGGGAGCGGGTGGAGAAGCGGCGGAGGGCGCGGCACGTGACGGGGCTGATGTGTCTCGTCTGAGGGCGCTGTTCCGGGCTGCGTTACTTCACGATGCCTCAATAGATCCAGAAGAAGTCGAAATAGTCTCTCAATGCCTTCCGCCATAGGAGGATGTTGGCCTCGTATTCAGCGAACTCCTCATCGCTCGCGACCCACGCACGAGTGACCCAGTAGCCACGATCCGCGCCGTACAAGTTGATCAGGACCTTGGTTGGCTTTTTCTTCGGTCCAACTAGATACTCGCCCCCCAGCTGGACGGTGCGCCAAAGGCCGAATTTTGTTGGATTGGAGCCGAAATTCACCTCGCGAGTGAAGTTTGAAAATTCCCCGGTTGGTAACGCGTACTCGGTCTGGGTTACCAGGTCGAAGTACGCAGCCATTGCATGTCCGTCCTTGATTGAGCTGGGAACGACGGGTGATTGTCCCCCCGATTGAGGCATTTGGGAGAAGAGAACCGGCGCGTGAAGAGCCGGACATGAAACCTCCTTGGAAAGCTGCTCGTAGTAGTCATCAGCCTGTCGGTCCGGGCGAACGCTCCCGACGCTTGGATGCTCGCGGATGCCCTGTGGCAGCCGGCTCATGATCAGCTGAAGAGCGAGCGGCGCTACGGTAAAGATGTCGAGATCCATGCCGTCCCATGTTGACTCTCCCTGCCATGCCAGATCATCTTAGGAAGTGAAGAGTTGCAGTCCGATAGTATGGGTATAGCTTCGTTGCGGCGCGACGATTAGACTCGATGTGCTTGTTGAGGCTACGATTGTTCGTGTGGACATCTGCGTCGCAAGTGCCACGCCTTGTCCATGTGTCGTCGAGGTTATTGCGGCACCCAAGTAGGTGTTGGCAACGATCAAGGCTGTCGCCTGCATGTCGCGGCGTTCCGTGCGGTAGGTCAGCTTCAGGGTCTGTCGGCACCGTTGGTCTGAATTTGCATTTGAGATTCCACGCCGGTCTGCTAGGTCCGAAACAAGCTCCTGGAAACGCCGAGCTCGGATCTCCTCGCCGACTGTGAGGGGAAGGGAGTCGCCCGGCGCAACGACCGTGGTTGCACATTGCGGCCTCAAGGCGTCGGCCTCTCCATCGGTTCGATACCAGGGGCGATATACCAGGACATTGGGAGTTTTCGCGCATCCGACCAGGGTCCCCAGAATCAGGGCCGCCGAGAGTACGGCAAATTGGCGAGGGCGCATTGTGTTCCCTTCTCGTTCTTGCGAGTGCCAATCGGGGGCCTTCAGTGTCCGCATTCTCAGCTCACGCGCCAGCCTTGTGGAGAGAAACTCGTCGGCAAGCCCCAGCAGGTGGCGCCGTTGTCGTCGATCGCGCAAGTGTGCCGGTAGCCCGCTGCAATGGCGCCGGGGTTCACCAGGCCCGCAGGCACCGTGGTTTGACCGTATCAGAACACCTACTATCGGTGGTGCAGAAAACGCTGCTTGTTTTTCCTATTCCCCGCGAGCACCTGAGAGCGATTGGGATCGATGTTTCGCTCTTGGACCTGCACCACCGTCTGCTCAAGGCCACTCGCAGCGGTCTCGAGGAGGAGGCGTTCGATTATGAGGCGGTGGTTGAGGAGGCGAGTGGATTCCAGACCCATCATGCGAATCCTGCAAACCTGAGGATCTCGTCTTCGGCGATATGGTCTCGATGGTTCGATATCCCATAAGGGTCACGTGGGTCGAGGGGCAAGAGATCTCCTGCACGATCTCAGCTGGGATCCCGGCGAACGATCGAATCAGCTGAAGCTCCAGCCCGACCTCGCGAAAAAATTCGTCCCCGAACTCGAAGCCTTCGTCGAGGAACGCATCGTCAATCGGAGCCGAGACGAGTCCGGCGAAGTCAGCGAAGAAACCATCCGCGCGCTCAAGAGCCTCGGCTACATCGACTGACTTCGATCCTGTCGAGACGCACGTCCTCTCCCTGTTCGACTCGGCCGTCGACGCATCCACGACTTTAGGGTTCGTGGGTTAGACTGCGACAATGAATCCTCGACTGCTAAGACGCCTTTGGTTCTTTGGCACTTGGCTGCTTTTTCCCTGGCCATTGTTGATCATGAAGGACGCTTGGGTTCCCGCCGTCCGGTACTTGATGCTCGGAATTGTGGCGGCGGCTGTTGGTGTCACAGAGGGCGCGGCTGGAGCGTCGGGCTTGATCGTGCTTCTTCTGCTCGGCTGGGGGGTGCTTGCCACCTTTCTGTCATGGCTTCTCGCACACGCAATCGCAAGTCTTCTTTCGCGCTTCCCCAAGCGGCAGGCGCTGGCCGCGACAGTCGTGATCTTGGGTGCCGCTTTGATTTGGGCCCTGTTTTTCGAGCCGTACTACACGCCCTTTGGACGTGCGATACGAGGCGGTCTCTTGCAGGTACTTTCTTGAGTTTTCGCACGCGATACAGCCTCGCATTGGCTTTCGCGACGCAGGTTCTGGTCCTGGTGGTTTCAATGGCGGCGTCCAGTGCGGAGCGCGAGTCCTGCACCGAACACACCCCGCTTCGTCGCCCGTTCTTTGGCGACACCCACGTCCACACCACATTCTCTTTTGATGCTTGGGGACAGGGAACACTCGGAACCCCCAGTGACGCCTACGGGTATGCGAAGGGCGAACCAATCGGCATTCAACCGTATGATGCCGGGGGCAACGCGCAGGCACAGATCGTCCTTCGCCGCCCGCTCGACTTTGCAATCGTCACCGACCACAGCGAACTACTCGGTGAAACCGAAATCTGTCGCAATCCGAAGCTCGAAGGGCACGGCTCGTTAATTTGTCGCGTGGTGCGGCGATTTCCTGCCCTCGGCTACGCGCTGATCAACGGGAATACGTACTCGAGCGAGAATCCGACGCGTTATTCCTTCTGCGGCGACGACGGTGGCCATTGTCGTGAAGTCGCACGCGGACCCTGGCGCATCACGCAAGATGCTGCCGAAGCACACTACGACAGAACTTCGGCTTGCAGCTTTACGACCTTCGTGGGTTACGAATGGACGGGTATGCCTGGTGGGAACAACATCCATCGAAACGTCGTTTTTAAAAGCGAAATTGTCCAAGACTCGCCAACGACGTACATCGAAACACCGACCGCCGAAGGCCTGTGGAAGGCATTGGCGAGCGAGTGTCTCGATGCGGGAAATGGCTGCGGCGTCATCGCGATTCCTCACAACTCCAACGTCAGCAACGGAAGGATGTGGCTGACAAAGCGGGACGACGGAACTCCCCTTCGCAAAGTAGACGCCGAATTGCGAGCACGACTCGAACGGCTCGTCGAAGTCACTCAACACAAGGGCGACAGTGAATGTCGGGCGGGTGCGGAAGACGAGTTGTGTGCATTCGAGACGCTCGCGTATGCGCGAATGCAGGATATGGCGCGTCCGCCGGCGAATTTTGAACCGGTCCCACGCATCTATGTACGAGAAGCCCTCGCCGATGGGCTGCTTGAGAAAGAGCGCCTCGGGGTCAATCCTTTTCAGTTCGGCCTCATAGGCTCGACCGATACGCATCTCGCGGCGCCCGGGATGGTCGACGAAGACGAGTTCAAGGGGCATGCGGCCGGTCTGTCGAGTTCACGTTTTGGTGTCCCCGCTTACCCGGACCAGCCCACATTCAACCCAGGCGGACTCGCTGTCTTCTGGGCCGAAGAAAATTCTCGCCCATCCCTCTTCGCAGCGATGAAGCGACGCGAAGCCTATGGCACAAGTGGTCCGCGAATCGTGGCGCGGTTTTTTGGCGGTTGGAATTTCGACGCTGAGATCTGTTCCGACCCATCGATCTGGACGCACGCATACGCTCATGGCGTTCCAATGGGCAGCGAACTCGACAACGCGGCTCGTGGTGGGGCAAGCGCGCCGAGCTTTATCGTGTCGGCGCTACGCGACCCGGGTGACCACGGAGTTCCGAGCACACCCTTGCAACGAATCCAGATCATCAAAGGATGGGTCGAAGGCGGCCAAACGCATGAGCGAGTCTACGACGTCTCCGGGGATGCCCAGTCAACGGCCGACGTTGACCCGGCGACCTGCGCTCCGCGAGGCAAGGGCTACGGCGAATTGTGCGATGTCTGGCGCGATCCTGACTTTGATCCCGACGTTTCGGCTTTCTACTATGCGCGGGTCGTGGAAAACCCGAGCTGCCGCTGGAGCAGCTGGGTTTGCCAGCGCGCGCGCGTCGACTGCGAGAGCGGAGACATTCCGGAGGGACTCGACTCCTGCTGCGATGACAGCGTCCCGAAGACGATCCAGGAGCGGGCGTGGACGTCGCCGATCTGGTATTCGCCGCCGGCTGAATCGACTCCGAGCCAGGCCGTGCTGAATCCGTCGGTCGCCAACGGACACGTTACTCCCGCCCAATCGAGATGAAGCTCTGTTCTTTGTCAGAGTCGTGTCAAATGGACGTGCTGGCGTGATGCCGCTGCCTCGCAACCTGAAGCTTCTCATAGCTCTCTACGAGCCTTAAGTGTTTGTCGATTCCATCGAGCTTCATGTTGGTTGGCGTTAGTCCCGGAACGGGCCCCTTCGGGCCTACTTGTCAGAACACCTATTATCAGTGGTGCAGAAAACGCAGCTTGAACTTCCTACACGCTCGGCGACGTGGTTTCGAGTCTGGCGCGAGAGTTGTTGCGCCGCGCGACGTAGGCTGTGTAGGGCGTGAATGGGGGGCGACGCCTACTTGCACATCACGGGCCTCTTCTGCTTGAGCCAAGCCTTGGCGCGCTTCATCGCGTCGTCAGCTGCACGGGGTTCGCTCGAGAAATAGCACTCCGGGACAAGTCCCATTCCAGCGCATTCGTCGCCGTTCTCTGCGTTGGACCGGAACTGCTTTGTGCGATCAAACCTTCCAACGACCGCTTCGAGGACCGGCTCGCTGTGTTCGATCGAACTGGTCGTCACGATCAGCATCTGCTTCTGGCGCAGGACGTAGGTCACATTGACGACGGCGGTATAGGTCTTTACGGAGTGGTTTACGGTGATGTCGCCGCCGATGTTCTTCATGTACTTCGACTTGACGTCTACGATGGCTTCGAGGTCGCTCGCATTGGGCAGGCTCTGGATACACTCCTCGATGAGCTGCGATTTGATTTGAGACTGCCCATCGGCCGCACTGCTCGCGTTGATCAGGGTCACGGTCTGCCGCTCGCTTTCAGCGGCCGCCGTGCCTGCGCCAACGCTGATCAGCACGGCGAGCCACCACGCACACAAGACACCGCTTCGGAGCTTCGTCAATTGCACCACAGTGTTTCTCCCACATTTCTCGCGAAAGTCCTGGGGCTTCCTCGAGCCGTCTCGAGCCCACAGATATCCGATCACGCTCGATAGATAGTAGACGAGTTCGCGCGAGAATGATTCAATCGTCCCCGGAAGGGGCCGAGTAGCCCTTCGGGGCTTAGTTGTCAGAACACCTAATATCGGTGGTGCAGAAAACGCAGCTTGTTTTTCCTATTCTCGAGTGGCGGCTCTTCAGGCGAATAGCAATCCGTATGTCGCTGGATTCGAGGCGGATGCAGTGGGGCTTGTGATTGGGACCCGAGTGTAGACTAGGGTTCGGAAGCCAATTGATCTTCATCTGCAATGCCGTCTGACGGATGCAGAAAACATTGCGAGGCGACGTGCACACTAAGATTCCTGATGATCTCGCAGAAGATCCTTGGTTCAAGGTCGTCGATATGCTGCAACACAATTGGGCTGTGATTATCCAGAGCGTGTCGCCCGTACTCGTTGTGTTCTACGGCGACACGCGGGGTATTTTTGACGAACTGGAGTTTGAATCCGTCGAGAAAGCCGAAGCGTCCCTAAGCCGGAACGGCTTCTCGAAGTACCGTAGCGACGACAAGGCGACGGAGATCGTTGGTCTCCCACGTGGCGAGTTTCACGATCGCCCTCATCCTAATGGCCCAATCTACTCCAGCGGGCGGTTCTGGGTCTCTTGATCCCACGCCCCGAACGGGGCCTTTACGAATCGCACAACCCCCCGATTGAACCGCCTCGGCTTTCCCGGAGACTCTGGCCCGCCCCGGGTTGAACGGAGGGAGATATTTGGATTCTGCTGCCATAATCGAGATCGGAGGTCGCTATGGCACGAAGGGGTTATCCGCCTGAATTCAGGAAGCGTGTTATTGAGCTGGTAGAGGCTGGAGACAAAAGGTCAATCGGCACTAATGAGGCGGCCTGTGTCGTGAGTTCGGGACCGCCGACGATGATCGAGAGGGCGCCGACGCGTGTGGAGCCGTGTACCCGAATGAGACTACTCGGCACGGTCGCCATATCAGCCAGATCGAGGACCGGGGCGACTCAACCAGAGGCGCCCCGGCCAGAGCTCGTCGGACCATCATTCGGGCAACCCAACATCGGAATCGCCAGCAACTGAGCGATGACCGGAGGCAGGCCAAGCCGTTGATGAGCCGAAGCCAATTGCTTCCGTCGATTCAGATCAGAACTTACGATGCCGCCGACGCTTTGGCGGACTCAGGCATAGCGTGTGGGAGCGGCAACATGGCCGTCCTCGCCTCCACGCGCGATGTCAATAGATGTTTTGAGGTCCTTCAGGTACCTGTCTGCAACCTCGTCATGGGAGGGGGAGAGCATCAGATGAATTCCATTGGGATTTTGGACGACGCCGCTGAACCAGCCGCGATCATGCATGCCCTTCCAGACTCCGAAGATTGACAGATCATCACCCTCGACCGGTCCAAAGGAGATCAAACAAAGATTGGGATCGCCGTGTGCGCGCAGTCCTAGATCTTCAACCCCTTTGGCAATCCGACGGCGGGCGTTGAGGATTCGACGGGTCTTCTCGCGATAACCCTCGACACCGAGATAGTGCAGCACAGCCCATGCCGAAGCGATCGCTCCGCCGGGTCGAGTCCCCGCGACCGTGGGGGTGGTCATCGCGCCGGCAGGCCAGTTGTCTGCCGAAAAGAGTTGGTGAGCATGTTGTTCGGCACTGCGATGCAAGATCGTCGAGGCGCCTTTGGCCGCGTACCCATACTTATGCAGGTCGGCGGAAATTGTCCGCACCCCTTCCACGCGGAAATCCCATTCCGGAAGTGAAACGCCCTCGAGCTCTGCGAACGGATTCAGGTATCCGCCGACGCAGGCATCGACATGCAGCCAGACATCACAGTCCAGGGCGACTTCGGAAAGGGCGGGAATCGGATCGACCAGGCCATAGGGAAAGCAGGGCGCCGAGCCGACGAGCATGATTGTTCGCTCGTCGATGGCGGCTCGCATGGCAACCGGGTCCGCGAGATAATCCGAGGTCACATCGATGCGACGAATTTCGAGACCGAGATAATGCGCCGCCTTGTCAAAGGCCAGATGGGCGGTTCGAGGCACAACGATGGAGGCGCCTCGAACGTCGATCCCCTTGGCTGCTGCCGCGTCGCGGCAGGTCTTCGTCGCGAGAATGATGCTCTCCGTCCCGCCAGACGTCATGTTGCCAGCGCCTGTTTCATCGCCGTCTTCAGGACAATGAAAGAGATTCAGCGCAATCCCAATGACGTCTTCTTCCATCCGGCGCAAACTCGGGAAGGCTGCCGGCCCGAGTGCATTTTCCGATTGGTAGAGCGCGTAGGCTTCCTTGGCGACATTGAGAACGTCATCGCCGGGATGGAAAACATAGACCGCGGTTTTCTTGTTTCGCCAGTCGACGTCATCGGCACCCAATGCCGTTAGGCGCTCCCGAAGATGTTCCCAGATCTCGCTTTTCTCCGGTAGTCGGGCTCGCTGAGATGCCACTTTAACCTCCAATCATGCATGCGCTCCGCAATATGCCCGCCCCATGCATCAACACTTCAATCGGAACTAGGGGATGAGAGCCGCTACCGATTCAGGCATATCATTGGCAACTCGAATGATCGGGATGCCACTTTGTTGATTGGCCTGCATTTCGACCATCGCCCGCGGCAGATCTTCGAAGCTGTAGATCTCGTCGTGAATCGTCGGTTTAAAAACGGAACCGTAGAGTGAGGTCGCGGCTTCGATTCCAGCCAGTGTTTCATAGTGCGTGTGGTCGAGGGTGAGTTGCTTTGTCGATGCCCCGGCGGAGTTGTACGAGATCACGGTTGAAAGCTGCCAACCCGCAGAAATGTTGACGCCATGCCGGGCGGCGGCGGCGATTCCTGCCGGAAAGACCGGACCGCGAAGCATGTCGCAGACGATGTGCATACTCTCACCGCCGGTGATGCTTTTCACTTCTTTGTTGAACGCCTTGACGTCGGATCTTTCTGCAAAACGATTGAACTGCTTCTGATTGATACCGACGATACCCTGTTTTTCGAGTGCGGCGCGCCGTGGCGCACTGCCGGAGCAGAAGTAAGCGTTGTGACCACGATGTTTAGCCAGCATCAGGAAAAGTTCCGAGACGCCTCCGCCAAAAGCGAGAACGTTCATGGTTCCACGACGTTCCTGCGGCACCTTAAGCCGAAAGATGCCCTCGGCGCGGCGCCAGAGGTGATACGCAGTCGGCGCACGAAGCGGCAGGGCGGCGATCTCCCATAGATTTAGACCGCAATCGAGGGGGGCGTGGACGAGCTGCCAGTCTCCGACGACGGCTTCCTCTGCATACCAGCCGACCGATCCGGGTTGGTCATAGGCCCAAATCCGAAGCGGATACCCTTCTAGGTCAGGGGCGCCATTACAATGGGTCACGACGATGTCGCCGAGCTTGAAGCGCTTCACGTCGCGACCGACTTCGACGACTTCGCCAACCGCCGAATTTCCAGGATAGATCTTGCCACCTCGCATATCGGCGATGTTCACCGTATCGGCCAAGGCGGCATGGGCAATGTTATGTTCGGCAGATACAACGAGAATTCGAATTTTGACGTCGGTGGGCGTCACCTCGGCCAATTCCAGTTCATCGAGTGCGATGACACTCGCGAGATCGACGCGATCCAGGTCGTCATCGACCCTGGCACGTTCGGCGGCGATGGCTTCTGCGGTGATGGCGTAAGCGCGTGACATACTGACCTCATAGTGAATGCGTCGGCGTGATTTCGTTCGCCGACGACTCGGATGGATAGAAATGCGAATCGATTATTCGTATTGACGCTGTGGCGCATTGTGTGGACTTACAGGCGTCGTTGGTCGATCGGGTGATCCCTCGATCGACCGATGACGGTTGTTCACAATAGCCACCTACGCAGACTCTTGCAGGAAGGAAGTGCACTCGGGGGATGTGCAAGTTCAGCCAAAATTTTTCCCAGAAAGCCCCATGTGCCGGATCAGGCGCGTTCCATTGGGTCTGGCGATGGGCGCTGTCCATCGTGAAGGCACCCGGCGCGGTACAGGTTTTGCAGCTCACCCATTCGGGAAAAGGGGATCGATTCAACTTCACAGGCGGTCATGGGAACTAATCGAAGATCGATCGAGCTGACGTGGATCGCGCGGGGTAGCCGAATTTTGGCTGTCGTGTCCGTCTTCTTGATGGGAGTGGCTGGAGCCATCGCGGCCCCGCTCGATCTGCAGGATCCGACGCCGCGCTGGGTCGAAGTTCGCTTTGAGAACTCCCCACCCAACGCGCCTGGCCAGCTCGATTCAAGCTGGAGTGGACGTCGACGCGCGTATCTAGATCGGGCACCCGATCAGGCCATCGTCCGGATTCGAGTTCCCGCGGAGGGAATTGAGGCTCAGCTCCGCGCAAACGGTTCTGAAACCGTTTCCGGGACCTTCAGCGATTTTGTGTGGCATCTCGACCCGCGAACAGGTCATGTTCTAAGAGCAGCGTTTTCGGGTCGTATTCGGGAACGGATCTCGTTCGGGCTGATTCGGGCCTCCACAATGGTCGATATCCGCGTCGAGATGACCACCATCGATCCCGCCGGATTCCGCAAGCCGAGAGGGCTCTTCGGTCTGAAGACCCATTTCTATTGCTCGCCACTAGAAGGCCATCCCGAATGCATCGAGGTGGAGCCCACAAGATTTGACCCTGAAAGCGGCTACGTCAATGCCATCGGCCGTCTTCATGCCGCCACTGCAATCGCCGAGATTCATGCTTTTTCCCCACTCGGAGAAGCCCAATTCAGCGAACTGGACGCTTCCGCGACCGAAAACGTCTTCTTGAGTACTTCGGGGGTCGATGCGATGGTATGCTCGACGAGCAGCGACGGGCCGTGCCTGGCAGATCTCGGGGGGGAATCATGAATCAAATTCGATGGGGCCGATCGCCGGCCAAGGCCAATTGGGCGAATATTCTCTTGCCGTTGGCCGTACTCGCATTTCTGGTGTTGGCGCGACCGGCACTGGCCGCTGATGCGCTTCGCGAAATAAGCTGGGGACACGCAGATCCCAGTTCGATCCAGAGCTTCAGCATTGTCATCTCGCCGGAAAGCGGGGCGGTCGATTTCGCGCGGCAGGTGGACGTGGGTATTCCGGCAGGCCAGCTTCTTGGCTCGCTGCGTCTCTATACGGCGATTGTCTCGTCCGACGGAGATGCATTCATCGCCGTCGGCGCCCTCGATCGAAATGGACTACTCAGCCCACTCTCGAAATGGAGCGCGGTCCAGCCTTCCCAGCCCGGACAACCTACACTCTAGTCGTGCCCTGACCCCCCGTCATTCACCTTCAGATTCATGGGGGTGTCGGCGAATCATGTCGCAGATTATTTCAACAATTCATCCCGACGGCCTTCGGCCCGAGCGAGTCTCCGCATCGCGGATCGCGCTCCCGATGGGCCTGATTCTGACGCTCGCCATCGGGTTGGCCCTGAGCGTTTTCAGTATCGGATGTGCGGGACCAGCCGGGACGGGCCCTGGGTTGATTCATCGCGTGGCTGCTGGCGAGAATCTCTACCGGATTAGTCTCCGTTATGGTGTGGATCCGAAGCAGGTGGCCCGCATCAATGGTGTTCGCGATGTGACCGAATTGAAAATCGGCCAACGCCTCTTCATCCCCGGCGTTCGCCGAAAAATGAATACCGCACAGCGAGGGTTGGCCAATCGGCGCCCGAACGCGCGAACCGATTCAGAGAAAGCCAGACGACTTGCTCAAAACGTCGCGCGTGCACAGACTTCGCTTCGATTCGCATGGCCGGTTAGAGGGCGACTCAGCTCGCGGTTTGGCATGAGAAAGGGACGACCTCACGAAGGAATTGACGTCGCGGCTTCCCGTGGAACCCCCATTCACGCAGCCGAATCCGGGCGTGTTATCCATAGTGGCCGGCTTAGTGGGTACGGCAAGGTCGTGATCGTGAAACACGCCGGCGCGTATCGAACGGTTTACGCCCATGCGAGCAAGCTTCTTGTTCGAAAGGGCGCATTCGTCGAGCGTGGTCAGACGATCGCGCTGGTCGGCTCGACAGGAAGGTCGACGGGGCCGCATGTCCATTTTGAGATTCGTCGATCTGAAACCCCACATAATCCGCTGGCGTTCCTACCGCGGCCGGATTGATCGACTTGCGCTCAGTCCAGTTCGAGTTTCTCCCGAAAGACTAGGCCAGGAATGGCTGCCGGAAAAAGAATGCCTGCATCTCGCGACATCCGTTCACGGCGAGAAAGTCCGCTTGGTCGGCGTGTGAAACGCCTTCCGGGATCGGGTGGAGGGAGAGGTCCTGTGCCATGCGAATGACGTTGGCCAGAAGCAGGCCGCCCTCGCCGTCAGGGGCGACGGTTTCGATCAACAAGCGATCGAGTTTCAAGACGTCGATTGGCTGGCAATGGCGTCATCGCGCAAGAGCAGGCTCTCGGTGATTTTGAGATCGAGAAGTTCTGGTGGCAGCCCGGCCCGCTTGAGCGCATCTACGGCAACCGAGAAGACATCGTCTTGTTCGAACTGGAGTGGCGAAATGTTCACTGCCAAGCGACAGGGTTTTTCACGGGAACTCGCCCAGTACGCGGCTTTCCGAGGGGCGCCTCTTGTGATCCATCGCCCAGGGTACAAGCGGTTCGGCACCGATGACCTTGCCGGTCCTGAAATCGATCTACGGTGGGTAGTGGAATTCGATTTCATCGCGGACGCAAGCGTCAGTCTAATAGGCATTGAGGGATTGCCGCCAAATTGCATCGTATGTGCCAGGTAGGTGCGCCTTGTCCGTGCGGTCGGGACGAGAGTGCGCAAGAGACCCTCGACAATCCGCTTTGCTAGGCTGCGGCTTGAGCCCCCGTAGCTCAGATGGATAGAGCGTCGGATTCCTAATTCGTGCGTCGCAGGTTCGAGTCCTGCCGGGGGCACCAACACAGTCGGCACCGGAATCGCCCATCACCAGTCAGCAATGACCGGTCGAGGAGTGGCGAAAGAGGGAGTCGCCGAATGCAAACGAGAAAACCCCACCAGAATGAACTGGCGGGGTCCTTGGTCTCGTTGTTTTTTCCGAGGCCTAGATGTTGACGACGTTCTCGGCAGCCGGGCCTTTTTGGCCGTCTACTACATCGAACTCAACCTTCGCACCCTCGGCTAGACTTTTGAAGCCTTCGCCCTGGATGGCGCTGTGATGACAGAATACGTCCTTTTCTCCGTCATCGCGCGTGATAAATCCGAAGCCTTTTTCGTCGTTGAACCACTTTACCGTTCCGCTTACTCGCATGTACTTGATCTCACCTTATGTTGCTTCTAAATCGCATGCTGCTGCATGCCTGCATCGCTGAAACGCGAAGCTGGACTAATTCTGCACCATCCGAGTCATTCCATCAACACCGCAGAGCAAATTGAACTTCGGAATCAACCCAAGAAATCCTGACAATTCTGGATTGAGCCGGATTGGGTACTGTAAAATCAAATATTTAGGGTCCAAAATCCCGCACTCAGTGTCGGCGTGGATCGAGAGACTGGAAGCCCACGTCCGCTCGAGGCGCAGAAAACTGACGAACCGCCGAAAGAAAGGCCGGGCCAGAGCGATCGACCACCACCGTGACCGCGGCCTCGCGCCGCTGAACTGGATGCCCGCGGGCAATTTCACGCTTATTGCCAGGCGCGCCCAATTTGTGCAATTTTTAGAGTCGATCGGATTAGAATCAAATCCAACGTGCCTGAACTGCCGTTTAGCTGACTCGAGGCGGCCCCCTTGCTTCTGTCTGGTCGGGTGGATCGCCATGCCGACCGAGGGGCGTGGACTTCGTTCGTTACCGAGTGAACGCTTGGTAGGAGTGTGTGAAGTGGTCGAGTCGGATCGTCGAAAGACGACATGTACAGGAAACGCGATGAATTGGAGAAGTGAAATGTTATTGCGATGCCAGGGCTTTCGTTCATTTGTGGCTGCGCTGATCGTCGTCTCCGCTGTGTCCTTTACCGCCATCGGTGCCTCGGCGCAGACTTCGTTTGTCGCGTTCGAGAGCGGGCACGTCCGTCCGATCGTTTTGTCTCCCGACGGTTCGCAGGTCTTCGCGGTGAACACACCGGACAATACCCTCGAAATCTTCGACGTTGGCGCGGGTGGGCTCACCTTCGCAAGCTCGGTTCCCGTCGGCATGGAACCCGTCGCCGTGGCCGCGCGGACCAATACTGAGGTCTGGGTTGTCAACCATCTCTCCGACAGTGTCAGCATCATCGACTTGTCTGGTCCGGTGCCGATCCTTTCACGGACGCTGCTCGTTGGCGACGAACCCCGGGACCTCGTCTTCGCCGGAACCGGTGGAAACCGCGCGTTCATTTCGACCGCTCATCGCGGTCAGCATCGTACACATTCCTCGATTTCGAGCGTATTCGGCGCAGGGAATCCAGCGAGTCCGCGCTTTACGACTCCCGGCATCGACCGAGCCGATGTGTGGGTCTTCGATGCGCTCACTTTGGGGAATGAGATCGGTGGACTCCCCGTCGAAGTTCTGACCTTCTTTTCGGACACGCCACGCGCATTGGCGACGGACGGCACCACCGTTTACGTAGCCGCCTTCATGTCGGGAAATCAGACCGCAACGGTCAACCAGTTCTTCGTTGGGGGAAGCATTGTGTCGGGCTGCGCCTTGGGTGGGCTCGGGCAGGGCATGCCCGGGCCAAGTGACAATGCCAACGGCGATCCGGCCCCGATCACGGGACTGATTGTCAAACGAATGGGGGCAAGCTGGATCGATGCCCTTGGCTGCAACTGGAACTCCACCATCCCATTTAGTTCGGGCTTTCTCCTGCCGGACAACGACGTCTTCGCCGTCGATGCAAACACCCTGATCAAAGGCACGGTCTTCAGCTCGGTCGGCACGATCTTGTTCAACATGGTCGTCAACCCGGCCAGCGGAAAGGTCTACGTCACGAATACGGATAGCCCGAATCATATTCGTTTCGAAGGACCCGGCGATCACGGCGGCAGCACTGTTCAGGGACGTCTTTCGGAAACTCGGGTCACGATCCTCGACCCCAGCGGACCCTCTCAGGACATCCAGCACTTGAACCAACATATCGTCTACGCCGATCTCCATACCGACGCGGGTGCGAATCACGCGGCCATCAATGGCCAGATTCCACATAGCCTGGCCACGCCGATGCTGCCGACGATTTCGGCCGACGGGAGCAAGATCTATATCCCGGCCTTCGGCTCCTCGAAGATCGGCGTCTTCACGCAAGCGGAGCTTGAGGACCCCGCGTTCGAGGCGAACTACGATCCGACCGTGCAGAGCGCCGACTACCTTTCGACGACGGGCGGCGGACCCAGTGGCGTCGCCCTCGATGAGGTCAACAATCGAATCTACGTCACGACGCGCTTCAACAATTCGGTCGAAGTCATCGAACTCGGAAGCGGGACGACGTCACAGATCCTCACGTTGCATAACCCGGAGCCTGCCTCCATCCTGGCTGGACGACCCTTCCTTTATGACGCCGTCCTCACATCAGGCAACGGCGAGGCCTCGTGTTCGAGTTGTCATATCTTCGGCGACTTTGACTCCCTGGCCTGGAATCTCGGCGATCCCGACGGCGGGGTTGGCACGAATAACCAGCCCCAGCCCGACCCCCTCCTGCAACTCGCCGGGCCGACCGAATCCTTTCATTCGATGAAGGGGCCGATGACGACGCAGACACTGCGCGGTCTCTCGACTCACGGTGCCATGCATTGGCGTGGCGATCGCGCCGACGGATTCTTTGGCACCGATCCTTGCACGGAACCCGGCTACTCCCAGCTCAATGCGACTCAGGCTCCCTGCGATGAGGACCATGCCTTCCGCAACTTCATCGTTGCATTCGAAGGACTTGTCGGAAAGGACGGCACGATTACGACGGCCGAAGTCCAACTCTTCGCCGACTTCATGCTTCAGGTGCAACTTCCACCCAGTCCAGTTCGCGCCCTTGATAACTCGCTGGCCAACCCGGCCGCTCCCGCCCCAAGTGAACAGAGAGGCTCCGACGTCTGGTTCGCATGTGGCCCGGGGACGACCGAGTGTGCTCAACTGGACGCGAACGCTTCGGATACGGTTGAGGACTGCGACGGATGCCATAGCCTCGACCCACTCAATGGTTTCTTCGGCGCCGGTGGCGAAGAGAGTTTTGAGGGCACTGGCGCTCCCCAGCACATGAAAGTGCCGCACAACCGAAACATGTATCAGAAGCTCGGGTTTTTTGGGGTGGGCGGCAATCAAGTTCGTGGCACCGGATTTCTACATGACGGCTCAGTCGACACGCTGAAGACCTTTGTCGGGGCCGGTGCTTTTACTTTCTCAGCCGATCCAGTCATACAAAACCAGAGTGAAGACGACCTCGAAGCGTTTATGCTCGCGTTTCCCACGGATATCGCCCCGATCGTCGGACAGCAGGTCACCATCGGTCCGGCAAATTTTGCGATCGCTGACGTCAACAGCCGAATCACAACGATCGATGCCCAAGCCGGAAGCGCCTTCGAGTCCTCAGTGCTAGGCGGAGTGGTCACGCAATGCGATGTCATCGTGAAGACGGTCGAAGGCGGCGTCGAAAAGGGATATTTCAGTGCCAGTGGCGGAACCTATACGCCCGATGACAATGGTCCTGCCATCAGTGAAGCCGTCCTGCGTGCGAAGGCCAACCCGGGAGGCGACGCACAGACCCTTACCTACACAGCGGTTCCGCCAGGGTCAGGGCAGCGCATGGGTATCGATCGAGACGAAGACACGCTGGGCAATGGTGTCGAGACCAACACGGGCACGTTCGTGGATGCCAACGACACTGGGACGGATCCGGCGCTCGCCGATACGGACGGTGATGGATTCGATGATGGCGTTGAAGTGTCGGCGGGAACGGATCCGACGAATTCATTGAGCTTTCCAGGCTCGGTTCCCTTGCTCGGACCGCTGTCGGTCCTGGTCCTCGGGGGCGGACTACTGACGGCAATGCGAGTCGGACTCAAGCGACGGTCCACCCGTTAGGCACGACGAATCTCGCAATACGTCGAATGGACTCTACAGAGCTATTCGATAGCCAGGACGAAGCGCCGAAAGTGTTGTGGAAATCCATCCTCGGTTTCGATCTCGATCATATAGAGACCGCGGGCGAGAAAATCTCGACCGATCTCGAGGCGCATGCCCGATTCTACGCCGGGTAGTGCAGTCGCCTCCGTCTCGATTCGCCCGGCGGTCGTCGACACGACGAGCACTCGTTTTGGCCCAGTCCCTCGCGCCTCATCGGAGAGATCGAGTGCCAAGGCCAAGAAACCGTCCTCTGGCAGATTCTGTTCTGCGATCGTCAATCGCTTACCGGCTGAAAGCCGAAGGGCCGGAACGATATTTTCGCGTCTCTCCCTCGAGTTCGACGTTTCGCCTCCATTCGGGGAAGACTCTTCAACGGAGTCCTGTAGCGCCCTCTGCTCAGATCCCGTCGTCCACCACAAAACCACAGCCGTGAACGCAAGGCCGGTCAAGAGTGGGATCCACAATCGTTTTTGAAGACCTCGATCAGCCAAGGCGTCTCCTCCGTCATCGCGCATATCGAACCCGCGTAACAGCGTGCGTACTCGGACGGTCCGTGTCACCCTGACCGCGAATGAACACTTCCGGGAAGAGAATAGGGGAGGTCGAGCGAATGAAGCGGCTCGTGGCAGGAATTCTTTTGGCAGGTTGTTTGACAGTGGCGTCGCTCGTCGCTTCCGCGGAGGAAGATGTGTGGACCACGCGCGATGACCTTCTCAGTCAATTTGGGTGGGACCTGACCAGCGTCGAAATCAAGACCGAGAAACTAGCCGATGGTTTCTACGTGCTGTTTGGAATCGGCGGAAACATCGCAGTCTCGATCGGCGACAGCGGAACATTGATCGTGGATGACCAATTTCCGGAATTGATGCCTCGAATCGAAGCAGCGATCGCGAAGGTCGGCGGCGACGGCGTCGACTTCGCGATCAATACGCATTGGCATTTTGATCACGCCGACGGAAATCTCGCCTTCGGGCCGGCTGGGACCTGGCTGGTCAGCCAAGACAACTCGCGGGCCAAGATGAGTACTACGAACACCGTCAATCTGACAGTCGCCCAATATCGCCAAGAGGCCTATCCGCGAGAAGCCCTTCCGGTCATCACTTTCGCCGAGCGAATGTCTTTCCACTGGAACGGCGAGCGAATCGATCTTCTCCACGCCGGCCCCGCACACACGACCGGGGACGCCGCGGTGCTCTTTCGCGGGCAGAACGCCGTGCACATGGGCGACGTCTTCAACAACACGGGGTACCCCTTCATCGACGCGGACAGTGGCGGCGAGATCGACGGCATGATCATTTTCTGTAAAGCCGTCCTCGCCGAATTGGCTCCCGGCGCGAAAGTCATACCCGGTCACGGTCCGGTCACGGACGTCCCGGCGCTCGAGCGCTACGTTAAGATGCTGCAGGTCGTTCGTGAGCGGATCGCCAATATGATCGAAGATGGGATGAGCGTTGAAGAAGTCATCGCTGCGAAGCCGACGAACGATTTCGACGAGCGCTTCGGCGACGTTGCAAATTCGCTGGGGTTTGTGGATCGGGTTTACGCGAGTCTCAAGAAGGGGAAACACTGATGGCGGGTGATCGGATCCGGATCCTCGGCTTTGCAGGAAGAGCCTGTCGAGACTCCATCAACAAACTCCTGGTGCAGGTCTCGTTACGCGGCGTCAAGCAGGAGGATGCGGAGGTCGACTTTGTCGATCGGCGTGACTATCCGCTGCCAGTCTGTGACGGCGACAGCGAGACGAAACACGGACTCCCGGAAAACGTCGAAAAACTCCGACTGCATTTTCTGAGCGCACAGGGCCTCCTTATCGCTTCACCCGAATACAATGGATTCCTCTCGCCGATGGTCAAGAACACACTGGATTGGCTTTCGCGTTCCCCGGATGCGAGTTCCGATCTTTCGGCCTTTCAAGGAAAAACGGCTGCCGTGATGTCTGCATTACCGGGCCCCCTTGGTGGACTCCGTGGCCTGCGCGGACTCCGTGAACTTCTGACCAACCTTGGAATCACCGTCCTCCCGAATCAAGTCACGATTCACGCGGCGTTCAAGGCCTTCGACGCGGAGGGTCGATTCGTCGATGAGGCGCAGGCCAGTCGAGTCGAGGCTCTTGGCGGCGAACTCGCTCGGGCAACCGCCCGGCTGAGCCCAGTCCAATAGTGGATCTGCCCGCTGGCTCTAGCGCCGCGCGATCTCCCGGAGACCTTCCGACGATGAACTCCCGCGAAAAAGAGAGTCATGGTTGGTGGCCCTATGTGGTGCCCTACGTCTCGTTCTTGTTGATGTCCGAGCTGGCTGCGCGACTGCCGGACGCTGCGGATCCCTTCGTTCTTTTAGTGAAACCGGCCATGACTCTGGGAATTATTCTCTGGTTCTGGAAACAGGGCGCCTATCCCGAACTTCGGAATTCGAAACATGAGGTCCGCTTCGCGGGGGGGGTGCAGGACATCCTTGTTGGGCTGTCACTCACTGCCGTTTGGGTGATCCCGTTCATCGTATTCCCGTCGATCCGTCCCGGACCGGGAGGGGAGTTCAATCCCGCGATGGCGGGGGATGAGTTCGTCGTCACGCTGCTCTTCGTTCGGCTCTTCGGATACGCGCTGGTGACTCCGATTTTTGAAGAGCTCTTCATTCGAAGTTTTGTCATGCGGATCGCCGATGTCTGGAACACGGACGACGACTTTCGAGACCAACCCATCGCCCGATATACGCGCCGCAGCATGATTGTGACCATCGTCGTTTTCAGCCTTGGTCACGTGCCTTGGGAATGGTGGGTCTGCGTGCCCTGGATCGTGCTGTCTAATCTCTGGTTTTACCATCGACGCAGCGTTGCGGCGCTGATGTTGGTCCATGGAGTGACGAATGCAGCTTTGCTGGCGCTGGCAGTCTACGGTGGTGATCTCATCCAGAATGCGGATGGATCGGCGTTTTCGTTCTGGTTCTTTGTTTAGACGGCGTGCCTGGAGTTTTCAGGCTGTTCCGCGATGTCCACGGCGAATGCGCTGAACGAGATCGGTCAGATCAACGATGGCTTCTTGAAGCGCCGTCTTCTTCTCATCTTCGGCCGATGCAGCGACGGTCTTTGAACTCTTGGACAATCCTGGATAGCCGAGCCGTTCGGAATCATGGCCCAGGATTCGCGTGAGTTGAGAAACCTCTGAGTAGGCCCCGACGAACTCGGCATCCTGGATTGCATCGATCCGTTCGGCGAGGGCGATCACAAAGCGATCGAGTTCGTCCGCCAATTCGGGGACGTCTTCCTGCATCGATCGAATGGGCGGTTTTTTCTCAAACATGGTTCGGCCGTCATCGGTCAGGGCCCGACCAAACTAGAGAGGGACCTGACCGGCCGGACTGGAACCCCTCGATGCTCCGGTCGGCGAACCTGACTGGGTCTGAGCAGCTTGAAGACGAGAGGGCGGTTATCCGATGGCGGGTAGGTGCTTTCTGCTGCACGATTGCGGCATGCAGTGCCAAGCCTGTCAGACCGAGATCCCCCAGGCGGCCGGAGAATCAGTTGGGTTTCGCGACGTGTGCGACCGATGCCGAGCGGACCTGCACACTTGTCTCAATTGTGCACACCACGATCTCAGCGCCTACAACGAATGCCGTGAGAACAGCGCAGAGCGAATCCTCGATCAGGACAGGGCTAATCGCTGCGAGTATTTTCGCCCGGCCGGCAAGCGACATGCCGTGAGCGAGGATCGTCAGAGCGCCATGACCGATCTGGAGAACCTCTTCAAAAAATGACCGGTAGGACTGCCCCTCGGTTGCCATCCCGTTGCAGTCTGCTGAGCAGCGATAGAGATTCGTGTTGATATGCGTCACCGAACGGAGTCAACGCGACACTGACTTTTGCTGGATCAGGTGACTATCGTATGTGCTTGGTTGTCAAACAGGCAATTGGATCGCCCCAACACTCGATTCCTAATGATTCCGCTAGATTGCTGGTGTTGAGTGTTCGTGTCGCCGAATAGAATGTTCGCTGATACGGTCAACACACCGGTCAGAAAAGAGGACGCACGGTGAACATTCTCGGAATTTCGGCTTACTACCACGACAGCGCGGCCTGCCTCGTTCAGGACGGCAAGATCGTCGCGGCAGCTCAAGAAGAACGCTTTACGCGCAAGAAGCACGATCATCGATTTCCCGGCAATGCCGTCGATTTTTGTCTCGAAGCGGGCGGAATCGAAGCGTCCGATCTCGACCTTGTCACCTTTTATGACAAGCCACTACTCAAGTTCGACCGCCTCCTCGAGACCTACATTGCCTACGCGCCGTCTGGCTTCAAACTCTTCCTGATGGGTATGCCGCTATGGCTTCGCGAAAAACTGCATACGCCCCGGCAACTCGACATCGGTCTTCGCCGAAAATACAAGGGGCGATACGTCTTCACGGAACACCACGAATCGCATGCAGCCAGCGCGTTCTACCCGTCGCCTTTCGAAGAATCCGCCGTCCTGACACTCGATGGTGTGGGTGAGTGGGCGACCTGCACGATCGCAATGGGGCGCGGCAACCGACTCGAAATGGTGAAGGAGATGCGCTTTCCACATTCCCTGGGATTGCTGTACTCGGCTTTCACGTACTTCACCGGCTTTCGGGTCAACAGTGGCGAGTACAAGCTCATGGGACTCGCGCCCTATGGCGAACCCATCTACAAGGATCTGATGATCGAGAAGCTTCTCGACATCAAGGATGATGGATCCTTTCGAATGGACATGTCGTATTTCGGATTCTGTAACAGCGACGTTATGACCAGTGCGAAGATGGATGGACTTTTCGGTGGACCACCGCGGCGTGCCGAGACGGATATCACCCAGCGTGAAATGGATATTGCCGCCTCGATTCAGGCGGTCACCGAGGAAATCGTTCTCAAGATCGCGAACTATGCTCATGAATTGACCGGCGCGAAGAATCTCACGATGGCGGGCGGTGTTGCGCTGAACTGCGTCGCCAACGGCAGAATTCTTCGCGAGAGCCCCTTTGAACAACTCTGGATTCAGCCGGCTGCAGGCGATGCAGGAGGCGCGCTCGGCGCGGCGCTATTCACCTGGCACGAATTGCTCGACAAACCTCGTGAGGTCGTTGCACAGGATTCTCAATTCGGATCGCTGCTCGGGCCGCGTTACAGCAATAACGAAATTCGAGAGTATTTGGAGTCTGTGGAAGCCGTCTATCACTATTACGAGAATGACGCGGATCTCGTCGACCGGATCGCAGAGTTGATCGCCGGAGAACAAGTCGTCGGGCATTTCTCGGATCGGGCGGAATTTGGTCCGCGAGCCCTCGGCAGTCGTTCGATCATGGGAGACGCGCGCTCGCGAAATATGCAGGAGACCATGAACCTGAAGATCAAATTCAGGGAATCGTTTCGGCCCTTCGCACCCGCCATCTTGCGGGAGGATGTCGAGGACTATTTCGAGATGCGTCCAGACGAAAACAGTCCCTACATGCTGCTGGTTGCACCCGTCGCCGCCAGCACTCGATTGGATGTCGAGGGAAGTGGCGAGAAGGGACTCGAGAAGTTGAAGCAGGTCAGGTCAACGATTCCTGCGGTCACCCATGTCGATTATTCCGCACGGGTTCAGACGATCGACATGCAACATCACCCGCGCTTCTACCAGATCATTCGAAAGTTCAAGGAAAAGACAGGTAGCCCGGTCGTGATCAACACCAGCTTTAATGTCCGGGGCGAGCCCATTGTGAATACGCCGGAAGACGCTTTTCGATGTTTCATGAATACGAATATGGATGTGCTGGTTCTCGAGAATTGCATCGTCCTCAAGCAGGATCAGCCGAACGCCAAGGAAATTGATGTCGAAGCCTATCTAGCCGAGTTCGCTCTCGACTAGTCGATGTCCGCAAGGCTGCGAAACGCAGAGATCAAGATGTCGCACGCGAGACAAGGAACTGAACCGACCATGAGCAAGATGATTGAAATCGACTGGAAGCCGGATGACCGGGTGCTGCGACAATTTGGCATCATCGCGCTCTTCGGGTTTTCATTTCTCGCGGTGCTCGCGTGGTGGGAGCTGTTCATCTTCGCCATCGGCCTCGGCGAGGCCCGGCCATACGTCGCCTACGGCTTTGCAGGTCTGGCCGGCCTGTCCGCGCTCTTTTCCGCCATAGCGCCCCGTGCAAATCTGCCGATCTATCTTGGGCTCACGGTTCTGTCCTATCCCATCGGCTTTGTGCTGTCGTACGTCATCATGGGTTTCCTTTTCTTCGTGATGATCACGCCAGTTGGACTCTTTTTCCGACTCACGGGATATGATCCGCTTCATCGCCGATTCGACCGCGAGGCAACGACTTACTGGACTGTTCCGCGACCACGACGCGGTAAGGAGAGCTACTTCCGCCAGTTCTAGACTGGCGCGGGGGTTCAAGACCTGAGAAGTTAATAATTCACACGAAAGCAAAGCTTTCGCCGGAGACCCAGACCATGGCTGACAACGAAAACTCTGATAATGACTTCGCCGCACAAGCGTCGGGCGACCGGACTAGTCTGGCGGGCGAGTTCACGGATTTTCTCAAAGAGAACAAGAAGTGGTGGCTGGCTCCAATCGTTGTCGCGATCTTGGGACTCGGCCTCCTGGTGCTCCTAGGTGGCACCGCCGCAGCACCGTTCATCTACACGCTCTTCTAAGAGATTCGTCGACATGCGCGTCACGTTGGTTGTGCCTCGCCGCCAGTCCGGCGATGGGGCGGCCTACTATGGCGTGTGAGGCGTTGTCCGGGCAAAGGACTTATTGATTCAGGTTCAAATCGCTCGCGAGACCGGCCGCGCGGCTAGCGCCCATCGTCTTCGCCTCGACTTCGACGAAGTCGGCTGAGATCGGCGCAATCTGCTTGGAGTACGCGGTGAGCAGGACTCGATCGGCGAGTAGGCTGATCAGCCGCGGGCATCCCTGTGAGAACCAATAGAAGACGGATTCGACGCCGGGCGCGAAAATTTCATCGTATCGTCCGCCACATCGATTCGATGGGCGAGGTCGGGATGAACCTGCTCCTGCGTGAGCGGCTCCATGTGATGCTCGATGGCGATCCGCTGTCGCAGTTGGCGCAGCGCGGGGCTGGCCAGTTTCCTAATCAGCTCCGGCTGACCCGTGAGCACGATTTGCATCAGCGTGGCGGTGTCCGTTTTGAGGTTCGAAAGCAGGCGGATCTCTTCGAGGGTCACCGCGTCGAGATTCTGGGCCGTAAGGGGGGTGCGCAAGCGAGAGTTGGGATTGCTTATTTGATCAGACTAAATCGGAAAAGTGTTTCGCCAACTTGGATCTGATCGCCTTCGACCAGACAAGCGGATCGCACACGTTTGCCGTTGACCTTGGTGCCGTTGGTCGATTGCAAGTCTTCAATCACATAGCCCGGCGTTTCATCGTCGTAGAGAACCAGCGCATGTTCGCGGCTGATGCCCTCATCGAGCAGCGTGATATCGGTCGTCGGGTTGCGGCCGACGACGACTTCCTCGGCTGAGAGGTCGTAGGTCATGCCCTCGAAGCCTCCATTTAAGATCTCTAATCGACCGCAGAGTGTCTCGTCGACGTCATCCATCCCAGAACCATCCTTCCATCAAATTCATTGATGTGTCACGGCGTTTCCGACCAGAAATCGCGAACCTCGCTTGAACCGCTATTCCTGGATATCGGCATGCTCCTCGAGCGCCTTGAGTGCACAGTCGGCTTGGTTGGTGGCGTCGAATGGGACTTCAGATCGCCGTAGCGGAGGGCAAGCGACGGTGGCTGAGAGCGGGGATTGCACCTCGCACTCGGTCGATGTCTTGAGTGCGACAGTCTGCGACCAACACACAAGGTTCGTCGGCGGCCTGAGCGACGACCAGACCCCATGGATCAATGATCAGGGACCGGCCATAACTCGATCGGTCGGCGCTGTGGTGCCCGCACTGTGCGGGTGCGACGACGAAGCATTGACTCTCGATCGCACGAGCTCGTAACAAGACCTCCCAATGGTCCTTGCCGGTTTCACGTGCGAATGCGCTCGGAACCATGAGCCAGCGGGCCTCGCGTTCCACCAAGGCGCGATACAGCTCTGGAAAACGCAAGTCGTAACAAACTGACAGGCCGACAACGCCGAAAGGTGTTTCCGCGCTCGCAATTTCATCGCCGGGTTTGAAATGTGTGGACTCGCGGTAGCTGTCCGAACCGTCGGGTCCAAGCGATGCGTCGAAGAGATGAATTTTTCGGTACCGCGCCACAAGTTCGCCGTCGGGCGAGAACAGCACGCTCGTGTTGTACACCCTAGAGTCGCCTTCGATTGCTTCGGGAAAGGTCCCACCAAGCAGCCAGACGCGGTGGCGAAGCGACCACTCCGAGAGTGCCTTCAGGATTTCACCATCGGGTTGCTGCGCACAGGGGAAGGCCGTGCCTTCGCGACGCATATACGCAAAATTCTCGGGGAGTGCGATGAAACTGGCGCCGCGTGCGGCCGCTTCGAGGACGCCTTTCTCAGCGTTCTCAAGGTTCGCGTTCAGGTTATCGTTCGAGCAGACTTGAACGATGCCAACGCGAACGACGGCAGCGTTGCCGACATTGGCTGGAGAATCCGTTTGACCGGTGTTCGGCTTAGCCGCGGAAGTGGCCCGGATCGACGCCCGTTCGCCGAATGACGTCGTAGAAGTCCTTGCGGTCCTTCTTGGCCATGCGCGCAGCGCGGCTGATATTGCCAGAACAGCGCCGGAGCAATCCTTCGACGTAACGCGTCTCGAAGGCCCGTTTGGCGTCCTTGAAGGACGCCACATCGTCGCCTTCGGTCGAGAGCATGAGTGCCTCGGCGGAAATTGCGCCTTGCCCAGCAAGGCGAATGGCCTGACGGATTCGCTCGCGAAGCTCGCGAACATTGCCGCTCCAGGGCTCCTCGACCAACCAACGACGCGCATCCAAGCTGAAGCCGACGATCTCAACCGATTCGGCTGCGCCAAATTCAGCGAGAAAGTGAGCAGCCAATGGCAGGATGTCTTCGCTTCGATCCGAGAGTCCGGCAATTTGAATTCGCTGCCCGGGAATCGCCGAGAAGTCCACGGCGCCTGCGCCGGTTGAGAGTGTGGCCAACACCCGTGCACGAAACGGGGTTGCGGCCGCTTCGCGAATCGTTTTGCCAAGACGCGCGAAAGTGGCGGGGCTCAATTGGTCCGCTGCTTCGATCAGCAGGGTCCCACCTTCGGCTCGACCGAAGGCTCCACCGGAACCAGTCGTTCCGTCTCCATAGAGTTCGCGCAGCTGGTCTGCTTCCGCCAACCCGAGAATGCTCAGCTCTACAAGCGGTCCGGCGGCACGAGCGCTCCACTGGTGAATCGCTCGAGCAACATGTTTGCGACCACTGCCGCTCGGTCCGATCAGAAGAACGGCGTCCGTCGACCGTGCGATGGCACTCGCTTGATCAACGACGGACTGCATCGGCGCGCTCGCAGCCACGATGCGGTCGTTTCGACGTCGACCGATTGCCTGGCCGGCTGCACCCACGTACCCTGTTGCGCGGTCACGCTCCAGGTCTGATGCTGTGGTTTCAACTCCTCCCGCACCGGCGGTAGTGAGGGCATTTGCACCCTCACTCACCGAAACACGTTGTGAGCCTATCTGTGAATGCTGCTCTGTCATGGCACAAAGCCCCCAGGTAAAATCGCGACTACTCTAGAAATATTGGGATTCCGCACATTTGTCAATGACTTTTGCGAATCAATTGCGTTTCAGATGCTCTTCGTCGGCGATTTGGGCTCTCAAACAGGCCTATTCTACTCCGACTGGGCTTCATAGAACAACAATGATTTCGGTTCAGGGGTTCCTGTGTCACCTTTGAAGTGGGATGTGTCCCTGCGGGTGAACTCTTGAGTGATCTAACAGAAAAAGGCCGGATTCGGCTCTTGTCCGATGCGCTGGTCGACCAGATCGCTGCGGGGGAGGTCGTGGAGCGTCCGGCCTCGGTCGTCAAGGAGCTGGTCGAAAACAGTCTCGATGCGGGGGCCGAGAAGATTCGGGTCGAGGTCCGAGATGGCGGAGCCGCGCTGATCTCGGTGACCGACGACGGGATCGGGATGTCTCCGACGGAATTGCCAATGGCGCTACAGAGACATGCCACTAGCAAGCTCTCGAAGGCAGCCGATCTGATGCGCATCTCGAGCTTTGGATTTCGAGGTGAGGCGCTGCCCGCGATTGCATCCGTTTCTCGCTTTCGCATCCTGAGTCGGGTTCGCGGAGCAAATGTTGGTTATGAGATTCGCTCTGAGGCGGGCAAGGTTCTTCGCGAAGGCGAGGCCGGTGGACCCGTCGGGACACGCATCGAAGTGGCCGACCTTTTTGAATCCGTTCCCGCGCGCAGAAAATTCCTGAAGCGACCGGGTACCGAATGGGGGCACATCACGGACTGGCTTGCACGCCTGGCCATGGTGCGTCCCGACATACACGTTGAGGCGCAGCGCGACGATCGGATGGCGATGATCTGGCCCGCCTGCAGTGATCCACGCGATCGCATCGCGGCCATCCTGTCCGACGACGACGCCGCGTCGCTCCTAGAAGTCGATCAGGACTTTACCGCCTGCCATGTGCATGCCTTCATCTCGACCCCAGAGCGAACGCGCGCCAATGGACAGGCGCTCTACCTCTTCGTGAATGGTCGACCGGTTCGCGATCGACTCCTGCGACATGCATTGATCGAGGCGTATCGGGATCTGCTCCCGCGCGGCCGCTTTCCCATCGGCGTCGTCTTTCTCGAAGTCCCGCCGGGAACCGTGGACGTCAACGTCCACCCCGCGAAATGGGAAGTTCGCTTCTCCGACCCGCAGGCCATCCACGGAGCGATCAGGCACGCGGTGAGAGACGCGATGTCCTCGCGACGCTGGCTGGGCGGCATGCAGCCGCCGACCGGTCGAGTCACGCAGGGAGGTCAACCCGTCGACGAACACTCGATGGCCGGTACCGCAGGGATCTTGGGTCCGTCGTCCTTGCCGGGCTTTGAGACGAACTCCTCGGTCCGATCATTCGATTCTGCATCAGGTCAAGAATCCGGCACCGACGATTGGGTATTCGCGCGGGGCACCGAAATCCCGGATCAGGTCGCGGATCAAGATGCAGACGCGCCGGAAAAGGTGCGACCGCCGGTTCCGTCCTTTGGAGATCTGCCGCTGCTCGGGCAGCTGCGTGCGAGTTATCTGCTCGCCGAAACCGATGACGGCCTGATCGTCATCGACCAACACGCGGCACACGAGCGAATTCTCTACGAAGGATTGCGCAAGCAATGGCTGGAAACCGGGGTGGCTCGGCAGGGGCTTCTCATCCCGGAGACCGTGGCACTGACGCCCACGAGTCTTGCGGCAATCGAGGAGTCCGAGGAGCAGATCGAGCGACTCGGCTTTGAGATCGAAGTCTTCGGCGAGGGCGCCGTGCTCTGTCGTGCGATCCCCGCCGAGCTGGCGGGGCAGGAGGCCGCCGGGCTGGTCACCGAGTTGGCGGCAGCGCTCGAAGAAGTGGATCGAGATGGAGAATCCGATGCCAGCGCCATACGCTGGCTGCCACGCCTCGATCGACTCTTCGCCACGCTGGCCTGCCACAGTGCCCGACGCTTCGGAGATCGACTCCCAGAGGCCGAACAGCGCGCCATCGTTTCGGGTCTCGATACGATTCCCTGGGCCCCGACCTGTCCACACGGTCGACCAGTGGCGATTTTGATCCCACACAGTGACCTCGAACTTCGCTTCCGGCGCCGCTAGCCTCCGCCGCCCCATGACCGAAGAGACCCTCGAAACCCAGAATGTCGATGCTCCATCGGCCGACTCGACCCGCCCGCCGGTGGTCGTTGTCACCGGCCCAACCGCCTCAGGAAAGTCCGCGCTCGCCGTAGATCTGGCGGAGCGTTTCGGGGGCGAAATCGTCAATGCGGATTCCGTTCAGGTCTTTCGCTTCATGAACATCGGCACCGCAAAGCCAAGCGCGCGGGAGCGCGAGCGCGTTCCGCACCATCTCTACGACATCGCCAACCCGGACGAGCCCTATAGCGCGGGTCGTTATGCGAAGGGTGCACGCGATGCGGCCAAGGCGATTCATGCAAGAGACCGCATCGTCTTCCTCACCGGGGGGACCGGTCTCTACATTCGCGCTTTTCTGGACGGCTTGATCGAGACGGGCAATGTGATTCCTGGCTTGCGCAAACAGCTCGAAGAGGAACAGGCCCGCGCAGCAGAAGAGGGCGATCCGGGTAGGCTGCATCGGCGCCTCGCGGAACTCGATGCCGAAGCGGCCGAGCGAATTCATACCAATGATGTTCGGCGCACAGTGCGCGCACTCGAAATTCATCAACAATCAGGCACTCGAGCCTCGAGTATTCGCGAAGCCCACGGCTTTCGCGATCGCCCCTTTCGCGTCCTGCATCTTGCGATTGACCCAGGCCGCGAAATTCTCAAAAAGCGAATCGAAACTCGGGCGGATGCGATGATCGAAGCGGGGTTACTGCGCGAAGTTCGGGATCTGCGCGAGCGTGGTTACTCCGCCGATCTTCGACCGATGCAGGCGATCGGCTATCGACATATCCAGCCCGTCGTCGATGGCTCGGATACATTGGCCAATGCGGTCGAATCGATGAAAGTCGATACCCGGCGATTTGCGCGGCGACAGCGAACCTGGATTCGCCCCCTGCCGGAAGTTCACTGGCATGATCCCGCGGATCCTAAAGCCGTCGTCGAACGGGTCGAGGGCTTCCTGGCCCTGAAGACGGTGTCCCGATGACTCCCTCAGAGCGACTACCGATGGTGGCCCTGGTCGGCCGACCGAACGTCGGAAAGTCGACGCTTTTCAATCGTTATGCGGGCTATCGCCGCGCCTTGGTGGCCGATCAGCCCGGCCTGACGCGCGATCGCATCGCCGAACGCATCGATGTCGAAGGGCGCATGATCTGGTTGGTCGATACGGCGGGTCTCGATGCTGTTCGACATGGCGAGAGTCTCGAGTCCGCTGTGCAGGCGCAAGCGCAGTCCGCCGTCGACAGCGCCGATGTCATCTTGTTCATCGTGGACGGCAAGCTCGGCCTGGTTCCGGAAGACGAGGCCATCGCCTCGACGCTTCGACGGTCGGGCAAAACCATTGGTCTGCTCGTCAACAAGATCGACCAACCACGACATCATCAGGATCGCTTGAATGAGTTCTACCGTCTCGGCATCGACCTGACCTTCGCGGTCTCAGCGGAACACGGAGTCGGTGCATTCAACGCGCTCGAAGAGATCCTCGAGAACCTACCCGAGGAGTGGTCAAAGGCGGAGGAGCCGACGCAGGCGCGCGACCAAGATTCGCCGACGCGAATCGCGATCGTCGGTCGGCCTAACGTGGGCAAGAGTTCGATCGCCAATCGCCTGGCAGGCGAGAACCGCGTCGTCGTCTCGGATGTGCCCGGAACAACTCGCGATGCCGTCGACATCACGATCCAGCGCGACGGTGAGGAGTTCGTTCTCGTCGACACGGCTGGCATTCGCAAGATCGCCAAGCGAAAGGGGCCGGGCGAGCGTGGCGGGGCGCTGATGACGTTGCGATCCCTCGAGCGTGCAGAATTGGCGCTGCTGGTGGTAGATGCCTCCGAGGGTATTGCGGATCAGGATGCACGGGTTGCTTCGCTGATGCGAGACCAGGGCTGTGCCGCAGTCGTCCTGGCCAATAAATGGGATCTCGTCGAGACCGAGGACAGGCCAGATGTCCTGGCCGATATCGCCCACGGCTTGCGCTTCATGTCGGATGTTCCAATCGTCCCCGTTTCGGCCCAGACTGGCGCCGGTCTCAGTGCGCTTTTCAAGAAACTCCGCAAGGTGGCCGCGTCCAGCCAGCTCCGCATCGCAACGGCGGACCTGAACCGCTGGCTACAGGACGTCTCCGAGAAGCATCCGCCGTCAATGGCCAGCAAGGGCTCTGCTCGGAAGCCCAACAAGCTCTTCTACGCCTCCCAGGTCGCAGTGGGACCTCCGGTCGTGGTCGTCTTCTGCAGCGACCCCAAGGCGATCCAGACCTCGTACGTTCGGTTCCTCGAGAACCGCCTGCGAGAAAGCTTCGGCTTTGAGGGAACACCGGTTCGCGTCCTTCTGCGAGCGCGAAATGAGGGCCGCAAGGGCGGTCAAGGTCATGATGGCGAAAGAGACGAGGGCGTGAAACCGCGGGGTCGATAGGGAGCCCTCGAAGTACAGAGCGTCTCCGATACACTCGGGCGCCGAACCGGGCTGAGATGAGCCGAGGCGTCTCTAATCGAGCGCGTCTCGAAACCAAAAATGAATCGATCCCGAACCGGGATCGTGAAGATAAAGGATCGTGTAGTGGCCAAAAAGAAAGCTCCAAATACTGCCGGGGATGCGCTCCGTGACATCGAGGCATCGGGCGATCGATTCGCCGAGTGGGCGGCAGAGAATGCAGCCCTGATCCTAGGATCGATCGCGATCATTCTGGTGCTGGCTGCGGGAGCCGGCCTCTACGTTCAACACGGATCGACAGCGCGCGATGAAGCCGCCAACGCATTGGCCATCGCCAGCGGCAATTACCGCCTCGCAATGGGCGCAGACGTGACCGCTGGCAAGATCGAAGAACCCGCAAACCCCGAACTCGCTGAGCGGGCGCGAACCGAATACGCGGAGAAATTTGCCGAGATTGCACGCGAGCACAGTGGAACGTCGGCGGGTGCTCTGGCATGGCTCGAAGCCGGAAATCTGCAAGCCGAGCTCGGCAAGACCGAACATGCGGTCGTGAGCTTCGAATCCGCGCGGGATGCGGCCGGGGGCCTTGCGGTTGAAGCGATTGCCTCGACACGCCTGGCTGGACTTGCGGAAGATCGCGGCGATTCGGCTGGGGCGGCCGAGGCCTATGAACGGGCAGCTGCCATCGAATCGTATCCACTTCGCGGTGAGGCCTTGACCGAAGCGGCGCGATGCTGGGTCGCCGCCGGCGAGACGGATCGCGCCTTGGCCGTCTATCAGCGCTTCGAGGCCGAGTTCCCCGATGAATTCGTTGCGCCACAGATCGAGTCGTTGATCGCGGAGCTGCGCCTGGCACGCTGAGGCGGAACGGGATGATGGGAAAAGCGGAGATCTCTATCTGGGCACGGAATCTACTGTCAACCCAAAATAGAAAAGTCGGGTTCTCTGCGAAGTAGAGATGTCGGGTTGGTGTGATCGGCCGAGTACGGAG
>DUCN01000131.1:2181-9816 GCA_012959805.1 Myxococcales bacterium | reverse complement strand
GAAGGGCGACGACATGGTTCTATTTGGCAGCAATATGGGCCAGATCATGGGGCGCTTGCTGCTGGCTCCGATCCCGACCGTGGCGGCCGTCAATGGACACGCTTTCGCCGCTGGAGCGTTTCTCGCCCTCGCCTGCGACTACCGCATCATGCGCGAGGATCGCGGCTGGATCTGCATTTCCGAGGTCGATGTCGGTGTGCCGATCAATCAACCGATGATGGATTTTCTGGTGGCCAAGCTCACGCCCAATACTGCGCGCGACGCGGTGCTGACCGGCAAGCGTTACGCCGCAGACGACGCGCTGGCGGCTGGCTTTGCAGACGGCAAGGCCGCCGAAGGCAATCTGGTTGCCGAGGCCGTGAAGCTGGCAAGCAGCATTGCGAACAATGAATCGGACATTCGTAGAGCGCTTCGTATTGCTCGCGATGAGCGGGCGCCGGGTAGTCGATGAAGATCTCGCTGGGGCCGACGGTCGCGCCTCCGGGGGATCGCCGGGCGGAAAACATCGAGAGCAATTCTTCGACAGCCATGGCATGAGCCGGTCCGAGCGGCATGATGTCGTGCAGGCTCATGATGGTTGTATCGGCTTCCTCACGAATCTGGAAGTCGAGCAAGAAGCCGCGAATCCGGGCATAGTGACCCGTGATCCTTAGCTCGTCGCGCCAGCTTTCTGCGCAAAGCAGGGCGTGGCCTAACACGCCATGGTGGCCCGGCTTGAATCGCGCTCCGAGTCGGAAGCCGAGCCCCGGCTTCTTCGCCAGCTCGAGAGCGTTCTGGTAGACCCGCTATTGTTGGGCGTGGGTGATCAGCTCCTCGGAATTTCGAAGCTGACCGCTGGAAAGACCTGTCCCGCGTAGGGCGTCGCGTGGCGCGATGCCCCCCTCTTCGAGAAGATCGACCAGCTCAGCCGTATATATGATGGGAACGATTGCGCCGTCCATCGGACGACAATATCAACGATGGCCTAAAATGACCATCGATTGGCCGATCGATCCATGGCCGGATGCGACTAATCGCCCCATCCTGCCGTTCGCGAGCAACCGACCAGCTCCAATGACCTGAAAGAGAGGCCTGCATGATCGATTTGATGACGACCGAAGAGATCGCCGCCGTCCGCGAGCGGCCCGAGCGCTCCTCCTGGCTCCCCGCGCAGTGCTACACGGATCCTGCCTTCTACGAGCTGGAAAAAGAGCGGGTCTTCCGACGGAACTGGCTCAGCGTCGGTCGGGTCGAGCAGGTCGCCAAGCCCGGCGACTATTTCTCGATCGAACTCTTCGGCGAGCCTTTGATCATCGTACGTGACAAGGGCGGGTCGATACGGGCTCTGTCCAACGTCTGTCCCCATCGATGGATGCTGCTCGTCGGACACGATACCGACTCGACCTTTCCCTTCAAGACCGAGCCCTGTGGCAATCGAAAGTCGTTCCAGTGTCCCTTCCATCTTTGGTCCTTCGATCTCGACGGCCGGATGATCGGCGCACCCGGGATGGATCAAGCCGAGGACTTCGACAAGAAAGACTGGGGTCTTCCTCAATTCTCGGTCGAGATTTGGAATGGGTTCATCTTCGTAAATCTCGATCCCAACGCGGAGCCGCTCGCGCCTCAGCTGGCCACACTCGATCCGTTCGTAGACGCCTACGAACTCGACAAGCTGCGCATCCTCGAGACGCTCGACTACGAATGTGATTGGAACTGGAAGCTCAGTGTCGAGGCGGGCTCCGAGTCGTATCACCATCTCGGCCTACACCAGAATCTCCTCGAAGATTTTCTGCCCGCCGCGATGTCCGAGATCGAGCCGTCCTGCGGCCCCTATTCGCTCTATCGAAATCCGACGGCGGATGGCAGCCCGGTCCCAACCGCCTTCGAACCGCCGGCGGGACTTTCCGACCGCCAACGCTCGTGCCTGAAATTAATCACGATCTTTCCCTACACGATGATCTTCATGATGCCGGAGTACACGGGATTCTTGAAGCTGACCCCGCAATCGCACGACACGCACAAGCTTCGCTATGTGCTCCTGGTTCATCCCAATATCGACCAGCACCCGAAGCCGGACGAAGTCGCCGAGATCTTGCGCTTGTCCTTTGATGCCGTTCATCAGCAGGACATGGCAGGCGGGAAATATTGCTGGGCGGGGGCGCAGTCACGGCTGGCGAAGCAGGGAAGGCGTTCTCATCTCGAGACTCAGCTCTGGCAAATGCACAATTGGCTTCTCGACCAACTCGAAAAGTCCTGATCTAAATCATCCTCTAGAAAGGAGTCCTCTATGTCCGTCGTCATGATTACGGGTTGCAGTCGACCCACGGGATTCGGTCAACTAACGGCACTTGCTTTCGCAAAATCCGGCCACGATGTCTATGCAACAATGCGCAAGCCGGAGCGCGGTGAGGCTCTCGAAAAGGAAGCCGTGGCGAACGGATTGAAAATTCATGTGATCGAGCAGGACGTCAATGATCCGGCTTCGAATCGACGGGCGGTCCAGAATGTGCTCGAGCGATCGGGTCGGCTCGACGTACTCGTGAATAATGCAGCAGTGAGCGCCTTTGGAGCACTCGAGACCGTTTCCGACGAGAAGTACCGATCCGTTCTCGAGACCAATTTCTTTGGTTCGGTCGATGCCACGCGCGCCGCTCTTCCGGCGATGCGCGAGCAAGGCAGTGGACACATCGTCTACGTGACGTCGCTGGCGGGCTGTATCGGACTCCCTGGCGAAACCGCCTACACCGCCAGCAAATTCGCGACCGAGGGAATGGCGGAAGGCCTCTCTTATGAAGTGAAGCGATTCGGAATCAACATCAGCATCGTCGCGCCGTCCTTCTTCAATACCGGCATGAGTGGCAACACGGATACGGAAGGTCACTATGCAAAGGGCACGGTCTACGATGCCTTCAATGAGCATATTGCAGCGGCCACGGTTGCTGGCGAAGATGCTGGCGAAGATCCGCAACTCGTAGCGGACATGATCCTGGAGGCCGCGACGACGGAGGAGCCCAAGCTTCGCTGGTGGCCGGGTGAGCATGGACCGGGGGTTTCGGCGGCGCGTCGCGCAATGTCCGACAGCGACTGGGAGCCGATGATGATCGGCGACATGAAACTCGGCTGGTGGGTCGAGGGGAACGACCCGGAATGAGGCGTCCGGGCATTCGGGAACAGGCATGCGTGGTGTTGTCTCTTCTTGGTATAGCGACGCTCGCACATGCAGGATCAATTGGCTATTCGGGCTACCTCGACGAGAAGCATCCCGTCGTAGAGTCCATTGGTATTCCACTCTGGGACGAAATCGAGCTAGCCATATCGGTTACCTATCCGGTCGGCACGTTCTGGGTTCGCGCGGGCGACGACAACAGAATTCGGTCGGGGACCTGGCGTCTCGGCGCAGACGGCCGGATCTGTCTGATCGTTGGCGGAGTGTACGAGGGCTGCGGTACCTCCAGCCGCGAGGGAAATCTATTCAAGTCGGAAGTTCCGGAGGCGGGCATCACGTTCATTCAAGAACTACGACCCGGACTCCAGCCCGATTTCCCGACGGATCTACAGAAGAAGCTGTATCGCACGTTCACGACGAAGCGCGGGGCAATCGAGACGGGTCGTGGCGGAGACGAACATGTCTACTGGCATAACGACGGTCTGGTCCATGTCGTTGCGCCGAACGGCTCGATCAAGGCTGGTGCTGGTGGTTTGAGACCGATGGGAAAGTCTGTGACAATACGAATCGCCGAGTCATCTGTTCGACGATCGTGAGCGTTGAAAGTGATCTCGTCGGGGATAGGACATTCAAGCTGCCTTCTGGCACAACGTCCGAGCCTGGGCGTTATGTTAAATCCCTAGGGGATCCCGTGACGGGAAGCTTTCGCTTTCGCTGAATCCGATTTGTCACTCGGCGCGATGAGATGAGCGCCAAGTGGACCAACGCCTGAGGAATATTCGATGACCGACCCCCTGGATCAATTCATTTCTCCCAGTCAGAAGGACGCGATCCGCGCTCCCATTGGCGAAGCCCTCACCCTGCCTCGAAAGGCCTTCCTCTCCGAAGAGTTCTTTCGCCTCGAGGTGGAACGGCTCTTCTCGCGAACATGGATGGGCGTCGGGTTCAGCCATAGCGTTGCGAATTTCGGCGATGTCCTCCCCCTTACTCTGCTTGGTATGCCGCTCCTGTTGATCCGCGGCGAAGACGAGGTTCTCAGGATCTTCCACAATATCGGGGCCCACGATGCATGCCCCGTTCAACTCGAGCCCGGGACTGGGCAGAAGGAACTCGTTTCGCCCTATCATGGCTGGCGCTATGACTTGCGTGGACAGCTTGTCGCGACGCCTTTTTGGGATGGTACACCGGATCCGTCGGTCCAATCGCTTGGGAGCCGCGAGGTCAATCTTCAGGAAGTGCCTTCGGCCGTATGGTGCGGCACGATCTACGTGAATATCTCCGGGGACGCACCGCCCTTCGAAGAATACATTGCACCCGTCTTGGCGCTCTTCCGCGATCGCGATCTCAGTGGCCTGGGTGTGACGGTTGACAACACGGGGGAACCGTTCACCGCGAGCTATCCCTACGCGGGAAACTGGAAGACCTATATGGAGAACACGTGCATCAATGTCCTGCACGAGGGCTTCGTTCACCAAATCTACCGGGATTCCCCGGACGTTCCCCGGGTGACGAAGGACGGGGAGAAGACCTACACCGATCGAGTCGATCGCGGCTTGCTGGCGCTGCATTTTGACTCGAAAGATGCTGACGAGACCTACCCGGAATTGGGGCTCGCCCCGATTCGGCTCTCGAACGGGGAAATTCCCAGTGACCGGGCGTTCGTGGCGCTCTTCCCCAATACGAATATCACGCTCTTTCCAGATATGGTACAGATGACGATCGCCCGACCCCTCGACGCTGGCCGTACCGATGTCCTCGAGACGAATTTTCTGAACGGGGAGGCGGCCTTTGCGCCCGAATTCGCCGAGATCCGCGAAGAGCTCTACGCGATCAACAGGATGGTCGTCTCGGAAGATGAACAGATGGTCGCTGCGGTTCAGCTCGCCCGCCAATCGCCCGCTTACGATCAGGTCTTCTATTCCCCGTTTTGGGACACGCTGCACTACGAGTTCAACAAGATGGTGCTCGACGCTCTCGAATCAGAATGAGGACTGACGATTCGGTAGAGGCCGTCATCGAAGGGTTCACGGGCCTGATTCCATTCGATTGGGAGGGCGCGAGCGGGCGCCGAAGCCTCACAGAGCGCTGAGTACCTCGTCTGCCGCGCGCTCTCCTGCGCGAACCGCACCCTCCATCTGGCCGGGATATTCCGTAGCCGTCTCGGTTCCAGCCCAGTGGATTCTTCCGACGGGCTCGCGAAGGGATGACCCATAGGATGTCCAAGCCGCGGTCCCGAACACCGTTACACAGCCACGACTCCAATCATCTCCTCCCCAGTCGTGCTCGTGGTAGCTCACGAATTCACGGACCTGCTTGCCGAATGGGATAGTCAAGAATTCGACTACTGCGTCCTGCCGAGTTTCGGGGGAGAGGTCGAGGAGTTCGCGACCTTTCCCCCGGTCGTTGACGAAGCCGACGAGCACAGCCCAACGCTCGTGGTCGGGCGTCGAATCGATGGAGACGTGGACGGGTCCCTCATCGCATACCATAAGACCCGAGAGATTCGCATCGCGCCAAAAGGGTCGTTCGTACATCAGGACGAATTTCGAGCAGCGCCCTGATTGGTGGGCCCGTTGGGTCAGCATGTAACGGGATGAAGGCAGCGGCGGTTCGTGACGAAGGCAGCTACTCATCGCGGGAGACATGGCGACGATCACCCGCCTGGAGCGGAGTTCAAATCCGTCTCCCGATATCCGAACTCCCCCTTCGTTCTGGTTGATGGCGTGTACCGGATGGTTCAGGTGTACTCGGCCCGCCAGTTCACGGTAGATCCCCTCGGTGATCCGTTGGGCCCCCTCGGCGAAGACGTGGCTGTCGTGCGCTCCCTCGAAGCCCATGGAGAAAAGGCTTCGAATTCCGCCATTCGCCTGGGCGTAGAAAAGCGTATGCAAAAGCGAAACGTCTTCTGGCATCGATAGATACCCCATGATTGTCACCGCGATTTCTTCATGGCGCTCCGCGCTCACCCGCTCTCGGAGCCAATTCGACAAGGTCTGCGAATCCCACTCTTGTGCATTCTCTGCAAGCCACGGAGCCTTGGTCGGAACGCGGCTCGCCATGGTTTCTAGTTCTTCGATGACCCGGCTTAACTCAAGGTCCGTTCCAGGGTCCTCCGATACCCTGTGAAACTCATCGCCCAGGTGGAAGAGCAGATCGCCCGGTCTGACGGTGGTGAAGGGAGTGAGCCCGAACTCCTGGCCAAGAGACCACATGCGAGTCTGCTCTTCGCTTACCCATTGTCCCCCCAGCAATACCGTTCTTCCGTCTTCCAGTTCGGGATCCCAGATGCGTCCGCCGACCCGATCCCGTGACTCGAGAACCGTTACGCTGCGGCCCGCAGCGTGGAGGCGCCGAGCCGCCGCCAGGCCCGAAAACCCCGCGCCAATGACGGCCACATCTGTTTCGGGCAATTCCCTCACGCTGTCGCCTCCCTGCGATCGTCGAGATAAGCGGTCGCGATTTCTCGCAGGCGCTCTCGACCGAAACTCATCTCGTGCCCCCCGTGGACCACCTCGACGGGCAATTCGAGTAGTCGCTGCATGGTCTTGGCGTAGAGGGCTCGATCGCTTCCGGGCAATGTGTCCAGCAACTGGCCGTCATAGACTGCATCTCCCGAGAAGAGAGTGCCGGTAGCCTTCTCCCAAAGCCCAATGCTGCCGGGAGAGTGGCCGGGTAGATGAAGTACTTCGAACGAGCGATCACCGAGGTCGATCCGATCACCTTCAGCGATGAGTGATCTGGGGGCCGCGCATCGCAACTGGTATGCCTCGGGATCGAACGAGGCGGACGGCCGGGCCGAAATGACATATTTCGTTACCGGCTCATCCTCTGCCATCATCGCAAGGATGTCGTCGGGCCAGTGGCACGTTGCGAGGGGGACATGGTCCCTGGCATCGCGGAGGTTTTCGGCTTCCAACTCATGAACTCGGCAAGAATCGAATTCGTGCGCACCGCCCGAATGGTCAACATGGGTATGCGTGATCACCGCTATGAGCGAGTTTTCGAATAGGTCGCTGGCCGCGGTCCGCAGGGTGCCGATTCCCATACCGGTGTCGACCAAGAGATCGCGGTCGCGGCCTCGCACGTGCCAGATATTGCAGCGCAGGAACGGATGCACGTGCGGTTCGAAGAGGCGAACGATTTTGTCGTCCACGCGTTCTCGAACGAACCATTGGTCGGTAATCGGTAGGTCCATCGTCATTTGTTCTCCCAAGTTGAGCGGGACTCGGTAGCATTCATGTTCAGATCTCCTCAGGAACGTCACTAGATTGGGCAAGGACCCTGACTACGGGCAGAGCGAGTAGGGCCGTGGCGAGGGCCATTGCTACCCCGAGGACGCCGAGGGCAGGATAGCCTCCCCATTCCACGAGTTCTCCCGCGGTGAACGGGCCTGCGGCGCTGCCGATGGTCACGATTCCGGCTGCGGCTGCGGACAATCGTCCGGTTCGATCGAGTTCGGCCCGTCACGGGATCCCGTGACGGGTTGCACC
>DUCN01000131.1:0-2171 GCA_012959805.1 Myxococcales bacterium | reverse complement strand
CGGGATCCCCTAGGGATTTAACATAACGCCCAGGCTCGGACGTTGTGCCAGAAGGCAGCTTGTATGTCCTATCCCCTATCGCGGCGTACTACACGTCGATCGACATGTCGATCTACACGTCGATGCAGCACGACATGATCGAAGCTCCGATGCGGGTGCCGCAGTAGGGCGACCCCGGACACTCAGCCCAGCGAGCGCCTACTAGTTGCCATCCCCACAAGTCCGAGGCCGAGCAGGAGCGCGGTGGAGGGCTCGGGGACGGGATAGGTGTCGTATTCGACCCAGTACTTGAACGGGCTGTCGAAGTGATCGTTCCATCCCGTTCCGTCACCGAACCAGGAAGGAAGGTAGTTTTCGGCTGCGCCGCCATTGGGTATGTTCAATCCGGCGGTGCTCCAAGCGGTAAATGACCATTGCTCGCTGGTTACCCAAGTCCAGCTAGCGTTATTTGGGCCCGCAGGGTCTGTCTGGTACCCGCCGAGCCATCCCATCATGTTCGAGCCCGGGGCCAGCCCCATGGACGTGTAGTTCGACGTGAGGAATACCCATTCGGCTGCAGAGGTTGGCGTTGTCGCGTACATGATCACAAGAGCGATCAGGTTGAACTGATAGCGGATAGGAATTTCAAAGGCCCATTCTACACCCTTGGACATGCATGACGTCGGCTAAAAAAGGGAAGTAGCCGTTTGCTTCGGGGGGGGGAATCTACGAAGTGTATACCCTGTGAGCGCATCGCAGCTGGGGAGCAACCCAGGCGACTGGACCAGTACCCGTCGATACGATTCCGCATGACCGCGTCGATCACAGAATGCCGCCTAACGGATATGGCCTTCAGCTGAGTGGCCGCTGACCGCTAGCGGGACTGCAACAGAGGCCGACGCCAGGAGACTACCAGAGGTCGTAGCAACGAAGCCAGCCATGTCAGCTGCAAGGCCTTGTTAGGCGGCCGCTGTATTGTGGCTGAAGTTCGTTGCGCTTCAAAGCCAATGCTGAGCGGCGCGCCACTGAGGCCGCTGGCTCAGCACGCGCCAAGCCTCACGGCGACAGGTGGCGACTCATCGCCCGTGGGCTCGAGGAGCCGATTGAGGAGACCCGTGGCACGAATGACAGATGAGTACTTCTCGAGAAAGGCCTCGAGCACCGGGATGGAGGCTGGACTCTCCACAACGGTGGCGACACGGCACGACCGAACCCCCGAACGGACGACCTCGACGCGAGGGTCGGCGATGAGCCGTTGAAACCATGCGTTCGACCGATTCCCCGGGGTCACCCACTGGTGACCCTCATGATCGACGACCCAGACCCGAGCGATATGGAGTTCGCCATCGGAATCCCGCGTATGGATCACGACGACTTCCCCTGACTCGATCAACGCAACGGAAGCGCCGATCGCCAGAACGAAGAGGCAAACCAGGATGCTTATGACAATTCTGGCTCCACGCATGACAAGCCGCCCAACGGTCTTGGCGCTCAGCGGCCGGCGGCGCCTTACTGCCGGGTGCGAACCGCCTCATCCCTTCGACCTGTAGCCCAGCTTCATACCGGCAAAGCCCAGCCGGGCGGCCTCTTCCCGGCGAGCGTTTACAACTCCCTATCGCTCCTCAGGACAGTCCCGAACCTCGCTCTGAAGAACGGCGCGAATCCGGCCTCCGGGATCGGAAAACTCATGAATCGCGTATCGAGAAGTCAGCAGGAATACAGCGCGCGCTGGAGCACCCGGCCACCCAGGCTCCCAACCTCCATTGGGGATAGGACTTTCAAGCTGGCTTCTGGCACAACGTCCGGGTATGGACGTTAGGTCAAGTTCCTATGGGGAGCCCCGTGGGTGATCGCCCACTTCGACCGGGGTGTCCCGAACTGGCTCGACACGGCCGGGCACCGTGAGGGGATGATCTTCTACCTCGGCAGTGCGCGCGACCTGCTGCTCGGCGACTCTCGCCCCGAACAAGCTCTGGGCAAGTTCTTCTAGTAGACGCGGAACCGCCTTGAGGAACGCGATAGGGCCGCCAACCCGGCGCCGAGCAAGAGCGCGCTCCCGGGCTCGGGAATGGGCGTGGCTCTCACCAGCCAGTCGTTCGTACCCACGCCGTCTACCCAACCCCGTGCCACCGGGGTGTCCGCGTCGCCGTAGGCGGGATAGCCGCCCAGGCGGTGGCCGTCGGCCAGGAAGT
>DUCN01000130.1:1382-1729 GCA_012959805.1 Myxococcales bacterium | reverse complement strand
GCATTAGCTGCGTGGTTTAAAACAGACGAAGGTGTTGAAGTATTTAAGTCAATAGATAAAAGACTAAATTAAAAATAATAAGGGCGGATTCGTTCGCCCTTTTATTAAAATAAAAATATAATGGTAAACGTAAACGCAGTATATCAAACGGTGTTATTAATATTAAACCAACAGCAAAGAGGTTATATAACTCCTGATGAATTCAACAAGATAGGTACTCAAGCTCAATTAGCAATGTTTGAAGGCTATACTAGTGACTTGAACCAACAATATCGCGTTTCACAAAACGATACTGAATATTCAAATAGAGTAAAAAATATACAAGAAAAGTTACAATACTTTCAACG
>DUCN01000130.1:944-1327 GCA_012959805.1 Myxococcales bacterium | reverse complement strand
TAATGTAGTAACTAATAAATTTGATATTCTAGACTTTCCTACTTATAATCTTAATCCTAATCAAGAATATCCTTTTGTATTTAACCCAAGTAGTGGTGCTGATGAGGTTTTATATAGATTAGGTACGGTTTTTTATAAAGATTATGATCTAGGTCAATACACACAAAGAAATGAGTTAAGACAATTATTACTTTCCCCTTTAACTCAACCAACAACTAATTTCCCTATATATCTATATGAGAACGATACGTTGCAAGTATTTCCAAATACAATACAAGCGGACATAACTATATCTTATCTTAAAAGACCTGACAATGTATTATGGAATTTTACTACAAATGGGGTTGGTGCATATGAGTATGCTCAAGGAACATCAGTTCAAT
>DUCN01000130.1:329-745 GCA_012959805.1 Myxococcales bacterium | reverse complement strand
AATCACCGAAACTAACAGTCAATATTACGCGGGTGCGCAGGGATTTGTGGTAACAGCGGTAGCGGGACAAACTGATTTTATATTTAACTTTAACACTCCTTTAAAGTTTGGAAATTGGGATCCTAACGAAACTGATTATGCTTTAAATAATTTTAAACTTTACTCAAGTGCAGATGGTATTACATATACAGAATACATTTTAGCTTACGATGTAATTGTACAGCAGAACGGTGATAGCTTAGTTCAAATAGCTGCAGTAGGAGGTATTCCACAAAACAATGTATTAGTATGTCAATTAAAGACTATTGACGGTGGAAGCTTTGGAGCTAGAGATGCTTATGGTACAACAACAGAACAAAACTACGGTAGTTATTCTTATTTAAAATTAAAAGACGTAATAAATAACTTTATAGTAG
>DUCN01000130.1:0-259 GCA_012959805.1 Myxococcales bacterium | reverse complement strand
TTCATGCTAAAAGAGGATTACAAGAATTTAGTTATGATACTTTAAAATCTGTTAAGTCTCAAGAACTAACTGTGCCTCATACTCTTAGTGTTATATTACCACAAGACTATGTTAACTACGTTAGAATATCTAGAATAGATCAGTTAGGTGTACAAAGAATAATATACCCAGCTAACAATCTTACTGATTCTCCTTATGAATTACCTATACAAGATAATCTTGGTGTACCAACACAGGATAATTTTGAAGACAATTTAGA
>DUCN01000129.1 GCA_012959805.1 Myxococcales bacterium | reverse complement strand
AGAAGTCTACCGAGTAGATCGTTGTCCCGCGCCTGTCCCAGAAATCCAATCGACACCGGCAGCCCGACCCTTCGGCTCGAGGCTCCGTTCGGCAGCATTGCCTCGGCCGCATCGTGATCGCCGCCACGCGACATGGCGGAACGCTCCCGAGATTCGGGGGACGGAGACGCTCCCTACTGATCGCGAATCATCCGCCCCACCGCTCCACCGGCGCCCGGGAAGGTCTAAAGGCATGAAGAGACGAGGATCGCGCTTGGCCATAGCAGTGGCGCTCAGTTCGACCAGTATGCGAACTCGTCTTCAGGCCGCGCGGACTGACCCTCGTCTCGGTCGACATTGATCGCCGCATGGACGTATGGCGCCCAGGCCGACCCGGGCTGACTGGCGTAGTGTGCCTCCAGCTCCGCGCGAAGATCGGCGACGAGCCTCGGATTCGCGGGCGCAATGTTCGATCTCTCATACGGGTCGACTGCGAGATCGAAGAGCCATTGATGGCTCGTGCCACCGGGCGGCTCGCTCAGGATGAGCTTGTGCGATCCACGGCGAACGCTTCGTGCGGCGCCGTTTCGCCAGAACAACACTCGATGCGGCGGGCCGGAAATCTCACCGCGCAGGTAGGGAAGCAGATCGACGCCGTCGATCGTGCGATCGCTCGGTAGTTCCGCACCCGCCGCCGCGGCGGCCGTGGCGAAGATGTCGAAGTGGTGCACGGGCTCCTCGTAGACCGTCCCGGCCGGGATCGCTCCGGGCCACCGAGCGAGGAAGGGAACGTGGATGCCCCCTTCGAAGTACGTGCCCTTCCAGCCGCGGTAAGGACGATTCACCGCAGGCAGGCCGATGTAGCCGGCTCCCCCGTTGTCCGAGGTGAAGATCACGAGGGTGTTCTCCTCGAGCCCGTTGCGGCGCAGCGCGTCCAGGACCTCTCCGACACCGCGATCCAGGGAACGCATCATCCCGCCGTAGACGCGCTCGCGATGGAGGTCGATGTGCGAGAGCGCGTCGTAGTCTTCCCGCTTGGCCTGCAACGGATTGTGCGGCGCGAAGTAGGCGAGGTAGAGGAAGAAGGGGCGATCCCGGTTGCGCTCGATGACGTGGACCGCCTCTGCGGAGTAGGCGTCGGTCATGTACGTCGCCAGCTCGAAGGCCTCCCCGCCGTTGAAGGACGAGGAGAACTGCGTGGCGCGCCACAAGAACCGATCGATCGGGTCGAAGTCCTGACGAGAATTGACGACGTTCGGATCGTCCGGCCGCGCGTACATGCCACCGTTCATGAGGAGGCTGTCGTCGAAGCCCTGCTCGAGCGGCATCATTCCTTCGCCGCGACCGAGGTGCCACTTGCCGATGTGGGCGGTGTAGTAGCCCCGGTCCTTGAGCAGCTCCGCGAGCGTGACCTCGGAAGGGGGCAGCCCCAGTGCGGCGACTTCCGCGTCGCTGTCGTCGCCCTCGTCGAGGATCGAGGGCGGGCCATCATCTCGGTTTGCATTCCGGATCATCGTGATGATGGGCATCATCCCAGGCGGAACGGGCGCGAACTCGAAGCCGAATCGCGTGCCGTAACGCCCGGAGATGAGCGCTGCGCGGGAGGGCGCGCAGGTGGCGCTGCCCGAGTAGCCTTGGGCCAGGTTGACGCCCTCGATCGCGAGCGAGTCGATGTTCGGCGTGAGAACGGTGCCATCGCCGACGCCGCCGTTCAGGCTGATGTCGTTCCATCCGAGGTCGTCGGTCACGATCAACACGACGTTCGGCGGGCCCTCGGATCGCGGCGGCAACGACGCGCGGGGCGGGGGCTGCGACCACTCGATCTCACCACTCGGAGCGACGGGGTTCGCCACGCTCACGAGGATCTCCATCGCGAAGAGCACGATCGGGACGCGGGCAAGCCATGCCACACACCCGACTCCTCCCAAGAGGATGGCGACCAACAGGGATCTCCGGGCAAGTCGACTCACTTTCGCTCCTCAATCTGGCCACGACCGTTACTTCGGGACTCGAGATAGATATAATACTGGCACATTAAATGTCAATAGATTCGAGCCGGGTTCGGAGAGAGGTGCAGTGAGTCTTGATCTCTGGCGGGGGGTCCCGAGATGACTCCTGCCCGCGTGTGGTTGATCCTGGCGACGATCTACGTCGCCTTCTTCTACTGGTACACCTCTTTTGGCGGACCTCTCACGCCCGACGAGATCGACTGGTACGTCGCGGAGGCCGAGCGCGTGGGGCAGTCGCGCGAAACCAGCGAGGATTTCCGGGGCTTCTTGGAGAACGACACCGGCGATGACTTCGTGATCCTGAACATCATCGACTCCCGCGAGCCACCGCTGGTCGTCGAGGGCTTTCCCCCTGCGGCGAACGCCCAGGAAATGGTCGATCGCTACATGGAGTTCATGTACCCCGAGCTCTTCGCACGAGCGTGTCATCCGGTGTTGATCGGATCCGCTGCGCACCGAGCGGTGGACTTGATGGGGCTCGACGTCGAGGACATCGAAGTCTGGGACCAGGGCGTGTTGATGCGGTACCGGAGCCGGCGCGACCTGGCGGACATCTTGTCGAACCCCGCGTTCGCCGGCCGCCACGAGTTCAAGGTCGCCGCGATCGAGAAGACGATCGCGTTTCCGCTCGACCCGTGGTTTCAGCTGGGTGACCCGCGGCTCGTTCTCGCGTTGCTGTTCCTGGTCGTCGGCTTCGCCTGGCAGGCCCTGCGGCGGGACTAGCAGACGCCCGTCGCCTCAGATCGCGGGCCCGGACGTCACTCTCCATATCGGCAGCACGTACCACATGAGCTACTTGGCGGTCGTCGAGATCCCTTGAGGGGGTCCGACCCTCCCCCGTAGCAGGCTTACCCGACCCCGCCCCCATACTGAAACCTCGGCGGTTCCCCGACCTGCTTGTAGAAGGCTCCGATCAGGTCTGTCTCCCGCTCCTTGAGCTGATGAGCCAGCGCATTCTCCATCGCACACCAGGACGCTGAGAGCGACTCCGCCCTGTACTTCTGCCCATGAGATCGAAGGCGTCCCCTCAGCCCGGTCGACTCGCCCAGGTAGACGACCTCGTCCCCCGTCACGGGCTCCCCTAGGGATTTAACATAACGCCCATACTCGGACGTTATGCCAAAAGCGAGCTTGTATGTCCTATCCCCACGTCCAATCGGTTAAGTTCGACTTCTTTATTCGTGGAACGGAGAAAGCATGAAACGAGCCTGGCGATCTGGATTGACCCTAGTGCTAACTGCACCGCTGTTAATCGCTTGTGGAGGAGGCGGCCTTACCGCTCTTTCCAATTCAGAGGGTGAAGATTCCACGCAAATATCGTCATATCCCGATGCTAGGGCTGAAGGTGCCGAACTCCTCTCGGCATTTTACGGCCTAGATGATGCGATCCCATTCCTCGCCAGCTATCGGATCTGTGGCAGCCTTGGGCACAGTGATGGCATGCCCGTCATTTTTTCCAAAGAGGTTGATATCGCGACCCTCCAAGCCGGTGACTTTTCTGTGATGCTCAACGACGGCAGCCAGGTGAAGCCAGGCTGTGTCACGCCTGCCCCGGCGGAAGATCTGGGTGAATTCCGAACCATGTTGATGGTCGGTGACTTCGGCTCAATCGACAATCAACCGACGAGTGTTGAGATCACCGGCAACATTGTCTCAATGGATCATGAGACCAACTTCTTAGGGGCCAAGGTTGATGTCACGCCGCTCGAAGACGGCCCAGCCCTTGTACACGCGGAAATTGTCCCAGAGGAAGATTGGGAGTTAGGTAAGGAATCTTCACGATTTCCCTTTGGCGGCGGAACCGGTTGCCCTGCATCCACGCAGCAAGTCGTTCGAGTCGTCTGGGCTGGCGGTGTGACCAAGCCGGGTGGAGACGAAGTGGACGATCTTGAGAGGAAGGCCTATCGAGTTATGGCTCTGGATAACGATACCCTCACCACTGTGACACCCTTCGCTCTCGGCGATCTCGGCGACGGAGACAACAACCACGAACTTTGCCTGGATGAAGTTTCCGAGGTTGTGCGCATTGAATTCCCCGCGGGCTTGATGACCGATCCTCGTGAAGACTTGAACATCGCCACGTCCATCACGCCTTCCAATTGAGTTCAGACAAGTGGCCATCAAAGCGGAAACAACTTTTTCTCTCGCCCGTCACGGGGCTCCCCTTGGGTATTTAACATAACGCCCATACTCGGACGTTGTGCCAGAAGGCAGCTTGAATGTCCTATCCTCTCGAGTCCCAAACCCTCGCCGCCCTTCGTGACACGCTTCTGCCCAGCCCGCTGTCGGGCGAACTCCGCATCCCCGACGCCCACTCCACCGCCGAGCGAGTACTGGCATGATTGAGACTTATTCTGATTACATCCGGAATTACATTCGACACACCGGCGGCCCGCACATTCCCGGTGAGCATCATTTTGTCGCCGTCTACCTCGTCCCACGTTTGCAGTCGCTTCCAGAGTTGGGCGTTCCCGACTTCGTTAATCCAGACGGCATGAAGGCAATTCCGGGCGACATCGTTTACTACGATCAAGGTACTGCTGTTGGCGAATGGAGAATGAGGCTTGGGATTGAGGTCAAGCTTGGTTCGTTGACGTTTAGCCGAACGGAATACAACGAATGGATGACTACAGACGCGATCCATAACCAGCGACCGCATCTGTTTATCGGCATTGGGGATAGGACATACAAGCTGGGTTCTGGCATAACGTCCGGGTATGGGCGTTATGTTAAATCCCGAGGGGATCCCGTGACGGGGCGTCCGGCCAGCAACAACCGAACTCTGCGATCGCCTCGGAATCGACGACTCGAGCCTCGTCCTCGATGTGGGCTGCGGCATTGGGGGCTCGCGATTCGTCGCTTCAACTTTCTTTTTGTCTCGCCGGCTCGCTCGAAATCGGCGCGACCCATCCGTAGCGGGCGAGCATTCGCCAGCCCACGAGGATCGCAATGCCGATCGGAATCTGCACGATCATGTAGACGAGGATCGGCACGATCGCGACGAATTCGACAACCTGCGTGAGCAACACGATGCCAAGCATCGTGTTCTTGACGGCGAGTTCCAGCGCGATCGTCGCCGAATCCCTCGCCGATATTCCGACGAGGCCCGGAACCAGAGTTCCGATCAGCACAGCGGACAACGTGTACCAGGCGACAGGTATGACGCTGCGCGCAAACTCGTCCGCGGGAGACTCTGGTTGATCCAAACTTCGCAGGCCGACGATGATTAGAATCGAAACGATGCTGACTCGTGAAATAGTGGGTTCCCAGCGACCCGCTCGAGGAAAGCGAGTCAAAAGGAGCATGCCAACTCCAACCGGAAAGACAGTCAACATCCCCAACTGGAAAGCGGTGTCGAGAATTGGCATCTCGACCGTCTGCCCCGCCCCCTCGCTCCCTGCGAGAGCGAATCGAACGAGTAACGGCAGCGTAAAGAGGGTGGCGAGCGTCGCGGTCGCGGTCAACGTAATCGAAAGCGCGGTATGCGCGCGCGCCACGTGGACAAACATGTTCGAAAAGAGCCCGCCGGGACAGCCGGCGAGAACGACAAGGCCTGCGGTCAGCAGCGGTGGAAGCGAGAAGGCTCTCGCTATGAAGATGCCGATCGACGGAAGAATGACGAGTTGAAGCAGAGTTCCAACGATCGCCGGGCGCGGCGCGCGCACGACTCGGCGAAAGTCATCGGCGCCGAGCGTGAGGCCCATCGCGAGCATCATCGCGAACATCGCGACGCCAGCCGCTAGTTCGCCCAACCCATTCTCCAAGTCGCGTGCTCCCGCTTTGCAAAACAACCACGCCCATCGAAAACTTGCCCATCATGCGGCGATCGGCTGAACCCCCAACTTTTCCCGGGCCACGTCGATCGGAAGTTCTACGAAGTCCCAGAAATTCCAGTTATCGCCGAGGTCGACACTCATCGCGGAACCGCGTTTGATCTCCCTGAGCCAATCGACGGCGAGCGTGCCCTGCGCGATTCGCCCCAGATCGACCGGCATCTCGAACGGCGTCAGATTGATACCAGCGGTATGGATGAGATTCGCGAAGAGCGTCGTGAAGAAGTCTTCATCACCTTTGCAGAACCCTGCTTGGAACCCTGCGTTCTTGATCTCGCCTTCGGGCGAAATGTCGTACCCGCTCAGTACGTGAGAAAAATCGTGATAGACCGCCCCGAGAGGGAAGCCGCCCTTTTCTCCGCTAAATCCGATCGCTGCATCGCGACAATGATCGTGGAACTCACGCCCGAGGGTCCCGAGTGGCAAATCGCCCAGCGCGCAAAAACGGCTCGCCAGATTCTCATCCGGGCCCAATAGACCGCGAAAACGGAGGAACGCCTTGATCACGGGGAACCCCCCGCCTAGCAATCTCTTGGAGTTGCGCAGATAAGTTCGAACATGCGCGCGGCGCGCAAACCCGACACGAAATCGGATCATTCGTTTTTTCGCAAGATTGGAGATCACCCCGACGGCCGGCTCATCGACTTTCAGCGACTTTGAAAAGGAGTCGATGAGTCTCGATTGCTCGAGGGTCGGCGGACCTTCGGCGATGGCCGTCAAGATCATGAAACGAATCAGCTGTCGCGCCTCGGACGGTTCACCACACGCCTGTGCCAATGCGCCCTCATCGATTGACTCAAGAGACTCGACATCGAAGTTCGTCTCGAAAAGGACTTGTTGAATCGCATCGAGCATTGCGCGTTGAGGCCGTGCGAAGCCATTCGACGCGGAGCACGCGACCATCATCAGCGCTCGCAATTGCGCATGGGCCGATTCCTGTCTCGGTTTCAAGAGGTCCACTTGCCGCCCCCAGTTCAGAAGTCTCAAAGTTCGTTCGTGGTCGACCCCGTCGGATTACGACCGCGTCCATTGAAGAGGATTGCACTAAATTTGTCAAGTGACTAGGTTCTGATGATCGATTGCGAGCGCCCGTCGGTGATGTCATGGGCGAGGATTCACCGGCGGCGCTGACTCGAAGCGACCTTCCGCCAATTACCCGCCCCGCCCGCACCGCAACGAGGCAAAAGGAGAGAGCCATGGCCCTCACTCAATACGTCGAGAATCCGAAATTCGAAGAGTACAGCGAGAGATTCAAGGAACACTTCTTGATGGAACGAAGGGGCGGAATTCTTCTACTGAAGATGCACACCGGAGGCGGAAATGTGAAATGGGGCTGGGAGCTTCACCGAGCGATCGGGCAAGCTTTTCGGACGATCGGCTCGGACCCAGAGAACGAAGTGATGATCTTGACGTCCGCTGGCGACTACTGGATCGCCGGCGCAGATAGCACCAGCTTCGAAGGAGAAGAAGAGGATCCCGCATTTTGTAGCTATGAGTACATGTACACCGACGGCCGGCGCATGGTGAATAGCCTAGTCAACGAAATCGAAATCCCGACGATCGGCGTCATTCCCGGGCCGGGATTTCATCTCGAATTGGCATTGATGTGTGATCTCACCATCTGCTCAGACACCGCGATTCTCGCCGACATGCATTTTGAACGCGAATGGGTGCCCGGCGATGGTATCCACAGCGCCTTTATCGAACTGCTCGGCGTGAAACGTGCCGCCTGGGTCCTATTGATGAACGAACAGATCGATGCGCAGAAGGCCCTTGAATATGCCCTGGTCAACGAAGTGGTCGCCAAAGACGAACTGATGGACCGCGCCTGGCAGATTGCCGAGCAGCTCGCTTCCAAGAAGAGAATCACTCGAAGAATGGCGACTCAGATCGTGCGCCGCCCGTGGAAGAAGCGGATCGCCGACGACCTCGACGCGGGTTGGACAGCGGAAATGTACGCCTACCTCGCCGATCAACCGCGACATCCGCGTGACACGAGCTGACGGGCGACCCGTCATCGCACAGCCGCCTATCCCCCATCCTTCATCGATCAGGATCGCGACATGACCCAGAAGCGTGCGAACGCAAAATCGCGAACGACCGAACGCACTCAGGCGCGGGGCGAATTGACGCGAGATCGTATTCTCGCTGCTGCGGTCGAAGCCTTCGCCGAGAAGGGCTACCAGGCCGCTAGCACGCGCGACGTCGCGCAGCGTGCGAAGATCGATCAGGGATTGCTGACTTATCACTTTCCGAACAAGGACGACCTCTGGAAATCGGCGGCCGAGAGGATATTTGGTGCCTTCGATCGCCGGATGGAAGAACTCCTCGTCGAGTTAGACCACGAAGACCCCAAGAAGCGTGCCCGGGAATTCGTGCGGGAATTCGTGCGGTTTTCAGCCGCCAACCCCGAATTCTTTCGTTTCATGGTCGACGAGGGGAATCTCGACGATGACCGCTCGAAGTGGCTCGTCGATACCTACTTGAAGAAGCGCTTCGAAACAATGAAGGAGCGCGGCATCGTTCGTGCCGCCGGCTACAAGGTCTCCCAGGCCCCTCATGTCTTCTACTCTTTGATGGGTGCGGTTCAGCTCATCTTTGCCGTTGCGCCCAATTGCAAACGTCTCACTGGACTCGACCCGGCGAAGCCGAAGGCGATCGAGGCCCATGCCGAATTCGTCGCCCACCTGATCGTGCCCTAGCAAGCGATCCAATCAAGACAGCCGGCTCTACCGAACTTCGCGCATGAATGTGGCGAGGGCATCGATGTGTTGCTGCGGCGTCGTGAAACCTGGGTCCTTCTCTCCGAACATCATCGAACTCGTTGACATTGTTCGCATCGAGATGCTGTCCGCCCCGAGCCCTTCCCAGGCCTTGATTTCGCGCTGCCAATGCTTGGGGCCGTCCCCAAAACCCGTGAAGACGTCGATGCCGAATCCCTCGCGCTTTCCGTTTGCCTCAAGATCGGCGATTAACTGCTGACAGAGGTCCTTGATCGGATCGCTCGCCGGGCTGAACAGGAAGCCGTCGCCGCAAGCCGCCGCGCGGCGGATAGCAGGCCGACTCCGGCCCCCGAACCAGATCGGTATCGAAGACACGGGTTGCGGAGAAATGCCCGCTCGGTCGATGCGATGAAAATCGCCACTGAAGTCGACTACCGGCTCAGTCCAGAGTTTGCGTAGGACCTCGACCTGTTCGTCGAGGACTCGTCCACGATCCTTGAACGACGCACTCAGACCATCGTACTCGACATAGTTGTTGCCCGTCCCAAGCCCGAGGCGCAACCGTCCATTCGAGAGCACTGAAAGCTCGGCCGCCTGCTTCGCGACCAGCACCGTCTGTCGCTGTGGAACGACCAGCACGCCCGTTACAAAATCGATCGTTGAAGTCAGTCCGGCTAGATAGGCGAATAGAGTGAAGGGCTCGTGAAATGGGTTGTGATTGTCGTAGGCGCTCATCATCGGCGGGTCGCGATCTTCGCGGACGCCGCCAAGGACGTGGTCGTAGGCAATGATGTGGGAGTAGCCGAGCTCCTCGGCGGCCTGTGCCCAGTCTCTGATGACGACCGGGTCGTTTCCGATCTCGCAGGTGGGAAAAATTGCGCCGAATTTCATCGGGACTCCTTTCGACTGATGCGGCCCCGGAGGGCTCTCCGCGCTACTTGGTTCGAGCAAGCTACGCCCACGTTCAGACTATATCAAGTGACTAGCCTCTCTTGTCCGCAAACCAGGTCGTTGGAAAACCCTCCACACCTGCCAGATCGACATACCCGCAATCAACCAACACCGGAAACGTGTACTCGTGTTCCCGTCACGGGAGCTCCCCACTACCCCCTATGGCTCGGCTCTATTCAGCAGCGATGTCCTGCGGCGCGCGCACCTTGAAATCGCCCCGCGACAGGGCTCCCCTAGGGATTTAACATAACGCCCCTACTCGGACGTTGTGCTGGAAGCCAGCTTGTATGTCCTATCCCCACCCGATCCGCCCCGCAATCCGTACTAGAATGACCGCGATGTCGGATCTCGAATCTTCCTCGAAGAGCGCTGCGGCACCCGATCGGGTTCGCATCTACGGCAACGACCATTCGCCGTGGGTGCAGGCCGTCCTCCTCGCCCTACACGACCAACGCATCGAACACACGATCGAACTCGCCCCGCCCCTCTCTCTCTTCCTGGAATCGGGCATCCTTATGCCCGCCGCGAGAATCGACGCCGCCCCCTGGCTACTCGACAGCGAGCGCATCCTCTGCGGACTCGGCTACTCAGGGGATAGGACATACAAGCTGGGTTCTGGCATAACGTCCGGGTATGGGCGTTATGTTAAATCCCGAGGGGATCCCGT
>DUCN01000128.1 GCA_012959805.1 Myxococcales bacterium | reverse complement strand
AATCGCTGACCTCGGCTTGCAATCCATCGCCGAAACCAAAATGGCCTGATTCGCGAGAAAGAGTTCGAAATAGCCGAGTCATGAGTTCCCTGAATTCGGCTCTCAAAGCGGTGGCCACAATGGCGAAGTTGCGAAATGTCGCCCCGCCCATGACTCCGATCTCGGCCACTCTCCCGCTCAGGGATCCAGCCCCCGAGGCCGTTATTCACGACGATGTGGAGGAATGATGTCGAAGATACTCACGATTGGCGCTCACGGAGGAATCGGTCGACTTTTCTGCCAAAAAGCGGAGGAGGCGGGGCTTTCGATTCGCGCCATGGTGCGAATCGAAGAGCAGCAAGCGCATTTCGAGGCCCAGGGAATCGAAGCGGTGCTTGGGGATCTGGAGGCTGAGTTTTCGCATGCTTTCGAAGGCTGTGATCAGGTGGTTTTCACGGCGGGTTCGGGTGGCTCGACGGGGGGCGACAAAACACTCCTTGTGGATCTTTACGGGGCCATTCGTTCGATTCGCGAGAGTGAAGAGCGCGGCGTGGGTCATTTCGTGATGGTCAGCGCTTTGCGGGTCGAGAAACCTCTGGAAGCTCCGCCCGCCATGCGCCACTACATGGTCGCCAAACTGCTCGCGGATCAGCACCTTTTCGAAAGCACTCTGCGTTCGACCATCCTTCGGCCCGGTCGATTGACCAATCAGGCGGGCAGTGGTCGGGTCCGCACGAAGACCGAGGGCCAAGGTTCCGAGATCAGTCGAGAGAACGTGGCCGACTGCATTGTTGAAGCGTTGCGTCATCCGTCCGCGTCCAATCGGGTGGTCGATCTTCTCGACGGCGATGTGCCTATCGAGAAAGTGTTCGCGGGGGGTTGAACGGGGCGATTTGAAGTGCTGGGCGTTCAAGGAGCGCGCGCACCGGTCTGCGATTCATGGCTCTCAATGGTGCTATTTCGTGTTGATGACCACCAGTTCGCGATATTTTTCGGGCATATCCCAATAGCCGACATAGCCCTCGGGAAGGATCAGCGAAGGGGATAGGACATACAAGCTGGGTTCTGGCACAACGTCCGAGCCTGGGCGTTATGTTAAATCCCTAGGGGAGCCCGTGACGGGACGGGCGCATTCGAAGCGGTGAGTTCGAATGGCCCTTGCTGCGGCCTTCTTTCTTCGATGGATTTCATCATTGTCTTCCGGCCCTCGCGAGAACCGGAAACAACCTGATCATCGAGCACATCATCGAGACAAAAGAATGGATGAGGCGGCTGGTGGAACTGCTGAACATCGTTCGATGTGTTCTTCATTGGCCTCCACTGCCCTCTCCCGGAACTGGAGAAGCGAGAACGTGCGCGAGGCGACCGGCAAGTCGGCGAGGCGAAGCGCGATTTCACGATCATTCACGATTTTCCTGCCTACGATCTGGAAGTCGATTCGACCGCGCCACTCGGCACGAATGTGACCGAGGTCATCTCCGCCTGGAAAGCTCGTCGCAAACCGAGCGCGTTCGATGATATGACGAGAGAGCGCAAGGCGGACTCAGCGTAATGCAGACGAAATGTCCCGGTTGCGGTTACGCCGTGATTGCCAAAACACGGGCCCGTCACGCGGCTCCCCATAGGGATTTGGCATAACGCCCAGGCTCGGACGTTGTGCCAGAACCCAGCTAGAATGTCTTATCGAGATCCGCGATGAGGGCCTCCTCGGTGCATTCGTGGAGGAGGAAGCGATCGGCAAAGCGCGCGAGAAGCCGCTTGCTCTCCTTGAAGTCA
>DUCN01000127.1:189073-193627 GCA_012959805.1 Myxococcales bacterium | reverse complement strand
ATCACTGCGTCCGCCTTCCCGAGCACAATCGCACTGTCATCGAAGCCGATGACGCGGGTGGGCCCGAACTCGTAGCCGAGATCAATCTTTTCGAGAACCCCCTGTTCGGCGAGCAACGCCATGCTCGAGATGTAGACCGATGCGCCGTCGGTAAAGACCAATGACTTGTTCACGCGGTCGAGTCCCTTTATGGGGCGTCGTAATAAGCGCTTTGCGCTCTTCGAATTTTGATCCGTCAAAAGCAAACCGCGGCTACTCGCCAGAAGAATTTCGTCACCGTGAGGAACGACTGCGGCGATCGATCCAATTGACTGGCGATCGAGGGCGCCGACACTCTTGAGCCCCGATTTGGAGATGCCCACGATTTCGATTCCGTCTTCGCCATAGATCAGGATCTTCTCGCCGAGGATCTTGACGCCGTGCCAGCGCGTAAAGTCCTTGGGACGCGAGTATTCGGCGAGGGGAAACACGACTTCAGAATTCGCAAGTTCGAGGAGCTTGAACTCTCCGTTTGCGAAGAGCGTCACCGCGCGATCCCCCGCACTGTCGACCGCAACGATCTGCTTGTCAAACTTCATCGGCTTTCGCAGCGCAGCTCGGTTCGGCCAAGACGCGACCGGTACGAAGAACGAATTCCAATACGGGAGCGCGCTCGGATTAAAGAGCATCGAGGTACCGGCAAAGTATTTTTCTCGATCGAGGCGCAAACGGAACACGCGCTGCCAGACCGGTTCTCCACCGGACTCGGCGTAGAGCGACACCCGGGTTGTTGCCACCATGCCCGGCCGCGTGAACTGGCCGCCAGTAAGCTTCGATCGAGCATGTCTTCGTCGATCGCATTGTAGGCGTCGGGGCGATTGAGGATGACCGTCGCCACGCCTTCGGTCGTGTCTACTAGGAGAGAATCTAGGAGGGAATCCGAATCAGGCACCGTGGTTCTCCAATGCGCGGGCGCGGTAGACGTCACGTACTTTCCGATGCGGCAACTTGCCCGTTTCCGTACGCGGTAGCGACGTGGCGAACACATACTCGCGCGGTCGCTGCTGGCTGCCGAGGCGCTTGAGGCATAACGCTTTGAGTGCTTCACGAATTGGGTCTTGGCTCGCGTTTTGATCATGCGGTTCAATCACCGCAAGCACACGCTCGCCCCACTCTTCGTCAAGCAAGCCCACGACACAGCAATCGCGCACACTCGGATGTTCGAGAAGCACGGATTCGATCTGGGCCGGGTAGACGTTGACGCCGCCCGTAATGATCGTGTCCGCTTTGCGGTCGCGAAGGTAGAGGAAGCCTTCATCGTCGAGATAGCCGATGTCGCCAAGGGTGTAGAGATCGCCACGATAAGCCGAAGCCGTTTTTTCTGGATCATCTTTGTATTCGAATCGGCCGCCATCGTTGGCGAAGTAAACGTCCCCGGCTTCACCGGCGGGAAGCGGTTGCCCTGCTTCATCCAAGATATGAATCACGAGACCGGGTCGCGGACGGCCGACTGAACCTGGATGGGCGAGCCAGGTGTGCGAATCGATACTGACGCCGCCGCCTTCGGTGCCGCCGTAGAATTCAAACAGCACGGGGCCGAGCCATTCAATCATTCGACGTTTGACGTCGGGCGAAACCGGTGCAGCGCCATGGGTCACAAGCTTGAGCGAACGCGTGTCGTACTTCGAGCGCGTCTCTTCTGGAAGTTGAAGCAAACGAACGAAGTGCGTGGGGACCATGAAGGTCGACGTCACCCTTTCGCTCTCGACGATGCGCAAAAACTCTTCGGGGTCCCACTGTTCCATGATGATCACGTCCGAACCCAGCAGCGCCGCGCCTTCGCTGTACGTTGACGGGCCTGCGTGATACAGCGGCGCAACAACGAGATGGATGCCTTCGGTGTCATCGGGCAAGTACGCCGAAAGCATCGCCGAGCCCATGCGACTCGCGAGACATGGCGGGGGGCCGTCGTCGGGTACGTCTGTCTTGACACCCTTCGGCTTGCCGGTGGTGCCGGACGTGTAGAGCATCAATGTGCCCGCGAGCGGCTTGTCGAGGTCATCTCCCGAAAACGTTGCAACTTCATCGAAGGAGCGAAAGCCGGGGATCGTGCCCCCCACGGCGAAGCGGGCGTTTGGTGACACGTTCGCAGCAAGGGCTTCGGCTTGTTCCGAAAAGTCAGCGTGAATGACCAATGCGCTTGGCTCGCAATTGCCGACGACGTAAGCAATGTCGTCGGCTGACAAATGCCAGTTTACGGGGGTGAACGTCCGCCCAGACCATGTTGCTCCGCGCAGGCAGTAAACAAACTCGGGGACGTTCGGCAATAGGACGGCCACTGATGCGCGCCTTCCAACACCTGCGTCGTCAAGCGCGCGAGCAAAGCGGTGCGCCTGACTTTGAATTTCGCTGTTCTCGACACGTACGGACAAAGACTTCCCTCCGGCACCACAATAGCGCTGTCTCTGCTCAACCCCTTGGCCACACTGCGGACAGGCTCCTTTCTTACAACAGTATTTCCATCTGGAGTCACGCGAAAACTCTTGGGCGCACGGTGTCAATTCCCCGTTGAAACATTATTGTGCGAGCCTGTCTTTTCCCTATATTGAAGAAGCCGCCATAAACAATGGAATCCACGATCCAGATGAACTCATCTCCCGCGCCCCGCCTGCGCGAGCTCGACTCACTGCGTGGCCTCGCCGCGATCGGCGTCTTGTTCTGGCATTACCAAGGTCACTTTCACGCGAAGCCATTGGCCGTAGTTTTCGAAGCCTTTTATCGGGCGGGCTATTACGCGGTAGATTTTTTCTTTGTTTTATCCGGGCTTGTTCTTGCTCGTGCGTACGCGAACGAATATCGGAGCCATCGCTTCGCCGAAAACATGGTGAAGCGAATCGCTCGGATCTTTCCTTTGCATTTGGTCACACTCGTGCTCGTCGCCCTTGGTCAGTACGTCCTAGTCGAATTGATGGGGCGTCGGCAGTTCATCGTCCCTTACAACGACTTGTATCACTTCGCACTCAATCTCGGACTCGCCCAGTACGTGGGGTTCCAGTCGGGGTTCTCGTTCAATGCTCCGTCGTGGTCGATCTCGACTGAGTTCTGGGTGAACGTGCTCTTCTTTATCGTAATCTCGATAGGATGGAAGCGGCTATTCCCAATCTCGCTTGGCATTGCTGTTGTTTCCTTGGCCTTGGTCGTAACCACGGGAAATGGCTCGCTGGGAGCCGCCGACACCGTTGCATATCCAGCGATCACGCTGATTCGGACTGCCTTCGGATTTTTCGTGGGCGTCGCATTGCACGAGGTTGCGTTCCGCGAGCCGCGAACTCACGCTTCGAGTTCACTGCTGTTTGACGCGGTATTTATTGCGGCCATCGCACTATTGATCTGGGGCGCATTAGGGCATCTGTCATTCCACCCGCGCTTTGAGGTTCTGTCTGTCCTAGTGGCCTTTCCGGTGTTGCTCCTCACTGCCAGCCGAAGCGTACTCGTCAAGCAAACACTTCGTCTAAGCCCGCTCACCTTCCTCGGCGACATTTCATTTTCAATTTATCTCCTGCACTTTCCATTGCAGCTCCTGCTGCACGTCTTAATCGTCGGAGGCTGGGTTGCCCTCGACTTCCAGAGCGGTTGGGTTCTACTGCTCTTTCTGGGAATAACGATCGGGATGGCAACTTTCTCTTACTATCTCGTCGAGCTCCCTGCTCAACGAGCTGTAAATCGGTGGTGGGCGGTACGGTCCAAGCCAAAACCCTAACCTTGAGACTGGATTCGTTTCGTTGGGCTTGCCACCACCTCAACCAAGAAACCCGATCAGCGAATGCCAATCGGGTTTCGATAAAGAGTCCTCAACCAAGAAACCCGATCAGCGAATGCCAATCGGGTTTCGATAAAGAGTCCTCAACCAAAAAGAGTCCTCAACCAAGAAACCCGATCAGCGAATGCTGATCGGGTTTCGATAAAAAGTCCCACCGTCGTGCTACTCTCCCACACAAGACATGTGCAGTACCATCGCCGAAGCAGGTCTTAACTTCCGTGTTCGGAATGGGAACGGGTGTGGCCCCTGCTCTATGGACGGTGGGAAAATTGTGCTCCTCGAGTCTCCATAGCGACTTCGAGAAAATCTGTGCGCCGGCTCACCCTGCACTAATAAACAGGTGCGATCGACGGTCTTTTAGTAGACGGTCTCTATAAATGAATACTTCTCTGAGTAGACGAGCAACGAGTGCCTGACGTGCCATGAAAGGTCGTGATCAAGCCTCACGGGCGATTAGTACTGGTCAGCTTCACACATTACTGTGCTTCCACACCCAGCCTATCAAAGTCCTAGTCTCGAACAGCCCTTCAGTGGACCGAAGTCCAAGGGAGATCTCATCTTAGGGTTGGCTTCCCACTTAGATGCTTTCAGCGGTTATCCTTTCCGAACGTAGCTACCCGGCGATGCTCCTGGCGGAACAACCGGTACACCATCGGTTCGTCCATCCCGGTCCTCTCGTACTAGGGACAGATCCCTTCAAATCTCCTGCGCCCACGGCGGATAGGGACCGAACTGTCTCACGACGTTCTAAACCC
>DUCN01000127.1:185315-187815 GCA_012959805.1 Myxococcales bacterium | reverse complement strand
GGGCCGACTAACCCTGAGAAGATTAGCTTGACTCAGGAACCCTTAGGTTTACGGCGACAGGGTTTCTCACCCTGTTTATCGCTACTCATGTCCGCATCATCACTTCCATACTCTCCAGCCCTCCTCACGGTAGACCTTCAACGTGTATGGAACGCTCCCCTACCAACATTCAGATCCGAAGAAATGAATGCTCCGCGGCTTCGGTACATTGCTTAGCCCCGTTACATTTTCGGCGCGAAATCACTAGACCAGTAAGCTGTTACGCACTTTTTAAATGGTGGCTGCTTCTAAGCCAACATCCTGGTTGTCTAAGCGCTCTCACTTCCTTTCCCACTCAGCAATGATTTAGGGACCTTAGCCGGCGGTCTGGGTTCTTTCCCTCTCGACCACGGATCTTATCACCCGCAGTCTGACTCCCGCGCAGTACTCACCGGTATTCGGAGTTTGATTGGGTTCGGTAATCTGGTAGGACCCCTAGCCCAGTCAGTGCTCTACCTCCGGTGGTATAAACGCGAGGCTATACCTAAATATATTTCGGGGAGAACCAGCTATCTCCAAGTTTGATTGGCCTTTCACCCCTATCCACAGCTCATCCGAGTAGTTTTCAACCTACGGCGGTTCGGTCCTCCACTCAGTCTTACCTGAGCTTCAACCTGGCCATGGATAGATCACTTGGTTTCGGGTCTATCCCCAGTAACTAGACGCCCTATTCAGACTCGCTTTCGCTGCGGCTACACCTGGCGGCTTAACCTTGCTACTGAGGAATAACTCGCGGACCCATTAAACAAAAGGTACGCAGTCACTCATTACGAATCCGAAGATTCGTCATAGAGCTCCTACTGCATGTAGGCAAACGGTTTCAGGTCTATTTCACTCCCCTCAACGGGGTGCTTTTCACCTTTCCCTCACGGTACTGGTTCACTATCGGTCGGTAGGTAGTACTTAGGCTTGGAGGATGGTCCCCCCAGATTCCCACAAGATTTCTCGTGTCCCGTGGTACTCGGGATACTCCTAGAGCTCATCAAGATTTCGCATACGGGGCTATCACCCTCTTTGGCCGGCCTTTCCAGACCATTCCGCTATCCATCAAAGTCTCACATCGAAGTCCCACAACCCCGGAAGGAATTGCTTCCCGCCGGTTTGGCCATAATCCCGTTTCGCTCGCCGCTACTCAGGGAGTCTCAATTGATTTACTTTCCTCCGGGTACTGAGATGTTTCAGTTCCCCGGGTTCGCTTCTTCCACCTATGTATTCAGTGAAAGATGACTGGGCATGACCCCAGCCGGGTTTCCCCATTCGGATATCGCCGGATCAAAGCTTGCTTAGCAGCTCCCCGACGCTTTTCGCAGCTAACCACGTCCTTCATCGCCTCCTACCGCCAAGGCATCCACCGTCTGCCCTTTATAGCTTGACCATAAATCGGGCATGTCGACTCTCGAAAGCTTGCGCCTTCTAAAGCCGATCTACATTGTCTTGCAAGCAAGACGCTCTCAGCTCGGAAAAATATTCAGTTATCAAAGATCGACAGATTAGAAAGTCATCTTCCCGCCTGTTTTGGGCGGGCGCACTCTCTAGGAGTACCTTTTTATTTGTTCTGTCCTCGCACATCAAAGATGTGCGAAAGTTGGTGGACCTGGTGGAGCTGGACGGGATCGAACCGACGACCTCAGGCTTGCAAAGCCCGCGCTCTCCCAGCTGAGCTACAGCCCCCTTTTTCTGAGCGCGCGTATGAAGTACGTGTGCCCACAAAAAACATGGTCCAGGAAAACCTCGTGAACGAGGTCAAATGATCCGACCGGCCAAATATCGAGAATGAATCCATCCTACTGATCAGCCCTTGCCATCTCCCGCGAAGCAGGGAATGGACCCCTACCAGTTTCGTCGCATCGGATACGCCTATAAACAGCGAGCCCCATAAAGAAAAATGGTGGGCCTGGGTGGACTCGAACCACCGACCTCCCGCTTATCAGGCGGACGCTCTAACCAGGCTGAGCTACAGGCCCTGCAGACGCTCATCGGTCCTGGTGGACTCGACTGCCTCAACGGAAGATCAGCGCTTCAGACTCATTGCAGTTCGATATCCATCGAACGGCAATCAGCCTCGACACTCCGGTCTCCAAAAATTGAATAGCGTGTAGTGCGGAACGAGCGTTGATCAGAAAGCTCCCCGATTGAACGAGTGACCGGGAGAACCCGGGATTCAGACCTTCTTGACGATTCAAGATCGCCTCGATCAACGTGACTTCTATATTGTTCCTTGATTTCTCCTTGCGAAGAAAACGTCTTTCGACCGGAACTCCTTAGAAAGGAGGTGATCCAGCCGCAGGTTCCCCTACGGCTACCTTGTTACGACTTCACCCCAATCACCAGTCATACCTTGGGCAGTTCCCTCCCGAAGGTTGGGTCACTGACTTCTGGTTCAACCAGCTTTCGTGGTGTGACGGGCGGTGTGTACAAGGCCCGGGAACGTATTCACCGCGGCATGCTGATCCGCGATTAC
>DUCN01000127.1:0-185067 GCA_012959805.1 Myxococcales bacterium | reverse complement strand
AGGGGTTGCGCTCGTTGCGGGACTTAACCCAACACCTCACGACACGAGCTGACGACAGCCATGCAGCACCTGTCTTCGGGTTCCCGAAGGCACTCTCCCCTTTCAGGGAGATTCCCGAGATGTCAAATCCAGGTAAGGTTCTGCGCGTTGCTTCGAATTAAACAACATGCTCCACCGCTTGTGCGGGCCCCCGTCAATTTCTTTGAGTTTTAGTCTTGCGACCGTACTTCCCAGGCGGAGAGCTTCATGCGTTAACTTGGTCACAGCAGGGGTCAATACCCACTACGACGAGCTCTCACCGTTTACGGTGTGGACTACCAGGGTATCTAATCCTGTTTGCTACCCACACTTTCGAGTCTCAGCGTCAGTCACCGTCCAGGTGGCCGCCTTCGCCACTGGTGTTCCTCCCGATATCTACGGATTTCACCCCTACACCGGGAATTCCGCCACCCTCTCCGGGACTCTAGCCTGGCAGTTTCGGATGCAGTTCCGAGGTTGGGCCTCGGGATTTCACATTCGACTTGCCAAACCGCCTACACTCGCTTTACGCCCAATAAATCCGAACAACGCTTGCACCCTCCGTATTACCGCGGCTGCTGGCACGGAGTTAGCCGGTGCTTCCTTTGGAGGTACCGTCAAACGTACGGATTATTTACCCGCACGCATTCTTCCCTCTCGACAGAAGTTTACGACCCTAGGGCCTTCATCCTTCACGCGGCGTTGCTGGGTCAGGCTTTCGCCCATTGCCCAATATTCCCGACTGCTGCCTCCCGTAGGAGTCTGGACCGTGTCTCAGTTCCAGTGTGACTGATCATCCTCTCAGATCAGCTATTGATCGTCGCCTTGGTGAGCCGTTACCTCACCAACAAGCTAATCAACCGCAGGCTCATCCATTGGCGATAGCTTTCAAGAAGAGGCCATCTTTTCCCACATCGACCGAAGTCATCGTGGTCTCATTCGGTATTAGCTCCGGTTTCCCGGGGTTATCCCAAACCTAAGGGCAGATTACCCACGTGTTACTCACCCGTGCGCCACTTTACTAACCTCCGAAGAGGCTTTCTCGTACGACTTGCATGTCTTAAGCACGCCGCCAGCGTTCGTCCTGAGCCAGAATCAAACTCTCCAGTTTAAATTTGGCTGACAGACCTAGAAACAAATTGCTTTGTCTCAAGACCCGTCATGTTCGCGAGCAACTGGACCTTCTTGCGAAGGAACCTGCTGCAAGGGGACATGTATCTGTTGTCTCGATCCGCTTTGCCAGGCATCCCTGACTTGGCGGACCACACGCTATTCAATTTTCAAAGAGCGACCGAGGCCCAAGGAACTTGTTAGGAATTCCTGCAGACGATCCATCACTAAGCGACCGGTCCTGCGTCGCCATTATTCTTGTTGCTTACTCTTGCTATCTAACTTTGACCAACCAACTTCCATGTTTCTACATTTGTTTTCCCCAAACCCCAGGCTATCCCCTCAGATCTCGACGAAGCATCTTCGGTTGGGCTCTCAGTGGTCAGGAAATCCCCCGCGAGTGGTCTCCGCGACGGGCGCCGGAACTTACGTGAGGGCAGCTTGCCGGTCAAGAGGCTTTCTAGCGCCCCTAGAGGGTTTTTTGCATTTCGGGAAAAAAAAGGCCGATATCTGGGTTTCAAGTCATGAATTTGACCCGAGCAAAACGCCGCTTCCCCACTTGAATGAGCACATCCTCTAATTTAAGGACCTTCATCGGGTCCGTCACCCGCTCACGATCGATTGAGACTGCGCCCTGTTTGACGAGACGTCGCGCCTCGCTCTTGCTGGGCGCGAGTTTCGCTTCGACCAACACTTCAAAGAGCTTGAACGGCTCTCGGCCTCCCATTCCAATCTCGACGCTGGGAACGTCATCTGGCACTTCCTTGCGCTGCACGACGCTCCTGAATTGGGCCTGAGCGCCCCCTGCAGCCTCTTCTCCATGTATTCGAGTCACGATATGGGCCGCCAACGCGTGTTTCAGGGACATCGGGTCGCCCTCCCCCTCTCCCAGGCGCGAAAGATCCGTCACCAGGCGCCCCCACTCACCGGCTGAAAGCAACCTACACCACTCTCCCATCGCCTCATCCGGGATGCTCATCACTTTGCCGTACATAGACACGGCGTCGTCCGTGATCCCGACGCTGTTCCCGAGGCTCTTGCTCATCTTCTCATGACCGTCGAGGCCAACCAGCAGCGGGTGCGTGATGACGGCCTGCGGCTCCCGCCCATAGCTGCGCTGAACCTCACGCCCCATCAATAGGTTGAACGTCTGGTCTGTACCGCCCAATTCGACGTCAGCCTCGAGCGCAACAGAATCGTAGGCCTGAACGAACGGGTAGAGGAATTCGTGGACGAAGATCGGAATCTCGGCGGCGTAGCGCTTTGCGAAGTCATCGCGCTCGAGCATTCGAGCAACCGTTGCCTGAGAGCAGAGACGCACGAAGTCACTCGGCGCCATCGAATCCATCCATTCGCTATTGAAACGAACCTCGACCGAACGGACATCCAGCATCTTCGCAACCTGCGCGACGTAGGTCTTCGCATTCTGCTGGATCTGCTCGACATCCAACGCCGGCCGCGTCTTGTTTCGCCCGGATGGATCCCCGATACGCGCCGTAAAGTCACCGATCAAGAAGATGGGCGTATGCCCGAGCTCCTGAAATTTCCGGAGCTTCATCAATACCACGCTGTGTCCAAGATGCAGATCGGCAGAGGAAGGATCCATGCCAAGCTTGACGCGCAGAGGTCGACCCTCTTTTAGGCACAGCGCAAGGCGCTTTGTGAATTCCTCCTCACCATAGAATTCGACCGCGCCCTCGCGCATGATCTCGAGCTGGCGCTCGACTTCCCGACTTCGCTGCGCATCTGTCATTGCGACCCAAACTCCCTCGAACCGGCCATTCCGAATCAGAACTCCACTGACCCCGATTTAGCGCAACCTGTGTCAGCGACCCACGATTTCAATCGGTCACGCAGAAGCCATCTTGAGTTAGCACGCGGTCCATGAGCACATCCGCTGATGTCATCGGTACCGCGTCGATCAGCTGAACCGAAAAGCAGACACCGACGAGTTGGATTCGATCGGCGTCGCGATCAAAACCAGCGAGCGCCCGATCATAGTAGCCCGCTCCGCGACCGAGGCGTCCACCTTTCCGGTCGAAGGCCATCCCCGGTACCAGAATCAGCCCATCGGAAGTCAGCGCTTTGGATTCGGATTCGCGAACCGGTTCCAGCACACGGTAACGCCCATTAACCATCGACCCCATATCCGAAACATGAAGGAACTCGAGCGAGAAGCCGGGGATCATGCGCGGAAAATACAGTCGCTTGCCGTCTCGCTGAGCCAAACGAACGACGGGAGCGGTCTCGATCTCTCCGGCCAGAGTCGAGAAGAGCGCCACACAATTAGCGTGCTGCCATTCTCGAGAACTCGAAAGATGCTCCGCGACGGCTTCTCCCACGCAACCCGCCGCCGTGGACGGAAGTGCGCGGAGAGTCTGCTTCATGGCCTGTCGTAAGGCCTGCTTCTCTGTATCCATAGTGGACATGATGGAATGTGAAATGCGGCACCTGTCGGCACTTCGCTAGGAAGCGCGGTCGCGTCCACCCGCGGCAACTCGCGGCTCAGGCATCGACCCACCCGGGTGATCATCCGCGGCAGGAGACCTAGAACTCAACCGATCGCGTAACGCTTCAACGCTCGGAAGATCAAGCGTGCGCGCTGTCTGCGACGGCGATGAAGTCTGTTTATGGGTCGCGTCTGCGCTCTCCGTCGGCTCCCTATCGGTCGCCGCGATCAATGCTTCTGGAAGCAGCTCTTCTACGCGACCGATCAGACTACGCAGTCGCTCATCCGAGGCTACTTCGGTCGGTCGATTCTTTAACTCGATGATCTCTCGCGCCAGGTTGAGGCAGGTCAAGACGGCGACATCCAGCGTGTCGATGGTTCCGGTTCGGTCCCGCACGCGCTTCATCGCACGGTCTACATCTCGTGCGATTCGTCGAAGATCGTCACCATCGCCTTCGGTCAATATCTTGTATTCGTGTCCTGCTATTCGGACGGCGACAGAACTCTTGCTCATGAACCGCCTCCTGTGTTGGAGGTGTTGGAGGTGTTGACCGCAACGACAGTGCGGAGTTGTTCGAGTCGGTTGAGAATCTTGTCGACGCCTTCGGCTGCAGTGACTCGCTTGCGCTGTTCCGTTGCAAGTTGACTCTCGAGCTTCGCGATTCGATGTTCGCGATCGACGAGTTCCGAAACGAGTTCTTCACGCTCGCCGGTGAGTCGTTCGTGTTCTTGGATCAGAAATTCGACGGACCGTTCGAGGCGATCAAAATCGTATGGACCGACCCGCGACGTTTCTTCGTCGCTGCGACTTCCGGTATTCATGCAAGTAGACTACACGATCATGCGAGGATCAGTGCACGCATTTCCCAAGCGGTCGCCTTAGTATTCGGCATCGATCTTGCCCCGGAACCTGGGAAATCTACGCCTGTGTCGAGCAGTGCTCTCACGTCTCTCAAAACGACAATCATGCTCGTGACCCGCAGTGTTCGCCGCACCGGCTATTCAGGCCACCAACACAACCACGATCGTTGCGTTGGCTTCCAGCATCGACTCCAGATAACGAGGATGCCGCGACGAAGGACTAGCCGGGGAAATGACCGGGAGAACTCCGCTGTTGTAGGCGTGTTTCGCCGGAGAGGTACTGATCGACGGATCGGGCTGCCTCGCGTCCTTCCCACTGCGCCCACACGACGAGACTCTGGCCGCGGCGACAGTCGCCTGCGGCGAATACACCCGGCTCCGACGTCTTGAAGTCGTTCTGCGCGGCGTCAACGTTGCCTCGTGGATCGAGTTTCAATCCCAGATCCTTGATCAACCCGGCCTGAACAGGACCGAGAAAGCCAAGAGCGAGCAAGACCAGATCTGCTTTGAGTTCGAACTCAGTCCCCGGCAACTCTTCGATGACGGGTCGACCAGATTCGTCCGGATCACCAAATCGAATTTCGATGCCGTGCAAGCTTCCGACGCGGCCATTTCCCCCCGAAAACTTTTTGGTCATCATCGCGAACTTACGCTCACCGCCTTCATCGTGCGAACTCGAACTCCGAGCAATCACGGGCCACATCGGCCATGGCGTTCCTGGATTGGTACCGGTGGGCGGCTCTTCCAAGAGTTCAATCGAAGTGACGGAGGCCGCCCCCTGGCGCAAGCTCGTTCCAACGCAATCGGATCCGGTATCCCCGCCCCCGAGTACGATGACATGCTTTCCGCGTGCCAAAATATCATCCTCGGCTGGCAGGTCATCGCCGAGTACACGCTTCGTCGCCTGTGGAAGGAAATCCATGGCGAAATGAACACCGCCGAGTTCGCGCCCCTCGACCGGCAAGTCACGTGGCGACTCCGAGCCCATACAAAGCAAGACCGCATCGAAATTCTTCCGCAGATCGGCGACGGTCAGATCCTGTCCGACTGCAACGCCTGTCTGGAAAGACACGCCCTCTTCCTTCATCTGTTCGAGACGCCGATCGATGATCCACTTCTCCATTTTGAAATTGGGAATTCCGTAGCGGAGAAGACCACCGACGCGATCGTTCTTTTCAAAGACAGTGACGGTATGACCGGCGCGACAAAGCTGTTGTGCAGCGGCAAGGCCGGCCGGTCCCGAACCCACCACGGCAACGCTGCGGCCCGACCGTTTCTCGGGGACGACCGCCTTGATGTGACCACTTTCCCAGGCATGGTTCACGATCTTGAGTTCGATGTTCTTGATCGTGACCGGGTCATCGTTGATACCGAGAACACATCCAGACTCGCAGGGCGCCGGGCAGATCGATCCCGTGAACTCCGGAAAGTTGTTCGTCGAATGCAATCGAGCGATCGCGTCTTCCCATTTATCGCGATAGACCAGGTCGTTCCAGTCGGGGATAATATTGCCGAGCGGACAGCCTCCACGGCCATTATTCGGATTGCTACAGAATGGAACACCACAATCCATACAACGTGCGGCCTGAGCCTTCAGAGTCTCGTCCGGGATCGGCTGCGCGACCTGATCAAAATCCTTGGTGCGATCATCGGCCGGGCGGTAGCTCAGACCTTGCCTCTTCGTCTCTAAAAAACCGGTCGGATTTGCCATTGAGTCTCTTGCCTCGATGCTGGGAACTTCGGGGGCGCCATTAGGCGTCGGTCGGGCTTTCACTGCGAGTGGACTACGAGTTGCTCATGCCTTCGAGCGCTGCGCGGTATTCCTGCGGAAAGACTTTTACGAATTTCGGTGCAAAGGTCTCCCACTTTCGCAGGATGTCGTCTGCGCGGCGACTACGTGTAAATTCGAAGTGTTTCCTGAGCATGTTCTGGACGTACTCGACATCTTTCGCGTCGAGAGATTCGAGATCGACCGCGGCCAAGGCATTCAACCGACCTGAAAAATTTCCGTCTTCATCAAGAACGTAAGCAATTCCGCCGCTCATTCCAGCCGCAAAATTCCGGCCCGTCGGTCCCAGGATAATGGCGCGGCCTCCGGTCATGTACTCGCACCCGTGGTCGCCAACGCCTTCGACCACCGCATGTGCACCGGAATTCCGAACACAGAATCGCTCGCCAACAGGCCCATGAAAGAACGCTTCTCCACCGGTTGCACCATAGAGCAAGACATTTCCAGCGATGATATTTTCCGTCGGCTCGAAGGTCGCCTCGGATGGCGCACGTACGATGACGCGACCACCAGACAATCCCTTGCCTACATAGTCATTGGCATCGCCCTCGACCCGTATCTGAATTCCCCTCGGCAACCAGGCGGCCAGACTCTGGCCCGCCGATCCTTTGAGCTCGATCCGAATCGTTGCGTCGGGCAAACCCTCGAGACCATATTTTCGCGAAACCTCGGATCCAAGAATCGTGCCGACGGTCCGATTGATATTTCGGACCGGGAGCTCGATCTCGACTTTTTCGGCGTTGGCCAACGCCGGTTCGGCCAGCTCGAGAAGCTTCATGTCCAACGCGTTTTCGAGGCCATGCTCCTGGGTGCCTGTATGCCGTCTGTCGTGGGGCAGCTCTACCTTGTAAAGCAGATCCGAGAGGTCGAGACCCGATGCCTTCCAATGATTGATCGACTTGCGCGTCTCGAGCCGGTCGACTTCACCAATCATCTCGTCCATGGTCCGATAACCGAGCTGCGCCATTAGTTCGCGAACCTGGTCTGCAACAAAAAAGAAAAAGCGCGTGACGTGTTCCGGCTGCCCTGCAAATCGCTCGCGGAGTTCGGGCCGCTGTGTTGCGATACCGACCGGACAGGTGTTCAGATGACACACTCGCATGAGAACGCAGCCCAGGGCGACCAGTGGCGCGGTCGCAAAACCGAATTCGTCGGCTCCCATCAGGGCACCAATCACGACATCGCGACCGGTCTTGAAGCCGCCGTCGACCTGAAGTCGAACTCGACCCCGAAGATCGTTCTGGACCAGGGTCTGCTGGGTCTCCGACAGGCCAATTTCCCAGGGACAACCCGCATTCTTGATCGATGTGAGGGCTGAGGCGCCGGTCCCACCGTCATGGCCAGCGATCAGGATCCCATCGGCCTTCCCCTTCGAAACACCAGACGCAATCGTTCCGACACCGGTTTCCGAAACGAGCTTAACGCTGACATTGGCTCTTCGATTGGCGTTCTTGAGATCGTGAATCAGCTGCGAGAGGTCTTCGATAGAGTAGATGTCGTGATGAGGCGGCGGAGAAGTGAGACCGACACCCGGCGTCGAATAACGAGTGTCCGCAATGATCTGATCGACCTTGTGACCGGGCAGTTCGCCACCTTCACCGGGCTTGGCACCTTGAGCGATCTTGATCTGCATTTCATCGGCGTTCACGAGATAGGCGCTCGTCACACCGAATCGCCCGGACGCCACCTGCTTGATCGCGCTTCGTCGGGAATCTCCATTTGCATCGGGTGTCCACCGCTTCGGATCCTCGCCGCCTTCGCCGGTATTGCTCTTCCCGCCGAGTCGGTTCATCGCGATCGCAAGCGTTTCATGTGCCTCAGCCGAGATCGATCCGTAAGACATGGCACCGGTACAAAATCGCGCCACGATCGTCGCCGCTTCTTCGACCTCATCGATCGGTACGGCATCGCGATCAAACTTGAAGTCGAGCAATCCACGAAGCGTTCGCATGCGAAGAGAATCATCATTCGCGGCGGCCGTGTACTGCTCGAAACTCTCGAAATCCTCCTCGCGAACAGCGTGCTGAAGCTTCGAAACGGACTCCGGATTGAACGTGTGCTGCTCGCCGCGCAACCGCCACTGATAAAGGCCACCGGGATCCAACTCGGGATATTCGAATGCACCCTGCGGAAAACCTCGGCGGTGGCGCATTTCTGCTTCTTGCGCGAGGACGTCCAGCCCGACGCCGGATATTCGAGAATGCGTACCCATGAAGGAGAGGTCGATGACTTCTTCGTTGAGTCCGATCGCCTCGAAGATCTGCGCACCGCGATAACTCTGAAGAGTCGAGATGCCCATCTTCGCGAAGATCTTGAGAAGACCCAGATCGATCGCCTGCAGATAATTTTCTTCTGCCGTGGCCGGGTCCAGATCGGCCGGAACATAGGTCGCATCGTCGACCAGCTCACGCACCGTCTCGAAGGCCAGATAGGGATTGATGCCACCAGCGCCATAGCCAACGAGCAGCGCGAAATGCGCGACCTCCCGAGCCTCACCGGTCTCGACGACCAGACCACATCGCGTGCGCGTACTTTCGCGAATCAAATGATGATGAACAGCGCCCGTCGCGAGCAGCGCAGGAATCGGCGCCGATTCCGAACTCACACCGCGATCCGAAAGAACCAGGATGTTGGCACCCGCCTCGATGGCCGCGCTCGCCTCCGTGCAGAGATCCCCGATCGCCTGACGAAGACCGGCACCACCCTCCGACACGTTGTAGAGCGTACTGAGCGTCTCAGTCTTGAAGCCGGGTCGATCAATCCCTTGAATCGCTGCGAGTTCGCTGTTGCGAAGCACTGGGCGATGCAGCCGAAGCAGCTGCGCATGCTCCGGCGTTTCCTCGAGCAAATTCTTTTCGGCGCCGAGCGTCGAGTCAAGAGTCATGACCGGCCGCTCGCGAATCGAATCGATCGCAGGATTCGTCACCTGAGCAAAATTCTGTTTGAAGTAGTGGAAGAGCAGCCGCGACCGATCCGAGAGGCAGGCAAGCGCTGAATCCTCTCCCATCGATCCGAGCGGCTCCTTCGCATTCGCCGCCATCGGGGCCATCAGGAATCGAAGGTCTTCGAGCGAGTATCCAAAGGTCTGCTGTAGAGCGAGTCGAGCATCCGCATCGATTCCGGTGCCTGCCGCGGCCTTCGGCGCTTTGAGATCATCCAAGACGATCTGATGGGTATCGACCCAGGTCTTGTAGGGATGTCGGCTGATATAGCGATCCTTCAGTTCGGCATCCTCAATGATTCGGCCTTCCTCCAGGTCGGCGTAGAAGATCCGACCCGGCTCGAGCCGGCCCTTCGTAGCGATGTCTGCGGGATTGATTTCGAGAGTTCCGACCTCGGAGCCCATCACGAGTAATCCATCGTGTGTCACGACATAGCGTGAGGGGCGAAGACCGTTTCGATCCAGCACCGCGCCAACACCGTCTCCGTTCGAGAAGCACATCGATGCGGGCCCATCCCAGGGCTCCATCATGCAGGAATGATATTCGTAGAAGGCTCGGCGATCGGCGGCCATGCCATCCTGATTCTCCCACGCCTCGGGAATCATCAGCAGTATCGCCTCGGAAAGATCTCGACCGGCCAGATGGAGAAACTCCAGCGCATTGTCGAAGCGTGCGGAATCGCTGGTTCCAACGCGCATGACCGGAAAGAGCTTCTTCAGATCCTCACCGAAGAGCTCGGATCGCAGTGTCCCTTCACGCGCGTTCATCCAATTCTGGTTGCCGCGAATCGTATTGATCTCACCGTTGTGGGCGAGGTACCGAAAGGGTTGCGCGAGATCCCAGGTTGGAAAGGTATTCGTGCTGTAGCGCTGATGAACCACAGCTAGGCGGGACTCCATATCCCGGTCTTGAAGGTCAGGAAAGAAGTCGGAGGTTTGATGCGCCAGGAACATTCCCTTATAGAGAAAGGTCTTGGACGAGAGCGAGGGGATGTGAAAGGCCGTATCGAGTTGGTCGATTCGGTTCTCAATCAGGCGGCGAATAACGTAAAGCTTCCGCTCGAAAGCCATCTGATCAAGGCCGTCGGCGGCCGCAATGAAGAGTTGTTGGATCTCGGGCATCCCGGCTCGAGCGATCGGACCAATCGCGCTAGGGTCGGTTGGCACCTCGCGCCAACCCAACACGGATTGTCCTTCGGCGGCCACGATCCCTTCGACAGTTTCAATCTGCTTGGCGCGTTCCTTCGCGTCGGTGGCCAAAAAGACGAGTGCCGAGGCGTACGAACCGAGATCAGGCAGACCAAAGCCACTGGCATCCGCCACCTTACGAAGAAAACGATCAGGCGTCTGGATCAGCATGCCGGCCCCGTCGCCGGTCAACTCATCGGATCCCGCCGCGCCGCGATGGGTCAGATGGCAGAGGACCTCGGTGGCCTTTTCGAGAATGCCATGACTCGCCGGCTTCTTCAGATCGGCAACGAATCCGATACCGCAGGCATCGTGTTCGAGAGACGGATCATAGAGACCCTGCTTGGGCGGCATTGCGGTACGAATCATGGGCGCGTCCGACTTTCCTGGTTCCTGACGTAGGCTCGAGTCGCGGCGTACGTATTTGGCTGACTGAGCTCGCTGAACAACAAAAGGCTAAAAGAGACTGCGAAGAGTGCAGAAATATTGCGCGGATGACGACTGTGATTCTTCAGTGGCCCTGCCCGCGAACTTGGCTGGCCATTCCGCCCGCGTCGAACCGCTCGACCCGTTCGTCCTGCGTGTCACACGTTCCGCGTGAATCGCAGTTTCGCGTGCTGGTTGAGCGGGAGCTGGAAATGGCGCCGCAGTCTAAGTCGAGCCCGGTCGAATCAAAACCGATCTGCTGACCTGCGACGTGCTAAGTGGCCGCGGGTCCAAGGTTTTTCGAGCTTGCGACCCTAAGCCACCGACTCTTGAAAGTCAACCAGATGAAGGCAATACGCAGGCCGACCGGGGTGCCTCAAAGCTGGCTCAGTTCGTCTGACGCTCGAGTAAAACCGCATGCAGCATCGCGGGATGGTTGGTGATGATCCCGTCGACGCCGCAGTCAAGCAGGCGCTCCATCTCCCCGACCTCGTTCGCGGTATAGGGGTACACGCAGAGGCCGGAGTCATGGGCCTCCGCGACCAACTCGTTCGTCACCAGCCTTACATCAGGATTGATCGCCTCCGCGGACACTCGGTCTGCCCGTTCGAAGACGGCGACAGGGGCCCGCGGGGAAATCAGAAGTGCGATCCGCGCAGCCGAACTCGTGGCGCGGAGCCTCGCAAGCACGGGATCGTAAAAGCTCGAAAAGAGCATCCTTGGCAACAGGCCTCGCTCTTCCACCGCTGCGACTACGCGTTCCTCAAGCCCCGGGTATTCAGCATCATCGGCCGCCACCTTCAATTCGAGATTGAAATGCATCCGATCGCCGAACCCATCGAGGAGGTCGAGCAAACTGGGCAGCGGGAGAACTTCCTTCAAGCCGGGGGCAGCGTCCATGGCGAAGAGCTCGGCCGCGGTGTAATCGCGGATCTCCCCCGCCACGCCAAGGCGCTTCAAGTCCGCATCATGATGAATCACGACCACGCCATCTCGGCTGAGATGCAGGTCCGTCTCGATCATGTCGGCCTTTTGCTCGATGGCACGCTCGAATGCCGGCAAAGTGTTCTCAGGCCGCTCACCCGATGAACCTCGGTGAGCGATGACCAGCGGTCGCGTCATGAACTTCCCTCTTCGCTCGCCCAGTCCCGTGATCGCTCGACTGCCCGGGACCAGGTCCGATAGCGAGATTCGCGCTCATCTTCAGACATCTTCGGTTCGAATAACGTCGGCGAGTCCACACGCGCATCGAGATCCGATCGATCACGCCAGAACCCGACCCCCAGACCGGCCAAGGCCGCCGCACCCATCGCTGTCACTTCGAGGACCGCCGGTCGTTCGACAGCGATCCCCAGAATGTCCGCCTGAAACTGCATCAAGAAGTCATTTTCACACGCGCCGCCATCGACGTGCAACACGGCGGGAGAGATTCCCGAATCCTGCGCCATCGCCGCCATCACGTCGCGTGTTTGAAAGGCAATCGACTCGAGCGTCGCACGAGCGATATGCGCCCGCGTCGTGCCGCGGGTGATCCCCAAGATTGTGCCACGAGCCGCCTCGTCCCAATAGGGTGCGCCGAGGCCGACGAATGCGGGAACGACGTAGACGCCCTCGGAATCGGAAACGCTCTGTGCAAGATCCGCCGATTCTCGCGCGTGGCCGATGATCTGAAGGCCATCACGCAACCATTGAATGGCCGACCCCGCGACAAATATCGAACCTTCGAGTGCGTATTCGAGCTTTCCGTTCAAGCGCCAGGCCACCGTTGTAATCAATCCGGCACCCGAGCGAGGCGCCTCCTCACCTGTGTTCATGAGCAGGAAGCAGCCCGTCCCGTAGGTGTTCTTGGCAAGCCCCTTCGACGTACAGCCCTGACCAAAGAGCGCCGATTGTTGGTCCCCGGCAACGCCAGCGATCGGGATGGCCGTGCCGAACCATTCGGGATCTGTTTCCCCGAGTACGCCGCTCGAATCGCAAACCTCTGGCAGCATCGCACGCGGGATGGACAGCGCCTCGAGCAGCACATCATCCCACTCACCCTGATGGATGTTGTAGAGCATCGTGCGTGATGCATTCGATGGCTCAGTGACGAAGACGCGCCCCTTGGTCAACTTGTAGATGAGCCAGGTATCGATCGTGCCGAAACAGAGTTCACCCGCCTCCGCTCGTGCTTGCGCACCCGGAACGACATCGAGAATGAATCGAATCTTCGTGCCGGAGAAGTAGGAATCGATCAAGAGTCCAGTTTTCGATCGAACCTCTTCTTCGAGTCCCTTCTCGCGAAGCCCCTCACAGATCGCGCTGGACTGACGAGATTGCCAAACGATTGCCGGATAGATCGGCTCGCCAGTCCTCCGGTCCCAGACGACGGTGGTCTCGCGCTGATTTGTAATTCCGATCGCAGCGACCTCACTCGCCGAACTTTTCAATTTCGCGATCACCCCCCGCGCGGCGCGGAGCTGACTCTCCCAGATTTCGGTGGGGTCGTGCTCGACCCAACCTGGCTTCGGGAACGATTGGGCGAACTCAAACTGCTCGACGCCCTTGATCGCTCCAGACTCATCAAATAACAGAGCGCGGGACGAAGTCGTCCCCTGATCCAACGCGAGTACGAAACCAGCCATACCTCACTCCTTGTTATGCGATCGACAGTCTGCCGCAGGCCTCGAGCCACCACTTTGATCTTCACTAACTGATCGCGCTACGCCGGCTCAGAGCCAAAGAGCGCTTCAACGAATTCAGCCGAATCGAACTCGCGTAGATCTTCGATGCCCTCACCGACCCCAACGAAATGGACGGGGATCTCGAATTCATGAGCGAGGCCGACGATGACTCCGCCCTTCGCCGTGCCGTCCATTTTGGTCAGGACCAATCCCGACACATTCGCCACCTCACTGAAGAGTCGCGTCTGGGAGATTGCGTTCTGTCCCGTATTCGCATCAAGTACCAGCAGAATTTCATGTGGCGCATCCGGGATGCCCCGCCCGATGACGCGTACGATCTTGCCAAGTTCCTCCATCAAGGGCTTCTTCGTTTGCAATCGACCAGCTGTATCAACGATGGCAACATCCACATCGCGCGACACCGCCGATTTGACCGTATCGAAGGCGACGGCTGCTGGATCACTACCCGCTTCCCCCGCGATCACATCACATCCGACGCGCTCGCCCCAGGTCTGCAATTGCTCGATCGCCGCCGCGCGAAACGTATCACCGGCCCCTAACAACACGCTTCGCCCAAGCGCCTTGTGTTTTGCAGCGAGCTTTCCGATCGTGGTCGTCTTGCCCGCCCCATTCACGCCAAGTACCAGAATGACATGAGGCTTTCCCGCCAACGCGAATCGATCCGCACCCTGCTCTGCGGCCGAGAGCTTCTCACTCATCGCCTGCTTGAGAATTTCACGCACCCGGTCGCCGTCCGCACCCTGCCCTTCGGACCGTACGCGCTCAAGCAAGGATTCCGCTGTCGACACACCGAGATCTGCCGTGAAGAGAATCTCCTCGAGTTCCTCCAGAAGGGCGGAATCAAGTTGCCGACCCTCCAGGACACCCTTCAGTCGCCCGACTAATGCCTCGCTCGTCCGACGAAGGCGGTCGCGCAGTCGAACCGGTGGCGCCGGCGAGAGGATCGCGGCGCCCGGTTCGGGCGCGAGAACCTCCGACGTTTCATCGGAAATCTCCACGGAGCGCTGCACAGGGGCCGCAGCGTCGTCATCGGTTCCGGCGTGAAGCCCTTTGGGCGGGCCACCAAAGCGCTGGAGCAGCACGCCGAGAAAGAGTGGGCCCAGGCCGGTCAGCAGAACCAGCAGGCCGGGATTTGCGCGAACCCAGATCGTAAAGTCAGAGAGAGAGAGATCCATGGGGCGCGGATCTTACCAGCGTCCCGAGCGAGGTCGAGGGGTGGACGGCGGCACGGACCTCGCAAACCGATCCCGATTCGCGATGACGGTGCGGATTCGGCGGATCCCAGCTGTCCAGCCTGCCTAATTCAGGACGACAGAGACCAAATTCGAAACACCCTTTTGTTCCATCGTCACGCCGTAGAGAACGTCCGCCACTTCGATCGTCCGCTTGTTGTGGGTAATCACCAGGAATTGACTCGTCTGAGCCATCTCGACAATCAGCTGATTGAATCGGCCGACATTCGCGTCATCGAGAGCGGCATCGACCTCGTCAAGCAAAAAGAACGGAGAGGGTCGGACCTGAAAAACCGCAACTAGGAGGGCCAGGGCCGTCATCGTTTTTTCGCCGCCGGACAAGAGGTTCACGTTTTGGAGACGTTTGCCGGGAGGTTGAGCCATGATGTCGACGCCAGCTTCGAGAATATCCTCCGCATCGGTCAGTTCAAGGCTCGCCTTTCCTCCATCAAAGAGTCGCGGAAAGTTCTCCTCGAAATGCTTTCGTACCAACTCGAAGGTCTCGCGGAAGCGTTTGCGACTCGTTCGATTGATGCGCGAGATCGCGTCACGAAGACTGCTGATCGTCGCGTCCAGATCTTCCTTCTGTTCAGAAAGAAATCGGAATCTCTCGGCCAATTCTTCGTGTTCTTCGATCGCACCGAGATTCACGTCTCCGAGGGAGTTCAGACTCTTTCGAACCTTGTCCGCCTCGCGCTGACGCTCCGCCGTCGGAAGCATCGCGAGTCGAATATTCTGCCTCGCATCGCGCAAGGCCGCAGCCGGGCTGAGGTCGGGCTCTTCGTCTTCGGATTCTGAGACCGCGGCCTCGGGTGTGTCTGCCGATTCGGTCACCGCATCCGCCAACGCCTCAGACTGCGCGTTCGCAATCGCCCCTTGACCGTCGAGACTCGCGTCGGCGCCGGCACTATCCGTGGCGCCCGCCGCATCGAGTTCCTCGAGTGTCGGCAACTTCCAATGCTCAATTTCGATCTCCCATCGATCTCGAACCGTCGAAGCCTGATGATCCAGTCGCATACGCGCTTCACTCTGTTTGAGTTCGGCCTGACCAATTTTTTCCCGGGCCGCTCCCAACCCCGTTCGCAGATCTCGAGCGCTCTCCTCGACATCGGCCACCAATTCGGCCGTTACGTCGAAGCGCTCCCGAAGCTGGTCGCTCTCGAGTCGGACGACTTCTTCCGCGCCGAGCTGCGTAGCGAGCTCACTCTCCGCTGTCTCGACCTCGGTCAGCAACTCTTCACGGCGCAGCCGCGCCGTTTCAATTTCGTGTTCGCGCCGTTCGATCCAGCTCCTGGTCTCTCGCTCGGACTGGGCGGCACGCGTGGCCGTCTCACGAAGACGCAATCTCTGGTCATCGCGCGCCCGGTAGGCGACACGAAGTTCGGCCACCTTGCTCTCACGACGCGAAAGCTCCCGGCCAGCCGAGCTGATCAGGAGACCGACCGCATCCACTCCACGCTGACTCGACTCGCGTTCGTCGCGCTGCGACTGCAATTGCTCTTCGAGTCGGATCAGATTATCCCGGACCGACTCCTGCTCGCCAAGCAGATCGGATCTCTGGGCGACATGAGTCTCCTGTGCCTCCCCAATGCGTTTGACCTTTTCAGTCGAGCGTTCGAGATCCTTTTCGTGATTGGCCACAGCGAGGGCAGCCGTATGATGGCGATTCCGAAGATTTTCGAGTTCTTCACCGGCTCGAGCCAGCGCGTTTTCTGATTCGAACTGCCGTGCGGTCGCCTTTTCGGCCTTGAGATCGAGTTGCGCCACTTCGACTTCGAGCTCTCGCACCTCACGTGCGCGGGTGAAAACGCCGATCGCGGCTGAGTCGCCTCCGCCACTCACGACGCCATCGGGCGTCGCAAGATCCCCCTCTGGCGTTACAAATGTCGCTGGCAGGCGACCTGTTCCAAAATGCTCGAACGCTCGCTCCAGCCGGTCGATCAAATAAACATCGCCTAACAAGCTACGAGCAATCCCCTCGCTTCCCGCACGGGGACGAACGCGCTTCAGCAAAGGATCGCCAAGCGGAACGGTTCCCGCCTGAATCTCGGAAACCGAACCCGCGACGACGAACACACCCCGTCCGGCATCTTCATCACGCAGCGCCTTGAGCGCGGCCAAGGCACCCGTCGATTCGTCGATCACGATCGCGTCGGCACGATCTGCCAGAACGGCCTCAACCGCACGCTCGACCTCTAGATCCGCTTCGAGCAACTCGCGGACCAGACCGCGCAGTCCGAGCCGAGATGAAACGGATTCGCCTGCGGCGAGAAGATGGCGAGCCCCGTTCCCGATGTCTTGTCGGCCCTCGACGACTTCGCGAAGGGAGTCGAAACGCGCGCGTGTCGTCTGTGCGAGCTTGAGTGCTTCCTGCTCAGAAAGCGTCGCACTCTTCAGCGTCTCTTTCGCGACGTCGTTTCGGTGAATGGCGTCCCGCAATTGATCCTGCAACCGGTCTCGTTCGCTGAGAAGATTGCGAAGTCCCTCCTCGAGAGTCGATTGTTCCTCGCCCGCAAGTGTCGCCTCGCTTTGTCTCGCCTCGACATCGGCATCGACACCGCGCACTCGCTGATCGATGGCTGATTCTCGATCGCCGAGATGCGCCATCCGATCTTCGAGACGCGCCACAGACGTCAGCAACTCGACGTGCGCCGTGTTCTTGACATCCCGATCCGCCTCATGGCTTCGCAGCGATTTCTGCGCCGTCTGAACCTCGCGTTCAGCCAGTTCAATGGCCGACTGTTCTTGCTCGAGCCCGCGTTCGAGTTGTTCGAGTTCCTGGGTTGCCCCGAGCAGCTCTCGCTCGGCGACGACCAACTGCTCGGCGAGCTGCGCGAGTTCGGCTTTTCGCGCAGTACTCGATTCCTCGAGGCCATCGCGCTCACGACGCGCGAGATCGATCCGACCTTCGAGGTTCTTGATTTCACTGCGCAGCGAGTAGAGCTTCTCGGCCCCCGCCGTCACCGCCTTTTCAGCTTCCGCCAGGGTGATGCGATGTTCCTTGGCGGCCAATTCTCGCTCAGCGAGCTGGATCTCCAGGGCCGTCATTTCTGTGCTGAGTACGGTGAGCGAAGCGGTTTCGCGATCGACTTCCTCAAGCAGCCGCGCCCGCTCATCCGCGGCCAGCGACAATTCGAGAATGCGCTGGGTCTCCTGAAGACGCTTGTACCGCGCGGCCTTTTTCGCCTGACGCTCAAGCGTGGAGATCTGGCGCCGGATTTCACCCAACACGTCGGTGACGCGAACCAGGTTCTGCTCCGTCGAGCGCATCTTGCTTTCTGCTTCGCGGCGGCGCGCCTTGTACTTGCTGATCCCGGCGGCCTCTTCTATCAGCCCACGACGATCCTCCGGTTTCGCCGACACGATCTCGGCGACCTTGCCCTGCTCGACGATCGTATATCCGCGAATGCCAATCCCGGTATCGCGAAAGAAATCATGCACGTCCTTCAAGCGGGACGGCTGTTTGTTCATCAGGTATTCGGACTCGCCCGAGCGGTAGAGCCGGCGGGCAATCTCGACCTCGCTGTAGGCGGCGTAGGCGGCGGGCGCGTTCCCGTCGAAATTGTCAAAGGTCAAAATGACCTCGGCCATTCCGATCGGAGGCCGATTTTCGGAGCCGGCGAAAATGACGTCGTCCATGCCCTTACCACGAAGCTTTCGCGCGGACTGCTCGCCCATCACCCATTTGATCGCATCAACAACGTTGGATTTACCGCAGCCGTTCGGCCCGACAACGGCTGTCATGCCCTCGTCGAAACTGAAGACGGTGCGATCGACGAAAGATTTGAATCCGTGGAGCTGTAGACTCTTTATTCGCAAGACACCCCCTCGATCGATCAACCGAGCCTCTGCTCGGTCATTCGATCACACCGTGACACTGTGACCGCTATTCACACTCGCTCTCACGAGTTGACGCGGTGTGCCAACGCCGAATTCAGAGCGCTCGCCTCAGCCTCTGTTTGCCCATTCTGTCAGTTTGCGTGGCTGCGGGATCCATCGACCCCAACTCCGTCAAACTGACACGAACAACATAGTAGCCGAGGGCCCCAACCCGCGCGGCACTTAAACCCCGATTCTAGACAAAGAATGTCCGAAATCAGAGAGCCAACTCATGCTCTGCATTCCTCTTTCGAGGCATCGGGATTGGGCTAACAAATTCGAATCAAGAACGCTGGCCGGTCGTTTTTCCAACCAATCATTTGGCGATCCGAGTCTGAAAATTCCAATCCTGACTTGGGGATTCGAGAAGACACCGGCCAACGACCGAGGACTTCCAATTACACTTGGGGGGAGTCGAATTGGTACCCCATCCAGCCAGCCCTCGCCAAGCCAAAACCGCAATCGGGGGAATCGCCAACGGGCGTCTCGCTAGACGAATAGCCAGCGCAGCAATCGATTCCCGAAGACCGTACGAATGAGCTTCTGAAGGCCCGCGGCGGATTCAGGCGTATACGGATAGCCACCCGAGGCCTGCTTCTTCCCCACATCGATGATGATCGGATGCAGGTGGCAATAGCCTCGAATCCCGACTTCTCCGTTCACCTGACCGACGCCACTCGCCTTCACGCCGCCAAACGGTGCCTCACCCTTTGCGAGATCACGTGTCCAGAGATTTCCCGAAAGGCCGTAATCCGAATCGTTGGCGAGTTGAATGGCTTCCTTCTCGTCCCGAACCTTCTGAATCGCCACGATCGGCCCAAAGGTCTCGTGACGCATCAGATCCATGTCGTGATCGACGTCGTCGACGACGGTCGGCGGAAAGAAATATCCCGAGAGCGACCGGTCTCGCTTGCCACCCACCAGCACCCTGGCACCCTTGGCCCGGGCGTCGGCCACATGGGATTCGATGATGTCCATCTGCTTGTCCCCGAAGATGGCGCCCACGTCAGCAACACAGTCCTCCGACTGCTTGAGGGCCTGCGTCTGCGCAACCACCTTTTCGACGAAGGGCTCATAAATCGCCTCCGGCACATAGACGCGCTCGGTTCCGCAACAATAGTGCCCCGAGTTCAAGAACGATCCGCGGACGGCACCGTCCGCCGCGCGGTCGAGATCGGCATCGGCGCAGACAATCACATCCACCCAGCGCCAGAGAACCTTCGCGCGCTCTGCGAAAGACCGCGTCGCCCATTAGGCCTGGGCATTCCGGCCTCGCATAACCGCAGCCTGCACTTCCGTCACCGTTGCGGCCTCGAACATGCCGATCGATTCCAGGCTGATCGGGTTCTTGATGTCGTAGCGGCGATGCCGGGAATCCGACTGCACCTCTTCGATTAGCGCTATGGAAGGATCTCCTTGTTTTCTACGAAGAATTCGGCCCCAGGCGATGCAATCAGGCGCGCTCGGCGACCACGTCCGCAATCGCGGACGCCTGCGATTGGAGTCGATACAACCGCGCATAATGTCCTTCGGCCGCGACCAGTGTCGCGTGCGACCCGGACTCGACGAGCCGGCCGCCCTTCAAGACATTGATCCGATCGACGTCGCGAATCGTAGAAAGCCGATGCGCAATGGCAATCGCGGTCTTGCCCTCCATCAGCACATGAATCCCACGCTGAATCGCCGCCTCGGTCTCGGTATCGATGGCGCTCGTCGCCTCATCCAATACGAGAATATGCGCGCCATGGGCCAGTGCTCGGGCAAAGGAAAGGATCTGGCGTTGCCCAGTCGAGAAGTTCGAACCCCGTTCGTGCACTTCAGTGTCGTAGCCTTCGGGCAGGCGATCGATGAACGCGTGCGCCTCGACGGCCTTGGCGGCGCGATGCACGGCGACCTCATCAAGGTCATCGCGTCCGAGCGCGATGTTGCGCGCCACGCTACCGCTGAACAAGAACACATCTTGCAAGACAGAGGCGATTCGGTGACGCAAATCCTGCTGCAGCATCTCCCTCACATCGATGCCATCGACGAGAACGACTCCGCGATTCACATCATAGAGCCGCGTCAATAATTTGATCACCGTTGTCTTGCCAGCGCCGGTTGCGCCGACGAATGCCACCTTCTCGCCGGGCTCGACCACGAAGCTCACATCGCGAAGAATCCAGTTCGGATCATTTTCGTCGAATCCGCCCCTGCTCTCGTCCATGTTGAAATACGAAAACCAGACGTTTTTGAATTCAACACGACCCCGATTCTCATTCGAGATGGCCGGCGACTCCACCGGGGGATCGGCCACTCCTGGCTCCGTATCGAGCACCTCGAAGATGCGTTCGGAACTTGCCATCGCCGATTGCATGACTGAATACTTCGCCGAGAGATCCCGCAGCGGCATGAAGAAACGCTGCATGTAGTCGATGAATATGTAGATGATGCCCGCCTCGGCGACTCCCGTCCCCACAGCAATGATGATGGCCATCGTGATTCCGGTGGCAATCTCGATCGTCGCGAACAGAAGCGCGTCGTACTTGATCGACTGGTGCCAGGCATCCCGATGCTCAGCGTTCATGCGATCGAAATCGGCCAGGTTCCTCTGCTCGCGGGTGAAGAGCTGAACGACCTTCATCCCCGTCACGGTCTCTTGGATATGCGTGTTGATTCGCGCGATCTTGACGCGCACGGACCGGAAGGCCTCCCGCACCTTGAGCCGAAAGATCACCGCGGCAAACGCCAGCAGAGGCACGATCGCGAAGGTCCACATCGCGAGCTTCGGCGAGAGCATGAAGAGTACGACGGCGTATCCCGCCATCTTGAAGACATCGGTCACCAGCGCGACGAGGCCCTGAGAAAACATCTCCGTCACGTTCTCGACATCATTGGTCGCCCGCGTGACGAGTCGACCGACCGGGATCGAATCGAAATAGTTCATCTGCAATCGACTGATGTGTTCGAAGACATGCCGTCGCAGATCCCGCATAGCGTTCTGCCCCGTCGTCGCCATCAGGATCTGATGCCCATACGTCAAGCCCGTCAGAAGCGCGGTCACGACCAGGAAGATCAGGCCGAGCCAGATTTCGCTGGAGAACCCGGCTGGCGCCTCGGTCACGACTTCGAGTGTGGGACCGAAGAACTCGATCAGTTCCGCGTTGCCTCGCCTAACGCCCTCTTCAGCGGGTGCTTCCACTCCTGGCAGATCATGGGCCTCAAGTATCTGATTGAGTCCGACCGCCACGACTGCAGCGGGCGCGAGCTCGAGGGCAAACATCGGAAACACGATCAAAATCGTCGCGAAGACCTGCGCTCGATAGGGTCGGATATAGGGCCAGAGCCGGAGCAGTAGCCGGCCATCATACGCGCGACCGAGTTCTTCTTCCTCGTGCGGATCCGCTTCAACTTCTTCAAGATCAGACCCCGAGCTCATCCGCCACCCCCCGCACCGTCCATGCCGCCGCCGACTGCGGCCGCTCCAGCGTCTGCGGACTCGACTCCCTCGGCTTCTTGCAGAGCATCTTGTATCCTCGACTGCTCGTCGTCCTTCTCCTGTTCTTCGGCCAATCGTGCGTAGAGTCCCCGTTCGGCTATGAGCGTCTCGTGGGTACCGCGCTCGACGATGCGCCCACCATCGAGCACGACGATCTGATCGAGGTTTCGCACCGAGTTCACACGCGATGCCACGACGACCACCGTTCGCCCTGCGAAGACCTCATCGAGACTGGCTTGGATTCGTCGCTCCGTTTCTGCATCGACCGCCGAGAGCGTGTCGTCGAGGATCAGGATGCTCGGATCCAGGGCCAGCGCCCTGGCAAGAGCAGTTCTCTGACGCTGTCCGCCCGAGAGCATGACACCGCGTTCGCCCACTAGCGTGTCATAACCAAAGGGCAGGTCCTCGACGTCCCCCGCCAACTGCGCGCGCGCGGCGGCCGTTCGAATCGCCTCCTCCGGCGCGTCGCGTTCCAGTCCGTAGGCAATATTGTCCGCCAGGGACATCGAAAACAGAAACGAGTCCTGGGGAACCATCGCGATCGCTGAGCGAAGCGTCGAGATCTCGATGTCATTGATGTCGACGCCATCGAGAAAGAGCTGACCATCCTCGACCTCGTAAAGTCGCGGAATGATCGAAGCCAGAGTCGACTTGCCTGATCCAACGGGCCCGACCACGCCGAGCGTCGTGCCTACTGGCACAGTGAGATTGATCTCCTCGAGCGCCGCATCTCGCTCGTTCGCGGTATCCGAGTTGACAGGATCGGCCGCGTTGTAGCGGAATCCGAGATCACGAAACTCGATCGCACCTCGCAAGGACTTGATGTCCGCGTGCCCGGGTCGATCTGCGATCGACGGCTCGACCGACAATATCTCGTCGATTCGCTGCATCGCCGAGGCGCCTCGCTGAACCAGGCTGATTGCGAAACCCATCATGAAGGCTGGAAAGGTCAGCATGCGTACGTAGATGGCAAAGGCGAATAGATCGCCCGTGCTCATTCTGCCCGCTGAAATTTCGCCCAGCCCAACCACAATCACCATGCCGAGACCCGCTGCCGGAAGCAGCCCCGTTAGTGCTGGCATCGCTGCAAAGGTGCGAACCAAGCTGAGTTGTTGTGTTCTCAGGTGTTCGTTCGCTTCGGCGAATCGCGCAGACTGATCGTCCTCCATCGCGTAGGCCTTCACGACGGCGATGCCCGCAATATTTTCCTGAACGAAATTCGACATCGAAGCAAGCGATTGCTGCATGGCGAGGCTACGCAGAAAGAGACGTCCGCCAATCACGCGCGACATCAATACGAAGAGCGGATACGGCAGCATCATCAAGATCGCGAGCTTGACCGAAACCGTGGTCATCGCGATGAATGCCCCCAGGAAGATAATCGGGCTCTGCGCAACGGAGAGCAGCCCCGGTCCAAGCAGCATGCGGACAGAGTTCAGGTCATTGACGCAGCGACTCATCAAGTCGCCGGTTCGCCAACGAAAGTAGAAGGACTGCGGCAGTTTCTGTAGATGCTCGAAGAGATCGTTTCGAATTTCGTATTCGACTTCGCGCGCCGCATTGAAGACGAGCAATCGAGAAACAAATCGACAGATCCCCCCGGCCGCTGCCAGTCCCGCGATCAGCCAACACCGATCGATCACCGTCGCCCGATCGATGGCCGGATCGATCAGCCCGCCGATCGCCCAGCCCACGGCCAGCGGAAGCGTATTCATGGCCGCCGAGTAGAGGAAAACGATGACGTACCAGAGCGCGTAATAGCGCCAATTTCGAAGGATATAAACCGAGAGACGACGTAGCGCGTGACGAACCGGTGAATCACCCGTCGCCTCATCAACCTCCGCGTGCTGCTCGGAACCGTGTTCGGAGTTACCTTCGGTGTTGTCGGCGCCTTCCGCGCTGGCCGCCGCGCTCATCGCCCCATCCTTTTCGCCATCGCAGCCCGATCCCAACCAAGCCACCAACCAAGCAAGGCGACCTGATGTTCGAGAACCGTTCGGACGGATCCTCGGTCGGCATAACGACGCGAAGATGTCGTGGCCGTGAGCGGCAATAACTGCAGTCGCCCAGCCCGCTTGATCCCACGCACGAGATCAAGATCTTCCATCATTGGCACGATCGGCATTCCGCCCATTTGCTCCAACACACTACGGCGTACGAATAACGCCTGATCTCCATAGGGCAGTCGAAAAAAAGCCAACCGGAGCGCCACGCTTCGCTCGATCAAGCGCTCCCGCACTCCCCGCTCCGCAAAGCGAAACGCAAAGGCACCCCCAGCACAGGCCGGGTCGGACAGGGCCGCTCGAACTCCCTCCTGCCACTCGGATTCGAGATCCGTGTCGGCATGCAGAAAGAGCACGATACTCCCCGACGATTCTTCCCCACCCATGCGAAGCTGGCGGGCGCGTCCACGTGAACTCACGAGGACCCGAGCTCCGGCATCACGTGCGAGACGGCAGGTCTCATCCCGACTGCCGCCATCGACCACGATGACTTCTACTCCCGGTGCAATTACGCTCTCGATGGCTCGAACGATTCGCGAAGCTTCATCGAGTGTTGGAATCACGACCGAAATCGTCACGGGCGGAGCCTAGCCCTGTTCCCCTCGCCCTGCCCCGGGCTCTTCTGGCTCGCCACGGCTTGGCCGGGCGAAGTCCGGAAGTCGGAAGGTCGGCAGCCGCTGAATCCGTCGCGGCCGAAAACGATGCCCGGCTAGAATTGACTGCCCGTGAGGCTTTGCCTATCACTGGCGCGTGAGCGAACCCCAAGGTCCTGACAAGAAGCCCTTTTCGACGACTGCAGCCCCAGCCTACGCAGCGGCCGGTGTCGATCTCGATCATGACGAAGCCTTCATCGACGACGTCAAGGAAATCGCCAAGAGCACCTTCCGACCTGAAGTATTGAGCACAATTGGCGGTTTCGCGGGGATGTTCAAGGCCCCGGAGCGCTACGACGATCCGATCTTCGTCGCGGCCACAGATGGAGTCGGGACCAAGCTCAAGCTTGCGGCCCAAATCGGTCGCTACGACACCATCGGAATCGACTGCGTCGCGATGGTCGTGAACGATCTCGTCGTCCAGGGTGCCGAGCCGATCGTCTTTCTCGACTACATCGCGATGGCCGATCTCGACAAGACGATTGCCGCTGATGCTCTTCGTGGGATTGCCGAGGGATGTCGAAGAGCGGGCGCGGCTCTGATTGGCGGCGAAACCGCGACGATGCCCGGCGTGTATCCCAAGGGGGAGCTCGAGATCGTCGGCTTCAGCGTCGGCGTCGTCGAACGCGACCATGTCATAGACGGCTCGACCATCGCGGAAGGAGATGTCTTGATCGGCCTCGCCTCGAGCGGCTTCCACAGCAACGGCTACTCGCTGGTGCGATCGGTGCTCGATGCGGGGATCCAGGCCGGAGAATTCGAGCTTTTCGACCAACCGGAAGGGCTTCGAACCAGCCTGGCCAGCGCGCTGATCGCCCCGACCCGAATCTACGTGAAGCCATTGCTGAATTTGATCCGAGACTTCGACGTCCACGGAATGGTTCATGTCACCGGTGGCGGCTTCGATGGCAATATCCCCAGAGTCTTGCCCGCTGGCGTCCGCGCTCGGCTGGACACCACGGCCTGGCCTCGGCCTGAAGTCTTCGACTGGATTGCGCGAGAGGGCGAACTTCCAGAAACCGAAATGTTGCGGGTCTTCAATTGCGGCATCGGCATGATCCTGATCGTGCCGGCACAATCCGCCGACGAAATCCTCGATCGATTGCAGGGGCTCGGAGAGCGGGGTTATCGGATCGGCATCGTCGAACGCAAAATGGAAGACGAGCCCCCGATCCTTTTCGACCCCGGATTCCTCGAATCCTGAACTACACTTCTGCTTCGAGCGCCCCTCGGTCAGGGGGACCTCTCGCCGTTTCGAATGAATGAGATCCTCGCCGCGGTGCACGAGTAATCAAGTAGGAAGCAGGCGGGCCAATGGCCGAAATTTCGAGACTGGATTCGAGTGAGGCACCTCGCGCGAGACGCTGGGACGCGCTCATCCTCGGCAGCGGAATCCCAGCCCTCGTCGCGGCCGCTCGGATTGGCGCTACTGGACAGCGCGTGCTGGTCGTCGAAGAAGAGGCACGGACGATGCTTCCCCCGGCCGCCCGAGAACCCTTCTTCCTGGCGGGCCTTCGTGACGAGGGCATCCTGGACGCCTGCCTCCGCAAGCTCGCCGTCCCGCTGATCGACCGACGCAGACTCTCCCATGAACGACTCGCCTACCAGATCGCAGCGGATCCCTACCGCATCGACATTGGACAGCCCATCGCGAGTGCCGAAGAGCTCGTGACCTGGGGACTGGCAAAACCCGACGACGCGCAAACCCTGATTCGGCGCGTGATCGAGTCTTCAGAGATCGAACGCGAGCTTCTGCTGGACTCGCCCTTCGTAAGGCTCGGCCGACGCATGAGCGCCAGCCGGCCCGCCCAGGCCATAGGCAATCACAGACGTGGACTTCCCGGGGATGCGGCATCCGCCACCGGCTCGCTGCGCCAGGTCCTGGCCGCACAGATTCGAGGTCTCTCGAATGTCGCCACACAAGCACCGTCACCGGAGGCCCAAGCGCGACTGCTCGGTCTCGGCCTCGCCGGTGGCGTCGGCTTTTCCGGCGATCCGCCATGGCTGCTCGACTTGCTTCGCAAGCGAGTCACCTCGCTCTACGGCGATTTCCGAACGCTCTCGGGGAATTTCGAGATGGTTTCCGTCTCCGGACAGCCGGGTATTCGGGTGCCGCGAAGTGGCGAAATTTGGCTCGGGCGAGCGCTGATCTTGGCCGCGCCTCGGTCCGCTCTGCGCGAGAGCCTTGGGGCCGACGCGATGCATCCCGCCCCCGACTTCCTCGAGACGACGACGAATCGGCGGTATCGAGGAGTTTTCCTCTACCGCGTTCCCACCGCAGTCCTCCCCGAAGGCATGGGCGCGCGCGTCATTCTTCCGGGAAGAGAAGCGGACGGCGGGCAGCTCGACACCGGAACGGGTCTCGGGGCCGATGTCAGTGGCGTCGACGGGACCATCACGATCACAGCGTTCCCAAGCCAGACCCATCCCGGCCACGTCGACCTAATCGCACGATCGATGCTGCCCGTCACAGAAGGCACCCCCAGCCTCGATCTCTCCGCCGAATTGGCGAGTCTCCGACGGTCGATCACCGAACGCCTTGAAGCCCTGATGCCCTTCTGCGGAAATCGACTCCTGTCCATCGCATTTTCGCCCCCGGCTTGGGATTCCGATGACGGTTGGCTCGAAGACGCGCTGCCTGGAATGGGTTGGCCTGCAGAAATCGACATCCGCCTTTCGTCGCGCATGCCCATCTACCATCTCGATCGAGCGGCGGCGGCTGGACTGGGACTCGAAGGCGACCTGCTGCTTGGATGGCGAGGCGGAGACGCCATCGCTGAACAGCTGGCCTAGCGCGAGCCCCCAATATGGACTTCGCACATTACGTCTCGCCTATCGAACGACGATCGCTCCTTCGCATAACATCTCGATACACCCCGACCGGATGAGAACTGAATCGATTGGATCCTGAAGCGTCACTTGGAGAAGACGAGGAGGAAGGTCTGACGAGACCTTTGCCCACCCGGGAGCAGCGTGCCTCGGCGTCGCCGGCCCTTCGGCGCCTGATCGTAATGTCTCTCGAACACTGGCCCAAGCTCGCCTTCGTCATGGCCACGACGATCGCGCTTGCCGCCAGTCGTCTCATTCGCGCGTGGGTCTTCAAGCCTCTACTCGATGAATTCCTGGTTCCTGCTGCCAACGGTGTTCTCGAGATTGAAGTCATCCAGGACCGTATCTGGCAGCTGGGAATGCTCGTCGGTACGACACTGATCGTGGCGCCGATTGCGATGTACCTGAGGACCTACGTCGCGAGTTGGGTCGTCGCGGGGGTCCGCAAGAAGGTCGACCTCTCCGTTGCTCGAAAATTCCTGAACGCGCCTCTCGGAATACATCGCCGCGGATCGAGTGGCGACTTCCTTTCGCGCGCTCTCACCGATGCTCGGCTCGCATGTGACGCGCTGAGTTTTCTCTACCGAGATGTGGCCAACAGCCTGGTGATGTTGCTCGGCGGGTTGATCACCATGTTTGCAACGAGTTGGCAGCTCGCCCTGCTGAGCATGACGACGGTTCTTCCTACCCTCTTCGTGCTGCGCTTCTTTGGTCGCCGGATTCAGAAGCAGACCCGACGGCGGCAAGAGATCCAAGGCGATCTATCCCAGCGCCTGATCGCAATTCTGTCTGGAATCAAAGTCATCAAGGCCTTTCGAGGCCAGGAAACTGAACTCTCGGCCTTCGACCGCGAGACGGACAAATATTTCGCGCGACACATGAAGGTCATCCACAACCGCGTCATGGCCAAATCATCAAGTGATGCACTGAACCAGATGGTCGGCACGCTCATTCTTGGCGTCGGTGCGTACCTGACATTCAAGGGGCTATGGGAGATCACGATCGGGACACTCGCCACTTTCGCGCTGATTCTCGCCACCATCTATCGACCAATCAAGACGCTCGCAATGTCCTATACCCACGTCATTGAGGCCATGGCCAGCGGCGATCGTCTATTTGAAGTGCTCGACATGCGAGAAGAGCCCCCGGACCGGCCGAACGCCAAGCCAATGCCCGGCCTCTCCAAAAGCATTCGGTTTCGCGACGTTCATTTCAGTTACGGAGAAACTGAGATCCTTCGCGGCATCGATCTCGAAGTCCAATCCGGCGAAGTCATCGCGATCGTTGGGCGGACCGGCACGGGTAAAAGCACCTTGATGGATCTCCTTCTGCGGTTTCACGACCCGAGTCACGGGTCGATTGAAATCGATGGCATCGATCTCCGAGACCTCGTGCGAGACTCCTTCCTGGACCACGTTGCCGTCGTCACCCAGGAACCTTTTCTCTTCGACGAGAGCATTGGCGAGAATATTCGCTACGGCCGGCTCGAAGCCACTCCAGAGGAAATACGCAAAGCCGCGATGGCCGCATCGGCTGATGAGTTCATCGAAGCTCTGCCCCAGGGATATGAGACACCGGTCGGCGAGTTTGGACTTCGCCTGTCCGGTGGACAGCGACAGCGCATCACCATCGCTCGAGCACTCCTCAGCAATCCGGCGATTCTCGTCTTCGACGAAGCGACGAGCGCACTCGACGCCAAGACAGAACGTGCCGTCCAGGTGGCGATCGAGACTCTGCGTGGCCAGCAGACCGTTTTCATCGTCGCCCATCGACTCACGACGATTCGGCATGCAGATCGCATCATCGTGCTCGACGAAGGCCGTGTGGTCGAATCCGGTGACCACGAACAACTCATGGCACGAGCGGGAATCTATCGCGAACTCGTCGGGCTGAGCGAGCTGGGATCTGCCTAACATAAACCCAACTGCTCGCCAAAAGGAGACGGATCGCCCTCTCCTACTTCAGCAGGTCCGAGTAGAATCGCTCCATCCACGCCGCAAGACGGTCGGGACGGAATCGATCCGATGCATCCCGTGCCGCAGCACGACCCATTTCCAACCGCCGCTCCGGCTCCGCGATGAGACGGGTCCAGGCCGCGGCCAGATCCTCGACTTCTTCAGCAACAAGCAGTCCCGTCTGGCCATTCGAAATGATCTCGGAAATCGCACCGCGCCGGGTGCCGACCAGAGGGAGACCGAGGGCCGCGGTCCTGTCGTCGCGCAGTGGCTTCCTGCCAGAGATTTCGATTCGAACCCGGCGGTGGCTCAGGGCAGACCAGATCGACCTGGTGTCCGCGACCGCGCAGAGCCTCCATCAAAACGAGCATTGGCTGGGCGGGGCCCGTCCACTTCCAGTCGCTCACGAGCTGCAGAATTTTCAACCGGGCAAACCCTGATCGTCTGGTGACCGAGGCGGAAGCTCCGCTTGCTTCTCCCATTGTTTGGCGTACTTGAGTAAGACGTAGAATGAGCTCGCGGCAGCGATGATGAATCCCGGAATACCGTCCCTGAAACCGCCTCGCAGAATGTACCCGCGCAAAAAGCGAGCCGGAGGGCGCAAGATCAGGTCGCGAATCCGAAATCGAACGCCATCTCGCACCAGCGCATGAGCGGCCTGGTCACTGAACAACTGAATTCGCGCCACCTGATCCGCTAGATCTCGATAGCTGTAGTGAAGGAGATCGCCTTCGATCCGCTCCTCGGGCCCTTCGACCTCAACGCGCCCATGGGGGTCACGCCCCGTCCAGTGCACATGCGATTTCCGGAACAAACGAAGCTTCCAATCTGGAAAATAGTCCCCATGCCGAATCCATCGGCCGAGATGATAGGTCAATCGATTGAGTTGATAGGCGACAACCGAATCGCCGCCGCCGCCCTGACCCATCGCCGCCTGCTCGACGAGGACCCTACGAATCGACGTTGCGAGACGATCTGAAACGACTTCGTCTGGATCGACGATCAAGACCCAATCGTGCTTGGCAAGCGAAGTGCAGTAGCGCTTCTGATCAATGTCCCCGCTATACGGACGACGTTCGACTCGGGAGGCCAGCCGTCGTGCGACGGCTTCCGATCCATCGCGGCTCTTCTCATCCACGACGACCACGACTTCGTCGGCCCATTGCACTGCACGGATGCAGCGTTCGAGTTCCAACTCCTCGTCGCAAGCCAGAATACAAACTGAAATCGGGGCGCTCATCCACGAATACGTTCGACGGATCGAACGCCTTTGACCTTGCGGATCTCGCGCATGACTCCAGCCAAAACGGAGACATCCTGAACCCAGACTTCAAAGATCTGCTCGGCCGCCTTCCCCGGAGTTTCATTCGCAGAGGCCTTGGCCGATCCAATATTGATCCCGGCGGCCGAGATCGTGTTGGTAATTTTCGCGAGAATTCCGGGCTCATCGCGTGACAGGACACGAATCGAAACCGCGCGACGAACCGATGTCTCGACATCCCACTCGACGGGAATTCGCCGGTCTGGATCGAGCGTAAAGACCTTCACACAACCTCGCGTATGAACGGTCACCCCGCGTCCGCGTGTGACAAACCCGATGATGTCGTCTCCCGGCAAAGGCTCGCAGCAACCGGCGAATCGCACCAGCACATCAGGCGTGCCCGAAACACGGACGCCGGACGAGGAGCGCCGCTCTTCTCTCTGAAAGAGTCGCCGAAGTCTTTTGGGCACCACTGTGACAGCGGTCGAAGCGCCGGCCTCGAATTCGTCGTCGCCTCCGAGTAGCTTTCGGACGAGCACACCCGCGGCAATCTTTCCGTAACTGATTGCGGCAAATACGTCGTCGATGGCTATGCCGCCGAATTTATCGTCGGCATAGCGCGCCAGGCTGCCGTCCTCCCGCACTTTGGCGAGGGTCAGATCGTTACGCTTGAGCTCACGACTCAAGATGTCGCGTCCAAGATCGATGGCTCGAGATTTTTCAACCTGGCGAATCGAATGCCGAATATGATTTCTCGCCTTGCTAGACGCCGTAAAGTCCAACCAGTCCTTCTTCGGTGTCTGGCTCGGACTCGTCACTATCTCGACGGTGTCGCCGTCCTTCAAACGATGGCGAAGTGGCACCAGCCGACCATTCACCTTGGCGCCGGCACAATGCGAGCCCACCTCACTATGGATCGCATAGGCAAAATCGATCGGCGTCGCGCCGGTCGAAAGATTGATGACCTCGCCGGTGGGCGTGAAGACAAAGACTTGATCCGGGAAGAGATCGACCTTCACAGCATCGAGGAACTCGTGTGGGTCCGAAATCTCTTTCTGCCATTCGACGAGCTGTCGTAGCCAATCGAATTTTGAATCATCTTCCGAGGCGTCGACGCTTCCTTCTTTGTATTTCCAGTGGGCGGCAATCCCGAGTTCGGCGTCCCTATGCATTTCGATGGTTCGAATTTGAATCTCCATCCGCTCACCGTACTCGCCAATCACGGTCGTATGCAGAGACCGGTAGCCGTTCGGTTTGGGCAGAGCGATGTAGTCCTTGAATCGACCCGAGACCGGCGCCCAAACCGAATGGATCTGCCCGAGCACCGCATAACATGCGCCTATTCCGCTGTCGGCGATGATCCGAAACCCGATGGCATCGTAGATCTGCTCGAGTTCGAGATCCTGACTCTTCATCTTCGCGTGAATCGACGCGATATCCTTCACACGACCCTGCACTTCACACTGAAGATCGAGGTCGCGTAGCTTGACCGAGATGATTCCGGTCACATCCTCGATATAGGCTTCGCGCTCGTCCCGGCTAATCAAGAGCTGCGCCTCGAGCTCTTCCGAGACGTCGGGCTCGAGCGTCCGAAAGGACAGGTCCTCGAGTTCTTGTTTCATCCAATAGACGCCCAGGCGATGGGCCAAGGGGACGTAGATATCCATCGTCTCCTGAGCCACGCGGCGCCGCGAACTCTCCTTCATATGCACGATCGTCCGCATGTTATGCAGGCGATCCGCCAGCTTGATCATCAAGATCCGAATATCCTCGGACATCGCGATGAGCATCTTGCGAAAATTCTCAGCCTGTTGTTCACGAGCGCTACGGAATTCGATCCTTGCGATCTTGGTCAAACCCTCGACGAGAAACGCGACCCGCGGACCAAAAAGCCGCTCGATCTCCTCGCGGGTCGTCAGGGTGTCTTCGAGTGTGTCGTGGAGTAGCCCAGCGATGATGGTGTCTTCGTCGACGTTCAGATCGAGAAGAATGCCGGCCACTTCGAGGGGATGGATGAGATAGGGTTCGCCGGAAAGGCGCTCCTGGCCGTCATGAACCTTCGCGGTAAAGACGTAGGCACTCTGCAACCGCTCGAGATCGACCTGCGGGTTGTAGTCGAGCATGCGGTCGGCGATGTCGTTGAATCGAAGCATACCGGAGCAAAAAAGCCTTGAATCCCAAAGGTTTATCCCAAGAGAAGACTCGGACAGGGTACCGGTAGCCGGCGCCTCCGGCAATCTGAATGATGTGGATTACGGCGCCTGCGATTCGTTCCAGCGTGCGAGGACGCCGGCGCGCCCGTGCTTCGGCGCGATCGCCTCACCCTGACCGGCACGAACAGCCTCGATCACTTCGAGAACCTGCTCGACCGCCGCTTCGAGATCGTCGTTCAGGACGGCATAGTCGAAGATCTTCGCGGCAGCGAGTTCTCTATCCACCAAAGTCATTCGGCGCTGAATAGCATCCTCACTATCGGTGGCGCGTCCGCGAAGACGGGCTTCCAGCACAGCGAGGCTCGGTGGCAGAAGGAAGATCAGACACGCGCTGGGTCTTCGCTCACGGACTTGCGTCGCGCCCTGCACTTCGATCTCGAGCACGACATCCTGGCCCATTTCGAGAGGCTCCTCGATCGCCATCCAGCTCGTACCGTAAACAAACCCCCCATACTCGGCATGTTCGAGAAAACGCTTCGCCTCGCGCAGTTCTCGAAACTCCTTGACGCTCACGAATTGATAATGAACACCATCCTCTTCGCCCGCGCGGGGGGGTCTCGTCGTATGCGATATCGAAAGCCGCAAGCGTGAGTCTCGAGCCAAAATGCGCTGGCAGATCGTCGTCTTGCCCGTGCCCGAGGGTGCCGCGATCACGAAGACGTGCCCAGTCTGATCGGGCGCCCCGACCCGGTTGGTCTCCCTGCTCACTCTCCTGCCTCGCCCACGAAGTCGGGAGCCAATCGCGCGGCGATCGTCTCGGGCGTGATCGCTGACAAAATGACATGGTCGCTGTCGGTCACAACAATCGACCTCGTCCGACGTCCCTCGGTGGCGTCCACGAGTTTCCCTCGCTGTCCGGCTTCTTCGCGTAACCGACGCATGGGAGACGAACTCGGCGAAGCGATGGCGATGACACGCGCGGCGGTGACCAGATTCCCGTAGCCGATATTGACCATGGTCGGAGCGACGGCCACATTTCGGTCTCGGGCCCCCGGCGTCGAATTGGCCCCGCCTGACGACGATGAATCGGCTCGATCCTCACGACCGCGACCTTTCGAGCCCGAGCTACTCAATGTTTTGCACCTGTTCTCTAATTCGCTCGAGCTCCGTCTTCAATTCGACAACGTCCTGAGCAAGCGGCGCATCATTCGCCTTGGAACCAACCGTATTCGCCTCTCGACCCAGCTCCTGGAGCAGAAAGTCGAGGCGACGACCGACGGGCTGACCAGGACCTGCGGAGGAGAGCGTCTGGCGAAACTGGGCAACATGACTTTGTAATCGCACGAGTTCCTCCGTGATATCCAGACGATCTGCGGCGATCACGATCTCTTGATGAAGTCGTGCATCATCGAGTAGGCCCACGTCTTGCCGGATCTGTTCGGTCCTCTTCGTAAGACGCTGTTTGGCGATAACAAGCACTTCTTCGGCGCGACGCTCGAAGGCCTCGGCGAGTGCGCTGATTGTCGACAGCCGACCCTCTAGTTCGGTTGCCAGGGACTCTCCTTCCGTCGCTCGCATGGCAATCATGGCTTCGAGTGCCTCGTCGATGGCCCCCTCAAGGGGTGCCAAAAATACTTCCGCATCAACTCCGGCCTCGACCACCCGGGTCACACCCGGCAGGCCGAGAAGCGAAGCCACGTCGAGCGCGTCAGTGAGAGAATGTCGTTCGCGCAAGAGATTCGAGGCCTCGACGTATTGCGCGGCGATGCCCTCGTCAAATTCGAGGACCGGTTTCGCATTCGTCATCGTGAGGCTGACCGTGACATCAACCTTCCCCCGAGAAAGCCCGGTCTGAATGCGCTTCTTGAGGGTCGACTCCTGGTCGGCGAGGATGCGCGGAAGGCGAACGCGAAGATCGAGGTGGCGATGATTGACGCTGCGCATCTCGACTTCGAGACCCAGTCCTCCAGCCTCTCGTCTAGCGCGCCCAAATCCCGTCATGCTGTAGATCATGGTTCCCCCTCGCGAAGCACAAGAATTTCGGATAGACGCTTGCGCAACTCCGACTGTCCAACGGCGGCTGTCCCAGTCTTTTCGACTGCAATCCCGGCCGCTGCATTCGCCACGATACACGCATCGCGAAGCGAGCGGCCCGCGGCTCGACACAACCCGAGAACCGCAATCGAGGTATCCCCGGCGCCCTGGACATCGTAGACCTCGAGCGCTCGCGTGGGTACATCGAAGTGAGAACCATGCCGGTCCATCGCGCTCATCCCGAAACGTCCCCTGGTCACGACGACTTCACCACCGCCGAGATCAAATTGAAGTTTCTCGAGAAGATTCTGACGCATCAACGGATCACTCCCGCAGTCGGGAGCAAACTGAACCGCCTCTTCGAAGTTGGGCTTCACGAGATCGACACCACGAAAGCGAGCAAGGTCAACTTTGGGGTCCGCAACTACGAGAATATTCAGACTCCGAGCCAACTCGATCACCCAGCGGGCGAGACCATCGCCGAACATCCCCTTGTCATAGTCCTCGAGGATCACGAGATCACAGCCCTCGATTCGCTCTAAAATCAGACGGCGAAATATTGCGGAGATTCGCGGGGCAATCTCTCCGTTCTCTTCTCGATCGAGACGCAACATCTGTTGAGATCGAGCAACGATTCGAAGCTTGTGTGTCGTCGGACGATCATCCGCCCGCAAGATTCCAGCCGTCGACATTCCGAGTTCTTCGACGAGCGAAAGGAGCGTCTCTCCCTCGGCATCATCACCGACCAGTCCCACCAACTGACAACTCGCTCCCAGGGAAACGATGGCGCGAGCAACGTTGGCGGCGCCTCCGAGACAGGCCGCTGAACCCGACACTCGAACGATGGGCACCGGCGCCTCTGGACTCACCCGCTCGACATCTCCTTCGCGGTATTCGTCGAGGATCAGATCGCCAATCACCAACACACGAGAATTCGCGAACCCCAGAACAATGTCTTCGATCCGTTCCTCGCGCCCTGGCTCTTCCAACCGTTCAAGACTCAATTCGGCTTCCAATCGCGACAGCGACCCTCACAAACAACCTAAGCGACATCCCCGCACCCCGTGACCTCGCCTACGTCGGCAACATTGAAGCGAGCCCCATCCGCAAGCAGCGCGGATGCCAGCCCTTCATCCTCTGGCCGCCCGCGAAGATGCCACAGAAACAGACCCATGCGCTCCGCCAATCGACGGCGTGCCGCCGACGAAAACGCCGACAAGCAAAGCAGGCCGAGCAGGCCGATCCCCATTCGTGTCACACGAACGCTCCGCGCAACGCGAGAGACGCCTCGACTACACCGTCGATCGAGATAGCGATATAGGGATCGATGGAATTCGATTCGGGTAGCAAGAGGGACACGACGCTTGCTACTGGCGCCGAGCCCATGAATTGCACGCAGCGAATCGCAGTGGAGAACATCATAACCGGCCGATCGCATGCGCCAGCAATAGTCCGTCTCTTCCAGGAAGAAGAAATAGCCCTCGTCGAGAAGTCCGACTGTCTCGAGGAGTTCACCGCGAATGAAGAACACCGCACCGCGAACCGCCTCAACCACGCGGGGCTTCATCGTCGCCTCCACGGACCCCGTTCCCGGCTTGCCGGAAATCATTTCCGGTCGCACCCAGCGCAGAATGGGTTCGGGAACCAATTCACTCACGAGGTCGGGCAGCGCATGGACCGATCGTTGGCGCCGACCACTCGGATGACGCAGCGCTGCCCCGAGCACTCCCGCATTTTCGCGCCCATCAAGGATCCCCACACCTCGGCGGAGCATTGAGGGGTCCATTTCGACGTCTGTGTTGAGCAGTAGAACGTGCCGCCCACGTCGAAGTCGCAGGCCGTGATTCGCCGCTGCGGCGAAACCGAGATTCTCCGTCAATGCGACAACGCGGGGCTCAACATGGGATGCCCGTGCGCATGGGACGCTTTCATCTCGCGAGCCATTGTCCACAACAATCGTTTCAACAATGAGTGTCGAATCGAAGGCACAAGCTTCCGCGACCCCGGCAAGACAGCGTGACAACAATTCGCGCGTCTCGTAGTTCACGATCACAATGGTGAGATCGATCAAGGATTGACTCCGGTCCCAAACTCGGACTGAGAAACAACAGACTGACGACTCACGCGATCCAGGACCCGAAAAGCGGCGGCATCTGCCTCATCGACCGAGAGCGAGCGAAGACAGCGATGATCGATCGGACATCGCCGCTGATAGCAGGGTCGGCAATCGTGATCCCCTTCGACGACTTCAACGGCATCCAGATTATCCGCAGTCTTCTCCAGGGATGTGGGACCCAGAAAGATTACACTCGGCGTCCCGAAAGCAGCCGCGACGTGACGTGTGCCGGCGTCGTTGGCCACCAGCAGACGTGCCGAACGAAGCAATGCCTTCAGTCCGCCTAGATCGAGCACAGCATCGAGAATAATTGGAGTCGACTTCATGGCGCGCTTCACCGCTTCGAGCAACGCTCCTTCGCCCGGACCCCCTAACACAATTACTTGATCGCCTCGCTCGGCGAAACGATCTGCCAGCTCCGCATAATATTCGGCTGGCCAACATTTCGAGTCACCAAAACTCGCACCTGGGGCAAACACAACGCGCCGCTCGCGCACCCTTTCTCCCGACCCTGGACCTCGACTAGCCATGACCCGGTCGAGATCGTCCTGCTCTCTCTTCGTGACGTGAAGATCAAGGGTCAGATCCTCCGTCGGCGCACCGAGAGCACCCATCAAGTTCACAACAAATCGCTCTCGGGAAACCAGACGTCGACGACCCCACGAATCCGGTGCCGGCACGACCTCGTGCAGTAGCTGACGACGAATCGGGTCCCGGGCAAAACCAACGATGTGGCGCACGCTTCCCCAGCGCATCCGAAGAGCCGATGAGATCGACTCCGGAATAATGATGCCCAGGTCGAAACTGGCGTCGGCAACCCGTCGCGCCTCTGATCTCAACGCTGTGAATCCCGCGGATCTCGGCTCGATCGGCCAGATTTCGTTGCAGACCTGATTGCCTTCGAGAAGCGGGATCAGGGCCGACGGAAGTTGCGCAACGATCCTGGCATCTGGATTCGCTGCGCGAATCGCCCGAAGTCCCGGTGTCGCCATCACGACATCCCCCAGCCAATTTGGACATCGAATCAAAATTCGATGCGCCGTGGCGAGCCTTCCAGAGCTCCTCATCTGGACGTCCGAAGCAGATCGGCGCTCTCGGGTCGGGACTCATCACGATACGAAGTCTGATCCCCGCCGCTCCGGTCATGCGAAATCCCATGAAGCTGCGAGATTTTTCTGGCGACTAACGCAGGGGGAATGACTCGCATACAAGCGGGATCCGGGCAGCCACGACGACACGGACTACATGGCAATGGGACGTGGGCCCGAAGCCAGGGTGAATGTGCCCATGGAGCATTTTGAATCGGATCGGTCGGTCCGAGCAGTTGAACGACTGGGACACCGACCAAAGACGCGGCATGAAGTGGACCAGAGTCTGCTGAAACGAAGACCGAGGCACGCGCTAGAAGTGCAAGCAAGTCATCGAAGCCGCCTGTCTCGGGTGCCAACACGAGCGTCCCCTCCGCTTGCTCAACCACTTCGTCGGCCAGCGCTCTTTCCCGGGGAGAACTCCCCGCGCTGATCCAAACCGGAATGCCGTCGCCTGCCAGACGTTTTACGACCTCGGCCCAGGCCCGTGTCGCATAACGTTTGTGCAGAGCCTTCTCGCTCGTCCCCGGATGAATCAAGACAAATGATCGCTCATTCTCACATCCGGACGAACGAAGCCGCGTGACCAGTCTCGCTTCCGCGAGGGACGATGCTGTCAAAAAAGGTTGATCGGGCAGCTGAATTTCTGGCGCCACGATTCTCACGAGTGCCGAGTTTCGCTCATATCGAGACGTCTTCGGCTCCACGAGCCGAACGGAGCGATTGACGAAAACCTCTGAAAACTCCCGGGCCAGGCCTGGACCATATCCGTAACGGATCGGCGCTCCCGACAGCCGCGCGAGCATTCCGCTCTTGAGGATCCCATGGAAGTCGATCGTGAGATCGAAGCGACGATCCCGCAGCCGACGAATAAAATCACGTAATTCCCGAAGAAACAGGACTGGATGTTTCGACCGAATCGATCTCACCAGACTGGTGCGCGGAAAGAGCATGATCTCGTCGACGAGACCTGCTGCATCGACCACGCCGGCGGCCCCAGGCTCGACCAACCAGGTGAGGTGCGCGCCCGGATAGGACCAGCGAAGCCCCTGGACGGCGGGGAGCGTTCGAATGACGTCGCCGAGGGCACCCAATCGAATAATCAGCACTCGCTCGACCCTCTGCTCGGAATGAGAGCCCTCGACCGAAACAGTCGTGGTCGCCGTCGTCGCAATCGAATCGCTACCGCTTGCCTTCGGCGTCATGCTTTCGATCGTCCTTTCGATCATCCTTTCGGCGATCAAAACCCCACAAGCTGGCCAGATCAGATGGCGAAGAACAGGATCGGGTGCAGATAAGATCGACCACCTCGCCGAGCCGCGGCCCGACCGATAGGATACGGAGCATGCGAATCGCGCGCACCCTCTCGCTCTATGTGATGATTGAGACCCTTGCGTATTGCGGGCTGGCGTTCTTTCTTTTGACCCTTGTCATACTGACGCAAAACCTCGTCAAGCGCCTGGACGAACTCTCCTTGCTCGGAATGACGAGCGAGGACCTCTTCGCTGTCGTCCAATGCATTTTCCCGATCGCCGTCTCCTATTCGATTCCGCTGGCCTTCCTGATTGGAATCCTCCTTTCGGTTCGGCGATTCGGCGCCGATGGGGAGATCCGCGCAATCGCGAGCGCCGGGATCAGTCCAAACGTTTTCCTCGTCCCCTACCTCGCGTTAGGCCTCATTGCGACTGCCATTTTCGGATGGCTCCTCACATCGGTCGAGCATGAATCGCGGCGTGAGCTCGTCCAACTCTTCAAAACCGCGGCGGCACGGGGCGCAATCCTCGAACCGGGTGTATTTCGGCGAATCGGACCGCGCCTGGTCTTCGTCGAGGATCGCGATCGGGACGGGACGCTTCATGGCGTCATGATTCTCGACCAAAGCCAGAAAGACCGATCGTTTCGAGTCTTCGCTGATCGAGGGCGCTTTCGATTTAACGAGCGAAATTCAGAGATCGAACTCGAACTGTGGGATGGCGACCTTCATTTTGCCCCCACCCCGGAAGCGCCAGAACGTTATGAGCGAATTCACTTCAATGAGTTTGGATTCCATCTGGACGTCGGCCATATCCTGGGTGGAGACTTCGGTCCCGTGCGACCTAAACAGATGAATTTGGCCGAACTCCAGGATGTCATCGAACGCGGAAGACGGGGAGATCCACTGCACGAGCTCGACCAGAAGGATCCCATCGAGTACGAGATCGAACTGCATCGTCGTCGCGCGCTTCCCTTCGCGCCATCGTTGTTCGCGGCAGTGGCTGGCCCAATCGCCCTGATGACGGAGGATCGTGGCCGCACACTCGGGCTCCTACTCGTCCTCACCATCGCCTTTGGCTACTACGCCCTCGCAGCAGCCATGCAATCGGCCGCTCATCTCAGCTGGCTTGGCATCGGGCTCGCGATCTGGACACCAAATATCATCTTCGCAGCCCTTGGTCTCTTCCTGGCCCTACGTGAACGAAGGCGAATACCAGAATGAGCCGACTCTTCGCCGAACAAACCATTCAGCTGAAAGCGAGCGGCTTTCGCCTATCGGTCGCCAAAGACTTCTCGGACCGCATACATTCCGAAGGCTTGACGGAACCCGGCGGCTACGACGAAGCGATCCGTGCGGCCAGGCGCGTCGAGGGCGGTCGCGGGCCAAACTGGATTCTGGATGAGCAATACCCCGACCATCCGATTCGAATTCGTCCGTGTCGGCACGGCGGGCTATTCGCGCCCTGGCTTCGGGACTGGGCCTGGACTCCGTCACGCGTCTTTCGAGAATTTTCGACCTGGAGTGTACTTCGCGAGGCGAACGTCCCGCTTCCGGCCCCGGTCTTTGCGATCAGTCGTCGCAAGGGACTCTTCTGGCGTTCCGCCTTCGCATCACTTGAGTGCACGGATGCGCTCGACGGCATCGATTGGCTGGCCAAGGATCCGAGCCCATTGCAGCTTCGCAAGATCTGCCTTTCCTTCGCAAAGGCGCTCAGACAATTTCATGACGCGGGCGCCATCCACGGCGACCTGCACATTCGCAATCTTCTCATTGAATGGCGAGACGCCGAGGACACAACGAACGCCCCACGCTGTCTACTGATCGATCTGGATCGAACACGCATCCAATCCCGCGTGTCGCCACGACAGCGAATAGCCGAACTCTCTCGTCTGGTTCGATCCCTCGAGAAGACCGGGCATGCAGCGGCCGTATCAAAGCGACTCCGCGCCCTGACACTCTCGACTTACTGCGCCGGTGATCGCAAGCTTCGCAATGCCATGATGCGCTGGTCCCGATTCGAGACGATTCGAATGGGGCGGCATCGATTCGCCTGGCGATTACAGCGACCGGCGAGCGATGAGGCGATGAGGCGATGAGGCGATCTGGATTCGACCTTCGAGCCCTGAAAGACGGGGTTGGAAGCTCAGCGACACAGTCGGCCCGCGATACGAAGCTCCTGCTCCACCCGGTCGAGCACTTTCTGCTCTTCATTAAACTCGACTTCGATCTCCAGCACCCATAATCGGGGCGAGCCAAGCCACTTCGGAAGAATTTTCAGCGCATCCTTTTCGGTCGTCAGCCAGACCAGACCTTCCGGATCGAGATCGGACAAATCGCTTTCGGTATAGGCATGATGATCTCGAAATCGTCGCTCGGCGACGACCTTGGCCCCAAGCGTTTCGACGGTTCTTCGAAGCGATCCCGGACGGGCAACACCCGAAATCAAACCCACCGAGCGATTGCGTAGCCACTCGAGGGGAAGGGTCTCCACTCGATCCAGGGCGATGAGTTTTACGGGGCGGCGATGGGCCCGAATGATCTCGGGGCGCGGGTCTTTTCGGGATTCGTTCGAGAAATTCTGAGCAATCAAATCGCCTGACAAAACGTCGCCTGATATCAATGATCCAATGGCTCCGCCGTCCACCACGCAAAGCCAATCGGCCCGGGCGAGCGCACACGGACGTTCGCGAAGTGGGCCCGCCGGCAACAATCGCTGATTGCCGAATCCCGAAACGCCGTCGATGCAAACAATGTCGAGGTCCCTGGCCAAGCGATGATGCTGAAATCCGTCATCGAGAATGAGGATCTCCGCATCGAAGGCCGACACCGCATGATGTCCCACCAATCGACGATCGCGCCCAACCAGGACCGGGACGCCAGGAGCATGCGCCGCCAGGATAAAGCTCTCGTCGCCGGCAAGCCGCACACTCGAATGCAATCGACTTCCATCCGAGACGAGCGTGACCATTCGCCGACTGCGACCCTTGTAGCCTCGACTGGCAAGTACGACGCGCCAACCCCGGGCTCGCAGCCCGAGCGCAAGACGAGCCGCGACCGGCGTCTTACCGGCCCCCCCAACCGTGAGCCCGCCGACACTCACGACCGCACACGCCAACCGGCCTCTCCCTGGCGCGGTCCATCCATTGATGTTGCGGTCTGCGAAGGCCACCACCGCGTAAAAGGCAGAAGCGATCCGAAGAGCGGCCACACGAAGCTGACTCAGAAGCCAACGACTTCGCGATCGAGATGGCCAACCGGGTGACTGATCGCCGCCCTTAATTTCCTTCGCTGCGCTTTGCTCAGGTCCGATCTCGCGCTCGGCTTTCGGCATTCGCCGATTCGCCCATTTCACGGTTCACCTGTCGTACCGAGGGTCTCGGCCTTCGATGAAGCGAGGCCTCCAACCTGCAGCTCCGGCCGGGCGCGCCGGCTGGTTTCGAGAATGTCCGTGATGAGTTCGTGCGTCCGGCGAACGCTCCCGCGATGCGCCACGAGATTATCTCGACCCATTTCGCCACGTCGACGACAAGCCTCGGGATCTTCAAAGGCCTCCATGAGTGCCTCCTGAAGCCCCTGAGCATCCCGCACGCAGACGCCCGCCCGCCCGAATTCGAGAATCCCAGGCGCCGCTCCAGTGTTCTGGACATGCGGTCCAAACAAGACCGGACACCCAGCATGAGCAGGTTCGAGAATGTTATGCCCGCCGATCGGAACGAGGGTCCCTCCGACGAAAGCGATCGTCGCAGTGGCGTAGAGTCCCGCCAGATCGCCTAACGTATCGACGATCAGCACATCACCTTTCGCAAGACGACGCCCACCCAGTTGACTGCGCAGGATTGCGCGTCGATTGCGGTCGCCACAGACTTTCAGCAACTCGTGAGCATGCTCGACTACCCGGGGCGCGAGCACCAGGACAAAAGAATGCCCCGCCTTCTCCAACGCATCCTGGCAGTCCACCAAAATGCTCTCTTCATCGCGGTAGGTACTGCCACCCACCACAACAGGCGAATCGACGAGCGCCCGGATCAGATCGACTGCGAGCGCCGGTTGTCGGGTGGGCGGGTCGAGTTTTAGATCACCGGTCACCTGGACACGATCCTCCGAAATGCCGAGTGAGACAAATCGCTCAGCATCGAGATCGGTCCTCGCCCCCACCGCGGCCACACTCTTGAAGGTGGATCGCATCACGTGTCGAAAGCCGCTAAAACGAATTCCGGATAGATCTCGAATCCGCCCGGATGCAATCACGACGGGAACATCATGCCGCACGCAGGCCGCGATCCAGTTCGGCCAGAGTTCCGTCTCGATCATAACCATGAGCTCTGGATTTCCTCGACGCATCGCTGCTTCGACACACCAGAGATGATCGAAGGGTGCCAGGCTGGTTGGAACGTCGGGAAGCACTCGCTCGTAAACGGCCCGCCCCTCGAGCGTCGAGGCGGAAGCACGCACGAGATATCCCTCCGCGTCTAGACTTTGTAGGAGTCGACATGCAGCGGTGGCCTCACCCACGCTCGACCCATGAATCCAGATTCGCGAAGCCCCGTCACCGGAGGACACTACGCGCCCGAAGCGCTCGGACATTCCGGATCGAAGTCTGGGCCGCGCAATCAAAGCTCCCGCCAACAGCGGGCTCAGACCGACCGCCGAAAGAGCGGCGACGCTATGCCGGGCGAGTCCCAAGCAACTCCTCCACGATCGCGGCGGTGCGATTCGCTGCGCCCGGCGCCCCTAAAGACCGACTCGCCAGTTGCAACGCCTTGATCTGCCGATCCCGAATCTCCCCCTCGAAAAGGGGCGCGAGCTCGTCGGCGATGCGATCCGGCGTCGCCGCTTTCTGGAATAATTCGGGCACGATTTCTTCCTGGGCAATGAGATTAGGCATCGACAGCCAAACAATCTGCAAGCTGCGTCGCGCGATCATTGCCGTCGCGCGATTGATCCGCCCGATGACCACCATGGGAATGGCCCGAAGCATCAGCTCAACCGTAATCGTACCGGGCTTTGCCAACGCGACATCACATGCATTAAGCAATGCGTTGTCCTCCATTGAGAGTACGCGCACCGCCTTCGGTACCGCCGCACAGACTTCATTGACGATCGCCAAGGCCCGTTCACGATCGAGACTCGGAGCCAATCCAACGACTGCCTGAAGCGCGTGAAGCCTCGGCTCGCCTGCACGCAGCCGCAGGAAGCTCTCGAGTTGTATGGGCAGATGTCGCTCAAGCTCATTTCGCCGACTCCCAGGGAAGAGACCGAGCACCCGGTCACCGTCTCCGATGGCGAACCGCGCGCGAGCCTTGATGCGAGCCGATCCGGTATCGGACCGGGACTGAATCGCTTCATCGTCTGCCTGTTTCTTGTCGACCAGAGCGTCAACGGCCGGATGGCCAACGAAATCGACTTGAACCTCCCTCTCCGCATAATAGGCAGGCTCAAAGGGGAGGATCACAGCAATGCGATCCACGCGTTTCGCCAATCGATGCAGCCGACTTTCTCGCCAGGCCCAGACCTGCGGCGCCAGGTAGTAGAGACCCTTGGCGCGGGAGACGGCTCGGACTCGCTTCGCGAAGGGCAGATTGAATCCACCTGAGTCAACGAACACCACCACATCGGGATCCGTCTCCCGAAGACACCGCAGCATCTTTCGCCATGTCGCAATCACGCGAGGCAAGCTCGTCGCGATTTCAAAGATACCACCGACGGCGAGGTCTCTTTGATCCGCCCAGAGTTCGACGCCCGCCGCCTGCATGGACGCTCCACCCATGCCAACGAATCGCAAGTCGGCTCTTCGGTTGCGCAGGGCACGAACGAGTTCCCCAGCATGGCGCTCACCGGACAGATCACCCGCCGAGAGCAGGACTGTCTTCACGGGCCTCGGCCTTCGATGGACTCGCGAACGCGCTCGACGAGTTCCAAAGCGGCTACTCCGACCACAGCGTCCGCATCCGGCGTCTTCCGATCGCGAATGGACACCAAAAAATCTCGCCACTGGGCTTGGAGCGGATCGGGACCCGAGCCAGACGATTCAGGCGCGCCTTCGACTCGACGCGTCAGCAAGTCGGCGACGACGGAACCCTGACTCCCTGAGACCCGAACGGTGCGACGACAATCCGGAAAGACTCGACTCACGCGAAGTCGGACGTGGCAACCGGAGCGAAAGAAGAGTTCCGTCTCCGCCTCATCGATTCCCGAGTGTTTCACGCGGCGACCCCGCGCCTTCACCTCGACAACCGTATCGTCGAGATAACGTGCCACCCAATCGAGATCGTGCAACATCAAATCTTGCACGACATCCATGTCGAGCCCGCGATCGCTCTCGGGATTCAATCGCTCGACCTCAATCGTCTCGGGAACCCCGGCCAGTCTGACCGCCTCGCGCCACCCGTGGTTGTACCATTCGACATGTCCAACCTGCAGAATTCGCTCGCAAGAGCTGGCCAGCGACGCCAATTGTTTCGCCTCCGCGACCGTTGCCGCAAGGGGCTTTTCGACCAAAACGTCCAAACCTTTCTTGAGGAGCCAAGAAGTGAGTGCATGATGCGTCGAGGTCGGACCGCAAACAATGATGGCATCGATCTCGGAGATCGCCTCATCCAGATCGGTAAATGCCTGAGTGTCAAATTCTGCTGCCACTTCCTCCGCACGCCCGGCGTGGCGATCCACGACGGACGCGAGAGCACATGTCCCATCCAAGGCCGCGATTCTCGAAACTGTCCGCGCGTGCAACCGCCCCATCGGACCCGCACCCACGATGCCCACACGCACCACCGCAGGCGCCATCAACTCACCCGAGCCGTCTGACCAGGGCTTCAAGGTACGCGGCAATTCGTCGATTCTCTTCATGATGGTCGACCTTCCCGATCGCTGTCCTGCGTGAACCCCCAGACCGATAGATTGGCATGGTTGGCTGTCCGGACCATTCCCTCTTGGTCAATCATCAAGGTCGAATCGGCTTCGATTGCGAGGGCCGATGCCCCAGCTTCGATCATCGCTTCGATCGTCGAGACGCCGATCGCAGGAAGATCGAAGCGCCGATCCTGAGCGGGTCGAGCGGCTTTGACCACCGTCGATCCCGGCCCACCCAATTGCCCCGCTCGATGAATCGTAGCGTCAGTTCCCTCGATGGCTTCGACCGCCAATACGCTGCCGTGCTTGACGACGACGCATTGTCCAATTCCCGCCGATCCCAATGCTCTGACGGCGGACCGACCAACCAGAAAATCTGCGTATTCTGATTCACTCGGCGTCCGGGCCGAGAGTGCGCCAAAGGGAGCCAGAAGAGAGGCCAATTCTTCGCCCTGGTCACAGATGGAGAACCCACGGCCTTCCAGCCATCGCGCGATCGCCGTCATCAGATTCTCGTCCCCAAACTCTGGCTGCTCCGAAAGCACGCGAAGTGCCTCGGCATCGGGATCCACGATTCCCTGCCCGTCAAAGAGCAGCGACTTCGGGACCTTGCCAAGCATGAGTAGTTCCCGAACGCCCATATCGTTGAGTGCGGAAGCCATGGCCTCCAATTGGCCGAGACGAAGAAATTGAGCCTGTTCGGCGGCGGTTTGAAGATCGCAATCTGTGAGCCCCGAGAAACCGACCAAACGAACGGATTGGCCCCTCTCAACCAACAGCGCGGCGGCTTCCTTGGGCAAGCCTCCGGCGCCAGCGATGAGACCGATCGTTCGTTTGGGGATCTTGTGGGGAACTTCTTTCGCAGAAGGAGGACGATCGTGTTTCTGCGACTTCACGATAGACCTCAGCGGCAGAATCCGCGTTCGGTTTTCCTGAGGAAGGACACCAGACGCTCGACTTCGGCGACACCGCCAATCTCTTCGTCTACCCGCGCCAGAGCGGTTTCTAGGCGTAGCTTCGAACGGAAAATCAAATGAAAGGCATGTTTGACCTGGCGACGAGTCTCGGACGAAAAACCTCTGCGACGCAGACCGACTGAATTCACGCCGACCAGCCGCGCACGATCTCCCGTCACCATCGAGAAAGGCGGCGCATCCAAAGAGAGTCGCGAGCCCGCAGCAGCCATCACCGACTCCCCCACTCGCGCAAACTGATGCAGCCCCGCATAGGCACCTAATACTGCGAAGTCGTCGACCCTCGAGTGTCCGGCCAACCCGCAGAAGCTGGAAATGATGGTCTCGTTTCCAATCTGACAGTCGTGGGCAATATGAGCCCCGTTCATGATGTAGTTATCATCACCGATTCGGGTACAGCCGCCACCTTGCGCGGTGCCAACGTGGATCGTGACCTGTTCACGAATCTCGGTTCGAGCGCCAATCTCGAGACACGTCATCTGTCCAACCAACCCGCGAACCTGCGGCTCTCCACCAAGGCAAACATGCGGAAAAATCCGGCAATCCGCCCCGATCCTCGTCCGCCCCAAAAGCGTGACGTGCGCACCCACAGACACGCCTGGTCCCAACTCCACCTCGCCCCCCACTAATGTGAAGGGCCCCACTCGAACGTCCGGAGCCAAGATCGCTCCGTCTTCAACGCATGCAGTCGGATGAATGTCGGGCAAAGACTCAGTTCTTTCCATTAAATTTCTGGATCACCAGATCCGTGATATCGAGGGCTTCCCGGGCGTATACGATACTCGGCGCGTTATTCCGAAGGATCACCGAGAAGCCATTATCGCGACCGACCTCCTTCATGACGTCGCCTAGCTTTTCGATCAACGGATTGATCAAGCGCTGCTGGTCAATCTTGAACTGCCCCTCTTCCTCTTTGATCTTCGTCTCGTAGCGGTTCTGCAGCTCGACGAGATCGAGCTGCTTACTGCGCACGGCGTCCTCGGACATGACGAATTGCTTCGCTTGCAATTCTTTCTGAAGCGCCTCGATCTGCTCCGCGATGGGCCCCAACCGGCCCTGCGCATCTCGCGACTTCCGCTCGAGTTCTTCCCGGGCGGACTTTCCCTCTTCTGCAGTTGCCAAAACCTGATCGATGTCAACAAATCCGACCTTGACCGCGTCGTCCGTCGCCGCCATGCCCCAGCCTAAAACGAGCATCAATGCAGCCAACATCAAGCCGCTATTCGCAATTCTCATGATCCCTTGCCTCCCTCATTCGACATTCGAACCGACCGGTTCGATCAGAAAAGTGTTGTGCTTGGATAGCCGGAACTATATTCCCAGGCTTCCGACGGAAAATTCAAATACGGGGCTCTTCTCATTCGATCGCGGATCGATCGGAAATCCAAGTACGAGTTGAAGCGGGCCGAATGGAGAAAACCACAACACGCCACCACCATAACCGTAGCGCCAGTCCGTCACGTCGAACAGGACGTCGCCCTCAACAAACGCATTTCCTCCGTCAACAAAGAGGAATCCCAGAAGTCCAATCTCCTCAGAGATCGGCATACGATACTCTAAACTACTGCTAATAAAGGATGCGCCGCCTATCACCTGAGACTCGGAGATATCGTCGAAATCCTTGAATCGTTTATCGCCGGTTGAATTACAGATTCCGTTTCCATTCCCCGAGTTTCCACTACCGGGCCGATCGTCACAGAGAGTTGCCAGTTCGCCAGTCGCCGGATTACTGATCAGCCGAGTACCCACAGGATGAAAGACACGCCCAGTGCTGAGGTCCGTGGAGTGCAATTCCGCACGCCTCGGCCCAACCGATCGCCCTTCATATCCACGCAGACGTGAGGAGCCGAGCCCGCCAAGGAAGTACCGTTCGGTGAGCGGCAGACGGATATCGTCGTCGAGCTGATCGAGGTTTCCGGAGTCCGAACAGTTGGCTGGATTTTCACAAACCGTCGATCCCGCAATCGACACGTCAAAGTCGCTCAGCTGATTAAAGGGGAGCGCGTAACCGAAGCGAGTACTGGCAACAAATGTCGAGCGCTCGATCAGCCAGTCCGGCGCACCAAAATAGTATCCGCCACTGCCATCGAGTGTTAGATAATTCGAAAATCCTCCGAGACCCGCATACTCGAGTGACGTCCTGGCGGCATACCCGGCCGTCGGCGCGAACCGATCATTTCGAGTATCGATTCCCACCGCGATCCCAATTCGACTGGTGGTCCGACGACCTTGCAACACCTGACGTGCAATCGGAGCCGCCAGTCCGTTGACGTTCGCATCCTGCTGGACGCGACTATTCGAGAACCCGTAGAGCACGGAGATCGAAGCGCGATTGTCGACAGTGAGTGGATGGCCGAGTCTAAATTCGATACCCAGCGAGTCCTGTTCGAAGTCATCGAAGCGCGTCTGAGTCAGAAAGGCCGTTGTACTAAAGCTGAATGTCGAACCAAGGAATCGCGGATCCGTCACGGATACGAAGAACCGGCGGCTGGACTTGCCACCGATATCCGCCGAGATATTTGCGCCGTAACCCCGACCAAAGAGATTCGACTGCGCCAAAGAAGCATTAAAAATGAAACTGTCGGCGGAGGAATAGCCGGCACCAAAGCTAAAGGAGCCCGTTGCGCGTTCGACAACGTTCACGTCTAGATCGAGCTGGGAGGGGTCCTCCGTCGTGTTCGGCTCGAAGGCCACATCCTCAAAAAAGCCCAGACCCCGAATCCGGAAATTACTGACCTGGAGTGCCCGCGCGGAATAGAGTTGGCCTTCAACCAGCCGAATCTCGCGTCGAATAACGGCGTCGATCGTTCGTGTGTTCCCACGAATATCGACATTTCGAACGAAGTAGAGGGGGCCCTTCTCCACAGCGAACTGAACATCGACCGTCAGCGTTTCCTGATTCGTCTGCGTAATCGGATTGACATTCGCGAAGAAGAATCCGCGATCGGTGTAGTGGGCTTCTAGAATCTCGATATCTGCGGTCAGATCGGAACGATTGAATATCTCTCCTTCGCCCAGTCGAATCTTCTTGCGCAGGACGTCGAGATCGATCGTTTCGTCACCCTCGACCGTGAGTCCGCCCACCGTGAATTGTGGCCCTTCAACGATCTCGATCGTGAGGAAGAGTCCGTCCTCATTCGCGTCGACCTCGGGTTCTCCGATTCGGGATTGGACGTATCCATCGTCTGCGTACTTTTTTTCGATCAGCCGCAAGTCCCGCAAGAAGATCGGTTCCGAGTAGGTACCGGTCCGGTCGAACCAACTCGTGAGGAGTGAGTAGAAGCGCCAGGGCTTGGTGGCAAAATCCGCGCGAAGCTCGGTTTCGGAGAATGCTTTATTTCCGACGAAATTGATTTCTCGGAGCTTCAGCTTCTCCTTTTCTTCAACATTGAAACTGATCAAGATCGAGCCAGCGGAGATCTCTTCAATCTCGTATCCGACGTGGGCCAGAAAATAGCCCTCACTGCGATAGAGCGCCTCGACTCGCGCAGCGTTCTCGCGCAGAAGAGGGTGATCGAGCGGCGACCCGGTGGTCAATGTCAGTGCGTCCCGAATTTTCTCGCCGTCGATATTGTCGTTGCCCTCCACCGCGATCTTGCGCACGATCGGACTCTCATCGAGTTCGAAGACCACGCGCACACCGCTCGGTGTCTCATCGATGAAAACGCGAACATCGCGATAGAAGCCCTGGGCGAAGAGCGATCGAACGTCCCGCGCCACCTGCCCCCGGTCGTAGGGCTCGCCGGCCAGCGTGCGGATTCTTGCGAAAATTGCATCATCCTTGATTCGCTGATTGCCACGAAGCACGACATCCACGACGCGGACCTGCGCGCCGACGCGAACATCCAGGCCCAATTCGCTCGTGGCTTGCGTCAGGCGATACACGAGAGCAACGCCGCCCTCGACCGGTTGCGACGAGACTGCGACTCGAGCGAATCTCGGGTCGGACTCGAGTAAACGGCGATCGGCCTCGAGGCGTCCCGGCTCGAATATCGCACCCGCACGCAGGCTCAGACGCGTCACAAGTTCCGACTCGAATCCCTCCGCCCCTTCAAATCGAACCTCAACGACGCGATCAAGCGTCGTGCCTTGGATCGCATTCGCGATCCGCTCGGCGAGGTCACCGAGTCGATCGAGTAGTTCGCGATCACTTCCGACCGCTAGGACAAGGCTCTCACTGGCCACGTTCGGATCGACCGATGTCACGCGAACGTCGAGACTGAATTGACCGGCGAGTTCGGTCAGACTGCCCGAAACGACCCCGTCGACACCGGCCTGCTCCGCTAGCCGCCGTAGATCCAGATCCGACTGCCCGGAATCCGATCTCGGCAGATCAAGGCCGGAGGTCTCGGACAGTTCGAGCCACGCCGTCGCACCGACCGCGCCGCCCGCTTCGATGCGTTCGGCGAGAAGCTCATCCAGCGCACCACTGAGAAACTCCAACGACTGGGCGCTATGCAGTCGGAACGGCAAGACCGCAACGCGCATCGATGCCGTCGCCGGCGCATCGATCGCCCCGTACTCGACGGCTCCACTCGATTCTTGAGCGGTCGCCTGTCCAGCGACAAGATGAACCACAAGCGCAAGAACGAGCGCTCTGCCCTTCCTTGTTCCGTCACAGGGTTGCAAGGAGTCTCCTGAAAACCGCTCTGGCCAATTGGCGCTCAGCGGCTCGATTCTCGACATTAGTTTGCGGCGATGCTGTCCCGAGCGAAGGCGCCGACAACAGCTCCGCGGAATGGCTTCGTTTTGGGATTCGCCGCCCCCAGACCGGCATTCCAAGGGCGCAAAGGTATGCGACGATCAATCCGCATTCAAGGCGAGAATCGTCATGAACTCGCGGGGTTAGCATCGTTTTAGCATTTCGACGCGACGGACGAAGGAACGAGCAACCGACACTGCGAAAGCGGTGTCCAAGGGCGGATTCAACTCGGGATCTAGGCGACGGTCGAATCGAAGTCGCCGGTGTGCAGGCGACCCTCCTTCAAAACGAGGACGCGTCCGAGCCGATCGGCCATGCGACGACTATGGGTGACGACGACGAGGGTCGTACCGCGGGTTCGATTCATCTCGAATAGAAGTTCAGCAACCTGATCACCCGTCGATGGATCGAGATTGCCCGTCGGCTCATCTGCCAGGATCAGTGGCGGGTCGAGTACGAGCGCGCGTGCAACCGCCACGCGCTGTCGTTCTCCACCCGACAATTTCCCGACGGCCTGCTCCGCACGATGGGCCAGATCGACGTCCTGCAGCATGATCTCGCTGCGAACTCGCATCTGACCAGGATCGACCCCCTGAATGAGTCCTGGCATCATCACGTTTTCGATCGCGCTGAACTCGGGCAGCAGATGATGGAACTGGAAAACGAAACCGAGGAATCGTCCTCGCAGCGCCGCCAATTCCTCTCGCGATCGATCGAAAACGTCTTCGCCCCGAAAGCACAGCGTGCCCGTCGTCGGATGATCGAGGGTCCCGAGAATATGAAGAAGCGTCGACTTCCCTACCCCGGACTGGCCGACGATGGCAATCCGATCGCCTTCCGCGATGTCGAGGTCGAGTCCTCGAAGAACTTCGACCCTTCCTCCGCCCGCGTCAAAAGATCGACCCAACCCGCGAATCTCGACTAACGGATTGGCAGCCGGTAATTCACTCATGTCGCAACCCCGCTGCCGGATCGATCCTGGCCCCCTGGCGACTCGGCAAGAGCGTTGCACCCAGGGACAGAATCATGGCGATGGCAGCCACTCCGACGACCTGGATGGGGTCGACTTTAGAGGGCAATTCCGAGAACTGATAGACGCTGGCGGGCAGCGTGTCGATTCCCGTCAGCGCCTCGATTTTGTCCTGAATCCAAGGAAGCTGTCCAGTCACCGCAATCCCCGAAATAACACCAATCACGGTCCCAGCCAAACCCATCAGGGTTCCCTCCAACGCGAAAACCCGTTCGATCAGCGCGTCCTCTGCCCCCATGGCTTTCAGGATCGCGATGTCGCTCGACTTCTCCATGATCATCATGACGAGGGTGGCGACGATCACGAAGGCCGCAACCACCATGATCATCGTCAACAATAGAAACATCATGACGCGTTCCGTCTTGAGCGCCTGGAAGAAGGCGGGAAAGACCTCCTTCCAATCCTTTGTGTAGAACGGATAACCCAAGTCTTCTTGAACTGCGGCTCCGACCGTCTGCGATCGGTAGTGATCCGTCGTCCGCGCCTCGATTCCATCAACGACGTTCCCGGCTTTTCGAAAATCGCGAGCCGCCTGAAGAGTCGTATAGGTAAAGGCCTCGTCATATTGATAGAAGCTAGACTGAAAAATGCCGACGACGGTGAACCGTTTGAGTCGCGGACCGGGTCCGAGCGGCGTAGGCGGACCGCCAAAGGGTGAAATGAGAAGCAACCGGTCACCGATCTCCAACCCCATCGAAACTGCCAGATGCCCGCCTATCACGATGCCCGGCGCCTTCGAATCCTCGTCGATGGATGCGAATCGCGCCGCCAGGTCCGGAGTCTTTTCGCCCTCGACCAGACGCAGGTCCATTTCGAGATCGGTCACTCTACCAACGGAAGTCGGGTCGATCCCGCGAAGGCGCACGCTGGAGATCTGCCCCTGACTGCCCCGTACCATCCCCTCGGCATCGATGTAGGGACTCGCGGCTTCGACCCCGGAAATCGCTTCGACCTGCTTCAGGATCTCTTCGTGATCGACGAAGGGCCCGAAACTATTGTGCACGGTGAAATGCGCGCGATTGCCGAGGATCTCATCTCGCCAGGTCTGCTCGAAACCATTCATGACCGAAAGGACAACGATGATCAGCCAGACCCCAGCGGCAATTCCACTGACACAGATCGCCGAGATGGCCGAGATGAAGATCTGTCGCCGCCTGGCAACCAGGTAGCGGATCGCGATGAACCACTCGACGGATTTCCGCATCTGGATGAATCCCGAAATTGCGAGCGGAATCAATCCAAGTGTGACACTTCCGAATAGGACGGCGATCAACAGGACCGAAACTTCCGGTGCCACCGTTTGACTGCCAGCCGCAATCAGAGCGAGGGCCGCTCCAGGAGCCAATCCCAGCGCAGCAACCCTGAAGAGCCATTCGATCGTCGACGCTTCTCCGGCTTTCCGTAGGGACCGGTAGGCCCAAATCGTCACCCCCAATCCGACGGTGACAGCGAAGGTGCTCGGAACAACACTTGGACTTCCTGTCGCTGAGAGTCCGAGACCCACGCCTAACGCGGTCAAGAACGTTCCAATTCGCGCAACGTTAAGCTGCGAAAGATTCCGAACGGCCAGGCTCACAATCGAAAGAAAGACCGCGCTCAGGATCAGCGTCTGGCCAAAATGCCGAACCAAGGTTTCTCGCCACTGATCCCAGGTAAAAACAGAATCAGCGGGAATCTGCGCGACCGTCGACAACACCGACAGACACAGGGCCACTACGCCCCCCGACAACACGGGCGCCAGCCACCCCTTGGAGACGCGTGCGAAGCGGTCGAGCACCAGGAGCGCCGAGCCGACGTAGACGAGAGTCATCGCAACAATCCCGGCTGCAATCGCGATGATGAACGTCACCGCGAGTCCCCCGCCCATGGATTGCAGGCTCGATCCGAATCCGGACAACGATTCCTCCATTAGAGACCCTGGGCCTCCGGCTCTTCCGCGCCGACCTTCTTGCCCTGCACGAGCAGGATCGACCGAATGAAAGCGTCTATATCACCGTCGAGCACGGCATCGACGCCGCCCATCTCGAGATTCGTACGATGATCCTTCACACGCTGCTGCGGGTGGAGCGTATAGGATCGAATCTTGTTTCCAAATCCAATCTCACGTTTTTCGCCCGTCAGATGTTCGAGCCTTTCCTGGTGCTCGAGTCGCTCCCGCTCATAGAGTTTGGCTCGAAGTATCTTCATCGCGGTTGCCCGGTTCTTATGCTGCGACCGTTCATTCTGACACTGCGCGACGATATTCGTCGGTAGGTGAGTCAGCCGAACGGCCGAGTCCGTCTTGTTCACGTGCTGTCCTCCGGCGCCGCTCGATCGATAGGTATCAACGCGCAATTCACTCTCGTCGATTTCGACTTCGATCTTGTCATCGACCTCGGGAACCGCGGTCACGCTGGCAAAGGCCGTATGCCGCCTAGCATTCGCGTCGAATGGCGAGATCCGGACGAGCCGATGAATCCCCTGCTCCGTATTCAGATATCCGTAGGCGTATTCGCCCTCGACGCGAAGAGTCACGCTGCGAATCCCCGCTTCCTCTGCCGCTTGAATGTCCAGAATCTCAGTCTTGTATTCGTGCCGCTCCGCCCAGCGAAGATACATTCGCAGGAGCATCTCGGCCCAATCACAAGCGTCGGTCCCACCCGCGCCTGAGTTGATCGACAGGATGGCATTTGCGGCATCGTGCTCGCCGCCAAGCAGTTGTTGGAGTTCGGCATCTTCGAGGATACGGTTGACTTCGTCACACTTCAGAACCACTTCCGCCACGGTTTCGGTATCCCCGGCTTCCTCGGCGAGTTCAAGCAGGACCTCAGCGTCATCGAGAACGGTCTCGACGCGGTCGTATAGGGACAACTCCCGCTCTACCGCATTCTTGCGGCGACCAACGGCCTGCGCAGCTTCCTGGTCATTCCACAAATCCGGTCGTGCCATTTCGCTATCGAGTTCTTCGAGCTGTCTTCGCAGTCCAACAACGTCAAAGACGCCCCCGGAATTCATCGAATCGCGTCCTCAATGTGCGAAGCCGATCACGTAGTTCGGCGGCATCGAAACGCACAGCCTTGCCGATCCCCTTTGCCTCTTCAGTACTCATGCTGCTCACTCCCGCCGATCTCACTCGACTTCCCTCATCGACCTAACCCGCCCAATCACATGGAAGGCTTGGCCCGATCTCCAATCACCCGGCAACCCAACAGAACCATCGTCACCGCAACACAAAACCCCGCAAAAACGTCACCCACCCGAGAATAGAGCGTTGGCGGCGCATCGATCGTCACCGGAACATCTGCAACGATCAGCGCTTCTTCAAAGAGTCTCGTCGACTCGCGAATCCGTCCTTGCGCGTCGATCACCGCTGAGATCCCGGTGTTGGCCGCACGCACCGTCCAGCGGCCGGTCTCGGCCGATCGCAGCGCAGTCATCGCCAGAAATTGATGGGGGGCACCGGTGCGACCGTACCAGGCATCGTTCGTGATCGCGAGTAAAACACCGGCTCCCCGGTCGGCAAAGCGCCGGACGAGATCCGGAAAAATCAGTTCGTAACAGATCGGAACGCCGACCATGAGACCATCCATCTCAGTGCCAGAACCCGGCACCTCGATGGCCAGAGCACGCGGCTCACCCCCTGGCGTGATGTCGGTATTGGATAGTCCCCGTGCGAGGGACTTGAAGAAACGCCCGAACAGATCGCGTAGCGGCACGAATTCACCAAAGGGCACCAGGTGCGTCTTGTCATAGCGATGCCCAATCCGTCCCGCCGAATCGATGACGAAGGCACTGTCGTAGAAATCGCTCACGCGGCGTGCGACCGGGTCGAAATCGACTCCGGTGCCACCGACGATGAATGTGACGTTTTCATCCCGGGCCAATTCCGAGATCCCAGACAGATACTCGGGCTCGGCTTCGAGAAATCCTGGCAGCGCAGTTTCCGGCCAGACGATCCACTGCGCCCCCAATCCTGTCGCCTGGCGGCTGAGATTGAGATAGGAATCGAAGATCTGGTCCCGATGGGCCTGATCCCATTTTTGCCCCTGATCGATATTGCCTTGGATCGCCGCGATCCGAATCGTCACCGCCGAACCGGGCGAGGTATTCGAGATCCAGAACCCGACACCATGCGCGATCCCGATCGCTCCCAGGGTGAGAGCCAGGTTTCGCAGAGTCGACCGCGTTCGATCCTGCCAAGCACGTGCCAGAGAAATGCCAACCACCGCTGCAAAGAATGAGAGCGCATACACGCCCCCCCATCGCGTCCAACCCAGCAGCGGCCAGTCCAGATGCAGCGCATAACCAAGCGTTGCCCAGGGAAAGCCGCCAAGGAAATGTCCTCGAGCCCAATCGACTGCGACCCAGGCAATGGCGCCCACCACGATTTCAAAACGATATCCCGTGGCGACTCGTGCGAAGAGCCAAGCGAAGAGAGCGGTAAAAACAGAGACGTAGAGAGCGGGGACGAGAGGTGCAAGAAAACCCAACGCCGCTGGCATGTGTCCGTACTCGACGGTCACGACGTAAAACCAGTAAAATAACATCACGTGACTTGCCAGACTGGCGAAGAATGCGAGCCGCATCGCGCGACCCGGTCGTTGGCCGGAGATCCCGACGATCAATGCAGCCGGTCCGAACCACGCCGCCCACAAGCCAAGGTCAAATACAATGTCGCCAGGCAGTTCCTGGGGAAACGAAAGCAGAGTCAAAACCGCGTAGAGCACTAAAGCACGGACATGGGTCTCCGGCGCGAACGGTTCGGTCGCTGTCATGCTTTCAATGCTTGCCAGAGTCGACGCTCTTCTGTCGACATACGTGCAGCGTCCGCATCGACTTCGTGATCGTGGCCGAGCAAATGCAGCAGGCCATGGATGAGCAGTCGGGCCACCGTGTCATCGAGGCTCCGATGCCGGTCCGCGGCTTGTTGCGCCGCGGTCTCAACGCTGATGACAACGTCGCCAAGCAAATCCGCATACGGCCCTGACGCTGCACCCTGGGAAAACGAAAGAACATCCGTCGCGCGCGAACGACTCCGCCACTGCGTGTTCAGCGCTTTGATCTCCGGATCGTCCACCAATGCGATCGAGAGTTCGGACTCGTCCTCACCGAGCGCCCGAAGCAGAGCTTCGCCGCGATCTCGCAACCGAACGACGTCGACTTTCGATCCCCGGATCGCTTCGGGCGGCCCGGAAATCAGAACCTTCATCCGGTGTCCCCAGCCTCGTCTTCACTCGCACCCTGCTCGGGCTCCGCGCCGTCCTCCAGCCCAGTGGAAGAGGCCTGCTCCGAGGTGTCCTTCGTGATGTTATGTGGCGCGTCGGCGCCACTCGCCGCTCGCGCCTTCACTTGCGCTGCCCGGTCGTATGCCTGGACGATGGACTGAACGAGGGGATGGCGAACGACATCGGTCGCCTCGAATCTCATGAACCCTATCTCGCGAATGGTGCGAAGAACCCGGACGGCCTCGACGAGTCCGCTCTCCGTCCCAGCTGGCAGATCGACCTGAGTCACGTCGCCTGTGATGACGACTTGCGATCCGTCGCCCAACCGGGTCAGAAACATCTTCATCTGCTCGCCGGTCGTATTTTGGGCTTCGTCGAGAATGACGAACGAATCGTTCAGGGTTCGCCCTCGCATGAAGGCGAGAGGCGCCACTTCGATCGTGCCCCGCTCAATAAGTCGGGTCGCTTTCTCCATGTCCATCATGTCGCGGAGCGCATCGTAGAGAGGCCGCATATAGGGATCGACCTTGTCTGACAGGTCCCCGGGCAGAAAGCCAAGTCGTTCGCCGGCCTCGACTGCAGGACGCGTCAAAATGATCCGTGAAACTTCTTTGGACTGAAGAGCGGCGACCGCCATCGCCATCGCTAGATAGGTCTTACCGGTTCCCGCTGGCCCGATCGCAATCGCGACATCATGCTTGCGGATTAGATCGACATAACGTTTCTGGGAAAGATTCTTGGCGCGGAGGACCTTACGTGAGCCAAGACTAAGGATGTTTTCGTAGACGTCCTTCAAGCGGACATTGGGTTCATCGCTGAGCATCCGAATCACATGACGCACGTCTCCGACGCGAACACCCTTGCCCGACTCCAAAAGCCAATACAGCTCTTCGAGGACACGGCGAGCAAGAGCAGCCTGCTGCGTATCGCCGTCGACGCGCAAGTCGTTTCCGCGTGCATGGATTGTGACATCGAGGGATCGCTCAATGAGCCGGAGGGTCTGTTCGCCGTCGCCGTAAAGGGCGACCGCCGTCGAGTTATCGTCGAAAGTCAGGCTCTCAAAAGTCGCTGCTTGTTTTCGAGCCAGTCGAATCGCTCCTCAACGCACGGGCGGAAGTAGTACCACCTCGTCATCGCGTACGGCGTAATAATAGGCGCTGAGCCGCAAGGGCGTCAATGAATTGCTCTGTTGCACAACTCGCGCCTCGATTTCCGAGAGCGCGGCGGGGTAGGTACCGGTCTCGAACATTCGTTCTTCGACCAATTGGCGAATCAACTCCGTCTCGAAGCGCCGCCCCATCTGGTCGCCGTGACGCTCCGGGATGGCAGAGCCGGCTCGAGCGCCGGCCGAGCTCAACCCGGGAAGGATCAGAACCAGCATGTACCCGAGTGCAAGAAATGGCAGCAAACCCCCGAAGGCAACCCGAAGGGCTGGAATCCAACTCCCACTCCGGGTGCCCGGCATGACAGGATGAGCAACGCGCTTTTTCGTGGTGCCGAGATCAATCACGCCGGCCTGCCGCAATTCGGCCAGGGCCCGGGTCGCGCCGAAGGTCCCGAGGCGGGAAAGATCGATGATCCGACGAACATTCAAGCGGCCATCGATGAGGCCGAGAACTCTCTCCGCATGTCCTAGTCCTGGGGCCGCATCACCCTTGGTGAGTGCACGCGCCGATTCCAGGCTTCCGATTCGGCGAAATACGGACTCTTCCGAGGGCACAACATCCGCGAAGGTCTGCCATTCGTCCAGCATTCTCAGACCGTCCATCAAGATCTGCTCGGCTCCAAGCAATTTATCGGGCGGAGTTTCATGGGCGATCGCTTCCGCCGTGAAATTGAAATTTCCGTCCTGCCTCCGAATTACATCGAATACGGTCTCTCGCGTGAGAAGATGTTGGACGTCTTCCAGTGTTTCTTTATCGACGAGGCCCTTCGCGAGCAAGAGATCCGAAAGCGGCCGTGCAGAGCGTTCACTTTCGCTCCGCAGATCGGCGAGTTGGTCCCGCGTGAGAAATCCGGATCGTACGAGTTGATGACCCAACGTGACGCTGTCCGACTCCACAGTTGCAGAGCCCCCTCGAACAACACAGCCCTCATCGAAGGCAAGGAAAATCGAATCTTCCGCCTCCCCAACAACGAGCCGGCCGGTCTTCCTTTGCTGACCGATCAGCTGGAAGACCTCGGCAATTCCAAAGTCTCGTAAATTTCCGTTCAAGGCAACAGACATTGGAACTCCCTAGAAATTCTTTCGGGCGACGAGGCTTGCGATGACGATGCCGCTGTAGCTCAGGACGGCCAGTACACCCGGAATCAAAAAACACAGCCAGGCGGCATCACCCATCAAGAGAGGATCATCGAACACGCCGAATGGCCAGACGATCCATGCAGCAATCCAGCTGAATAACAAGAGTCCGAACATCGCAAAGTCGGGTCGGCGAGACGCAATTCCGGCCACGCCAGGAATCAATACCGAAGCGGCGAGCACGATTCTATCAATCATCACACCCCGCCTTGAGAGCGTCTGTAGCCGGGCCATACGCAGTGAGGGGTCCGTCGAATCCGGGTACTGAAAGAGATGGTGGCAGTCCTCGCAAATCTCTTCACTCCAGACCGTCTCTTCACATCGCGTGCAGATTCGATGTCCACAGCGAAGACATTGGCTCGAGTGATCGAAGCGATTGGCAAAGAGAAGTCCAAAGAGCACGACCAGAGTAAACGAGCCCGCTGTCATCAACCAGCTCTCGCCGATTCGCCCCGGCGCAAGGCGCGTGACGAGACCGAACTGCAGATCCTGGGAGAGAACCAGACTTTGGAAACGGTCATAGAGTAGACCCACCGGAAAGCTCAGGTCCGCGACCAATCGCGCGTCACCCAGACTCGACAGCGAGGCCACCTTCGACGCATCCAGTCGCTGTGCCTTCACAAGAGTCGCCTCGTACTCTTCCATTCGGAACGCAGCAGCGTAGGCCTGGCTGAGATCGAAGAGCAGAGTTGCGGAGTCGACCTGGGGCGCGGCACGTTCATAGAACCCGATTGCGGCCTCTGTCTGATCTCGGCGCATTTCAATACTGCCGAGTGCAGCCAAGACATGTCCGTTGCTGGGGTAGCGCTCATCCAATGCTTCGAGTGCGATACGTGACTGCTCCTCGAGTCCGTATCGACGAGCGCGAACCACCAGCGCATGAGCTGCGACGGGATCCTGTCCGACGACCGACTCGAGCCTCTCCACATCCGCGTTGGTCTCCAGTCCGGAAACCACTGCCATCACGCTGCGCGCAACAGGATCCTGATCAACAAGCGTCGTCGCCACAGACACGAATTGTGCAAGCGGATGAAGCCCGATCACTAACAAGACGGCTGCCATGACGAGCACTTTGCGCTGATGGGACTTGCCGTAGGCGAATGCCAGGGCAAAGAGCGACAGCGCAAATCCCATAACACCTTCACCCAGCGAGAAAGGCACTAACAAGAACGCTGCGAGGGCTGCGCTTCCCGCGAAGACCGGGAGTCCCCGCCCACCCAGGAGATCGCCGACATCGTGGGCGGCATGGGGAAAGACATGAAGCGCCGAGAGCAGAACGAACCCGAGAGGTGCCCCCAAAACGACCATCAGCGCGATCAGCGAAAAATTCTCGATCAACCAAAGCTGGGCAGACAGGCTACCGACGACACTCCAAATCGCGTCGACCGTCGCGCGCATCGCTGCACCGACATCACCGGACGCAACGAGAGCGCGAACATGGGCCCACCGAAACAGTGGTGTCGCTGGAGCGAGATCCACCGCGAACTCGCTGTAGATCTCAGGGTCGTCTTCGGTCGCGCCCTTCAAGATCACACTCGCCGGGGCGACCAGATCGGCCGCGCCCAGCTCGAGTCGCACCCGACGCAGGGCCGCCGTCCGCGCGAACGCGGCCTGCGGCGCCGTCGTCCATGCCTCGATGACCTGCTCCTTCGCGACCTCAACGGGTTCGGCCACCGCCGGCCCCTGCTGCGACAGCCACGGGTCATCCACGAGCTCAGCGGCGCCGTCTGCATTCGCAAACGAAGCCATGCCACCACTCAAGGCGACAATAAATACCAATAGCGACCGACGAATCCCCAACTGAGACTCCTTTAAACGGATCAATTCGACCCTCTTTATCGGCCGAATGCCTCCCCTCCTAAAGAGATTCCCCGCGGGCCTGAAGCCCTATTTCCACGCGAATCGGACTCACGAGCGATGGGAGGGTCGTGAAGGCGCAGCACTCTTGGCGCCCGCAGCAGACCTTCGGGCTCGACGTTGGGGGGATGGGTGAGTATGATGCGCCGCCCATTAGCGAGGAGAGGCCGAATTGGCCAACCATAAATCTGCCCTTAAGCGCATCCGTCAGTCCGAACGCCGACGAAAGCGCAACCAACATATCCGCACTCAGATGCGAACCATGGTCAAGCAATGTCGTGAGGCCTTCGAGTCTGGGGACGCCACGAAGGCGAGCGACGCATTCAAGGTCGCCGAACGCGAAATTCGTCGCGCCGTCACGAGGGGTGTGATTCCGCGACAGCGTGCCGATCGCAGCATCAGCCGATTGGCCAAGCGGCTAAACGCCGTATCCTAAGTCGGTGTTGCCGTCGGCGACGGCGGCGTAGTCGGTGACAGCTAGTCGGAACCAGTCTTAGCTCGCGAGAGTCAGGACCAATTGCTCGAGCGCACGGTCCGGACGCATCACGCTACCCCCCTTCAGCTCAACATCGGTCCGATGAATCGAACGCAGGCAGAACACGAGCCGGCGTGCGGGATAGCGCTGTGCCTGCTGCTCGAGTTTGCGCACGACAAAGGGCGGTCCAGAGACGGATTCACCATGGCCCACGCGCACGAGCTTTCGGAAATGCGAAGCGAGCGCACCCAGAATCGCCGGAGCCGCTGCGCCATGGGAAAGCATGCGCGCCAACAGATCGACGGCATCTGCGGGCTTACCCTGCCCGATTGCATCGGTGAGATCCCAGATCGGTTCATCCGCCACCGCCGCGACCGAATCTTCGACATGCTTTCGTTCGATCGGTTCGCCGGGACCCGCCAGCAAAGCGGCCTTCTCGATCTCCTGGCGCAACAAGAGCAGCTGGGGTCCGACGCGCTCGCCCAGTAGTCCCGCCGCGTCCGCGGAGATTTCCACTTTCTGCCTGCGTGCTTCGAGTTTCAAGAATTTCGCGAGTTCCCGAGCCCCCTTGGGCGGATCACATTCAATTGAGACCGCGGGATCTCGAAAGGCTTTCACCCATTTACTGCGCCGATCAACCTTGCTGACCACGACGACCAATACGGTTTCGATCTTCTCCGCCGATGCGTCCTGCTTGGCCAGCCAGGCCTCGAAGACCGCCGTCCAGCCAGAATTGATCTTCGCACCCCGCCCTTCCCGTTCGCGCACAACGGCCAATCGACGCTCCGCGAGCATGGGCAAACTTGCCAGCGCCTCCTCCAGCCGTCCGGGCGTCGACTGGCCCACATCGAGGCGATCGAGATTAAAGTCTCGAGGTCCCGAGCCAAGGACCGCTGACTCGATCTCGGCCAATGCATCATCACGCAGCAACAGCTCGGCACCCGCCAACAGATACGCAGGTCGGATCTGACCCGCGGAGAGCTCCTTGACCAAATCTGAGACAATCATCCTCGGCCCTCCCCCGCATCGGGTTTCAACGGACGAGCCGGGATCGGTCGCTTGAGCATCTCGATCGAATCCGCGAGGCGCACGGCCAGAATGTCCGAAAGGCGGCGAAGCACTTCGAGTCGGTTGGTTCGCGTCACTTCAATATCGGGGCTCGCCAGATAGACATCCGACTCAGTTAGGGTTCTCGAGTCCAGTCGGACGATGTTACCGCTCGCGAGCACGACCTCGAGATCGAGTTCCAGCGTCAGGCCATACTCGAGTGCCGCCACGAACCGGGAGAAGCTCTGACTTCTCGTATCGAGGGGTCGGATTCGGCCACGTACGACGAAATCCGCACCATCTGGATCGTTCATCAGGTCGAAGATGGCACGGGATTCAATCTCACGGCGCATCGCGTCAGCGACGATCCGATCGAGCCACGGCTCCGGTGAATCATTTCGCAAACTGAGAACGGCGACGCGCGTAGGTTCATTCGAGTGGGGAGCCTGATTCCCAGAGAGCCCCCCCCCCGAACCAGCGTCGCCGAGCTGACTTCTGTAGCCGCAGCTCGCTGTCAGAATCAGCGAAACACAGAGAATGATCGCTTTCGCCCTAGCCAGATCGGCCGGCGACGTCCATGCGAAATCGAGTCGGCGCATGCCAGACGGGTAGCATGTGGCTGCCTCCGCAGCCCCGAATCGAAGCTCTGCTTCGTCGATCAGTCAGAAATTTTCAGCAGACTCTTCGCAACCGCTAGAACTTTGTTCGCCTGGATCGGCTTGGTCAGGTATTCGTTCGCGCCAAGCGAGATCGCGCGCTCACGATCCTCTTTGGCACCCTCGGTCGTGATCACACAGATCGGCATCTCAGCCAGACTCGGCTCGGCTCGGATCAGGCTAATGAGCTTCAATCCGTCCATGATGGGCATGTTGATGTCCACGAAAGCCAGATCGAAATGGTCGCTCGTGACCTTGCGAAGGCCATCCATTCCGTCCTGCGCCTCGACGATCTCGGCACCCTTCATGCGCTTGAGCGCGAACACCAAGAGCTGTCGCATCGTCGGGCTGTCTTCGACGATCAGTATGCGCTGATCCGCCATGTCCAACTCCTCATCGAGGTCCTCGATTCCAGATTCAGAATCAAAGAGCTCAGTTCGTCAAAAGGTCAATGAAGCCCTGAATCGTTGTCAGCTTCCGCTCGGACTGTCCGTAGAGTCGCGATGCAAAAATCGCGGGGGCGGCATGACGATGCGCAAGAACGTGAATCCATCCATTCGTGGCATTTCGAGATTGAGCGTAATCAAATCCGGCTTCAGATTGAGTGTCTTTCGCAGTGCATCTTCGCCATCGCGGGCAACACCGATCACTTCGACCAGAGGTGATTTCTTGAGCATGCGTGTAATCGTCTGACGCGAAAATGCCGAATCATCAATGACCAACGCTCGAATGAGTTCGTGTTTCTTCGTCATCGGGATCCCGACCTCTCCGCTTCCGAGATGCCGATTCGGGCAAGCGAATGCCATGCATCCTCACGCTCTTCCCCGGGAACGGGACGGCGATAGACCAGATCATTGCGAAGATGCTTCAGTTCAAAATCCGCCGTGACATTGATCAGGGATTCCGAATGGCCGAGGAGTAGATAGGCGCCGGGCTGAAGTTTCGCATGAAACGTCTTCATCACCCGCTTCTTCGTTTCGAGATCAAAATAAATGATCACGTTTCGACACAGGATGACATCCATCGTTCCGAGCAAAGAGAGCTTCGACTCGTCCAGCAGGTTCATGTGCACGAAATCCACGTGACGCTTGACGCTATCTGAAATCCGAGTGAGGCCTTCTTTTTGTGCAAAATATCGTTGACGAAGCGTCTCGCTCGTTTCGCGAAAAGAGGCTTCTCGGTAAATCCCACGCCGGGCGCGACTGAGGACAGCGCGAGAGATGTCTGATGCATAGACGCGAAAATCGCGACCCGGAACGAGGCCGGCTTCGAGCCCCGACATGACGATCGAAAAGGGTTCTTCACCGCTCGAACAACCCGCAGACCAGATCGCGATCGGCCGCCGCCCCGCGCGCTGCCGAGACAGCATCTCAGGAATAATTTCCTCAACCAACGCAGCCAGTTGGGATCTTTCTCGAAAGAAATAGGTTTCATTCGTGGTCAGAATATCCACGATCGCCCAGAACTCTTCCTCGGCGTTCGATCCATTGCGAAGCTGGTAGAAATAAGACGCGAAAGATCCTGATTCCACTTCTTGAATTCGACGGGCCAGTCGTTTCTCGACCAGATAGCGCGTGTCTTCGTCAAAGTTGAGACCACAGCGGCTGCGAAGATAATCCGTAAAGAGTCGGAACTCCGAATCGCTGAGCTGAACGTCATCGCAGCCTTGCGAAAACGAAGACGTGCGCGGTTGCAATGTCCCTTGATCTCGGTTTTCTCTATTCATCGGCGGCTTCATCGGACCGTCACCCCTCCAGCCGACTAATTGAACTAAGCATGACCTGCCGGACGAACTCGTCGTCCTCGACTTCGAGACGTCGAAGCAGAGCTGGCAATCCCTTAAGGATTCGGCGCACAGACAAGACTTCCGCGATCTCGGCCCGCACGGACCAATCTGAGTGACCCACCAGGGGGATGATCTCGATCAGATCCGTCTCGACAGCATGGGCCCCGAGACACGCGACGGCGGCTCGAACGACATCGGGCTCACTTCGATCGACAGCACCCCGCGCCAATGCGCCGGCTCGCTCACCACCAATCTCGCGCAGCGCATCAATTCCGGCCAGAGCGATGGTGGGCCCTTCGCCGAGTGCCTGCTCGATCAAATCGAAAATCTCGCCCGATTCGGGCCAGCCCTCTTGGTAGAGATTCCCGAGCGCACGAATGGCGACCGCGACGACTCGCGAGTCGTTGTCCGTACTCAGTCGACGAAGTTCATCGATGGCCTCGAAATTCCCGGACACGCCAATGACCTTTGCCGCTTCGATTCGAACGACCGTCGCCTCATCCGCAAGGGCCAAGCGCAGAGCGTCGCGTGTTTGCCCGAATTCAAATCGCGACAGCGCGCTGACCGCAGCCCGACGAACGGAAGGAGACTCGTCCTTTAACAGATACCCGATGATGTCTTCGTCCTCTGGACGACCCAACCGGGCCAACACCTTTGCAATGGCCAGGCGCACGGGCTCCGGAGCACCTGCGAGACGACTCGACAGCACCTCAATCAATTGGACATCAACTCCAGCCTCGGTGGCCTCGGATAGTTCAGCCAATCGCACGAGCGCTCCAATGATCGCAGCGACTTCATCCTCGGAATCGAGCTCGTCATGTTTGGCCGCCCGCTCCAACCGTCGCACCAACTCGGGCACGCGATCAAAGAAGCGGCCATGCCCAAGCGCATCCGCCGCATGACATCGCACCTGGCATTGCTGGGCGTCCAGGCTTTCGACCAGGAGTCGCTCTGCCGTCGCCCCCCCCACGCCACCCAGGATCCTGCAGGCGCGGCATTTCGGTCCTTCGGCCAGGGTGCCCCAGCCATCCTCGAGTGCCGCCGAGACAACTTCACCCATGGCTTCGAGAGTGTTGTCCGCAACCTCTTCGATCGCTTCGTCACGACCCGCCAACAAGATCGGCAGCACAACATTCGGGTCATCGAGCAGCCCGAGAAATTGGATCAGCACTAATTGATGAGCGAGGTCGGCACTTTCGAGTCGTTCACAGCTCGCAGCGACCAGCCCGTCGGTCGCGCTGGCCGCCTCTCGAAGCCTCCCTCGAAGCGCGTATGCGGGACGATCATCAAGTCGCCCAAGCCTTCGCAGGAGGGCCCCGATCGCACTCTCACGACTCGACCTAGTAGACGAAGACAAGCCCTTGAGAAGTGTGTCTTCTGCAGCGGGATCAGCGGACCATCCTAGAAGTTCGAAGGCGGCCGGACGCAACAATGAATCGCCGAGCGCATCCGTCAGCCTCGTGACGCCCACCGACGCGCCCAATCGCGAAAGTGCGCGCAACGCCGACAGTCTGACCAGAACATCCTCGTCTGGTAGAGCTGCCATGTCGACGAGTCGTTCGCTTTCCTGACTACCACCGACAACGCCTAATGCTTCGACGGCGGCCGCACGAATATTCGCGTCTTCAGCATCGATCGCGTCGATCAGCGGACCACGCGCCGTCGGATCCCCGATCGCCGCCAGCGCATCAATGACCAATTTAAGTACGTCGACGTCACGGCTATCGAGCTCCTTGACCAGGCGCGTCGTCGCACGCGGCCCGCAACCGACCAGAGCCTCAAAGGCGGAATTTCGTCGCCCGGGATTATCTCCATCCGCCAGAGAGTGGATCAACATTTCTTGAATAGGAGGCTGGTCGCCACAAACGACCAGATGCTGAACCGCCGCCTTGCGAACGCGCCAACCCGTGTCTCCCAGACATTTGTAGAGCTGGTCCGCGGCTTCCGAGATCGGCAGCACGAGAAGCTGTTCAACCGCGAGACGACGCACTTCCTCATCGGCGCTCGAAAGAGACCCGAGAATCGACGCACGTTCCGCCTGTGAAACGTCCCGGGTCATGCTTGTTCGCCCCGTTCCTTCGCAACGCGATGCAGTTCATCAATGATGAAGTCGCTCTCTGCACGAACTTCCTCGCCAATTCTCTGACGCAGAAGAGCCCGTGCTTCCTGAATTTCGAGACCAAGCGCTTGTTCGAGCACGCCGTCTCGCCTCGCCTGGTCGAATTTTTCCGGCTGATAGAGGACCATTTCCGAAACCGCGATGCGCGCGAGTCGATGCGCCCGCTCTCGCTCCGCCGTGCGCTCCGGGTCCTCGTCGATCGCGGGCCCGGTCGCCGGCGGCGCGACGACCTGGGGTGGCGTCGGCACCTCGACCGCGGAAGCCGTGTCCCCCGTTTCCGGCAGAGAGACATCCATCCCGGCATCTCGAAGAAGCGCATTCAATCCATTAGGGAGATCCGGATCTTCGATGTAAACGTCTGCACCGTAGAGTTCCGTGGGATCCCGGCGATATCCCTCTTGATGATGAATAGCGCCCACGAGGATGACGGTGGTATCGCGAAGGCTTTCATTTCGCTTGACGACCTCACAGACCTGGAAGCCAAACATCTTGGGCAGGGCCGCATCGAGTATGATCGCAGTGGGCAGCGTACGCTGAATCGACAGCATTGCCTCAACGCCGTCGTGTACGAGAATGGCCGAGAGCCCCCAGCTCCGAATTGCTTCGGCCGTCGACTTTCCACGCGCTTCGTCTGGATCGGCAATGACGACCAGGCGCGTAGAATCGAATTCGACTTCCGGCTCGACTTGGGGCTCGGGCTCGACAGGTTGGACCTTCGAGGGCGTCGCGTCCGCCCTGGGTACGCGAACCAAAAAGACGGCGGAACATTTCGTGCATCGAAGCTTGGCCCCGTCCGGACCGATTCGATCCGGGTCGACACGATAACGAACACTACATTTCGGACATCCAGCAACCATTGTACATCCCCTCAAGACTGGGTCTATTGACCCCGTTTTGGACTCAAACGCGAAAGCGTTCAGATTCTTCCCGCAGCGAATCAGAGTGCGCGATCAATTCACGCGTCACCGCTTGTAGCTTTTCTGCAGCCCCTTCATTGGTCTCCGTCTCTTCCGAAACTCTCGACAGAACTTCAGACATCTGGCTACACGCCTCAGACTGTTGGCCCAACGATCCGGTGATTCGTCCCACGGCATCTCGCATCTCATCGACGTTCATCTGGATCCGCCCGATGCCCGCGGCTTGGTCTTCCGTCGTCCGCCGAACTTGTTGCGCGACCTCGCGCATGCCGAGAACTGCCTCGAATACAATTTCATTTCCACGACCCTGTTCGCCACCGGCGAGACCGATCTCCTCGGCTGACTCGTTGACACGCTCCATCAGCGACGCGACATGCGAGGCAGCCTTGGTCTGTTCTCGCACCGAAGCAACGATCTCACCGATCCGCGTGCCACTCTCTCGCGACGCGACGGTAATTTCCCCGAGCGTTCGACCCGCCTCCGCCGAAAGATCCACACCGCTCATCACGCTGACCGAGCCGGCTTCGATTGCGCCGATTGCGTTTTCGCTCTCGTCCTGAACAGCGTGAATCAGACCTCCGATTTCCTTCGTATTGGCCAACACGCGATCGGCCAAGTCCTTAATCTCGTCTGCGACAACAGAGAAGGCCTTGCCCTGATCCCCTGCCTGCGCCGCAATGATTGCAGCATTCAGCGCGAGCAAATTGGTCTCATCGGCGACATCATCGATCACATCGAGGATGCCACCAATCTCTTTCGTGCGTGCTGCGAGACCGCGAATCACGCTCTCTGCAGCGTCCGTCGCCTGTCGAATCGCCTCCATCCCCGCAATCGTCTGAACGACCTTCGCCTGTCCGATCTCCGCGATCCGAACGACGTCGCGCGAAAGACTGGCGGTCGTCTCGGCCGACGTATCGACTGCGCGCATCGAGCTAGCCATCTCCTCCATGCTCGAAGACGTTTCTTCCGAGGCCTCCGCCAACCGATCCGAGATTCCGGAAACCTGTTGCACGCTGCGAACCATCTGTTCGAGGGAACCAGAAACCGCATCGACGCGAATCGAGAGCGCCGATGCCGTTTCATTCAACTCACTTCCGGCCGCCCCCAACTCGATGACTGCACCGTTGGATTCATCGATCGTGCTCGTCAAATTGACCGCAGTTCCTCTCACATCGCCACAGCGGTCGCCAAGGCCGGACAAAACCTGATTGGCCTGCTGCAGCCGCTGGCCCTGATCCGAGCTCGATGCAAGAACTTGCCCGGCGACGAGAGCCATCTCTCGCGCAATCTCGTCCACGCCGGTGATCGTGTTTGAAATGCGTGAAGCCATTGTCTGAATCGAATGCCGAACGCGTTCGAGTTCTCGCCCAACACCATCGAGCGACTCAATAGACTCATCATCGACATTGGGACGAAGGTCTCCCGCGGCCAAACGCGCTGCGGTGGCGCGCAATCCTTCTGCATTTCGATCGAGTTCTGCGGCCACGAAGCGCGCGGTCGTAACAGCGACCACGATCAGCGAAAGAAGAACAACGCCAAGCCCTGCGTCGAAACCCGCCAGCCCTGATTCGAGATCCGATCGCAATACGAAAGCGACTAGTATCATGCCGTCGTCGAGCTTTTTGAACGCACCGATCTCCTCAGTTGGTGCCGACCCGACAATCCCACTCACTTTACCCATGCGAAGCGCCTGATCGAGCTGGGCTCGCAGCCCCGCAGAAAGAGGTTTCGACGCCCCGCTCAAATCGATTCGGTTGTCCCGAAATTCGAGAATCTCGATCGGCGCCGGCCAGAAATTCTCCGCCGGCAGCTGGCTGGAAACTCGATCCACCAAGAGCAGATCTTGCGGCGCGGCGGCGACGGCTTCTACGGCCTCAACGACCCACTCTCTCGCCGTCTCGACCGAGCCCTCACTCGCGGTCCGGCTCATGACATCGAAGACGAGCGCCATGCCCGCGATGCTTGGGATGAGTATCGCCGCGAGCATTCTCGTATTCAGAGAAGGCGCTGGGGCCCCACTGATCTCGATGTCACCGCATCTCGCTCGACGCGCCACGTCGACGCGCCACGGTGCTAGGCCACGCCTGGCCCAGTAATAAGTCAGTAGGCCACCCAGAAGCGAAACGGTCAAGGCAGTGGTTGCGAAGGTCCCAAGTCGTCGAAACTCAAACCACGATCCGAAGCCCAGGACCCACATCATTGCGGGCACGCAGACCATCGACATGATGCCTTGCAAGAGAAGCGCCTTCTGCATCCAACCCGGCAGAGAAACGATTGCGGCATGCGCGGCGGAAGCCTCACGCCGGCCAGCCTCCCCCGACTCGACGTTTTCCTCGTGATTCAGGAATCGCTTGATGGAGTCACTGCGCAGGCGACGTACGATCTCGCTCGCCAGCCCACCCAGAATCAGCCAGGCTAAAAAACAGCCGGCGAGCGCAAGCGATTCCGCGATGTCCAGGTGAAGGAACGCGATGAGATAGATCGTGGTCGTCAAGATGACGGCGAACGCTGATCGGATTTCGATCTTCCAACATCGGAGGTTGAATGCGTGAACGCCCTTTCCGAGTTCGGCCAAACTCATGAAGGATCTCCCGTTCCCGTCCCGGATTCATCGCCGAGTGCAGATCGATAGAGGCTCTTGATGAGACGGTCGACGGACAGCACCATTATGGGCGCCTCACCCGGGCGACGGACGACATTGCAGACCGCGTCGTAACCGGCTTGGGTCGCCAATCCTGGAACGTCCTCGAGTCGACTCTCTTCGAGGGTCAAGATATCTGTCGTGGCATCAACCCACACACCCATCGCAAGACCGTCGAGGTCGAGAACGATGATTCGCGCGTGCATCCCGGTGGAACCGGGGCCGCAATTCAAGACCTTTCCGAGATCCACCACCGGAACGACGGTCCCGCGCAAGTCGATCACGCCTTCGATCAGTGCGGGGGCATTCGGAAGCGGCGTAATCTCGAGAATTCGAACGATCTCCCGGACGTGCTCTACATCGATGGCATAAGCCTGTCCCTTGATCTCAAAGCAAGTGAGATTCACCATGGACGACTCGTGCATGATGACCGCGGAGTTAGACATTAGGGAACCCCAGGGCGATGTCGGGATCGAGAATCGAAATGAACTGCTCTCCGCGGCGGCACACCTCCGAGACCGCACCGAAGTCGAGACTCTGTGCGGGCATGATCGACTCCTCCGGCGCTCGATAGACTTCGCTGACCGAATCAACCAGGATGCCGGTCACTCGATCGAAGTCACCATGCAGAACGATGATTCGTCTCGATCGATCGGGCTCCCGCACGGCCAAGCCAAGGCATTTGGCCAGATCCACGACTTCGACGACTTCGCCTCGAAGCGCGATCACTCCGAGCATCCAGTCCGGACATCTCGGTAGCCGTGTCATCTCTCGCATTCGAATGATCTCTCGAACTCGCTCGACGGCAATCGCATACGCGCTGCCCTCGAGTTCAAACACCAGAAGCTCACGACAAATTTCAGATCCACTCTCGTCGACGTCGGACATCCAGGCATCGGCCGCGCCCCGAGCGAGGCCTTCCCAGTTCGCGTCCAGCTTCGAACGCTGCGGATGCGATTCGTTCATGCGGCCTCCCAACGTCGAACCGCATCTCCGACGATCGCCGAAACATCGATCACCAGAATCGCACCGTGATCGCCGAGCTCCGTCGCCCCTGATATCCCGCGAATGGACTGAATGGGTCCCTTGATCGGCTTGATGACCGCGTCGCGCTGACCTTCGAGACGGTCGACCAACAGACCAAGTCTCTGCTCACCCATTCCGAGCACGACGGCAAATTGTCGTTCTTCTGGGCTCGCGCCTTCGATCTCAAATTCTTCCCCAAGACGACGCAAAAGCAGTGGCTCGCCACGCAGATTGAGAACCTCTCGCCCTTCACTTCGCCCAATTTCGTCGGGCTCCACCGCCATCGTCTCGAGCACTGAATTGATCGGAATGGCGAAGCGCTCTGTGCCAGTTCGAACGATCAGAGCCTGAATAATCGCCAGAGTGATGGGCAATGTAATCGTCACGGTCGTACCGCGACCCTCGGTCGAAGCCAGCTCGACCATGCCACCCATCTCGGCCAGATTCGAGCGGACGATATCCATCCCCACGCCCCGCCCACTGATTGAAGACACTTCGTCGCGGGTCGACAGACCCGCCTCAAAAGCAAGATTGAGTAGCTCTCCGCGCGTGAGGGCTTCGTCTTCCGAGATCATTCCGTTCTCGATTGCGCGAACCCGAATCGCCTCGACATCCATTCCGCGACCGTCGTCTTCAACCTCGATGACAATGTGATTGCCGCGTTGAACCGCATTGATTCGAATTCGTCCGGCCTCGGGCTTACCCGCGGCGAGACGCTCCTCAGCGGATTCGATCGCATGATCCAGAGAATTCCGAACGATATGCACGAGAGGGTCGACCAGCTGTTCGACGATCAGCTTGTCCAGCTCCGTGTCTGCGCCACTGAATTCGAGCTCGATTTCTTTGCCTAGATCCCGGCGCAGACGGCGATTGACTCGGGACAGCTTTTCGAAGATCTGTCGCAGCGGGACCATTCGAACGTCGAGTACTCGGGACTGAAGCTCCTTCAATTTCCGGTCGAGGTTCTTGCTGGTCTTCGCAAGCTCGGCCCCGATCTTCGCAGTCTGAGAATCGGTCGCCAATCGGGTCGCGAGGCCTGAAATCGCGTTGCGCTGAATCACTAGATCGCCCACCAGATTCATGAGTTCATCGAGTTTCCGGATATCGACGCGAACCGTCTCGCTGATCGAGCGCAAGGACTCGAGCTCGGATGCGCCGCCCGGATTGGACCAGGATAAAGATGATGCGAGAGAATCAGCGTCGGTCGATTCCTCGGAGGACGCGCCATCGGATCCATCGACAACCAACGGCGCTTCACCCGCACTCCCATTGGGATCGACGGGCATTGCGTCATCGACGGTCGCAGACGTCGAACCGGCCGCACCCGATACGTTCCACACCGACTGAACAATTGTGTCTGGATAGTCGAGTCGTTCGCGAAGTTCACCGGCGTCGATATCGGTTGCGACCAGGAGCGAGAATCGGATTTCACTCTCTGGCGCATCTCCGGGAGAAGGTAAGGTCGAAACGACCTCGCCCACTTCGCGAACCGCACTCGATAGTTCGGACAGACCCTCTTCGAACGCGGAGATTTCAAAGACCGAATCGACCAGCCCGATATTGCGGCCCCTGTGGATACTCTCCCGAAGCCTATGCTCCTCGTATTCGGTCAGTGCGCGCAACAGCGAGGAATCGATGTCGAGGGCATCCAACTCGTCGGTCCGCTGAGGAGCCGACGCATCGATCGCCGCATCAATCTGTTCAATGAAGGCCTGCGCCGCTTGCGCATCGCTGCCATCACCATGCTCGAGCTGTGTCATCAGAATCGCGAGAAGGGCGAGGCCTTCGTCGAGCAGCAGGGCGGCGGGCGAGTTGAAGGAGATGCGACCCAGTCGGAGTCCGTCGAGGATGTCTTCGAATCGATGGGCGAGATGGCCGATCGTGTCGAGGCCAAACATCCCAGCAAGGCCCTTCAGTGTATGGGCGGATCGGAATATCTGGTTGACGAGATCGGGATTGATCTCGCCAGCGCCGTTTCGCTGCTCCTGCAGGTCGCTGAGATCCTCGAACATTCGCTCGAGAATCTCTTCGGCCTCGGTCACGAACTCGTGGTTTTCCTTCGCCTTGGTCTTCTCTGCCTTGGCATCGGACCCCTGACTCTTGCGATTTGACTTCTCGGCGGCCACGGATAACTAACGCTCTTCATGTCGCCCAGCGAGGAGATCGAGGACCACCTGGCGGAGCATCTCGGGATCGAAGGGCTTGACCATGTACGCATCCGCGCCCAACCGCAGACCTTTTTCCCGGTCACGGTCAGATCCCTCTGTGGAAACAATGACCAGCGGAATGTCAGCGTATTTTTCATTTCTCCGAATGAAAGAAACCAACTCGAGCCCGTTGATGTCGGGCATGTTGATATCGGTCACGATGAGATCGAAAGATTCACGAGGCAAGATTCGAAGCGCTTCGAAGCCGCTCTCGGCCTCGACGATCTTGACGGCACTTTCCAGTTCTTCAAGGCTCGACGCGAGCAACGATCTCATCGTCGCGGAGTCTTCTACGATCAGAATGGACTGCAAGGCTGCCTCCAGACACAAAGATACAAATACGTGGCTCAACCTCATGTATCGGCAATGCAGAGGCAGTCTTGAGCGTGGTGGGAGCCTGCTTTGTGCTGGCTCACCATGCGGAGTGAGGGATTTTCAACTGATGCCAATTGTCGGCCCGCGCGGGGACTATCAGCGTGGCTGATTCAGCTGGTTTCCGCGTCGACTTCCCAGAAAGCACGTTCAAGAGCGGCTCGATCCAGAGCCAGACCGGCATGTTGGAGGACGACTTCCAGTCCGCTGGTGTCCGGTATGTCCGCGCCCTGCGGCCCCTGATCGCAGTAGAGCATCGCAATGACCAACCCACCGCTTTCGATCGGCCCTAGGTAGGCACAATCCGGTTCGACCCCGCCAAAGCGCGTCAACAGATCGCGATCGGCCTGAGTCGTCGGCGGGCCTGTCACAGCCCCCCGCGACTGAAGCACTTCGCGGACCCAGCCCTGATCAATGCTCTGCAGGGAGACGGGTGGTGAAGAGTCGAGGGGATCGACCTCGAGCGATTCGATTCCACGTCCGGCAATCGCGTAGACCTGTTCTTCTCGCACGGCAAGAATCGCCACACGCTTGAAGACCTCAGAGGCGAAATCGAGGACCACGGGCAGGATCTCACCCCGCGATGACGCTTCTTGGAGTTTCGCGGTCGCGTCCAGCAGATGACGAACGACATTGGTCTCGGCATCGTCGGCGGCCCTCGGCGTTTGCGACGGTTCCGGTGCAGGAGCGATCGCGTCGACCTCTGCGTCGGATGCGACTCGTACTTCTGCAGCGAAAGTCGCAGCGCAGGCGGCATCCGGTGGCCCAGTCTGGGATTTGAAATGCCGCGCTTCGGGACGCTTGATCAGTGCATCGAATACGCCATCCCTCGGCTTCGGTAACACCGCGTCGTCCTCGTGAAGACCGAGCACGAGCAACTTGGCAGCCTGTGACTTCAACCGTGCAACGAAGTCCGACATGCCATTGATCCCAGACACTGCATCGATTCGAACCGCAGTCGAAATCATGACGACCGGAAACTCACCTCGGATCAGGTACTGGCGTATTCGCGAAAGTCCCTGCTCAGCCTGCTGAAAGACATGAACACGAGAGAAATCATTCTTGACCGCGGCCTTGGCCCATTCCAGAACGGCCACGTCCGATTCGATCAGCACCAGAGCGCGCTGCGGAACCGAAATAGCGGATGACGGGACCGGGGGCGGATCGCTAGACACCGAGCCGGTGTCCTCTACGGAAGGAATCAGTTCGATCGCCTCGGACTCATCGGCCAATACGGTCGCGACCAGGATATCCGCAGAGGAAGATCCATCGCTGATTGACCCCGTCGACAAAGAGCTCACGTCGAGATCGAATTCCAGAGGCTCATCGCCGAATAACGCGTCGGAATCCGGAGGCGATTCTGGCTGCGACTCTTGCGCTTGCGAAGTCATGCTTTCCCGCGACGCATCGCGACTCCGCTCGTCACAGATGCGCATGCCCTCCATCGCGAGGTATTGCGCGTTCACACCGCCTGAAAGAACCAGTTGAGGATCCGAAGGATCGAGTTGCGTGCGAACGTCGAAACTGAAGTCGCCGGAACGCCACGTGAACATGTCGAGGATCGAAGACTCAACCGACTCCCGGAGTAGCACGTCCAGCTGCTCCACCGTCAAATCGCTCTTCGAAACCAGCAACTCGACCACAGAGCCGCCAGTCTTCTCGGCGTGCGCAGCGAAACCATCGTAGGTCGTCGCATCAATCGTCTGACTCGCGATCAACAAGCCGCGCAGGTCTTCGACTCGGCCCTCGAGACAAGCCGCATGCACCAGGCCAGCCCGAAAAACGATTCGCCCAGCGCCCTCCTCGCATTTGAGAGCGAGCACGCCGGATTTCTGCGACAGACTAATAATCTGCATGATGTCGCCGAGGCTTAGATCCTCGAGATTGCCGACCAGGCTCATTGCTTCCCCTGCAATCTCACCGATTCCACGAGTGGATGAGATGCGTCTAAAACTACGCAAATTGGAATGCCGTCCATTCGCGCGCTTTCTTGGATCGGCGTGTTGGGATGGGACTTGACCCCGACTCGACAGGGCAAGGACCCCCGAGACAAATGAGCACCCCATGGGGGGAGGAATCGCAGATTCCGAGTCAATCGCAGATTCCGAGTAAATCGAAGTTTCCAACGAAATCGAAGTTTCCAACGAAATCGAAGTTTCGAAGTCAATCGAAGTTTCCAACGAAATCGAAGATTCGAAGTCAATCGAAGTTTCCGAGTCAATCGAAGTTTCCGAGTCAATCGAAGGAACGAGCCAATTCGAGACTCTCGCGTGAAACAGCGCTTCCTAAGAGCAGGCTTCTGCTTTCTTACTCGGAAACCTCGTTTCCTGGCTGCGGCAAGATCATCAGCTCCTCCGCATTCGCGGCCGCCCTCGCCTCTTCGAGGGCCCTCTGCACTCCGACGATCTCGGCCGCAGGGACACACAACTTCAGGGACATGGGTCGGGTCGAACCCTGCCAGGCGCTTCGAATACCCGCGACGAGAGCTCCGGCATGGCGCGAGATATCGTCGGTCGCGATTCCGAGGGGCGAGAGCGCGATGCGGCTGCAACCCAGCTTTTGACACCTGTCCATTGCGTGGTGGATCTCTTTGCGGACACGAATCTGGTCGAAGGCCTTGCGATCCCCGAGGCCAAGCAGAAGCAAGCGCGGAGCCACGAGCGCACGGCCGCACCCGATGAGCAGCGCCTCACCACTCTTCCCCGACAAGTTGCCACTCTCAATCCTCTGCGAGAGTCCGCCACAGAGACGCCAATCGGCTCGCGCGGCGCCACCTCGCAGTGGTCGCTCGTCGACGAAGAAACCGACCACCGCGACTTCACCCTCGGCACGTTCCAATGGTCGAGGCGTCAGCGAGAGTTCGATCGGAGCAATCATGTCGCACGAACCTCCCGAGCCACGGCATCCAGAACACCGTTGACGAAGGCGGGAGAAGCGTCGCCGCCGAAGCGTCGGGCCAGATCCACTGCCTCGTCAATGACAACGGCGACGGGAATTTCTGAGTGACATAGTTCATAGACCGCGAGTCGCAGCACGTTTCGATCAACCGCGGCCATCCGAGAGACGCGCCAATTACGCGCATGGACTCCCAGAATCTCATCGAGCGCTTCGACGCGTTCGATAATGCCGACGACCAATTGCTTCGAGAATTCCTCGGCCGCTGGCGGCACTTCGAAATTCTCGATGATGCGCACAAAAATGGGATCCTGCATTTCCAGGCGTGTTGCGCCTTCGTCTTTCGCGAGATCGATTGCGTAAAGCACCTGCAAAGCGACTTCCCGCGCCCGATGTCGGCTTCCCTCGCGTGGCGCCGGCCCGGCCGAAGCCGATTCCGTAATATTGGAGTCCGCGTCCCTCACGAAGCCGTTACTTCTCTTGTTAGGTTCCGTCGCATCTGTGCCATCTCCACGGCCGCAAGCGCCACTTCCCCGCCCTTGTTCCCATCGCTTCCTCCAGCGCGTGCCAGAGCCTGGTCGATATTATCCGTGGTCAAGACACCGAAGCCGATGGGAACGTCGGTATCGCGCATGACCTCGCGTACGCCATCCGTCACGCCACGGCAAACGTATTCGAAATGCGGCGTCCCCCCACGAATCACCGAACCGAGCGTCACGATCGCATCAAAATTTCCGGCCTCCGCCAGCTGTTTCGCCGCCATTGGAATTTCGAATGCACCAGGAACCCAAAAGAGCGACAGATCCTTTGCATCGAGGCCATGCGCGCAGAGCGCATCGCGCGCACCATCGATCAATCGAATTGAAATGAGATGATTGAATCGAGACACGACCAAGGCCACGCGCAGGCCGCCTGCGTCGAGTGACGGATTCAAGACCTTCATGACTTCTACGCTCCTTCACCCGTGCCTAATCTGGCCGTGCAAATGCAAGTCCCCACCTCGTCGAGTAACCGTAATCGCCTCGATCGAGATCGCGTCCGCCAGCTTTTCGACACCGAGCGGACCCATCGCGGCCCGCCCGTCCCCGCCAATCAGCTTCGGTGCCAGCATCCAGTGTACCTCGTCGACGAGATCCGCCCGCAAGAGTGCAGCCGCAAGTCGCCCGCCACCTTCCACCAGGAGCGTCGTCAGGCCGGCACGACCGAGTTCTTGGAAAATAGTCGGCAGATCGAGAAATCCATCTTCAACCGGCGGAAATTCGAAGACGCGGGATGAGGCTTCACGCGCACGGCGGATTCCGCGCGCACCTTCGCGACATAGAACCCAGGTCTGTGCATCTTCGCGGCAGTCGTAGAGCCTAGCCTTGGTCGGCACTCGCAGACGCCCATCCAGCAATACGCGAACCGGCGTCCGTACGACGCGGCCGCGAAGGCGCACATCGAGGATCGGATCGTCGGCCAAGGCGGTTTCCGAACCGACCATGACGGCGTCACTGCAATTGCGGAGCTGATGAACAAACTCTCGGGAGGCTGCACTCGTGATCCAGCGAGACTCCCCACTTGCGACCGCGATTCGCGCATCGAGAGTCGTCGCCATCTTCAAGGTGACGTGAGGACGCCCGCGTTCGCAAACCGAAATGAAGCCGCGATGCTGCCGTCGACAATCCTCCTCGAGGACGCCACGCGTCACCGCGACACCCTGGCGACGCAATCGGCGGATGCCGCGGCCGCTCACCTTGGCATGCGGATCGACGCATCCCACGATGACTCGGGCGATTCCGGCTTCCAGAAGGGCTTCGGTACACGCCCCGGTCCGACCTTTGAAATTGCATGGCTCGAGCGTTACTGCAATCGAAGCCCCACGCACGCGCTTCGCACCGAATTTTCGCCGGGCCGCCGCGAGTGCAACAACTTCGGCGTGCGCCCCCGCTGGCTGACCTTTGGTCGTCCCACGTCCGAGGATTTCATCGCCGCGAAACACAACGGCACCCACGCTCGGATTCGGGAACGTTCGTCCGTCACCCCGCGACGCTGCACGCAGCGCGACGCGCATCATCTTCTCGTCCCGGGCGTCGGAGGTCTGAACTGAAGGCTTGCCCGACGAGCCAGTCGCAGTCCGAACACTGGGCCTTCTTCGCGTGGCACGCGCGGTCATCGACGGACGTCCAGAGACCTCACCATCCGGTCGGCTTCTTCATCATCGGGTTCGTGCCCATTCGCCGACAGCTTCGAAAAGAAAGCCTCGTAGTCGGCGGGACGACTGAAATCTTGAAACACCGATGCAAAACGAACGGCAGCGAGCACGTCGATTGCGGACAATTCTTCGAGTGCGCGGCGGCCGATCGATTCACTACTGACTTCGCGTTCTCCTGATTCTTGAAGCGCCCTCTCGACGCGATCGATCAAGCGCTCGATCGCTTCGGCCGAAACCGGTCGCTTCACACAGGCACGCTCGATCCCACGCAAGAGCTTGTTTCGGTTGTATTCTTCGCGGCGCTCATCCTGCTTGATGATGCGCGGGAGCACTTCTTCTACGCGCTCGCGGGTCGTGAAGCGGCGACCACACTCGATGCATTCTCGGCGGCGCCGAATTTCGGAACCGTCGCGGGCAAGCCGCGAGTCGATGACCCGATTGCCCTCATTTGCGCAGAATGGGCACTGCACGGCTCAGTCCGTTTCGTTCCAGCGATTCCCGTAGAGCGGAAAGCCGCGACAGAGATCTGCGACTTCGTTGCGAATCTGGTCCAGGGATTCGAGGTCGCCGGGGTTCGCAAGAACGCGACCGATGAAATCGCCAATCTGAGCCATCTCCGCTTCGCGCATGCCTCGCGTGGTAACGGCGGGCGTCCCGATCCGCACACCCGAGGTCACCATCGGCTTTCGCGGATCGAAGGGAATCATGTTCTTGTTGGCGGTAATGCCAGCACGATCCAGCGCGATCTGCGCAGCCTTGCCCGATGTTTCTCGTCCAACGAGAGAGAGCAGGAAGAGATGATTGTCCGTACCCCCGGCTACGACTTTGAAGTCCTGGCTGAGAACGACTCCGGCGAGTGCCTTGGCATTCGCCACGATCTGCTCACAGTAACCGCGAAAATCCGGCGAGAGCGCCTCTTTGAACGCGACCGCCTTACCGGCGATCACGTGCATGAGCGGACCGCCCTGGAGGCCAGGGAAGATTGCGCTGTTGATCTTCTTCGCCCAGTCCGCATCGCAGAGGATGAGCCCGCCGCGGGGACCGCGAAGCGTCTTGTGGGTGGTCGTCGTGACGATCTGCGCTTTGCCTACCGGAGAGGGATGGACGCCGGAAGCAACCAAACCGGCAATGTGCGCGATGTCGGCGAAAAGCAGCGCATCGACTTCGTCCGCAATCGAACGGAAGACATCGAAGTCGATCGTGCGCGAATAAGCCGTCGCACCGCACTGAATCATCTTCGGCCGATGTTCGAGTGCGAGGGAACGAACCTGATCGTAGTCGATGTACTCGTCTTTCTCGGAAACGCCGTAGGGAACGATGTTGAAATGCTTACCCGAAAAATTGACCGGGCTGCCATGCGTCAGATGGCCACCGTGATCGAGGTTCATGGCCAGCACGGTGTCGCCGCGATTGAGGGCAGCTTCGTAGACTGCTGCATTGGCCTGGGAGCCCGAATGGGGCTGCACGTTGGCGTGTTCGGCGCCAAACAGTTCCTTGGCGCGTTCGATCGCGAGAGTCTCGACTTCGTCGACTTCCTCGCAACCGCCATAATATCGGCGCCCCGGATAACCCTCGGCGTATTTGTTCGTCAGAACGGAACCGACGGCTTCGAGAACGGCATCAGAGACAAAATTCTCGGACGCGATCAGCTCGATCGACAAGCCCTGACGCCGGCCCTCACGGCGAATGAACTTCGCAACGTCGGGATCGACGCGATCAAGATTCGGGGTCATCGACATGGATTCCACTTGTGTCATCGAGAAACTTCCCCGCGCTCGGAAAGGTTAAATACAGCACGACCACCGGCAGCAAGACCAATTTGACGTGCACGGTGCGCGTCGCTCAACCGGGTTCCCACAAACCTCCGCCAAGTCGACGGGCTGGTCCGGTGATCCCCTCTATCGGTCTCTCCGAACGATCTCGCTCAATTGCCCAAGCCACCCACTACCTAGCCCGACCGCTTAGCCCCACGCAGGCCGGATGGACGCGGTCGCGACGTGCCCCGCCCGTCGCCCGCCTAGCCGTCGACGCGTTCCTTCAGATACCCAACTGCATCCGCAATCGTCTGCATCTTCTCCGCATCATCGTCGGGAATTTCAATATCAAAGGTCTCTTCGAGGGTCATGACCAACTCGACGATATCCAATGAATCTGCGCCCAGATCATCGATGAAGGAGGCGTTCAATACGGCCTCTTCCTTCGAAACACCCAACTGTTCAACGATCAGATCGGTGACTTTTGCTTCCAAAGACATCGCTGAAGATCCTCCACACTCGGTCCAAAGTAGATTTGGCTAGCCTAGCGCCGTACGCACTGCACGGCGACGGCCAAGCGAACCGTCAGATCAGTTCGCACCTTCTTGGTTTTCGCTTTGATTTTCGCTCTCGAGTAGTTCCCGAACGGATTCGAGATCCTCAAGAGAGGAAAAGTTTGCCCTGCGGGCACGGCGCTCGATGCGGGCGATCAGACCCGAAAGCACCCGGCCCGGACCGACCTCGAGAAAGCCGTCGACTCCAAATTCTTTCATGCGCGCGATCATGTCTGCGAAACGCACTGGGGCGGTCACCTGCCGTCGCAACAACTCAGGAATACGGGCGCCCTGGGAATTGGGCTCGGCCTCAACATTGGTCATCACCGGCGTTTTTGGATCCCGGATCTGCAATCGCTCCAGTTCCGGCGCGAGCTTCTCGGCAGCCGGCTCCATCAGTGAACAATGAAAAGGCGCTGAGACGGCCAGGGGAATGGTTTTTTTTGCACCGAGTTCGCGCGCTTGTTCGCAGGCCGCTTCGACGGCGGCCGCCGCCCCGGCGATGACGATCTGGACGGGAGAATTGTAATTGGCCGGGCTGACCACAGAGCCGGTCTGGGTTCGCGCGTACTCACATGCCGATTCAACCACTTCGGCGGAAACGCCGATAATCGCGGCCATAGCACCGTCACCTTCAGCAACCGCTTCTTGCATGAGGCGTCCTCGAAGATGCACCGTCCGGACCGCATCCGAAAAATCGAGCGCACCCGAGGCAACAAGCGCCGAGTATTCACCCAGACTATGTCCGCCGACGTAGGCCGGCTGGATCGATCCGAGCTTCTCTTCGAGAGCGAGCAGCAGCGCGATGCTCGTGGTGAGGATGGCTGGCTGCTGGATTTCCGTTCGACGCAGTTGCTCTTCAGGCCCTTCGAAACAAAGGGTCGAGAGACTCATCCCAAGCGCTTCGTCGGCGTCTTCGAAGACTTGGCGAGCCGCCGATGATGCCTCAAAGACATCCCGGCCCATCCCGACCTCTTGCGAGGCCTGTCCAGGAAAAAGAAGTGCGAGCACGCGAGCTACTCGTCGTCTACGTCGATGATCGTTCGGCCCTTGTAGGAGCCACAGCTTCCACACACTCTATGGGGCGCTTTGGGTGCCCCACATTGAGGGCAAGTGCTGGTCGCGGGTGCGCGCAGCGAATCATGGCTTCGGCGCTTGTCTCGGCGCGCTTTCGAGGTTTTCTGCTTCGGTACGGCCATTAGATCCGTATCCCCCATTTCTTCAATTCAGTTAGTCCGACGACTGTCACCGGACACAAAAACTCGCCCGGTTCCCGAGCTACTTCTCTTCTGTCACACCCTTCAGCATTGCCAGCACTGCAAAGGGCGATTCAAGCCGTTCATCCACACAATCACACTGTGTCTTCGCGAGGTCCGCCCCACAATGTGAGCAGATTCCCGGACAGCTCTCGCTGCACAGCGGCTGAAGAGGCATCGCCAAAGCGATGACTTCTCCAAAAAAATCATCCAATCCGATCTTCGGCCCCCGAAACCAGCCTGCCTCGAGATCCTCTCCAAGCCAGACACCGTTTTCAGCGAGCCCCTGCACGCCTTCCAGATCGGTGGGTTCGCGACCCTTCGCGGGCTCAAGCGCCAAGCTGAATGGGTCACGAAGCGCGTGAGAGTAGCGCCTAGCGCAGCGACTGCACTCGAGAATGACCTCCGCCTCCAGATCACCCGATAGAATAATGTCGTCGGCTTTCCGAGCCACATCGAGCTGAAACGCAAACCCGCTCACGACCTCGGTCGCCTGTCCATCCGAGCCTTCTTCCCGAGCCCCCCACCAGGACTCGGAGGCCAGAAAGCGAAAGGACTTCGCTTTCTCATCGAGCTCGTCGACCTGAATTTTGAAATCCGACATTTCGAGACCTTCTGTCCCTCATTGATGGGCGCCCGTAGCCGTCCTTTGGCAGACGTGGCCGTCATGGGACGCCCGACTTGCCGAGGGAACACCAGATCAATATAAAGCGCTTGGAAAACAAGAACTTGGCTGAAATTCCGTGCGGGCCGGGGGATAGCGCAGCCCAAGGCTCATCGCCAAGCGAGGTCTCGAATTCGACCTCCGTAGCTCACGGATCTCGGTCGCCGCCGACTGCTGTATGCTCGCCGGTCATGTCGACTATCCGCACTCGCTTCGCCCCCAGCCCCACGGGGTTCCTGCACATCGGTGGCGCCCGAACAGCGCTCTTCAACTGGGCTCTGACCCGGCAACTCGGCGGCCAATTCGTCCTTCGCATCGAGGACACGGACCGCGAACGATCCACGGCCGAATCCGAGGCCGCGGTCCTCGATGGGCTGCGTTGGCTCGGCATCGACTGGGACGAGGGTCCCATCCGGCAATCCGAAAGTGCCAACCGCCATGCCGAGGTCGTTGAATCACTCCTTGAAACCGGCGCGGCCTATCGATGCACGTGTACCCGGGAGAGACTGGAGGAGCAGCGAGCTGCCGAGCTTGCCTCGGGCGGCCAGGGAATCTACGACGGACATTGTCGTGATCTAGCGCTTGGCCCGGCTTGCGGGACGCATACCGTCCGGCTGCGCATCGATCGCGAACGCGAACTGCGCTGGGATGACCTTGTCTTCGGCCCGAGCGGACAGCAGGCCAGTGAAATCGGAGACGGCATCATTCGCCGAAGCGACGGCTCCCCGCTCTACCATCTCGCAGTCGTCGTCGATGATCTCGACATGGGCATAACCCATGTGATTCGGGGCGCCGACCACCACAGCAACACGCCCTTTCAGCTCGCCCTCTATCATGCGTTAGGCGCGACCGTTCCGACCTTCGCGCATGTCCCACTGATCGTGGCCGAAAGCGGTCGAAAGCTTTCCAAGCGAAAGGACCCGGTTTCGATCCAGAAGTTCAAGAGCGATGGTTATCTTCCGGAAGCCATGATCAACTGGCTCGCCCGGCTGGGTTGGTCCCATGGCGACCAGGAAATATTTTCGGCAAAGGATTTGACGAAGTATTTCGATCTCGAACATGTCGGACGCTCGGGCGCTCAGGCAGACCTCGACAAACTCGACTCACTCAATCAACACTACTTGAAGCAGCGCAACGCCGAGGATCTCTTCAGTGTTGCCAGTCCCTTTCTCGATGCGGTTGCCGGAGAGCCGGTGAAGCGCGATGCCGGTCTGGACCGCTTACTCGACTTGTTGCGCGAACGCAGCCATCACCTCGTCGAGATGGCAGAGAAAGCCCGATTTGTGCTGGTCGACGAAATCATGATCGAGGCCGGACCCGCCAAGAAGCATCTTCGCCCCGTGGTGCTCGAGCCCTTCGAGGCCTTGATCGAGGTCCTCGAAGCGCTCGATGAATGGACGCCCGCCGCCCTCGAATCGGCATTCGAAGCGACGTGCAAGGCGCATGATGACTTGAAGCTCGGAAAGCTCGCACAGCCCACGCGAGTGGCCATTACCGGAACCGGCGCCTCCCCTGGCATCTACGAAACCCTTGAAGTCGTCGGACGGGAAAGATCGCTCGCGAGAATGCGTGCGGCCGCCCTCTTGATTCGCGAGCGCGCAGCAGCGACTCCCTGATAGTCGACGACAAGCCTCCAGGACCGTGCCGCATGTCCGATGCAATCGTCGACCAGTCGGCCCGCATCTAGAAAATAGTCAATAGCCAGAGCGGAGGAAGGAAGAGACCCGCGATCGCCCCGAGCGCGATGGACGGAGCGAAGCCAAAGGGTTCACCTAACGCACCCTTTGAGAGCGCCTGCGCGCCGCCTAATACCAGACCAATCACAGACGAAGCCAGAATCGTATCGAGTACACCCACGACCCCTACGACGGCACCGATCATTCCCAAGAGTTTCACGTCCCCTAGGCCCAGCCCGGGAAACCAGAGCCAATAGTCGGCTTCCATCGGACGTGGCAGCGACTCGCCAACGCCCGGCCAGTGATCAAATTCCCGGCCCATCGCCACCGAAATACGCGCATGCAAGAACGCGACGAGCCAAAGCACACCCGCCCCGATCGATGCCCCAATCGCACTTCGAATCAATCCGTCGACCCAGCCTGTTCCGTAGTAGGCGCTGGTCAGGGGGACCACGACCATCGCGAGGGCCAGTCCGCCCAGAGAAATTCCATCGGGGATGATCTGATGATCGAAGTCGATCATCGCCGCCGCAATCAGAGCCGCCGCAAAGACGCAATGCAGCGCCGTCCACCAGGTCTGGCCAAATCGCCAGGCGATCGCCATGAAGAGCAGTCCCGTCACCAACTCGACCGCCGGATAACGCAGCGAGATCGGCGTCGAACAGCCACGACAGCGTCCGCGCAGCACTAGGTAGGAAAGGACCGGGATATTGTCCCAGGGTTTGATCGGCATCTCGCAATTGGGACAATGAGAGGGTGGAAAGGCGACAGAGATCCCGAGCGGGACGCGATGAATCACGACATTGAGGAAGGAACCGACCAATAGTCCGAGACACAGAGCGATCGGGAGCACAGCACCTGATGCGATCTCTATCGTCATGCTCCCCCCAGAGCCGTGCCGCCTTGCCGATCAACGCCTGAACAGCGACGGTGACAGACCTTCTACTTAAAATCGCGTCGGCTGAAAATCATCGACCCAAGGATCAGCGTCGCGATCGTGTACCCAAGGGCATAGACAATGGCTAATTGGATATCCGACGACAAGATCGGTAGGCCATGAACGGCTTCGAGGGTCTTGTTGAAGACCTCGAAATCGGGCACGACGCGAAAGATGAGGCTTGCCATCACTCCGACCGACGTGACATCCGACTGCTCGCCGAGCGCGTGTAGATCACGAGAGAAATGTCCGATCAGCCAGAGTCCGACCGTGAACAGCGAAGCCAGCATGGGCGTGGTGAAGGACGAAAAGAACGAGGCGATGGCGACGAGCACCATCAATTCGAGTCCAATCAGCACGATCGCGAGCCCATGACCGAGGTTGAGAGGCGCACCGGCCATCCACGACACCAGCGCGAACGCCAGGGCCATGAGTCCGAGCTGCAGCCAGACTGTGAACGTGAGGCCGGACCATTTCCCGACCAGGAATTCCGTTCGAGAGACGGGCTTCGAGAGAATCGTAAAGATCGTTCTTCTATCGACCTCGTTGTGAATCAGCCCGATGCCAACGAAGATGGCGATGCCCGCGCTGAAAAAACGAATGGCCCCCATGCCGACGTCTTGAAGAATCTGATCGACTTCGACGTAGGAAAGCGTCGAGAGAAGCACGCCGGATCCGATCATTAGGATTCCGAAGCCTAACAACGTGTAGAGAAGCTTGTTTCGAAGCGCTTCCCGAAATGTATTCGCTGCGAGCGTGTGGACACGCAGTAGCGAGTTCATGCCTCACCCTCCTCATCACGAACCGCAGTCAGGAATACGTCTTCGAGAGAATTGCGATGCGGTGTCACGGAAACCACCTGCGCACCGGCATCCAGAGCTGCCCTGAGGACATCGCGAACATTCTTCTCGGGCACCGTCAATTCGATTCGATCGCCAAGGCCGCGCATTTCCGCACCATGATCCTCCTCCAACTGCGTTGCAGTTTCGGCCGGCAATTGCGCGAGCACAACTTCCGTCGACAGCGTCCCGTCCGGGAGAAATTCCTCAATTCGACCCTGATGTCGAATCGCACCCTTCACGATGATCGCCACGCGATCGCAGATCATTTCGACATCGCTCAGGATGTGCGTGTTCATGAAGACGGTTTTGCCCAACGAGCGAAGCGAAAGAATCACGTCTCGAATCTCTTTACGACCGATCGGGTCCAGGCCGCTCATGGGCTCATCGAGAAACACGATTTCGGGATCGTGGATCAAGGCCTGCGCAACGCCGACTCTCTGCAACATGCCTTTCGAATAGGTCTGCAATCGAGCGTCGGCGGCATGGGAAAGGTTCACCACTTCGAGAAGTTCATCGACTCGATCGCTGCGATGCTTCGAAGGCACCGCGCAAAGCCGTGCATAGAAATGCAGAATCTCGCGGGCGGTCAGATAGGGGTAGAAATAGGGGTTCTCGGGGAGGAACCCTATTTGATGACGAAACTCGGACTCAGCGACGTCCCTGCCGAGAATCGATGCCTTGCCCTCGGTTGCCCGGATCAAGCCCATCAAGATCTTGAGCGTCGTGGTCTTACCGGCGCCATTCGGCCCGACGAAACCAAAAATCTCACCCTCGTGGACCTGAAAGGTCACCCCATGCAGAACTCGAATGCGTCGCAGACCAAATCCCGGCCGAAAATCCTTCACGACCTGATCCACGCTGACAACCTGACGTTTCTCGAGCGTCAATGCCTCATGCCCCCCTCAGCAGACGGTTGCCCGCTGGATTGAGATTCATTCCATGCTTTCCTGCGCTCCTGGTCGAACTCCGAATAGTGGACCTCGTAGCGACTTCCTATGTAGGACGAGCGGATCCGCCCCGTCTCTGGGTCGATCTCCCAGACCGAGCCTCGCGCAAGCGAACTTGGAACTGCGTCGGGTTCGGCACTGGGAAGCTTCTCGATAACGCGATGCGGGCCTCTCGTAAGGTCTTCGATCACGAAGATGTCCCGCCCGGACAACTCGACATAAGCCATGCGGGCACGGTCGAGATGCCTGGCCTTGTACTCGATCTCGATCTCATCCAGAGCGATCTGCAACATTACTTTCGTCTCTTCGTCTTCGGTCGTGCGCAAGATCTCCCGCAGAAAGATTTCCGAAATATCGATATCGGCTCGGTGACTCTTGAGACGGGCGACGAGACGCGGGAGATAGCGTGGCGAGTCGGGCAAAGACATCGCAACTTCGAGGGCCGCCGCGGCCGCCGCGTAGTCAAATAAATAGAAGAAATGGTTGAAACCCAGATAGAAATGATGCCGCCAATCATCCGGATGGTTCTCGATGGCGCGCCGCAAGAGGCGATTCCCCTCGCGAACGAGTTCTTCGTTATGCGTCAGCCAAACCGCAGCGAATCGATAGGGGTGGCCCACGTGCGGGTTGAGGGTCGTCACCACGTCAACCAGCTTGCCTAGATGACTGGCCTTCTCGACGTCCACTGCCTCAATACCGCCGACGACTTGAACAGCTTGAAGCCAATAGAAATCAGCGAGTAGAGATCTGAATCCAAATGCCATCGAGCGGGCGACGGCCGGCCGCGGGACGAAGCTCTCTCCAAGATCGCCGCGAGACGTAATCGGCAGCCGTGAATGCGCCCAGCCGGTGCATCCGATCGCCGCGACGAGCAAGACGACCCTCTTGAATTGGCTCAACCCGGGCTCCTTTGTCGAATGACACTTTCGAATGACACGCAATTGCGTGGAATGAGGTTCATGCCAGGATTCAAGCCACGAGCGAAACCGACGAGGAGAGACCTCGTGCGGGGCTAGAAGTCGTCGGGACCCCCGGCAATCGACAGAAGTCGTGCCGGCTCATCAAAGCGAAGTCCACCGCCGCCGACAGGTGGCGAACGGTCTCCAGCCTGACCCGTGCCGCAGAATTGACCGATCAAATCAGGATGGGCGAAGACGATGATGGAGAGGAAACCATCACCATCGAGATCGCCATACGCGGACGAGGTGAATTTGGGAGCGCCAGCGGCACAGGTGCCACCGAGTGGGTTTGTGTTCGTCGCCGTGTCGTAGTCGAAGAATACGTCGCCTTCCGGCGCCCATCCCACTGCAGCAAAAGCCGTGTTGATCGACGACGAATCGCGAGTAATCGATGTGGGGGCAACTCCGAGTGTCCCGGACGGCTCAGAGGCGGTCGCCACAAATATGTTGAACTCCGCGAAATACGTTTTTTGTGCATTGGACAACGCACTGAGATTCGAGTAGGCCTCGGCGCGTTTTGACGTCAGCTGGTAGCTGATGAACGATGGAATCGCGACCGATGCCAAAATGCCAATGATCGTAACGACGATCATCAGCTCAATCAGCGTGAAGCCGCCCGATCGATAACCAGAATTCTTGAGCATCTCAATCTCCCCATGGGGTGCCGGCGCAAGGCAGACTCTTCCATGTCCTCACCCTCCATTGGTGAGAGCAACCCTCGTGCCAGAAGACGTGGGTCGCCCCATTCATCGGCAAGTGTCTGTGCAGCCTTGAGCGTAGGCGCCGAGATCTCGGTTCACTTGACGTTGCGGCGAAGTGACTCGAAGCTGTGACCCGGCGCACGGAGTGACGAATGACAGTCTTCCGAAACAATTCACGGCACAGATCGAGCCCGATTGAGAGCAGGGCACACAAACCCACTCAGGTCAGACTCAGTTGGCGGGCGCTCCGGTTGACAGCCTCGGACGCACGTAGCTAGTCTCGCGCGCTTCCAGAATGAGCTCCCATCGTCTAGTGGCCTAGGACACGGCCCTCTCAAGGCTGAAACACGGGTTCGAGTCCCGTTGGGAGCACCATTCAGTCCCACTCTCGTGTCCGCCATCCACCGCCGCCACCACCCCCGGACCGAGTTCTTTGGCCGCGCACCTCGTGTGAGAATCGCTTTAGATATGAGTGCTGAATTCGCCTTTGCTTTCCTCGACTGTGAATTTGGGGGGCTCGATGTCGAAATCCACGACCTGACCGAGGTCGGGATTATCATGACCGATGCACGCCTGGTCGAGCAGAGCGAAGCACAGTGGCGCGTGAAGGCGCGACCGGAGCGAATCAGCCCGGAAGCCGCCGCGATCTTCGGCTACGACGAAAAACTCTGGGCCGAAGCGCCGGGGGTGAGGCAAGTGCTCACGGAAATCGTTGACATGCTGCCAAAGGACCGGAAGGTCATCCCGGCGGGACAAAATGTTCGCATGGACGTGATCTTTCTGGAGCGAGCCTTCAAGAGCTGCAACATCCCTTACCCCTTCGACTACCACGTGATCGACCTGGCCACGCTCTTCTACTCTTGGTCACTGATCGCTGGCGAACCCGCCCGTGCGATTTCACTTCGACAGGCCGCAGTGACGGCTGGGCTACTCGGTAGCGGTGGCGTGGCACATCGCGCACTCGAAGACGCCCGACTCACCCTCGAGTGTTTCCGCCACTACATCGCGCGACTCGCGCCGCGGGAGCCCTCAGAAGTTTCGGTCATCGGAGAGACCGGCGCGGACACCGACTAACACAGCACTCATACGATCACGCGATCACACGTCGTCGAAGAGGCCATAGGCGTCAGAGTAGCCGCACCCTCCACTTGCGCAGCGCCCGCCAATCGAGCCAGCCAAATAGAATGACAAGAATCCGCCCGCGAAGTGCCGACGCGAAATCGAGAACCACAGGTCGCCCGTCCTCACCAGCGAGGATATTGCTTCGATGCCTCAGGTCGAGATGAACGACGCCTTTGTCATGGATGTCGCTGATCGCCTGCTGTAAATCGATGAGAAAAGTCGGCGGAAGTCGGCCAGCCAATGACCGAGACAGCAAGACGCCAGGGCGATATTCGAAGATCAGCGCTTCGGCATCGAGCGTGCCGAGCAGACGCGGAATCGCTTCGACGCCTTCGAGGCGATGATAGGCCCGCGCCTCCCGACCCAGCATCCACGGGCCGACCCATCGTCGAACGAACGCAGTGCGAGGCGAATAGTCCTTCACGACTACCCTGCCCGCTTCTGTTTCGACGAGCAGCACATCGGGGTTGCCCCAGCCGCCGCGATTCAAGACCTCGCAGATTCGACCGCCGAGACTCGCGCGATCGAGGCCCTTCAGTCCAGTCGTAGACACACTCATCCCGTCTTCACGCCACTCATTCCACTGTCTCGCCACGCCGCCACATCGCTAGGCCACAAGGCCGCTGCGCCACCAGAAAATCAGCACACCGGCGGACAAGGTCAACAACGTACCCAGCTCGTTGTTGTCAGAATATCGCTCGAGCGCCCAATGCCCAGAGAACTCGTCTGGCCGGTCTCCCCGGAAGCGCCGAAGCCTCGGCCAAAGCGCCGGAACGGCGCCGCGATAATGCATGAAGCGATCGCCGTATGCAGCCTCCAGCCGCGCGCTCTCATTACGCTCCTTGCGTGGGAAATAGTGAAATGCGAACCAGGGCCAGACAAGGGCGAGCACGATGAGCGTCCGCCAACCTCCGGCCCAAATTGCAAAGCCGGTCGCCGCCATGATGGTTCCCAGGTACAGCGGATGTCGCAGGTAGGCGTACGGACCCGTCGTCGTGAGCTCGGCATTCTTCACCAGATGTCCGGCACCCCAGCCCCGGAGCGCGGCACCGAAACCGATCAACGGCAAAGCCACTACGAGGCCTTCCGTGCGGGGCGGCCATAGGACAAGCCCGACAATCCCAATCAGATAGAGAGGAAGAAATCGCGCATTTAGATTCTTGAGGCGGATCGGGTTCCGCATACCCGTGAGTCTAGTGATCTTTGGGCAGGGACGTCGCGCCTTCTTGGACCAGAGCCCAGAGCTGCTCGCGAAGGTTCTTACGGAACTCGGGATCCGCGGAAACAGGATCATGGTCCGCTTCCAGGAACTCACGGAGTTCTTCCTCGCTGAATTCCTCGGCAGTCTCGTCAAAATTCAAAACGGGATCCGCCGACGAAAAGGTCGCGGGGGCCGGTTGCAATGGGTTGCTTCGCTCGGATCCCAAGTGACCCTCCTCCCGATCCGCGGGCTTGAACCAATCCAGGAACACTCGCCACACTTCACGTCCGTTTTGTCGCGCCAATGTCGTCTCGCCTTCAATCGGCAACCTGAATCGATCACTCGACAATCGCAGTCAGTCCGGAAGATTGCGCAGATCGCGCCAGTTCATCCGGTCTCTCTAAAGAGTGGTTCCCAACCCATGCATGTGTCAGAAACGCGAGTCGCTATTCCGATAATCCTCTTCCAATCGTTGATCGATTTCGCTTCGTAATCATCCAGCGACTCCACACCCCCTGCGGGGTCGGTTCTCTCACTCCGACGGCTCAACGTTTCGATCGCAGGCCGTCGACCAGCAAATCAATCAATGAATGGCAAATCTCACGCACGCCAGCCTCTCGGGGGACTCGGGCCAGAATCCCGAAAAGGCTCGACATGATGAGGACGGAGAGGCGCTCCGGATCCATCTTGAAGGGGGTCCCCTCACGAAGGCTGAGCCGGCGAAGATGGCCGACCAATTCCTCGTTGATCACGGGCGCGTTATGGATTGGATCCCGGAGATCGTAGGGGCGACGGATATACAGGGCGAGAAGCTCGGCGTTCAGTCCGGCATCGCTGATTCGACCGAACTCGTCGATCAATATGTCAATGAATCCAACCAAGAACGCACGCAGATCGGGGTCACCCTCCACCATCAGCGCCAGCCGCTCTGCACCCCGGCGGTTGATTCGACGCGCCAGCTCCAGCATGACGTCGTCTTTCGTCGGGAAGTGGAAGTAGAAGGTTCCCCGGGCAACCCCCGCATTCTTGGCAATTTGATCGATCTGGGCGCTGGCGAAGCCAACTTCCCTGAATTCCCGCAGAGCCATCTCGAAGATTCGCTCTTTGGTGTCGGCACGCTGACGTGATCGAGAGTTCTGGATTCGGGTCTTGGCATCAAGAAGAGCACCCACCGGCGCTCCTTCTCCGGCCGGATTCGAAGGCGCAGTCGCCTCCGTCACCCCAGGATTACTCGGCGAACCATCCACAATCAGAAAAATGCGACATCCACTGACAACCGTCAATCAAAAAGTGAAGGGCCGTCAGATTACACTTCGGCAACACGAAACGAGAACCCCGCCCCTACTCTGCGTTTCGAACGCGTCGTGGGGGGCGGGGTTTGAGGTCCGGGGTGCGGAAGCTGAACAACGCGACCTCCGACCCGTTCGAAGTGGCCACCGGGCCGGCTCCAGGCGCGGCGACGGCTACCCGCGGAGGATTCCCTCGAGACCGGGCGTGCCGGCCGAGATGGCGCGGCGCATGCGGTAGAGGTTCGCCTTCACGGCGTCCTCGCTCTTGTCGAGGGCATGGGCGATGGCCCGAATCGACTGGTGTCTCAGATGCTTCAGATGGAAGATCTTGCGCTGCAGAGGCGTCAGATGATTCGCGATGACATCTTCACATCGCCTCAGGACGCGTCGCGCGTCGACCGTCTCATCGGCACCCGGCAGACCACTTTGGATGTCCAGAGCGCCGCCCTCTTCCAAGGGCTCCAGTCGCGGCCGCGGCCGGCGGAAGCGGCGATTCACCTTGTTCCGAGTCACACCGAAGATCCAAACCAGAAGAGAGGAATCTCCCTTGAAGGACGCCAAGGCCGTCATCAGTGTAAGAAAGACTTCCTGCGCAACATCTTCAGCTTCGCCGGGATCGCGCAGTCGCTTCAGAGCGAAGCGATACACCCGGGGAAAATAAGTTTCATAGAGGAGGTCGAAATGCTCCCGGCTTCCAGCCACAATCTGGTCGACCAGTTCGCTGTCGCATTCCCAGGCCTTGGAAGCATTCGATGCATTAGAGGGTTTGGACGCTTGCTGATTCGCGGCTGGCTTCGTCGTTTCGTTCGTCTTTTCTTGTAATTTAGGCACGTTGGTTTCCTCGATTTTAACGAGACTTCGTGCGGGTAATGTGCGTGTATCCGTTGACCGTTGATCCCGATTCGAGATCGAAGAGCGGCTAGCTGTCGGCTAATCCGCTCGGCACAACTGACACATGACACATCAAGCTCGGCTCCCTATTCGATCCCATCTCGCTTCGCGGGTCCCTGAACTCCCGCGCGATGGGATTCGATTTGCCGAACTCTTTTGGCCCACTCGAGACTCGTCGAGTTGTTGGCTTCTCAAAAGTCCGCCCGGTCTCCCGGACTGATCAGCTATACAGCAAACGGCGTGCCATTCCCATATGATGTGTCATCAGGCTCATAAGTCTTTGGAATTGAACACTTGTGAGCGAAATCACAAGGTGGCGGCGTGAACCCATATTCGCTCGAAAGGGAGAAACTTTTTCCCCATCTGGGAGTGTTCTTTCCGAGGCCTCAGACCTTGCCGGGAATGACCCACCAGCGGCCGCCCTGCCAACGCCATTCATCCGTACGCCGAAGGTCCGCATTCCAGAAGCGCAGCGGTAGATCATTACGGCCGATGAAGCGCAGTGACAGATGAAGCGAACCCGTCGGGTCCCCTTCGATAGCTAACAGCTTGATCTGGCTCGGCCGATTGAAGCGAATATTCGCACGATCAAGCGCATCGACGAGTGCAGCATAGTAGTCAGAATAGGACGCAACGGTCTGGAAGAACTGGCGCACGCTCGGATCCTCGAAGGTCGCGCGGGAGTTGAAGCGGCGACTGGTGATCTTGCCGTAAAAGATCTTCGAAAGAGGAAGCAGGCTATCCGCAGCTTCCCTGGGCAAGGCTGCCAGGACTTCACTCCGTTCGGCCTCGGCGAGCGGATCATCCCAGTCTGATTCGCGCGGACCGACGCATCCGGTCGAGAAGACCAAGGCCAGCAGCGCGGCCGCGCCGAGGGCCATCGCCCAAGTGCGACCCGCCGTCGCGATCACTTGGTCGCCTCAAGATCAGCATCCCGTCGTCGGTGCAGCGCATCCAATCGAATCGTGATCGCAGCCTGAGCGGCCGCCAAACGTGCGAGGGGCACGCGGTACGGAGAGCAAGAGACGTAGTCGAGGCCGATGGAAGCGAAGAAGCGAACGCTTGCGGGATCCCCTCCATGCTCGCCACAAACGCCCAGCTTGAGATCAGGGCGGGTGCTCCGGCCTCGCTCGGCGCCGAGGCGCACCAACTGACCGATTCCCTCTTCGTCGATCGAAACGAAGGGGTCGGCATCGATGAGCCCCTCCTCGACGTAGTCGGGAAGGAAACTGCCCGCATCATCCCGCGAAAGCGCGTAACCCATTTGAGTCAGGTCGTTGGTCCCAAAGGAAAAGAAATCGGCGTGTTCCGCAATCTTGTCCGCTGTCAGAGCAGCCCGCGGAACTTCGATCATCGTTCCAATCGTGGGACGCACGCGAGATCCTCCCTGTTCGCGCCTCACCTCGGCGATCACCTTCTCCGCCAGGGTGCGCAGCCTCGAGAGCTCTCGTTCGTGAGAGACGAGTGGGATCATGATCTCGGGTTTGACCTTCACCCCATCTGCGGCGACACGACAAGCGGCCTCCGTAATCGCGCGAACCTGCATGGCGTAGATCTCGGGATAGGTAATTCCGAGCCGACAACCCCGATGACCGAGCATGGGATTCAACTCGTGAAGGCCTTCGAGTTTGTGCCGAACCTCGCCGACCGAGGTGCCCAGCACTTTGGCCACCGCATGAATATCCTGCTCCTCCTGGGGTAGGAATTCGTGCAGCGGCGGATCGAGGAGCCTGATCGTGACGGGTAGCCCCTCCATGGCACGAAAGAGCCCTTCGAAATCGTCACGCTGCATCGGCAAAATCTTCGCCAGCGCCACTTCTCGGGCGCGGGAATCCGATGCCAGGATCATCTCTCGCACTGCCAAGATTCGCCGCGGCTCGAAGAACATATGTTCGGTCCGGCAGAGGCCGATGCCCTCGGCCCCAAAGCCTCGCGCCACGATCGCATCCTCGGGCGTATCAGCATTCGTGCGAACCCGAAGGTCTCGAACACGATCGGTCCACTTCATCAGCTTTGTGAAACTCCCGTCGAGCTCGGGAATCACAGTCGGGGCAAGGCCTAGCATGACTTCGCCCGTCGACCCATCGATCGTGATCGAATCGCCTTCCCGGACAAGCTTCTCGCCAATCCGCATCACGCCCTGGTCGTAGTTGATCGCCAGCGCGCCACATCCCGCCACGCACGTTTTCCCCATTCCACGTGCGACCACGGCTGCATGGGAGGTCATGCCACCCTTCGCCGTGAGAATGCCCTCCGACGCGTGCATGCCGACAATGTCCTCCGGCGACGTTTCGGTCCGGACCAGAATGACCTTTGCTCCGCCCTTCGCGCGGATCTCCGCCTGCTCAGCCGAGAACACGACTTCTCCAGCCGCTGCGCCCGGAGACGCTGGAAGCCCCCGTGCAATGACCAAAAAGGTCTTCGATCGATCAATCGTCGGATGAAGCAGCTGGTCCAAAGAACCCGCGTCGATCCGCAGAATGGCTTCTTCGCGAGTAATCAGCCGTTCCTCGGCCATTTCCACGGCCATCCGTACCGCCGCGCTCGCCGTCCGCTTGCCGCTTCGCGTTTGCAACATCCAGAGCGTCCCATCTTGGATGGTGAACTCGATGTCCTGCATGTCGCGGTAATGCTTCTCGAGCCGCTTGTAGATCGCGACGAGTGCCCGGTACGCCTTGGGCATCTCGCCTTCAAGCGTTGGAAGACTCATCGTATCAGCGGCGCGACTGGGCTCGTTGATCGGCTGAGGTGTCCGAATACCAGAGACGACGTCCTCACCCTGGGCGTTCAGCAGATACTCACCATAGAAATCCCGCTCGCCCGTCGATGGATTACGCGTGAACGCGACGCCGGTCGCGCAGCCCTCGCCCATATTGCCGAAGACCATGGACTGGACGTTGACCGCGGTGCCCCAGTCGTCGGGGATATCATTGAGACGCCGATAGGCCATCGCTCGCTGATTCTCCCAGGATCCAAAAACAGCCCCAATCGCGCCCCAGAGCTGCTCTTCGGGGTCCTGGGGAAAGGGCTTATGCGTGAATTCTTCGACGATCTCGAGATAACCCTCGACGACGCGACGGAGGTCCTCGCCGCTGAGTTCCGTATCGAAACGGATTCCACGGGCGTCTTTTTCGACGTCCAGCCGATGCTCGAAGCGATCGTGAGGAATCCCGAGAACGACATCGCCATACATCTGAATGAATCGGCGATAACTATCAAAAGCAAAACGCTCGTCCCCCATCTTGGCCAGACCGCCAACCGTCTCATCGTTCAGCCCGAGATTCAGCACCGTATCCATCATGCCCGGCATGGACGCGCGTGCACCGGAACGAATCGAAACCAGCAGTGGCTTCGAAGCGTCGCCAAAGCGAAGTCCCATCAGCTTTTCGACATTGGCCAGCGCCGTCAAGACATCGGCCTTGACCTCGACCGGGAGTTTCCGACCCCTTTGATTGAATTCAGCACAGACGTTCGTCGCGATCGTGAAGCCGGGGGGAACCGGGATCCCGAGCGACGTCATCTCGGCAAGATTCGCACCCTTCCCGCCTAGTGTGTCCTTCATGGTCGCGTCGCCATCCGCGCGGCCTCCTCCAAAGAAATAGACTTGGCGATGGGAAGACCGAGCGTCTCCAGCTCGACGTCGCGCCGACGAGGATTTCCGAGACGACTTCGAGGAGCCTTTCGCGGGCCGCTTTGCGGCCTTCTTATTCGCAGCCTTCCGGCGCTTCGAGGTCGAATTCTTCGCGCTTTTCTTCGCAGCTTTCTTGGCGGATTTCTTCACCGCCTTCTTTGCGGCCTTCTTCGCGGACTTCTTGCTCGCCTTGCGCCCGGCACTCTTTCCCCTTGCCGTCTTTCTCCCCGCCGCCTTCTTCACCCTGGATGTCTTGCGTGCGCTCACGAGCCCTCCTCCAGGCGTTCCGTGAGATGAGTCCGCAGGCCGTCGATGGCGACGCGTTCTTGATTCATCGAATCTCGTTCGCGAACCGTGACACAGCCATCCTCTGCAGAATCAAAATCGTACGTGACACAGAATGGCGTTCCGACTTCGTCCTGTCGCCGATAGCGACGACCGATATTGCCGGCCTCGTCGTAGGAGACATTGAAATGTTTCCGTAATTCCTTCTGAATCTCCCGCGCAGGCTCGGAGAGTTTCTTCGAAAGAGGCAGAATCGCGGCTTTGATCGGGGCGAGCGCGGGATGGAAGCCCATCACGACGCGGGTTTCGCCGTTGTCGAGTTCTTCCTCTCGGTAGGCCGCGACCAACAACGCGAGTGTCGTACGATCCATGCCCACAGAAGTTTCGATCACCATCGGCGTAAAGCGTTCCTTGGTCTGCTCGTTGGTCACCGCCAATTCCTTGCCGGAATACTCGGTGTGCCTGGAGAGATCCCAATCACCGCGATCATGGACGCCTTCAATTTCCTGCCAGCCGAAGGGAAAGAGAAATTCGACGTCCTCGGCGGCACGGGCATAATGGGCCAACTCGTCCGACGCGTGCGGTCGCGTCCGCAGCAGACTCTCGTCAATTCCCAGATCTTTGTGAAATTGAAGCCGCACCTCGAGCCAATGCTGAAACCATTCCTCACTCTCACTCGGATGGCAGAAAAACTCCATCTCGGCCTGCTCGAACTCGCGTGAGCGAAAGGTGAAGTTGCGAGGCGTAATCTCGTTACGAAAAGCCTTGCCAATCTGGGCGATGCCGAAGGGCACCTTCTGTCGAGCGGATTCCCGAACGCGTTTGAAGCCGGAAAAAATCGCTTGGCAGGTTTCCGGACGCAGATAGGCAGTCGTCGATTCGTCGACCGACGCGCCGAGTTCGGTCCGCAACATGAGATTGAACTCACGGCTCTCCGTCAGGTCACAATCCGTCACCGCCCGCTTCTTCGGCGCCTCGGGGCATCGTTCGCCCTCGATCTGATCCGCACGGAACCGCCGCTTGCAGGTTCGGCAATCGACCATCGGATCGCTGAAACCCTCGACGTGGCCACTCGCCTCCCAGGTCCTCGGATGCGAAATGATCGCACTGTCGATCCCGACGACATCGTCGCGTTCGCGCACCATGCGCCGCCACCAAAACGCTTTCAGATTATTCTTGAGCTCAACGCCGAGCGGTCCGTAGTCCCAGAAGCCTGCGATGCCTCCGTAGATCTCGCTGGACGGATAGATGAACCCACGGGCAGCACACAGCGACACGAGGGTCTCCATGGCCAGTGGGTTTCGCTCGCGCTCGGCGTCGCCCTGCGCGGGAGATTCGGAAGCATCATCGGACATGGTTTCGGGCCCCTGAATGAGTCGACACTGGTCGGGGTCGGCTCATTGCTGCATGTTGTCAAAAATTCATCGAGTCGGGTTCTGTCGGGATCCTGATAAGTGCTGGATCTTCTTTCAGATTCCGCGGTGGTCAGTGCTGTTCCGTGGCTCTTTCATGGTCTTCAGTCAAAGTTGTCGATGCGCTCGAGCGCCCGGCCACATGGCAATCTGGGCGGCCGAGTATCCCAATTAGGGTCCTTAGGGTCAAGCCGCAACGGGCCCCACAACCGGAAGTATCTCCTCGAGGAACCGTTCGCTTCGAAGCTCAATGCCTATGTGGAAACGCTGAAAGCGAAAGACTAGGTACGCGGCCTCGGCTATCGCGGCGAGGGGAATCTCGATTGTCGCGAGGTCGTCGATGGAGCAGGCAAGGCCGCTGTCGAGGAGTCGGAGCGTCCCGAGTGCAATCGGGATCAGCCCGTCGAGGCGAAGCCCGCAAGCCGAACAAACGAGTCCACCGTCGGCGACGTGGAAATGAACGCGATGATCCCCGGCGACTCGATCATCCGGGACACGGCCACAGCGAACGCAGAGTCCAAACTCGGGCCGCAAACCCAGTGCGTCGAATCCGCGCAGCTCGAGCAGCAATCGAAGCGTCGTGCTGGGCGAGACCGTCTCGAGAAGTCCCAGACTCTCCGTCGCATAGCGAAAGAGCCGCGCGGCTTCTGGGCCTTGGATGCCCTCGGGCGAGAGTCGATCGAGCATTTCGACCAGAAAACTCGCCAGCGCATAACGCGCCGCCCCGGATCGAAGTCCAAGGAAGGGATCGAGCAGCGTTGCCTTTTCCAGAAAGGCCATGGACGCCCGCGAATTGGCTCGACCTCGAATCAAGAGGTGATTGAAAACATCGAGAGTTCCGGGAAAACGTCGATTGCTGCGACGCGCACCCTTTGCAATCGCCGTGAGTCGACCGGAATCCGATGTCAGCAAATGCACGATCCGATCCGACTCTCCGTAGTCGACGGAGCGAAGCAAAACGGCTTCGGACAGAATCGACGCCATCGACGCCTATTCCGGTTCCGTCGGCTTGGATGGGCTCGAAATTTCCAACCCATCCGATCCAGAAGCGACGTCTCGAAGGCTCGTGCCGCCCAGGACTTGCGGGCCTTGTAAGTCCAGAGCGAAGCCCCGTGACTCTGCAAGCGCGCGAACCGGATCCAGCCAGAGAACAACTTCTCGCGAAGCCGGTGTCGAGGCGGTGCCCAACAAGAGATTCCAGCCCGCTCGCAGGACGAAAAACGCGACACCCAGAAACAGGACCAGCGCGATGCCGACCGACGCTTGCTTGACGCGACGGCTCGGGGAATGGCGTTCCCAGGAACTCAGTTCGGGTTCGTGGAGCATTCGCGAGACGGCGTCTTCGGCGTCGAGGCCGAGCGCATTCGCGACCGTGCGGACAAAGCCTCGAACGAAGCCGTCGGTTTCGCCGTCAAATTGACCGCTTTCAAGGCGCTCAAGGGAGCGCAGGGGAATGCGTGTGGCCGCAGCCAATTCTTCCACCGACACGCCGCGCAAAATTCGCTGGCGCCGGAGGTATTCGCCGATTGGACGAGATTCGAAGGTTTCGCTGAAGTCGGGTGGCTCCAGCTCGGAAGCCATGGCAGGCTCGTCATGGCCCGGCACTTCCCCTGTGCCCGCTTCCCCCATGGACGTCGATCTGTGCTCGATTGGATCGACTTGATCGGTCATAGCCACCCCATGTGGCAGACCTTAGCAGCGCGTGAGAATCGAGTTGGACGCGAGAGGCCCTCGCCTCAGTGCAGCAGATCGAGATAGGCCTGGGATTGAGAACCCCAATTGTCGCGGGGTGCCTTTTCGGTGGCTTGCCGGAAATGCTCGATCGCTTTGTCCCGGCGACCCATCTTCACGTAGATCTCACCCAGCCGGTAATGCGCTTCGCCAAGGGCAGAGCTCCCAAGACGCCGGGAGTCCAAGGCGGCATCGAGTGCCTTGACCGCTGCCAGCGTCTTTCCCTGCTTGGTTCGAAGAATGCCGAGATTGAGCAGTGCCGGTCCGAAACGCGGAAAGAAATCAAGCGCGTCCTCGAAATGCGAAGCGGCTTCGTCCAAGCGACCGAGCTGTAAGAGCGCCCAGCCGCAATTCGTCAGCGGACGCCATGGCGTCGAAAAGGTCGGATCATCGACGAGCGCCTCACAATGCTCCAAAGATTCCTCGTAGCGACCCAGCTGTGACAAGAGCGCGGAAAGAGTCAGTCTCGCAGCGTGGTGCGTGACAACGAGCTCCGGAGCCTGAGACAGTCGAATCGAATCGAGCAGTAATTCCTCGGCCTCGGCGGTCTTCCCCTTGCGACGATACGCCTCGCCGAGCCACAGATGCGTGGCGGGGTCGCTGGCATCGAGCGTCAAGGACGCCCGGAGTTGCCGAATCGCCATCGCCGTTCGACGCGAGGAGAGGTAACCAATTCCGAGATCGCGCTTGGCGACACCCGGAGTGACACGGGTTGGGCTCAAGTCCGAACTCGAAAACGACGTGACGCAGCCAAGGCTCGAAGCGACAATCGCCGCCATGAGCAGTCTCAGACAGGTCTGCGCAAGACGTGATTTCCGACCGCAATGAACTGGTTTGGCCATCATTCCTCCAATGAATCTCGAAAGCCCCTGGCTTCAGAAACTCGAAAGTAATCGCGAGAGAAAAGGAACGCGCTTCGATCCCTCTCGCCGAACCCGAACGAGTGGGATGCGCCCCAATGCAGAGGACCCACTGTTCGATGACTCATCGCCCGCATCCTCCGTCGTCGACGACGAATCGGAGGGCGCATTGCGAAACTTTGAAAGCTGTTGCGCCGGTGGCACGACGGCTTCGACCGGCGGATTCGCCTGCGTAGGATTGGGCGCCTGCGATGCATCGGGCTGTGTCGCAGAGATTTCGTCGAGAGCGATTTCGTTTGGATCTTCAGCCGCCACATCGTCAAGCAGAAGCTCGGGAGCATCAACATCAGCGCTCGATCCAGAAGTCGATGATTCGGCCAACGCCGATGCAGATGCCGACTCGTTCACGTCCAGGAGAGCCGCCGGGTCCGTGGCCGAAAGCTTCGGAAGAGCCGAGTGCAACGGCGGTTCGAGAATCGATTGACTGGTCGCGGGCTGGGAAGGAATCGCCTGAGGCGCGCTCGGCAATTCAAGCTCCCCCATCAGTCGGCCCCAGAGCGCCATCGCCTGGGTTCGCCCCTGTCCGCCGGGAACGCCTTCGATCATATCTTCATCGAATAGAAAGCCCAGCCGCTCGGCGCTGCTCAGCGCGGTTTCGAGTGCTTCCGCGATACCGACGCTGGCGTCGATCGGCTCCTGATTCTTGAACACGACGATCTGCCCGCCCTCGTTCGAGCGAACCCCAATCGCGAGACCCATCCCACCATATTCCTCTGCAAAGGCCACGATCGCGGCTCTCGCCGGGCCGACAGGGAGGAACTTCACATTCAGCACAGGGGCATTCATTGCCGGACGGAGCGCAAGCAGGCTCGCCTCCGAAAGCGCTAGCGGGTCGGACGAACGTCGAAACATGCCTACTGCATCGGCCTCGGAGCAGGAATCTTGAGCGACTCAAGACGGCAGCCCTCGCTGGAAGGGTCTCGCGACGCTCGCAATTTCGGGCCTGACACGGCGAGCCCAATCGAATCAGCGGAGACCTTTCGCACGGCACCGAGAGGGATACAATCCCCCTAGGCGAAGGCGAAGTGTGGTCACATGGACCCCCTTGAAGGACATTCTTTCGTCTGATTGGCCTCTCACTTCGACCACACTGCCTGACGTGCTTCCGAGCGCATGAACGCAGGCTAAATGCACCCACACACCACCCGCACACTACCCACTCCATTCCAACTACCCAGGACCTCAAAACGACTTTAATGTCCCAACTATTTTGCCGACTCAAGGTTTGCCCTACTCGCTTTTCGGCAGAAAACTCCAACCAACTGCGAGATGAATCAGCGTGACCGCCAAGAATCCCGACGGCATCCCAAGCTCCCAAAATCCTGTGAGCCAACAGCCTGGCAACTCGAAACCTGCCGAGCAGCTCGAAGGCATCGCCATCCGCTTTGCCGGGGACTCCGGCGACGGCATGCAGCTAACGGGAACGCGGTTCAGCGATGAGACGGCGCTGGCCGGAAATGATCTGTCGACTTTCCCGGATTTCCCGGCTGAGATCCGCGCACCGGCCGGAACCATGGCGGGCGTTTCAGGATTCCAGATCCATTTCTCGAGCATCGACATTCATACACCGGCCGATCAGCCGGATGTCCTGATCGCGTTCAACCCCGCCGCCCTTCGTGCCAACGTCGATGATGTTAGGCCGATGGGAATGGTGATCGTCAATATCGATTCCTTCAATCAGAAATCACTGACACGCGCCGGTTACGGTGACGACCCTCTGCCCGAGCTTCGCGAGCGATTCCAGGTCGTGGAGGTTCCCTTCACCACGCTCAATCGGGCGGCTCTTCAGGGCCTCGATCTGAGTCAGCGCGAGATCGACCGCTGCAAGAACTTCTTCGCGCTGGGCGTCCTCTGCTGGCTCTATGGACGACCCATGGACGCCACCGAGCGATGGCTCGGCGGAAAGTTCAAGGGCGACGTGCTCGAGGGCAATATCCGAACGCTTCGCGCAGGCCATGCGTTCGGCGAGACTACAGAGATCTTTCCCGCTTCCTTCGTCATCCCGGCCGCCAAGATCGCCCCGGGCACCTATCGCAACATCACAGGCAACCAGGCCCTGGCCTGGGGCATCGTCGCCGCCGGTGTCCAGATGGAGCGCAACGTCTTCCTCGGTGCTTATCCGATTACGCCGGCCAGCGACGTGCTGCACGAAGTGGCTCGCTATCGCCATTTCGGAGTCAAGACCTTCCAGGCCGAAGACGAAATGGCGGCGGTCTCTTCGACGATCGGCGCGGCGTTTGCGGGCCAGCTGGCCGTCACGGTTTCGAGTGGCCCGGGTTTCGTGTTAAAGCAGGAGGCGTTAGGCCTCGCTGTGATGGTCGAGCTGCCGCTGGTGGCGATTAATGTCCAGCGCGCCGGTCCCTCTACGGGATCCCCCACGAAGACCGAACAAGGCGATCTGCTTGCCGTCCTCTTCGGCCGTCACTCGGAGAGCCCGATCCCAATCATTGCGCCCTGCACACCCGGTGATTGTTTTCACGCGGCCCTCGAGGCCTTCCGCATGGCCGTCAAATACATGACGCCAGTCATCGTGCTCAGCGACGGCTACCTGGCCAATAGTTCTGAACCCTGGTTGATTCCCGAGGTCGACTCTCTTGCTCGAAATCCGGTCAAGCACGCACACCCGGCTGACATCGGAGAATTCCAGCCCTACGCCCGAGACCCGGAGACCCTTGCCCGCCCCTGGGCGATACCCGGAACGAAGGGCCTCGAACATCGAATCGGCGGCCTCACCAAGGAAGACAAGACCGGCAACGTCATCTATGACGCCGACAACCACGGCAAGATGAACGCGCTGCGGAAGGCCAAGATCGAGGGCATCGCCAAGGACTACGCGCCGATCGAGATCGACGGACCTCCCGAAGGCGAAATCCTGGTTATCGGCTGGGGCGGAACCCTCGGCGCGATCACCGCCGCCGTCGAGTCCGTGCGCGAAGAAGGCCTCTCGGTTTCGAGAATCCACCTGCGACATCTCAACCCCTTCCCGAGCGACCTAGGAGACATCCTCGGTCGTTTCGAAAAGGTTCTGCTTCCGGAGCTCTCGGACGGACATCTCGCTCTGCTCTTGCGCGCCAAATACCTCGTCGACGTTCGATCTCTCACGAAGACCGAGGGTCAACCCTTCAAGATTGCAGAGCTCACCGAAGCCATTCACGAGCTCCACGCATCCGAGAACTAATATTTGATTTAAACTTCGGTTGATACTTCGGCCTAGCAAGCAAGCCCTAACGGACCGAATGACAGACTGAATAGGAGCCACGACCATGGCAGCCGATCCGGCACTCAAAATGACCCGCAAAGAATTCGTTTCCGACCAGGACGTCCGCTGGTGTCCGGGATGCGGTGATTATTCCATCCTCGCCAATGTCCAGCGGGTCATGCCCGAACTCGGCGTTCCTCGAGAGAATGTCGTCTTCGTCTCGGGAATCGGGTGCTCGAGCCGCTTCCCCTACTACATGAATACCTACGGCTTCCATACGATTCATGGCCGCGCGCCGGCGTTCGCCACCGGCATCAAGGCAAGCCGTCCGGAGCTCTCTGTCTGGATCGTGACTGGCGACGGCGATGGCCTCTCGATCGGCGGGAACCATCTCCTGCACACGATTCGTCGAAACATCAACACCCAGATCCTGCTCTTCAACAATCAGATCTACGGCCTGACCAAGGGACAATATTCCCCGACCTCAAAGGTCGGCATCAAGACCAAGTCCACGCCGCAGGGATCGATCGACCATCCCGTCGACCCGATCGCCTTCGCCATCGGCTGCGGCGCAACCTTCATCGCGCGAACCATCGACGTCGACGCCAAGCACATGCAGAATATCCTGAAGCGCGCCCACGAGCACAAAGGCACGGCCTTCGTCGAGATCCTGCAGAATTGCCCCGTCTTCAATGACGGTATCTGGGAGGATGTCCAGGACCGGAAGTCTCGCGCCAAGGCCTCCCTCGTCCTCGAACATGGCCAACCGCTCGTCTACGGCCCAGCCGAGAACCGACAGGGCATCGTCTTCAAGGATGGAATTCCCAGCGTCATCGATCTGGCCGAAGACGACGATCCGATCGAACGGGGCGTCGTCGTGCATGACGAGCATCCCGAAGCGTCGTCGTATGCGGGCGTATTGGCGACGCTGCAACGCCCGGATTTCCCGCTCCCGGTCGGTGTCTTTCGTGCGGTCGAAAAGCCGACCTACGAAGCCATGCTCCAGGATCAAGTGGATTCCGCGACGGCAGAACGCGGCGTCGGCGACTTGAGCGCGCTGCTTCATTCCGGGGATACCTGGCGGATCTAGCACGCGGCGCGTGGCCCCCACGCGCTCGCTAAACCCCAGCGCGTTGCACACGACGGAAAGTAGAGTCCTCCCTCACGTGCGGTCGACGGTCGATTCCGCGAGTGCTCGAACGCGAAAGGAAACGTCTCATGTCTCGGATTGACGATCGGGCCGAAGTCCAGAGTCCGCCCGCCGGAACACCTCAGATCATTCCACAGATTCCCTACCAGGACGTGCTCGCGGCCATCGATTTCCTCGAACATGCTTTCTCCTTCGTCGAGCGGCGCGATTTCCGAATTGAGTATCCGGGCGGCATCCACGCAGAAATGCAGATTGGCGATGGCGTGATCATGCTAGGCGGGTCCGGCGGACATGGCGCGTTTCCACCCACATCCGAGGGCAATCCATCGACGCTGCTCATGGTCTATGTAAAAGATGTCGATGCCCATCACGATCGGGCTCGGGCCGCGGGCGCGACGATCGTGGCCGAGCTGGCGGACAAATTCTTCGGCGACAGAGTCTACGAAGCCCTTGATCGCGAAGGACATCGCTGGTCCTTTCACCAGCATACCGGGCGTCGGTTTGAGTTCAACGGAAAGGACAGCAGTGTTCGGAAAGACGATGATCCTGGCCAAGATCCACGCGCCTGACCACGAATTGAATTGGTCTGCATGGCCCACTGCATCTCGACGTATCGTAACTGCCGAGTGGCGACGCTAATTCTCGATCCAAGCAACGAATGGGTCGACGAGCATCTTGATGATCTGTCGATGGGGGTCAACTGACCTGTGGCGCCGGACCACTTGTTGGATGTGCCGAGAAGCTTCCTATGGCAAATGCTGCCGCCACCATCGGGTTGCTCTCCGCTGCGTCCAGCAGAGTCCCAACCGGGCCTGAACGCGCCCCGACCTCTCTCTTCACACAGCGCCAGAGCGTATTGCTTGGGCGGACCCAGCATGCAGTTTATGCATGTGGGTCCGTGTGAGGAATGGCGTGCGAGACCCCGCCATGACGTCTCAGAGGACTTCTTCTGCCGTCGCTGCAGTTAACGATTGGGGCAGGCGCATTCGGAACAGAACATCGCAATCATTGCCCGAATTGTCTGTCGAGCAAGCATGCCGACGAACATCCCGGCCATCGCGCTCCCGCCCTTCCCGCTCAATCGGATGCAAGTTTCAATTCGGCGTGAAGAATCGAAGAATAGAAGGCTGGCGAGATGGGAAGCTTCGTAGGAGCAGCCCTTGGCTGGACTTCTCCCAACAAGCTCCCCATCATTGGTCGACTGGTCTGGGCTGCCCCCACCTTTGACGGAGGCTCTGCCCAGAAACCGCTCTACTGGTTTGAGGCTCTCCGATGAAAAAGATCCAACAAGTCAGCATCCATGGACCCGATGATGTCCGACTCGAGGCGGCTGTTATGCCTGTGCCCGGCCCTCGAGATGTCGTCGTTCGTGCCATGGCCTGCGGCATATGTGGCAGCGACGTGGGCTATGCCCGACTTGGCGGCGTGATCGGCCCGACTCTGAAGCCTATGCCGATCGGCCATGAAGTCTCCGGGGTCGTCGAGTCTGTGGGAATGGACGTGCGCGGAATAGAAGCGGGCGTGCGGGTCGTCATCAATCCACTCGGCGCCGGAAACCAGATCGGCAACGGCGGATCCGAGGGCGCGTTTACATCTCACGTTCTGGTTCGAAACGCGGCCTCTGGCGAGTGCCTCATCCCGATTCCCGATTCACTTTCCTTTGAGTCGGCGGCTCTTGCAGAGCCCTTGGGTGTTGGAATGCAGGCGGTCAATCGAGCTGCAGTCGCCCCGAGTGATCGAGTGGTCGTGTTTGGCGCAGGACCAATCGGGCTTGCCGCAATCGCAACGATGAAATCTCGCGGGATCGAAGACGTCATCGCTGTGGATCTTTCGGAGACCCGACTCGAGATCGCCCGTTCGATGGGCGCTCGGGAAACGCTCAATCCAAGCAATGATTCGGTCTGGCGAAAAATTCGAGAGTTGCATGGCGAGTCGCCGGTCCTCGGGGCGCCAATGGCGGGAACCGACGTCTACATCGAAGCGACCGGTGTGTCTTCGATTATTGGCGAGGTTTTGGCTTCGGCCAAAACAGAAGCACGTCTCAGCATCGTCGGCCTTCACCGCGGCGAAGTCCCTATAAACTTCCTACTCGTCATGATGAAGCAGATGACGATTCTCGGTTCGATGGCCCAGCCCAAAGACTGGAACGACATGATCGACCTACTCAATGATTCGGATCTATCGCGAATGATCACCCATCGCTTTTCGCTCGACCGTTTTTCCGAGGGACTCGCCGCTGCCCAGGACCCGAACGCCGGAGGTAAGGTTATGATCGACTTGAGCGAGCTCGCGCCGGAAAGCTAGAGACTGCAAACAGCTGCCAGAATCACGCAATCACAAGCTGCGAACTACGACTCCAACCCCGGCGCCGCCTTCGCAAGCGTCTCACCGATCTCGGCCGGCGAAGGCGAAACCAAAACGCCATTCGCTTCGAGCGCCGCGATCTTGTCCGAGGCCTTGCCCTTGCCCCCAGCGATGATCGCGCCCGCGTGGCCCATGCGCTTACCGGGCGGTGCATTCTGTCCGGCGATGAATGCGGCCACCGGCTTGTCCATGTTGGACTTCACGAATTCCGCCGCCTCTTCTTCCGCGGATCCACCGATCTCGCCGATCATGACGACCGCCTTGGTTTCGGGGTCGGCCTGAAAGAGTGCCAGGGCATCGATGAAGGTTGTGCCTATGACAGGGTCACCGCCAATACCAACACAGCTCGACTGACCGATGCCAAGACGCGAGAGCTGATCGACGGCTTCGTAGGTCAGCGTTCCCGAACGCGAAACCACACCCACCGGTCCGGGCTTGGTGATCTGAGCCGGCATGATGCCGATTCGACATTGACCCGGCGTGACGACGCCCGGACAATTCGGGCCTAACAGGCGGGTCCGACTGCCGTGCAGCGCTGCTTTCGCACGAGCCATGTCAAGAACCGGAATGCCCTCTGTAATACACACAGTGAGGTCGAGTTCGTTCTCCGCCGCTTCTAGAATCGCGTCGGCAGCGCCCGGCGGAGGCACGAAGATGACAGAAGCGTTTGCACCAGTAGCGGCGACCGCCTCGGCAACCGTATTGAAGATTGGGATGCCGTCGATCTCGCTTCCACCCTTGCCCGGGTGAACCCCGCCGACGACCTGGGTTCCGTACTCGCGAGACAGGCCCGCATGGAACGTGCCCATGCGTCCCATGCCCTGGATGATTAGCTTCGTATTCTTGTCACAGAGAATCGCCATCTCAGGCCGCTCCCTTCACGGCTGCGACGACGAGTTCGCCGGCCTCTTTGAGCGTTTCCGCTGGGGTGATGTTCAAATCCGACTGAGCCAAGATCGCTCGTCCCTCTGTTGCCATGGTCCCCTGCAGTCGAACAACAAGAGGAACGCCAACGCCAAGATCGGCGGCGGCAGCGACCACGCCTTCGGCGATCAAGTCACAGCGGACGATGCCGCCAAAAATATTGACGAGAATCGCTTTGACGTTGTCATCTGTCAGGATCAGCTTGAAAGCTTGTTTCACTTTCTCTTTGTCGGCGCCGCCCCCCGCATCGAGGAAGTTGGCGGGGGTGCCACCGCAGTAATGAATCATGTCGAGGGTCGCCATGGCGAGTCCCGCTCCATTCACCATGCAGCCGATGCTGCCATCAAGACCGACGTAGGCGAGATCGATCTCATTGGCGGCGCGTTCGCGCTCGTCCTCTTCATCTGGATCGCGCAGCGCTGCTATTTCCGGGTGCCGGTAGAGGGCGTTGTCGTCAAAGTTGAGCTTTCCGTCGAGAGCATAGAGGTCGCCTTCGGCGGTCAGTACCAGCGGATTGATCTCGACCTGTGAACAGTCCTTGTCGAGATAGAGATTGAAGAGCCCTCGTACGAAGGGCACGAATTTCTTGACCTGATCCGGATCCAAGCCGAGTCGGAAACCCAGATCGCGAATCTGGTAGTCGCGAAGACCCACGTTGGGCTCGATCAGCGTCGTCAAGATTTTATCGGGCGTCGCTTCCGCCACGACTTCGATCTCCATTCCACCCTCGGTCGAGGCAACGAGCGCGAACTTCTCCGCAGCGCGATCGAAGAGAACGGCGAGGTAATACTCTTTCTCGATATTCGACCCGGCCTCGACGTAGACCTTCCGAACAAGCTTGCCCTCGGGCGGCGTCTGCGGCGTATGCAGGGTCATACCGAGAATCTCACTGGCGGCGGTCTTCGCTTCAGTCGCAGACTTGGCCAGCTTGACGCCGCCACCCTTTCCGCGACCGCCCGCATGGACCTGCGCTTTCACGACAACGATCGGCGTTCCGAGGCTCTTTGCAGCGCGCTCCGCCTCTTCCGGCGTGGTCGCGAGTTCGCCGTCGGGAACGGCGACGCCAAACTCCCGAAAAAGCGCCTTCGCCTGGTACTCGTGAACATTCATTTTCGTTCTCTCTCCGTTGATGGAAGGTCGAAATTGGAAGTCGGAAGGTGGAGGGTGAGAGGTCGAGACTAAAGATCGAGCTGTGAAACCAGAACCCGCACATGCTCAACCGAGGCATCGAAGTTGGCGCGTTCCTCTGCGTTCAGTTCGACTTCGATGATCCGCTCAAGACCCTCTGCGCCAATTACACAAGGCACACCGACATAGAGACCGTCCACGCCGAACTCGCCTTCGCACAGGCACGCACAGGCCAAGACGCGTTTTTGATCCTTGAGATAGGACTCGGCCATTTCCAGCGCCGCAACCGCGGGCGAAACGAATGCGGAGCCCGTCTTCAAGAGGCCGACGACTTCGCCACCCGCGCCCTTGGTTCGCTCGACAATCGCCACGATCTTTTCCTTCGACATCAGGGTCTCGATCGGAATCCCGGCGACTGTGCAGTACCGGACCAGCGGCACCATCGTGTCGCCGTGGCCACCTAGCACGAGTGCTGTGACGTCGCGAACCGACACGTCCAATTCCCACGCAACGAAACTTCGAAATCGCGTCGAGTCGAGAACACCCGCCATGCCGACGACTCGATTCTTGGGGAAGCCAGAGACTTCCTTGAAGGTGTAAACCATCGCATCGAGGGGATTTGAGATGACGATGACGAAAGCATCCGGCGCATTGTCCCGAACACCGACGGCGACCTGCTTCATGATCGACAAATTCGTCTTCAGAAGGTCGTCTCGACTCATCCCCGGCTTACGCGCGAGTCCGGCCGTGATGATCACGACGTCGGCACCCGCGATGCCCGCATAGTCGTTCGTTCCCGAGATCTTCGCGTCGCTACCGATGAGTGGCGATGCCTCTGCCATGTCGAGCGCTTTACCCTGCGGCAATCCTTCGACGACATCGAAAATGACGACGTCCCCGAGTTCTCGATAGGCGGCCTGCTCGGCGAGCATGCCGCCGATGTTGCCACCACCAATCAATGCAATTTTTGGTCTTGCCATGAGAGAATCCCTCCGAATTCGGTTGACTTCATTTTTCGCGTCGGTTGTTTCAATTACTCCACCGACTGCAACGACTCTGACTGCTCCGACTAGTCCGATTTGGGCTGCGCTCGGATGCGCAGCGAAAGCTCGTCGAGCTGCTCCGCGTCCACCGCTGACGGGGCTTCCATCAACAAGTCCTGGCCCCGCTGCGTCTTTGGAAAAGCGATGACATCGCGAAGGTTGTCCGTCCGGGCCAGCGTCATCACCCAGCGATCAAATCCGAAAGCGAATCCGCCATGGGGCGGCGCGCCGACATCGAGCGCATTGATCAGGAAACCAAAGCTCGCCTCCATTTCCGCATCGCTATATCCCATGATGCTGAGAATCTTGCGCTGAATATCGCTTCGATGATTACGAAGACTTCCGGAGCCAAGCTCGACGCCATTCAAAACGACGTCATAGTGCGTCCCGCGAACCTTCTCCGGTTCGGTGTCCAAGAGAGCCAGGTCTTCCTCGACCGGCGCGACGAAGGGCTGATGCACATGGGTCAGCCCACCCTCGCCATCGTCTTCGAGTAGCGGAAAGTCAATCACGAGCAGCGGATCCCACTCACGACCATCGACTCGCCCGAGCCGACGCCCGAGGTCCTCGCGCAAGCGCGAGAGAACCGTGTTCGCCCGGGCGGCAACGTCGGCCTGGAAGAAGATCACCATTCCGGGCTCGGTTTTGCAGCGCTCACGAATCGCTGCAAGTTCGGGTTCGCCCAAGAATTTGGTGATCGGGGATTTCCATGTGCCGTCGTCCTCGACCCGAATCCAGCCAAGTCCCTTGGCCCCAAGCTCCTTGCGAACGAGTTTTTCGAGTCGATCGATCTCGCCTCGCGATAGCTCCTTGGCATTCGCGATCGGCAGCGCCTTCACGATGCCACCGGCTTCAGCGACGCCGCGAAAAGCCTTGAACTCACTCGTCATGAAAACGTCGGTCAACTCGACGAGTTCGAGCTGTATGCGAGTATCCGGCTTATCGCATCCAAAGCGACTCATCGCCTCAGTCCAGGTGATCCGCTTGAACGGCGCTTCGAGTTCAACGCCACACGCGCGGCATCCTTCGACCATCACGCGTTCGAGAACGGTCAAAATCTCTTCGACGCCCACGAAGGAGAGTTCCAGGTCGATCTGGGTGAATTCGAGTTGGCGATCTGCGCGGAGGTCCTCGTCCCGAAAACACCGCGCAATCTGGTAGTAGCGATCACAGCCACCGATCATGAAGAGCTGTTTCATGATCTGCGGGGATTGAGGCAAGGCGTAGAATTCGCCCGGTTGGAGGCGACTCGGAACGAGAAAATCGCGCGCGCCTTCCGGTGTGGCCCGCGCCAACATCGGTGTCTCGATCTCGAGAAAGTCCTGGTCTGAAAGCGACTCGCGAACAGCTCGGGCCAGATCGTGTCGAATCTGAAGAGCGCGCTGAAGCGGTGGGCGCCTAAGGTCGTGCAATCGATGACGCAGCCGAATCTGCTCGTCGACGTCTGTTTCCTCTTCGATGGCAAAGGGAGGAACGCTCGCCGAATTGAGAATGCGCAGCTCGCGCACGTTCACTTCGATTGTCCCGGTCGGCATGTTCGGGTTGATCGTCTCCTCGCTTCGACTCTCGACCTCGCCGCGAATCATCAAGACCCATTCCGAACGCAGGTGATGGGCGCGCGTATGCGCTTCCGGAGCGGATTCGGGCCGAAACACGACCTGCACGATTCCGGTTCGATCGCGAAGATCGACGAAGATGACTCCACCATGATCACGCCTGCGACCGACCCAGCCCGCCAGGATCACTTCGTCCCCGACCGCCGCCTTCATGACGTCGCCGCAGTGGTGACTGCGGCGCAAGGATCCCATGACGTCGAGCGGTGCACCGGACTTGCTCATCGGGGGCTGACTCATCGAAACTCCTGTGACTCTTGTGTATCTGGCGGTGTATCTGGCGGTTTAGTCGGTGACAGACTTGGCGAACGTGGTGTAGACGGCATCGGCTTAGCCTGGTTGGTCGAGTTCATCGGGTTCATCCGACGCTCGACCGGGTCTCGGATGCTCCGACGGCCAATTGACCCGTCGAGAGGCCTAATCGTCGCGACGCGCGAGTCACAAACGCGCAGCACTTCGCGAGGCGTTCGAACCAAGAAAACGTTTTGAAATCGGCCAGTTGGATAGCAACAGCGCCCGAGGCTGTCAATCGCCAGAGGCGTCCTAACGCGCTGTCACTGGCGTTTCTCCGGCGGGCCCGGAGAGAGCTCGTTGGCGGAGCTGATGCGGTTGCGCCCCTCGCTCTTGGCTCGGTACATCGCCTTGTCTGCGGCATCGAGCAGCGGCTCGCGCGTGTCGCCATGAATCGGACAGGTCGCCACACCGATCGAAATCGTCAGCCGCAGCGTGCCGTCATGTCCGGCCTCGAAAAGATGCGACTCGACCCGCGCCCGAATCCGCTCCGCGATGCGCAATGCGACGTCATGCGGGGTATCGACGAGCAGGATCGTAAACTCGTCGCCGCCATATCGCGCCAGCGTATCCACCTGCCGAACACACTCGAAAAGCAACGTCGAAAGCTCACGCAGCGTATCCGATCCGACCAGATGCCCATGAACGTCGTTGACCTTCTTGAACCGATCCAAATCAAGAAAGAGGACCGAAAGCGGATTGCCGTAGCGAGCGGCGCGCTGAATCTCGTTGTCGGCGGTCGCGAGTAGGTATCGGGCGTTGTAAACGCCGGTCACGTCATCGATGAACGCCCGCTCCTTCGCGTTGTGATACCGCTCGGCGGTGGACAGAGCGGCATTGGCGTGACGTGCAATCGTGCGCGCGGTTTCCAGGTCCGCCCCATCAAAACGACGGCCCTCGGAGAGCGCCCAGACATGACCCACCTCGCGGTCATCACCACGAAGGGGCAAGGACAGGAGCGCACCCGGTGATTCCAGCCCGACACGACCGAGCGCATGATGCAGAGGCCCCCACGGCACGACGCCCACCTCGCCATGTCCCATCGTCGATTCGAGGGATTTTTCATCGAGCAGCACGCGAATCAGCGAATCCCTCACCTCCTCCGGGAAACCACGGGCGGCCACGCCCGCACCCCCCGGTGCAGGACTCGGTGAAAAGAATGCGATGCCACGACGACAGTCCAGGCGAGCCAGAAGAAGTTCCAGCGCCATCGGGTAGAGCTTGCCGGGCTCGAGACAGCTCCCAAGGGCCTCGCAAGCAAGCTCGGTTTCGAGTTGCGAGCGCAGACTCGACTCCGCCTGTTCGACCTCGAGCAGCCGCGCCACGATCTGCGTTGCCACCGGCAGCGCTTCGAATTGCGCCATCGGCAATCGATAGACAGTGGTGCCTGGAGATTCCGATTCGGCAGAGAGCATCCCTGTGTCGGCGGATGCCATTGCATTCGACATCGCGATTCGGGCGATCGCCGCCCCGGGTCGACGCCATTGTGCCCACACGACGTCCGAAAGAATCGCGTCCGCATCCTCACCGACAGCGATCAAGACCACATGCGAGGCGCCGACAGAAGCATCGGCAGCGGCAGCCGCCGTCTCGAACGCAGCACAGGAAAACCGAGTGCCCTGTCCCGACGCGGCCAGACCCACGATCAGCGTCGCCGCGATCGCATCTGCGCCCCCGCCCACGATCAGGACTGGAATTGGGGCAGACCGATCGACCTTCGACATCGCAGATTCTCCCCAATTGAGTTTCTCGCCGAGCCCCAGGTCTCGACGTCGTTTCAAAACCGTCCCAGTACAGATATCGGAACAGAGGGTGACGGCCTTGAGCCGACGTGTCGACGACCGCACCTGGGAAAACGGACGAAATCGACGGGCTGGTCAGCGCGCCCGCTCTGCCTGCGAGGGCGCTCTCGGCTGCAGTTCCGTCCAGCTTTCGCCCCCGTCGACGCTTCGTAGAATCCTCTGACGATCGCCCACGGCCATTCCCGTCTTCCCCGATGGCGAAAATGAGATCGCAAGCAGCGAATCGAAATGGACGGCCTCGCCAGCGCCCCTCCACGGACGCCAGCGCTCGCCCGCATCTGCGGAAGTCCACAGACCGCCCTGGGCTCCGACGACGACCGCACGCTGCCCCCCGATCGCCACCGCGTTGAGATCATGCGTCGTCGGCGACACGATCGCCTGCCACCGATCTCCACCATCCACGCTTCGAAGTACGACGCCTGCGCGTCCGACAGCAAGGCCCAGACCCGCCTCGCCCATCCAAAGCGAAGTCAGGATCCTTTGTTCTCGGAGATGAAGTCGCAATTCCGACTCTTCGCCACTCCGTTCGCGGAAATAGCTTTCCAGAAAATTCGGTTCGTCATCCAGATAGTCGTCGAAATTCCAGGGCGGGTCGCCTAACACAATAATTCGCGTGGCCGAAATTGAAGAGTCTTCAAGTTGGGCTCGCGCATCTTCGAGTCGCGCGGCAATCAACTCGAAGAGCTTCGTTGCATCACGCGGCCGCCCCATTCGTTCGAGTTCGAGCGACCCGATGATCGGCTCGAGGACCCATTCGAGATTCTTGCGGTGGCGGTTCGCCGCCACGAATTCCCGAAGACGTTCTCGGTCACGGTCCACAAGATCAACCTGGCCCACACTGAATTCAATTTCCTCGAAGCGCGCAAAGTCCTCGGGCACCTGGACTCGCCAGCTCTCTCCAGCATTGTCCGAGCGTTCGAGAAGACGACCCATCGACCAGCACCGACCGCTATCCGGTGCGCACGCAATGTCCAATCGCTCGATTGGCCGCGGAATATCCAGGTCATCTCGGCGCCGGAAGACCACCCAGCCCGTCCCTCCTTCTTTCCACCCCAGAACCAGTCCATTCGCTGCGACGGCGATCGCCCGGTCGTTTCGAATGGCATGGACGCCAACGAGTGGCATGGATGCGGATTGGCCCGGCAGACGCTGACGCCGCCAATGCACACCGCCATCATCGGTCCGCAAGATGATTCCCTCGCCCACTGCCCAGCCGACCTCCTCGTCGACCATGGAAATCCCACGCAACGTATTCACAGCGGGAAGATGGGAGCGGCTCCAGGTTTCGCCCAAATCGGATGTCCAATGAATCTCGCCCGTTGTGCTGAGGGCGATTGCGCGGGCATCGCTGATCATCTCGATCGCAACCAGATCGTTTGGGGGCCAGATCACCGTCGATTCTGAAACGACTTCACGCTGCTCACTCGGACAAGCCAGCAACAGCGCACACAACAGGATCGGCGAAAGTTTTTTGAACAGTCGGATAATGTTCATGGATCGACCAGTGAAGACGGGTGTCGTCCTCTGCGGACCGCGCTCCCAGGGAGCGGGAAAGCTCTCAAGCAGATGCAACCGACAGACGCATCAGCGTCACCCGGCCTGCCGTCGAGTCTTCCACGCAGATCGCTTCACCGCCCATCGACGCCATGCCTTGTTGCACGACATCCGGTGGAAATCCGGTCGCACTCCGACGCGCCGAATCCGGGATGTCGACGAGGGAGACAACGACACCCCGTGGCTGATCCCCACCGAGCGCTCGCGCCAACAATGTCAGCGGCTCGTCGGGCATTGCTTCTTCGATTCGCTGATGCACGAGCCCGGTCAAGAGTCGTTCGAAGACCACGCTTGCCCCGGCAACCCTTGGCAAATTCGGTGGCATCAAGACCTGGAAATCAACGCGCGTCTCGGTGTCGTTTGAAATCCGGTCGACGACACGCATGATCGCGTTGCTCACATCGAAGCGACCCTGCTGCGCCTTTCCACCGCGAATTGCCACTTGCAGCTCGCGAAGCCATTTCTGGGCACTTTCCGCAGAGCGCAGGCCGCGCTCGAGGATCCTCTTCTGGTGCTCAGAGATCTGATCCTCAAGGCTCAGGGAGAGCATCTGCATCGATTGAACGGCATCTGAAATAGGCTCACCAATCTCATCCGCCAGACCCGTGATGTACTCATCGTTGGTCTGCTCTTCGAGCAGAACCATGATGACGCCCACCCGATCGTCTTGCGCCTCGATCGGCGAGGCCATTCCCGTATAGGCGAACTCGCCTTCCCGAATCTGCAGGCGAGCCGATTGCCCCCGCTGCAACACTTCCGCGGTGACACCCAGCACGACCTCGCGCGCGCCGCCGCCGAAGACCATCGCCAGGGGTTGCCCCATCGGGTCATCTCCGACCCGACAGAAACGGCCTCGAAAGGCGGGGTTCGCGTAGACGATGCAACCATCAGGGTCACCGACCAGGATCGGAGTCTGGAGATGGGCCAGAAGTGAGATGTCCTCGGCGCCGCTCATGCGTTTCCCCACGTCAGGATGCCCGCCTGATGCATTCGTGAAAGCGATCGCAGCGCCTCGAATGGGTCCATCCCGGACACGGAAACGAGATCACTAAGCGCCGTCTCTCCATCAATCATGGAAAGCAGGAATCCCGCACTCGGTGGCAGATTACGACTGTGCGGACTGTCCATGGCTCCGTCAGCGAGACGAGCAATCTGGGTCAGATCACCGAGTTCCCGACGATATTGTTGAAACAGGTTGGCGCGAAGAAGTTCAATCATCGCCTCACATTCGAGACTGCCTTCCGTCGGCGCATTCGTAAGGAGCTCGAGTGCCGTGTCACTGTCTTCAGCGCGAAGCAAACGTCTGGCATCCTCCATGATCGATGGCTCTCCGGCGTCCGATGGACCGCCGCGCGGTTTCGTCCGGCGATCGGCGTCACGCATATAATCGAGCGCTTCCTCGTTTCCGGGATCGCGCTCGAGGGCTTCGCTCCAAAGCAGGAAGGCCTGGGCGACATCGCCCGTCCCATAGAGTTCGAGCCCCTGCTGAAGCAGGCCAGACACCGCATTTTGTCTAGAATCGGAATCATCCGACATAAATTCGACCTCAGTCTCGGAGCTGAACTTCGTAAAGGTCATGCTCCTCAATAATTTCATCGATCTCGACATCAGACAGCGTGCCCGTCGAGCTCACGGTGATGGACTGTTCCTTGTCCGTCGCGAGATCTCTTGCCGAAACGCTCACGATCCCATTCGCATCAATGTCGAAGCTCACTTCGATTTCGGGTTCGCCCTTCGGCGCCGGCCGAATTCCCGACAATATGAACTCGCCTAATAGATCGTTCTCCGCAGCGAGATCGCTTTCTCCCTGCAAGACGCGAATCTTGACGGCAGACTGATCATCACGAGTCGTCGTAAAGACATGACCCTTGCTGACGGGCACCGTCGTATTGCGTTCGATCAACCTGGCGAAATGCCCACCGTAGGTGCCGATTCCAAGAGAAAGTGGCGTCAAGTCGAGAAGCAACATGTCATTTCCTGAATCAAGCAAGGCAGCCGCCTGCACGGCTGCGCCGAGTCCAACGACCTCGTCCGGGTTCACGCCCTTGTGAGGACGCTTTCCGAAGTATTCGGTCACGCGACGCTGCACCAGCGGCATGCGCGACTGCCCGCCGACCAGCACGACCTGATCGATGTCGGAGGGCTGAACACCTGCATCAACGCAGCACTGCTCGACGCTCTTCAGCGTGCCCTCCACCACATCATGCACGAGGCTTTCGAGATCCTCGCGAGTCAGCTCATAGTTGAGATGCCGTGGACCCTCAGAGTCACTCGCGATGAAGGGTAGATTGATCTCGACGGTATCGCGAATCGAGAGATCGCATTTAGCCTTTTCCGCAGCGTCCTTGAGCCGCTGAAGGGCCATCGTGTCCGAGCGAAGATCCATCCCTTCGCTCTCTTCGAACCATTCAACGAGATGCTGAACGATGCGTCGATCGAAATCCTCTCCCCCGAGAAACGTGTTGCCCGAGGTCGCCAGGACTTCGACGACACCGTCAGACATATCAAGAATGGAGATGTCGAAGGTGCCACCGCCCAGATCGTATACAGCGATCTTCTCCTCGCTCGGTCGGTTCATGCCGTAGGCGAGCGCGGCTGCCGTCGGTTCGTTGATAATGCGGAGCACTTCGAGCCCAGCGATCTTGCCAGCGTCCTTCGTGCACTGTCGCTGCGAATCGTTGAAATAGGCGGGAACCGTGATAACCGCTTCATGGACCGTCTCGCTGAGATATTCCTCGGCGACCCGCTTCATCTCTCGCAAGATGATTCCCGAAATTTCGGGACACGTAAAAGTCTTGCTGCCCGCCTTGATGCGGGGATCCCCATTCGGACCGCGCACGATTTCGAAGGGCGAGAGATCAATCGACTTCTGAACCTCGGGGTCGTCGAAGCGACGGCCGATCAGGCGCTTGGCCGCAGAAACCGTGTTTCTGGCGTTGGTGATCGCCTGACGCTTAGCGAGGTGACCGACGAGTCGTTTGCCGTCCTGTGAAATTCCAAACATGGAAGGTGTCGTCTTGTACCCCCCCGAATTCGGAATCACCGTCGGTTGGCCATTTTCCATCACGGCCACGCACGAATTCGTCGTTCCCAGATCAATTCCAATCACTCGGCTCATGCCATTCCCCCTTGCGCTTCCTTGTGCGCCCCAAGTCGCACAGCAGCCAAGGCTCGCCGTGCATCCAAATCTTCATCGTCCAGCTTGAGCGCTGTCTCGAACGAGCCAACCGCCGCTTTCATGTCGCCCAACTCCCTATGGATCCTGCCCATCAAAGTGTGTGATCCCGCCACGTCTGGCGCGCCCTCGATCAGCGTCTGTGCATACTCTTCGGCCAGGCCGATTTTCCCGAGTTGCAGACAGATCCGAGCCGCCCGTTCGTTCAATTCGGGATCGTGTGGGCGATAGATCAAGACTTCGTCCAGCAGCGTCCAAGTGTCCCGAATTTCCCCATCACTCATGCGCTCGATCGGCGTTGCCAGGAGCTTCGTTGCACGCGCACCGGCCGCCTGAATCCGCAGTCCGCCGAGTGCTTCCTTGAATTCAGCCCGCCCAGGATCGAAACTGATGGCAATTCGAATATTGGCTTCCGCCTCTTTCATGCGACCTGCGTTCTGAGATACTTCGGCCGCCCGAAAAATTTCCTGCGCCGTGGCCCGCCGCTCTTCAAACGCGAACTGGTCGATCTTGAAGGGCATGCGCTGACGCAAGCGTTCGAGTTTCGTAAGCGGCTTTGGAGCGGCTACTTCGGGTTTCGCAGCGGACTCACTCGCCGCCAGCTGCGCAACTGGCGCTTCAGCGTCCGACTTCACAGTCGAACGATTCTCGACCTGGCAAAGATCGGGATCCGAAAGGAGTTCGTGGGCCTCCAGAACCTTCTTGAAGATTCGATCGAGACGTGCCGCGTGCGATCCGATGTCCCGACGAAAATATCGGTCGGGATGAAATTCCTTTGAGAGCTTGAAATACGCGCGCTTCACGACCTTGGGCTCGGAGCCTCGGGGAACGTCGAGAAGCTCGTCATACGGCAAATCCAAAGAGGCTTCGAACTCGAGGATGCGGCGCTGTGTCGCCACATCGATGTCCAGTTCTTCATCGATCTGCGTCTCATCGATCGCGCGCGTTTCCACGGACGTACTCTCGACCTCGAGGGATTCGGTAACCAGCGAATCGCCGGCCGGCTGCATCGACGCTTCTGCCGCGTCCGCATTCCGAATGGGTTCGAGGAGTCCTGCGTCGATCCATCGACCCAGGACTGTGTCGGCTTCCAGCGCCGGAATGCCCGCCATTTCACGCAGTACGCGCCATGGGGTGGCCCCGTCAAAACGGGACAGCAAATAGCCTTCCGCGACACTCAAATTGAGCTGCCGTATATCACATCCCGATGCCAGGACGAAAATCTGCCCCATTGAATCCGAATCCTGCTCCACGGTCTGCATCGACCTCCCAGCAGGGACTGACCACCAGGCGAGCCCCCACTCGAAACTCATCGGCCGGCGCGCCGCGAAGTCTGAGAAATCATGCGCAGCGGCCCAGCCTTTACACCGGGATTCGTTAAGCGATGCGGATCGGGCCCCCTCGGGGATTTGGCATATTTTCCCGGTTGAAATGCCGAGTGGGCAAAACTGCCACGCGAGTCACGATTCGAGACGGCGATGCCCCAGGGCCTAATTGTCTGAAATTGGGGCTCGCCGTTCGGCGCCGAGAGTCAATCTCGCAGCAGTCGCTCGAGGATGGCGTTCTGGGCATAGAGTCGGTTCTCGGCCTGGTCGAAGACCAGACTTCTCGGTCCATCGAGCACATCGGCCGTCACCTCCTCCCCGCGATGAGCGGGAAGGCAATGCAGCAGATAGGCGTTCGCCGTATGGCTGAGCAGCTCGGCGTTGACCTGGTAGGGGCGGAAGAGTTCGCGTCGTAGCGCCGCCTCGTCTTCTTGGCCCATACTCGTCCAGGTATCCGTGTAGACGAAGTCAACGTCCTTCACAGCGACGACCGGATCAACGCCGACCACGATCTTGGCACCGCTATCGAGAGCCAGTTTCCTGGCCTTTGCAAGGATTCTCGCAGACGGCGGATGAGAGGTCGGCGTCGCAACATGCACCCCGAGCCCCAGAACCGCGGCCAACAGAATCAGCGAATTCGCAACGTTGTTTCCGTCCCCAACATAGGCAATCGTCGCGTCCTGCGGCTTCATTACGCCCGCGATGGTCACCAGATCCGCCATCGCCTGACATGGGTGAAGTAGATCTGTTAGGCCGTTCACCACCGGAATCGTTGCGTCCCGCGCCAGCTGCTCAACGAGTTCATGGCTGTAAGTACGCGCCATCAGACAATCGACCCAGCGAGACAATGCCCGTGCCACGTCCTCTGGGCTTTCCCTCGTCCCAATTCCGATCTGCTCCGGCTTGAGCAGAATCGCATGGCCGCCCAATTGATTGATGCCGGCTTCGAAAGTGACGTGGGTGCGCAGTGAAGGTTTCTCGAAATACATGGCGAGCGTGCGCCCTTCGAGAGTTCTCGGCCGTTTCCCGGAGCGGTGCAATCCTCGCAGCTCGAGTGCACGATCCATCATCGACCAAAGCGCGTCCGCGGACCAGTCCGCTACGCTGATAAAATCCTTTGGATCCTTCGCCATCTCATTACCCCGCAGAACCTGCTGGAGAAGGAACCAGGAGCGTTCCAATCCCCGCATCGTCGCTGAAGATCTCGAGCAATACGGCATGAAGAACCCGACCGTCGACGATATGCGTACGCCCCACATTCCCCAACAAGGCCTGAATACAGCATTCCATCTTCGGAATCATACCGCCCTTGATCGTTCCATTCGCAATCAGTCGATTGCATTCCTCTACGGAGAGCTCGCTGATCAGTTGATTTTTGTCGTCGAGCACGCCCTCGATATCCGTGAGGAGCATCAGCTTCTCGGCTTCGAGCGCGGCCGCTAGAGCTCCCGCCGCTTCATCGGCATTCACGTTATGACTCACCCCTTTGGCGTCGACGCCGATCGGCGCGACCACTGGGATGAAGCCCGACTCGACTGCGTCGCGCACGACGCTCGGATCAACGGCGATCACCTCGCCGACTCGACCTAGGTCCTGTCCGTCGATCAGCTTTTTCTGGACTCGCAGCAGCCCGCCATCGCTTCCCCTGTAGCCGACCGCCGTTCCGCCAGCCTGCCCGATGAGTTCCACGATCTCGCGGTTGACCTTGCCCCCGAGCACCCTCTCGACGACTTCCATCGTTTCGTCGTCGGTCACCCGTCGCCCATCGATGAACTGAGACTTGCGCCCCATTCGCTTGAGGGTCTCCGCGATCTGTGGCCCACCGCCGTGGACGATCACAGGCCGGACGCCAATCTGCTTGAGCATCACGACATCCGCGGCGAAGGAAGCCTTCAACGACTCATCGGTCATCGCATGACCGCCGTATTTGATCACGATCGTCTTGCCGTAGAGCCGCTGCATATAGGGCAGCGCCTCCATCAAGATCTTCGCTTTTTGTTGGGCGTTCTCTTGTATGTTGTCCCGAGCATTGCCCGGGGCATCCTCGCGCCCGTCATCGTTGCCGTTGTCGACTAACTTCTTCATCGGTTCCGTACTAGCCCCGAGCTTGCCGCCGCGCGGTCGCGACCTCTTCGATACTCTGAAGCAGGCTTCGGTAGAGGAGAACGTTTCGCACGGCTGCGGAAAACGCAGCGGCGAGGACCTCGGCCGTTCGCGCTGAAGCGGACTGGCCCTCTTGCAGGAACACCCGTAGCACACCGACAACCTTGCCACGCAATTTGAGTGGAATGCACAGATAGGGTCTCGCCATCCCATCACTCGGCGTATCCACGGCGACATCAAATCGAGCATCGCGGGCTGGATCCTCCGCCGCGACGAGTTGGCCAGTGGCGACCACGCTCCCGACCAACCCACGGTCGGCCGGAACGTCATTTCGATCGTTGGCGATCCCGCCATCGGCCTCTGCCAACATCTCGAGCAGCGTCCGCTCCGAATTCAACAGATAGAGGGAAACCGGGGCAGCGGATAGCTGCGCAGCCACCGCCGTCGTCGCCATCCGAAGCACGCGATCGGGCTCCACTTCCGCCGCGACCGCCTCACAGACAACCCTCGCCAACTCCGCATCGCCTTCCAACATGGCTACTTCGGCTAGAACAACACCTTCCGCCGTCATCGCGCTTGCCGCTTGCAACAAGCGGTCGACTTCGGGGTCCGCAGCCAGAAACTCGGAAATCTGCATTCCGAGCAGACGAAGAACATTGCTCTCGTCTTCGGACAGCGCTTCGGCATCCTCGCTTTCCGTCATGCACAGTATGCCGACGGGAATCCCGAGACAGATGAGCGGCACGATCGCAAAGGCGCTGTCCTCATAAATGCCGGCGCCACGACCGGAGAATCGAGGATCGGCCTCGACTTCCGAGACACAAAGGACCTGACCCTGCTCGAAACAAATGCCCGCTGGCCCTTCGCCCACTTTGCGAGCGCTCAGCGTTACCGATTGAACGTCGACACCCCGGGTCGCCACGACCGAAAGCCATTCACGATTCGCATCTGCCAGCATGAGCGACACGCGAGAAGTCTCGAGTACAACACTGGCTGCATCGACAATGCCCTGCCGAAGAACATCGACACGCTCTTCCGGCGAGGCCAATCGAACCAGCTGTGAGAGGCGATCCATCCCCGAAACCAGACGATCGATTCGATCCCGAAGGCGGCGACGGCCCGCATTCGCCTCGAAACCATCGACGGCCCGCCCAACCGCAAGCGTCAGTTCTTCGTCGTGCAGCGGCTTGGCGAGGTAATCGCAGGCGCCCAGCCGAAGCGCCTCGAGAACGATTTCCTGATCCGTCGAAGACGAGAGCATGATGATCGAGAGCTCGGGTCTCATCTCGCGAATCGAGGCCAACACTTGAATCCCGTCCATGTCAGGCAAGCGAACATCGAGAACGACGACACCGACCGATGGATCGGTGGCGGCGGCCAAAGCGCTCGCCCCGTCCTCCGCAAGAATGGTTTCAAATCCACCGTCGCGAAGAATCTCATCGATCGCTTCGCGAAAGAAGCGTTCATCGTCCACGATCAGGACATGCCCGTGACTCCGCTCGTGTGCATTCGTTTGAAACACCGGCCATTCCCCCCGCTCAAGCGCACTTGAGAAAGCTACAGGATGAATTGCGAAAGATCCTGATCATCGACCAGGTCCTTCAACTTCTTTTGCACCAGAGCTTCGTCGATGATCACCTTGATTTCGCCTAGATCCGGCGCGTCGAAAGAAAGTTCTTCGAGCAGACGTTCCATGACCGTATGCAGTCGACGCGCACCGATGTCGGCCATTCTCTCGTTGACGGTCGCAGCGAGTTCTGCGATGGCCTCGATGCCGGATTCTTCGAAAACCAGATCGATGTCTTCCGTCGCAAGCAGCGCCGTGTATTGTCGAACCAGGGAATTGGTCGGCTCCGTCAGGATCCGAACCAGATCGTCTCGCCCCAGACTCGCAAGCTCGACACGAATCGGAAATCGGCCCTGTAGCTCAGGAATGAGGTCCGACGGCTTGGCAACGTGAAAGGCGCCCGCCGCAACGAAGAGAATATGGTCCGTCGAGACCGCGCCATGTTTCGTCTGCACCGTCGAGCCCTCGACGATCGGCAACAGGTCTCGCTGAACCCCTTCTCTTGAAACGTCGGCAGCCTGACGATTACCGCCGCCGACTGCCACTTTATCGATCTCGTCGATGAATACGATTCCCGTATCTTCGACACGGCGCACGGCCATTTCTCGAACCTTGTCCGCATCGACGAGCGCCAGCGCTTCCTGCGCGATCAAAGCCTCGCGCGCCTCCGCCAGCTTCATCGTTCGGCGCCGCGTCTGCTTCGGCATGAAGCCCGAAAGCATGTCCTTGAATTGCAGGCCCATCTCCTCGACACCGCCGGGCGACATAATGGACATCGAGGGCCCGGTGGTCTCGTCGTTCAATTCAATTTCGAGCATGCGCTCTTCTAGTTCGCCGAGTCTAAGTAGCCGACGCAGCTTTTCCCGAGTGTCATTTCCCGGCGCCCCGGGTTCCGTGATCGTGTTCACCACAGGTGCCGCGGATTCAGGCAGGAGAGCATCGAGCAACCGCTCTTCCGCCAGCGACTCAGCATTCGCACGTACAGCCTCTTGCTCTTCCTCGGAGACCATCTGGATCGCGAGCTCCATTAAATCGCGAATGATCGATTCGACATCTCGACCGACATATCCCACCTCAGTAAATTTCGAAGCTTCGACCTTGATGAAGGGCGCCTGCGAAAGTTTCGCCAGGCGGCGCGCGATCTCGGTCTTGCCGACGCCGGTCGCCCCGATCATGATGATGTTCTTCGGGGCGATCTCGTCTCGCAAGGCCTCAGGGACCTGCTGCCTGCGCCATCGATTGCGCAGAGCAATCGCGACCGCGCGCTTGGCCTCCTTCTGCCCGATGACATATCGATCGAGTTCTGAGACGATTTCCCGCGGTGTAAAGGATTGCGTTTCTGGTGATGCTGGCATTTTACTCAAGGGAGCGTTTCCATTTTTATGTTGTCGTTGGTGTAGATGCAGATTCCAGCCGCAACCTTGATCGCAGCTTCCGAGATCTCAGTCGCACTCATCGTCGTATGCGCGGCCAATGAACGCGCCGCTGCGAGTGCATAGCCTCCACCCGACCCGATTGCCGCCACACCATCATCGGGTTCGATCACATCGCCATTGCCCGAAACCATCAGCAATGTCTCCGTATCGCCCAACAGAATCATCGCCTCCAATTTCCGGAGCACACGATCCGTACGCCAATCGCGAGCAAGTTCGACCGCCGCACGACGAATATTGCCGGGATGACTTTCGAGCTTGGACTCAAGGCGTTCCATCAAAGTCAGCGCATCCGCCACACCGCCGGCAAAGCCAATCAGAGCGCGACCCTGGCCGATTCGACGCACCTTCTCAGCCGTTTGCTTCATCACGGTTTCGCCTAGCGTGACCTGGCCATCTGCGGCAATCGCCACATGGCCGTCGCGTAAAACCGCAACAACCGTCGTCGACCGAATTCGGCCGGCCTTTCCGGAGGCCGCAGCCCCATCCAGTTCATCCATCAATTCTTCCCAATCACTTTCAGCTCTCGCATGTCACGCCCGCGCATAGAGGTCCATCCCATTTTTCACCGCGCCGTGCGTTTCGATTTAGTTTCGACCTATTTCGACTTGTCCTGCCCGCCTTGTCGCTCACGTGCCCTCGGATGTGCATGATCATAGGCGTCGCGCAGATGTTCGATCGAAACCGCGGTGTATTTCTGCGTCGTGGACAAACTCGCGTGGCCGAGCAGCTCTTGAATTTCGCGCAGATCCGCGCCCATATCGAGTAGGTGCGTGGCATAACTGTGGCGAAGTCGATGAGGATGCACATGCTGATCCAGATCCGCACCGATCCCGCGCTCCTGCAAGATGCGACGCGCCTCTCGAGCCGCCAGCCGTCGTGGCTTCTCCTCCCGCCGAGAGCGCAGGGAGATGAAAAGGGGTTCACCGAGGACCCCCGTATGTCGCCGAACCTCGAGCCACTCCGCCAATGCCTCGCGCGCCGCGGCCGGAATCGGAACGATCCGCTCCTTGCCGCCCTTGCCCATCACCCTGATCTCGCGCGCCCGCAGTTCGAGATCCCGGACATCGAGGGCCGTCAATTCTCCGACCCGAATTCCGCTTCCGTAGAGCAGCTCAACGAGAGCCCGGTCGCGAAGCTTCATCCAGATTGAACGCCGCTGCCGATCGCCCCCTTCCGGCACCGGCCGCCGGGTCTGAGGCCGGTCGCGAGTCATCAATTGCTCGCAGTCATCGACTGAGAGAGGTCGCGGAAGACGCTTCTCCAGCTTCGGCATCGGCAATCCCGCCGTAGGGTCATCGCGGACCACACCCTCACGCACCAACCAACGAAAGAAAGAGCGAACCGAGGCGAGCTTCCGACCTAACGTGGCGGGACTGCGCCGACGGTGAAGACTGGCCAGCCAGGCGCGAACATGATCTGCATTCACATCCGCCGGCGAGATTTGCGCGCCCGTATGAACGGTCAGCTGCCGAACATCAGATTCGTAGGCCCGACGGGTATGTGGAGAGAGGCCCCGCTCGACCGAGAGATATTGGCCAAAAGACTCGGTTGCCTGGGACCAGTTCATGAGGCCCCCATTGCCGTCAGCGTTTCGCGACGCATGTAGCGATTCATCGCGGCCAGGGCGCGCGCCGCGAGCAGCTCGTTCTTCTCTCGCTTTGGAAGCTTTCTTCGGCGGCCACTGCGCTTCGTAGCACCCGCCGCAGACTGATCCGAAGCTGCCATCAAGGCACGATCGATGGTTTCGCGATCAAGCGGCGGGAAGAGTCCGTAATTCACGTTCATCGGCTGAAAATGCTTCGCATCCGCGTTCTGCAAATGTCGCAGGAGCGCACCGTGCGCGGTCTCGACAGGCGGCAATTCAAAATCGAGGCCTCGAGCCAATCGGGCGACGCCCACACCCGCCACATATCCGAGGGCGGCGGACTCGACATAACCCTCGACCCCTGCCATTTGTCCAGCGAGGAAGACACCCGGGCGCCGTTTCAACTGCAGCGTCGGATCCAATTGAATCGGAGCATTCACGTATGTGTTGCGGTGGATCGATCCAAACCGCGCAAAAACCGCCTTGCCCAGCCCCGGCAAGGCTCGAATAATTCGCTTTTGCTCCCCGACACGCAGCTTCGTCTGGCATCCGACCAGATTCCAGAGCGTCCCGTTCTGGTCTTCCTGACGAAGCTGAACGACCGCGTGGGGGCGCCGGCCGGTTCGCGGATCGACTAGGCCAACCGGCTTGAGGGGACCGAACGCCAGCGTATCGCGTCCGCGCCGGGCCATTTCTTCAATGGGCAGACACCCCTCGAAATACATCGCCTTTTCAAATTCATGCAAGGGGACCGTCTCGGCACGAAGAAGTTCCTCGACGAAAGCTTCGTACTCGTCCCGCAAGAGCGGCACGTTCAGATAATCGCCTACGCCCTCGTCGTATCGTGAAGCGCGAAACACGATCTCATCGTCGATCGAATCTGCGTAGATTGTGGGCGAGATGGCGTCATAGAAATAGAGATATTGTTCGCCGAGGGTCTTGGCGAGATCTTCCGCCAACTCGGGGTCCGTAAGCGGCCCCGTCGCCAGAATCACCAGTCGAGCCTCTGGAATCTTTGTGATCCGCTCGGTTCGAACTTCGATGCGTGGATGACCGCTGATCGCCTCGGTCATCGCTGCGGAAAATTCATCTCGATCGACGGCCAGCGCCTTGCCGGCGGGAACCGCCGTGCGATCGGCGACTCGAATCACGAGGGAATCGAGCATGCGCATTTCTTCTTTCAACAGACCGACGGCGTTGCCCAGCGTATTGGCGCGGAGAGAGTTACTACAGACCAGTTCGGCAAAGTCGTTCGAAGCGTGCGCGGGAGACCTTCGCTCGGGCTTCATCTCGAAAAGCGTCACATCGATATCGCGCTGAGCCAGCTGCCAGGCCGCCTCGCTGCCGGCCAATCCAGCCCCTACGACAATGACGCGATTTTCGTTTTCCGCCCTCATCCAAACTCCTGTCTGCTGCGTCCGGTCATCTCTTCATGGCCCATCCTGGTCACCGGGAACCTCCGGCGCCTCGACGAGCAATGCATAGCCGTCCTGGCCGGGCAAAACTTTCGGCTACGAGGGGAGCCTTCAGCTGCTTTGGAGCCTTCAGTGTTCAAGAGTCATTGGCATCGGGGGCAGTGATCAGCTGTGTCGCGCTGAACACACGTAGACAACAACCGCGATCATGAAGATAGCTCAGCCGGTCCCAGAACGCGGGCACCCGCCACGCCGATCACCATTTGGCATAAATTCGGCCGTCGCGCTCCATGATGATTCGACCGGCGAGCTCAAGTTCGACGAGCGCACCCGCCAATTCCGAAACACCCAGCCCTGTCCGCCCAACGAGATCATCCCGCGTCGCGGGACCGTCTTCGAGGGTCTTCAGAATCCGGTCTTCCACCGAGGTCCCGGTCAAGTCGACTCCCGAGACGACATTCGATGGTACGACGGGCCTTACTTCGACGCAGGCGTGCGGCGAGCCGCCGATGCGATTCAGAGACGCTTGAAAGCCGAGGTCTTCAAGCACATCCCCGGCCGAGCAAATCGGGCGTGCACCTTCGCGTAGGAGTTGGTTCGTGCCTTCGGCAAAGGGACCTTCAACCGAGCCGGGCACGGCGAAGACCTCCCGGCCCTGACCCAAGGCATGTCGCACCGTCATGAGCGATCCACTGCGCCGGCGAGCTTCGACGACTATGACCCCCAGGCAGAGTCCGCTGATGATCCGATTGCGCAAGGGGAAATGCGCTCGACGTGGCGGTACGCCCAGCGGCATTTCGGAAATCACAGCTCCGGAGAGTGTCATCTCTTGTGCGAGTTCTCGATGTTCCGGCGGATAGACCTGGTTCAGCCCACAAGCGAGTACGCCAACCGTTGTCCCGTTCGCTTCGAGAGCGCCGCGATGCGCTTCTGCATCGACCCCTCGCGCCAGCCCCGAAACGATCACGAGACCTGTCGCAGCGAGTTCCCGCGCCAGACGACGAGCGGTCTCACGAGCTGCGCGGGTCGCCGCGCGGGCCCCAACAATCGCAATTCCCGGTCCAGCAAGCGCGCGGACGCGACCCCTAACGAGCAGCACCGGGGGCGCATCGACCAGCTCCGCCAAAGGCCGCGGATAAGCCGGATCAGTCAGTGGCACGACTCGCAACGCCAGTCGTTCGCATTCTCGCAGACGCCGCTCGCCTCGACGATCATCACCAAGGTCATCTCGCCGACGCGCCCCCCCGAACTCACCGGCGGCGACGTCCGGCGGCAGAAGTTCAAGCTGGCCACGCAGACGGCTCAGGACTTCTCGCGGAGACATCCCTTCGCGCAACCGAATCCCGACGGCTTCTGGCTTCCATGCAAGAGACTGTTGCAACTCCAACCAGTCGAAAGCCTCTGACGGCGACAAACCGTTGTTGGATGCATCGATCTCGTGTGTGCTGATGACTTTCTCTGACATGGCCGTTGATCATTTCAAGGGGACACGATCTGCGAGGCCCAGCCAATGAACAACATTCTCTCAGCCGATGCTTGCCAGAGCCTTTCGTTCACGGAAATTCGGATTTTGACGATATCCGTTCTCCAAAACGAATCGGGCCCGCGCGAATGAACACGCGGGCCCGATCATCAAGCTCCATCCAGAGCGGATCGAAATAGAACGCTCGAGCGCCTAACGCTGAGCCATCGTTTCAATCATCGGACGCACGGTGTCGCCCACCGCGAGTTCGCGGCTCGACGTCAGCACGAAGGCCACGGACGTATCCGCGGTGACTGAAACAACGACGAGTCGCGCCACACGATGATCGGGCGTCCGAACATCCACTCGACGCGAGCGGTCGTTCAGGATCTCGCCAGACTCGAAGACCTCGAGTTCACTGCCGATTTCGACACCATGAAATTCGCCCCGATTCAGGTAGACATAACCACCATCTGCCATCACGGTTAGCTCACCCGGAAGGAAAACGATCTTCCCCTCGATGCTGTCCGGAGTGGAACGCGCAGTCACGTGCCGCTCCGCCATCGGGCGAGACATGACGCGAACACCTCGACGCATCTCGGCGTAGCTCATTCGAATTTCCGCCAGTGACGTGTCGCCGGTCAACTCGCGAACTTCGAGCCAGCCCAAGATATCGACGTGATGACCCAGGATTCGATTGGTGTCGACGTCCCGAACTTCCTCAACGACCTTGAAGATCGTGAACTGATCACCGATCTCGACATCGCCCTCACCCATGCCGAGTACGACCGGGTCTCCCGCAGCGAGATAGGTTCGCTCGCTCGAACTGTCGATGATGCTGGTCGCACCGTCCAGATCCTCTGCGCTCACGAAACCCATCGCATTTCGTTGGCTGATCGTAATCTGACGTCCAGAGACCATGGTCTCTGGCTCTTGTCCAACCACGGAAACCGGGAAGGCCTCGAGCGCCGCAACGGGAGAGACCTCCTCTGCCTCGGCGATTGGCTCGAAGGCGGTCATTTCGTCATCGATCATTGAATCAGAGACCACCGCTTCGGCGACCGGCTGCTCAGCCTGTGGCTCAAGAAACGACTCGGCCTCCTCATCACTCACGATGCGCATTTCATTGGCCGTGATCCAGATCTTGTCGCCGGGCGTAATCAGATGTGGATTCTCAATGTTCTTGTTGTCGATCCAAACGGACGGCCAGACCCAGGGTGTCCCCAGATAGGCCGCCGCGAGATCCCAAAGTGTGTCCCCGCGCGCAACGTTGTGGAGTCGACCGGTTCGCCCAAGGTCGTCGATGCCAACGGGACCAAGCTTGACTCCCGCGGACATCTGGACTTCGTCGGAACCCGACAAATGAACACCGCCTGGGCTGGCCAGTTCGGCGGCCACTTCCGCTTCACCACCCTCGCCCGAGTCTTCTGAGAGAGCGAGCGAGCTTTCCGGGATCGGGTCGGCGAGGACCAGAATCGGCGCAAAAGCCAAAACCGCCACAAGAATAAAAATCTGAATGCGCAACATGTACTCCTCCATGAACCGGATCGTGCAAAGCAGCGGATCCGATGCCGGTCAAGAAGGCGATTATCCGATCTCGGACAAAGGACCCCCTCGCCGAACTTATCGGCCCGCGCTGGGCATCTCTTGAACGTGTGGCTGGGTGGCTGACGGCGAGAGTCCCGCGGGTACGTGCCCGGCGGGTCGATGAGAAACGCGTCACAAGGGCCCTCACGGGCTCCGACGACTCGAGCCTATCCTTTGCCGCCACGCGCCCTGGTCAGAACTGGGCGCGCAGTCCAAATCGGATCTCTCGGCCGGGACGCAATACGTCATCTTTGTTGAAGGCAACATGGTTGCGCCCACGCACATCCGTCAGATTTCGTGCGCTGAGCGTCCAGGTCAGCGGGAGCCCGGAGGCTGGCTCGCAGCGAAAGGACAGCGAGGCATTCAGCGTCGTAAAACCAGCAGTCGAGGGTTCGAAAGAGGTCGTACGCCGCTGGGCCCATTTGAGGACAGCCAAGGTCCGGCGCTGGCTCGACCTGCACCTGGACCCAAAACGGCTCCGGTCCTCGACTTCATCCGATTAGGTCGCCGAGTCGAGCCGGGCGATTCGGTCGCGGGCTTCCTTGGCCCAGCTCGGCTCCGCAAACTCGACTCCGCGCTCCTCCGCGAGCTTCGAAAGCTGCTCAAAGAAGTCTACGGACTTTCGGCTTTCGACCACGGCCTTCGCCGACTCTGCGTTCTTCTCGTAGGCCTCGGCCAGATGATTTCGAACGATTCCCTGGGCTTCGACCGCGCTGGAGGGAAAGCGTTCCGCAGCTTCTTCGAGGTAGCCGATCGCCGCGGAGGGAATGCCGCGCTTGAGCAAGACCCAGCCCAGCGTGTCCGCGGAATTCGCGTCATCGGGCAGCTGCTCCTTCGCCTGCTGCGCCAACTCGAGGGCTCGATCGAGATCGCCTCCGGAATCGGCCAACAGATAGGCGAGATTATTCTTGGCCACGGCCAAATCCGAATTCAGTGAGATCGACTTCTCGTAGGCATCCTTTGCATCGGCGGGACGCTCATTGCTTTCATAGGCCATCGCCAAGCGGTACTGAAGATCCGAGGACTCCGGGGCTGCCTGCGCAGCACTTTCCATGACTGAGAGCATTCCGTCGATGTTTCCGGATCTTCCTTCCAGACTTGCAAGCGCCAACTGCGCCGTGACGTTACGCGGATTGAGTTCGATGGCCCGCATGAGAGCTGTCCGCGCCGCTTTTTCGTCCCCGAGCGACATCTTGACTTCCGCATCGATCTCGACGATTTCCGATTGATCCGGGTTGGCCTCCAAGGCTCTGGCGACTCGCTCGACGGAGGCCTCAATCTGATTATTCTGACGATCGATGCGAAGCAACTCGCGAAGGACTTGGGAACGACCGGGCGAGAGCCGATCCGCCTGCCGAAGCCGTTCGGCGCCCAGCTCCACTCGACCGAATGCCATATCCAGACGACCCAGCGCGAAAAGCGCCGGAGCCCCTCGCTCCTCTTCCGGAATCTTCGAGACTTCGGCGTAGGCGTCTTCGCCACGGCCAACGCGAATCAGGCTCTGACCAACGATGATCCGAATATCGACATCTTCGGGATGGGACTGCAGATATACCCGACCGAGTTCGATTGCGAATTCATGTTCACCAAGCTGTGAATGAAGCTTCACGAGCAACTTTCGCGCACCAGCCAATCGGGGATCAATCTCGATGGCGCGCGCGAGTTCGACACGAGCTCGACTGAGTTCGCCCGAGGCACCCAGCGCAGATCCCAACACGAAGCGCGCCTGCGCCCAGTCGGGCCGTGCCTGCAAAACGGTCTCGAGGGATTGCTTTGCGGCCTCCATGTTGCCACTGGAGAGTTCGACCTTGGCCCGAACGAAATTCGCATCTGGACTATCGGGCTGCTCTTCGAGCACACCGTCCACCAGGTCTCGTCCAGACTGAATCATCGCGCTGTCCGATTCCTGGTAGCCAATATCGACTAACAGCTCCGCTTCGCGAAGCAGCGCCGTCGTGTTTTTGGGTTCGATCACCACTGCAGCGCGTGCAGCTTTCAGCGCATCGGCCAGCTCGCCCTGTCGCCCGAGATAGGCGGACAACACCAGTTGTGCGGTCACACTGTCGGGAGACTCAACAGTGGCGCGACGAATCAATTCGTCTTCCTTCTCTGGCATTCCCTGACGGCGATAGAGGCCGGCCATCTGGTAGATCAACTCGACCTTGGTCTCCGAGAGCTTGATGCCCTTCTCGAGGACTTCGATTGCCGTGTCGAATTGGCCCTGGTCGTTGTAGTAGCTCGCGAGAAGCAAATAGGACGATTGAATGGCCTCCTCGCGCAATACATTGGATCGCAGCGAAGCCCGGAGACTCTCATCAACCTCGTCTGTGGCCGGCCTTTCGGTCGGCGCAGATGCCGCCAATGCAAGGGTCCGCTTCAAGATTTCGAGCCCCTCGTCCTCGCGACCCTCGCCCCGCATGAGCATCCGTGCCAACGCCGACAATGCCAGAAAACTCTCCTCGACTTCGATCAGCTCGCGAAGTGTCTTCTCTGATGCTTCTGTCTCCCCACGACGTTCATAAAAGCCACTCAGCAGAAATCGAAAAGCCGCGCCATTTGGCTCGTTCGCGATCGCCGATCGAAAATCAGACTCGGCGCCTCCGAAGTCTTCGCGAAACTCTTTCGCCTGACCAAGCAAGACGAATGCGGCGGAATTCGTGGGATCAAGCCGAAGCACGGCTTCAGCCTGTTCCGAGGATAAATCGAAATCATTAATCGCCGCAGAGACCGTTCCGTACCGCAAGCGCGCATCAACGTTCTCGGGATCGAGACGAACGGTCTCGGACATTTCCCAATAGGCTTCGCGAGGCTTTGAAACCTTCAGGTAGGCCAGCGAGAGCGCTTCGTGGGCCGTTGCGTTATCGGGTTCGAGCTGAAGAACATTCTTGAATTCGATGATCGCTTCTTCGGGCTGTTCATCTTCGACGTACTGTTCGCCCCGTTCGATGAATTCACTGACACGATCTTCATCGCTCGAACATCCGCTCACGACGAGAATGCCAAGCGTCGCGGCGAGTAGGATCGAAACAGTGCTTTGGGGTTGCAGCCAGAGACTCGAAGTCATCAAATGAATCCTTTACACATCACCAAGGGGCTATCAGCGGTTAGCCCTAGGGGAACAATATCTGGCTGAGAGAGTGCGCCATCCCAAAGGTCGATGCCAGACTAAGTCTCGTCGGGTCGCTGCCAACCTGGATCGCAATTGATGGGAACGTTCCCCGGAAGTCGAACGGACGCCGGAAACTCGACGGCAGGAAAGAGGCGGATTCGCTGGCTACTGGCGGAAGACCCCGGATTCACCGATCCGTTGGAATGACGTAGCGCTTGCCCTCTTGGGACAACCAGCCGGATGCCTTCAGTTGCTTGATCGATCGCGTCACGGTTTCCCGAGAGGTACCAACCATGTCGGCAATTTGTTGATGCGTGAGAACTGGAGTGAGGAGCCGTCCGCTGCCCCCTTCTTCTGGGCGCGCGATCCGCTCGAAGAGATTTCGCGTCCTTTCCTCGACGCCTTGGAACGAAAGCGAGCGCGCCTGTTCGTTCGTCTCCCGAAGTCGATTCGCGAGTTCCTCGATCACGGACAGGGCGAGATCCGGGCTTTGGCGAAGAAGTTCGATGAAGTCCCGACGAGACAGAGCCAGCAGTACCGATTCCTCGAGGGTCTTTACGCTCGCCGAACGAGGCTCGTCCCCGAGCAGTGCCATGTCGCCAAAGAATGCGCCGGCTTCGAGAAAGTTCATGATCTTCTCGCGCCCGTCTTCAGAGGCCTTGGTCACCTTCGCTCGCCCCGAGCGAATCACGTACATATAGTCGCCGGTCAAGCCCTCTTCGACGACCGTCGCGTTCTTCGGAAAGCGGCGCTCGATCAAATGCGTTCCCAGTTCCTCGAGGTCACCCTCAGAAACTCGACTGAAGAGCGGGATAACGCGCAGCGAATTCAGTACTTCTTTCCGAACTAAACCGGCCGTATTCATTGGTCAACCTCGCCTTGAGTCGCACTGACGCTTGGCGCCATGGATGAGACGCACGCGACGCGTCCCACTGGAAAACCTGCCGCGATCGGCCCGACTTCTCGAGGAAGTGACGTCCACAGCCCGCTCGGGATCGTACGTCTAAATCCCATCTAGACTGAGTGACCGAAGTCACAACTTCGGTTCCAATCCTGGAGAAACCGCCTACACGGCGAAAAATGCACCGGACCTGCAGTCCTATCGCCCGACGCCCCAATACTCGAACCCCGCTGCCGCGATTTGCTCCACATCGTAGACATTTCGTAGGTCGACCATGCGCATCTCGGACATGATTTCCTTGGCTCGCGCGAGGTCGATCATTCGGAATTCATTCCACTCCGTCACGATGACCATCACGTCGGCGCCGTCGAGCGCCTCATAAACGTCTTTGCAGAGCACCATCTCTGGAATCAGCCGGCCGGCCGCCGCCATAGCGGCTGGATCGTAGGCACGAATATTGGCGCCTCGCTCGCGCAGGGATTGCACGATGAAAATCGCCGGTGACTCGCGAATATCGTCGGTTTCGGGCTTGAACGAGAGCCCCAGGATCGCGACGGTTTTGCCGTCCGGCTCGCCTTCCAGCGCGAAAATGACTTTGTCCACCATTCTCATGCGCTGGCGTTCGTTCACGCGAATCGACGCCTCGACAATCGAGAATTCCTGCCCAAGCTCTCGCGCAAAGAATGCAGCCGAACGCGTGTCCTTCGGAAAACACGATCCACCGAAGCCGGGCCCCGCATGCAGGAATTTCTTGCCGATACGGCGATCGAGCCCCATGGCTCGTGCCACCGCCTGGACGTCGCCGCCCACTCGCTCGCATAACACCGAGATCTCGTTGATAAACGAAATCTTCGTAGCGAGAAATGCATTCGCGGCGTATTTCGAGAGCTCGGCCGTGTGGATATCCGTCTCGACGAAAGGCGTTTCATTTAGATAGAGCGGGCGATAGAGATCCTTCATGATGGCTATGGCATGGTCATCGCCCTCATCGGTTCCTATCACGACGCGATCGGGCCGCATGAAGTCACCAATCGCTGCCCCCTCACGCAGAAACTCCGGATTCGACGCGACGCTGAATCGGGTCTTGTCTCCACGCAGGTCGAGTTCTTCCTGAATCCATCCGCGAATCTTGTCCGAAGTGCCGACGGGCACTGTGCTCTTGGTCACGATGACCTTGTAGCTGTCGATTCTCTGGCCAATTTCCCGGGCGACGGCCTCGACGAACTGGAGGTCAGTGCTGCCATCCTCAGACGAAGGGGTCCCGACGGCAATGAAGATCACCAGACCTCGGTCGATGGCTTCGGCGCCGTCGATGGTAAATTGGAGGCGGCCACTACGTACATTTCGCGCAACGATCTCATCGAGACCTGGCTCGTAGATCGGCATCTCGCCGCGCTCGAGCAACTCGATTTTATCCTGCGCCTGATCAACGCAGGTGACCTGGACACCAAACTCCGAAAAGCAAGCGCCGGTCACCAAGCCTACATAACCCGTACCGATGACTGTGATGTTCATATTTGGGCTCCCTCATTCTTAGCGCCCCGATTCGGATCGAGTCCTAGCGGGATGTCGACTAGCAAGATGTCGACTAGCGAGACGTCGACTAGCGAGACGTCGAATCGCCTCGCCGACGTCCCGTCGCCTTTTCCTGAGCTTCGAGGTCGGCTTCAACCATGATTTCGATCAATTCTGTGAATGTCGTCTGTGCGGTCCAACCCAATTCCTTGGTCGCTTTTGTCGGATCCGCGAGAAGAGTGTCCACTTCTGCCGGTCGTACGAGATTCGAATCCGTCTTCACAAAGTCCTTGGGATCGAGTCCAACGAATGCGAAGGCCGCTTCGTAACACTCTCGAACTGAATGCTGCTCGCCCGTTCCAATCACGTAGTCCGTCGGCTGGTCTCGCTGCATCATCAGCCACATCGCTTCGACGTATTCTTTGGCGTAGCCCCAATCACGCTTCGCCTCGGTATTGCCAAGCCGCAGTTCATCCTGAAGTCCGAGTTTGATGCGAGCGACCGTCTCCGTGATCTTTCGGGTCACGAATTCCCGACCACGGCGAGGAGACTCGTGATTGAAGAGAATTCCAGACACAGCGTAGATGTCGTAACTCTCTCGGTAGTTCACCGTGATCCAATGACCATAGAGTTTGGCAACCGCGTAGGGACTCCGCGGATAGAAGTCCGTCTCTTCATTCTGTGGCGTCTGCTGAACTCGTCCGTACATCTCGGAGCTCGATGCCTGGTAAAATCGAATCGAGGGATCGACGACGCGGATCGCTTCGAGCATTCGGGTCACGCCCAGCCCGGTAAACTCGCCGGTCAGTGAAGGCTGGACCCAAGATGTCGGCACGAAAGACTGTGCAGCCAGGTTATAAAGCTCGGTCGGCTGACACGCCTGGATCGTGCTGAGCAGAGAGACCTGATCGAGAAGATCCGCCTGGTGAAGCTCGATGCGGTCAGCCAGATGCTTGATTCGCTCGAAGGTCTCGGTACTCGACCTTCGCACGATGCCATGAACCTCATAGCCTTTCTCGAGCAAGAGCTCCGCAAGGTAGGAGCCGTCCTGCCCCGTTACGCCGCTGATCAGCGCTCGCTTCGTCATCAAAGATGACCTCCTTCATTGAGCGTCTCATCTCCGCTCGGTTCGCTTTCGGCGTCTTCAGTCGAGGCTGCCTTGGCCGCCGGAGCTTCGAGAGCAAACGCGTCGAGATTCCGAAGCAGTCGAATCGTCACGCCGACAACAGCCGCGAGATACAGGAATGCCAGCCAGCCATCGAGTTGAGAGAACGACACGGCAATCATACAAAAGCAGCTCGTCAGGAAGTAGAGCATCAGGACGGCATTCTTCTGGGAACCCTCCCGATACAAGAGCCGATGATGCATATGGAGTCGGTCCGCATCAAAAACGCCTCTGCCGCTTCGCAGGCGTCGCAGGATCGAGAGCAACGTATCGAGCAGTGGAATCGCAAGGGCGAGAATCGGCACGATGAAGGCCAGGAACGCGGTCTTCCGATAGCCCTCTAGGGCGAGAAGCGAGAGCCCAAAGCCGATCAGCAATGAACCGGTATCCCCTAGAAAGATTCGGGCCGGAGGAAAGTTGAAGGGTAGATAGCCGATCAGAGCCCCAAAGAGTGCGAGCCCGATCACGACACCGGTCCACTGCTCGGCCTGCCAACAGAGAATTGTCAGCGTGGCAGCGATGATCGCCCCGAGTCCGGACGACAGTCCGTCGAGACCATCAATCAAGTTCATCGCGTTCGTCACGCCGACGATCCAAAGCAGCGAAACCGGCCACAAGATCCAACCCGGTACTTCGTACAGCGTCTCGGAAATGGGATCACTGAAGAAGTCAACCTGAAAACCTGCATACACGGCGACCGAGGCCGCGACGATTTGAGCGACGAGTTTTCTAATCGGTGGCATCGCGAACCGATCGTCCCACGCTCCGACACCCACCATGATCGTTGCGCCCAAAGCGAAGCCACCGATTTCCGAGGAGAAGCTCCCGGGAACCGATAGAACGTAAGCCAGAGCTAAACCACTTGCGCATCCGAGCCAGACCGCGAGCCCACCCATGAGCGGCATGGCGGCGCGGTCGCTCACCTTCCGCTCGTTCGGTTGATCGATTGCATTGATCGAACGCGCAAAACGCAGCACTAGCGGCGTAGAAAGCGCGCCGACGATGGCAGCGATACCGACGATGGCGATAGCTCGAATTTCGTCCAACTCTGGGTTCTCCAGGTCCGGCTAAACGGTGGTCAGAAAGGAACAGCGATTCGCCGCCCGGGTCTTCTGTCCGCCTATACCTGCCCGCTTAGTAGTACCCGTATTGTTCGCGAGTCCCCTCGGAACCGTTGAGTACCGTTCCGACAACTCGCCGGCGATCGAGAATGTCGAGAGCGGCTTGGACTTCTTCCTGGGGTGTGACATCCGCTCGTACGACCATGATCAAACCGTCACAAATCTCCGAAATACCCTTCGCATCGGGCAACCCCAGACAAGCGGGCGTATCGAGGATGACTCGGTCATAGCGTCCCGCGACGTCTTCGACCAGATTGCGCATCTCCGGCGACGCGAGCAATTCCGATGGATTAGCGGGAATCGTCCGAACCATGAGCACATCGAGATTGACACCATCGAGCTTCTGAATGGCTTCATCGACGGTCGCTTGGTTGAGCAGCACTTCGGCCAATCCGACCTGGGGCTGCAGACCGAGCGTCCAATGAATCTTCGGACGCCGGAGATCACAGTCGATCAACAAGACACTCCGTCCGACACTCATCGCCGTGACAGTCGCGAGATTCACTGAACAGGTCGACTTCCCCTCACCTGAATTCGCACTCGTCACTGCAATGGTTTTCAAGGGTCGCTGCGAAGCGAGAGCATCGATCCGTCCACGCAGACTTCGATACTGCTCGGCGACATAGGAGTCGGGTTGCAGCAATGCTATTCGTCGCTTGTTGGCGTCGCTCGCGTCTTCTGTCGTTCGCCCCCGATTCCTGCGGAAGAGGCGGCTGAAGGCTCCGGGGCGCGGGGCACTGACCGACGGCGCAATCGGCCCCTCAAAGGGCACGGCGGCCGGCACAGGCGAGCCGACCCCGGACACCTTACGGCGTCTCTCCTGTTCGGCGCGCTGTAGCGCTTCGTAATGTTTAGGCATCTAGATTCTCCCTAAAACCTTCCCGGTTCGCCTAACGGCGAAACCGAAACAAGCGACGCTTCGAGCGTCTCTTCGAGGGGCTTCCCTTACCCCCGACTTTTCCGTTTCCCTCGGATTCGTCCTTTGGACCGAATCCGAGGTCATGAGCCACTTCGCGAATTGCATCTGCACCGAGCGAGGTCTCCTGTCGCGCATAGCCCAACAAGAGTGCGCCGTCGCAGACGTTATTGATCATACGAGGCGTTCCCTCGGTCACATAATAGAGCTCTCGAATCGCCTTCTTCTTAAAAATACCGCGACCCGTATAACCTGCCTTGTTCAATCTCTCGTTCACGTATTCCGTCACTTCCCCCTCGTCAAAGGGGCGCAAATGGTGTCGCAGCGAGATGCGCTGGCGCAATTGGCGGAGTTCGGGCTGATCGATCAGGTCCTGGAGTTCGGGCTGGCCCACCAGCATGATCTGAATCAACTTCGACGTCGGCGTTTCGAGATTCGAAAGCAGTCGAATTTCCTCGAGCATTTCTGTCGATAGATTTTGCGCTTCATCAACGATGAGCAGAACACGTTCATTGGCAGCGAGTTTGTCGATCAGATACTGGTTCAGCGCGAGTAGATACTCGGCCTTGGAGTCGCAAGCCGGACCCACTCCAAGCTCCTCGAATAACATCCGAAAGAATCCCATGGGATCAAGCCGCGGGTTGAAGATGAAGGCCGAGTTCGTCGAGGAGTCGAGCTGCGAGAGAAGAGCATGCAAAAGAGTCGTCTTCCCCGTACCGACCTCCCCTGTCAACATGACGAAGCCCTTCCCGGAATTCACGGCATACACGAGCGTCGCCAATCCCTCGCGATGGGCTTCACCCATGTACAAGAACGACGGATCCGGCGTCATTTCAAAGGGCGAACGAATCAGCCCGTAATACTCGTTATACACTCTAGGTCCTCTCCGCTAGCCGCGCCGCGATCCAGAATCGAATCGGGCTTCGGTCGCGCTGCCACGCGGCTCTTCCGTCTCGACTTCCGCGGGATTCGTTGAACGCACTCCGTTGACCATATAATAGGTGGCAACGCCTCCAATTAGAACGAAGGCAACCACACCGACGGCTGCCAGGGATTCACGAAGAATTCGCCGCGAGCGCGCAATCCGATCCGGCTCAAGCATGATCTTGGGAACCGAGACGAGAACGGGAATTCCGAGCGCTGCCTGAAGTGCCGTCGAAGTATGGATCGAGGAATCCGAGATCTCGGCGATCAATCCGATGCCGCCGCCTAATGCGACACCCAGGACCGTTCCGAGGATGAGGAGCAGGATACGGTTCGGGGAGCTGTGTTGCCGTGGCCTCTCCGCCGGTTCGAGAATTCGGAACCGCTCGCCGAGTTGACGGCGTTCGAGATCGGCCTGCACGTCGGCTTGCTGGCGACGATGACTGAAATCCTGGTAGCTCGCATAAAGCTGGTCGTACACTCGCTGTAGGGCATCGAGCTGCTCGGCCACTGCAGGGGTCTGCGCCAGCCTCTCTTCGAGCTCGATCACCGTCGCTTCGAGTCGTTTCACTTCCTCCTGCGACGCCTTGCTCCGTAGCTCGGCACGATTTTGTTGCGCCAACGCGCTCTGCTCACTCTGCGACAAAATTTCCTGCCCATCAGCGCCTTCGCCTTCGAGCTGCTTCGTCAGGATCTCAAGTTCTGCCTCGACTCGAATGACGTCGGGGTGCCGGCTAGTAAAACCACGTGCCAGGAGACCTCCACGTTCGATCTCCAATCCCCGCTTGCGGTAGGTCGGACTCGTCGGATTGACGTCAGACGAGAGCTCAGAAACCGTCATGACTTGGTTTGCCCAGAATGCAGCATCGCTGTTCGCGGCGTCGAAGGCTCTCTGTGCGTCCCGCAAACTGCCGATCGTGTACTGAAGTCGTTGCTGATGGGAGTTGTACTCTTCTGGCAGCCGGCCGACGTTCGCCTCTTTGACATCTCCGATGTCGCCCTCGACACGCCGGAGTTCCCTCGTCAGCGAATCGATCTCATCCTGCATGAAGTCGAGACTCTTTGCTGTGACTTCAGTGCGCCGAGTGATATTGGCATTGATGAAGTCGTTGGCGATCCGCTGAGTCACGTCCCTTGCGACGGTGGCGCTATCACTCTGGAAGCTGATTTTGAAAGTTCGAAACGGCTGTTCTTGGTTACGGTTTCGTCGCTCTTCGAGTTCTGTCACGACCGGCTCAACCGAGAAGAATGAGTGCATGAGCTGGACAACTTCGAACCGCTCCATGTCCTCGTGTTCGTCTTCAAAGAGATTCATGTCGCTGATGATCTCTGAGAGACGAGCGCGGCCGAGAATTTCCGCAGTCATCAACCCGAGCCGCTCCGCGAGTTCGCCACCCCGCACGCCGGAATTCACCAAACCCTTGTCAATGGACTGGGGCTCCACGAGCACTACCGCATAAGAGGTATAAATATTAGGCAGAGCCATAGCGATCCAGAACGTCACGAGAATGACAGCGCCGGACACGATCGCTATGAGCTTTCCGCGACGCCGTGCGACGCCGAAGAGATCGGGAAGTTGAATGCCTTGCTGATTACCTTGATCGAGATTCATAACGCTCGCCAGCCCCCTAGAATTGAATGGGGTCGAATGAGTAACGAAAAGTGATCCCGCCAACGACAACGTCGGTGACGAGTGATTTATCTAAATTGCTCTGGTCGTTCTCGATACGTTGGAGCGAAAACCGGCCCAAGATCGAAAACCCTCTAGAGATCCTGTACTCGGCAGTGGTCGCGAGGGAATACAGCCGAAAACGAGTAACGGCTTCAGACCCGAGCGCTGAAATTTGCTCACGTTGTGTCCACCCAAGATTGAGATTGAAAATCCATTCGCGACCCAATTGCTGATTGATCCTCAGGTTCACGGTATCCACGATCGACGTCGAAGCATCGCCGCCAGATCCGGATTGAAATCTCGTGTACTGAAGCGACCCGGTCGAGAGGTGGTAGCGCTTGGTTAGACTCACATCGGCGACATACGAGATGTCCTTGCTTGATGCCAACTGCATATTGGAGGCTGTGAACTGTTTTGTCCGGATGAACGACGGACCCGCCCGAGCGTTCAGGTCCAAACTGGGCGTGATGGCGAGGACCAAGGACAGCGATACGTCGATGGTCCGCGTCCGGCTGCCGGGCCGCAATCCCACGGCTCGCGCGTCGCGACCTAGACCCGTAAACGATAGTCCGGCCTGGGTCCGCTCGTTGAGTACGCGGGTTGAACCGATCGAAACCGAATATCCGCGTGAATCGATGTTCTCGCGATCATTGAAGGCGGTGTCGTCAAACCTGAAATCGATTTGAGCTGATTGCGCGGGACTGAAACTTCGGAGATAGCCAAAATTGGCCCGCGAACGCGTCGATCGTGCGCTGTCCGATACGACCAGAAGATTTTGATCTGGATCGGACGGCGCTAAGCCAGAATCCGAGTCGATCAGTCGAACAATTCGCGAATTGACGATACTCCCACCAAAAGAGAATGTATTCGTGGGCGACGGCCGCCACTCGACATCTCCCAGCCCGTTATGATTGAACCCGCTGATACCTGCGGTCGAAAGATAGGCTTGGTAGGTCGGTCGGTAGCTGAACTCATACTCCAGCGTGTCTTGCGTATTACGCACGAGTGCGCGCGGTGAGAACTCGAAGAGCCCATCCGCACGGGGGTTCGCCGAACTTCGAAAGACATTGCTATCACCGCCAATATTATTATCGACGGAGAGGCGTAGCTCTCGCGCATTTGCCTGTGTGGCTGCAAGCATCAAAGCAAATCCCAAAACTGCGCAAAACCGCGCATGAAGCATCCTCGGCCTCTTCTAATCCGGCACGACAACGGTGTCACCTGGCTGAAGTAAGAGGTTTGAATCGGGCGCCTTGCCCGCGCTGTACGCGCCGTAGTCAAAGATGTATTCAACCAGCTGGCCGTCGACCTGGCGTATGATCTTGATTCGGTCCTTCTTCGCCCACGCGTTGAAACCGCCCATCGAGGCAATCGCTTCGACGACTCGCATCTGACGAATCAGTGAGATTTGCCCGGACCGGGCGACACCGCCGATGACGGTGACCGTATGACTATTGATGGCGGTCACGATCACTGTCACGTCCGGCGCAGTCACAAATTCCGCCAACGCTTCGGTCAAGACTTCCTTCAACTCTTCCGGCGTCAAGCCTTCGGCCTGAACGTCGTCGACGAGGGGCACGGAGATCTTCCCGTCACGTCGAACGGGAATTTCAACTGAAAGTTCTGGATTCTTCCAGACCACAATACTCAGTTGGTCTGGAATGCCAATCACATAGTCATCACGTTCGCCTGCGGCCGGCTCCGGCGGCATCGGCGCACCCCGGCCGACACAGCCGAGACTACTGGAGGCGAAAACCACCAGCGCGAGGACTGCGATGAGTCGTGAAATACTTCGAACACCAGTGCGAACAGCGATCATTGTGGGTCTCCAGCGAGTCTGCATCATCGGCCCTCGCTCAATCCGTTTTCTTTCATTTTATAGAGCAACGCCTTGTAACTAATCTGTAGACGTCCGGCTGCTTCTTTTCGATTCCAACGCGTTAGACCAAGCACACGTTCGATGACCTTCTTCTCCGCGATCTGCGAAGCGCGCTTCGAGATGGCCTTCAGGTCGAGTTCCTGGCCGTCCGCAAAACCTGCCCCCAACGCCGCGAGATCCAATTCATCCTGGTCGGCGCTGACGTCCCGAAGCGGTGCCGGCTGCGAGAGTTCATGAAGAACGGTCTGCTCGCTCCCGAGAACGACCATGCGCTTGATCATGTTTTCGAGTTCGCGCACGTTGCCGGGCCAGTGGTACTCCATGAGCAGCTTCATGGTTTCGGGCGAGATCTTCTCGAAATCCTTCTTGTACTGCTCGTTATACATCCTGAGAAAGTGTTCGACGAGAAGCGGAACGGCATCTATGCGCTCGCGCAGCGGCGGAATCAGAATCGTAACGACATTCAGTCGGTAATAAAGGTCTTCTCGAAATTCCTGACTTCGAACGGCTTCTTCGAGGTTGCGATTCGTCGCCGCGATGATTCGCGCATCGACTCGCACATCCACCTCTCCGCCCAAACGCGAGAATTCGCCGTCCTGAAGGACCTGCAGAAGCTTCGCCTGCAGACCCGGCGCCATTTCGCTGATCTCATCGAGAAAAATCGTACCCTGGTTCGCGTATTCGAATTTTCCGAGCTTGCGCTTCTGTGCACCCGTGAAGGCGCCTCGCTCGAAGCCGAAGAGTTCACTCTCGAGCAGCTCGGATGGCAGCGCCGCGCAGTTCACCTTCACGAAGGGTCGATTGCGCCGATTGCCAAGCTGGAACAGGGCCCGGGCGACGACTTCCTTGCCCGTTCCGCTCTCACCCCGAACGAGCACGGTGATGTCCGTGTCTGCAACCTGCTCGATGATCTCACGCACTTCACGCATCTTCGGCGTGTCGCCACCCATTGGAAGTCCGTCGACCTCGGTCCGCACGCGTCCGCGAAGACTCTTGACCTCTTCTTCGAGCGCACGATTCTCCAGCGCCTTTCGGAAGGCGAGTTCGAGCTCTTCAACCTCGAATGGCTTGCGCAAAAAGTCGGTCGCACCGAGCCGCATCGCCTCAACGATCGTCCGCGCCTGCCCATGACCCGAGAGCATGATCACCGGCACTTCGGGCGCCCGTTGTTTAATGCGCCGAAGTGTTTCGAGTCCGTCCATGCCCGGAAGCACTGCGTCGAGCGTAATGAGATCGGGCTTCGTCTTATCAAAACCCTCGAGCGCACTCTCGCCGTCCACCGCTGTGAAGACGCGGTAGCCCTGACGCGTGGCGAGGGCCTCCAAATAGTCTCGGATCCCGGGATCATCATCGATCACGAGAACGGTTACCTGTCCTGTCATCGAATCCGTAGAACTCCCGGCAAAACACATTTTTGGTTGTTTTCTGCCAAATTCGCTCTCAAGCACTCAGACAAACACTGTTCCAAAATCGACTCGGAATGATCTTCCACCTGGGTAGTCCGCATCCTAGCCATGGGTGAATGCCTATTTCCTCGAATTGTGAAAAAATATACCAGAAATGGATACTTGAATACCCGATAGGAAACTTTCTTCCCTCATCGGTCGACTCAGTTACATCTTTCGGAGGATTTTGCTCTCAGGACTATTCTGGGCCATAAAATTGAGAGGCGCGCAGAGCAGACGACCCGGGGGGATACCCGGACGCTCTCGAGGAACCGACGAAGTCGCACACATGCTAAAGAAGGAACCCAGTCGTCCCGAATATCCCAAAAGGACCACATCTTCGGCACGCCTGGCTCCCGACGTATCCGCGTGGTCGCATCGCGCTCACCGCGTTCACGACCACTAGAAAGACTGAATGCCTGCCCCCGAACGAGCCAATCCGAACGAAAAAATCCGAGTGCTCGCCGTTGCCGGGGCTCGACCGAATTTCATGAAAATCGCGCCGCTGATGCACGAGTTCAAGGCTCGATCCGACCGCTTCGATCCAACCCTCGTGCACACCGGCCAGCACTACGACCAGGCGATGTCCGACTCGTTCTTTCGAGACCTCGGCATCCCCGAACCGGACGTCAATCTAGGCGTTGGATCGGGATCGCACGCCGTTCAGACCGCGCAGGTCCTGATGAAGATCGAGGAGCTCTTGATCGAGCAGCGACCACATGTCGTCCTCGTCGTGGGCGACGTGAACTCGACTCTGGCCGCGACCCTGGCCGCCATCAAACTGCACATTCCAGTCGCTCATGTGGAGGCGGGACTTCGATCCTGGGATCGAGACATGCCCGAAGAGCTGAACCGCATTCTGACCGACTCCGTTTCACATTGGCTCTTCACGACCGAAGCTGTCGCAGCGGAAAACCTCGCACGCGAAGGCGTGTCCCAAGAGAAGGTTCACTTCGTCGGAAACGTCATGATCGACACGTTATTGACGCATCGTGAACAGGCAAAAAAACTCGGCACCGCACGTCGACTCGGCCTCGAAACCAATCGATACGCGGTACTCACGCTGCACAGACCGAGCAATGTCGACTCACCTGAACAACTACGACGACTCTTCGAAGTATTGGGAAAGCTCAACCAGGAACTCCCCGTCGTCTTCCCAGCACATCCGCGCACGACAAACGCGATCGAACAACATCTTGGGGGGTTCAAGCCGGATCTCCACATGAGCGGCCCGCTCGGCTACCTGGATTTCTTGAGTCTCATGACGGATGCTCAGATGGTGTTGACGGATTCGGGTGGAATTCAAGAAGAAACCACTGCACTAGGCGTTCCCTGCCTTACACTGAGGGATAGTACGGAACGTCCCGTCACAGTCTCCGAAGGGACCAATACAATCGTGGGTACCGACCCCTCGGAGATCGAGAAGGCCATCGAGAAGCTGCGTGCGGCTCCGGCCACAAAGCAGCGTCAGCCCGCGCTGTGGGACGGCAATGCCGCAGCGCGAATCGTCGACATTCTCGAGAAAGACCTGGGGAATTCCTAGATGACGGAAGCGACGCACCTAACAACAGGCGAAACCAACCACGCGGCAAACGCGGCAAACGGCACCTCGTCGCCAGACAACACCCAAAGCTCTCAGCCACCGCTGGCCCACCCGGATCAGCGGTACGTTGCCTATGTAACTTGTGGCTTCATCGTCCTGGCCTTCGGCGTCTATTTCCCGATTCTGCGAAACATGGTTCAGCACTGGAGCGCGGTCGAGGACTACCAACACGGGTTCATCATCGCTCCCCTCGCACTCTTCTTCGCCTATCAACGACGTTGGGATCTCGAGGATTCGATCATCAAAGGCAGCTGGCTTGGCCTCATCCCGATGTTCATTGGCCTGACATCCCTCACGATCGGCCGCCTCGGCACCGAGCTCATGACCATGCGAGCGGGATTCATCTTCACGCTGATCGGCCTCATCCTGTTACTGCTCGGTCGTGAGATCTTCAAGATCCTTGCGTTCCCCCTCTTCTTTCTCTTCCTGATGATTCCGCTGCCGCAATCGCTCGTGAATACGATCGCCTTCCCGCTGCAGCTCATCGCGGCGAAATTTGCGGTCTGGAGCCTTCAGGAAATAGGGATCCCCGCTCTGCTGGAAGGCAACATCATCCATCTCGCGCACGCCGAACTCTTCGTCCACGAAGCCTGCAGTGGGCTGCGTAGCCTCATGGCCCTGATTACGCTCGGAGTCGTCTTCGCCTACTTCTTCAATCGAAGCACGCTCTGGATTCAGCTCCTTCTCGTCTCTTCGACGATTCCGATCGCCATCATGGTCAATTCCTTTCGCGTGGCCCTGACCGGCTACCTCTCGCATCGTTTCGGACAAGAATTTGCGACCGGCGTCATTCACGATTTCCAAGGCATATTTACTTTCGGCCTAGCATTCTTTGCCCTGCTCGCACTGGGCCGCCTGATTGAGCTGACCCTGCGGTCGCTTGAAAGTAGGCGAGAGATCGGCGGCCAGACCAAAGACATCGTTCACGAGGAAGTCAACTCGCAATGATCAAATTCCTCGCCGCCTTTTTGATCCTCGGCCTGAACAGTTATGTGTATTGGTTCTTGGGTAGCGACGAGGTGCTCCCTCCCCGCTCGGAGTTCGCCCAATTCCCAGACCAGTTCGGCGACTGGCGCTGCTATAACCGCGAAACCCTCGACGACGCTGTCATCAACAATCTACGCGTGACCGATTATCTCTCCTGCGGGTACTATGACAAGGCAGAACACAAGGCCGTCCATCTTTATATTGGCTACCACGAACGTCAGACTCGCGACCGCGAGACCGGCGCTGCTTCCGCCATCCATCCACCCGAACATTGCCTTCCCGGCGCGGGTTGGGATGTCATCGAATCCGATATCGTCGCGCTCGATTTCGGTCTCGACGGTGAAGCCAAACGATTCGTGATCGCGAAGGGAAATCAGCGCTCCCTAGTTTATTTCTGGTATCACTCTCGCGGTCATGTCATCGCGCAAAGCCACGAGAAGATTCTCTGGATGTTCCTCGATCGTGCCCGTCGTGGTCGAACGGACGGCTCGCTCGTTCGGTTCACCATCCCGGTTCGCTATGGGGATGTCGACGCTGCCGAAGCCCATTTCAAAGACCTCGCGCAGTCCATCGCGCCGCTCCTCTCGGAGTATGCCCCGGACTAACCCGTGCGACTTCCGGCACAATTCGTGAATGGGCGTGAAGGCTCGTGATGGGACATTCAAGCAAGCCATGAAGATCCTATTCGTTACGCACTACTTCCCACCCGAAGTCAACGCGCCCGCCAATCGAACGCATGAACATTGCCGGCGCTGGGTCCTCGACGGTCACGATGTCACCGTCATCACGGGCGTACCGAACCATCCGCGCGGTGAGGTCTTCGATGGTTTTGAAAATAAATGGATTCAGGAAGAAACGATCGATGGGATTCACGTCATCCGAACATGGATGTACCTCGCCCCCAATGCCGGATTCCTGAAGCGCATCGCCAACTATCTGGTTTTTGCTCTCACGGCGATTCTCGCGTCTTTTCGAACCAATAGGCCCGACATCGTCGTCGCAACCAGTCCGCAATTCTTCGTCGGTGTAGCCGGGGCAATCATTGCGAAGCTGAAACGCCGTCCCTTCGTTCTCGAGATTCGAGACCTCTGGCCTAAATCGATCGTCGAACTCGGGCAGCTCAGCGAAGGACCGATCCTCAGAGCGCTCGAAGCGCTTGAGAGGTGGCTCTATCGAAGCGCCAGTGGCGTCGTCGTGAATACGAGAACTTTCCACGATCACATCACGGCCCGGGGCATCGCGAGCGATCGGATAGAACTCGTCTATAACGGCATCGATCCAGCGGCCTTCCACCCGAAAGCCAAGAATCTCGAATTGTTGGCGAAACATAATCTAGCGGGACGATTCACGGTCGCCTATGTCGGCACCTTGGGCCTGGCCCATGGACTCACTCTCCTCATCGACGTCGCCGAAAGGATGCGCGAGCGGAAAGAAGTTCAGTTCGTGCTGATCGGAGATGGCGCCGACCGCGCGAAACTCGAAGCCGACATTTCACGACGCGGCCTCACGAATGTGACGCTCCTCGGACTTCAGCCACGCAGCATGATGCCGGACTGGATTGCCTCGATCGATCTTCTGCTTGTTCTCTTGCGCGATCTACCTGTCTTTGAAACGGTGATCCCGTCCAAGATCTTCGAATTCCTTGCAGAGGAGCGGCCCGTCGTGTTGGCGGCCAAGGGCGAGATTCGGCGCATGATGGACGAAGCCGGGGGCGCGTTGGTGATCGACCCCGAGGTCACCGACCAGCTCGCTTCTGCAATCGAAGAAGTGATTCAGCGGCCAGAAGAAGCGGCCAGCCGAGCGGCCGCTGGGCGAAGCTGGGTCGAGCAGGGCTTCATCCGTGATGATCTGGCCAGAAAAATGGCACGCTTTCTCGAGCGTGTCGTCGACTCCGTCGACTAATGCTCGCCCGACCGGATCAAGAGAACCCGACCGGTGACGGTGAAGTCGCAGTACAGATCGCACGCCGATTCGGCGAGTTTGATGCGCGCCTCGCGGCCCGACTTCTCAGGTGCGTAGCTCGACCTGACAATCGCGAATTTTATGAAGCAGGGTCTTGTAGCTGATCCCGAGTCGCGTCGCCGCCTGCTTGCGATTCCAACCGGTCAGCTTCAGCACATGCTCAATCGCCTCACGTTCGATCTCGAGGGCGAAACGTCTTCCGACTTCCCGAAGAGGCAGCTCACCGGCGGTCTCTTCCATTTCGACAAGAATCGCATCGAGCTCGACTCGACGTTCGGCTCGGCTGGCCTTCGGCCTGCGAAGATCTTCGAGAACCGACTCCTCATTTTCGAGCACGACGACCCGCTTGATCATATTCTCGAGTTCTCGGACGTTGCCCGGGAATTTGTACTGATTCATCGCCTCGATCATCTGCTGTGACAAACCGTGATTGGGCCGCTCATAGAGCCGCGCATAACGATCCATGAACATCTCGACCAGTAATGGGATTTCGTCACGCCGCTCACGCAATGCCGGCACTTCGATCGCGACGACGTTCAGACGGAAGAAGAGATCTTCTCGAAAATTTCCATCCGCAACCATCTCGGTCAGGGATCGATTCGTCGCACAGACAACACGAACATCGACACGAACTTCGCGATTCCCGCCGAGGCGCGTGAACTCCGAATCCTGCAGAACTTGAAGCAGCTTGGCCTGCAGTGAAGGACACATCTCTCCGATCTCGTCGAGGAAGATCGTTCCGCCATTCGCCTGCTCGAATTTCCCCTGCTTGCGCCCGAAGGCGCCTGTGAACGCGCCTTTTTCGTAGCCGAAGAGTTCGCTTTCGAGCAGATTCGTGGGCAATGCCGCGCAGTTGACCTTGACGAACGCATTCTTCGCTCGACTCGAGACTTCATGCACTTCTCGCGCAACAATCTCCTTGCCGACACCACTCTCGCCCTGAATCAACACGGTCACGTCGGTCTCGCCGATCTGTTCAATCACAGAACGGATCTCACGCATGGCACTGCTCACCCAGACCGTCTGTCCGGGCGCCACGGTTGTGCCTCGACCATCAGTCGGAGCACCCGGCTGTGCGCTATGCAATCCGAGCCGATCAAGTGCGGCGTCGAGTTCCGACTCTTCGAAGGGTTTGGTCAGATAATCGACCGCTCCGAGCTGCATCGCCTCCACAATCGTCGTCGCCTTCCCCACGACACTCACCATCATCACAGGTAATTCCGGCCAGGACTGACGGATTTCAGCGAGCGTGGCCAGACCATCGGCTCCCGGCATCATGATATCGAGCATCACCACGTCGGGATTTGCGCCACTCTCGAGGAGTGTCAGCGCGCACGCTCCGTCATCACACGTATCGACATCGAATCCACGCGACTCGAATAGACTCGCCAGGTACGCGCGCATGCCTTCCGCATCATCAACGATCAAGGCACGGGGCGGGCGGGGCTGATCGGCGGTCCCGGAAGGCCCCGACGACTCTCCATTTTTTCCGATTCCAGCTCGCGATGCCAAACTCAGCCGCCTTCCGTCGCGTGGCGACAGGGCAATTCAAAGACGAAGCGTGCGCCGCCAAACTCGCTGGCCTCGACGTGAATTCTTCCGCCATGCGCCGTCATGACCCTCCGACAGATCGCGAGACCGATGCCCAGACCTTCACAATCATCGTGCCCTTCACCCCGGACATAGGGCGCGAAGAGATGCTCGCGATCTTCTTTGGGGATACCGGGGCCGTCGTCTTCCACGATGACTTCGATCGACTCAGTCGCACCGGACTCGGAATCGCGACGCGTATTGGTCAGCACACGGATGATGCCACCAGGTCTGCCGTATCGAATCGCGTTGCTCATCAGATTCGTGATGACCTGCTCGATCCGACGTTCATCGAAGCGGAAGCGCGGCGATCGGGCAGCCAAGCTGAGGTCGACCTTGATTCCGCGCTCCTCGAGCAGCGGTGAAAGGGATTCCATATGCGACCGGATCAGTCCGTGAACGTCGGCGTCCAGCATCTCGACGGAGAGCGGGGTTCCCGATTCTGGCTGTGCTTCGAGCAGATCGACGACGAATTGGTCCAGCCGACGACAAGCCTTCAGACTCTGATCGATGTAATGCGCCTGCTCCTTGTTGAGAGTGCCGTGCGCTTCATTCTGGAGCAGCCTTCCAAACCCCGAGATGACGGTAATCGGATTGCGCAGCTCGTGACTGACGAGATGCACCAGTTCCGTTCGCGCACGCGCTTGCAGTGAAAGCTTCGCTTCAAGAGAAGCAACGCGGGCCAGTGCGTCCTGCAACGCATCGCTTCGCCGATCACTGCCCACATCACTCGCGCCTGGCGGCTCCGAGTGCCCAGGTATCGCCTCGAGCTGAACGTTCATCTCTTCTTGCTCCAAATCACGTGGGCATCGGATGCTGGTCCGATCCACAGCGTGGTATCCTCGTAGTGGTCCGTCGGATACTCGAAGAACCATCAAGATCATCGGCGCGTCTTCGTGGCCCCTTGACGGGATTCCCATACGGGGAATGGAGAAATAATGCGCATCCCAGCGGTAGGCGAGACGCAAATACACGCAAGGCGTAGTGCTGGAAGACGGAAAGGACACTTTGCCCGCCCGACCTAACAAGACAAAAGCGAAAATGCCGAACGCGAAGCAGCGTGCCAGGGCAGAAGAACTCGCGGCGGAAATTCGTCGCCACGACGATCTCTACTATCAGAACGACGCCCCCGAACTCACGGATGCGCAATATGACCTGCTGCGTCGCGAGTTGGTCGAACTCGAAGACCAATTCCCAGCGCTACAAGCCAAGGATTCACCAACTCAGCAGGTTGGCGCCGTCCCGGCCAGTGGATTCGCCACCGCCCCTCACCGGTCTCCGATGCTCTCACTAGACAACGCCATGACGGAAGACGAAATGCGTGCCTTCGACGTGCGCGTTCAGAAAGCCCTCTCGACCGAGAACGCCGCTTCCTCGAACCCGGAAGATGTGGCGTACGTCGCCGAACCCAAGCTCGACGGTTCAGGAATCGAATTGATCTACGAGAACGGCCGCTTCAAGCAGGGGCTCACGCGGGGCGACGGCCGAACGGGCGAAGACGTGACGGTCAACCTCGAGCAAATCGCTTCGATTCCCCAGAAACTGGCCACCGGCGCCCGGCCGAAATTCGCCTCGGTCCGAGGCGAGATCGTGCTGCCCCTCGCGGCCTTCGAAGAACTCAATCAAGCGCGCATCGAACGCGACCAACGTCCCTTCGAAAACCCACGCAACGCCGCCGCTGGGAGCCTTCGTCAGATCCATGACGTCGACCTGATTCGACTTCGAAGCCTCGAATTCCGCGCCTATGCCCTCGAAGAAGGGCGACCCAACGGATGCACGAAGCAATCCGAGATCCTCAACGTTCTCCGCGATTGGGGATTCATCGTCAGTCCTGAAATCGAAATCTGCCGTGGAATTGGTAAGGCCATCGCATTCCACGAACGGCTTCTGCAACTGCGCGGGAAACTCCCCGTCGAAATCGACGGCACAGTGTTCAAGATCGACGACGTCGCGAAACAAGACACGCTGGGAAGCCTGGCCCGAGCACCGCGATGGGCCATCGCATTCAAATTTCCTCCAGAACAAGCTGAGACCGTGCTCGAAGGCATCGACATCCAGGTCGGGCGGACCGGTGCGCTCACCCCAGTCGCCCGCCTTCGCCCCGTTCGCGTGGGCGGCGTCACCGTCTCAAACGCATCGCTGCATAACCAGGACGAACTCGAAAGAAAGGATCTCCGCATAGGCGACCGCATCGTGATCCAGCGCGCCGGCGACGTGATTCCCCAGGTCGTGCGCGTTCGACTCGACTTTCGACGCAAAGCCCTCGCCGAAGGGTTCCGACTCGAACGCCCGGCCCCGACGACGCATTGTCCGATCTGCTCGACTCGCGCGGTCCGACTCGAGGGCGAGGCCATCACGCGATGTGCGAATCTCGATTGCCCCGCACAGCTTAAGAATAATCTGCGCCATCTTGCCAGTCGCGGCGCACTCGACGTCGACGGCCTGGGCGCAAAGCTCGTCGATCAACTCGTCGAAGCCAAGTTAGTCACCCGTCTCTCCGATGTTTTCGCCCTCGAACTCGCGCAACTCGCAGACCTCGAACGCATGGCGCAAAAATCGGCCCAGAATCTGATGGCCTCCCTCGAACGCGCCAGGCAAACCACACTTCCCCGCTTTCTGATCGCGCTAGGCATTCGCCATGTCGGCGCCACTGTCGCAGAACTCCTGGCTGACCATTTCGGGAGCCTTGAAGGGCTACTCGCCGCCAAACCCACCAAGATCGCGGCGATCGAGGGAATTGGACCGATCATCGCCGAGAGCGTCGGCCGCTTCCTCGAAGATGCGTCAAACCAGGCGGAGATCGCACGCTTCGAAGAACTCGGACTCGTGATCGTTGTCCCGGAAAGTCGCACGCCCAGCGATGCATCCAAGCGTCCACAACCGCTCGACGGCTTGACCTTCGTCTTGACTGGGACGCTCAGTCGGCCGCGAGGTGAATGGAAAAGTCTAATCGAAGCCGCTGGTGGAAAAGTGACGGGCTCCGTTTCGCGCAAGACGAATTATGTCGTTGCCGGTAGCGATCCCGGCAGCAAGGTCACCACCGCCGCAAAACTCGATGTCGAAATTCTCGACGAAGCGGGGATCGAAGCCTTGTTGTCAGCCCGTTAGTTTCCCCCCGCATTATTCGACTCGGCGAAAATGTGTGGTTGCCCCGTTGAATCGAGCATTCGTGGCGTGACCGACCAAAGCCGCGCGTTCGACTTCACGGCCGAAGGTTGGATAGTAGAAGCGCCGTTCCAGACACCACTCGAAGCACTCGGCGAGTTCTATTTCAACCACGACAGGCATCGATTCATCACTCGCCAAATCACGCATCGCCCGCGCTGTGTTCGCCTCGAGTTCGACCTGCCAAGCCGGGTCGATCGGTAGGCAGAATGCGACTTCGCCAAACTTTCCTTCGACGCTATCGATGATCGTCACGCCCTCATCGTCGACCTGAAAGTGTCTCCGATGAAGCGGGGCGTTTCGCGACCAGCCTCGACAGATGGCCACCGCTTCGCCGTTCTCATTCCACCCCGTCAATTCGACTTCGGGCCGACCGCCGACTCGATGGGCCGCCCAAAGCTCCGCCTGTTCCCTTCCATCGAACTCAAAGGTCGAATGACTCGCCGTCGCACGCGCGAGATCTCGACGGCGCCCGGCTCGATACTCATAGAGCCCCATATCCGTCACGAGCCGATTCCCGTCGACGGAGAGCTCGAAAGCCAATGCATCACAATGCGCATGGCCAGGTTGATGTTCGGGCGAAGGCGCGGCCACCGATGCGATGAGTTCATAGCCGCCGGCCGATAGTCGGAAGTATCCGGTCTGGGGCAGGTAGCCCGAGCGGACTAGGTCCGCCGGCGTGATACCAAGGCGAGACGCGTAGTCCCGAAGCTCGGCAAATCGAGCCGCAATATCGAAGGCGCAATCCGCAAAAAGCGCCGGCCGACCATCCGAATGGGTCATGAGATCGAGAGCCACGAGCATCTCGCGAATCACGTCGGAAAGCTTTTGCACCAGTCCATCGGGCGCCCGCGACTCGTCCGAGCGACAAAGATTGAGCAGATCGAGCAACCCCTCGAGCAGGAGCCCGTGATACATCGGACTGCGCTCTTCGTGGCCACCATCCGGGCGCACTTGAAGGTCCAGCTCTTCGATCAAGTCGGAGGCACGATTGCGCCATTCGCTCGCCACATCGCCGTCCAATAACATCCCCGTGAACACGATGCCAATCAAATTCGAGAGCAAGTGGTTGGCCTGTAGCCGAATCTCGAGTCCATGAGACAGTGTCTCGGCCTGACTCGCCATCGAACGAATCATCTCTTCTTGGATGTCCGCATCCGCACCCTGAATCCCTTGGGCGACCAGAAGCTTCCCCCAACACAAAAGCCGAAGAGAAATCGGATGTGGATCCCAACCCACCCCCGATTCATGGTGGTGAATCCAATCTCGAATGAAGACCGCGCGAGCTTCGGGGGAAAATGCGGGCAACCGGAGTGCCTCGTGCTGGTGCAGGTGGTAGGCGAAGAGGGGCCCGCCATGGCTGGTCGCCCAATCGATTGGAGAGCCGATCGGGAAAGAGGTTCCCAGCATTTCAATGGCTGTGACACCGTCGGATTTCACATGCGCGGGCGGAACCAAGAACGCCGTGTGGGGACGATCAGTTGCCAGCCGAGGACTCTCACCGGAATAACTGCGCGGCGCAGAGAGTCCAAACAGGGTATGCCGCAGCTGAGCACGCGCCTGGGCGGGACGAAGCCGAAGCAGTGTTCGCAGGACGCTCGGAAGTCGAGGAACCAAACCTAACACCGATCCAATCCGGCTCATTCTCGTTCACCCGCATCATCGGCTGCTCTATCCGAGGCCTCCACCGTATCGCCCTGCTCTCGCATTCGCACGGCCATCGCATACACATCGCTGCGGGTACGTCCGGACTGGCCAGCGAGATCGCGGGCCAGATCACGGGTCGATGAACCGAGGGCAAGTTCTGCACCAATCGCATCGCCCAGCTTCCGGTCATCCCAGGTTGACACTTCCTCAATCTCGTCAGCGCCTGCGCCGCCAATCACGAGCGTGCATTCACCGCGGGGTGGCGTGTCTAAGCAGGCCGCTGCAAGCACAGAGGCCTCATCGCGCAGAATCTCTTCGTGCTTCTTCGTGAGTTCGCGCGCCAGGCAGGCCCGCCGGTCACCGAGTATCTCGACGATTTCGCGCAGCGTCTCGGCCACACGACGCGGCGATTCGAAGAGCACGATCGTTTCGGGACGGCCACGCTGGGATTCCAACAACCGTCGACGCGCCCCGGCTTTGCGAGGCAAAAAGCCAAGAAAGAGGACTCGCTCGGTGTCGAGCCCGGCCACCGTAAGCGCGCCCAACAAGGCAGACGCACCGGGAATGGCCTCGACGCGATGTCCGGCAGCTGCGACCGCGCTCACCAATCGCGCACCCGGATCCGAAACCAGGGGTGTCCCCGCGTCGGAAACCAGCGCTACATCGCAGTCCGACTCAAGCACGGCGATGACCTCTTCGATTCGAGCCGCTTCGTTATGCGCGTGAAGCGAAATCGGCCTCTGAGCAATTTCGAAATGATCGAGCAATACCCGGGTCCGCCGAGTGTCCTCTGCAAACACCGAGTCAACCTCACGCAAGATGCGCAGTGAACGCAAGGTCACGTCCTCGAGGTTACCGATCGGTGTCGCCACGATGTAGAGCGTTCCCATCCCCTACCCTGCCCAACCACCCATGACGAAGACGAATTTCCGACAGGTTCTCGGATGCGAGGGCGAACGCCGTGCTGCGCTATTCCTCGAAGCACGAGGGTATCGCATCATCGCACGCAACGTCCGCGCGGATCGCGTCGAGATCGACTTGATTGTTGGACGCGGTGCCACGCTCGTGTTTGTCGAAGTGAAGAGCCGACGTGCTCCGCATGCGTCCAGCCTCGAAGTGGGACCTCACGGTGGCCTTCATGAGGGTCACAGTCTGGCTGCGGAAGCCGTCGATGACCGCAAGCAACGCCGGCTCCGCCGCGGCGCCCACGCCTGGCTCAATGCAAATCCCGAGCAAGCGCGCGGAAGCCGGCGACGCCGCTTCGATGTCGTGACGTGCCTCTTCGATGGAATGGGCGAGACCCAAAACAAAACCACCGCGCCGGGATCGGCACGGTGGTCGATTGAACATTGGGAATCAGCTTTTTGAGCGCTCAGCTCTTCTCTGACTCTTCCGTAGCCTCGGACTCGTCCGCGGGGGCCTTGCCCGCCTCGGCTTCGGCTTTGGCTTCCGCGGCAGCCTGGGCTTTGGCCATCTTGGCGGCGCGTTCGGCGCCCTCGGCATCGAGCTTGACCTTGCGCTTGGCTTTTTCCTCTGCGCGCGCCTTCTTACGAGCCTTGCCCTTGAGACCGTCATCGCTCGTCTCGGTGGCTTCATCCGGCGTCTCGACGACCTGCGCGGCCGCCTCCTCCATGGAGCTCGCGTTCGCGGCCGCCTCGGCCTCCTCGGCCTCCTCTTCGGAGATCAAACCCGAAAGGTCGCGAACCTTGCTGTGAAGCCGGGCCTTCTTGCCCGAAAGATCGCGCAGGTAGTAAAGCCGCGAGCGACGGACATAACCACGCGACTTGATGTCGACCTTGGTGACCAGCGGCGACTGCACCGGAAAAGTCCGCTCGACGCCGACGCCGCTCGAGATCTTTCGAACCGTAAAGGTCTCGCTGACGCTTCCACCGCGGCGACGAATCACCAGCCCCTGAAAGATCTGAATTCGCTCTTTGTCGCCCTCTCGAACCTTCACATGAACGGCCACCGTGTCGCCGACCTTGAAGGGAGGAAGATCACGTCGAAGGGTCTCGTTTTCGACGAAGTCCAGGGTTCGCATTGCTGTTTCCTTTTTACTCCGACCTGATGGCCGTGTGGTTCCGCCCGATCCGGGCGGCATGTGTACCGGCTTCGCTATCGCTCCGCCGTCGATTCGTTGGGTGTTCGATTGATTGGCTGTTGGCCTAAAATCCAGTCGCCTAAAATCGCGCCTGTTTTCGATGTCTTACGTCAATTATTTTGTTCCGAGCTTCCTGTGTCGCCGACTGCTTTCGCCCCTGCCGGATCCATCAGCTCGGGGCGCCGTTCAAGAGTTCTGGTCTGGGCGATTTTTTGGCGCCAAGCCTCGATCGCAGCGTGATCACCCGATCGAAGGATTTCCGGCACCGAGAGGGCCCGGTAAATTGGCGGACGAGTATACTGCGGACCTTCTAGAACGGCTCCCCCCTGGAACGATTCTGTTTGGATCGAGGCCGGATTTCCCAAAACTCCGGGCAAAAGCCGGACGATTCCCTCGATGAGAACCATCGCCGGCACCTCGCCGCCGGACAAAACATAGTCTCCGATCGAAATCTCTTCATCGACCGCCAAATCGAGTACGCGCTGATCGATCCCCTCGTAGCGCCCGCACACCAGCAACAGTGGGGGCCCCTGGGCCAGATCCATGAGTTTCGCCTGATTGAGCGGCGTACCTTGAGGAGAGAGGTAGATGACCCGACCGATACGTTCGGGGCCTTTCGGACCTGCCAGCGCCTCGATCGCCGGCACCAGCGGTTCCGGAGTCATGACCATCCCCGGACCGCCGCCGTAGGGAGAGTCGTCCACGGATCGATGGCGATCCTCCGCCCACTCGCGTAAATCATAGGCTTCGACCTCAGCCACGCCCTGCTTCCGCGCTGAAGCCACGAACGCCGTCTCGAGAAAAGTCGAAAAGAGCGGTGGAAAGATCGTCAGAATGTCAATTTTGAACATCGTCCATTCCTCACCGGCGCCGCTGCACCCTAAACGGGCTCGAGCAGACCCGGAAGATCCGCAACGACGATTCGACCCGCATCCAGATCGACGTTCTTCATCAACTCCGCCGCGGTCGGAAGCAATCTTCGCACGCCATCCTCGTCCTCGACGACCAGAATGTCATGCGCGCCGGTTTCCCAGATCTCGCGAACGATGCCCACTTCGAGACCGGTCTCCGACGCGACACGGCAGCCGATGAGTTCATACCAATAGAATTCGCCCTCGGGCAGCGCCGGCAGATCGCTGGCCGGCGCCGCAACCACGAGACCGACCAATCGTCCGATTGCGTCGCGCCCTTCGACTCCATCGAAAGTCAGCCGCACCTCGCCTTTCCGGCCAAGACCACAGCCGTGAACGCGATAGCGTCGCGCCTCGGGATCATTGGCGCTGCTGCCGACCCAGACCGCCTCGGTCGCGAGCAGCGTTTCGGGGCCGTCGCTGGCGAATCGAATCCGAACTTCGCCGTCGAGACCGTGCGCCCCGATGATCTCGCCGAGCACGATTCTCTGATGGCGCTGCCGCGAGGGCGGTGGGGGCGCTGACTGCTTCAGGGATTTCAGAGGTGGTTGCTGGGTCATCAATTTTCGACCGCGCAGGCCGACAGAACGAGCATGGGCTCAGCGGTCACGACGACAGACCGAGTAGCCGTGAGTCTCGACCGGACGTAATACAGCAAATCTTGCTGAGGAAGGAAGGGGATGCGTGGCGTCGGCTGTTTGGCCGACGGGCTCGTCCACTTCCCGGCCGAAGTGCTAGTCAACGATGTCGAGTCGAACTCCATCGCCATCGGCCGTCGAATTCAAAATCGCCCGCAAGGCCTTAGCAACGCGACCCTGGCGACCAATGACTCGCCCTCGATCGCCATCGGCGGTTTCGAGTTCGAGCAGATCACCATCCTCTTCGATGGCGACGTTGACTTCTTCTGGTTGGCTGACGATCGCCTTGGCCAGGAATTCGACCAGGTCTGCGGAGTCGTCACCTTTTTCTGCGGGGCCATCGGAGTTGTCGAGAGAGTCGTCATTTCCGGACATTAGTTTGTCGAAGCTCCTGTCATCGCGGTGTTGCCTGCTCGGCGAACGCCATTCACGAGGCTGCGGACCGTTCCCGAGAGCTGCGCGCCCTTCCCGACCCAGCCGTCTATTCCTTCGAGATTCAATTTGACCGCCGGCGGATTGATGCGCGGATCATAGGTTCCAAGAAATTCGAGGGGACGACCGTCGCGCTGCTTACGTTCGTCGATTGCCATCACCCGATAGAAGGGACGTTTCTTGGACCCCATACGCATCATTCGAATTTTAACCATGTTGTGGACGACCTTTCGCTTTGTTCGCTTCGTTTGGATGATTTATTTTCTTTCGCAACCCAGACATCTCACGTCATTTGCGACCCGGTGGACCGGCTCTTCTAGACGTCGAATAGATGTTGTGGGGCTGCTCTAAGCCGGCGCGCAACTTAGGGAAATCACTCTCGTCGGTCAACCGGCGGCCCCTGATCCTCCGATTCCAATGCCTGATCAGCGCCAGATCCAGCGCCATACCGGCCCATTTGCACCCAGGTTTGAACGATCACGCCTCAAGCAAGCCCCCCTCGGCCTGAGAAAACTCAGCGCCGTCCGAGCCCGAGTCGGCTCTCTTCCTTCTGCTCGAAACAGCTGGAGCAAGAATACTGCTCGTGGTGAATCTTCTGCAGGCGATCGTACTCCTGATCGAGAGCAACCCGGCGAACCGTCATCACTCGATCCCCACAGAAATCACAAAGCTGCCCAAGTGCATCTACGGAGTTTTCTCGACGTTCTGCCTGCATCTCATCCCCTTTTCTGACGGCCGCGAGCATAGCCGACCTGGAAGCGCAGCTCTCGCGGTGCATCATCTCCGAAGACCCTGGACAGGGCCGCCAGAAGCTCGGGTTTGCGCAATTGAAGTTGTTGTGACCAAACCGGGCTGTCGACCTCGAGTTCGAGAATTTTACCGCGAATACCCAGTGGCCGACAATGTGTCGCCACCTGTTTGCCCACGACCTCCTCCCAGCGTGCACCGATTTGATGCGCCTTTGCGACGGCGTCCAGCCCGAGTTCGCCCAGGACCAACCCGACGAGATCGGCAACCGGGGTGGGCGTCCCCTTTCGCCTCTTCCCCTGCGGCGGTCGACGACTCACGGCGATGGCTTGGCGCCCACGGCGCCTCCGTCACCTTCATCGCGATGATCTCGAAACGCCATCCCGGTAGGCACTTTGGGATAGAAGAACGTCGATTTCTGGGGCATGACCTCGCCTTCCGCCGTCGCGCGAAAAACATCGTCCGGGGTCATCGGATTCAGATACAGCGCGACGGTCCCCACCCCGTCTTCAATCTCCTTGGCCGCTCGCTTGGCGCTCTTCGGAAAACTCACGGCCCCGGTGCGGATGGCCTCCGGGTCGAGGCCAAAGACGACGCTCAAAACTTCGTCCTCGATGATTCGAACCATCAATTCGTCTCGGGCTTCGTTTCGGCGGATGAGCAGCCGTGGACCGTCGGCGCTGGCGGCGACGAAGGCCGGATGCGGGGCCAATAGCGCGAGCTCCTCTGCCAATTGCATCTCGATGTCATCGGGTGACACCTTCGCGAGCTCCGTGATCGTCCACCCCGACAATCGCTCTCGCCACTGAGCGAGATCCGGTGCCGGCACGTCACGGACGACGCGATGAATCGGCAGCAGGAGACTGCCCGAGGCGTAGGCATTCGCAAAAAAAGCGATCGTCGAACGCCAGGGGGCAAAGGGCTGATCCCCGTTCGCTTCGATCTGCTGGCGTTTGTACTCGAGGGCGGTTTCGTAGCGATGATGACCGTCGGCGATCACGCTCGGTCGAGCCGCGAGAAATCCCTGAATCCGTTCGATCTCATCGGGCTGGGTCAGACGCCCGAGTCGATAGGCAATGCCAGCCTGGTCCCTGGCCCGGCCAATCTCGCCTTCGTCCAGGGCGTTCACCAACATCTCGGCCAACTCGTCCGCACGATCCTCATAGAGAAGAAAGACGCAGGAAAGATTCGCTTCGGAGGAGCGCAGCAGCTTCAGCCGATCCGCCTTCGGACCCGACAGCGTCCTTTCATGCGGTCGGACAACGCGGGTCTCATATTCTTCGAGCTCGAGTTCTGCGATGAAGCCCACGCGCTCGAGTATTTCGCCAGAGGGCGCTGTGAACTGCTGACCCATCACATAGAAGGCAGCCGAATCGTCGCGAATCAAGATGCCGCTGGCGCGCCAGGCGTCGAGCAGTTCGCGAATCCATAAATAGTTCGCATCGGCTTCGTCGGCGGCATCGCGCGTCAATTCGAAACGAATCGCGTTATGCGGATCGAAATCAAAAAATCCTTCGCGCTCATCCGAAGCGATCACGTCGTAGGGGGGCACGATCACTTTCGACAGCTCGACACGCTTGGTGTCGTAACGCACGGCTCGAAATGGACGAACAACAGTCATCGAATTGTTTTCTCCTCAGCTTCTTCGGCTTCTACAACTTCCGGGCGACATCGATTCCAGGCAAGTGCCGCCCGGATCACAAGATAATCCTACAGAGCCGACGGCTCGCTTGCCTTCAGTTCGGCGATTGGTTCCAGGCCGTTTCGAGTAAGCCAGCATCGAGGGCGCCAGCACGCAAGATCTTCGGAACCGCTCCCGTGCAATCGACCACGCTGCTGACGGGCGCGGCGCCCGCATCGCACTCCTGCAGAGACGCCCCCGCCCAAACCAACAATGGCGAAGCGAACGTGTCACCGGTGGCCCCAGCCACCATCTCCTCGGCTGACCGGCTATCTTCCGCCGGCGTACGGCCACTGCGATTCATGCTCGTCGACGTGATCGGCCCGAGTCCGGCCGCCTCGATCGCAGCCACGAGCGCCAACACCACGGGATGTCCGCTGCACCGCAGGCCCAGCGCACCATCCGCGCGAGCAACACCAGGGGCAAACGAGGATTCGCTGGGGATGACCAGCGTCAATGGCCCGGGCCAGAAGCTTCGGGCCAGAAGCTCAGCGTGTCTATCAAAATGACAGCCAAGCCCGATGGCCGAGGAGAGCGACGACACGAGAACCGACATGGGCTGATCCGTTGCGCGGCCCTTCCAGTCGAAGAGCCGATCGATGGCCTGCGGTCGATCCGCGCAGGCGCCAAGACCCCAGACGGTTTCCGTGGGATAGCCGATGAATCCATCATTTGAGAGTCGCTCGACCGCGCAATCGATCGAGGCCGAACCCGCCGTGGGTGGCGAAGAGGCGGAACGAGAGGACGATGGCAAATTGGATCGGTCCATTTCGGCCTCGACTAACGATCAATCGCTCGGGACGCGATGTCGTTTCGATATTGCATGCCTTCGAAGGAGATCTGGTCGATGGCGGCATAGGCACGATCCCTGGCCGTGACGACGTCTCGGCCACGTGCCGTGATTCCCAAGACGCGACCACCAGCCGTTTCGAAGCCTTCGCCCGATTCACTCCGGCGCGTGCCAGCGTGAAAGGCCACCAGCGAATCCTCTTGACTTATTCCACCGAGTCCGGAAATCGGCTGGCCGACTTCGTAGTCTCGTGGATAGCCTCCCGAAGCGAGCACGACACAGACAGCGGCCTCTCCCCAGCCGATGCCGGTCGCCGGATCGAGTTTCCCTCGAGCAGCGTCGTCGAGAAGCGGCAGCAAATCGCCTTCCATTCGCACGAGGAGCGCCTGGGTCTCGGGATCCCCAAACCGAACATTGAACTCGATGACGAAGGGCTCGCCCGATTCATCGACCATCAATCCGACGAAGAGCACACCCTGAAATGGATGTCCCTCCTTGGCCATGCCTCGAATCGTCGGATAGACGACGCGTTCGAGAATCTTCTTCTCGACGGCGTCGGTCACGACTGGAGCAGGCGAATAAGCACCCATGCCACCCGTATTCTCGCCGCGATCTCCATCGAGAGCGCGCTTATGATCCTGTGCCGCCGCCAGCGTGACGATTCGCTCGCCATCGGAAATAGCGTAGTACGAGGCCTCTTCTCCTCGAAGCCATTGTTCGACGACAACGCGATCTCCGGCATCCCCAAAACGTCGCGCGCCCATCATCTCGTCGATCGCGGCATGCGCGGCCGCCGCGTCTTCACACATCGCCACGCCCTTGCCTGCAGCCAAACCATCGGCCTTCACCACACACGGGCTTTTCAATTCATCGATATAGGCGTGGGCGGGATCGCTCTCTTCGAAGACGGCATAACGGGCGGTCGGAATCTCATGCCGCTGCATGAAATCTTTCGCGAAGGCCTTGCTGCCCTCGAGCTGGGCCGCCGCGGCGGAAGGTCCGAAGGTCGCGATGCCCCGATCTCGAAGACGATCGGCCAGGCCCGCGGCCAATGGATCTTCGGGACCCACAACGACGAGATCGATGGATTCCCCGGCGGCCAGCGCAACAATCGCGTCGAGATCCGCCGCCTTCGTCCCAGCATGGCAGGTCGCCCATTCGGCAATCGCGGCACTGCCCGGCGCCGCATGTAGACTTGTTAGTTCCGGGCTCTGGGCGAGCTTCCAGATCAGAGCATGTTCACGCCCACCGGCGCCGATCACCAAAACCTTCAACGACATTCCTCCTGCAAATCTGGTTTCCGGCCTGAGTCGATTCCTGTTTCTCGATCACGCCGCGCAGCGCATGCGCCTGACTCGCGCTGTCTGGGACTTGCCCACGCCGTGTTAGTGGCGGAAGTGCCGCGTCCCCGTCATCAGCATCGGAACCCCGAGCTTGTCCGCCGCGGCAGTGACTTCCTCATCTCGATTCGATCCACCCGGCTGGATGACCGCGGCGGCGCCCGCGGCAACGGCTGTCTCGAGCCCGTCCGCGAAGGGAAAGAAAGCGTCGCTCGCCAGAACCGATCCCTCGAGCGGCAGCCCAACGCGTGCGGCCTTCGCCGCTGCCGCATGAACCGCGTCGACCCGGGATGTCGCACCGCCCCCGATCGCCAACGTCCGGTCCGCCAGCGCAAAAACGATGGCGTTGCTCTTCACGTGCTTCACGACCCGCCAGGCAAATTCCATGGCGATGCGCTGTTCATCACTGGGCGTCGTTTGGGTCGCCAGCGTGGCGGTCTTCACTTCTTCCGGTGCGGGATCGGATTCCTGAACCAGCAGCCCGCCAAAGACCCGACGCACCTCGACCTGACCTGGATCGATCTTCGAGCGATCAAAGGCCAGCAAGCGGCGGTTCTTCTTCTTCTTTAGGAGTTCGAGCGCTTCGTCGGTAAAGCTCGGGCCGATCAAGACTTCGGTGAAAATCTCATCGACCTTGGCCGCGAGTTCAACATCGAAAGGTCGATTCGAAACGATGATGCCGCCGAAGGGAGAATCAGGATCCGTCGCGAAGGCATTTTCATACGCTTCGAGAGGCGACGAGCCCGCACCCACACCGCAAGGCGTGTTGTGCTTCAGGATCGCCACCACTGCACGATCGGCTGGATCGAAGTCGAGAATCAAGGCCAGCGCGGCCTGGGCATCGATCAAGTTGTTATAAGAGAGCGCCTTGCCATGCAGCAGCTCAGCCAGTTCGAGGAATCCGCCATAGAGGGCGGCCCTCTGATGCGGATTCTCGCCGTAACGAAGCTCTGCAGATTTCTCGAGGGAGATCAAAAGGGAATCCGGAAAGACTTCCGCCTCGACCTCGGGATCATTCTCCCCGAGCCACTGGGAAATCGCCGCGTCGTAGCTCGCCGTATGCTGAAACGCCTTGAGTGCAAGCCGGCGTCTCGTCGCATCGCTCAGTCCGCCCGCTTCGCGCAGCTCCGTCACGATCTCCACATAATCAGTCGGGTCGCAGACCACGCCAACATAGGCATGGTTCTTCGCCGCAGACCGGATCATTGACGGTCCACCGATATCGATTTTCTCAACGGCCTCGGCTCGCGTCACATCGGCCCGCGCCACTGTCGCCTCGAAGGGATAGAGATTGCAGACCACCAGATCGAGAAGCCGGATCGAATGGGCTTCGAGATCGGCCTGATCTTCTGCGAGATCGCGACGGGCCAGAATTCCGCCATGAATCTTGGGGTGCAGGGTCTTCACGCGACCGCCCAACATCTCCGGGCTCGCCGTCAACTCCGAAACATCGAGAACCGAGAGACCGGCGTCACGAATTGCGCTGGCAGTTCCGCCGGAGGCGACCAATTCAACGCCAAAGCCCGTCAGGTCCTTGGCCAGTTCAACGAGCCCCGCCTTGTTCGAGACCGAAAGCAGAGCACGAACGACCGGTCGGCGCGTCTGGGCGGAGCCCTCTTGTGTCGATCCTGCAGCCGGACTCGTCGACGAATTGCTGGGGGGCATTCGTTTCTTCTCCCTCTTATTCCACTTGATTCAAACTCAATTTCAAAACTTCCTGAACGACCCAAACATCGCAGTGTGGGTTCTGTCCATGCAGTCCGCGTCGATCCTGTATGGGGAATCTGGGGGGCTCGCCATGGTGTAACCGCGCGCAGACTCGGCGTCAAACCGCCGGGGTGAGCGGGTGTGGATCCATATACGGGGGCAATCCATTCCCCGCGTAACGCGGCACCCGATTCCCTATGCCGACGAGAATTTCGTAGCCGATTGTCCCAGCGGCGACCGCGAGATCTTCGATCGGGACGCGTTTTCCGCCACCAGTTCGGCCAAAGACCGTCGCGATCTGACCCAGCTCGACCGCCGAGACAGCCTCCGCACCGACGTCCGCGGCACCGCCACTCGGCCCCACATCGACGGTCACATAATCCATCGAGACGCGGCCAACGATCGACCTCATCGCCCCCGCCAGATAGACGCGCCCGCGCCCGGCCAGTGAACGGGGCAATCCGTCCGCGTAACCAATCGGCAAGGTCGCCACCCGGGTCTCCCGAGTGGCGCGCCAATCGCCGCCATATCCCACGCCATCGCCTTTCGCGACGGAGCGAAGGGCCACCACACGAGCGGCTAGGGTCATGACCGGGTCTAGGTCGAGGGACTCCGCGCTCTTTTCCGAAAACGGCGAGACCCCGTAGAGCATCAGACCCGGCCTCACAGCAGACGTCGTCAGCTCGCCGCCCTTGGGCTCAATCTCGCCCATTCGGAACAGACCCGCCGAATTGGCGACGTGCAGAGCCGGTGAATCCGAGGCCGCGCCGACCGCGCCCTGAAATCGGCGACCGAGTTCGACGAATTGCGCGACCTGATCGCGAGTCGGTCGGAGATCCGCCTCATCCGCCTGGGCCAGATGTGTAAAGAGTCCCGAGAGGCTCAGCTGGGGGGTATCGACGATCTGCTGGAGTAGAGCATGGGCGTCGGTCGGAGCGACGCCCATACGGTGCATTCCCGTGTCAATTTCGACTTCGACGGAAAGGGGCGAACCCGAGTGGCCAATGGCACGAAGGAGTTCGAAGCCACGCTGGTCATGCAGCACCGGGGTCAGCCCCCACTTGAGGGCGCGCTCGGCCGCCGCTGCATCCGTCAGTCCGCCGAGCAACAGAACCGGCGCGACGATCCCCGCGCGGCGCAATTCTGCGCCCTCTCCCACTGAGATGACCGCCAATCGAGAGATACCTTCGGCCAGCAAGCCGCGTGCGATCTCGGCGATGCCATGCCCATAGGCATCCGCCTTCACGACGCCGATCACAGCCCGTCCATCGGCGCAGGCGATCGCATGACGTGCATTATGTCTCAGCGCATCGCGATCGATCCATGCCCACGCCGGCCGATCTTCCCCTGAATCGTGCATTCCCACTCTCCGATAACGACCATACCGCAAGGCTTGATGCTTTGAACCGGCGGCGGCGTGACAGTCCGTCGGGTATTGTGAGAAGACGACGGCGAACCGGGCGAGTCGCGGACGAATCCCGAGGAGGATCGAGCAATGGGCGAGGCACCAACGGATTCCGCGAACGCAGTCGGGGTCGAGGTCGAAATCGTTGTGAACGGCGATGCCACGAAGCTCTCCGGTTCATCCTCTGTCGCTGACCTACTCGTCTCGCTCGACATGTCCGACCGGCGTGTGGCCGTCGCCGTCAACCGAAATATCGTCGTTCGTTCGTCGTATCGCGACGTCCAGTTAGCCAGCGGCGACCGAATCGAAATACTCGAAGCCGTCGGAGGGGGATAATCATGAGTAATCCAGCGAAAACAGCATCTGGAGAAGCGACTAAAGGAAACAGCGGCACCGAAATCTCCGGCTGGCAGGTGGGCGAATGGAAATTCGAATCACGGCTGATCATTGGAACCGGGAAATACGAAAGCTTCGAGCAGAATCTCGCCTGCGCTGAAGCCTCGGGCGCCGAGATGATTACGGTCGCTCTGCGGCGCGTGAATTTTGATGCGGCCAAGGGTCCGCGACTCCTCGATGTCATCTCACCCAAAAAATTCGTCATCCTGCCGAATACCGCCGGTTGCTATACCGCCGAAGACGCTGTCACCACAGCACGATTGGGCCGCGAACTTCTCGAGACCAACCTGATCAAGCTCGAAGTGATCGGGGACGAGCGAACGCTCTTCCCCGACGTCCCGGCGACCCTCGAAGCCGCGAAGACCTTGATCGAAGATGGCTTTACCGTACTTCCCTATATCACGGATGATCCGGTGGCCTGCCAGCGACTCGAAGCCATGGGTTGCCCGGCCGTGATGCCGCTCGCGGCACCGATCGGCTCCGGCATGGGAATCCGAAACGCCGCCAACCTCCGCATCATTCTCGAAACCGTCGAAGTCCCGGTCATCGTCGATGCCGGGGTCGGCACCGCCAGCGACGCCGCCGTCGCCATGGAACTCGGCGCGACGGCCTTGTTGATGAATACGGCGATCGCCCACGCCAAGGATCCACTAAAAATGGCAATGGCCATGAAACAAGGTGTCCTGGCGGGACGCGCCGCCTACGAGGCTGGTCGGATGCCACAGCGACTCTACGCATCGGCATCGAGTCCCCTTGATGGCACCGCAACGTTCTAGTCGCCCCATCCTCTGCGCCGTCCTCGACGGACGAGCACTTGGAGGCGCGCCCGAAACGCTGGCGCGCGATCTCTTCGAGGCGGGTGTTGATTGGATTCAGCTCCGCGATCGATCGGTCGCGTCGCTCGAACTTGCGCAGCTCGCCAAAGGTCTCGTCGACGCGCGGAATCAAGTGCTGAATCAGCGGCGGACCGATCCAACGACGGATGTAAACGAGCCTCGCGTCCTCATCAATCGGCGCGTCGACATTGCGCTGTGCTCGGATGCGGACGGTGTTCATCTCGGATTCGACGCGCTGGCCGAGACCCACGCACGAAGCCTGCTTCCGGAAGACCGGCTAGTCGGTCGATCCTTTCATTCTGTCCAGGAAATCGAATCCCACGCCCTGCGGCCCGATCCGAATCTGGCTTATGCGCATCTCGCTCCAATCTGGGATCCGTTGTCGAAAAGGGCCTCGCGGCCTGCCGTGGGTATTCTTCTCCTCGAGAAGGCCTGTGCCATCGGCCTTCCGATCCTCGCGCAGGGGGGAGTCGACCCCGCAAAAGCCGAGCAAGCAGTCGCCGCCGGAGCTGCTGGGATTGCGGTCACTGGAATCATCACCGGTGCGCGCAACCCAATGGCCGTTACGAGACAACTGCGTGAGGGACTCGACCGGGCATTGGATGCATGACTCATTGCGGCGTCCATTGGACATCTTGGCCGGCAAGCAGCGGGCATTTTCTCTGCGAGGGGTAGAATACGAGCCGATTGAGCCCTAGTTCGCGTGAACCGGAGAAGCTCGAGCGGCTTCAGAGTGTGCAGACCGACCGAAGAACCTTGCCGGGTGGTCGCCGATGCGATGATGTGTGCTCGATCCGCGGTGCGCCCCCGGGATGGAGCGATGACGGAATGAATATGAAGCTGGATCGACAATATTGGGCGCTCGTCGCGCTGGTCCTGATCATTTGGGGAGGCGCGCCAGCGGCCTTCGCGGGTGATCCTTTTCTTCGACAGACTGCGGCCGTAGACGTCGTCCGAAGCGTCGGACCCAGCGTCGTCAACATTACGACCGAACGCATTACCAAGACCACGAGTCCCTTTCGTCGACGCTCCGGCGTCGATCCCGTCTTCGACAATTTCTTCGAGAACTTTTTCGTGCCACGCTCCCAGACCGTTCAGAGCCTGGGCTCCGGCGTCATTTTCGACGCCGGAGGTCATGTTCTCACGAACGAACACGTGATCGCTCGTGCAGATCGCGTACGCGTCACGATCGCGGACGGACGCGAGTACGAAGCGGAGTTGGTCGGGGCAGACCCGAACAACGATCTCGCGGTCCTCAAAATCTTGACCGACGAAATGCTGCCCTTTTCCGAGCCCGGCATCTCGAGTGATTTGATGGTCGGCGAACCCGTCATCGCCATCGGAAACCCTTTCGGCTTCTCCAATAGCGTGACGACGGGCGTCATCTCCGCCAAGAATCGATCGGTCCGGTCCCAGGGAAACGACTTCACTATCCACGGACTCCTACAGACCGACGCCCTGATCAACCCGGGCAATTCCGGCGGTCCTCTACTGAATGCCGAAGGTCAACTCATCGGAATCAACACCGCGATCTTTGCCGGTGCCCAGGGGATTGGTTTTGCCATCCCCATCGATGTCGCCAAGCGGGTCATTCATGAACTGCTTCTCTACGGCGAAGTCCACCCCGTCTGGCTGGGTCTCGAATTCCAAGACATCGCGCCCACGCTACGAGAGATTCTCGACTTGCCCAACGGGGTCACGGGCGTGCTGGTCAGTCGCCTGAATCCCGATGGCCCTGCGTCGCGGGCGGGCATTCGTCGTGGGGATATCGTCGCCAAAGTCGATGGGCGATCGGTCAAGAATGCGCAAGAACTCTTCGAAATGCTCAAGGGACTCACCGCGGATCAGGAACTCCATCTCAATCTCTACCGAGACGGCAAAGCCCAGACCATCATGGCCGTCGCCGAAGAATTGCCCCAGACCATGGTGCATAATATCGCGCGCCAAAAGCTTGGGCTCGATCTGACACGTTCTGAAATTCATCGGGCCTTCGAGGTGACCGATGTCAACGCCGGCTCCGCAGCGGAAACACTCGGCCTTCGGGCGGGGGACTTCCTGCTCGGCATCAACGGCGTCGCGCTTTCATCGAACGAAGACCTTCGGCGTGCGGTGGCCCGACTTCGTGGCCGTACACGCGCACTCGTCGTGGTGCAGAGAGGACTCGGCCGATACCATCTGACGCTTCCGCTGTTCTAGGAACGGCCGGTCGCTTGCAACATCCATTTCTTCGAAACGAGGTGAATCAATCGTGCGACATTTTCAAATTGCGACCGCCGTCGTCGTCCTTTCCCTTCTGGGTCTCGGCGGAAACCTAGGGTTCGACTCTGGAGTCGGCGACCTCGGCCACCACGGTTTCATGAGAGGCCTTGCTTCGATTTCGATCTTCGGACCGGAGTCTGCACAAGCTCTGGATTTCTTTGGTGACTCATCAGAGGGAAAAAGCGGAACGCACGCCGAACGCGAGACCTTCTGGCGTTCTGAAAGCGAAATCCCGGAGACACAGCCGATCGGGATTCCGACCAGCTTTGCGGACTTGGCCGAACGCGTCGCACCCGCCGTCGTCAGCATTCAGACATCCGGCATCGTCGCAACGAACCAGCGTGTCTTCCCTCCCGGCTTCTTCGGAGGGAGCCCATTCCATCAGCCCAGCATGCCACAGGAACGCCATACCAGCGGAGAGGGCAGCGGTTTTGTCATCTCACCCGACGGTTATATCGTGACGAACAACCATGTGGTCGCCGACATGGATGAGATCATCGTGCGCTTCCTCGACGGCACTGAACTCGAAGCCGAGATCGTCGGCCGCGATCCGAAGACCGACATCGCCCTGCTCAAGGTCGACCCCGGCCAGAACGCCCTCGACACCATCGCACTCGGCGACTCCGAAATCGTCCGGCCGGGCGACTGGGTCGTGGCGATCGGCAACCCCTTCGGTCTAGCCCACACCGTGACAGCGGGCATCGTCTCCGCGAAGAATCGTCGCGACGTCATGGACCCCAAGCTCTACGAAGATTTCATTCAAACCGACGCCGCGATCAATCCCGGCAATTCCGGCGGCCCCCTGATCGATCTCCATGGTCGAGTCATCGGAATCAACACCGCCATTCGAAGCGGCGCCAACACGATCGGCTTTTCGGTCCCAATCAATCAGGCCAAGCAGATTCTGCCCCAGCTTCGAGCAGAAGGTCACGTGACCCGCGGCTGGCTCGGCGTCTCGATCCAAAACGTCACCAACGAAATCGCGGACCATTTCCAGCTCGACGAAGCGAGCGGCGCCCTGGTCTCTCAAGTCCTGCCTAATACGCCGGCGGAAAAAGGCGGCATCAAGACCGGTGACATCATCATCGAGTTCAATGGTGAAGCCATCAATCGATGGAATGACCTTCCCATCGTCGTGGCGAACACGCCCGTCGACACCAAGGCCAAGGTCGTCGTGATTCGGGAAGGCAAGCACAAGAGCTTCAGGATTCAGATCGGCCGCCTCGACGATCCGGATCAGGTCGTGAGCCACACCCCGGAGAAGAATGACGGCGCCGAAGCACTCGGTCTTCGTGCCCAGAACCTGACAGACGAGTTGGCCCAGGAACTCGGACTCGAAGAAGCGCAAGGCGTCATCGTCACCGAAGTCGCACCCGGTGGCCCCGCCGCCGAAGCCGGCATCCGAAGAGGCGACATCATCATCGAACTCGATCGCCAGAATATCAACAGCGTCGGTGACTTGGCGAATGTCCTGAATGATTCGAAGGACAAGAAGAAGATTCTCGTCCTGGTGCGTCGTGGGGCGAACACGCTCTTTGTTCCGCTCAAGCGGGCGGGCTGAACGCGGTCGACATCGAGAGCGGAGCCCCGATCAGGCGTCAGGCAGTCAGACCGTTAGGTGCTGATAGAGTTCGCCGTCGATGAAGCCCTGCTGCCGGTAATACCCACGCGTTCCGATAGCGGAAATGACCGAGAGCTTCGGATACCCGGCCTCGCGTGCACTCGATTGGGCCGCTTGGAGGAGCCGCGCGCCTAAACCGCGGTGTTGGGCGCGACCGCCCGATGCAGCGCCTATCTGAACCGATCCGCCATAGACGTGTAGTTCGCGCACGAGGGCATTTGTTCCCAACTCGTCGATAAACGACGAATTCTTCGGCAGACACAGCCGCAAGAATCCGACGATCCGATCTTCGGTCGTCACCAATTCGAGAAAAATCTCGCGACCACATTCGGTCTCGAACTCGGTTTCAACGAGTTCGAGGGCGGCCGCTTCGAAAGCCTCACCCCGAATCTCCCGATGACGAATCTCCACGAGCGGATCGCCACGACGCGAGATCTCGGCCTCGGCGATCTGGCGAAAGTTGGTTCGCTTGTTGCCGGCCACAATGTCGTCCGAAGAAATATCTCGAATGACCCGCGTCACCCGACACCAGCGCGGAACCCGCGGCATCGCGTCGGCCACGACTTCGAGTAACTCCGCGTCGTCATAGGGCGACCACTCGCCCCGTTTCCAGGGCCCCATCAGTTCCGCGGTCTCGATCAGGCTACAGGGGTAAATCTTGAGCTCATCCGGGCGAAAGGATGGATCTTCGAAGAGGCGCCGAAAATCCTCGCGGTCGCCAGCCGGCGTCGCCCCCAATAGATTTGCCATCCAGTGGGCGTGGAGCTTGAAACCTGCTCGGCGCAGAACATCGAACGCGCGTCTTGTGGCGGCGACATCATGACCGCGACGATTCATCGACAAGATGCGATCGTCGAGACTCTGCACGCCGAGTTGGACTTTCGTCGCGCCGAGACGGCGGAGGCGGATGACTTCGGCTTCGTCGACATGATCCGGTCGCGTCTCGAGAACCAGCCCGACACATCGAGCGCCGGCAGCTTCATTGGCCTGCTGAGCGCGGAAGAGTCTTGCCCAGTCAGATTCTTCGTCGGGAAGAACGAGTAAACCATCCTGTTTGTCTTGCAGGAATTTCGTCACCGTCTTGTTGTATGGGTTGTTGCGAAAGGCCTCGCCTAGAATCTCGGCATCGATCTCTTCGAAATTCGGCGTGGTCGGGCGACATGCATCTCGCCCATCGCGTCCAGCTCCGAAGTCGTTCATCGCCTCCAGGCAACGCGCGACGAAATAGATCTGATAGGCGTGTGGGTAGAAGGACCAGGTTCCGCCTAATACGATCAATTCGATCTTGTCCGTGGGATGCCCCGTCGCATCGAAGGCCGCGAGACGATTCCAGGTCTGCAGGTAGGGATCGAAATGATTATTGGCGGCGCGCTGGGCCCCAGGCTCGTCCGAGAGATAACTCTTCGGCATGCGCACATCATTGGGACAGAAGATGCATTTCCCGGGACAGGGGAAGGGCTTGGTCAAAACCGTAAGCGGCGTGACGCCACTCTGCGTCCGAACGGGTCGACGCTGAACACGTCGGCGAAATCGGGCCTCATCGAAACGAAAATCGGCTTCGTCCGAAAAGGCCGAAAAGGCCGCGATCAATTGGCTTCGGGAAAAGAAACCGCCTTCGGGCTTGGCGTGTTCGCGAAGCAGTGGCTCCATGACCTCCGCCGACAGGGGATCCGGGATTTCATCGGGTACGGCCTCGATTGCACGCAGAAGTGGCAAGAGCGAATCGCGCATCGGTCGTGGATCGAAGAATCGATCGGGTCCCCGGCCGCGGAAACGTCCGGCCAGGCGCTCGCCCGACGGATCGCTGGCCGCCTCCGCCTGCTCAGTTCCTTTCCATTTTTCAGTCATGCCCGTGCTCAGTCATGCTCTCGTCGATCTCTCTCGCTCCGGCTTCCCCAGTACTCGCCGGCGGAGTCTAGGCCGCTCGCGCACGATCGCCGCGCCAACCGAAAGACACTCTCTGCCCCACGAGTACGTCTCCCTGCGAGCTAGGCTCCCGATCGTCATGCACCCGCAAACCCGCCTCCAACTCCTCGCGCTCTCAAAGGCCTTCTATCTTGCCCATGCGGATGCCTTCGACGCCAGTCGCGGTCATCAGCCTTGGCCGGGCTGGCAGCGCCTCTCGGAACTGCTTCCGGCCCCCGCGGCTACGATCGATACGGCCCCCAGCCCGCAACGGGTTCTCGATATCGGCTGCGGGAATGCTCGGTTTTTGCGCTTCCTGGTGGAGGCCGGCGTGCCCGCCGACTACACGGGCATCGACGCGAACGCGGGCCTCCTCGACTCCGCACGCACGCGCTTAAGGGATCTGCCGAGCCAGAATTGGCGTCTCACGAAGCAGGATTTCCTGGCCTCGGAGTCTCCGGGTGATGATCTCCCGGATGGCCCCTTCGACCTGATTGTCATCATGGGCGTGCTGCACCATGTCCCGGGGAGCGACTGGCGAAGGAGCCTGCTCGAAGCCGCGACTCGGCGTCTGGCGAAGGGCGGGATTCTGGCGCTGGCCAGCTGGCAGTTCGCTGGCCGGCCGCGCTTCGCCCGCCGACAGGTCGCCTGGTCGGATCTCGGGCCAGTGCTCGGTGCGCCGATCGAGGAGTCGGAACTCGAAGCCGGTGACGCACTTCTGCGCTTCGGAGATGACCCGACTCAGCCGCCTCGCTACTGCCACCAGGTGAGCGACGCGGAATTCAACTCCTGGCCGGAACTGCTCGGGCTCGATTCTCTGGCCGAATACCGTTCGGATGGCGCCCAAGCCGATCTCAACCGTTATTGGGTCCTGCGGCGCAGCAATCCGAGGTCCGATCGGGACCGAGAGAGATCCGGACCGCTTTAGCCCCCATCGCTACATCTAATTGCCTGCCAGGCGGATGCACACACCGAGTATGTGTCAGCACAAACGAGCAATTCTGACCGCATGCATCTGCGGATTCTGGTTTTTCTCCGCTTCCGTGGCGTCCTCCGCCCGCGCACTCGAGCGCGACGGAGTTCGGCGCTGCAGCTTCGTCCGGTACCCGGCGGAGCGACCGACTCTGGCTAGAGGGTAGTCTGCGCCGACTCGATCGCGGCGTCTTCAACCTTCTGGGCTGTCGTCGTTGCCACCATCGCTTGAACTTCTGCGAGTTCCCGGGCCGCACTCGTATGGCCCTGCTCCGCGGCTCGGCCCAACCAATCGAGTGCCTCTTCGCGAAGCAGCGACGTTGAAATCTTTCGCGAGTACATGCCGCCCAGATTATATTGCGCCGATGCGTAGCCCTGCTCCGCCGCCATGCGCCACCAATGTTCGGCCTCATTCGGATCGACATCGACGCCCTGACCCGTCAGATAGAGCGTTCCGAGCATGTTCTGGGCGCCGGGATGCTGATGTTGGGCGGCCAGTCGATACCAGCGAAGCGCGTCGTCGAAACTCTGCTCGACACCGAGTCCCTTGAGATAAAGAACCGCGAGATTATTGCAGCCGTCCGCATTGCCCTGCTCCGCGGCCATTCGACTCCATCGAAGTGCTTCGTCATAGCGCTGAATGACGCCGTCGCCTCGCGCATACAGGTAACCCAGCTGTGCCTGGGCAGGCGCGTAACTCTGCTCGCCGGCCAGACGATAGAAACGCACGGCCTCCGAAGCGTCGCGCGGCATCAGAAGACCTTCGTCGTAGATCACGGCAAGCCGATATTGAGAAATCATATAACCGAGCAGAGAGGCCTCTCGGTAGAATCCAATTGCCGACTCCACATCGGGGTCGACGCCGAGGCCTTCTTCATGAGCCTGGCCGAGACGATGGAATGCGCCGCTATGTCCGAGTTCTGCGGCACGATGCCAGAGCGCCACTGCCATCACAGGATTCGGAGGCCCACCGTCTCCTCGCTTCGAGAGATCGCCTAACATGAAAAGGGCAGGCGCGTGTCCTGCTTCGCCCGCACGCGAAAGCCAGCGGCGACCTTCGACGAAATTCTGATTCACACCTTCGGCGGTGACCAGCATCAGGCCGAGCTCGAATTGGGCGGTCGCCAGTCCTTGATCGGCTGCCAGCGTGAACCAGCGAAGCGCCTCGGATTCGTCACGCGCGCGCTTCGAGGTTTCGGAAGCGCTTGCTGCGTTTCTGTAGAACAGCCCAACGGCCAGCTGTGCTTCGACCTCACCCGACTCCGCACGACTGAGAAGCGCTGGCGACGGTTCGCCGTTTGAAGCGTCGCCATCGCGGCTCGCGCCGATTTCGTTGCAGCCCATGACGCTCGACAGACTCGCAAGAAGCAGCATCAGGAGGAGAGATCGGCCGAATCGGAGCGACCGAATCGGACTCCGGTCCGTCGTTCGCCGATGCGACGCATTCATTTCATTCCACATTTCAAAGTCCCCCGCGCGGCCGTCTCGCGGCTGCCATCTACTTGCGTCATCGGCGTATTCCACAGGGGGATTGAGAGGGGAAATCAGGCTTGGGGTGGAATCCCGAGGTCATGGCCAGGGATCCAGGGTGCCCCGACCGCTTCTCGGAATCACTGCGCCTAGACAGAAGGCGGCGGTCCGAGACCCGCTGCGGACCGGCAGGCCTCCATCACCGGGGTCGCCAGAGCGCGTGCGCGCTCGGCACCCGAGCGCAGAATGGATTCGATCTCGTCGGATTTTCCCTCGAGCGCCGTCCGACGTGCTCGCATCGGTTCAAAATAATCCATCACGCGCGCCAGGAGATCCTTCTTCACTTCGCCGTAGCCGAGCCCGCCGGCGGTCGCGCGAGCGAACATTTCCTCGCGTTCGACCTCGGTCGCAAAAAGGCTCCAGAGTTCAAATACCGCCTGGCTCGTATCCTTAGGATCCTCGACGGGCGCGGAGTCCGTCACGATCCCCATCACGCTCTTCTTGAGTCGACCCTTCGCCGCGAACATTGAAATCGTATTGTCGTAGGACTTCGACATCTTCCGACCATCGGTCCCGGGAACCGTCGCCGTATCGTCCAGAATGAAGGGCTCGGGTAGCACCAGGGCATCGGTCTTGTAGAGGCGATTGAAACGCTGGGCCATGTCGCGTGCCATCTCGATATGTTGCTTCTGATCTCGGCCCACCGGCACGAGATGAGAACCGTAGAGAAGGATATCCGCGGCCATCAGAACCGGGTAAGTGAAGAGTCCGTGCTCGATGTCTTCACCCTTGTCCATCGCTGCCTTGTAGGCATGCGCGCGCTCGAGCATCCCCATCGGCGTGATGGAGGTCAGAATCCAGGTCAGCTCGGTGACTTCCGGCAAATCACTTTGTCGAAAGAGAATTGCGCGGTCCGGATCGAGACCTGCGGCGAGATAATCAAGTGCAACCGCAAACGTGTTCTGGCGACGCGTCGCCGCATTTCGCACGGTTGTCATTGAGTGGTAGTCCGCGATGAAGTAAAGCGCGACATCGTGTTCTTGTTGCAGAGCAACAAATTGGCGAAGAGCACCGAAATAGTTGCCTAGATGGAGATGCTCACCCGTCGGTTTCGTACCCGAGAGCACGCGCAGGGCCCGTTTGGGGAGCTTATCCGTTTTCGATTCAGATGGACTGGACATGGATCAACTTTGCTCGACCTTACTCGACATGGCTCGTCATCATTGTTGGGTTTTGGTTTTCACCTTCGAGAAACGCTCGGCCTCACAGCCAATGTGAACACGTGTAATATCATTCAATCAGTCTTCGACGAGCGTCAACCAATGCTCGAACTCGGGATCTTCTCCCGCTGATGCTCGCCGAAATCGTTCGCCCAATCTCTCGGAGATCGGACCTGGACAGACACCGCCTAACATTTGGCCATCCACGGACTCGACCGGCCAAACCCCCGCCGTTGTTCCGGTCAGAAAGGCCTCGGCCGCATTGAGCAAGGCGTCGGGCTTTAGCTGCGCTTCATGGACCGGGATCCCATCGGCCTTCGCGATCGCCATGATCGCGCTTCGGGTCACGCCGTGCAGAACCTTCTCGCTCTGTGGCGTCAGGAGCTGACCGGATTTATCGACCACAAAGAGATTCGTCGTCGGACCTTCTGCGAGGTGGCCGTCTTCATCGACCAGGATGATCTCGTCGTATCCCTCGGCCCGCGCTCGCACCTTCGCAGTCATCGGCGAAGCGTAGTTCGCAGACACCTTCACCTGAGGCGAAACGATGTCGTCGCGCCGATTCGCCCGAACCTTTTCGATCCAGATCTTCAGATGCCGAGCCTTCGCCGGAGAAGCTCGCGGCAACCGCTCGGCGATATCCGCTTTGGGATCGTAGGCGGCGATTGCAATCGAAACGTGCGTATCCACGGGAACGACATCAATCTCGACCGATGCGAAATAGCCCGACATCTTGACTGCCCGGGCACCCGGATTCGCCCGAACCGTCTCGCGAATCGCCTCGCAAAGCGTTTCCGGGGTCTGGTCGACGGGCAGCCCCATCATCTCGCAAGAATGAAAGAAGCGATCGACATGCTCCTGCAACCGAAAAATTGCATCCCCACGGGGCGTGGAATGCACCGACATATAGTCAAAGACCAGCGAGCCACGCTGATGCGAATGGGCCATTACATGCACGGTCGCATCTGCCCAGGGCCGAAGCGCTCCATCTACCCAAATGAGCCGGTCGTTCGCCGCCAATTTCATCCGCCTCCGGCGCTGATTTTCCCACGGGCGCAAATGTATCAGAAGTTTTGCTGCCCGAAGGCAGTTTTCCCGCCACCCGATGGCGGCCGAGGGCCACTCTCTATTCGAGCGAGATCAAAACTCGCATTGATTGGGAGTCCACCATGAGCGCCGCCATCCGCCAAGCCAGCAACGCCCTCGTCACCGCCGCCCTCCTCTACAAGGAATTGGCCGTTTCTGCGAGCGACCTGCTCCGCCCAAGCACCTATATCTAGTTCGAGTCCTCGGACTGAGTCTCTTCCGCAGTATCCTGCCCGTTCGAGCCCCTCAGCGCATTCCATGCCTCGAGCGTCTCATCCCGCCTCCGAATCGCCACAGCCGTGGGCTCCTGCGTCTTCACCCAGGTCCGTGCGGCCAATGCAATCGCAAACAACATCGCTGCCACGCCGACCAACAAGAAATCGATCGGCGTCAGCCCGATAATCGACGGTCGATAATTCGTCGTCAGATGGATCGCCTTGAGTACGAAGCCGATCAGCAATGCCGTCCATCCAGACAACAGCATGAAGTCGATCAGCGGAAGCACGGGCATCAAAAAACTCCCTCATCGTCGTTATTGTTTGCGCCTTGCTGGCCAAGTGCGCGTCGTCATGACATCCGTCGCGCCATCGCCAATCCTAATCGCCATACCCCCGTCCGGTCAAACCCTTCTGACAGAACCCACCGGTTTATTCCCCCTCGTGCCTCACCCGGGATTCGCCGATCCCTTCTCGACATGGCGCCGGGTCACCCCCGCGCTACATTCAGCGCCCCGACGGCCCTAGGGCCGTTCGCCCGACCGGATTTCAACCGAAACCAAGCACGCCAAAAGCGTTCACGGAACCTCGGAACGAAGTCAGGATCCCGGGCCGCCCATCGGTAAGCAATGGGTCTATTCAGTGGCTTCGGCCACGGCCCCAAACGAATAGACAACCCAGCGAACCACCCGGGCCGACGTAGCTCAGCTGGTAGAGCAGCTCACTCGTAATGAGCAGGTCGTCCGTTCAAATCGGATCGTCGGCTCCATTTAGGTCTGCGGAATAAAAGAGGTTTCGCAGACGGGCCTAACATGGATCGGGTTAGATTCATGCCAGAGTCACCTTCATGTCACCTTCAAGCTTTTCGCGGTGTTCGCCGCCATGTCGAAACGCGGCGCGGACCGCCCCGTTATTCGCCTTTCGGCACTCACGGTGTCGTCATCGGTTCACTCAGCTCTCAGCGAAGGGTTGCGAAACGGCGACGGCACTCTAGCCATCGCGTCTCAAGGTGACGTTCAAGGTGACACAACCGACCTGAGAGCAAATTGTGGGTCTAAGGACGAACACGCATCAACTAGCCACTGATGACCCGCTCTCTACTAAGCAGTTTCAGCGACCAACGCTCAGCACATCGACCGCCACAGCCACCACAGCCGTAGGCTCATCCACGGTCGGAGTAGGCACACCGAGCTTTTTATATTCGGCCTTTACTTTCTTCGGCAGGTAGAACTGAGTGGCAGGCTTGCCGCCTACATTGTCGACTCCAGCTCTGACAGTTCGTGTTCTGAAAGAGCCGGGTTGGCTTCCCGGAGAGCGCGACGACAGCTCGCTCGATGGACCCCGGAAACGCCTCCGCGACCGCTTTCAGCCCATCCTACAAGGGAAACAAGGACTCATCGGACCCACACGAATTCCGGAAGAGCCCCTTTTTCAAACTACCGCTAAGAACACATCTGACAAGTCGACTTAGGATGAGGCGTATTTGCCCGCATCGGGAATTACATGGTTTTTTTTAAATTACATGGTTTTTTCTAAATTGATGCCGTAATAGCCACGGAGACATTAAGGATGATCACCCCAATC
>DUCN01000126.1 GCA_012959805.1 Myxococcales bacterium | reverse complement strand
CGATCGAAGCACTGGCTGGCTGGCAAAACTGAGCAGACCAAAAACAAACAACGATGTGAGGCAGGAGATCATGAGGCCGGCCATGGTGATTCCTGCTCGGTCATGATGGGCTGCGGTGTCTACCGCAAAGATTCCGTAGTCCACTCCCATTCCCAGGACTACGATCAGGCTGATTGCCGACACGATACTGACTGGAGTTCCTATCAATCCGAACAGGCCAAGGGTTGCAAGGGCAGCTATACCGGGCGGAAGGAATGCGAGAATAGCCCGCCGAATGTTTCGGTAGCGAACCAGCAAGATCAAAAGGACCAGCACGCTTCCTATCGTGATCGCCTGTAGTGTTGAGCGTCTGTAAGCTCCGTAGACTCCGGCCATGATTTCTCGCTGGTCGATATAGTGGACGCCCTTAAGCCCTTCGAGCGCGCCTCGCAGGGCCAATGAAGACTGGACTCCACGAAGGTACGTCACGACCGCCCATCGTCCGTCCAGATCCACCAAGGAGTCCGTAAACCGCTCCAACGCAGACCCTTCAAGATCAGAAGGGCGCAGCGGGCCCGTCGGCGGATTCGCGACTGCACTGTAAAACGCGTCAAAGGAACCGGGCCGAAATCCGCTCGCCGTATAGACTGAGTCGATCCGATTCCCAAGTCCCGTGACCGCTTGAAGCGTCTCAAGGTTCTCCCGCTGCAGAGCTTCCGACCATAGGAAGGCGTGCAGCGAACCCACCCCCGCAAGTTCCCCTGCTTCTACAGCACGATCCAGCCGCCGGGCAACTCGATCGTTCAGGACAAGGACCTCCTCCGGACTGCCAGCCAGCGCGACAATGAAGCGACCACCATCAAAGTCCGAAATGCGTTCTCTCACCCTCTCACTCTCCGCGATTAGTTCCGGGTCAAGGGTCATGAGAGACGACGGGTCGTCCTCCCAGCGTATCTGTGGCAAGCCAGCAGCGATGACGCAGACCCCCACTGCGCACCCAGCCAGCGCGATCCAGCGTCGCCCTTCGAGCCAATCGACTAGCTGATCGAATCTTTGCGACAGTCCGAGAAGGGCCGCCGTGGGCGGAGTGTCATTGGAGAGAAACGTCGGAATAGAGATGAGAGTGACACCCAAGGCGATAGGAATTCCAATAGCGGCGAATCTACCCATTTCGGCCAGACCTGGGAAGTCACTGACGGCCAACGCCAGGAACGCGACAGTTGTCGTTGATGCACTGAGCACCAGGGAAGGGCCTATGCGACGGGCAACCGATCGAGCGCTAACGCCTGAAGATGCGAGGGCGTGATGGCTCATCAGGTGGATCGCGTAGTCGATTGCAACGCCGATCAGCACGAATCCGAAGGCCAGGGTGATTCCGTGAACGGGCGCTGAATCTGAAACTGCCACCGCCATCGCAGCAACGAAACCGGCCATGGGAGTGAAGAGAGCTATCAAGAGTTGGCCCATGGAGCGGAAGACGATCAGGAAAAGCCCGCTGACCGCACAGATCACCGCTACGGAAATTCGATTTCCGTCACGGCGCACACTGCGCTCTGTCGCGACCGCAAAACGGTTCACGCCGCTTTGTTCCAAGACTAGATTGCCACCGTAGGTCTGGGAAAGACGAGCGAATTCTACCTCTATGTGATCAAGCAGTTGCGTCTGGCGCTCCGAGTCGAAGGGGGTCGAGCTCAGCCCCAGAACAAAAACCGAGTGCCTGTCCGCCTCTGTCCCTTCGGAATTGCGCGGCACTTGGGGCCGAACTGCAAGTATTCGGTCAAGATTCATCTCGAA
>DUCN01000125.1 GCA_012959805.1 Myxococcales bacterium | reverse complement strand
CCAAGCCCGACACAGTGGGGCCTGGAAACCGACATTTCTAATGGTGAGAAACCCGACATTTCTACATTGCGTCTACAGGACAACGTCCGAGTATGGGCGTTATGTTAAATACCCAAGGGGAGCCCTGAACCGCCCCGGGATTGCCGGAGGCTCTGGCCCGCCCCGGGTTGAACGGAGGGAGTCACTCCGGCGAGGCAGCCACTGCCCCCAGACTCGCCCGCCGTCGCATTTCCAAGTCATCGAAATCGGAGTATGAAACCTAAGCGCCAACCCTCGACCATCGATTCGCTTCATTTCGCTCCTCGCGAACATTCTCCTCGGAAATGGGCCTGGCCGCTCACGTCCTTGTTTTTCATCTCAGCGCTTCCAGGCGGTGCATAAGATGCGGCTTGGATTGCGTTTCTACAGCGAGACATTTATTCGCATTCGGACTCGGGTTTTTCTGAGACCGAAATCCGGCATTCTTTCGATGCGGTGCGCGAATTCCAGCAGCTATTATGAGCCTGAGTTTTACAATTGGAGCCCCCAAAAAAAATGGAACGATCTGTTCTTGTAGTTGACGACGAAGCCCTAATCCGATCGACCATACGACGGACATTGAGGAAACATCAATACAAGGTCTTTGAGGCGGCGAGCTGCTCAGAGGCGCTAGAGATCCTCGACTCCAGCGTCGCGATCGATGTCGTCCTTCTCGATTTGAACCTTCCGGATGGTTTAGGTTGGAACCTGATTGAAGCCGTGCAAGATCGTGCGGACCGGCCTGGTCTGATCATTGTCACAGGTGAAGGTCGAGTCGGTCATGCCGTTACAGCCCTGCGAAGAGGGGCAAGCGACTTTCTGATGAAGCCGTTCACCCCTTCACAACTCGAGGACGCGCTGGCGCGTGCGCTAACCGAGCCCGCTCTGCGCGGTTCGATGCCATTGGCCCCCGAGCCGATTGATCTTTGGCGGGCGGACTATGCCCAGAAGATACTGGGGAACCATCCAACCGTACTCAGAATGCTCGAGATGATCCGACACATCTCGAGAACGACCTCGTCTGTCCTCGTGACGGGAGAGAGTGGCACTGGAAAAGAGCTGGTCGCGCATGCAATCCACTCCGGAAGCGAGCGAAGACAGCATCCGCTCATCGTCGTGAACTGCGCGGCGATTCCTGAGAATCTGATCGAAAGTGAACTTTTCGGACATAGCCGGGGCGCCTTCACCGGCGCGATGTCGGCCCGGAAGGGTCTATTCTTCGCAGCCGACGGGGGAACGATTTTCCTGGACGAGATCGGCGAACTCCCATTATCGGCACAGTCGAAGCTTCTGCGCGTGATTCAAGAACGCGAGGTGCTGCCACTTGGTGAGAACCATGCCGTCAAGGTCGACGTGCGAATCATCGCTGCAACGAACGTCGACCTCGAAGATGCCGTCGCTGAAGGGAGGTTTCGCGAAGACCTCTACTACCGACTCAATGTCATCCCCATCGAAGTTCCTCCGCTTCGTAGACGCCGAAGCGATATTCCTGATCTATTGGCGTCCTTCCTCTCTCGGTTCAACAAACGCCTCGGGTGTGAGATCGGGGGGCTCGACTCGGAGCTCATGGGGCGCCTAGTCGATTACGATTGGCCAGGGAACATTCGCGAACTCGAAAACGTTCTCGAGCAGATGGTGGTTCTTCGCGGTAGTGGACACCTCGGCATTGTCGATCTGCCAGAGCGCTTGGGCGTCCACTCCAAGCGGCGCTTCTCCCCGGGCGAAGTCTCACTTCCCGAAGAGGGACTTGTTCTTCGTAGTGCAGTCGAGTCCTTCGAGCGATCCTTGATCGAGCAGGCCCTCACGAGAGCTCACGGTAACACGGCAGCGGCCGCTCGATTGATCGACGTCAACCGCACGACCCTGATTACAAAGATCGGAAGGCTCTCCATCGATACGAACGGCGTGGACGGTTCGGGAGCCGAAGAGCGCGAGCCGTCAGGTCATTCCATGTCCGAGGTGCAACCTCGAACCAATCGGAAAAAGCAGCGAGTCGAAGTTCAACCCGTTGATGGATGCATAAAACCAGCATGGGGCTGATCGTCGAGCTGGAAATCACATCTGACATCTCTGACATCGCGAAAAGTGGATTGAGAGAATGTCAATAACGTCATGGTGCCTTCTCTGATCCTCCGCCCACTCTCTCGGTGGAGGCCGCGTCGTACGAATGACCGATAGATATTCGAGGGCTATACGGCTCACCTACTCGACCGCGACCGTCTGCGCTGGGCTCTCCTTCCTGCTTGGAGGCGTCGTTCTGATTGCATGGTGGTCGCATAACGCAGAATTAGTTCAGATCTTGTCTGCGTTTTCTTCCATGCAGTTCAACACTGGACTCTGCTTTGTCGTGAGCGGGCTTGGGTTGCTCGCGACCGCATTGGGCCGTTGGCGAATGGGTCTGACGTGCTGCGCTTTTCTATCACTCGTGGGGCTGGTTACGCTGGTTGAGTACCTGGCTGGCGCCGATTTCGGAATTGACCAATTGTCAATGACGCCCTTCACGACTGTAGAGACCCATTTTCCAGGTCGGATGGCACCCGATACTGCCGTCGGATTCGTCCTCGTCGCGATTGCGTTGGGAATGTTGGCGATGAGGAGTGATTCCGAAAAAATCGTAGGGATAGGGGCGATTGCCGGTTCGCTCGCTTTCAGCGTCGGATTTGTCGGCATTGCGGTCTACGTGGTGAGTGAGCAGGCGGGGGACGGATGGACTCGAATGGCGATCCATGCCGCGATCGGATTCATGCTTATCGGTATTGGCATAACAAGCCTCGCATGGTCGCGAAGCGTTTCGATCAGAATGCCTCTGCCCAGCTGGTTCTCTGCCGCCGTTGGCATCGGGACTCTTGCGCTGATGGTCAGCGCATGGGAGGTACTCGTCCTTTATGAAGCGCAACTCATTCGTGAAAACCAGATCTCTGGAGCACTTCCACATGTAGCGAACTCATTCCTCGTTCTGGGTGTGGCGCTTGCGCTGATGACTTCCTTGATCGCACGAATCGCTCAGGTTGAAGTCGGTCGGCGACTTCAACTCAAGGAGGCCAAGCAGAAGCTTTCGTCGGAGATTCATGCACGGCGACGTGTAGAATCGGCGCTGGAGATGAGTGGGGCCGAACTCGGCCGCTTCTTGGACAATGTGCCGATGGCAGTCATGGTCTACAACAGTCGAGAGGTGACTTTTGTAAGCCCGCAGTTCTGCAAAATTATGGGCTATTCCCAAGCTGAAATGTTAGGTAGGCCGCCGCAGGACCTGTTGTCGAGCGAGGCGGAGTATCGAAGAGTCAGTCAAGAGATTGTGAATAGAATTGCACAGGGCCGCGTTGGTAAAGTCGAAACGCGTGTGCCACGTAAGGACGGGACCGTCGCAACAGTATCGATTCACACGTCCCAGGTTGATCCGGAAAATCCTGATTTGGGATTCGTATCTTCCATAATAGACATGACCAAATTAAGGCAAGCCGAACGGGCCCGCGAGCTGCTGGGCAGTGCGGTCGAACAGTCCGAAGACATCGTGATGATTACCGACGCGTCGGGGTCGCTTGAGTACGTCAATCGCTCGTTCGAGAATATCACTGGCTATTCGAGCGACGAAATTCTTGGACAGAATCCAAGGGTTCTTCGGAGCGGGCTACAGAGCAAAGAGTTCTATCACGACCTCTGGAAGACGATCGCCGAGGGCAACGGCTGGAATGGCAGCGTCGTCAACCGAAAAAAAGGAGGCGAGCTCTTCAGTGTCGAAATGAGTATTTCGCCAATCCGCAACCATGCGGATGGAACGATGCATTATGTCGCCGTGCAGAGAGACGTCACTCGAAAGCTCGAACTAGAGGCGGAATTTCTCCACGCGCAGAGGATGGAATCCATCGGCCTTTTAGCGGGCGGCGTCGCCCACGACTTCAATAATTTATTGACCGTCATACTGTCTGCCTGCTCATTCATGGGAGAAGACATGGATGCGCTCGACCCGATGCATGAAGACTTGGAACAGATCGAACAAGCGGGAAATCGAGCCGCCATGTTGACGAGACAACTACTCGCCTTCAGCCGCAAGCAGCCGACCGATCTGCGGCCGATCGATCTGAATCAGACGGTTGAGGAACTGAGAAGCATGCTTCGGCGCCTGATAGGTGAGCACGTCGAAGTCAACTTCGTCTCGAGTGCGGAGCCTTGTTGGATCGAAGCAGACCCCGGGCAGATCGAGCAAGTCGTCATGAACTTGGTGGTCAACGCAATCGATGCGATGCCGGATGGTGGTTCACTCACGATCAAGACGACCCCACGCGAAGCCGAGAAATGCCAATTGCATTCAAGACATTCGAGTACAGACGAGCAGTATGTCTTGCTCGAGGTGAGCGATACAGGCATCGGCATGGACCCGGAAACAGCGTCGAAGGTCTTTGACCCGTTCTTCACCACGAAGTTATTCGGTCGGGGAACCGGCTTGGGACTGTCCACTGTCTATGGCCTCGTGAAGGCGCATGGCGGAGATATTCAAATCGATAGCGTAAAGGGAATGGGAACGGGCGTGAAGATATATTTTCCGGCGGTCGATCCGGCGACGATGGACGAAATTGACTGTCCAACGAGCATAGATTCAAACGGCACGGAGACAGTTTTACTTGTAGAGGACGATCCGGCGGTCCTTCAACTAACTGAACGGATTTTGGATCGAAAGGGATATCGAGTCATCGTGGCGGCGGACGGAGAAGAGGGGATCGCGGTTGCAGATGCTTACGACGGTCCCATCCAAGTGATTTTGACCGACGTGCGCATGCCCAAGATCGAAGGCGACGAAATGGCTACGGCGATATTGGCAAAGCGACGTGAGTCGAAGGTGCTCTTTATGTCGGGGTACTCGGAGAGCCCCATCAGGCTCAGCCCCGAGATTTCGAAGAAAATTCATTTTCTACAGAAGCCGTTTTCCGCGGACACTCTGGCGAAGAAGGTCCGCGATGTCCTGGATGGCGACTGAGACATCGACTGCTGAGTCGCGGTGATGCGATGCCTTCTTTCGGTGCGTCGTTCGAGATCGTGCGCGAGGTGACACGGAGGCAGACATTGTGCCCGAGTCGCTGAGCGATCATAGACGGGCGTTTACATCGGCATGACATTCTGGACAAGGACGGCTCTTCGCCATCCCTTCGGAAGTCCATACTATCCCGATCGACTCATCTGTAGCCCCTCCCGTCAGCAGAATTCGGACATTCAGAGGTCCTAAGCTAAGAGCCACTTACTACGACATGGGCCAGCGGGACCAGCGCGAGGTATGCGTCTCACACTACGATGATAGGGCGGGGACTCGGATCCGTACAGCGTTTCGATCCTTAAGCGAAACGTCCCCCAGCAGGCGGTCGCGCTACAGTACGGGGGCTCGAAACCGTTGATCATGCTGAGGAACTCAGCCGGGGATGGCATGACTCAAGACAGCCGCTGGCCAGCCGAGCGCGCTCACTCATGGATGGACAGCAGAAGCTGGCGCAATGGTTGTAACTTTTCGCCGAGCTCCGCTTCGAATCAGCTCGAGTTCTGGCAAGCCGAGACCTTTGACCCAGAAACGCTCGAGCGGGAACTCGACCTCGCGGCGGGCATTGGATTCACAAGCCTACGTGTCTTTCTACACGACTTGGTCTGGAGGCATGATCGCGACGGATTTCTTGCACGCGTGGATCGCTTTCTCGACATGACGTCGAGTCGCGGCATCGGCACGTTGATGGTTCTTTTCGATGGCGTATGGGATCCCTTTCCAAAGTGGGGGACACAGGCTGAGCCACGGCCGGGCATCCACAATTCACGCTGGGTGCAGAGTCCGGGAGCCGAAATCTTGGGTGATTTGAAGCGTCACGATCAGATGAAGCCGTATGTCCAAGGTGTGGTCGGATACTTCCGCGACGATTTGCGCATCGATGGATGGGATCTGTTCAACGAGCCTGACAACCTGAATTTCGCCTACCGCGATGTTGAAATCATGGACAAGCGTGAACGATCCCATGAATTGCTGATCAAGACCTTCGAGTGGGTTCGGGAAGTGAATCCGATTCAGCCTCTTACCGCAGGAATCTGGCTCGGTGACTGGTCGACGCACGAGAAGCTTCGTGACATAGAGCGCTTGTGTGTAGAGCAGTCTGACATCATTTCGTTTCATCACTACGGTGAACTCGCCGATTTGAGTTCAAGAGTCGAAGCCTTGCGCCGATACCGACGCCCATTGCTCTGTACGGAATGGCTTGCGCGTGGAATGGGGAGCCGCGTCGAAACGCACCTTGGATGGATGCGCGACGAAAGCGTGGGTGCTTATTGTTGGGGATTCGTTCAAGGTCGTACTCAGACCCATCTACCTTGGGATTCGTGGGCAAAGCCGGATCAAGGGGAGCCCGTGCCTTGGCATCATGAGCTGTATCGGCGAGATGGGACTCCGTACGACGATGCCGAAGTCGAATTCATCCGCAGCCTTGCTAAGTAGGTTCGCGATGTACGTTCAAGGAGGCTGCTGCCGTCCGAAAAGTGTGCTCGGCGCCAAGGTCAATATGCTTCCACGACAAACGAACGACGTCACGCTTCAGATCAAGCCTTCGTACGATCCCCCATCGATCTGAAGGTTCTGACCCGAGATGAATCCCGCCTGTGCGCTGCAAAGAAACGCGCATGCATCGGCGAATTCGCCCGGGAGACCCAGTCGGCCCGCAGCGATGCTCGAGACTTGTTGTGCGCGCGCCTCCTCGTAGGAAACCCCCGCGGCCTTCATGACGAATTGGGCCATCTGCTCCTGACGCGGCGTGTCGATGCGCTCAGGGAGCAGGTTGTTGATCGTCACATTATGTTTGGCCGCCGCCGCCGAGATCGATTTACAGAGCGCAGTGAGCCCCGCCCGCGCTGTCGTCGAGAGTGCCATCGGTCCCTTCGGAGTCTTCACCATGGCGCTGGTGATATTCACGACGCGACCGAAGCCGCGTTCCTTCATTCCCGGAAGCAGGCCGCGGATCATCATCGCCGGCGCGAGTAGATTCGCTTCGAGTGCAACGAGCCACTGCGCGTGATCCCAGTCTTCGAAGCGACCCGGCGGCGGCCCGGCATTGTTATTCAAGAGGATGTCGGCATCGGGACACGCGTCGATGAGTCGTTCCCGCTCGCTCTGGAGATTGAGATCGGCGACGATCGGCGTGACACTCACGCCACTGGCCTCTGCAATTTCCTCGGCAGTCGCCTCGAGCTTCGCCTTGTCCCGGCCGTTCACGATGAGTGACACGCCCTCGCGTGCGAGCGCCTCCGCACACGCCCGGCCGAGGCCCTGGCTCGATGCGCAGACGATGGCCGTGCGGCCGCGAATGCCTAGATCCATGGATGACTCCCTGTAGTGTCGGCAACGAATTCATCGTTGAGATCGCCGGCTCTGCGACGACTCGCCAGCCGGCTTCGGAGGATGAGACCGATCGAGTTCATCACAAAGCTAGCCGTGAGCCTTGTTGTACCCGTGGATGAGGTCGGCCATGTCGGTCGGCTTGAAGAAGACTTCGGGCTGATCAACGTCTCCCCAGAGCGACCAGCCTGGAGGATTCCAATCCACTACCTCCCACGCGTCGTCGTCTTCGATGCAATCCATGTCCGCGAACTGCTCAAAGTAATTTCCGGCGGGATCGCGCAGGTACCAGAACATGTTGCCCCCGATCGGATGCCGACCGGGGCCAGCGATCTGCGTTCCATGATTCTCCTTGAGGTACAGGGTCGCCGAGGCCATTACCGCATCAATGTCATCGCGCTCAATGGCGTAGTGATTCAGGTAGGGGACCGGAGCGGGCGCGAAGAGGAGGTTGTGATGGTCCTGGGAGCAGCGCGTGAAATACGCCAGGCCGCCCGCAACCTTGTCCGAGACCCGGAAGCCGAGCGCGTTCACGAAAAAATCGTGGGTGGCGACAATATTAGGCGTCCCGATCACGACGTGACCGAGGCGGCGCGGCGGACGCAGCGTGGGCTCCGTCATGATGCCGGGGCGCGCGCCCTTTCTCGGCCGATTGCCGGGCCGATTGACCGGTCGTGGCTCGGGCTCGGGAACGTCAGCGACCTCCTTGGGCTGGATGGTCACCGTGAACATGTTGACCGGATCGCGGGCGACGAGCTTTCCATCACTCGTTTCATGCTTGATCCCGATTCCGTCGAGGCGACCGGCGATCTCGCTAAGGTCTTTCTCCGAGTGACACGCGACGCGCATCTCGAGGAGCTGGCGATAGGGCGCCTCTTTCACGCGAATCTGATCCGGCGCCTCTTTGGGTCCCCAGCTGTGATCGCCGCCGACGAATCCGATGTGCTGATAAAAGTCGTCGAGGGTCTGTGGGTTGGGTACGCCAAGATCGATGCCAAGCAATCGGTGAAGCGCCATGAATGAAATCCTCCAGGGTGAGTGAGAGCGAAAGGCAGGGGAAATCCGGAAGAGGTGGGCTTGCCCTAATCTAGTCAAGTGTGTAACTTATTTCTAGTCAGATGTCTACCCGCTCTTTCCAACACCGGAAGAAGCCGCGGAGACCCGAGCCGAATTATGAGTGCAGCCGAACTCCCCCCCTCTTCCGGATCGCGAATCAAGGGCAGCGAAGCCGTCAAGACTGCTTTGATCAAGGCGGCGGCGGAGATGCTCGGCGAGGTCGGCCCCAAGAGCCTCTCGGTCCGCGACTTGGCCGAGCGCGCCGGCGTGAACCACGGCCAGGTCCACCACTATTTCGGGGGCAAGCGCGGGTTGCTCGAGGCGGCGATGCGCCACCTAGCAAAGCTTCACTTCGACCGTTCCCTCGAGCTTTCCGGTGGCGGTGCGGTTCCGCCCCCGCTCTCGCTGACCGAGGATCGCGCGTATTTCCGGGCGCTGTGTCAATCGGTCATGGACGACGACATAGAGCTCGTGATGACGGTCGACCGCGACGACGAGATCTCGGTGCCCCTTCGTGTCCTTCGCCATCTTCGAGAGACCCATCCCGAATCGAACGACCTCGACATCCGCGCACGTTTCGCGGCGCTGGCCGCGATGCAACTCGGATGGTTCGCCTTCGAAGAGCTGATGATGCTGACCTCGGAAGTCGCACCGGCCGAGGAAGATGATTTTCGCGAGCGCGTCAAGAGTTTCATGCAGCGCGTGATCGACCTCGGATTCGACTAACAGTTCAGCTATCCGGCGCATCGGCACCCGCTCGCGTCCACCAGGAGACCACTTCAATGTCCGACTCAGGATTTCTCGCTTCCCGCAAGCCCATGTCGATCGATGAGATCTACGAAGCGATCGACAAGCTCGCCCCCGAGTTCGAGGCAGAAGCCCGTAAGTCGGAGATCGAGCGACGACCGACGCAGGCCCTTGCCGACCTCATTCGCCGCGCGAAGATTCCGCTCGCGAAGCTTCCGAAAGCTGTGGGGGGCTGCGAGCTCCGACCCTCCGAGCAGGTGGACTTCTTTGCGCGGCTCGCCTATCTCAATCCGACCGCAGGTTGGCTCGCGTTCAACCAGAACGGATCACTGGGCGTGGTTGGGTCGAACTCGAGCGAGAAGACTCTGGAGAGAATCTTCACGGAACATCCCGTTCCGCTCCTGGCCGCAGTCTCCGCCCCGACAGGCCGGACCGAGAAAGTCGACGGCGGTTATCGCCTCAATGGTCGATGGTCCTATGCGAGCGGGATCACCTGCGCCGATTACGTATTCCTCGTGACGATCTGCAGCGACCCTGCCGGTCCCCTCGCAGTCATCGTCCCGACGAGCGAAGTCACGCTCCACGATGATTGGCATGTCGCGGCACTCCAGGGAACGGGGAGCGTCGACCTCACTGCCGAGGACGTATTCATCCCGGACGAGATGACGTTCTCACCCTTCGTTCAGCAACGCGGCGGCGCTATGTATGGGAAAATCGGCTATCGCGGCTACGTTGCCGGCGAGAATTTCGGTTTCACGTTAGGCGTCGCCCAGCGCATGGTCCGGGAGATCGCAAAGCTCGCGAAGAGCAAGAAGCGCGTACTCGATCCGACGACGGTCGGTGAGCGCGGCGCGTTCCAACAGGAGCTCGGGCGCACGGACGCGACGCTTCGCGCCGCGCGCGCCTATCTGATGGACGAGCTCGACCGGGGCGAAGCGATCGCGACCGAGACGGACGCTCCTTTGGCCGGGGCCGACCTTGCGCGGATCGAAGCGGCGGTCGGCTGGGCTACGGGCACAGTAATCCAGGCCTGTACGCAGCTCTTTCCGTATGCGGGCGCCGGTGCCCTCCACCTCGACAGCCCCATCCAGCGCGCCTTCCGCGATGTCATCGGTTCGGGTCAACACATCGTGGCCACCAACGAGACCCTCGATAAATGGGGTCAGGCGCTCATGGATCTCACCGATTAATGCCGGACCGATCCCGGGCGATGCGGCGGTGCGCACTCCGACTAGACCGGTATGCAAGCGGGTAAATGGGGTTCGACAGAGACCCGAAAATAGAGCATTCTGAATTAACCCGGCGGCGGCTCGCTCGTCGCCCTCGATCGAAAGGTAAACTGATATGGGATTCCGACTTGCGAACACCGACGGCCGCGCCGCTCTGGTGTTCGGGGACAACTATTACGACCTTGAGAAGCTCTCCGGCGGCAAGATCGGGAGCGATCCCATGGAGGCGCTCGCCGAGGTCGACACGCTGGGCGATCTATCCGCCGGCCTCGCCGAACAGACGCCGACCGGGCGACTCGAAGACGTTCGACTCGGATCCCCGTCCCCCCGCCCACGCAACTGCTACGGCATCGGACTCAACTATCGCAACCACGCCGAGGAAGGCGGGATGCCGATTCCGGATGCGCCGCTTGTCTTCACTAAATTCCCCTCGTGCATCGTCGGGCCCGACGACGATGTCGAGATGCGGAGCGATTACGTCGACTACGAGGGTGAGCTCGTCGCCGTGATCGGCCGCGGCGGGAAGGACATCGCTGTCGGGGACGGCTGGAAACACGTCGCCGGGCTCTGCGTCGGGCAGGACATCTCCGATCGCCCAGCGCAATTCGCTGCGGCGCCACCGCAATTCAATCTCGGCAAGTCTTTTGACACTTACGGCCCAATGGGGCCCATCCTCGTCTCGCCGGATGAGCTGCCCGAGGGCGGCGCGATGGAGCTCGTCACGAAAGTCAACGACGAGGTCCGACAGAAAGACAGCACCGGCGACCTGATCTTCGACGTGCCCACCCTGGTCTCGTACCTCTCGCATATCACGACGCTCAATCCGGGCGACGTGATCTTTACGGGCACGCCCGGCGGTGTCGGCGTCTTCGGCGGCAAGCTCCTGAAAGATGGCGATGTCATCACGACCTCGATCGAGGGACTCGGCACGGTCACGAATCGCTGCGTTCGTGTCGCCGACCACCCGCGCGCGGATGTCGTGCCGCTGCCGATCAAAAACGCGATGGCCGGCAAGTCGCCGGGCTGAGTTCGCGCGCTTTCAAGTGCGTCTCTCGAGAAGAGCAGGGCAGAGGCTCCGATGACAGGGGTTGTCCGCGGCATCATGAAAGACCGGGTGATCAAAGATCAGTACGGTTCCGGCTCTAGGTCGGGTTGGATTGTCCCGAGAAGGGGCTGTGTGCCTCCGATGGGGGCTACTTGTCAGACGACTAATGAGCGGTGGTCGAGAAAAAGGGACCTTCTTTTTCGTACTCCCTCTCCTCGCCGCCTTGTGCCACATGTCGTCCTGTTTTGCTCTGGATTTTCTCATCCGGGTTTTTCTTCCCCGAGTTTGATGGCCAATTACTCTGACCGCTGTTGGGATTTCTCGTCCTGCCCTTCACAGCTCTGATGTATGCCGTCTTTTTTAGATCCTGCGGTGGGTGACCTGGCCGGGTCAACCCGGGTGTGATCGCTGTCGTAGTGGCCGTCCTGCTCGATCTGGGTATCGTGCGCCGAGCCGCTGCTTCGCGGGACCAATCGAATTTTTTCCAGGACCTCTATGAGGAATTGAAATCATGAGCCGCCATCCGAATTTTCATCCGTCGCGCCGCGGGGCCGTGCCCAGCATTGCCGAAAAACTTCATCAGCATGCGATGGAAATTGAGGCGACCGGACAGGACATCATCAGCCTGCAGGTCGGGCAGCCCAGTACCGGCGCGCCGTTGGGTTCTCTCGAAGCTGTTCTGGCAGCCGGAGAGAGTTCGACGCTGGGCTATACGGGGGCTGCCGGTAACGAGGACCTGCGCGAGAGGATCGCGCGGCAATATGACGAGCTCTACGGCGTCTATGTCGACCCAGAGAACGTGATCATCAGTTTTGGGGCCTCGGGCGCGATGATTCTGGCAGTCCTGAGTTGTTTTGATGTGGGGCAGCGCATCGGTATACCGGCGCCGTTTTATTACGGCTACCACTACGCTCTCGAAACTCTCGGCGTGGAGTGTGTGCTCTTCGAGACCTCGATGGAAAACGGTTTCCAACCGACGATCGCCGACATCGAAGCGATCGAGGGCGGGATTGACGGCCTGATCGTGGCGAGCCCAGGGAATCCCACCGGTTCAATGCTCTCGCCTGAGGAACTCAAGAATCTGGCCCTCTATTGCGAGAAGGCCGGGATTCGCTTCATCTCCGACGAGATCTATCACGGTATCGTTTTCGATGACGAGACACCGCAGTCCACCGCATGCGCTTTTTCCAAAGAGGCGATCGTGGTCAACAGCTTCTCCAAATACTATTCGATGGCGGGCTGGCGGCTCGGCTGGATGGTGGTGCCGGACTATCTGCGGGAACCGATCACAGATTTGGCGCACAACCTCTACCTATGTCCGCCGACGCCCGCTCAAGTCGGTGCCTTACACGCGATTGATTGCCGCGAGGAACTCGACCAGCACGTCGTTCGTTATCGCCGCAATCGCGATCTGATTCTCGCTCGCCTGCCCCAGCTCGGCTTTGATCGGTTTACCACGCCGCACGGAGCGTTTTATTTGTATTGTCATGTCGAGCATTTGAGTAAAGACAGTGTGGCCTTCTGTATGGAAATGATGGACAAGGCTCACGTTCTCGTGGCGCCCGGGTCCGACTTCTGTCCGAAGGCGGGTAAACATTTTATCCGGTTGTCCTATGCGGGATCGACCGAGAGCATCGAGGCCGCCATCGACCGGATTGCCCGCTGGCGTAGCTGAAGGTGCTTGTTCGGCTGTAATCTGGACGCACAAGGATGAGCCAATCTCCGTATGATGGTTTTGTACCTGCCGGATGTGAGTGTCCGCTGCTTCTGGTAAATGGGCCCGAGACGGGGCTGATGTGCCTGATCTGAGGGCTACTTGTCAGACGACTACCGGTCGGTATGGAAATGATAATCAGATTCCGGGCGAGGCCTCGCCGATGACCACCGGGTCGACGGCGCGGGGAAGGCGCTCGGTCACGCCTACGGCGGAGGCTCACAGTATTTTTTCACCTGGATCGTGGTCATGCCGATCAGGATGGCGAAGAGGCCGACGACGAGCCGGGCGAGACTTCCCAGCGCGGGCACGGGGGCGGCGGGGGGCGCCTGGACCGTGAGGTTCAGCGTGGTCTGATCCTCGAGCGGCGGTGAGCCCGAATCGCGCACTCGGAGCGTGACCGGGGTTGTCGCGACATTCGAGACCGCAGGGGTCCCCGCAAGCGTCCAGGTATTCGAGCCCTGGTCCACCGGACTGCCCAGCCAGGCGGGCCCCGAGTCGAGGAAGAGGCTCAGCGTATCGTCCGCGTCGGGGTCGGTCGGGGAGACCGTCAGTACGTAGGCTACGTCCGCGGTCGCGCTCGACAGAGCCGAGAGGCCGAGCGCGGGGGCCTGGTTTACCGGGGTGATCGTGATGGCGAAGGCGGTCGTGGACACGCTCCCGCCTTGGCCGTCTGAAACGCTGAAATCAAATCCGTCCGAGAGGACATCACTCCGATCGTGCTGGTAGGAGACGTTCCCGGCGTCGATCTGTGCCTGGGTAAAACCGCTCGCGGGGCTCAGCGTGCCGCTCGTCGGAGCCGTGGAGACCGTGTACGTGAGCGTGTCTCCCGCGTCCGCGTCGGTTGTCTGAAGTTGGCTGGTGCCGATGACGCCGGTGGTGCCCTGGGCGAGGATGAGTCTCGTGTTGACCACGAGCTGCGGCGGCGTGTTGGGGGGCGGTGGCTGCACGTTCACGATCGAGGTCGAGCTGCCGGAGGCCCCGCCCGACGCGGTGAAGGTGCTCTCGAAGCCGACGACTTGGGCGATCAGTACGTCGTCGACGTGCCAGCCGTTGCTGCCGATGGTGCTGTCGGACGTCATCCTGAAGCGGATGAGCGCGTTGTTGCCTGCGAGGGACTGGAGGTCGACCTCGGTCTTGATATAGCTGCCGGAATTCCCGGTGAAGGCACCGCGTCCTCCGATGGGGCTTCCGAAGCCGCTGGAGACGGTGCCCGAGTAGCCGTTCAGCGTGATCGCGCTTCCGAGATCCGTCCAGTTCGCGCCGCCGTCAATGGAGGCCTCCACGACGCCGCCGTCGTAGGTGTTCTCCGTGTCGTAGCGGTGCCAGAACTCGAGGGTCGTGGTCGTGCCCGACAGGATCGCGACCGGCATGGCCGTGGCGACGAACTGATCGGAGAGGCTGGCGGGTTCAGAGGCGAACCACGAGTTTACGTCCGACCGGGGTTGGGCGGTGCTGAGACTCCAATCGAAGGCCCCTGCGTCGTGGCTCACGACCCAGAGGCTGCCGCCGCTATCCATGTCGTCTTCGAAGAGCGTGGCACTGCCCGGGTCCGCGGCCAGCAGGATGGAGAAGCTTCGCTGGATCACCTGGCCGGCGACGAGATCGGTCGCGGGCCAGGTGACGATCCCGCCCGACTCGTTTCCCGAGTCACTCGCCGAGCTGGCGACGTAGCTGCTGCCCTCAGGCACGTTGGCCGTGAGGACCACGGCCGAGAGCGTGGAGGCGGACGAGTTCGTGGCGGTCAACGTCAAGCTCGTGACCTGGCCGGCGAAGGGCGGGTCCGGAGAGAGCGCCTGCGTCAGAGTGAGGTTCGACGGGGGCGTGCACGTCGCACCCGACAAGATTCCGCGATCGCAGAAGGCAGTCCGGATGGCTGCGTCGTTCGCGCCGCCGCTGAGGTTGACGTCGGCCTGGAGTACCTGATTGGCGGCGTCGGTCATGCTCGCGTTGCACGGGACGAGGAAGTGGTGCTCGAGAACCAGCTGGTCCGCCACCGGGGCGCCCACGGCCTGCCGGAGGTCCCAGAGCGCCCTCGACCAGATCTCTCCGTCCGCATGCACGGAGCCGACGAGGTCGGTCGGATATTGTTTGCTGCCGTCGACGCGACGCAGACAGGGCGGGTTCGAGCTGCTTGAGGAAGAGGCGTCCCACTCACCGACGCACGCGGCGTTGCTGCTCTGGAAGGTCGCGTTGCCGGCATCTGCGAAGAAGCTGGCCGCCAGATAGTCGCCGAAACCTTCGCCCATCGCGCCCATCTGGCCGCCGCCCCAGCAGGCGTTCTGGTCGTGCTGGACCGCGTGCCCGAACTCGTGGGCGATGATGTCCCCGTCCTCGCCGTCGTCGACCCCGCCGTCGCCGAAATGGATGGCGTTGTCGCCGGAGGAGTAGAAGGACTGGTCGCCCGTGTTCCAGTGGGCGTTTGCGAGGGTGGGGAAGTCTCGGATCCCGTTGGCGGCCCCGACGTCGTCATCGAAGCCGAGCGAATGGAAATAGCGCTGGATCGCGTCGACGGTGGCGTAGATCACGGTCTGTTCGAAGCGGTCGTCGCTCCGGTCGTACTCGTAAACGCGTGTGACTTCGTCGGCGTCCGGGACGCTGAGTCCACCCGCCAGAGAGACGAGGTCGACGAATTCTCCGCGGAGCGTGCCGACGCCGGAATCGAGGCCGAGCAGGATCACGTCGACTCGCTCGGCGTTGAGCGCCGCCGACGTGGCGTCACTGCCGTCGGTGAGGCCCGTGTTGCCGGAGGTTTGGATAGGGTTGGGCTCGTAGATGAATCCACTGCCGGTGTCGAAGGCGATGCGATTTTCCTGGAACAGCACCTTGGCGCTCGCGTCGTCAACTAGAGTGAGGAAATCACCGAGCGGCTCGGCCGAATAGACCGTTAGTCGCCACGCCAGGCGGACCTCGGAGTTCGAGGTCGGGAACCAGACGGGTTCGATCTTGGAGGGCATGCGCAACGAGGTCGTCGCCGCGGCGTCTCGCGCGACGAGTTCCGCTTGTGCCGCGGAGAGCGAGGGGACGCTGGAGGGTGCTGCGTCGAGGGTTCGATGGGTGCTGTAGACGTTCGTGACTGTGCCGTCGGCGTTCTGGTTGACCGTGATGCGCGCGTCATGAACGGGCAGACCGGCGAGCTGCTGGTCGAAGAGGGTGCGGGTCCCGGCCAGGCCGTGCTGGACGTCGACGGTTTCGAGGCTCGTCAGTTCTTGGTGCAGCCCGAGCGTCTCGGCGTGGGCACGAAGAAAGCGACGGGCTCCCGACTCGCCGCGGGGCAGGGGCTCGCTCTCGCCACACTGGCTGAGGACGATCCGCCCGCTGCGCTCCACTTCCAGGTTGCAGGGGAGTGTCGCTGATCCGGACGGGGAAGACGGCGAAGCCGATGAGGCGGCCGACACGATGGAAGAGGTTCCGGGAGCGCCCGTCGGAGCGTGGCTGGCTGCCCGGGGTTTCGCGGACGCTCGTGAGGCCGAGGCAGCCGGTTTTCCGGACGCGGCCGGGCCGACCTCGGTGGGGAGCGTAGGAGGCGTCTCTTGCTTGGGCCACAGAACTCGAAGTTGCAGGCAGACCGCGAGGACCAATAGTCCCGCGCCCAGCCCGACCCATCGTCGCAGTCTCCGTCGCATTGCCTCGTCGCTCATGTTGGATCCAAATCTATTTCTTTCCGACGGATCGACACATCGGTCTTCGAACTACTCGTTCCATCAGCCTAACAGGGAAGCCCTTCGGCGCATTTCAGGAATGCGCCTAGCGTGCGCGCGTTTTGCATGCAATCTGCTTCTAGCGCTCGGCAGATCGAAGAGTGGAGGCCAGCAACGGCTGGTCCCACCCTGCATGACTGGGGTGAGTGCCCGGTCGCGGCGGATGGGGTCGGGGTTTGTACTCCGTCGGGGTGGGGCCGGCCAAGATCATTGCCCCTTTTCTCTACCATCGGTCAGTATGGATATGCAATTAGGTTCCGATCGAGACATAATCGCTCCGTTTCGGGCACGCTACTACGATGGAGAGCCCACACTTCAGCGAGCAGCGCCGATTCTCCCGCGTACGCCCATCACCCGACTCGACTCTTCGCTCGATTCCGTCCAGCCAACCAGCAGCCGTCCGGCATGGAGATCGGTGATGACCGGATAAGACGCCGTCCCGCCACCGCTCGGAACACTGACGATCGCGCCTTCGCCATCACTACGAAGTTCCTTCAGAAATATTCCGGTCTTTCCCCAACCGTCTTGTTCACTTGGCGGACGGCCCTGGAATGCCACGAAGAGCCTCCCTCCCACAACGGCGAGGGACGGATGATTCGCATCCCTCACTTCGGGCGCAATGGGTCGCAATTCCGAGAACACCCCGCCGCCCAACGAGCGCGAAGTAGTGAGCAGCGCCGGTACGCCCTCAGCCTCGGTGTACCAAACGACGTGAAGCACACCTTCGTGCAGCGCAACTGCGGGCCCCGAATGGGGGCATCCGTTGATCTGCCAGCCGGGGCCGGGTAGCTGGGGCCACTGTTCCCAGTGGTCACCAGCATCTTTGGACGAAGCCACTCGGATGCGGCGGACGTTTTCCGCGTCGGCGTCGCGCCAGGCAACGATCCAATCCCCATCGTTTCCGGCGACGATCGCTGGCCGACAGCAGGGGCAAACGTTGGAAGCGACGGCGACCGGCGACGAGAATTCCGAACCGCCATCCTGCGACCGACTCACAAGCAGATGGGCAGTCCCCGGTATCGAATCGCCTTCGGGGTGCTGGCCTAACCATGCGGCGAGGATCTCGCCGTTTTCCGAGACCTCCGCGTTGAAGAATGCCGGCGTGCCACGCTCGCCGGTCGTCACGCTGATAGGCGTTTCGAAGCTATTCAGGAAATCCTTCGAGAACGAAGTGCGGAGCGCGCGAACCCCACGCCCGACATCGCTCAGCCAAAAGGCGTGAAACCGCGAGCGGGGTCCCATGAGAAAGACCGGCGAGCCCTCCGAATGACTCATCACGCTGCCGGGTTCACGATTGATGCGCAGACGTTTCTCGAATACGTCGCCGCCGGAGTGCGAAAGATACAGATCTAAATCGGCGACTCCTCGTTCTTCGGATGTAACTAGGGCGAGCACTATCGCGCCCGAGGCGCGGACGGCGAGTTGCGGGTCACGATGTGGTCCGCTGGCGAGTACCCGAGGTGTCTGTTCGAATACGATTCCGATGTCTTGGGTTGTGGTTCGGTCCTGACAGGACAAGCTGAAGACCATAAGCAGGCAGCCCACGGTAGCGAGCCATTGGCTTCGGACCTCTAAAGGACACACTCGCTTGTGATCTTGTCCCGAACCGGCCTCAGCTTTAGTCCTACCAGTCAAATCGCACACCTCCCCAGACCTGGGCCGGCGCGCCGAGTGAACCGACTTGCCCCGTCTGGCCAGCCCTGTACGTCTTGTCGAAGATATTGGAGGCCTGCACGTAAACCTGCCAGTGATCAAGAAATGCACGTGACGCAGTGATGTCCATGACGAAATGGGACTCGAGCGGTTGTGTATTTCGATCATTCGCATAACGGCGACTCAAGTAGCGACCCCGCACCGAGAGCGTGAGTATTCGTGGGTCATCGTATCTAACGGTGAAGCCGACCATATGGGAAGGCACGTTTGGCAGTTTGTTGCCCTCACGGCTTGGATCGGGATTGTACTTTTCGATTGTTGCATCGAGATACGTGTAGGATGGCATCAGCGAGAGAACCTTGAATAGTTCCAGCTCGGCTTCGATCTCGAATCCTCGGCTGCGTGTTTTTGCCACGTTCTCGCGCTGGAATAGAGCATTGGGAAATGGGGCCTGTTGCACGAATGCAATCGTGTCCTTGAGCTCATTCCAGAACCCGGTTGCCCTAAGGCTCATAGGGCCGTGAGTCACATCCATTCCGAGTTCGCCACCAACCTTGAGAATCTCCGGCCCTAGCTCTGCATTCGGATTGAACGGAGTGTTGCCGGCGTAGAAGCCTCGATAGAGCTCATTTAAACTGGGGGCCCGAAAAGCCCTGTATACGGCCCCCCGCAGCGCGATGATCTCGCTCACCTCGTACCGCAAAGAAAGCCGAGGGCTCACTTCGAATTCGTTTTTGTCAGAGAAATGAATTCGATCGCCGACCTGGTCTTTTCTTAGACCAGCAAAGTTCCTCCAGTAGTCAAGTCGGATACTTGTGAGGACCTCAAGTTCGGGCAGAGGATGGAGCTCAAGCTCCATGAATGCGCCGATCGCCTGCTGTTTTCCTTCAGTATCGAGATCACCTGGGTCTACCCCATTGATGTTGACGATCGTTTGTTCGTTCTTCCCCGTGATATACCTGAAGTCTACCCCCGCGAGCAGGTGGGCCTCAGCCATATCAAAGCCCCGTGACCATTGTGCGCTCGCACCGATTTGACTCGAGGGCACCTTCTGAGTGAGTGCCAATGTTTCGCTGTCGCGATCCCGAGCGACTCGCGTGTTGGAGTTGTCAAAATCCTGGACCTCACCGAAGAGGGCAAGCTGGATTTCGTCCCCGTTCTCCATTTCGGCTCTAAGGCGAGTGGAGTAGTCCACCACATCTCGTTGATTGTCCGAGAGTCGCGTACCGACGTTTCTTTTTTCGCGAAAGAGAGTGCCGGTGAACGAGAGGTCGACATTCTCGGAGAATGCGTGATTGGCGCTTAACGTCCAATTGTGGTGTTCGGAATCGGCCTTCTGGTCGACCGGCCCTCGCTCCGAGCGGGGAACGACCTTGTATCCACTGGTATTGAAATAGTCATATTGAAGCGCCACAGTGGTATCACCGAACTGTTCGCTTCCATACGCATCGATACGAGTGGTATTTTGGCTGCCGTAGCTTCCATCAAGCTGAGCGGACCGGCCTTCGGCGGGACGCGTCACGATGTTGATGACACCGCCCATCGCGTAGGTTCCATAGAGACTCGATCCACCCCCGCGCACGATCTCGACTCGATCGATGTTGCGAAGCGGAATTTTGCTCCAGTTGACCCACCCCCCAAAGCCATCGTTCAATGGAATCCCGTCCAATAGAACGAGCGCGCGTGTCGCTCCGAGGCCCCGCAACGAGATCGATTGGGATGTCGGATGACTGACGATGCTGCTTTGCGCGGGAAGTCCAATCCCCGCAACGATCCGCAGGGCATCGTCCAGACTTTGGGCCGCGGTTTCCTCGAGATCGGCTCCGCTGATGACGGTCACACTGACGGGGACGTCGGACTTTAGGCGTTCTCGACGCGCTGCCGTGACGACGATTTCCTCGTAGTCGGAAATCGAGTTGGAAATCTCCTCGGTGCCAGCGGGTGAAGTCGCAGCCAACAAGCTGGACGCTATCGCTAGCGCACGCATGACTGAGGACGCGCCGATCGCATGGGTGAGTGAAGTACGGCGACGGGCTCCGCGCCGGCGCTTCAAGTGATCGACGGTCAAGAAAACCCCTAATCTGCGGCGTGGCGCACCGCAGAGTGATCAACAGCATCCCTCAGCCCAAACGAGGTGGAACGTTCGGTGGGTGAGTGAAGGCTCATGAATATCTAATCCACATCGGCGGGCACGGACGCGGGGAGTAGGAGAAAGGAGGCTCACTTTCCCAACGACCGTAGGTATAGATAGGACAACAAGATTCAGACCGAGGCATAATACCCCCGATTGTGGACGATTTAAAGCTTTCCCCCGTACGATTCGGATGCCGGTAGCTGCAGCCGATAGCCGGAGGCGAGCTGCGCGAACCTCCGGGCCCTCAGCGCACCGATCGTTCTCGACCCGCTTCGCAGGAACAAGTCCGCCAGATGAGCGCTCTGGAGCAGACCAGTTGATCAGAGCGGGAGGGACACGCCGGACCGGCAAGGATGGTAGAGATGGACGACCCGAGCGAACTTCCTGCGACCTGTTGGTTTGAACGATCGACAGACCTGCAGAGGCACCCTGCTCAGGCGATTCTGAGCGCAACGCTCGATGCACTTGTCGTTATCGATACAGCCGGTGCGGTTGTCGAATGGAATCCTTTAGCGACCGAGATATTCGGCTACGCCCGTGGACTTCACCCGGCGCTCTCATTCGGTCATCGCAACAGTTCAGCAAGTTTCTCTGATGGTTTCATCCATTCGAGCGTTTGTCGAGGTCGATCATTGAGCATGTGAGCCACTCGGTCGAGATGTTGCTGGCTGTGGACCGCGAGGTCGGTCCCTTTTGGAAAGTACTGCCGCAGTAGGCCGTTCGTATTTTCATTGCTGCCTCGCTGCCATGGACTACGCGGGTCGCAGAAGTAGACTTGGACTCCAGTGGCAACGCTGAACTGGACGTGGTTCGCGAGTTCCTTGCCTCGATCCCACGTTAGGGATACGGAGAGATGCTTTGGCAGCGCCTTGATCTTCTTGGCGATCAACGAACAGACATGGCTGCTGGTTTTGTCTCGGCCAACGGCGACCAACATCACGTATCGAGTCTGACGCTCGACAAGAGTCGCGATTGCTGATTGTCCTCGGGCTCCGAGAATGAGATCGCCTTCCCAATGTCCAGGAACCGCGCGGTCTTCTATCTCAGCCGGACGATCGGAGATGAGAACCATGTCTCTGATGTATCCGCCCGGATCTTTTCGGCCATGAGGGCGCCGACGCGTGCGCTTTGAACGAAGGCACGCGGAAAGCTCTTTTCGCAGAGCTCCGCGGGATTGAACGAAGAGAGACTGATAGATTGTTTCATGCGACACGCGTAGCTCGGGGTCGTCGGGGTTCTCGAAGCGAAGTCTCGCACTGATCTGTTGTGGAGACCAAACTTGAATTACACAGTGCTTGCGAATACGACGGGGGTGCCAGCGATGAGCGTTCCCCTCTTCCGGACCGCGAGGGGGCAACCGATCGGCAGTCATTCCTCTGCGATTCCCGGGCAGGATCGCGTCTTGCTCGAGCTCGCTTATGAGCTGGAAGCGGCAAATCCCTGGCGAAGTCGCTGGGCTCCGATTTCTGTCGGACGCGCATGATGGACGAGAAAAGCCGCGATCCACGTTGCTGAATGGTGTGGATCTTAGTCACTATGCGCACGCGCATCTCTTTGGAGGAACACATGTTTTCAGTTCGGGACGGACGATTCGACTCACGATTTGCAGACGGGAGGCTAAGTCGGCTTGCGATATCCGCCTCGCTGATCGCGCTGTTCTCGTCATTGGGCTGTATGGGGCTCGGTGGGCCACCTCCTTCGTCAGACACGTCTCCGGAGACCGTGGACCCGACGATCTACTCACGGGTCGATGATCCGACGGATCCCTACCGCTATAAATACGCAGAGTTCAGAGAGCGACGGGCGCGTGATCAGGTCGACCCGAACTCACCCGATCCGATCGAGTGGTACGGCGCGCGGCACCGCAGTTCTGAGATGGCGTGGGGTGACATCGAAGCGCTCCTTCCCTTCGACTGGGTGGCAATCCGTGAAGAGGCGCCGGCTGAAGTCGACGACCTTTTCGCTTCGCTCCGAATCCGCTTGGCCTTCGATCATCCCGATCTCGAAATCAGGCAACTGATCTTAGGCGCGGGTGGCTTGCTGCCAGCGCATGCTGATGGTGCGCCGGGTGCGTATATCGTGATCGGCGGCAGAGGCGAGATCAGCGTCGATGGTGAAGCCTTCCGAGTCACACGAGGCGCAACTGCGAAGCTCGAGCCCTATGCCGAGCGTCGCATCATCGCCTACGAGGACGCCCCGCTTCGGCTGCTCTGGATCAGATGGGCACCGGGTGGCGACCAGGCCTATATCGATTCCGGCTACTACCTAACGGGCGCGAATCAACACTTACAGCCGGCGCAGGCGAATTTTGGCGACGACTACGATTTTTGGGGTGAGCCGGATACCGAGTCACAAGAAATCGATTCGACGAGACCCGCCGTGGCGGCCGCCGCGAACTCGATTTACGCGCGAGAAGCATCCGCTCGCGCCGATGCCCTCGAAGCGTTAGGTGAATCTGGCAAACTCTATCCGAAGGTTCCTGTTTTCGGACACGCCGATGAGATTCCGTGGCTTTCTGAAGAAACCCTGCGCAGTGGCGGCTTCTTCTTCTCCGATGACGTGGGTTCGCTTGGGGCCGTCGTGGACCGCATGATCAAGATCGCACGCCACAAGGCGATCTTCCGTGCGACTCGGCCGGACGGCCGGTGGGATTTCAATTTTTCACAATCCGCGTGGGGCGCGCGCTCGACCTATGTCGAACATAGCCATGTGATTCCGGAGTTCTATTATGTCCTGAGTGGGCCGGTGATCTACGGCGTCGATGGCGAGCGACACGAGAGCCTTCCCGGGGACATCCTCTTCAACAACAGCTATTCGCCGCACCTCGCCCAGGGCATCGTTGACGGACTCGTGTTCCGGTCCTTTTCGTCGACGTTCGCGCCGAACGGCGACCGAAGCGTCTTCGATCGCCCGGGATTTCTGACAGAACCTTTGCCGAACCAGCCTGATTCGGCACGACTTGCCGACGATATCTTGTTCCACCCCGCAGAGTGACCTAGCTGGAAAAGAAAGGCCGAGCGACATCTTCTTGGCGACCTATCCGAAATGCGGAACCACGCTGATCCAGCAGATCGTGCACGGTTTGCGGACCGTGGGGGACATGGATTTCCGAGACATCTCGGGAGTCGTTCCTTGGCTCGGCGTGTAGGAAGTTTAAGCTGCGTTTTCAGCACCACCGGCAAGTAGTCATATGTCAATCACGCTTCGAATGGGGCATACCCACCCGTTGCCTGGGCAACGGAGCACCATTCGCGCAAAGGGAGAAAGTGCTTGGCGCGGGGCGCCAATTCGATTTCTCGGTGAATACGTGAAGTGGAATTGACCCGTACTCGTGGACACCTCGGAGACTGGCGCCACTTGGCCCAACGCCGGGTCACAATGTGCAGAATTGGCCGCAGCGGTCGGGAAGTCGCAGGTCATCGGAGTCTTCGAGGCCCCGGGATAGTCGAAAAAGCTCGTCGAGACGGCGGCGTAATAGGCTGCCGCTGACTAAGCGGTCTGGTGGTGTAGCATGAGCGGACCTTGAGCTCAGCAGACTCACGTCATGCCGTCATCGTAGGCGCCGGCCCGGCCGGAGCGGTGCTCGCGAATCTTCTCGCGACGCGGGGTGTTCGCGTGACCCTGCTTGAGCGTCAGGCCGAGTTCGCGCGCGAGTTTCGCGGCGAGGCTCTCATGCCCGGCGGCATTGCGGTCCTCAAGAACCTCGGGATGGACGAGGTGCTGGAGACGGTTCCCCAGATCACTCCGCAATCGTTCGAGTTCTATGCAAATCGCAAACGCGTGTTTCGGCTCGAAGGTGAACTGGCTGGGGACACAGATCTGCAGCCGCGCATCTATTCTCAGCCGGCGTTGCTCGAGGCGATCGTCGCGGGGACCAGACTGCGGTCGGACATGAAATTCGAGCGTGGAGCGTCGGTCAAGGAGCTACTCCACGGCAACGGTCGCGTGGTGGGGCTGCGGGTTCGCACCAGTGAGGGCGAGAGGCAAATCGACGCGGATCTGGTCATCGGTTGCGATGGCCGCTCATCCATTGTTCGTCGCAAGGCCCCACTCGAAGTGAAGAGCCAGGATCTTCCAATGGATGTCCTGTGGTCCAAACTTCCCGCACCCGACATCTGGCAGGGCAAGCCCAGTGTTTGCGCTTGCATTGGCAAGGGTCACCTGTTCTTTGCCTACATGGCGTACGACGGACTGATGCAGATCGCCTGGATCATTCCCAAGGGCAGCTTTGGTGAATTGCGCGAGCGCGGCACCGATGAATGGGTGAGCGACATGGCGAACCACGTTCCGCTGGAGCTCTCGGATCATTTGCTCAAACATAAAGACAGACTCGTTCATCCCTTCCTGCTCAGTACGGCCGCGGATTGTGTGCGTCGGTGGTCTATTCCCGGGGCGATGGTGATCGGCGACGCCGCCCATACGATGTCACCGGTGGGCGGGCAGGGGGTCAACATCGCACTGCGGGACGCGGTCGTTGCGGCGAATCATCTGGTGCCGGTACTGCAGAGCGGCGGCTCCCTCGAAGCGATCGATGCGGCGGCTCTTCGCATCGAAGAAGAGCGCATGCCCGAGGTCAGTCGGATCCAATCTCTGCAGGCCACTCCGCCAAAGATAATGTTGCGCGATACCTGGTGGGCGGAGTTGGCGCGCCAAGTTCCTCGTCTGATGCGCTTCGCACCAGTGCGGGCACTCGCGAGTCGCGCGGCCCAGCCGGCACTGTTTGGGACTGCGGACGTCAGACTGCAGGTTTGAATGCGTGCAGGAAGTTTAAGCTGCGTTTTCAGCACCACCGGTAAGTAGTCATATGTCGATCACGCTTCGAATGCGGGCACATCCGCCCGTTGCGGGGTCGATCGGCTGCTGGAAACGGACGATTCCGATCTCGACGCACTCTTTATGAACGGGATCGAGACCATGACCGATCGCTGAACGGAAGCAGTCGACTACGGCGAATACCAGATCGGGGAGGTGTACGCGCGCTCTTGCGTCGTCCGTGGAACTTCCGGGGGCATCTCGATTCCGAAGAACTTCGCGTCGTAGGTCGTCCAGCGTGGCGTCGGAATCTCGATCACCCGAAGATAGTAGAAGGCAGACTGTTCGGGATCAAAATTCGGATCCGTCCAAACAGTCAGTAATTGTGCGGCCCCGATGTCGTTTGTATAGGTGGCTTCCGCAATATCGACGGTTGATCCCACAGAAGCCAAGTTCTCGCTCCACCAATTCCTACGTCCCGCGGAGGCAGCGACATCGAAGACCTTCTCTTCGAGTTCTCCGTTAGGCATCCGCCAGCCCTTTACAATCTGGACTCGGTCGAGGTTCGCGCCCTCCGGATCCTTGAGCGCGGCGACGAGAAAACTCGGGGGGCGATTCGCTGTCCGCGGAGGCAGGATCCCGCCCATCGGAACCCCTTTTTTATAACCGACCTCCGCCAAATCGGGCAGGTCCGCGTCCGCGGCTTCGAACGCCCATCCGCCAAAGAAACGCACGCGCATACGCGGTCCTGTCGTCGCGTACGTCTCCCGTCGTTCCATCGCTTCGAAGAGCGCCGCTCGGGTATTTTCTGTCGCCCACACGGCCGCGTAGCCAGAAGCCGCCATTTGCCAATTGAGGTACATGAACGGCAAGTCCACAGGCACCATGCGTCGAGACCAGCGATCGGGCGCCGGTTCTCCGGCTGAGAATTTCCCCCACCAATCTTTCTCGTCGGCGGTTGCGAGCGAGGTGTGGTTGTCGGTGCTGCCGATCATTCCGAAGCGGTAGGGGTTCGCGCCGGTCTCGGCCTCGATTGCGAGACCAAGCTTGAGCGCAGAGCGAGCGTACTCGTACGGAAACCATTCGTCGCGATGTTCATCACGCATACCAAGAGACGAGGCATCCCAAGTCTCATAGTCGGCGAACGCGTCGTCGGGTGAAAGGAAAGGGTGGGTTTCGCTGTCCCCCTTCACCTGGGTTACTTCGACGATCGGCTCCCAAGTCGATCGTAGCTCGGCGTATTCGCGGGACAGGGTCCCGCCATCGGGCCGCTTGTCGCGAAACATCAGCCCGCCGCTCACATTCGAGTTATGCGGTATTGCGAAAACGTTGCCTCCGGTCTTCGACTCGTAGTCTGCAAGGAAGCGCCACAAGTCCTCGGGGTCGGCGCTGTCGAGGGCACTGAAGGGCAGAATCTGGGACGTCTGTTCGGCGCCGTCTTTGAAGAGAACGACGCGATGAAGATTTTTTCCGCCGGGCATCGAGGTCCATTCATATCCGATGAAAGCGGTGAAAACGCCTGCTCGATTATTTCGATCGGCCGTTTCGACGACCTGACGCCAGACGCTGCGGAGAAACTCCGGATGTTCGAAGACGGCTTCGCCCGAGATCGCTGAGGCGGCGAACTCACGCATGGGCGTCATGTCACCGGTCGCCAACATCCGACCCCATCGCCTAGCGCCCTCGTTGTCGAGTAGGAGCGCATCCCCGCGTGCGATTCCGTCGATGACTCCGAGATATTCGGCGTGATCCGAGACCACGAGGAAGTCGAGTGGGCGACGCAACCGAACGCGCATCGCGTTATGGGCTGTAATTTCCTCACCTCGCGCGAACCGAAATGCATCGTCTCCACTTAACTGAGTGTTCCCGTTCGTGTTGGCATCGACCGAAAGAAGCGAATGGAGATGCGTGTCACCCCAGTAGACCTGACGTGGCATCTCTGAACCCGCGTACGTTGAGTAGGTCACACGAGTTGAATCGCGGTCCGTCGCCAGGCTTGCGCTTTCGGTAGCGAGCAATGTGAATAGCAGGGCGGTCTTGAATCTCATCCTATGGCTCCCTGGTGTTCGGGCCCGCGAGCATCTCGCATTTGACATCACTCGTCGACCAAATCGCAACTGCAGCCACACCGGCATCTCGAAGCCGACCAATCTGAGGCCCGTGGCGGGCGCTCGGGCGGCGGGACCCAACCCCCAAAACGAGCAGCACCCCCAGAACCAAGGTCCCAGAGGCGTTACACTAATCCAGTCAAGAACGTTCTACCGAACCCGCCATCGCACGTCGCGGGAGGGGGTTGATGAGTGCTGCGCGTTCGTACGCCTCGCAGCAAGGCGCCGCAGACGTACTTCATCCACGCTGAGGACGCCGCAGCGAGAAGCGCGCGAAGGCGCGGTGCTCAGCGCCCCCCAGCAGCGCGCCTAGAGCGTCTCGAAGAAGTACGTGATCTTTACGCCCAGCGCGGCAGCGAGCTTGTGTATCGTCGACATGCTTGCGGCGCTCTTGCCGAGTTCGATCTGCGAGATCAGGCTCACCGAGAGGCCCGTGCGGTTCGCAAGCTGTTTGAGCGTAAGCTCGGACTCGTGGCGCTGCGTGCGGATGCGGCGACCGACTTCGCTGTTGAGGTGAGTCTCGAGGTCGACGAGTAGGCCGCGATCACGGATCGCTTCCTCGACGACGGCGAGGACTTCCTCTTCGCAGAGCGGCTTCTGAAGATAGTGAAAAGCTTGGTGCTTCATCGTGGCGACGGCGGCTTCGACGGAAGCGACACCGGTCGTCGCGATCACACAAATGTCGGTGTCGACGTCGCGGATCGCGGCAAGCGCTTCCGCGCCAGCCGACTCCGGCGAGACATCAAGAAAGATCAGTTGGTAGCGGTTCTGGCGAACCTCTTCAGGAGCGCGCAGCGGCTCGGAGATACAGGTCACTCCGTAATCCTGCCCCGCCATGATTCCCTTCAGCTGGAGCTGAGCTTCTTCATCCTGTTCTACAATCAGAACGCTCAATCGATGCTGGTTCGCCACTATCAAACTCCGCACTTCTTCGACCCAGCCTTGCTCACCGCCCATTTAACGGCTGTGCTTCTTCCGGATCGGGCAGTTGGGGCGGCATTTCCTGCACGCTCCCTTGCACACGACTTACCTATCGGATCGGCGTTTCCGCCCGTCGCCATTAGTGGTTTATCGGAATCTTGCAGGAATTCAGTGTAAGCGGAAGTCGGGCAAAGCTATGGCTATGTCATCGAGGCGAAACCCGAGACGCGTTCCACCCACTTCGAGATAGCGGACGCAGGTGTCCCTGGGATCATCACTCGATCACTCCTCAAAATCACGGGCGCTTGCAGGGAGTCCGCGATTCCCAGCGCGTCGGGCGTCGTGTTCGCATCAACGGGCGGTTCCGAGGGCGGCGCGAAGAGCCATTTCTGGCTGAAGGCCTGGGGCGGCGCGCTGACTTGAACCGCCCGATCAACGCCGAAGCGGATCGACTCCTCGTGCGGTTCGTGAATTTCGAACTAGGCGGGAATCATCAACTTCTCGAAGGAAACGATTGGGCCGAAGAGGGTGAAGACCCCGCTCGCTCGATCGATTCGTCGGACCTGAATATCCTCCGTGTCGACCCACAGCTTGGGCAGCAATGCATTCTCGGGAATCAGCTGCTCGGGTCCTTCCAGTTCGTCGAGGGGGCCAGCAACATATCCAAACCCGTAAGCGAGTGGTCCGCCGGGAACAACGCCCAAAGGTCCTTGTGGCCCACACCCCGCTGTCGTCGCGGCGAGAGCGAGAGCGAGAAGAATCATTTGATGAGAATGCGGATGCCCGCGCTGGAACCATTTGAGTCTCATCCTCGCAGAGTCTTCGTCGCGAGAGGTCCGAACGCAAACTTGAGCACGCCGATTCCCCTATGCGTCATTCACAACCGACTTGTCGGAATCGGACGTAGCAGTGGTATTATACGTGTAGATTTAAATTTCGATCCGCCAAAAATCTGTTTGGGAATGATTGATCTCTGGTGATGGCTTGGAATGTGCCCATGAGAATCGTGATCATCGTTTTCGTTTGTTTATTGTACGCGGCATCTGATGTCTCGGCCGAATCCTTGATCGTGCGATACAAGGCCAACGGCGCGTATGCTGTTGAAGACTGCGCCGAGCTGCTCTGGCGTCGGGGGCAGCTGTTTCAAGACGCCACCGCAGACCACTCGCCCTCGCTCGATCGCTGGCATGAACGTCAGCCTGTGCGGAAGGTCCGAGCTCTCTTCCGCCAGTCCAACGGTGAGACCCTCGCGAATCAGGCGCTGCGTATCGAACGTCGCCTTGGTCACGGCGTCGCGGCGCGGCAAGCAGGCGCCCCTAACATGAAAAGCTCAGATCCAATCATGAGACGGATGCACTCGCGTGCACTCAAACTCGCGCACGTCTATCAGATCGAACTCGAGGACGACGCCGACCTCGAGGCCGCCATGGCATCACTTTCCGAAGATCCGCATGTCGACTTCGTCCAGTACGACAACGACAACCAACTCGACTTCGATCCGAATGATCCCTTTCTTGCCAGCTCGGGAAGTTGGTCACAGCCCTACCTCGATCTTTGGGGCCTGGATCGCATCGGTGCACGCGAGGCATGGGAGATTACGCGTGGCGCGGGGCAAGTCGTTGCCGTGGTCGATACGGGGCTCGACTATGACCATCCGGACATTGCTGAAAACGTATGGGTCAACTCGGGTGAAGATCTCAATGGCAATGGGCGTGTCGACGCGAGTGATCACAATGGACTCGATGACGATGGCAATGGCTTTGTCGATGACATTCGGGGATATGACTTCTTTGGATTCGGAGAGTTGCTTCCGGATCAGTCGATCAACCTTGGCGATGCCGATCCATTTGATGAGAACGGTCACGGCACCCATGTCTCCGGAATCGTCGCAGCGACCGCGAATAATGGCATCGGAATTTCCGGCGTCGCCCCCGACGCAAAAGTGATGCCACTGAAGGGTTTCGGGCCGGACGGGTCTGGGCGAGATTCGGTTCTCTGGCGTGCGGTTCTCTACGCCGTTGAAAATGGGGCCGACGTCATCAACGCAAGTTGGTCCTGCGCACCGGCCTGTCCAACGAATCCTTTGGCGCGCGAAGTCCTCGCTGTCGCCGAAGAGGCCGGGGTCGTCTTCGTGACATCAGCGGGAAATCAGGCCTTCGATGTCGTTCGAAACGCGCCCGAAAACTGGACGGCCGCGATCACCGTCGGCTCGATCGGGGCCGACGATGCGCTCTCGTTCTTCAGCAGTCGTGGATGGCTGCTCGATTTGATCGCGCCGGGCGGGGGACCCGCGCCGACACCGGGCGTCGCTGTCGCGCATCGCAACATCCTCTCGCTGGCGGCTTCGTCGTTAGGTGAGCTAGAGGAAACGTTCATACTTTCAGGCCGATATTGGCGCCTAGCGGGAACGTCCATGTCTTCGCCGTATGTGGCGGGAGCGATCGCCCTTCTGCGCGCATCTCGACCTGGACTCAGCGTACGCGACGTTCGTCGACTACTGAGGATCAGCGCCGAAGATCTGCCCCCGCTCGGTCATGACCCCGTTCATGGTGCAGGAGTCCTCGATCTTCCGGCGCTTCTCGTGACTGAGCTGCCGGATCTCGATCTGGAGATTTTGACGCCCGGTCCCGGCGAGATTCTCAGACCGATAGACGGCGGCGGGATTTCTATTCGAGCGAACGCCAGCGGTGGCGACCTCGCGAGCTACACCGTCGCCTTTTCGCGTGGACTCAGTACGAGCGATTTTGTCGAGATCGGCCGCGGAACGATTCTCGATCGCAATGAAGCATTGAACTGGCCGACCGAATCGTTGAGTGATGGTCCTTATGTCCTGCGACTGCGGGCGACGCTGCGAGAAGGTCGGACGGTCGACGAATACTCAATCGTTGGCGTGGAGCGCAATCGACCATTGCGTTTGTCCTCGGGCAGTGGCGATGAAGCCCAGCCCTCCATCAGCGGGCGAAACGTCGTATGGCGAAGTGTGATTGATCGTTCTTTGAATCGCGGGGAGATTCGCGCTGGCGGATTCACAAAAAAAGGGGAGGCGCTTCCAGCGGTCACGCTGTCTCCGACATCGCGGACGCAGCGCAGCCCGATCGTTTCTGATCGTCGTGTCGTCTGGCTGGAGCGGGACGTCGGCAGCCTCGATGATGATGTCACGGGCTGCCGGATCTTCCGTCGCGGTCATCAGGGATGTAAGCCACGTCTACTGGTTCTGCCTGGGGAAGGCGGCCGCTTGAGTCCCATTCGATTCGCCCAAAAGCAAGTCATTCGGTCACCAAGGGCGGATAGGCTCGTGAAGATACTCGGATGTTTCTGGCGCGGCTCGTCGAGTTGCCGATCGCGAGAAATCGTCACTCCGCCTGTCGGTCCGACCACTCGTCTCATTTTGGACTTCGATGGTCGGACCATGCTGTCAAGTTCGACGGCGTCGCAGTTCCGTCTCGAAATGTGCCACCCCGTCTCACTGAAGAATGGAGCGTTGTGTACGCCTCGGCTTGTCACGTTCGCGAATGGCGGTTCGCTCGGAGTCCAGAACGCCTCGATCGACGGATCGCTTCTTGCTTTTGAGTTCTTTCAGCATACCGGTTCATTGTTAGTTCATTGCGATCTCGATCTTGAAACTGCCGTATGTCGAAATCGACGTTTAATCGAGACGCTCGGCAGAGCCGACCAGCTGGACGTGTCAGGTCGCCTGATCGTTTGGCGGGAGACGATCGTCGGTGAAGAGTCCTCGATCGCCTATTGCGAGCACGACCCGCTGTCTGGCGATTGCCTGCGGCAGCGATTGGTCGGCGTTCCCGCGCCGGCAGCTGAGCCCAGGGTCGATGGCCAACGCGTCGTGTGGCAGGATGCTCGACTCGGGCCTAGTCAGATCCATGCACTCGAACTTCCCCGAATTCAGGCGCCGACGCGGATCGTCGTGCGAGCGGGCACTCGGCGCTTCATCCCCGTGGTCGCCACGGATCCCGAAGGCAGATTGCTCCACCTCGAACTCGAGGGCGTGAGCGGCCCGTCTCCCCGAATGTTGGGTGCAACGATCGTTCCTGTCGGCCATGACAAAGCCGTGATCGTGATCGATTCGCCCGAAGCGTCCGCGGGAAATGCTTCAGACGCGATTTGGCGAATCAGTGGAGTGGGACGGGGTGGACTCATCACCCGGGAGGTCCTGACCATTCACATCTTGCCGGAACGCGCCCACGGTGGTGATCGGTTTGGCCGGCATTTACGCCGTCGGTTGCATCAGAGCCGGACTACCCGCGGCGACCCATGACTGCCTCTTCTGAGAAAAAACCGCTGGCCACTCCGCTTCAGGATTGGCATGAAATGCTGCGCTTGATCGGTGCCGTCCCCCGAAGCGCGTCGTCCGCTTCGACCGCACGCGCGAAGCCCAAATCTCGACTTGTCTAAGTCGCGAGCGGAGTCGGCGCGCCGTTGCCTGATCGAAAAGTATTAAATCGATCCCGACCACATCGCGCGCATTGGCATGGGCGAATCGAGGCCGATCGAACGGGGCGATGATGCGAACGTGCTGCACCGCAATCGAAGAGTCGAGCTCGAACTCGTGTGTTAAGGGCCTTCCGGCTCTCGACGTTACTCGACTAACGCCGCTTCGAAAATCGCGGCTTGCTTGCCGCCCCGCGCGTGAGTGAGAGTGCCTCTTCGGCGACCGCTCGAACGGCCGAGCGCAAGTCTTCGTAGACCTCATTCTCGAGCGCGCGCTTGGCCTGTTGGAAATCGTCTCGCTTGAAACTCGTGTTCAGGCGGGGCTTAAAGCTGAAAACATGTCCGAGGCTGACGTCCAGGGATGAGACCGATCCTTCGGGACGCTTGGCTGGTGCCGGGGGCTTCGCAGCGGCGCTCTTCTTGGCTGACCCGGCCTTCTTTGACGCAGCCGCTTTCTTGGGCACCGCCTTTGGGGGGGCGGATGCCTTCTTGGGCGCGGCCTTCTTCTTTGCGGCGGCTTTTTTCTTGCTCGCCGCCTTCTTCGGAGTGGCCTTCTTCTTCGACGACACGGACTTTTTCTTGGCTGCCATACGGAAAGCGTACCGTGGCCTGAGCGAAACGCGACCGTAAAATTGAATCGCTAATTGTCGAGCGTCGGACCTTCGAGGCGACTGCCGGAGAGGATCGCGGATTCGGGGATGACCAGGAATCCCTGATGTCGGCCGGCGCGCATCGTATAGTGGGAACCGACTCGAACGTTTGGACTCAACGCTTGATTCGAATAGGGCAGCCGAATCTCATAGATCCCGGCCTCATTCGTTACGGCCGAAGCGGAATACGAAAATCGACCGCCTTCTTTCGGGGAAATATCGAGGCTCGCGGTGATGATTGAATTTGGCGTTCCACGACCGACGATCTCCGCGCCCGGCACGATCTCAAAAATCATGACGAAGGGCCTCGAGTTCTTTTCGTCAAGCGGTGGAGACTGATAGATGAGTCGATGTCTCACGAGCGAGTCCTCGATCACGAAGTCTTCGCCGCCGGGCTCCAGTTGTGTCTGCCGATTTCCGCGAAGCCGGTAAAGTCGACCAAAGAGAGTCTCGTAGGAGTAGCGCTGCGCGTGCCCGGCCCCCGTCGATCGAAGGAGCACGTATCGGGTCTTGGCCGGGGCGAGAATTTTGAGCGCCCGGGTTTCATTCTTCGCCGAAAAATAGTCTTCCGCCCGCGCGAAGTTCTCGGGCGCAACGTCGTCCCCAAAATTATCCTGAACGACGGCGCGCTCAGCGATCGTCTTCAAGATATGGCCGTCACCCCAAGGCCCCAGAACCGAGTACTCCGGTTTTGAAAAGGGTGCATCGGCACCGGGTGAATGTTCTTTCAGGAATTGGGCGGCGTCCGCGATCATCCTCGCTTGATGCTGAGCGCCCATCGCAATCGTCGGCTCGCCGCGGAGTGCGCGGCCGAAATTCTTGAAGTGAAGACCATAGGACTGCACCGAGGGCAAGAAGATGATCACGAGAACCGCAACGGCTCCGACCCCTGCAAGCGTCCTCTGTGCCGGGCCGACCAGGCGCCGCTTGAGTTCTCCATAGAGTGATTCAGCGACGAGCCCAATCAAGATGCAATGGACGATCGAGTAGGAATTCATGAAGCGCCATTGAATGAGGGTCACGATAAAGAGCGCCGCCCCCCAGCCAATCAAAAGCAAGACTTCAGCGCGATGGCGAAACTGCCAGGCGTAGTAGGCGATCGCTAGCGGAGCGAGATAGACGAAGCGGCCCAGAAAGCTCTCTGCCCGAGCCGAACCACGGTCGCCCCCGAAAAGCGGAACCGATTCGTTGACCACCGACTGAAACTCTTCGTCCTTCGCGAACCAGGACAGTGCTTCCGAGATCGCCACCAATAGATCGGGTACCGCCAGGAAAATCCCACCGACCAACACACCGCCAATAAGAAGCGCAGACACCAAGCGAGTCATCCGAGACCATTCGCCCACCCCAAGTCGCCAGATCCCACCTAACACCGAGAAGCAAAGGGACGCAGCCAGAAAATAGGTGGGCTGGAAATTCGAAAGGACGACTGGACTAAAGGTCCCCCAAAGCTCCCAATGGTTTCCGACGCTCATCGGCAGGACTACGACGAAGGCGACCAAATGGGCAAGGGCAAACCGATGCGCCCAGACCACCGCCTGCGTGACGGTCTCGGCACTCAAGAGACGAACGATCAATCCAATTTGAAGCAAGCCAATTTGAAGAAGAGAACCCGGCCAGACCAGCACGGCAAAGCCGATCGAGAGGCCGAGTCCCACGCATTGCCCGAGCCTGCTTCGATGACCCGATTCCTTGATTGGAGCCCCGTCGCTCCCCGTGCATCCATCTCGTACCAGAGCCATGGAGAATCCCAGCATCGCGGTAACGACCATCGCCACCATCACGTGATGATCGAGGGCTCCGAGTCGGGAATAGAGTGAATGCGCGGGCAGAATCGCCATGGCCAAAGCAGCGGCGACTGCCACCATCCGGCTGAAGAACCGAATGGCTAGCGCGTACACGAGGACGATGGTGAACGCACCGAGGATCGGAGGGAACCACACGGCGAATCTCTCGAATCCATTCGACAGATCGAGCCCGGGTAGTCCGAGAAGAATCGCCGCGGTCAACCAATCGAACGTGGGCGGCCAGATCGATTGGCCGCCGTCCGGAAAATTCATCAGGGGATCAAAGCGGAGAACTTCCGGGAAGTTTTCGAGCGTGTAGCGAATCCGCCTAATGTGATAGTAGGCGTCGTTGCCGTTCGGATAGATCCCGCCCGGTTGGTAGACGGAATGCCACGACAGGAGGCGAACCGCAAGCGCCGTCAAGAAAAGAAGCGCAGGTGTCGCCACGCGAAGGACGAGATTCATCGGCACCGATCCGCCGCACGCCGCTGCCCCATCACGCCATGGCTCCGTCACCCCGCCGAACGCCCTCGTTCGAAGTTTTCAACAATAGAACAGAAGTCTCGCTCAATCCCGGCGACGATCGATCCGATTCAGCGATACACTGGCCGGCGACCCCGAATCTTGTCACCACCCGCCGTCCCGAGGAGCAAGAGAGATCGAATCGCCATCCGGTCAGAAGACCAGTTCGGCAGCCCGCCGGCAACTCGCGTTCCACGTGATGATCCTGCTCATCGTGAGCATCGGATTCGAGTCGCTCTTCATTCAACATGGGCTGAGTGCGATGGACGAGGGCTGGCCGCTCCATGCCGCGATGGAACTACAGGACGCCACGGGTCCAGATTCCGAAAAATTGCTCTACGACGAAGTGTTCTGGGTCTTTCCGCCCGGACATCTACTCGCCGCCTCGATCGGCTATGCGCTCGATCCGCCCGGTATCATCCTCACCCGAATCCTCTACGGGGCCTTCAGCGTCGCGGCTTGCCTTGCACTTCTATTCGTCTCACGTCGATTCATGCCGGCAGATTTTGCGCTCCTTGCCGCACTCCTGATTGCTGTCGCCGCGCCGAGATCGCATTTTGAGCAATTACTATTTGGCTATCGCTACCTCGTGTTTGCCGCCATCGTTCTGCTCTTTTTCCATCTCCGACTTTCACGTGATGATGCGCGGTGGCTCTTCCCCGCTGGCCTCTTCGCAGGGATCGCCCTCTTCTTTCGATTGACGCCCGCCTTCGCGGTCAGCGTAGGTGTCGGCATCGGTATCATGGCGGCATCGCGAAGCTGGCAGCGATGGCTGCGCGATGGACTCTGGTATTCGGCAGGCCTGATTCTGGTTTGGATTCCGATTCTCATCTGGTTCGCCGGAAGCGTCGGACTCGAACGCTTCTGGATTGAGATGGTAGTCCGTCCAGTCGAAATGACGGCGCTCCAAAGTCATCCGATTCCCCCGATCGTCCTCGAGAGCCTCGATCGCCGGCGCATCAGTTACGCCTTCGCGGCACTGGGCTTCCGACTCTATCCGATGCTCTTTCTCGGCTTTCTTGGGAGCCTGCTCTACGGCTGGGGCAAAGCCCTGAAGACGCGCCGTCCTTTCGAGTCAGTCTTCCTGCTGACTTTCGTCGTCTTTGGCGCCGTCTACTTCACTCGAAGCATGGGTCGCTCTGACCTTCCTCATCTTGATTCAGCCATTCCACCGGTCGCCGTCCTCTTCGCTTACTGCGCGAGTCTCTCGACCAAACTCAAATCCTTCGACGTCGGCCAACTCGGAAGACGCGCAGCTCTAAACCGAATCCTTCTCTGCGCCACGGTTCTTGGCGGATGGATCTTCGCCAGCGGGTCCGATCTCTATCTCGACACAAAATCGAGTATGGGCGACATTGCCCTCGAGAGCATCCCTGGAAAGATCGAGATCCGCTCGCGCAGTCTTGGTCATGAAATCGATGGCCTGATTCCCCTCATCCAGGAGTATGCGGGGCCAGAAGACACGATCCTCGTCATGGCCCATGCGCCGCTCATCTATGTGCTTTCCGACCGGCACAGCCCCGGCTACTTCGACGTGGTGATGCCGGGAACCTTTCGCACGCAGAAAGAACAGGTTGAATTTGTGGCGCACCTCAGTCAGTCGCCACCCGCCGTCATCGTCTGGCCGCGTAAGCCCTTCGATCGCGACAAGGCCCGAGGACTGTCCAAGAGCGCTCGACTCGTTAGCCTCTGGGTCAATCAGAACTACAAGCCCATCCACCGTTCCGCGCGCTACCGAATTCTGGTCCCCAAAGAAGACGACGAGATGGACGTCCTCAGCTCGCCTTCGCCTTGAAGAAGACGACCCGGACACCACCAAAGCTACGTGGATCACCGACATAGCCCGCTTTTTCCGCTCTCGACAGGAACCATCCCGTCGCTCGTGCGCCATTGCCGAACCATTCAACGACCACAAAACGATCGGCGCTCGACAGAATCGGCCGAACGATCGCCGCGGTCATCGGATGACCCTTGAGCCTGCGCGGAAGGGTGATGAGTCTTCCTTTGATCGGGTAGTACTCGGTCGGCGCGTTCAAATAGTCGGCGAGAACGGGATCCGCCAGCCATTTCGGCTCTTCGCCCTCGATTAGCCCACTCGCCAGAAAGACCGGCGTAGAGTCGGCGTCCGCGATGAATTCGTTCACGGCCTCGGCCGCGGCGCGGAAATCATCGCGTGGCCGCTCGTGAATCACGAGAGAGGCCAGGATCATCACCCCGATCGCCACGATACGGGCTGGACCGCTGTCGATCCGCCGAAGGGCAATTGCATAGAGAATCGAAACGGCGGGGATCGCGGGAATCAGGTAGCGACCCAAGAAGACGGACAGATCGGTGAAAAACGACACCGAAAAGAGAAGGACGAGGGGAACTAACATCCAGGTTGCAAGGAAGATGGTGCTCGACATTGGCAGCGCCGATACGAACAACGGGGCTTGCGTCTCGTCCGTTTTGTCGATCGAGTCGTTGTCTTCGCGCCCTGCCCCGCTCTCGGCGAACGGAAGATGCCCGAATACACCGGCCAGCGCCGTACCGACTAGGAGTCCTGCGACCGGGGCCACCCAAACGAAGACTTCAAAAAGCGATCGCCATCGCGGGGAAGCCACGAAGGAATAGGATCCGCCCTGCGCTGCCAACATCTCCGCGACCGGGAGATAAAGCAGCGCCCCAACGACTAGAATCGCGCTGATCAATCCGAATTGCTTCGCCTCCCAGCGCGCCTCTCCCCGTCGAAACCACCCGTACGCAAATAGCGCCGGGTAGCAAAGCACGAAAAAGAGATGAACATGCGGCAGCAGTACAGCAAGTACGCCGCAATAGCCGGCGTTCCGCATGTGCCCCTCTTCGAGCCAACGAATCAAGCAGAGTGCCAGGGCGAGAAGGACGACGAGACCCAACATATAGGAGCGTGCGTCGATCGCTTCGCGGTAGACATTCCAGGTCGTCGCAAAAACGATGGCCGCGATCAGTCCTGTTTCACGGTCTTGCGCGAGAAGCGCGCCGAGCTTCGCAATCGCGTAGCAGGCGGCCAGCGTGGCGATGAGCGATGGAATACGCAGCGCGATTTCGCTGGTCCCCGCGAACTGTGAAAAGAACCACATAAAGAGGTAGTAGGCGGGTTGGGGCTGGAAATGAAGCGTTCGATCCAGGGTCTCGGCAAGGCCATCTCGAATCACCCAGAACGTGAGTGTCTCGTCCAGCAGAAGCGATTGGCCCAGATGCGGGATCCAGGCCACCGCGGCAAGGACGAAGATCACGAACGCGGCCAGCGCGGGGTGAACGCCGTCCGTTATGAAGCGGATGCCGGACGTGATTGGTTTGCTCACGGAAAGATCCTCGCATCACCCAATGCGTGTCGCCACCGGACCGGCCAAACATCATGGATGCGGAACTCGCGAGAACCGGAATCGCGCTTGTTTTGTCCAAGGATCATCGACAGGTCGCCCGCGAAGCGTAGGCTTCACCTATAATCGGTTCGCTTTGCCGCATGGCGATCAATTCGGATTCTCGGCGGCCAAAACTGATCACAGTCGACATTCAATCATTGACGGCTACAAACCAGAAACCGAGGAGAGCGCGTTGGTACGGGACGCAGAGCCCAATTCGGAAATTTTCGACGCCATCCGGGCTCACCGCACCGAATTGGGGGGCGCATCACCGCGCTTCGGACTCTTCCTTTGCGATTACAGCGACGCGGATGCCATCCTGAAGACGCTCACGCGAATTCCAAATGAGCTCGCTGACAGTCTCGAGGAAGTCGTCGTGATGGTGGGGCGAGCCTCCGGCGATGCGTTGACCGGCTCGCAAGCCCTGCAGGATTTCCGAGACAGTGGCCCTTTCAAACTACAATTCCATCGGCCGCCACGCGATCGCAACCCGGGCTTCGGTGCGCTGCGAAAAGCCGCTTTTGAATATGCGCTTCGCAAGAGCTTCGACCAGATCATCCTCATGCGGGGAGACGCTGGTCACCCGCCCGAACGGCTGCCTGAACTCGTCCAGCTCGGCCTCGATAATCCAGCGAGATTCGTCCTCGCCATCCCGTCGCCCACTTCTTCTGGGACCGCCGACTCGAGCCCTTCCCCAGGTGCAACCCGAGATGCAAGGCAGCTTCCCAAATCGGGTCGACTGAGTGCATTCTTCCTCAACCGCATCCTCGGAATGAAGCTCACGGATTACCGAACGAGCTTCCGACTCTATCCATGCAGTGCCCTCGCACGGATTCCTTTTCAGCTCGCCTCCGACGGCCCACTCTTCGATACCGAAATCATTCTTCAACTCCGCGCCCTCGGCATCCTGATTCACGAAGCGCCTCTGGCAGGCCTCGATAGCGGAATTCGGCGAGAAGACGATGCCGTGGTGGGCGCAATGACGGCCCTGAGGACGGCCATCGGATACCGCCTACACCAGCTCCATATCACGCGGGATGGCCGCTATCTCGTCGACCACGATATTCACTACACGCTGAAGCATTCCGGGACGGGCTCTCACGCCCAGATCATCTCGGCCATCACTGGAGGAAGTACCGTCCTTGACCTCGGCTGCTCCAATGGACTACTGGCGAGACCACTGCTCGAGAAAGATGTTCGTGTGACCGGCGTCGACGCGGGGACGGGTGAGAAGCTCGCCAGTGAATTGGCCGAATATTATCAGAGAGACCTCGAGCTCCCCCTCGAACTTCCGCATGAGCGCGTCTTCGACTACGTCGTCTGCGCAGATGTGATCGAACATCTTCGAAATCGCACACAGCTTCTCCGGGGCGCACGACGCTACCTCAAGCCGGAAGGTCGACTGATCATCTCAACGCCTAATATAGCTTTGTGGTTCTATCGACTCTCGCTGCTGGTCGGCCGATTCGAATACGGTGCCCGAGGCGTTCTCGACGAGACCCATGTCCATCTCTACACCGGTGCGACATTTCGTCGAGAAATCGAAAGGGCTGGATTCACCATTCTCGAAGAGCGGGTGACGTCGCTGCCCTTCGAAGTCGTATTTGAATCGACGGGCCGAAGCCGACTGATCCGCGGGCTCGAGTCGGCCTACCACATGCTGGCGCGAGTCTGGCCCTCGATGTTCGCTTACCAGAATATCCTCGAGGCCCAGATTACGACACTCGACGAGGAATCGACCGCGCGATCGCGTCCGGCATATTAGAATGCCGGATTCCACTCCCAGACCTGCTGGCGTCCACGACTCTGCCTCCTTCTCTCCGGAACTCGAGGCGCTCCGAGGTTGGGCCATCGGACTCGTCTTTCTCTTTCATGCCGATGGCGTGATCACGGGCTACGACCGGATCGGAACCACCGTCTCTCCGGTCATGGCTTTCATCACCGCCGGCCATACCGGCGTCACCCTCTTTTTCGTACTGAGCGCCTTTCTGCTGTCTCGACCCTTTCTTGAGGAAGGCCGCGGCGGCCCCATCGTCGGCCGCCCAAATTTCTTTCGACGCCGGATTCTCCGAATCATGCCGCTCTATTCGGTAGCCGTCTGCGTCGCCGTCGCCCTCGCCTGGCAGAATCCAACTGCACTGGTCGATGGGCTCGGAGCCCTGTTCTTCTTAAATTCCTTTACGGGATCCGTCGCCAGCCTCATTCCATACAGCGCGGTCTGGTGGAGCCTGGCCACCGAAGTCCAATTCTATCTCGCGCTGCCTTTATTAGGCCTCTGTCTTCGTTCAAGGACGGGCCAATGGCTCGGCCTTGCCGCGCTGCTGTCCTGGGCGGCCGCCTCCATCGCCGTAGCCACGCAGCCTGGCATGCTCTCGAACGATGTTCATTTCCGACTGAGCCTCTCCCTCTTCGGACGCGCCCCCGCATTTCTGGCAGGCATCGCCGCCTCATGGCTGGTCGTCCGCCATGGGGAGCGATTGCGGACCTCGGCGATGGAATCCCGCTGGCTTCGAAACGGCGGCTCCGACATCCTCTTGCTCATCGTGTTATTCGGCCTCGGCATGATCCTTCGACAGGTGACCTATCTCGGATTCATCCGAACCGAAATTTCAGCCCCACTCTCCCATCTCGCCGAGAGCCTTCTATGGGCGATCGTCCTGCTCATCGTCCTGCTCGCCCCACTCAAGATCCAACGCCTCATCACCAACCGCATCTTCACGACCTTGGGACTACTCTCCTACTCCCTGTATCTGATTCACGAGCCGATCCTCTTCTTCGGACTGAGCCAACTCGTTCCCCGCGGCATTCCCGTCGACATCGATCTCGGCATGCGCGCCGTGGCGTTTGCGATCGCCTTCGCCCTCTGCCTCTCTCTCTCAGCCATCACCTACCGCGTGATCGAGAGACCCTTCCTGGTCCGCAAGGCAAGCATCAATCGATGAGCCCCGCGCGGCTCCACCCCATCTCTTTTGCGAGAGGGGGAGACAAGTCTTAACTGAATGACTCTTCATTCAGTCCATGCCGACTCCAGAACCTCCCAATGCCGCGACTTCCAGCCCCCCCGGCGCGCTGCCCCCGAACAGACGTGCGAAGCCATTTTTGGCTGCTGCCCTCGAATTGATGAGCGAGCGCAAAGACGATGTCGAAATCGATCTCAGAACCACAAAAGTTTGGGCGGCCAAACCGCCAAGTCAGAGGTTCTCGGGTGGCATCTCGACTTGGATCTGGGCGAGCCCGCCCGTCACGCCGTAGACCTCGCCGGTGACATAGCTGGCCGCAGGAGAAGCCAGGTAAAGCGCACATGCGGCGATGTCCTCGACGCATCCCAACCGATTCATGGGAGTTTTCGAGAGCATCTGTCGTTCGAGATCGTCATTCATGAAGCCGGCCAGCGCATCGGTCAGGATCGCACCAACGATGATGCCGTTCACGCGGACCTTGGGTGCGAAGTCCTGAGCAAGGTTCTGTGTGAGAAAGGAAAGTGCGGACTTGGCCGTTCCGTAGGCAACGAACCCGCGGGCATTGAATCGTCCGGCCGCGGAAGAAATATTGACGATCGCTCCGGCGCCCGTCGTCTCGACCATCTTGGGAACCGCGAGTCTCGTCATCGCAAAGGCCGACGTGACATTGAATCGAAAGCACGCTTCGAACTCATCTTCCGTCGTATCCAGCGCCGCTTTGGGCGGCCAGCCCCCGGCGTTATTCACGAGGATGTCGAGGCGACCCAATTCACGGATGCCCTTCGCGATCACTTCTTCTCGCTGCTCTGCGTCGAGAACATCACAGGGAATGACCAGCGCACGCTGTCCGCGGGCTCGCACCTGCTCGGCTGTCTCCTCGAGCTGTGAAACGGTCCGCGCAGCCAGCACGACGTCGGCTCCGGCGTCGGCATAGGCAAGTGCCGTCCCCGCACCAATTCCGCGACCCGCACCCGTAATCACGGCCACCTGTCCGTCGAGCCTGAAGCGATCCAGAATGTTGCTCATCAGCTTTCTCCGTGAATCTGATTTGCGCGATGGATATCGTGGACCGAATGTTCGAAGCGCTCAAGAGGGAGATTTTCGACACCACCCTCACCCCCATGGCATTTTGACTCTACCAGTCTTCGAGTCCTTCGCTCTTGCGATTATGCTTCGGTCCGCGAACGAAAAGCCTCCGCCGATCGCCCCGATCGAGATCCGGGAAGCCAACGGAGGTTGGAGGTTAATGAAGTTTGAACGGGTTTGATTGGGCGCTGGTGCGAGTTCGTTCCCGCCCCCCTACCCAGCCATCTGCTTGAGCATCGCCTGTTCTTCTTCGACGATGGCCTTGAAGCTCGGCCGAGAAAGAACCCGGTCGACATAAGCAGCGAGCCTTGGCCAGCGTTCGGCGTCCACCTTGGCTTGACCGTGCTGAAAACTCACGAACTGCGTGCCCGTCGCGATGTCGGCGAGGACGCCGCTGCTCAGCCCTGGGAGGCGGCGGCGCAGATCGCTGAAACGCTGAGGACCAATTCAGAAGCTCTCTGAGTCTCGGCAGCACCCAGCGATGGCCGAGGATCTCAGCCGCTCGCGCCCGCGGGCAGAATTGGTCGTACCTAAAGGGATCCATTGCCAGTGACGCTGCCACGTTAAGTTCTAAACTAAAACCATGCAGTTCGGATTTAGAACTTTTCGATAAATCTTCGAGCCCGAGCGCAATCGAGGAGCCGGAACTCCGATCTCCCGGCCGTGCGTCGCGACGAGGGCGGCGACCGGGGGCTCCCACGCGTTATGATCGGAATCAAAGTCGTCGCGCACCCTATTTCCCAGGAGCACCGCCCCGATGAGTGAACTCGGAACCAGATCCGCCCGCGACCTCGCGGCCATGATTCGCCGTAAAGAAATTTCGAGCCGAGAACTCCTCGACTATTTCCTGGGCGCCGTCGCCGAAAAGAATACGGCGCTGAATGCGGTCGTGACCCTCGACGAAGAGAGCGCCCGGAAGAGCGCCGACGAGGCCGACGAGGCCGTCGCACGCGGCGATGCACTCGGCCCACTTCACGGCCTGCCGATCACGATCAAGGACAGCTTCGAGACCGCGGGACTCCGCACGACCGCTGGCGCCCCGGAATTCAAGGACCACGTACCGACCCGAGATGCAGATGCCGTCGCCAAGCTCAGACAGGCGGGTGCCGTCGTCTTCGGGAAGACGAATCTGCCCTTCATGGCTGCGGACGTCCAAAGCTACAACGAACTCTTCGGCTGTTCGAACAACCCCTACGACATCACCCGAACACCGGGCGGCTCCTCGGGTGGTGCCGCCGCTGCGGTCGCCGCAGGCCTAACAAGTTTCGAACTCGGCAGCGACATCGGCGGATCCATCCGAACACCGGCACATTGGAATGGAATTTATGGCCACAAGCCGACTTACGGCTTGGTTCCCGATCGCGGGCACGTTCCCGGACCGCCCGGAAGCGTCGGCCCGACCGACCTCACCGTTGCAGGACCCCTGGCTCGAAGTGCCGAGGATCTCGCCATGACCTTCGATGTGCTCGCAGGGGCTGATGCGGACAACGAGATCGGCTGGCGATTGGACCTCCCAAAGCCCCGCCATCAGCGGCTCTCGGATTTTCGCGTCGCCGTCTGGTTCGATGATCCAGCCTTGCCGATCGATGATTCCGTTCGCGCGCGCTTCGAGGCGACGGTCGAAGCCCTGCGCGGTGCGGGTGTCCAGGTCGACGAAAAGGCGCGCCCTGACTTCGCTCTCCCGGATCTCATCCGGGTCTACTACCAGCTCCTGATGCCCATCATGCTCGCGGGCATTCCGAAAGCCGTACTCGCGGGGGTCGAACAAGCAGCCAACAGCTTTGCACAGGACGATTTCAGCGACGCCGCCGAGTCAGCACGGGCTCCCCTCATTCGCCACCGGGATTGGGTTGGCAAGAATGAGTTCCGACACAAGCTCCGCGCAGTATTCCACAGATTCTTCGCCGACTACGACGTCCTGCTCTGCCCGGTCAATCCGGTTCCCGCCATCCCCCACGACCATTCATCCTTCGCAGGTCGAACAATCGAAATCAACGGACAGGGCCGACCGTACAACGACCTGTTTGGATGGATCGCAATGGCCACCACATGTTATTTGCCCGCGACCGTCGCACCGATCGGCCCGACACCCGAAGGCCTGCCCGTCGGCGCTCAAATCGTCGGCCCCTACCTCGAAGACCGCACGACGATCGAGTTTGCCCGCCTGCTCGGCGAAGTCGTCGGAGGGTTCTCCCCTCCGACGACGTGATCGCGATGGTGCGTAGCAGTGACGGCTGAATCAGGTCTTCGATGTTTCCGTGTCTGGCAGCGATGAACTTCCGCCAAACAAGCGTCGAACCTGGCCCTTCACTAATTCACCGAAATCGTCGATCAGGATGTAGAAGACCGGCACGAAGAGCAGTGTGAGCATGGTCGACGAAAACATGCCCATGGCCGTCGCAATCGCCATGGGTGCTCGCGTCTCGGCACCAGGCCCGAGACCGAGCGCAGCGGGCAGAACGCCGAAGATCATCGAGATCGCAGTCATCAAGACGGGACGCATGCGAATGGGGGCAGCCCGACGCATGGCTTCGACCTTATCGAGCCCAGTCTTTCGAAGCTGATTCGCATAGTCGACCAAAAGAATCGAATTCTTCGTGACCAAGCCGAACAAGAGAATGATTCCAATCAGGCTGAAGAGATTCAGGCTATGACCGAAGGCCAATAGCCCACCAAGCGCACCGACCATCGAAAGTGGAAGAGCAAGCATCACGGTGATCGGATGTAACAGGCTCTCGAACTGCGCGGCCAAAACCATGTAGATGACAAGAATGCCGAGCATCATGGCCACCGCGAATTGCGTATTGCCTTCGGACATCGCCTCGGCATCGCCCACGGCATGGAGTGTCACCGCCGCGGGAAGTATCTCGTCCCCGACTTCCTGCGCGTATGCGGTCGCTTCCCCCAGTTTCAAGCCATCGAGGTTCGCCTGAATCGTCACACTTCTCTGTCGATTGGTCCGCGTGATACTCGAGGGGGCCGCGCCCTGTTCGATCGTCACCAGGTTTCGGAGCGCGATCGGATCGCCGTCTCGATTACGAACATAGAGAGAGCCAATCGAATCCACATCGTCACGCAGATCTTCCTCAAGGCGCATCCGGATGTCGTAACGACGCCCCGACTCCTTGAAGACCCCGACATCCAGACCGCCAACCATCAATTGAATGGCCTCGCCGATCGTCCGAGCGTCGACTCCCATTTCCGCCGCCTTTTCTCGGTCGACATGAATCCGTAACTCCGGCAACCCGAGCTTGAGACTGCTGTCGAGATCAACGTATCCGCCATGACTCTCGAGCCGTCCGACAAATTCCCGGGATATCTCATCGAGTTCCTCGAGAGATAGGTTGCCGCGCAGCTGAACGCTGAATCCGCCGCCGCCCCGGGACATCGAGTCCGCGGGATTGAAGATCCGAATCGTTCGACCGGGAACCTGGGAAAGCGCCGTTCGAGCCTCCTTGATCAGGCTATGGACACTCTTATCGCGGTCTGCGCGGGCGGCGAGTGTCCCAAAGATCATCCCTGCATTGGTCTTGGGCGGCTCGAAGCTGCCAGTGGATCCTGCAGCCGAAAAGATGCCGATGATCTCCGGCTGATCGATGAACCAATTCTCATCCCCTTCCAGATAGTCGAGGGTCGCCCAGACGGATGTCCCCGGTGCGGCTTCGATCTGCGCAAAGAAGATGCCTTCATCCGAGGGTGGAAAGAACTCGGCCTTCAATCCGGAAGAAAATAGATAAGCCAACACCAGACTCACGACCGTTAGGCCAACCGTCATCCAGCGATGGTCAATGCTTTGGTTCAAGACGCGTCGATACGAAGATTCGAGGGAATCAAATCCCTTCTCGAGTCGGTCGTAGATACTTCCGGCCTCCCTCGGCTCGGGCGGAGGCATGCGCGCGGCCAGCATCGGGGTCAGAGTCAAGGCAACGAAGAGGGAGATCATGACCGACCCAGCGACAACCAGACCAAATTCTCCGAGGAAACTACCGACCAGTCCGTCGACGAATACAACCGGCAGGAAAACTGCGGCAACCGAGATCGTCGCACTCGTCGCTGCAAAGGCGACCTCACGGGTTCCCGTCTTCGCGGCCTCGATCGAATCCTTTCCTTCCGCTCGATGACGTTCAATGTTTTCGAGCACGACGATGGCATCATCAATAACGACGCCAACTGCCAAGGTCATTCCTAGAAGCGTCATCGTATTCAGCGTAAAACCGAAAACCCAGACCAATCCGAACGTTGCCACCAGCGAAACCGGGATGGCGAGAGCCACAATCAGCGTCGGTCGCGTCCGGCGCAGGAAGATGAACACCGTAAGGATCGCGAGCAGCGCGCCAAAGAGCAGCGCGAATTTCGTTTCCGCCACAGCCTCGCGAACGCCCTTTGAGAAATCGATGAAGCCATCCCGGTCTTCGACCTTGATTTCCGGGGGAAGGATCTCTTCGAGGTCTTCCATGCGAGAGAGCACTTCATCGACGATGCCAACGGTATTGCCGCCAGAGCGCTTGAGAATCCCCATCCCGACGGAGACCCGGCCGTTGTATCGCATGATCGACTCGACATCTTCGGCGCCATCTTCAACTCGCGCGACATCACGCAGATAGACGGGGGCCCCGTCGGCCGTGGCGACCACCATGCGCTCCAGCTCTTTGATGCTTCTGAACTCCGCATCGGTCCGAACGGAATACTGCACGCGATCACCTTCGATCGCGCCGGCCGGCAATTCAACATGTTCTCGACGCAGCGCTCGCAACACATCAACGGCGGACAACTCTCGCGCCCGAAGCGCATCGCCACGCAGCCAGATCCGGATATTTCGATCCTGCCGGCCGAACACCGAAACTCCGGCCACACCGGGAATAGACTCGATATAGGGATTGATTCGACGCCTAACGAATTCGCTGGCTTCCGTAGCCGTCGTCGTAATATTCAGGGGGATCCAGAGAATCGGTTGATCATTTGGATCAAAAGTCCCAACGATCGGCGCTTCAAGCTCTTCAGGAAGCTCGCGACGCGCCTGCGCTACCTGATCCCGAACGTTCTGCGCCGCAATGTCTAGATCGGTCCCCAATTCGAATTCGACCTTGATGACCGAGGCGCCGCGATAACTCGTCGACTCGAGATTTCGCACCCCAGCCACTGTGTTGAGCTGTTCTTCGAGGACATCCGTCACGTCCTCCTCGATCCCCTCCGGCGTCGCGCCATCGAGCGTCGCGTTCACCGTCAGAACCGGAAATTCCATATTCGGGAATTGATCGACTCCGAGCCGGTTGTAGCCGAGGACGCCGAATACGATCAGCGCCAAGATCATCATCCAGGTCAGGATCGGCCGGTCGATCGATAAGTCCGATAGACTCATGAGGCATTCCCCTTCCCAAGGTCATCAGACGTCGTCGAAGTAGCCGTTGCGGACGTTGTTGGGGTTGCCGGGGTTGCCGTAGTCGCTGGCGGCGCTGGAGTCGTCGGTGCCGTGATGACTGCCTTTTCCTCTCGAACCAATTGACCATCCGACCGCCTAATAGTGACGGCAATGCCATCGTCGAGCCGGGACTGCCCACGGACAACGACCTGCTCATTAGGCTCGAGGCCTGACCGAATTTCGATCCAACCGTCCCCATGCGCCCGAGTGTCGACGCGAACTCGTTCGACACGTCCAGCCTCCCCGACTCGAAAGACGACCGAGCCGTCGGCACGTTGAACCACGGCATCTGCGGGCACGACGATCGCGCCGAGCCGCTCACTCACGCCGAGATCGACGCGGGCGAAGAGCCCGGGGCGAATGCGTCCATTTGGATTTGGAAGCTCGGCCTTCACCCGAAGTGTTCGTGTTCTCGGATCGATGGTCGGCGAAACCATGCTCACGGTCGCCATAAAGACTTCGTCTGGATACGGCACGAGGGAAATCTCGACGGGAAAGCCGAGCCCGACCTTCGAGGAGTCGATCTCCGCGAGCGTGAACTCCACTTCGATTGGATCCAGCGCAACAAGATCGAAGAGCGCCGACCCCACTGAAAGATATTCCCCGACACTCACATGGCGGCGCGCAATCATGCCTGCAAAAGGAGCGCGCACAGTCGCGTCTTCGAGCGCTCGTCGAGCCAAACCGAGCCGTGCTTTCGCACCCGTCAGTGCCGAACGGGCCATGGATTCGCGCGTTCGATCTTCATCCAGACGTGCCTCGGAGGCAACATTGCCTTTGCTCAGCCGCTTCGTGCGTCCAAAGTTCCGTGAGGCGACCGAGAGCTCTGCACGCGCCTCGGCGAGCTGGGCTTCGGAGCGATCGACTTCCAGCTGTCGTCTTTCTGGATCAATCACGAGCATGGCTTCGTTCGCCGTCACCGCCACGCCTTCCCGCGCGAGAATCTCAGTCACGAGTCCGGCGACCTGAGCCGCGACGGTTGCCTCTGCCTTCGCGATCAACTGCCCAGTCGCCCCGATGCGGTCGAAGACATCGCGGCGAACCACGCTTTCGACCATGACCGGCGGGCGCAGCGCCCCCGCCGCCACAACCGGCACCTCGCCCTCACACCCCATCAGTCCCGTCACCCCAACAAGGACCACAAGCGCCCGGGCCGACGTCTTCGCAAGACAGGCCCATCGCGATGTACGTGCTGCCAAGTCTCGTCTTGAAATTTCCATCTTCTCTACTCCTCTTGACCTAGCTGCTCGCAGGGGCCGAGCGTTCGAGCGCTCTCGGGCATGAGCCAACCGCGGATAATTCCTTCGATACTGCGATCCAATAGATCCTCTCTCCATTCGACATCCGGGCGAAGTGCATGCATCGACACGATTCCGTGAACCATGGTCCAGATCGCCTGGCGAAAAGATTCGAGGTCCCCAAAGATGATCCACTTGCGTTCATCGATCCGTTCCGCCGGTGTCTCCATCAGCCGTCGCGCTTCCTCCGCTGACTCGATCATGCGATCGTCGTGCTCGCGGACCTGCATGAGAAGCTGATAATGGGTCGGATTTCGCAGGCCGAATTGCGCAAAGGCTCGGCTCAACGAACGGAGATTCTCGACGGGATCCTCAACCAGGGGAACTCGCTTGAGATCACTCGCTAAAGATGTTAGGCGCTGCTCGAGCAGCGCATCGATCAGTCCATCCTTGTCACTGAAATGGTGATAGATCGTCGGCGCGCTGTAGCCACATTGATCCACCAACTTCCGAACAGAGAACCCGCGCACCCCGACCGAAAGAAGCAGTTCTTCCGTCGCATCGAGAATGACGCCACGCGTCTCGGCCCGACTCGCGCTTCGTCGCTCTTCGGCAGCGTGCAGGGACATATTGGAACTCCGTATTTCCAGACAGGCGCCCGGCCTTCGATGCGACCCGAAGACTGCCGGTGACCGGCGAGGCTGGATCAACAAGCGGGCGACTTGCTGTGATCTCTATCTGTTCAAAATGATTAGAGATAACGGGTTGAAAGGAATGTAACGCCGTTAAACTCACTGCAAAAATTAGCAGAATTGCACCGAAATTCCAGGCAGTAGAGCAAATCTCAATGACTCGCCGACGATCAATCCTGATTCTCATGCTCGTTGCCCTTCTCGCCTGGGCTTCGTCTCGCGACGCATGCTCGTCGTCCGGCGGGTGGCCGCCGTCCTGCCCCGAACCCGAACAGCTCGAACCCGGCGCCATTCTTTTCGATACCGCCCCGGTGTCCGAGAGCGAAAACGATCCGGGGAAGGCATCTATCCGGTGACCTACCCGGTCAACGACCAGATCTCTATAATCGCAGAACCACTCTGGCTCCAATCCTGGTGAGACCGATCGGAGGGCTGGCGAGGCTGTCCGTTGGCATGGTTCGAAGATCGGAATTGACAATTCTGAATATTGAATCTAAATTCAATAATCCAATCACCCCGGAAACCCTCCCCTGCCCGATCTCGCACCCCCCAAGCGCAAATTGGACCGTGCCGACGACGACGTCCGCTCGGCATCCAGCACTTTCTCGGCCTCGGGAAAGCGCGGGCCCTATGCCAAATCTGCCCAGACCCGGGAAAAGATTCTAACCGCGGCCTTCGAAGTCGCCGGCGAGGTCGGCCTCCATCGCGCAGCCGTCGCGACCATCGCAGAACGTGCCGGCGTGGCGGTCGGCAATCTCCACTACCACTTCGGCTCCCGAGACAATCTGCTACATGAGTTGATGGAATGGGTCCAACAGGATGCGCTCCTCATGATCGAGAATGCGATCCACGGCACGCCTAACGTCTACTCGAGTCTCGAAACAACCGTTCGCGCTCACCTCGCGTATGTGCGACGCAACCCCGCCTATATCCGGCTCGCTGAAGAAGTCCGGCTGCATCGTCCCGAGCTCTATAAAGAAAGCCTGGCCGCCTGGCTGAGCCTCATCCGCGAGAGTCTCGAAGCCGCTATCGCAGCCAAAGAGATTCGACATATGGAATCCGATGAAGTCGCCAGCCTGGCTCACTTCATCATAGGCACACGTTATTTCCTCGATCAGATGATCGAATGCGTCGACGGCCGTCCCTACCCCGGCGACGAAGCCGTCGTTGCGACCTACCTTAACTTCGTTCAGTACGGACTAGTGAAAAGAGATACCCCATGAGTAATCCCCTTCCCCAAGACGCCTCGAATTCTTCTTCTGGCGCCTCCGCTGATTTTCCAATTGCGATCATTGGCTCGGGATTTTCCGGACTCGGCACAGCCATTCAATTGAAGAAGGCGGGCATCGATTCCTTCACCATCTTCGAGCGGGCCTCGGATGTCGGCGGAACCTGGCGTGACAACACCTATCCGGGTGCAGCCTGCGATGTCCCTTCCCATGCCTATTCGCTGTCTTTTGAGCAGAGTCCCGACTGGAGTCGTCGCTTCGCCGAGTCCGGCGAGATCTACGACTACCTAAAGTCCATCACACATAAATGGGACCTTCGGAAACAAATTCGATTCAACACTGAAATCGTGGATGCGCGCTTCGACGAAGCGGCCGGAACCTGGACGCTCACGACGGGCGACGATGAAACCTTCACAGCACGGGTCGTGGTTTCTTGTGCCGGGGGACTCGTCGATCCAGCAAACCCCGATATCAAGGGTTTGCATACGTTTACAGGCAAGATCTTCCATACCGCACGCTGGAATCACGAATATAATTTGGCCGGACGCCGAGTGGCGGTCATCGGAACCGGTGCGAGCGCCGTCCAGGTCGTTCCCGCCATCGTGGATCAGGTCGAGCAGCTCGACGTCTACCAGCGAACCCCGGCCTGGGTGGTCCCCAAACGAGACAAGGTCTACTCGGAGCGATTCAAGCGTGTGCTCGGCCGCTTCCCGATCCTGCTCCGCGCGAGCCGCTTCGTCACATACTGGATGAGCGAACTCTTTGGCCCCATCGTCTTTCTCGACAACCAGCGACTCGCAAGTGTCGGCAAACGGGGCTCGCTCATGCATTTGCGTGCGCAGGTGAAAGACCCAGATCTTCGCCGAAAGCTCCGGCCAAATTTCCAGTTCGGCTGCAAGCGTATCTTGATCTCAGACGAATACTGGTCGTCCTTCGAAAAGCCAAACGTCGAACTCGTCACCGACCCGATCGAGGAGATCAAGAGCACGGGCATACAGACCCGCGATGGCCAATTCCGACCCCTCGATGCGATCATCATCGCGACCGGATTCGAACTCGGCATGGCCAGCGCGCCCTTCCCGATCACCGGATTGGGTGACCGAAGTCTGGACGAAGCATGGAAGGACGGCGCGGTCGCGTACAAGGGCATGACCATCGCCGGATTTCCAAACTGGTTCATCCTCATGGGGCCTAACACGGGACCCGGCCATACCTCCGTCCTCGTCTACACCGAAGCGCAGATGGACCATACCGTCTCTGCCATCAAGAAGATCCGAAAGGAAGGCATCCGCTACGTCGACGTCCGAAAGGAAGTCCAGGATCACTACAACGATGGCCTTCAAGGGCGCATGAAGCACATGGTCTGGTCCACGGGATGCAACAGCTGGTATCTGTCCAAGGACGGTTCGAACCGTTCCCTGTATCCGGGTTATGCCGCCGAATACGCGGTCCGCACGCGGCGGTTCCAGCCTCGCGACTATCGGCTGATCCGATAGGCGATCTTCGCGCGAACCCGTCGCGGACAAAAACGAGCTAGACCGCTTGCCCATCCATCGCGTTGCAGGGACCCTTCACTCAATCGCCGCTAAGGCCCGACAGCCGAAGAACGAAGGCCAGCCCGCCCAACAAGAAGAGACCACCCAGATTCACGAGGCCCCATAGAACGAGCCCTACTCCGCCAACCTGAAAAGACAGAGCCGCCTCGCTCCAGACCAATCCAAGCCCGTCCGAGTGAGATCGAATCAATAATGAAGATTCGCCCAGACCGGATTCCAGCTCTCGAGGGGCGTCGTTATCCCATGAACGACCTCCTCTGCCTCCCTCTCGAAGGTGCCGAATATTGGCTGAAGCGTACTCTGGCGAAGGGCGACTGAGAGATTGAACTCCTCGCTCTGATGATGAACGACGCGGCCCGCCCATAGAAAATTCACTTCGTGGCTCAAGCGATAAAACCAGTAGTAGGCGAAATCTACGCCAAGGAAGCAGACCACCCACTCTCCAACATGCGAGAATTCTCAAACAAGAATAGATAACCGCCGACGACCAGATCCTTGCTGAAGAGCTGGCTGAGCTGCATCAATAGGCCGGAGCTGATGTGATTGATCGCATCGTTGCCCCGGTAATGCGACACGCCCGTATTCGCACCGAGCAACAGTTCGACGACAATCAAAACGAAAAAGACGGGCCCGGCAAGCCAAATGTAATTCGGGCGTCATCGATCAATTTCCTCCGTCCGCTTCTGCCGGCTCACGAACCAAAGGCGAGACAGCCCGGGGTGCTCGATCAAAACCCAGCCTCGGCCCGATCCGACCCGTTCACTACAAGCCGTCCAGATAGGTCGCCTGCGGGGCCTCGTTCGTGCCCGGGTGAAGTCGCAACTAGGAGCCCTAAAAGCCCCTTGGGAATCCACTACTTGGCGGAAACTCCCGGCGCCGGATGGAGTGAGCAGCGCTATCCTCGACCACAAGTGATCACACTCCCTACTGCCCCCAAACCCGAGAAATTGCCCCAATGAACCGCATCCGCGCTGCCCGCCAAGCCCTCGGCTGGACCCAGAATGACCTCGCGAAGCGCGCCAATGTTTCGCCCCGAACCATTCACGCCGTCGAAAAAGGACGCGCCTGTCGCCAAGCAACCAAGCGACACATCATGAACGCCCTTGGCGTTCCGTGGGAAATGAGAGACGAATATTTCGTCCGCGGTCGAAGCATCCGCAAGGTCGCCGCGCCGGTACGCGAAGCCCAAATCGCATAACACGGATCAGATTTCTTCGAGAAGTTTCTCTGCCGTCTCGAGAACTCGTCTCGCATTTGTCCCCATGAACTGAGTGAGGGCGGCCGCCGCGCGATCGGAAGCGCCTGCCCTATGGAAGCTCCTCGCCTCGCCTTCAACTTCGACACGATCGGCTTCGATCTGCCTCTCCACTTCGACCCATCGCTTCTGGATGATCGGGAGCGCGCGAGTGAAATCCTTCGTCGCCTTCTCCTGCAGAGCCCTCATCGCGCACCATACGGACGCATCGCTTCCGCTAAATCCCGAGGCCGGCTTTCCCGCCGAGGCTAACTCTGGCGGAATCACACCCTCCAGATAGACCGGCACAAATATCCCGGTACAGGGCGTCGCAAAGGAAATCCAGACCGGCCACGGCTCCACAGCAGAAAGATCCTCTGGCAAACGCATAACGATACTCGCCGTCGTCATCGACGTCGGATCCGCATGCATACAAACGCTATAGCGATCCGGATCCTCGACCTGTCGACTCGCTTCTGGCGGACCCTCGCCGCTGCCATGATCACGCAGCCACGACTTCAAATCGCCAAGGGAGAGCGGCAAACCGTCTAACCGCGCAAGTGAAGCCTCCTGCCGTCGCTCAGTCAAGAACGACGGCCACCCCTCAAGACTGTATGCCGCCTTGAAATCCAGCCGGCTCTTCCGCATCCAATAGCCCTCTGCGAGCGCCGTCCGCTCCAGATCCCGAGAGCCTATCTGCCAATCCGCGCCTAACGTAAGAGCGTTCGTTAGTCCCGCGCCATCGACCGAGCGCGCGGCCCAGGAACGCGCTGTCGTCTCGAGCACCCAAGCCGAACGACCATCCGCGATCACAAAACTATTCTGGTACCCCTCGTCGCCCTCGTTCGAAAACGCCGAGCCGCCCTGTCCGTGGGACTCGAGAAGCGACGCGATGACTTCGAGTGCTTCACGCGCATCCCGACCGCGCTCCAATCCGAGCCTAACCAGATCCATTCCGATCAGCCCGAGTGTTGGCTCGAGTGCTTCTCGCGACCACGTCGCATGATTGCCGATCGCGACACCATGCTCGTTGACACCCTGCTCGAAGCCCCAGCACCACACCGGAGAATGGCCCATGACCCGATACGTTTCGGGCACCTGATCGATCTCGATATGGCTGCAGCGCAAGCGGGAGCCCCGTGGATACAAGGCTTCGGAAAACTGAACGAAGGGCTGTTCTTCACGGCCGCGACGGTCACTGTTTTTAGCAAAGAGCGTTGAACCATCGACGGTCCGCGGGCCTCGCGCGACGAGAGAATCACACATTGATCGAAGGGTATCGCGCTCCCGCTAAAGAACGAGTCGCGCGATCCGTTGTTTGATTTTCAAGACCCGCGAGCTATCTTCGATTCACACCAATCAAGTCAGATTTCGCGGCCCAGAACGCGCGTGCACTCAGTCAACTATCGAGTTTTTTTCTACGCCGGACCGAACGAAGCTGATCGCTCCGGTGACAACACCGGTGACAACAGACGCAGCATATCAGTATCTCATGGGAGCCAGTCGTTGAAGATGTATTCGAAATGTCCGTGCTCCCGGGCTTGAACTTGACCGTAGCGACTGAGCCTGTCCGACTAGCGCCGACAACAAGGAGACCCGCGTGACTTCACATGGAACTGAAACCGGATCGACCAATCGACCAGCGACGGAATCGAGCCCAGCACGCATAGCGCTCGTCCGCTACGCGGTCGCCTTCTTGGTCTTGGTCTTGGTCTTCATGCTGACCTCGCCGACATTCGCAGCGGCAGATTCCACAGACGCGGGCGGTCACAACGAGATCTACGTCGAATACAGCGTTGGGGAATCGTATTTCGGAAACGAAGATCTCACTGCCAAGGGTCTTCCTGGCCCCAACCTGACGGGCCGCGTGAACCCTGATCTCGGATTCAACGTCGGCGGCGCGATCGGAATGCGCATCCACAAGTTCATCCGAACCGAGCTTCAACTCGGTTACCGGCAATCCGAAGTCGGTGACATATCCCTCCAAGGTGAAGCCGGCAAAGCACGGGGACAATATTCGCTCCTCACAGCCATGGCCAACACCTATATTGACTACGACCTCGGTATCGGCATCATCCCCTACGCCGGAGCTGGAATCGGATGGGGCCTCAGCAGGCTCGACGCTCACAACGCGAACGACATCCTGGACGTCGATGGCGAAGACGCCGTTTTCGTCTGGTCCCTCATGGTCGGCGGAACCGTCCCAGTCAACGACGTCATCGACGTCGCCCTGGGATATCGATACATCGCCACAACGAACCCCAAGTTCTTTGCGGACGTGGTCACGACCGGCACGGCCGGCGGACCCGTTGCTTCTGCGCGCCTCCACGCCGAATTCGATTCACACGAGACCTTCGTCGCAATCCGGTACAAGTTCTGACCAACCGCAAACCCCAACAAAAGCCACCATCCACCCTGGGCGAACCGCAGACGTTTCCGCACGACTCTGCTAGCTTCCGCCCACCCTCAGATTGCCGCGTCCACCGCGGTTGCCCCAACCACCTTCCGTGCGCCGGTAGCTCAGCTGGATAGAGCATCAGGCTTCGAACCTGAGGGTCGCAGGTTCGACTCCTGCCCGGCGCACCACTCCAAAACTCCGCAGTTTCAATCGGTTAGATGAAACAGATATACGCTTCGCTGTGTACTGCCATGTCGACTTGACGACCTAATGACGACCATAGCTTAGATTCGTTGCTCAAATTGGCTGTAATCGCTGGTTTGGCGGCACCATGTCAGCGACCGGGACTAAGCGGGTATCGACGTACGTCCCGCCAACGAAAGGCCGGTGAGGCCGAGGCCCACAAGGAGCGCGGTGGAGGGTTCGGGGACGACATTCCAAACGGCGTACACATTATCGCCTAACACGACTTCCACAGCGGTATCATGTATCCCGTCAGCAGGAAGTGGACTCCCGACCCTCCTAAGCCAAGAGACACATTCCGGGGTCTGTGATCCCAAGGAGCGTGTCGAGATGACGAACCAGAAGAAGCAAACGAGTGAGGCGGCTGTCCGAGAGATCCGCTGGCCGGCCCCTCCATACTGGTACCAGCCTCTGAGTTAGCCTTTTCGAACGCGACAGGAGGCACGGATGAAGCGAGCACGCTTCTCAGAGGAGCAAATCATCGGAATCTTGAAGGCTGCAGAAGCAGTCGGGAACATT
>DUCN01000124.1 GCA_012959805.1 Myxococcales bacterium | reverse complement strand
TGCTCAACAGCGAGCACCGAGACAGATAGACGAAGTGCCCCCCTTGCTCTCGGATCGTGAGAACTGCCCCGGGTGTACTACGGGCGTAATGCATAGCATTTCGATTGGGGTCGAGCAGTTCGTCGTTCCGGGTGGTTACGATATGCACGGGCGTCGCAATTCGGGCCAGACTGCTGACTTGAATTCCGGCACCCACTGCCGGCGCCATCGCAAAGACCGCGCGGACGCGCTCATCGCGATAAGACTTCGATGCCTGGACGAAATCCACTTGCGCGGTATCGGCCTCGGAGGCCAATTCACAATCGGGCCCCCGGCTGTTGCTCCGACAATATGCAGCCATCTTTTGGGGCTCGAAGATCGCACCGCTCAAAGCCAACGCCGTGTACCCCCCGGAGGAGTGGCCCGCGACGCCGATACGTCGCGGATCGATCCGCGGGCCCCAGGTGGGATCCGCGAGAAGGCGAGTCAGGACGAAGCCAATGTCCAGCGGGCGGTTCCACAATCGCAGTGTCTCTTCCGGCTCGTTGTGAAACGTGGTGTTGAGCCAGTGATCCACTGCGGCTACCAGATACCCCTGGCCTGCCAACGCCTCCGCCAACCACGCTAGGTTCGCACTCAGGCCCCGGTCGCCGTGCGAAAGCAGAATGATCGGGCGAGGGTCCGTAGCGGCGAGAATCTCGGCATCGCGCTCGGCGTATCCCAGGAAACCAGAGGGATAGACTCGTTCCGCGAGAGGCGACATCCCGGACGCCGGATACCAGAGCGTCGTCTCAAGGACCCTCGAACGCTGGGGGTCGACGAACTCCAAAGCGGTGTAACCAACACCCTCCGGCTCCACGGGACTCAGCGGCGACGGCGAACACGCCAGCAGCCACAGCCAGGGCAGAAGCAACAATCCCCTACGTGATCTCCTGTCGAGCCCCGTCATTTGACTTGGTCGACCAGCTACAGAGTCCCCACGCCAGAACGCGAGTGACTTCAGGAATTCCCAGCTGTCTGTTGTCCGCTGGAAGACCTTGGTCGTCGGCAAGTGACCTGCTTGCGTATTGTGGGTTTGGCTACTCATTCAGCAAGAGTCGCGGTTGATTTTGCGTCCCGCTTCGGCGGCGATCTCGAGGGAGCGCAGTCTTTTCTTGTGGTCGTAGATTGAAGACACCAGCATCAACTCATTTGCGCCCATCTGTTCGATGAAGTTGGCGATTTCGCGAGCCACGGTCTCTGGACTGCCAACCGCGGAACAGCTTCCGATCTGGGCGAGCATCGCCTGCTCTTGCGGATTGAGCTGCCTCTCGAATCCCTCCACCGGAGGCGGCAGCTGACCTGGTGTTCCTAATCGAAGGTTGATGAACGCTTGCAGGGACGAAGATCGCAAGAAAGTCGCCTCTTCTTGTGTTTCCGCCGCGCAGACGTTGAACCCGAGCATCACATAGGGCTCGGGCAACTGTTCCGACGGTTTAAAACAGTCGCGATACGTCGCGATCGCGTCCACCATCTGCGCGGGTGCAAAATGTGACGCGAATGCGTACGGCAGTCCGAGCATCCCTGCGAGCCGGGCCCCGTAGAGACTCGAACCCAGAATCCAGATCGGTACGTTGGTCCCTGAACCCGGAACCGCGGTGACCTTCTGCCCCGGTTCGGCTTCCCTAAAGTAATGCTGCAGTTCGACCACGTCTCGCGGAAAGTCGTCGACACTTCCTCCGAGAGTCCGACGTAGCGCTTGAGAAGTTAGAGGGTCCGTCCCCGGCGCACGTCCCAGCCCAAGATCAATGCGCCCGGGATAGAGAGATGCGAGCGTTCCAAACTGCTCTGCGATCACCAGA
>DUCN01000123.1 GCA_012959805.1 Myxococcales bacterium | reverse complement strand
GTTATTTGGTGAGCCCGCGGGGACTCGAACCCCGGACCGTAGGATTAAAAGTCCTCTGCTCTACCAACTGAGCTACGGGCCCGGGCGTTGGATAACACCGCCGCCCCTGCGCGTCGAGACTCAAACGCGTCTAAAACACACTTGAGTTCGCCCTCGCCTCACATTCTGGCCGACTTTGACTTTCGCTTTTTATTCGCCTATTGTTGCGAGACCCGCAAACACCGGTCCCACAGACTTCCAAACCCAAGGAGACATCACCGTGACCCAGTTCCAGGCCGATCCGATTTTCAAATCGACAGTGAATGAAGTGAATGAAGCCAACCTCGAACGCCGGGATCAAGGCCGCCCAAGCGCCGCTCGCGACCTCCCCCTTCAAGTTCCCTCGATCACGAATTCTCCCCGCTGTGCACCCGCGAAACCGCTGGCGCCAATCGTGCCGGGCCGAGTTCGAGCGGTCCGCGTGGACGCGTGGGCCGTCCCCGCATCTGCCAACTGGAGTCGGACGCGGTCAACCCTTCGCAAGGTCAGCCGGACCTCGAGATCAACCGATTGGGCCCTGCCCTTCTAGGCAGGTCAGTCAGTAAATAGGTCAGTAGGTCAGTAGGTCAGTAAGTAAGCAATTCAATCGAAAGACAAACGCCGAACAAAATCCGGAACGGTCGATACTGCCATTTCGACCTGACTCACCTGGAGTTGCTGGGAGTAGCTAGGAATTGGCGGTGCGGTTGAGATCGAAGCGAATAGCCGGAGGGCGAAACCGGACATCCGTTTAGACCAATCGCGCCGCCCCAGCCTCGTGCTTCGGCCTGGGCTCATCCCGCCGTCCCGGCGTGCAATCAAAGATCAGTGCCGAGTGATCGCTGCCGGGAATGCCAACAACCTTGAATCTCTCGACTGTCAGCCCTCGAACCATCGCATGATCAATCCTGAGAAGCCTCGGGCTGCCCGGGCGTGGTCCCCACGTGCCCTGAACCGCTCGGCCTTCCCTTTGCGCCGCCTCGATCGCCCCATCGGAAAACCGACGGAGATATCTCTTATAGAGGGGCCAATGCGGAGTCGCGTTGTAGTCCCCCACGATGAGTCGGGTGTCGCTCGCGTTTGCGTCGAGGAATTTGTCGAGGTCCCGTGCTTGTCGCCAGCGAACCATGACGGATGGAAAGGGTCGGATGGCGTGGGGCGCATGGAAGTGAACGTTTACGAGATCGACCGGACATTCGAGACCCGGCCAATCCGCCGGCTGTAAAACGACTCGCCTCGCGTCGCGGAAATACATCGGGATCCGGTCGTAGGCGCCTGGATGACGCAGCGCGATTCCCATGCCCTGGAAGGCGCCGTCGGGTTCGAGGCAGCCGTGGGGGAGTTCGCTCGAAATGGCCTCGGCGTTTTCGTGACCGAGTTCCTGCGCCGCGAAGACGTCGACCTGATAGTCGCGAATGAGGTCGATCAGACCGTCAGGGTCCGCCTTTCCCCACCACAAATTTCCAGATAGAACCCGAATCGACCCCGCCAAGCCCAGCTCCTTCGCCCACCGCGATTGGACGTCCGATTCGTCGATGCGACGACCCGAGCGTTCCCGGGCTCAGACACCAATAGGCGACCTCTGCTCCTATCGTCCGATTCCCATCCCCAATCAAGCTCGCCGTCCGTTTTCAGCGGCCTTCTCTCGAGATCTCTCGGGCTGGAGCGCCTATCCATCGAGGCCCATTCAATCCCATTGGCACCCATCCACGACCATGCTCGCCGACTCCTACCTACGTGGGAGCCCGTCCGTCGCCTCAGTCCTGCCGCTCGCGGTGCCCCTGACATTCGATACAGAGCGACGCCTCGGGATGGGCTTCGAGCCTACGCGGAGCGATCGTCTCCCCACAGCCAAGACACTCCCCATAATCTCCGTCGTCGATGCGCGAAAGCGCCGCATCGACCTGTCGCCGTCTAAGCAGCGCGGCTTGGCGATTCTCGGCCACCATCTTCTGCTGCTGCATCGCGTCCACACGGGAGATTCGCCCGATCGGCTCATCCAGATCCACCGGCCGCGCGCCCTCCGTCGCCGACTCAATCACCCCCGACAACTCCTCCCGAAGTTGGGCGAGCGCGACCCGCCGCGATTCGATCATGCTCTCATCCATCATCGAAGGAACCTCCTACGCCCGCATCTGAATCCGCACTGACAACCCACGCGCGCATGTACGTCCCCGCACGCACCGGACCACCCACGCTCGAACCACTCATCAGGCCCCGAACACGGCTCACCTTCCAGACAAGCGACTAGGCCTGTCCCCGATTCCGTACCAATCATGTGAATGACTGGAACCCGCCCGATTACCGCTTCGCGAACAATTCTCGAAGGATGATTGTCTCATCCCGCCCCGGTCCCACTGACAACAGAGTCGCCTGGACCTCGGCGATCGCCTCGATCCGCTCTATGTATCGGCGAGCATTGTCCGGGAACTCTTCGATCGAATTCATTCCCGTCAAATCCTCATCCCAGCCAGGCAGAGTCTCATAAACGGGAACCGCTCGCTCGGTCTCGCCTAACGTCATCGGGAAATCCTCAGTGATCTTCCCATCGATGTCATAGGCGGTACAGATCTTGAGCTCCTTGAACCCGCTCAGGATATCGAGCTTGTTGATCGCCAGATCCGTCAACCCATTCACGGTGACGGCTTCACGCAAGAGCACTCCGTCGAGCCAACCACATCGTCGCGGTCGCCCCGTCGTCGCACCGAATTCCGCGCCCGCCTTCCGAAGTCGCTCGCCAGTTTCATCTTCAAGCTCGGTCGGAAACGGCCCTGCCCCGACGCGCGTCGTATACGCCTTCGTTATGCCGATGACACGATCGATCTTCGTCGGCCCAACGCCACTGCCGGTACAAACCGCCCCGGCCACGCAGTTGGAAGACGTGACAAAGGGATACGTCCCGTGATCGATGTCGAGGAAAGTCCCCTGCGCACCTTCGAAGAGAACGTTCTTTCCGGCTCGAAGGGAACGGTCGAGGATCCGCCCGGTGTGATCGACGTAAGGCTCGAGCTGTCGCCCGAACTCGACACATTGTTCATAGAGCGCACCGACGTCGATGGCGTCTACGCCGTGCAACTTGGTGAGTTCGAAATTCTTCTGTTCACCGATGGCTTCGAGCTTCTCGCGAAGAGTGTCGGTCTGGCGCAAGTCGGCGACACGGATTCCGCGGCGGGCGACCTTGTCTTCGTAGGCCGGGCCGATGCCACGACCGGTCGTACCAATCTTGCCCTTGCCAGCCGCAGCCTCGCGAGCCCCATCGAGAGCACGGTGCCAGGAAAGAATGACGTGCGCACGTCCCGAGACACGCAGTCTCGACGGATCCTTGAGGATGCCGCGGGCCTTGAGTGCTTCGACTTCTTCGAGCAGGATGGCGGGGTCGACGACAACACCGGGGCCGATGAGATTAATCGAACCGGGGTGCAGGATGCCGGAGGGGACGACGTGCAGGATCGTCGTTTCTCCGTCGACGACTAACGTGTGGCCGGCGTTGTTGCCGCCCTGAAATCGAGCGACCAGATCCGCGCGCGGACCGAGCCAATCAACAATTTTACCTTTGCCCTCATCGCCCCATTGGGCGCCTACTCCAACTACGGTTGTCATTTCCCTGCTCCCATCTTTCTTTTATCCATCGCCTAACGCTTTGGTTCTTACAGCTCCAGTAGCTGAACTGCGATCATGTTCTCCGCATCACGCAATGCGGCCAGGACCTTTTCTCCAGGATCCTGATTGATATTGACGAGCATGCAGGCTTCGCCTCGAGATTCGTGAAGCGCGAGTTGCATGCGTGAGATATTGATTCCGGCATCGCCGAGGACCGTGCCGACCGTTCCCACGACGCCGCTCTGGTCATGGTTATGCAAGAGCAGAGTGCAGCCTTCCGGAATGGCTTCGAGCATGAAGTCATCGATTCGCACGATGCGCGGTTGGCAACCGTGGAATACCGCGCCCGCGACGAGTCGATCCGTTACGCCCTTGACGCGGACCGTGACGGCGGAGGCGAAGTCTGTGGATCGCGCCACCTTCGATTCGATGACCTTGATGCCGAGCTCCTGGGCAATCGACGAGGCGTTCACGAGATTGACGCTTTCGCGAACGGGCTCGAGGATGCCCTTCAGGACGGCGATGGTGATGGCGGCGACCTTCAGCTCCGCGACTTCGCCCGAGTACTCGACTTCGACGATGTCGATGCGGCCCTGGGCGAGTTGGCCCTGGAAGCTTCCGAGCTTCTGGCCCAATTCGATATAGGGGCCGACTTCGGCCATCTGTTCTGGCGATACGGTCGGAACGTTGAGTGAGTTTCGAACTTCTCCGTCGATGAGGAAGTCGCGAAGTTGTTCCGCAACCGCGACAGCGACATTGATCTGTGCTTGCTCGGTCGACGCCCCGAGATGCGGCGTGCAGATCACGTTCGGGTGATTCACGAGCGGATGACCTTCGGGCGGCGGCTCTTCGACGAAGACGTCGAGTCCGGCGGCACCGATTTGTCCGGATTCGAGCGCTTCGAAGAGCGCCTCTTCGTCAACGATGCCACCGCGAGCGGCATTGATGACGATGAGTCCGGGCTTGGCGATCTTGAACTGTTCGCGGCCTAGAATGCCCGTCGTTTCCTTGGTCTTGGGAACATGGACCGTGACGATATCAGCGCGGCTCATCATTTCGTCGAGTTCGACGCGTTCCACTTCGAGACGCGCGGCGGCTTCGGCCGTGAGGTAGGGGTCATGAACGATGACCTTCATGCCGAGTCCCTTCGCGCGCGAAACGACGAAGCGACCGATATTGCCGGCACCCAGAACGCCGAGGGTTCGGTTGTAAAGCTCCATGCCCTGAAACTTCTTCTTCTCCCAGAGACCCTTCTTCATGGAGGCGGTCGCTTGGGGAATATGTCGGGCAAGTGAAACGATCAAGGCGATCGCGTGTTCGGCGGTCGTGATGTTATTGCCTTCGGGCGTATTCACGATGACGACGCCAGCCTGCGTTGCAGCGGGCAGATCGATGTTGTCGACACCGATGCCCGCGCGACCGACGATGCGGAGGTTCTTGGCGGTGGCAAAGACCTCGGGCGTGACTTTCGTATTCGAGCGGATGACGAGACCGTCGGCGTCCTTGATCAGCTCGAGGAGTTCGTCCGGCGAGCAGCCCGGCTTGTTCAGGACTTCAATACCGGCGGCTTGTTCGAGGACGGTAATTCCTTCTTCCGCAAGGGAATCGGAAACGAGAACTTTCAGCACCTTCGTAATCTCCTGATCTTCTTGGGTCGACACCCGCGCAAGGCTCGGCCAACCGTGTTCCAAACATCATTGGGCGAGCGCAGCTCGCACGAAGTCGCTCACCCCGAGCGGGGCAAGCCAGGGTGAGATTCGGTCTTACTCGACGATCACCCGAAAAAACACCCGAAAAAGCTCAATCTATTTGTGGCGTTCCCGCGCACAATCATTTGGCTGGACCGGCTAACGCCATTCTGACGCTATTCCTATGACAGCGACATGACGGCGATGACTACTTACAAGGCTCCATCGGATCTGAGGACGCATCAAGGCACCCTTAAGGTTTAGTCGGGATGATCGACCAGTACGACCTGGCCGGGCCGACGCTCCTTGCCGGCTAACTCGCCGACAATCCAATGGATTCCAACCGGTGACGGAGTGTGCCGGAGGGCTCGCGGGGTGTCAACGAATATGGGGCCTCGTGCTATGGTGCGCCTCGAAATCAGACCTGATCTTCCCATCACCCCTTCGTTTCTCGCTGAATAACCCTCATCACCCGGAACCCGACGATTTCATGGCCGGTGAAGCCGCTTCCGAACGACTCGCAATCGAGACCCGAGGCCCCCTCGACGGTCACGTCGCCGTCCCCGGCAGTAAGAGCATCACCAATCGCGCGCTCCTGCTCGCCGCCCTGGCCGACGGCGAAAGTCGACTTTCGGGCGGCCTCGACTCCGATGACACGGTCGTCATGCGCGCTGCCCTCGAAGCCCTGGGGATTGGCCTCGACGCCTCGACCGCGGACGCCGACTGGATCATCCGTGGCCGCGGAGGCCGCTTCGAAGTCCCCGAACAGGCTGAAGACCTCATCCTCGACTGCGGCAATTCGGGCACGACTGTTCGCTTCCTGACCGCAGCGCTCACGCTTGCCTCGGGACCCGTCGTCGTCGACGGAAACGCCCGAATGCGCGAGCGCCCGATCTCCGATCTGGTGACCGCGCTTCGCGCCCTCGGCGCCGAACTCACGATGCAGGGCATCGCCGATTGCCCGCCGATTCGCCTCCAGGGCGGAGGATTGCCGGGGGGACCGGCCTTGATCGATGGCAGCCGATCGAGTCAATACGTCTCAGCCATCGCCCAGATCGCCCCCTACGCGTCTCGAGACATCGAACTCGATTTCAAGGACGGGGTCATCGTTTCGCGCCCGTACATCGACCTCACTCTCGAAGTGATGCGTGCGTTTGGTGCGGACGCGCAGTGGCGGGACGACGACCAACTCTGGATCAAGGCGGGCCAGACCTATCAAGCCCGCCAATACACGATCGAGCCCGATGCCTCTTCCGCCGCCTATCCCTTTTGTGCGGCCGCGATCGCCGGGGGACGCGTGTCGGTGTCGGGCATCGCGAGCGATTCGCTGCAGGCGGATTTCAAGATCCTCGATCTTCTCGAACGAATGGGATGTGGCGTCAATCGGATCGGCGACACGGTCTCGGTGACTGGGCCTAATGAGACCCTGCATAGCCTGGGCGTCGTCGAAATGAACGATTTCCCCGACGCCGTGCTCGCCTACGCCGTCGTAGCTCTCTTCGCCGACGGCCCAACGACCATCACGAATGTCGCCAACCTGCGCATCAAGGAAACCGATCGCCTGGCGGCCCTCGAGACCGAACTCAGCAAGCTAGGCGCACGCGTCGAAGCCGGTCCAGATTCCCTTCGCATCGAACCCGGCCCCATGCGCGGGGCTGAAATCGAAACCTACGACGACCATCGCATGGCGATGTCCCTTGCACTGGCGGGACTCCGCGTCCCCGGCATTGTCATCCTCGACCCCGGTTGCGTCTCGAAAACCTGGCCAGACTATTTCGACGCCTTCGCCGGCCTCTAGTCCGCCCCTCGCCGACCCCTCAGCGTTCAGCCATGCCACCGCCCTCCCCGCTCTTTGCCAGCAGCGCGACACGGACTCTCGCCATAAAACTTTCGCCACCACCTTGACATGACCGTGGCCGTGCCGACAAATAACATCGTGCCCGAAGGCAGCTAAAAACGCATCGCCTTCCACAAACGCGCAAGAACTGCGCGAGAGCGAGAGGAATACGTCATGGCCACTTACACAATTCAGCGTCCCGAAAACAGGAGCCCGTGGTCCGGATTCTTGAACGAGTTCATGCGCGATATGAATCCCGCACTCCAATCGAGAAGTCTCGGATCTCAGGACGTACGAGGCGTCTACCCCCCGGTTAATCTACAGGAGACCGACGAAGGTTATCTCCTCACCGCCGAAATCCCTGGCATCTCGCCGGAAAACCTCGACGTCTCAATCGAAGGATCAACGGTGACACTTTCGGGTGAACGGAAGGTCGAGTTCGAGGCGGGAAACGGAACGTCGGTACATCGACGCGAACGACAGTCGGGTAATTTTCGACGCGGATTTGAACTCCCGAGTGAAATCGATCTCGATCTGGCGAAGGCCACGCATAAGAACGGCGTACTCACGCTTCGGCTGCCGAAGTCCGCTACGTCCAAGCCGCGCCAGATCGCCATCGAAACTCGATAGACCCGAGTCTCTAGATTCAGAAATGAAGGAGGACCGAATCATGTTCGGACGACACGGCAACAAAGAATTGGAAGCTCGAGAAAAGGCGGAAATCGCGACAGAACAGACCCGACCCGGCCTGGTCTTTCGCCCCGATGTCGACATCCTCGAACAGTCCGATGCCTACATCATCCACGCGGACATGCCGGGCGTGAGCGAGAAGACCATCGAGATCGATCTCGATAAAGGTGTGCTGACCATGAACGCGCAGGCCGAAAATGCCATCGCCGGAAACGAGCCGAATCAGCACCTGCACAGTGAATACCGTTCGGGCGGCTATCACCGCGAATTCCGCGTCTCGGAGGACATTGATTCTTCTTCGGTGAGCGCGACCATGAAAGATGGCGTTCTAGAACTGCGGCTACCCAAGAGCGCGCAGAGTCAGCCGCGCAAGATCTCGGTCGCCGCTGCCTGAACTTCGATCGACCAATAAGTGGCCACACGAGAAAAGCGGCGCGTCCATAGACCATGATCGATAGACCGCAGAGGGAATCGACCAGAGACCCGACGGCGTACCCAGACGTGGTCGGGTTTCGTCTATCTAACGTCGGATTCGAGAATCCAGCGGCAAAGATTCCTCAGGCTGGCTCCCGATCCCGCGTCGACCGACTATACTTGCGCTGGCTTTCCCGAGGCCATCCTCCCAGTCCAATTCTGTCGCGCCCCAAGGATACGCTCTTCAACTAGCACACGACATCGATCATGATTGATCGCTATCCATCGCATTTGTTCGCCAACAAGAACGTCGTCCATTACCGCGAGCCATCAGGAGCCATGCCACCCCTCATGCCAACCGTCACATCTAAGACCGACGCCCAGAACGGCGATTCGAAGACCGCCGAGTCCAATTCACCCGTCATCCAGGCGCTCGCGATGGGCCAATCCATTTGGCTCGACAATATTAGTCGCGATCTGCTGCTCTCGGGAGAGCTTCGCGATTGGGTTGAGAACGAAGGCATCCGGGGCGTTACCTCGAATCCTGCGATCTTCGAAAAGGCGATTGCGAAGTCGAGCGATTACGATCCCGCCGCACGCGCATGGATTGTCCAGGGAGCCGGCGACGCCCTCGATGTCTTTGAAAAGCTAGCCGTGACCGACATCCAGTTGGGCTGCGATGTATTGCGCCCGGTCTGGGAGGAGAGCGGCGGGAGAGACGGTTACGTCTCGTTCGAAGTCTCGCCCCATCTCGCCCATGACACCGAGGGCACGATTGCGGAAGCGCGTCGACTGGCCAAGGCCGTCACGCGCGAAAACCTCATGATCAAGGTCCCCGCGACTCCTGAAGGCGTTCCAGCCATTCAGGTGCTCATCGCGGACGGCATCCATGTCAACGTGACGCTGCTCTTTGCCATCGACGCCTACGAGGCCGTCCACCAGGCCTATATCAGCGGACTCGAAGAGCGACTCGCGCGCGGTGAATCCGTCTCGGGCATCGCGAGCGTAGCCAGCTTCTTCGTTTCACGAATCGATGCCGCCGTGGGACTTCAAATTGAAGCCGCGCTCGAAAATGAAAATCGCGAGGAGCGACGCGAACGCCTAACGGCATTGAGCGCGAAGGTTGCCATTGCGAATGCCAAGCTCGCCTACGCACGCTTTCTCGAAACGCTGTCCGGTGAACGTTGGAAGAAACTCGAAGCCGCGGGCGCGAGTCCCCAGCGGGTTCTTTGGGCGAGTACGGGCACCAAGGATCCAGCTCTGCCAAAGACGCTCTACGTAGATGCACTGATCGGCAGACACACCGTCAACACCCTGCCCGACTCAACGCTCGCAGCCTTTCGCGCCGAGGGGAATGTCACAGACGCACTTGGTCAAGACCCCGCACTGCTGAAAGCCGAAGCCCAGATTATCCTGTCTGAACTCGATGCCCTAGGAATTTCGCTCAAGGAAATCACAGACACCCTGCTGACCAAAGGCTGCGCGATTTTCAGCGATGCATTCGATGCCCTCTTACTCTCTGTCGAGACCAAGCGACAAGTGCTACTGGGCGCAGGCCTTTCCCAGACGGCCTATTCGTTAGGCGGCCAATCCGTCGATATCGAAGCTGCAGAACAGTCATGGCAACAGGACGGCAACACGCGCAAACTCTGGCGCCGACAGGCCCCTCTCTTCTCGGACGCAGACGAATCCAGCTGGATGGGTTGGCTCGATCTTCCGGAGGCCGATCCCGAATCCGCCATCGGCAGCCCATCGCTTCGCGAGGCCGTTCGCACGCACAAGTCGGACACCGTTGTCGTGATCGGCATGGGCGGATCGAGCCTATGGCCGGACGTGTTAGGCCGATCGCTCTCGGGTGTAGCTGCCCGCGAGGCGAGCGAAACGTCGCAGCGAATCTCGCGTTCGCTCGTCGTTCTCGATACCACCGTTCCCGATGCCGTTGAATCCATCGTCGATGGTCTCGCCCTTGACCGATGCCTCTTCTTCGTGTCTTCGAAGTCGGGCTCCACCATCGAACCCAGCGCGCTCTTCGAACTGGTCTACGCGCGGCTGGCCGATGCAATCGGCGCCAAAGCCGCGGGCGAACACTTCGTGGCGATCACAGACCCAGGGAGCAAGCTCGAAGCCCTCGCCAGTGAACGTGGTTTCCTGGGTGTTTCATTGGGCCGACCCGATGTCGGTGGTCGTTTTTCCGCTCTTTCCCCCTTCGGCATGCTTCCCGCCGAAGCGATGGGACTCGATCCCAAGTCCCTGCTGGCCCGTGCACGAACAATGTCGGCGGCCTGTGCAGCCTTCGTGTCTCCGGAACACAATCCTGGCGTCCGACTCGGCGTGACCCTAGGCAGTCTCGCCGGAAGCGGACGCGACAAGCTCACACTCACCGCATCTCCCGAGATCGAGTCGTTTACCGATTGGATCGAGCAGCTCGTTGCCGAATCCACCGGTAAAGGCGGCCAGGGAATCGTGCCCGTCGCCGGCGAAAGCCTCGGCGAGCCTTCTCGTTACGGCTCGGATCGCATCTTCGTCGACCTCGCGGTCGCGGGTGACGAGACGACAAGCCTGCGACATCAGAAACTACTCACCCTCGAAAAGGCTGGACATCCCGTCATTCGAATCGAACTCGCCGAGGCCTCGGATCTCGTTCAAGAAGTCTTCCGCTGGGAGATGGCCACCGCCGTGGCCAGCGCCCTCCTCGGCTTGAATCCCTTTGACCAACCCGATGTCGAAGCGGCCAAGATTGCGAGTCGCGAACTCATGATGCAAGCGAAAGCTGATGGCGGCCTTCCTATTCGAAAGGCGGATCTTGAAGTTGAAAACGAGGGCGCTGGACAGGGCCCGCGACTCTTCATCGCGCCGGCGTTAGGCGGAGCGATGAGCCAATCCGGATCCGCGACAGATCCCCGAGCTTTGATCAGCGCATTGATCAGTAGTCTCAAAGCCGGCGACACCTTCGGCATCAACGCGTTCCTCGCGGACACGCCCGAGACCCGGGCGAGTCTACAGTCGATTCGCGAAGCGGTCGGCAAGGCGCGCAACGTCGCAACGACCCTTGATTTCGGGCCGCGCTATCTCCACTCGACGGGCCAACTCCAAAAGGGCGGCCCGAATCGCCTCGCGGGTCTGCAGCTCTGGCAGAGTGCTGAAGCACGCAAGTCACGCGGACAAGAGAATCTTGAGATCCCCGAGTTCGGGGGACAGGCAGGCGAGGGCGGCGACTTCGACACTCTCGTCCAGGCCCAGGCGGAGGGAGACTTCAGTGTTCTCTGCGACCGCAAACGGCGCATGATTGGAATCGATGTCGGCGCAGACCCGACCATCGCCCTCCAGAAGTTGCAGGAATGGATTCAGGGAGCGATCGAGTAATGGTGGCGAGCAAGGACATTTCAGCGGGCGGCCCGGACGGCGATGGCGATGCGGCGGCCCTCTCGGCCCTCGAATGGGTTCGCGATGGAATGAAGCTTGGGCTGGGGACCGGACGTGCGGCGGCGGCCTTCGTTCGCGCGCTCGGAGCTCGTGTGGCGGACGGACTCTCGATTACCGGGGTCCCTACGAGCGACGCAACCGCTGAACTTGCGAAGAGCCTCGGCATCCCACTGACCAAGCTCGAAGACTTGGGCCACCTCGACATCACCTTCGATGGTGCGGACGAAGTCGATCCGCAGCGAAACGTCATCAAGGGTTACGGCGCCGCCATGGTTCGCGAGAAGATCGTCGCGGCAAGCTCAAGTGAACTCGTGATCCTGATCGGTCCCGAAAAACTGGTCACAGACCTCGGCGAGCGCGGTCGCCTACCGATCGAGATTCTTCCCTTCGGCGAGGCGCTTGTCCGAAGCGAACTGGAGAAACTGGGACTTGGCGCCGCTCGACGTGTCGATGACCACTCGAAGACCATCGTTACAGACAACGGCAACTGGATCCTCGACGCCAAGCTCGAAACACCCCTCGATGCGAATGCCCTCGAATCCGCCATCCTCACAATCCCCGGCGTACTGGGCACAGGCTTCTTCCTCGGCATGGCCGATGCCATCATCATCGGGGACGGTGACCAGGTCGAAGTGCGCCGCTAGCGATCGAATCCGCGGAACTGATCGCCTCGCTGCCCGCGTCGCGTCCCTCAGGGACCTTAGGCGGCTTTCAAGACCTCCATTTTGCCCCTTTTTCCCCTCATCCTGTAGAATGTCCGAAGGAGATCCAACCTTGCCTAAACGCCCATTCTTCGTGATGCCGGATGGCGTCTGCGTCCCCCTCGAAGGGGAGTGGCGAATCGTTGAGCTACGCGGAGACTCGTACGTGATAGGTCATCATTCGGTTGTCCCCTGCGGTTCTCGAAATGCGGCATCGAGCATGCTCGCTGAACTCCAAAGTCATTCGGACGCGGACCACCTCGCCGCCGAGGCCATCCACAGACTCGACCAGGTTTCAGCGGCCTGGGAAATCGATTCGCTCGGCGAATCCGAATCAAACCGCTAGGCGAAGAAAGACACGGGCAAAGTCAGCCAACAGACGAGGCCGGGCCTAACAACGTCGAGCCGACACGACTCAAGGCCGCGCATCGAGTCGGTAGACGAAACGATCCTCATCAAAGCCTTCGAGCTCGCCCGGTCGCCCAACCAGCACAGCCGTCAAGGGATAGACATTCCCGTCAAAGCGAACACGAACGCGCGGGTCCGCTCGTAGGTAGTCGAACCAGCACCGCCCTTCCGCCGCATCGATGTAGAGATTTCCATCCTTCACAACATAATTCAATTGAACCGAATATGGATCATCCGGACGAAACTCGAGGTCGACGAAAGATGCGGTGACGAAAGACCAGTCCTCGACAGCCTCCGTGACAACTTCACCCGAAAGTGCGCCCCCCGGAAACACCAGCATCGGCCCACCACAGCCAAGAACGACCAGTAATAGAACTGTGAACCCGACGAATCGCCTAAATCGAGCCATTAGCTGTCCAGCTGCGGCGATCGCGCGCGCTCACTTGCATCGCCCTGATCTCCTGCGAAATTCAGCGCCACTGCTACCCGCCTAGAATCCGGGCGCAATAGATAGGACGCCAGGCATAAAACCAGAATCCCGTCCGGCCTAACAGCATGATCGAATCCATCCCCGGAAAAGGTATGGGAATCCGACGCCCCCGCCAAGTTGAATGTGATTCCGGCGTAGGCCCATTACTTGAGACGCGGTAAACCGGACGCCAATACGGTCACCACCCCGGCCATCTTGGCCAGACCGATGATCGTCATGAAATAGAGTGGATATCCGAGGCCGAACATGGCTTCGACCATGTTCTCCGCATGTGTGAAATGTGAAACTCCCGAGAAACCCACGACGGCGCAGAAAAGAGCAGTCGTCGTCCAAAATACGATGAGCTTCGGTCCCAATTTCGATTCCAAAATGCCACTCCTTCGATATCGCTTGACGTCGAGTCCGAGTTATGAGCTCGAACAAGCATACCCGGCATCTAAACAAGTTCAGCTTAAGGAATTCTGGAGAAAAACTGAAGCTCAATTCAAGCGCGTGAACCTTCCGAACTCGGCACTCTCCCGCTCTCTCACGGCCTCGGCCCCGGAGCTAGGCCAGATTAACGAAAGGAGAACAATATGCGCACCATTCGCTCGTTACTTTGGATCGGAAGCGGCCGAGCACTCAGCGAAAGTGGTGTTACGGAAGCGCCCGAGCTCGATGTGACCTGGGTCCCAAGCGTCGGAGACGCAGTGCTGCTCCCGAAGGTTGAGTTCGACGGACTTCTTTTCGAAGTCACGGACGCAGCCACCATCCACCAAAGCCTCGACGCCTTGGCGCGTTATGCGCCCGGCACTCCCGTTGTCGTCTGCCTTCCCGATTCGAAGATCAATCGATCGATTGACCTCACCGACGGACGTGTGACAGCTCTGCTCTTCACCGACTCCGCACGAAGTGGACCGGGGATCGTCAGCCAGATCAACGAAGCACTCGATGATCTACGGACAAAGTCCACGCGCCCGGCCGGCGCCACCGTGATTCCAATCGAAAACGTTGATCCCTGGGAAGAACGCGACGTCGATCCATTCGATGGCGAGGCGCCACCTCAAGTCATTGCCAAGAGTACGGCTATGCAGGAAGTCTCGAAAATGGTGGAGCTCGCCGCGTCGAGCCCGTCAACGGTTCTGCTGACGGGCGAGACGGGTGTCGGCAAGGAGGTCATCGCCCGACAATTGCATCATCGCAGCGACCGAGAAGGCGAGCCCTTCGTTGCGATCAACTGTGCGGCCTTTCCGGAGTCACTGCTCGAGAGTGAACTCTTCGGTCATCTCAAGGGCGCATTCACTGGCGCGGACCGCGTAAAAGAAGGCCTCTTCCTGGCCGCCGGTTCGGGCACCCTCTTCCTCGATGAGATCGCCGAAATGAGCCTATCGCTTCAAGCGAAGCTGCTCCGCGTCCTCCAGGAGCGCGAAATTCGGCCCGTAGGCGCGACGAAATCCAGTCCGATTCACTGTCGCATCGTTGCCGCAACCAATCGCGTCCTGGCAGAAGAAGTCTGCGACGGACATTTTCGGGAAGATCTCTTCTACCGACTGAACGTGTTCCCGATCCAGATTCCGCCACTGCGCAGACGTCGTATAGATATCATGCCGCTGGCCCACTATTTCCTCGCCCTGCATGCTCCTCGGGAAGGAAAGGCGGGCTGCCACCTGTCCCTGGCAAGTCGTCATTTACTCGAGGGATATGGCTGGCCCGGCAATGTGCGCGAACTCGAAAACGAGATGCTGCGTGCTCTGATGCTGACACCATCGGGGGAACTGATCACACCGAAGATGCTCTCTCCCAAGATCATCGAGATCCTTGAACCCATTTCTCATGGCGCACGCCCGGATGAGACACTTCGCGAAGCGCTTGATCGGGTAGAGGCCTGGATGATTCGCCGCGCACTCACCAACAACGGCGGACGCAAAGCGCGCACCGCTCGCAAGCTTGGCCTAACGCGGGAAGGCCTGTATAAGAAAATCAAGAGGCTTGGCGTCGAATGACCGAATACAATTGAGCGCTAGACTATCCGATGGCTGAAGAGCAAACCAATACTTCGCCGTGCCACTGTCCTCGTGAACGTCCTTGACGACAGACTGATCAAGAGATTGATCGTGAAAGAGGAGTACCCGATGTCGAGCCCGTGCTCACCCCATTCCCCAACGACCAATCCCATCGTTCGGTCAGTATTGCGATCCTTCGCGCTTGCGGCGCTGTGGATCGGATTCCTGCTCCCGACCTCAGCCTCCGCCAGCGATCTCAAGGTCGCAAACGCGTGGGTCAGCATTCCCGCATCGTATGAGAACCCCTCGGCCTACTTCCTCATCCAGAACCGTGATTCGAAGGTTCGAACGATCATCGGCGGTCGCTGCGAGGGATGTAATTGGATCGAGATTCGACGCGTGGTCTTCAAGGACGGCGTCATGGGCTCGGAGAAGATGGAGGCAATGGAGATTCCGGCGGGCGGCGCGGTCGCCTTCATTCCCAGGGGTCTATTCATCAGCCTGATAGGCCTCGGATCCATCGAGCGCGGTGCGAGATTGCCGATTGAGCTCGAATTCAAGAATGGAGAGAGACTCGAAATCGAGGCAACGGTCGGTCAACCCTAGGCCGCGCAACGATCAGATGCGTAGCCGGCAAATCCTTGCGCATTAGTCTGTGTCCCCCGTACCAAAAAGACCATAGAGGTGCCGGACTTGCTGACTGCATTCGTCGATCAATTGAGCTATAGCGAACTCATTCTGTTATGCGGCGGGTTCTTCGCAGTGCTGATCGCGTGCTATTGTGCGATGGGATTCGGGCTCGAGTCCTGGCTCGGCGCGACACGGCGAATCTGGGATCTGCCACGTGCCAAAGGCCAGCTCCGCTGGGAGTTCGTTGGCAATGTGCGATTCATTGTCATGGCCGCATTCGCATTCGCTGGGCTGCTCTGGCTCGCTCCCTTCGCCGAAGACAGTGTACTGACCGTCCTCACGACCTTTCTCTTCTGCTGGACGACCTTCGAGATCTACTACTGGGGTTTGCATCGCGCCATGCATTGGCGCCCCCTCTACCGCTTCCATCGCTATCACCACGATTCGCGAGTGACTTCTCCGCTCACGGGTTATTCAATGAGCGCAGTCGAGTCGGCGGGCTGGCTGGTCGGGCTGGTTGGCACCCCACTCCTACTCAGCCTCATCACTCCGATCAGTCTCCTGGGACTCATCCTCTACCACGTGATTTATCAGATTACTGGAAACGTGGTTGGTCATGCCAACGTCGACTTCTTTCCGGCCGGCGCGAGCAAGCGAATCAATTCATGGCTCTTCCACCCGACCACCTACCACGCACTGCATCACGCGCGCTACAACAACCACTACAGCTTCGGCAGCAGCTTCATGGATCGACTGATGGGAACGGAATGGCCAGACTGGCCGGAACTCCATGCGCGGGTCGTCGGCGGCGAAGCGCTTAAGCAGTTGTCGGTGCGAGGAACACGCGAAGCGCAATCCTAAGCGTCCGTGGCGCCACGAGTGGTGATCAGCGAACGAACGTCATTCACGCGACCTCATACGATCCGCACGAAACGACCTAGATGTTGAGTGTGGCGTTCGCGTACCCGAAACGCTGTCTGTGTAGTAAACGGACGCATCGAACTCAATTCCGCAGGGTAAATCGAAAAGGGACTGCACATTGAATTGGTGCGCTGAATGATCATCGGCCACGTCACCAAACGAAACAGTGGGGGGCGGGGGAAGTGCCGCCGAACTCGTTCGTCGAATATCGATAGTTGCCGCCGGTTTGATGGAAGGTGACGTCGAGAAAAATCGTTCTCGGCGGCTCCATACAGGCCGCACTCGAGAAAACAATGGCCCATGATGTTCAGACCGATGAATACGCTTTCGGCACCACGCGATGTCCTCGCTCCGCAGATGATATAATTTCTGAAAAACAGCTCCAGTTAGTCGCGTGGAAGCGCGCCAAAAACCGTTAACATGAAAACATGACATCGGCCGCCGACTCGCACCCTGCTTCAAAGGTCGAACCTGACCCGCAGCTTTCTCCCGCCTACACCCGGTATGCACTGGGCCTGCTGGTCGTCGTCTACGTCTTCAACTTCATCGACCGCTCCATTCTTTCGATCCTGCTTCAGCCCATTAAAGAAGAGTTCCAGGTCTCAGATACGGCGCTCGGATTTTTGTCGGGCATCGCCTTCGCCGCGCTCTACACGATCATCGGCATTCCGATCGCGCGCTGGTCCGATCGGGGCCGGCGAAGTTCAATCATCGCTCTCGCCGTCCTCGTCTGGAGCGGAATGACCGTCGCGACGGGATTTGCCGCGAGCTTCTTCCATCTCGTGCTCGCGCGAATTGGCGTGGGAATCGGTGAAGCCGGATGTAGCCCGCCCGCTCATTCATTGATTTCGGATTATTTTCCGTCCTCGAAGCGGGCGACGGCATTGGCCATCTACTCGCTGGGCATCCCGATCGGAGGCGGAATAGGCTATCTCGCCGGCGGTTGGATCGAGCAGTATTTCGATTGGCGAACGGCGTTCATTGTCGTTGGCCTTCCCGGCGTTCTTCTGGCGTTAATCGTGCGACTTACGCTGAAAGAACCAAAACGCGGACAATACGATGATCCGTCTGCGCAGGCTGCTCAGGAACGCACGGTCAAACAAGTCCTGCAGTTCATGAACGGGCTGAAATCGTTCAGGCATATGGCGCTCGCCGCGTCCCTGCACGCATTCTATGGATATGGTGCGGGCGCGTTCTTGGCCGCGTTCTTCATTCGTTCCCACAAGATGGATGCGGGGGAAGTTGGCACCTGGTTTGCCGCGATCGCGTGCACTGCGGGCGTCGCGGGAACTTTCCTTGGCGGCTATCTCGCCGACCGGTTGAGCAAACGCGATCGGCGCTGGTACATGTGGGTCCCGGCACTGGGAACAGTGATTTCGATTCCCTTTTCGTTCTTCCTCTATCTCTCGTCCGATCCCTATGTCGCCCTCGCCCTCTACTTCCCCGGTTCGATCTTGGGCGGCATGTATCTCGGGCCAACGTTCGCGATGACCCAGACGCTGGTCCCTGCAAGCATGCGCGCTACAGCGGCTGCGATCTTGCTCTTCTCGATCAACATGATTGGATTGGGTCTCGGACCTCAGGGGGTCGGGATTCTGAGCGACCTACTCGCGCCCACCTTCGGCGTCGAATCGCTGCGTTATGCGCTGCTCTTCACAGTCGTGAGCTTCGCCGCCTGGTCTGTCACGCACTACATTTTCGCCGCACGATCCTTACGATCCGATCTCGACTCGGAAGTCCCTCCGGCCTAGCAGGCGATTCGCGTCGCTGCTCGACTCACCCTTCGAAACGGCATCCTTTGAAGCCAGGTTCGAGCCGCGACCCTATGCCAGTCGAGGCTAGACACCGCTTGGCGAATACCAGATCGGCGAGGTGTAAGCGCGCTCTTGCACGATCGTCTCCGACACCTCCGGCACGTCTGATCCAAAGACCTTTGCGTCGTGGGTGGTCCAGCGCGGCGTTGGAATCTCGAGGACTCGAACATAATAGAAGGCACTCTGCTTCCGATCGAAATCGGGATCCTCCCAGAATGCCTCGAGCAGCGTTGCCCCAATCGAGTTTCGATAGGTCGCCGTTTCCAGATCGACGGTATTGCCCACCGCCGGCGCTCGTCCGTTCGACCCGACCTGGCGGCCATCGGACAGGGCGACGTCATAGACCTTCTCTTGTCGCTTCCCCGAAGCGCCGAGCCAACCCTTCACGATCTGGATCCGATCAAGATTGGCACCGTCGGGATCACGCATCGCACGAACCAGAAAACCAGGCTTCGAAAACCAAGATGCCTTTTCGAGAATGCCGCCCATCGGAACGCCCAGCGCATACCCACGCTCGGCCCAGGCTGGATCGGCAAGATCGTTCTCAGCGAAATCGAAGCCACCAAAGAGCCGCACGCGAATGCGCGTTCCCGTTGTGGCGTAGACTTCCTTTCGCTCCATGGCTTCAAAGATTGCATCGCGGGTGTTCTCGGGTGCCCAGACCGCGGCGAGTCCCGACGCAACCTGCTCCCAGCCAAATACCGATACGTCTCCGACGCGCGCAAGCGCATCCGTCATGCGCGTAGGTGAGGGCTCCATTCCCGCATGCTTGCCAAAGAAATTTTCCTCGCGACTCGTGGAGAGCGCGGTATGGCTATCGGTGCTGCCAATCATCCCAAATCGATACGGGTTGACGCCGAGATCGGACTCTATCTGCAGCCCCAGACCGAGGGCAGAGCGCGCGTATTCACCCTCCAACATGTCATCGGTCTTTGCCTCGGTGCCACCAATATTCGACGTGTCCCATATTTCGTAGTCGGCGAACTCGTCATCCGGCGAAAGCTTCGGGTGCGTCTCTCCATCCCCCTTGATCTGGGTCACTTCAACGAGCGGTTCCCATCGCGCCCGCATCGTCGCGTAGTCGGCATCAAAATCACCTCCATTGATGCGTTTACGCTCGAACATCATTCCGTTGCTGAGATTGCCGTTGTGTGGAATCGCCAGAACTTCGCCACCGGTCCGGGCTTCATATTCCGCCATCGAAGCCCAGAGATCTTCGGGATCGGGACTATCAAAGCTCGAAGCCGGAACCGCCCCCGTCGTCTCTGCAGCATCGCCCTTGTAGATCACGATGCGATGAAGGTTGTTGCCTTCGATCATCGAGGTCCATTCGTAGCCAGTGAAAGCTGTAAAGACACCGGGTGAATTATGGCGATCCGCGGCTTCGGCCACCTTCGCCCAGATCTCGGATTCCAGTTCGGGAACCGACATCTTTCGCGCATTCATCGAAAGGTCAGCGATCAGGATCATCGCGGCCTTGAAAAATCCCATCTCTCCAGCGTTCGCGGTTTCGAAGATTTTCCGGCCGTAGTCCGTCGACAAAATTAGCTGGTCACCCGAAAAGAGCTTCGGCATCAGTCCCAGGTATTCGAGATGGTCAGAAACGACGAGGAAATCGAGAGGGCGAATGAGCTGAAGCGGAACCCCATTGGTCGATACGACTCGCTCTCCCTTTGCAAGCTGATAGGCGGCCTCGGGACCGATTCGCGCCCCTAACAGAAAGGCATCCGGCGAGTTGGCCGTATGAAGATGAGTGTCCCCAAAAAAGACCTGGTTCGGCGTCGAGCCTCCGGCTTCGTCTTTGACGTAAGGCGAATAGTCTCCGGCCGGGTTCTCTTCCGCGTACAGATCGGATGCAGACGCGAGCCCAGTAATCGTCATCCCCACCCAGAGCCAGCAAAGCCAAGACCCATCAACCGCCTTCAGTCCCATCACAGATTTTCCTCCGTCTCACGCCAGCGGAACGCCAAGATCCACAACTCAGATCAACTGACCATCCATGGTGGCGTAATGGCGCAGACATCGCACCCGCCCGCTTGCAAACGAGCCATTCTAGATGGAGTCGGGTAAATTCCGACAGATCGCTTCGAAGGACGGGGCTCGCTCGAGCAGATCGATGATTCTCTTGGCTGGGCGCTTATAGATGAAGGGAAGGAATCCCTCGCCCCTCTCCTCCTCGGGCCAGTAGGCCAGACTCCAGGGCGCCTCAAAGCGACATTCCGTCTGAACCTGGGCGTTATTTCCTCGGGCATCAAGGAAAAGCCAGCTCGAAATCGGCGCCCAGTAGACCGCATTAAAGCCATCCAGGACGAACTTCCCAGGCCGTGTCGCATCGGCCATTCGGACATAACAGAATCCCGTCGGAAACCCTGCGTAGCGAGTCAAACCTGCCAGAAGATGGCTCTTCGCATAACAGAGACCCGTGCCCTCCTCGAGCACTTCGCTGGCCCGACAGGTCTGCGCCTCAGTTTCGATGTCCATCGAATGGTCGATTTCATCGCGAACGAAATCAAAGAGCTTGCGGAGACGATCTTTCGGCTCGGACACCTCCGCGAGGAGACCTTTGGCCGTCGTACTCATGATGGGCGTTTGCCAGTCGATCGTGATCGTGTCTTCGAGATAGCGCCCGAGATCGTCGGTTTCGACCTCGGGCATTCCCTCAGCCATCCGACGCCTCTTCACGTCGGCGCTCGAGCAGATCGCGCACGATCACGCGAGGCACACCGAGGGCTCGGAGCGTTGTCCCGACAACGTTCTCGATCGAACGCCGAAGGTGGAAAACCCGCTCACCATCCTTGTCGACATACGCAGGCTGATGCGCGTCAATCAGGGCAACCGCGGCTCCCCCGAGTTCCGTCTTCAGATAGTCAACCGAGGGCTGTACATTATCGACATAGAAGTCGAAACGACTCTTCAGCGCTTCGGCATGATCATCTGATCGCCCTCGCTTCCCGGCTCGCGCACTCATTTCTGCCTTGCTGATCGACAGGTGAAGCACCTTGAGAATCGGAATATTCATCGAGCGAAGAAAGGCGAGTAGATGTTGGGCCGCGGCGACGGTTCGCGGATACCCATCAAGGATGAAAGGGTTATCGAAATTCTCAGAGCCGCCCGAAATCGTTCGTTCGATCTCCGCCGAAATCAAATCCTGGGTCCAGCGATTCGGAATCAGCAAGCCACTGGCGGTACAGAACTCGAGCCAATCGAGCTGGCTCACCTCCGGCTTCCCGCTGACTTCCTCCGAAACAAAGCGACTCGGGAGACGCCCGAAATGGCGCTCGAGATCTGGTAGATAGCGTTTGACCTTTTCGGTGAGTTCTTCGTTCGTATCGATGCAGTCGAAGATGCTGACATTCTTGGACAGCGAGTATTTGTCTTCGAGAAGCGCAGCGAATTCAGGATCCGACTTCGAACGCTCCACTGTCGAGCGAAGGATTTCGCCCATGGAGAGATGGCGCCGCGGGTCGATCGAAACAAGATGGCAAAGCGCGTTGGCGACCTCGCCTTTCCCGCAGCTCGAAGGTCCGGTCAGAATCACAACGCCCGGGCCCCGAAGCTTGATTCTCTCAACGCGAACGAGGGATTGAGGTCTGTCCTGCGAATTCGGCATCGGGATCTCTCTTGTGCCCGGGCCCGTTCGGCCAAGAGCGGCGCCAACGTTACCATGCTTGTCGACCATGAACTGCTCCGACGCCGACGATCCGACAGATAACGCCCCGACGAACCACGAGGATGGCACTTCGCCGGAATCTGGGAACGCCGCAAGGATCGGCTCCGAGCTGCCCATCACGCAGAAAAAGCGCGAAGCCGACGACTGGGCCCTCGTGTTGATGTCCGAGGGCATTGCTTCGACGATTCTACGCATCACCCCAGTCGGCGGAGACATTCGTAGACCTCATAGAGGTCGCGTCACCTTTACTGTCACCGTCGCCCCCGAATTCCAGGAGCGCGCACGCGGGATTCTCGACGCCTGGCGAATCGAACGCGCCGAGCGCGCTCTGCGTATCGCTCTTCCGATCCCGCGCGGGGCCACTACACTCGAAACCGCGATGGCCTACGCCTTCGCTCTCACGCTCCTCGCCTTCCATCTCGGCCTTAAAAGCTCGGGCCGCTGGGAGCCGCTCATCGATCTGGGTCGCAGCCAGGCCGTCCTTGTCCTGGAAGGTCAATGGTGGCGACTCGTCACAGCGCTCAGCCTGCACGCCGACATTCCCCATGTGCTGGGCAATACGCTATTCGGCGGATTTTTCTTGGCCGCCGTCGCCGGACGAGTGGGTATCGGCTTCGCCCTTCTCGGCTTTCTCGTTTCCGGCACACTCGGGAATCTGGCAAACGCCCTCTATTACGGCTCCGCCCACAGCTCGATTGGCGCTTCGACGGGCGTCTTCGGTCTGGTCGGAATCCTTGCGGGGCTGGCTGCGTGGCGGCGCCATCATCTGCATTCGACGGGAAGGGGAGCATGGGTCGCTTTTGCCGCTGGATTGGGAATCGTCGCCATGCTCGGAAGCGGCGGTCCACGCGTCGACTTCACGGCCCATCTTTTCGGTCTCGCCGCAGGCGGGCTGGCCGGTGTTCTCGTCGCCATTCCCCTGGCAAGTCGCCCCGAACCGGGGAGGATCGGTCAGGGAATCGCGATGTTTCTCACTCTGACCTGCTTCGTCGGAGCCTGGCATTTCGCTCGCACGGCGTAGTGCCCTCCCCTAACACCGTGTCTCAAACATCGACCCAGGCGCCGCCTGGCCGCACCGCCGGTTCGACATAACCATCCGCCGGCCAATCCCAGCGCGTCCACTCCGATACCGAAGGCATGACTTCGTCCTCGGGCATCTCGTCCGCTCGAACGAAGATGGCATTCGGACAATAGGGCTCGGTATAGGCCAACACATAGCCTTTTTCGCGCCCCAGTTTTTCAAACGCGGCCAGGCTCGCACCGTGATACAAAGCGAAATGATCGTGGGCCCAGGAATGCTTCGAGTCGTAGGCCATCGTCTTGGCCATTTCTGGTTGAAAGAAAATGTTGTATTCCATTACGACGACACGCGGCGAGAAGGATTCGATGGCCTTCCAGACCCAATAGTCATTGCCGTCGATGTCGATCGAGAGCAGATCGAAATCGTGTGGTACGCCATGTTCCAGAAAGAGTGCATCGACATTTTCGGCATCAACATGAGCACGCTGAACGAGCTTGCCGTCGGCCTTCTTGCTGCCTTCGAGAAGGAGTCCCGACCAACCGTGATGCAAGCGCAGGTTCGCCGTGTTGGAGAGAAAGAGTCCGTCCCAGGCACCGAATTCGACAAAATAGCGATGGCGAACTCCGATTTTTTCGAAGATTCGAAGCAGGACGCCGTCTTCACCGCCCTGGGAGTATTTCTGCATGGCTGCCGATTCGAGATCCTGCTTCCAGTCTTCCTGCGTTTCGTTCGAAGTCAAAATCGAAGTCCCCAACACTGGCAGCCCGAGCTGCATAAGAGAGCGGGGAAGCTATCATGACCCGCCCACTCAGGAGACCCCAAAATCATGGAAAGCACGAGCGTCTACCCCGTTGCGAAGGGCATTCTCGGCGCCATCTGGCTGATTTCGACGGCCTGCTTCTTTCCGCCCCTGCAGTCTACGGAACTCGCAGACTTCGGCCGCAGCCTCTTCTGGGTACTAGCGGTCGTTCACGCCGTCGAATGCGTGGCCTTCCTGGGCGTATTGCGAAAGAGTTCGCGACCTCTCCCAGGCGAGCTTTGGCAGACCTTCCTCTACGGCATCGTCCACGTCTCGGTCGTTCGAAAAGAAATTCGCGAGCAGGAAGAAGGCCAGGGGTAGGCGACGTGGCCCTGCTCGCCTTTCATCACCTCGACGTTAGGTCCGCTGCACGGCGGTATCACGTCAGAAAAGCAGACGTCAAACCGGATTCAGAGACGCCCAAAGCCGCATCGCCGCATAGGCGCGATAAGGCCGATAGGGATCGAGTTCGATCTCCACTTCACACGGCGGCCGCGGCTTCTCACCCGACTTCGTAATGGCCTTGCGCAGACCGAGATCCGCCGACGGGAGCGCGTCGGGTTCGCGCAACACACGCATAGCGACATAGTGAGCCGTCCATGGACCGATCCCGGGCAGTGCCACCCAACGCTCGATGTCCTCAGACAATCCCTTCCCCGAATACAAAAGGCTCGCATCGGCCAAAACGGCACGGGCTAGATTTCGAATCGTCTCCGCCCGGGCGCGAATGATGCCCACTTCCTCGAGCGGTGCTTTCACCAGCCGACGAGGCGTCGGAAAGATCCAAGCCAGATCGTCGTGCTGTGCCAGTCGCCTTGGTAATTTCGTTCCCCAGCGTTCCGCCAGGCGGCCTGCAATCGTGGTCGCGCCTTTGACGCTCACCTGCTGACCCAGAATTCCCCGAACTGCGGTTTCGAAACCATCAAACGCTCCCGGCACCCGCATGCCCGGGCAGCCGCCAACATTCGCTCGCAGCATGGGCTGCTGTGCCAGTACTCGATCGATTCCGTCGGCGTCGGCGTCCAGATCAAAAAGCTGCCGAAGCCGTGCGGCGATCTCGATCAAGCCTTCGGGCGAAGACAGGCGAACGGCCACACGCAATCTTCGGCGAGACGCGTCGTGTCGTACTGCGATCGATCCGATGCCCGAGTTCATACGAATCGTCCGCAGATATCGATCCCCCGAGATGGACTCGACTCCAGGAATGGCGCGCGCTTGAAAAAAATCCAGCAGCGCCTGCCACGCGAAGGGCGGACGATAAGGCAGAGACAACTCGATCATGCTCTGATCGAGCTTCGAGGTTCTGCGCACTGCGGCCGGCTTGATGACGCTTCGTGAAGCATCCGCTGTACCGTCCATTCCACCACGAGCCGCCACCTTCTTCTTTGACGCGCGACGGAGCGCACTCGGCGAGCGTCCATAGACTTCTCGGAAACAGGCGTTGAAACGTCTCTGGCTTCTGAAGCCGGAACTCGCTGCGATCTCGGTCATCGTCATTTTGGTTTCATCGATCAGCTGCTTCGCAAAGAGCGTTCGACGAAGCTTCGCGACGGCACGAGGCGCGGCGCCAAGATGCTGTTCGAAGAGTCGACGCAGATGTCGTGAGCCGATCCCCAATCGATCGGCCAGCGCATCAACCGACCCGCCGTGATCGAGCGCCCCAGTTTCGATCAAACGCATCGCGCGCGAAACACTCGCCGCCGTTCCCCTCCCCGCCGGCGTACCCGGAGCCGTCTCCGGACGACATCGAAGACAAGGCCGAAACCCCGCCGCCTGAGCCGCCGCCGCACTCCGCCAGAACGTACAGTTCACCGCCTTGGGTAGGGGTGCTGGACAGACGGGCCGACAGAACACCCCGGTCGTCTTCACACCGGTAAAGAAGCGCCCATCGAATCGAGCATCGCGAATCGAAAGCGCGCGATAGCAATCCCCGGCATCCAGCGACGGGGGATCAGGCGATGGTTCCGAACAATCCATCATCCAAGACTAGCGTTCGCCGTGGTCTCTATTGGTCACTTTCGGACATGGTCGGACGAAGCCGAAAACCCTCTACGCAGAGCACCCCAAGTGGTCAAACGACCGAACTTGGATCTCTAGGATTCGTCCGCCCGGTCCTTGCCGCGCTCGCGGGATGTCCGCCGATAGCCTCCGCCTGTCGGACCTCGATCTCCGGGCCCTCGCCGCTCCCCAGACGGACCCTTTCCGCTCCCGTCACGCGATCCGCGGCGCGGCGGTCGCGCCGAAATCAAACAGTCGGGCCCTTCACCAATCAGGTCTTCGCGGCCGGCTTGTCGAAGCGCAGCACGAACCGTCGCCCAATTGTCCGGCGCGAAGAATTGCAAGAGCGCCCGCTGCACGTTTCGGTCTTTCAGCCGCTTCGCCGTGTCGACCTTCTTCATCGTTAGTGGGTCAAACCCTGTCCAGTACATGCACGTCGCCAGATCCATGGGCGCGGGAATGAAGTCCTGAACCTGTCGCGGGCGATAGCCACGCTCCTTCAAGAAAATCGCGAGTTCGATCATATCTTCGACACCCGAGCCCGGATGACTCGCAATGAAATAGGGAACCAGATACTGCTCCTTACCCGCGCGTTTCGAGGCGCGCTCGAAGCGCTCCGCGAAAATCTCGAAGCCCTTACGCCCCGGTTTCTTCATCATCTGAAGCACGCGCTCGCTGACATGTTCGGGCGCGACCTTGAGATGTCCGCCGACATGGTGCGCAGCGAGTTCCTCGAGATATTCCGGCTCGTTCGCAGCAAGGTCCATGCGAATTCCAGAAGCGATGTGGACGCGCTTTACGCCAGGCACCTCGCGCGCACGGCGCATCAAGTCAAGGGTCGGTGCGTGATCGGTCCCCAATAGCTTGCAGACCTTCGGATGTACACAAGAAAGCCGGCGGCACACGCGCTCGACCTCCGGCTTCGAACATCGCATCCGGTACATATTGGCGGTGGGCCCGCCGAGATCGCTGATCGAACCCTTGAAGTCGGGGCGCTTCGCCAGCGCCTTCACCTCGTTCAAGATCGAATCTGGGCTCCGACTCTGAATCTCGCGACCTTGATGCATGGTGATCGAGCAAAACGTGCAGCCACCGAAACATCCTCGCATTATTTGCACGGAGTCCTTGATGGTTTCCCAGGCCGGCGGCGGCGCTTCGTAGTCGGGATGCGGATCCCGCGTATAGGGAAGTTCGTGGATCCGATCCATCATCTTTTCATCGAGCGGCAGCGCAGGCGGGTTCACGACCAGCAGTCGATCGCCATGCAACTGCGTCAGTCGTCGCGCATTGCTCGGGTTGGTTTCGTGATGCAGCTGCCGGGTCATGTTGGCGAACGCGCGAGGATCGTCCTTAACCTCTGCAAGAGAAGGCAACTCGATCGTCTCGTCGCCTAACGCTCCTTCAAACCCCATCTCGGGCAGCGTTTCATTCTTTCCCAGCAGATAGGCTACTCCGCGCATGGAGCGAAGCGAAGCCAGATCCTCTCCGCGATCCAAACGCTGTGCAATTTCGAGCAGAATCGATTCGCCCATTCCGTAGCCGAGTAGATCTGCCTTTGAAGTCACGAGATTGGAGGGCCAAACGCGATCACTCCAATAATCGTAATGTGCGATGCGACGAAGTGAGGCCTCGACGCCGCCGCTGATGACGGGCACACCCTTGAAGGCTTCGCGACATCGCTGGGCATAGACGGCGGTCGGGCGGTCGGGCCGCAGACCGATCTCTCCGCCGGGCGAATACGCGTCAGCATTTCGGCGCTTCTTGTTGGCCGTATAGTGATTGATCATCGAGTCCATGTTGCCGGCACTCACCGCGCAGAAGAGCCGCGGGGCGCCGAGCTCTCGCCATGCATCCGCGCTCTGCCAGTCCGGCTGACAAAGAAGCGCCACCCGAAATCCATGTTCTTCGAGCCAGCGCCCCAGGATCGCCATGGCAAAGGAGGGATGATCCACATAGGCATCCCCGCTCACGAAGATGATGTCAGCGCGATCCCACCCGCGCGCCTCGATGTCCGCACGAGACATCGGCAGAAAATCGGCACGCGAGGACCTTGGCGACGACGATTGTCGGCCACCCCTGGATCGCCCTTGGGATTGCTTGGATTGTCTGGGCGCTGAATTTTTGATGGAGGTCGTCACGGGCCTACGATAGCAACCCGGGACGCTAGGCTTCATGGGTGCCCAATCTAATCGACTGCCCTCATCGCCCGCCCTGCCCCGGATGCCCCCGTTTCGGGGAAAGCAAGCTACCGGAAGAAATCTGGTCGGAGCTCTGCGCTATCGCCATCGACGCCGAATTGCCCGAACCGCGCCTCCATTCGGCGAGCGGGCTCGGCCATCGACATCGCGCCCGCCTCGCGGTTCGTGGGAACGCCCGAAACCCCAAGATCGGCCTCTTCCAGAGCGGTAGCCATCGAATAGTACATACGCCCCATTGCCCGGTTCATCACCCCGTGATCAATCATGCGGCGCGAGAGATCCGCGAGGCCATTCGCGAAACCGGCATCGAACCCTACGCCGATCGACCCCATCGCGGCGCGCTTCGATATCTCCAACTCGTCGTGGAACGGGCGACCGAGCGTGTTCAGATCGTCCTCGTCGGACGCGCAGAGACACCGGACGTACTGGGTGATCTGCCGGAAGCAGTCGAACGGCGCCTGGGAGACCAGCTTCACGGGCTCTTCTTCAACGCACAGCCCGAGCGAAGCAATTCGATTCTCGGTCCGAAAATGCTTCGACTCGCGGGCGAAGCCGCAACGGTCGAATCCATTTCCGGCGTGGACGTCTTTTTTCCGCCCGGCGCCTTCGGTCAGAATCATCTTCCGCTCTTCGAGCGCGCGGTTGAGCGAATCTCTGAACTCGTCCCCGACGATGCCGTGATGGCCGAATTTTATTGCGGCGTCGGTTCGATTGGCCTCCCGCTGCTCGGCCGTTCGAAATCCATTCGCTTCAACGAGCGAAGCCCAGACGGTCTCGCCGGACTCGAACTCGGTCTCGCGGCGATCCCGCATGACATTCGCGAACGCGCGAGTGTGCTGCCCGGGGTTGCTGGGGAAGCGCTCGATGCGCTTAAGGGAGCAGATGTCGTCCTCGTCGATCCACCACGGCGGGGTCTCGACGCAGCGCTGTCTTCAGCGCTTTCCGAGCACGCGCCCCAACGCCTGATCTATCTGGCTTGTGGTCTTGATCGACTCATTGTGGATCTCGAAATTCTCACACGACCGGGCCAGCTCGTGCTTCGCGGCCTCGAGGCCTTCGACTTCTTTCCTTTCACCGAACATGTCGAAACCCTCGTTTGGCTCGATCATGTAGAAACCGGCGCCCGGTAGCGCTCGAAGTACCAGCGCCCACTGGGTTCCCGAACGGTTCTTCGAGTACGCGGATCGGAAAACAGCCGATCGATCGTCTCTTCGGATTCGAAAGCGGGCCCAAGCGCCTCGCGCGGGACATCACCTTCGAAGCGCGACAACAGCAGTTCATCCATACGAAGGCCGTCGCCGAGAGGCCGAGCATAGAATGCGTGCGAGAGCGTCGGCCCTGCCTCGATCAAGATTGTCCTGGCGCTGTACCGAACACGCAAGAATTCGACCAGCTCACGAAGGCTCTGCCGAATATTCGGATCCCCACATTCTGCACCCTTCGGATTCTCGACAATGCCCTCCTCGACCTTGAAATGGCCGACCGAGGACCCGAGACGATTCCGGCCATGCTTGGAAGTCCAGATGATTCCGGTCCTCGATGCAGCCAGGCACGGATGGTCCTGTGGAACGTCACCGGAGTACGAAACGATGACCAGGCCCGGCTCGCCATCGCGTGGGAGAACTCTTCTGCGCCACGCGCGCAAAGCCTGATCCAACTCCGCATCTTCCGAATACGCATGAACCAGATCGGGCTCAGCACGCAGAACCGAGCCGGTCGTCAGAATGAAATCGGCGCGAGCACGCGCCAGGCCGAGAATGAATCGATCGGTCTCGCTCGGCGGCGATGTTGGTCCGATCGCTAGAACAGAGCCCGTGGCCGGGGCAATGGCAGCAACATGCAGCAGCCCCTCCGCATTTCGCCAATCCACTTTTCCATAGAGCAATTCAATCCGTCGTTCCAGTTGCCCAGCGTCCATGCCTCTTCCTCTGCGAAGTGCCATCATGATACGAATCCGGATCACATCCGGCTTTAGCGCTAGGGCGCAAAGGCAAAGCGTGTCGACGATTTCTGATCTGACTTTCTGGCAGCAATTCCTCTTGACGGGTCTCGCGTTGATTTCGTTCGTCTATGTCTTTTACTTCAAGATCTGGGTCACCCTCGCCGCGGGCTCCGACCTCGTTTTCGTCCTCGCCCTCGTCGTCGCATTGGCCAGCGTTGCGGCACCGACCCTGTTTGAATCCGCGGCCAATCAACTCGTCGAACGCAGTGCACTCTCGGATGCGCTCTTGGCCGCCGACGAAAAAGTAGCAGCCATCGAGGCGCTCCCAAGAGACTTGATCGATCGCGCGCTGCTCAAGCTCGGCTACGAACCCGAGCCCGAGGACCCGGCCGCAGACACAGCCGAGGTTCATGCCGGACCCGGCCCATTTGAATCCAGGATCCGGCCATCGATCGAAACGTTGGTCGCGGCGGTCCTTCGTGTCGCGAGCTTTGTGACCTCGACTCTGCTTCTTCTGATGGCGCTGGCCCTGCGCTCTTCGACGTCGACCGCGCGAGCACTCCAGAATCTCACTCATCGCACAACCGCTCTGGAAGAGCAGCTTGCGGACACGACGCGCGTCCCCCTTAGGGCGACGACCCTCGCGGCGAACGCGGACATCCAGAACTAGAAGCCATCTCATAGCCCCTTCGGTCGCCGCTCACTCAGCTCGCCTTACATGCGCGGCGGAAACGCCGCCAGGATCGCTCGAACTCCCTCATCCAGAACATCGACGCTTCGAATCCGATCCCGCGTTCCAAGAATCCCACTTCCCCATCCACGCCACACGAGATCCTCACTCTTTGGATCGAGAAAATCGATCACCAGGGTTGATTCCTGGAAGGCTTCCGCTCGCGAACTCGAACGAAAGGTTCCGACGGGATAGCGGCGACCATGGATATATCCGGACGAGATTGAAAACGTATCAATATCGATCTGCTCTTCGAGAACGACGGAGTACGTCACGAGAAAATCTGCTCCCGTGCGCGAATCCTGGGAACGAAAGCCACGCCGCTTGAGCGCGTCTTCCATCGAAGCCCGAACCCGACCGCGAAGCAGCGTATTGTCGGCAAAAGGATTCGACTCCTCCCGAGCCGGTGGCTCGACCCACACATATTGTCGAAAGTCGGAGAAGGAGATCGATGGGTCCCAGTCACTGCGAACCCTTAGGCTCTGACACCCGACCCATGCGAATGCCAACGCCACAACAACCAAACAGCGAATACTTCGACCCATCTGTTCTCCTCATCGCACCCTTGCGATTGGTATTGGTCCATTGCCAATCACGCTCCACGCTCGATTCCCCAGGATAGCGCCCAATCGCTCCACCGAGTCGTCCACAGTGCTAGGGTCAGACGCGAAGTCGAATGCCGAAGTGTGTCATTGAGTTGTACCCATTGTCGCCCAAGAGGTTCCATGCCACTCGACCCCGAAGCAAAAGCCGTCCTGGACAGTCTTGCCGAAGGCCTCGACGTCGATCCCTTCAGCGTACCCCATACGGTCATGCGCGACGCATTCGCCGCCCAGTCCGGCGAGAACGACGGGCCCGAAGTCGGAAACGTCGAGATGAGGGAAGCCGACGGACCAGAGGGAAAGATTCCAGTTCGCGTCTATACGCCTGCTAGCAGCGGCACCACACCTGTCGGCCAAAACACCGAGCCCGCCAGCAGTCAGACCGACCTGCGACCTGGCCTGCTTTTCTTTCACGGTGGTGGTTTTGTCCTCTGTGATCTCGACTCCCATGACTCGACGTGCCGTGAACTCGCCAACGGCGCAGATTGCGTCGTCGTCTCTGTCGACTATCGACTCGCACCCGAATCGAAGTTTCCGGCCGCGCCTGAAGATTGTTATGCGGCCACCGAGTGGGTCGCGAAGAATGCCGCGTCCCTCGGTATTGATGCGAATCGAATCGCAGTCTCCGGCGATAGTGCGGGTGGGAACCTGGCGGCTGCCGTCACGCTCATGTGCCGCGACCGGAACGGCCCGAAACTCGTCCATCAACTCTTGATCTATCCGGTGACCGACAATCGCTTTGATACGGCCTCTTATAAAAGCAATGGTGTCGGCTATTTCTTGACCGAACAGATGATGCGTTGGTTCTGGGATCACTACCTCGAGTCCGAGAGCGATGGCGACGACGCCCTGGCCTCACCACTCCGAGCGCCAGACCTCGGCCGATTGCCGAGCGCGACTGTTGTGACGGCCCAATACGATCCGCTGCGGGACGAAGGTCGTGCCTACGCGCGGCGACTGGCCGAAGCCGGTGTGGCGACGACGCAGACCGACTACCCCGGCGTCTTTCACGGCTTCTTCGGAATGAGCGGACAGATCCCCCGTGCCCGACAAGCCATAGAACAGGTCTGCGCCGAGTTGCGCGAAGCCTTTGCGGCCTGATCCATGCCCTGGTATCACATCGCTCTGTCCACGCCCCTCGAAGTCGGCCAAAAGACGGCCAAGGAAATCGAAGGCAAGGATGTTCTCATCTGCCGCCTGAACGAAGACTACTATGCCGTCGCCAATCGATGTACCCATGCAGCGTGGCGGCTCTCGGAGGAATCGATCGCAGGCATGGAGATCGTCTGCTCGTTGCATGGCGCTCGCTTCGACTTGCGCGATGGATGTCCCACATCAGGTCCAGCCACCAAACCGCTCGCCACTTATCCGGTTGAACTTCGGAACGGCGAACTTTACGTGAGTCTCTAAGAAATGATTTCCCTGCGTCATCTCTCCTCGATCGTGCTTCTTTCATTCTGCGTTTCGTGTGTCGACCTCAACCATCCCATCGATCCGGCTCTCGACACTCCGAACCACGCCCCCTCGAACACTCAGAGTATTTCCGACGAAACGAGAGTTTCCGAATCGGATGGCGAAGACCCGGGGATGGGCGAGCCCCTCGCCTGGAACGATCTGACGAAGCTTGCGCGAGAAGATCGCCAGCGCGGACAGTTGGTTCAAGCCAGCGAACGACTCGCAAAGGCCGGGTTCCTCGTCGAAGGTCTCGCGCCCACTCACGTAAGTCGCCGAACCGTCTTCAGCCTACGGGCGCGATTGGCCATTGAACTGGCGGGAGCGGGCGAACTCGATGTGGCCGATGACCTGGTGGACGAGCTATTGACGGAGGCGGAAGCCAATCCTTTGGTGGGCGGCTCCTCCCTGGTCAGCCTCGCCCTTTCCGTCGCGGAGAGGCGGGCGATCGCCAGCACCCAACCGGAAGAAGAGGCATCACAGCTCGCGCTCTTGCGCACCGCCTTCGTGGCCACCCAGACCGGTAAAGCCAGTCTCGATCGACTCGACCTCGCGACGATGGTGGCGAGATCGGCCCTTCGCGAAAACGAGAATGCGCTCGCCCGAACGGCGATCGATCAAGCTCTGTCCGACGCGGATCAGATCACGCCGACAGAAATGGATCGGATGATCGAATTGCAACTCCAACAGGCGCGAATCGCGTTGCGGGGTGGTGACCTCGATACAGCCCAGGCTTCCGCGACGGCCGCCAATCAAATGCTCGAGGAAACGAACGGAAGTGCGTCTCGCCGCGGCATCGGAGAAGCCGTACTCGCCGAGATCCTCGCCGCCAAGGGCGATGTCGAAACCGCACTGATCATCGCAATCGGCGCGCAAGCACGCATCGACGGAGACCAACCGATGAGCGAATATGCAATTCGACGCATTCTCACCGCCATGGCGCGAGTTGAGCGGAGCACCGGAGATTTCGATTCCGCGCGAGCCCATTTCGAGCAAGCACTGGCTGTTCCGGGACTTCGGAACGTCGCGGACAGCGATCTGCTTCGCGAAGTGTCCGAGGAGATCGGACAGCTGAACAACCGCCAGCAGTAATAAGCGCCTAGACGCAGACTCGATGGCAAGCCCAAGAAACCGGTACCAGCCGTTTAGTTAGGGATTTCGCTCGGCAACAATCGACACATACGCAGGATTGGCCCCTATCAGAACCGGGAAGCGTCTTGCCGAATGAATTCGAAAACCCATCGGCTCGAGCAGGCGTTCGTAATCGAGTATTGGGTGGAGAGCGCAGAACCCAAGTGCCCACGCAATCCAGTTGATCGGGCGATAGTAGACCTCACAAATCAGCGCAGCGATCGGGCCACCGCTTGGCCGCGCAAAATCCGTCAGCAGTAGCTTCCCACCCGGCCGCACCAGCGAGCACAAATGTCGCGCCATCACTCGCGCATGCTCAAGATCGAAAAGATTCAAGAAATAGTTTACGACGACCACGTCGTAGAGTTCATCCGGCTTGTGACTCGAAACATCGCCGCAAATCATTTCGCAAGACAGCCCTTCGCGGGCGAACCGGCTCGCCACGCGATCGAGCATCTCCTGAGCCAGATCGATCGAAGTCACCCGCGCACCGAACCGCGCCGCCATGAGAATTTCCGAGCCAGCCCCGGCACCCGCGTAGAGAACGCGATTTCCGGTCTGGATCGAATCGATCTGCATGCGTTTGGTCGCGCCGATCTGTCCACGCGAGTAGACGGCGGCCAGGAAATCATAGACGCGCGCAATCGAACGGTAGGAGTACGAATCGAAACGCAAACGCCGAGCTCTCCGGTTACGCGAGTTCGGCGGCGAGAAAATTTTCGATGTCTCGCCATGCCTCGGCCGCCGTCTCTGCATCAAAGACCTCGGGCCGGGCGTCATTCAAAAATGCGTGTTGGACTCCTACGTAGGTCAACAAGTTCGCCTCGACGCCTGCTTCACTCAGCGCGCCTTCGAGCTTCGTGACATCCTCGGATGAAATGAAGTCATCGTTCTCCGCGAATACGCCCAATATCTTGGCTCGACACTCACTAAAGTCCAGGGCCACATTGGGATGAACGCCATAGCAATCCACCACGGCTTTGATTTCTGGCTGCAGGCAAGCCCCGTAGAGCGCCAGCTGTCCACCCATACAGAATCCGATACACCCCACATCACTGCCATCCGTTGCAGGCAAGCGGCGCAGGGCCTCGACCGCAGTGCCGAGATCTCGCCCGGCTCTTTCGATTTCGAGATTCATCATCATGCGACCGGCCTCATCCGGATCCGTGGTCGACTCGCCACGATAGAGATCGGGCGCAAGGGCAACGAATCCCGAGCGCGCCAAGCGATCGCAGACATCCCGAATCTGCGGAACGAGGCCCCACCATTCCTGCAGAACGATGAGACCGGGCCCCCGCCCGCCCGCAGGCGTGGCGACATAAGCCGAAAAGGCACCGTCCTCGCTTTCGATCTGAACTTCCCGCCCCGCCTCGCTCATTTCGACCTATCTCCGCTTTCCTGTAATGGATCCACGCTGTGAAACCAGAAGACCCGATCACGCAAGAAGTCGGAAGACAATACATCGCCCGACCGACGACGCGATTCCCTGCACAGACACAAAACGAGCCGATGCGGAGTTCCGCAACGGCTCGTTTCAAGAGGGCTCAAATCTGGATCGGACGATCAGAGACCGATCAGCCTCATGGAGCACCCGTCGACTGCGGAGGCAACCGACCCGGAATGATCGGCGGGTTTTCACCCAGCGGCTGCGGAGGCAACCGACCCGGAATGATCGGCGGGTTTTGACCCATCGGCGGCGGCGCACTTGTCGCTGCAAGATTGCGACAATCCGAACCCGGGGTCTCGCAGGGCATGATCATCGCACCCGCATCCAAACTGTAAGCGACGCGAAGATTGGCCTGTGGCGCGGCCGCAACCGGCGGTGCGAATCGATCGACAACGTTACCCGCCGTAACAACTCCCGCCTTCGTCTTGGCCGCGGCTGCCATTGCGCGATCAAAGTCCGCGGCCGTCACAGCCGCCTCAAGCCCGGGGCTCGCGACATCTGAAATTGACGGACCGACTGCGCCGACATCGGGAAGTTCGGCGGGAATCGGCGCTACAACAGTTGCATCCATGGCCGTCTCGTCTTCGGCCTCAGCGACCACCTCGACCACCTCGATCACAGGCACCGCAACGACTACCACCGGCATCTCCGCCGCCAACAGTTCTGCTCGGGACTCGCCAAGTCTCGCGCCCGCGAGTGCGCCAACAGCGGCCGCACCCAATGCGCCACTGTGATCAGCCGGAGGGCCTGCGGCAACAGAGGGAGCCTCTTCCAGGCTCGATCCACCACTTCCAAGCAGCCCGGAAAGCGGGCCGCAAACTAACAGCAGCGAGATCAGAATCAAAGCGCCACCAATCATCAAAGTATTCCGAGAAGTCGGAGTCATTTTCACTCTCCCATCACGATTCAAAGTTCAATCGAATCGATAATTCAGGTATACGCCCACAACGTGGCGCGTGTAATCGAAAACACTGCGGTTGGACATGTTGCTAACAAATCTCCATCGAATACTTGTCGACAGCTGTTCCGTGAGATCCTTCGCGACCTCGGTCGTGAACGTGACCTCATGTTCTTGGCGATCAGCGTCCGAGAGCGTGTAGGTAACACCCGGCGACTCGTCATCGGGAAACGTCGAAGGATTCAAAAAGTCTCGGTACTCATACCGGAGATGCGTGCCCAGGCTAAAAGCCATCGGAAATTCGAGATCCATCCCAAGATTGACTGCATACCCGAAATACTTCCATTCACTTCCTTTGGAATGGTTGTATCCAAAGCGGTAGCCGCCCGCGAGATCCACCCTGCGAAGGACTTCATCTAGGCCTTCAGGAATCGAAACGGGGTAGTCATGGGACAAGCCGAAACCAAGATTGTATCCACTCCGGTCCCGCTCCTCATCTTCTCTCAGCCCGTCCGGACCGCATCCAACATTCGGAGTGCCTGTGAGACAGACGCTGGCGTCTGGCGCATCGATCGCATCGAACCGGATGTCGGCCCAGACTAAGTCGCCAAACATGCGCGTCTTGCCGGCACTGGACCAGACATGTGTTAGTCCCAGATCGGCATAGTGCGTCAGCAAGAACCACTTTTCATCGACCCACCCTAATCCCAATTGGTAGTGAATCTGGGCCAAATTTTTCGCATCGAACCGCCGCGCCAGATACGCGCCCGAGGCCAGATAACGCGTATCGAAATCCGTACGGTCGAAATGCGCGTTGCCCGTATAGCCGACGTTGACCCCACCGCTCCAATCGTTCTTCTCGAAAAGCTCGACGCCGCCATTCATCTGCCAAACGGCTCGCCCATCGGCCTTGCCATCGAAATTCAATTCCGGAGACAACTCGACCAGCCCCTTGCCGCGAAGCTCGACGTTGCTGTCGTACTCAATCCCCGCACCCATACTCGCAAAGAAGGGGTAGGCGGTGTTTGCCGCCAGCATCTTGGCGGCTTCTTTGCCCCAGGGTCCATCGCCATCGAGTTCTACCACGCGTCTAAAGGCCGCTCTTGCTTTTGTGCGGTTGGCGCTCCCCTGCCAGGCGAGGCCCGCATAATAGGAGGCCACCGGCTCCGTGATCGCGGGTGCCAGTCGCGCCGCAGATTCGAGCGCAGGAGCGGCGCGATCATTCTCGCCATTTCGAAGTGCGATGAGACCAATGTACAGGGAGACCTGGGCCTCTTGGCTCGTTAGTCCTTCGGCACGACCCAATGCCGCTTCGGCCTCGGTGTAGCGCTCGAGATGGTAGAAGGCGACCGCACGATACGCCTCGACATCACCCACTTGTGTGGGTGTGAGATCACTGGCGCCTCGAATCCGATTCAGATCATTCAAGGCCTCGGGATAGAGACCGGCACGGACGCGACATTGCGCCGCCAATAATCGTGCTCGACTCGCAAGATTCTCTGCAGTCGAAAGAAGATCGAAGGCTTCGGCACAGCGGCCAGATTCGGCGGCCTCGATGGCCTGGCGAATCACCTCCGCGGTATCGTCGGCAGCTCCATTCGCTTGTTCAGCCGCATTAGCAGACGTGGTTCCTGCGATTCCCCCGCCGAGCGCGAGGATTGCAGCAATCAGTAGCCAGAACGTTCGCACGTTTTACCCCATTCCCGATTCGGTCCATGACCGAACGACAGTCTCCGTGCACGACCCATTGGCCGTCCTGTCGTCCACTCCCCAACGACAACGATACACGGTATCGGTCTCGCCCTATCGGCGACGGCCTCCGACCAGCGTTAGACCCGCGAGTCCAAGTCCAGTGAGCAGTGCCGTTCGCGGTTCCGGAACGACCACGGGAATCGCATTCGCCATCAACTGCGGTGCATCTCCTCCAATCGCTCCGACACTCACGTCATAGCGAAAAGTCACGATGTCACCGTCCTCGACAGTCCACCCGATGTAATCGGCGAGAACGGTTAGGCCACTCGCGGTGGTGTACTCGACATGCACGAAGGGGTCGTAGGTTCCATCAAAGCGTGCTGCAAAGTTTGGAACCCCAGAGGTATCGAGAGTTGCAAAATCCGGAGTCGTCGTCGTCGGATCCAACTCAACAGAAACATCGGAAAGGGCGTAGGGTGAACCGACCGCCAGGCTATCCAGATAAAGGGTGAAGGGTCCCGTCAGTGCCTGATCGAGGACGTTCACCTCGACAGAGACCAGCGCCGAGTAGGCTCCGGTGATGCCCACCGCCGAGGAACGACACGCATCCTCACTCCCGACGAGAATGCAGAGGTCCTGGGAGCCCAAGAGTTCGACGTCCGGTGGATTCATCGCGTCCGGCGCGCCGGCGGTTCTCAAGATCGTGGGGTCGCCAAAGCTGCCCGTCGGGAGACCTTCAAGACCGATCGGCTCGAAGCCAAAACCAGTACTCGAAAAATTCGCAGGCGTTGCCGAGGCTGTGGTCGCGCCCAGGAGCAGCAGAGCTCCCACCAGCAGACTCGCTACGCGGCTCGCGGTCGGCTGGGTCATCGATTCTAGGTTTATCCGTCGCATCTCTTCTCCACCCCTGTCTCTACTTCCAACGTCAGTGCCCAGCTCCCATTGAGCGGGCGCTCGCGAAGCCGAAGAAGACTCCTTGAGGCTGGAATGAAGTGGTGCGACTTCCGGGTTTGTGGCAGAGACCTTTTAATGAAGCATGATGTTTACGCATCAAAATTTTCTTATAACGGGAAATATTCGACAGTTATCTCGAAAATTGTCCGATCATTTCACCGACCTCGCTCTTGGTGGGTCAAGAGCGGCGCACTCACCCCGGCGAGGACGACGATGTCAATCGAGCTCGAGTAGCCATCCCTCGAAGGGATCCCCCTCAGGGAACTCCGGCCGAGTCGGGTGGTCCCGGCCGGCGGGGGCCGGCTCGAGATGCGCAATTCCTCGATGAATGCGCGCGGCCGCCCGCTCGAGGACAAGGTCAAGCCCGAGTGGAGGGCCGTTGCGGTTTTGAGTGACCAGTAGACAGCCACCCACATCAAGCCGGGCGACACAGTTTCGAATCAGGGGTTCGAGATCCTTCTGCAGAGACCAGAACCGACGACCGGCTGCGGCGGCGGTGGGAGGATCCAACACGATTCCTGAAAAGCGCTGGCCAGTCTCGAGCTTCTCGAGAAATCGGCGACCGTCGGTTCGAACGGAATCGTGGCTTGCCGGGTCGACTCCTCGCTCGCGGTTCAGAGACAGGTTCTCATCCAGTCGTCCCAGATAGGCCGCCGACAAATCGACCGATGTGACACGACTCGCACCGTTCGCCAGGAGCGACACGCTAAAGGCGCCGGTATGCGCAAAGAGATTCAGCCAGGCACCTCCCCGAGCAGCGTATTCTTCGAGTCGTGCGCGGTTTTCTCGCTGATCGACAAAGAGCCCATAGCCGGGGCGCACGCTGCGCGGAGTCGCCCAACCCGGATCGACGCCAAATTCCAACCCTCGTTCGAGAACACGAAAGCCGACTTCATCAACCGCAACATTCTGGGCCCCGAGTTGCTCGAGCCCACCCACGAGCCAGCGCACACGATCGAATTGTGAGCCGCCCAGACTCCGAAGATGCAAGAGTTCGAGGATGCTCCAGTCCTCACCCTCCGGTGTCACGGGAAGCTGAGCCTGTAAGGCCGCGATCACACGCTCTCGGTAAGGCTCCGCCGCGCGTCCCGTCACGAGAACGCGAATCAGAGGGCCGAGTCGATCGACGAAGAGGCCAGGCAGATCATCGCTTTCGCCATGAATCAGCCGAAACGCATTCGTGTGTCGATATTTCCCGGATGCGAGATCTGATGCAATGCTTGGCTGGAGCAGATCTCGTCGCCGCGCTATCGCCCGCGCCACCCGCGCTTCGACTGAAGCCGCGTCCCGCTCCGCGTCCGCCCCAACAGCCCAAATCCGCGCAGACAGCCTCGGATCGCCTTCGACATGGGCCCATGCCAGCGGTTGCCCTTCCCGGGTAGCGATGCGCAGCGCGGTTCCCGGCCGAAATCGAGTGACGGGATCGCTCGATCGATCCGGCAGGATCCAGGGGTGCCCTTTGCCAACGACGCGAGCGGTTTCATCCGAAACCCGAAGGATCGGAGTCAAAGCCTCACGGTCCGCGGATGCCCCAAACGAAAGCCCAAACCAGGCCGGTTCCTCGGGCCACTCCAAACGCGACGCGTAGGCACCTTCTCCAGCGAAGAGCCGCAGGCCACCGGTCACGGCCAGCCCGCCCCCACACAAATCACCCACCAGCGGCATTCCCGCGCTGGCCAATAGATCACAAATGGTTTGCCGCTCGCAGACTGGCCCAACCAGCGTGATCACGGCTAGACCGTCGCGGCGCTCGCCGATCTCGAACTCGATCTCCGGATTGCCCTCTGACCGAAGTGCTCCCGAACGCCACGGCGGATCATCGATCAGTCCGACCCAATTCGAAGACGCCCCCTCATCCGACGACCCAGGCCCAGCACCCGACGGAGCCCCGCGAAACACGAGGGGCTCGAGTGCGGAACCCGCTTCGTCGCCCTCCTCCCGAATCTCGATTCGGGCGCCCGCCGGACACTCGACGCCAAGGCGGTCGACGAGTCCCCCGTCCATCGTCACACAGCCATCCTCGACCCAGCGCCGCCGAGTGGCGCGATCGGCTTCGGGAAAGAGCCACGCCAGCCAATGACCCAGCGGTGCAACTCGACCGGGCAATCGGAAGCAGAATGAGGGCGAAGGCGACGACATGGCTCTGAGAATAACGAAGGGCGAATCCAAAAAGGCAGTAGAGCGATCCGGGGATTTTCGCTGAGTGTGAATTCCCGAGGCAGCGCCCCGAGGAGACGTTTATCCGCAGAGCCCTTCGATTCGGCAGAAGATCGGCGTCATGACGCCGGTTCCGAATCGCCGAGTCCGCCGAATGGCCGAGAGCAGCTTGCCGGGAACATCCGCCTGCTCGACGCAGTCCTTGAGATCCTGACAGATCCTGGCGTCGGGTTCGTCGAGTTCCTCTGTGCCCGTCAGGACGACGACAGGTAGACGATGGGCGAGGTCATTGGCCCAGTCGATGGCCGTCGATCGTTCGACATTTGAGAGCGAGAGGTCCAGCAACAAGAGATCGAAGCTTTCGCCCTCGATCTGCGCGACCGCCTCGACCAGGTTGGTTTCGCGCACGACATCGAAGGATCCCCGAATGGCACGTCCAAGGGAGCCCCGGATTTCGTCGGCCACATCCGTCCGATCCTCGATCAAGAGGACGCGTACGAATTTCTCGTCGACGCGACATTCTTCAACACAGGGCCGATGGCCAGCGACTTCAGAACCCGTCCTCATCCGCGGTGCCCCAAGCATGCGATCGAAAGCTGGGATTCATGGGGTTTCGGCGAGGTTTGGGAGATGTGATCGATTGCCATCATAGAAAATGGAGTCGGAGGTTCTTACCGCGACCTTGAGAAATACCGAACGAATGACAAAATGTTTCGGCGGCGCCCGCGATTCGCGCGAACCGCGTTCCGGCGCGAATCGATTCAATGCCTAACACTTCCTCAGCGTAACGTACGACGAACGCCTGGGGCTAACTCTCGAAGACTGCGCACATACTCCCTATTGCTCAATCGGCCCCGCGACGGCGACCAGGACGAAAGCTGATCCACAGTCAGCGCTTGCGAAGCTTCAACCGCTTCCCCCTCTGTCGATCGATCCTCGAGTATCGTCCCGGACGCAGTCACGGCGAGCCGCACGGTCGGGGCACAATGTGTGATCCGATCGAGTACGAAATGGTTTGGCGCGATGTCTCGCGGCAGCGAACGAGTCGTGCATTCGATTCCAGTCTGCGCGGCGTGATTCGCCAGAAATTGAATCTCGGGGTGTCCAGCCGCCGGCCTTTCCAGAGACTACGGCAGCCCGCCCACCCGACTCGCCCTACACTCGTCCGGCGCCCCCAACCATTTCTTGGCTTGCATCAGTGATTCCTGAATCGGATGCTGCTCAACGATTGAATCGATAGAAAGGCAGACCTTGTCGACTCCCCCGCTACAGAGCCCCGCCGAGCTGTGTGAGTGCCTCGAAGCACGCGGGATCGCCACCTGGAGCCAGGGTGAAGGGCTGCTGAACGATCTTCAGCAGCAATCGAGCGCCGACCCAATACTCGAAGGGCCCGCGATCACGCTTCTCTGTGACGTGGATGCGAAAGGGCTGCTGAGCTTTCTGCCCCGTGCCGTCGTCACGGCCAGCCACGCGCGGCGCGTGACCCTGGCCACGACGTCGGGTCCCATCGACATCTTTCCCATCGGCGACAATAGCCTCGAAGAAATCTTGATCGGATTTGGTCTCGGACCGCTGGCTTTCGCCCATCGACGGGTCACCGAACAATGGTCGGATCCCAGTGACGTGCGTGCGAAATTCGAAGACGGCGTGCTCGATCTGGCGAGCAGCGATCCCAATCCATTCACGATCGCACCGCGGCGTTATTGGATTGCCGCGCGGCTCGCGGCGCAATTCCAGCTGAAGCCCTCCGCGGCGGTCCTCGCCGCCGCACGTGACGGACTCACCGAAGCCTTGAAGCGGCTGCCCGAAGCCGCGCCGGCTCGACGCGAGATCCATCGCATCCTCTTCAGCCCGGATCCGAGCCTGGGACTCGGTTTCCTGCACGACTCGGGCATCAGCCCCGCCCTCTTTCCCGGCCTGAAACGAACGGGTGAAAAGCGCGCCTCCCAACTCGGAGAGAGTCCCGCATTTCGCTGGGCCGCCTGGCTCGAAGGCACCGCCACCCAACGCGCCATCGTGCGACTCCGCATGCCGCATGCTCTCGCCCGGCGCATCGAAAAGATTCATCGCGCCCATCCGATCGACCGAACGATCGAGTCTCTTCGCGATGGCGCCACGCGGAAGGTTCTTCAGCGCTTGGATCATGAGGACGTCGAACGCCTCGTCCTCTGGCGACGCCTCGATCTCGAAGACACTGTCCAGAACGAGAAAACGAAGCTGCGCCTGAAGCGTCTGGACGAAGTCGAAGCGCAGTTCGAAAAGCTCCGCCGCAACCGGGAGCAAAGCGATCAGGTGCGCTCCCTCGCCCTCGGTGGTCAGGCCGTGATGGATGCATTGGGGGCTGGTCCGGGTGCACACGTCGGCCGCGCACTCGCGCATCTCGCCCAGTTCGTCGCCGAGAACCCTGAAGCGAATCAGACCGAGGCTCTCGCCGCCGAGCTGCGGGACTGGGCCGCGAAGCACGCGGCGAACCCTGGTCCAAAACAAAGATAGTCTCGCCCCGAAGATCGGTTAGTCTCCGCGTTCCCCCTCCCAGCCCTTGTGCTCTTCGCACACGCAGCATCGCCATACCGCTGAACCTCGTGTCCGAGCCTTTCAGCTAAGCCTTTCAACCAGCCGAAGCGCATCAAACCGGATTGAAGCCATCATCTTGGATTCCACGCAGTCAATTTTCGAGGCCGTTCAAGAAGCCTGCACCCGACCGACCTGGTCGCGAGGTGTTCAGCTTGCCCGCGCCGGTGCAGTCAGCATCGAGAATCAGGGCGAAGACGACATCACGCTCTGCGTCGCGATCCGCGGTGGGCTCGTCGCGCCCGAAGTCTCACTGCACCCCGGTGATGAAGATTGGGATTGCAGCTGCCCAAGCCCAGAAGATCCCTGCGAACACGTTGTGGCCAGCGTGATTGCCGTCCGGCAAGCCGAGAAAACCGGCGAGGCACTGGCCACGCAAGGCGAGACTCGGGGAAGAATCGTTTACGAACTCGAGGAGCGCGGCGGCGATCTGGAGATGACACGCGCCATCGAATTCGAAGGCAAGCGCACCCCCCTTCGCGGAAGTCTGACCGCGGCCGCCGCGGGACACCAAATCGGCCCCGAATTCGTCGCGACCCCCGCCGACGTGGCGATTGAACGAATCCTGGCCTCACGGCCCGCCGATGCGACGTCCCAGCCCGCGCTGACCCGCCTGCTCGATCATCTCGCAGGCACGCAGCGCGTTTATCTCACGGGCCGCCCGATTCGCATCGAGTCCGAACCGCTCGGGATGAACGCGCGAGTCGTCGATGCGCCCGGAGGCGTCCGCCTATTCGTCGAACAGGACCGCCGCATAGACCGGGCCTTTCGAAACGGGGTCGTTCAAGCCGGCGACGCGCTGCATCCGATCGCCAAGAACAAATTGAGTGGCCGTGAAATCGCCGACTTGCCCCGTGGCCGCTTCTACAGCAACGATGACCTCGCCGTTTTGGTCACCGAAGTCATCCCGGATCTCGGAGATCGGATCCGACTCGAAATCGAAACCGAAAAGTTACCGCGAACGCGCCGCGGCGAGCGGCCGCGGATTCGAATCGAGAATCGGCGCGATGGAGTCGGTCTCTCGGTCCTTCCGACCCTCGTCTATGGCGAGCCAGGCCAGCCGATCATCGCCCGCATCGATGCGGGTCGTCTGGTTCATCTGGGCGGCGGCGAAGTGCCCATTCGAAACGGGGCGGAGGAGAATGCGGCGGTCTCGAAGCTGCGTCGCGAACTGGGGCTCCGACCCGGATATTCGACGCGCTTCCCTGCAAGTGAAGCCATCGAGTTTGCATCGCGGCTGGCGGGAACCTCGATGGAGGTCGTTGGGGATGCCTTTCGTGATTTCGAGCTTCGCGGTGAACTAACACCCTCGCTTCAGATCGACGACGATCGCGTCCTTCTTGACTTCAGCGTCGCAGTCGCCGGAGCCGACGCAAGCGCTGATCACTCCGGCCCGAATGAAATCACCCGAGAAGGCGCAGCGCCCTATGTCGGTCTGGCCGGTGCCATGGGCGGCGACGAGGGTGACCGTTCTAATGCCCATCCGGGAATGGGGGCCGCCGGGGGGGCACAACCGAATTCCGTGTTGCGGGCGTGGGCTGCCGGGGAGTCCGTGGTCGCTCTGGATGGGGGCGGATTCGCGAACATGCCAACCGATTGGCTGTCCATGTACGGTGATCGTTTGGCAGATCTGCTGAATGCTCTCGATTCCCGTGGTCGCGTCGCCCGCCACGCCTTACCGGATCTCGCGCTGCTCTGCGAAGACCTCGATCAGCCGCCACCGCCCGCACTCGAAGGGCTGCGACCACTCCTCGATGGATTCGATGGGATTCCCCGGGCCGAAATTTCAGACGACCTTGCGGAGGTTCTGCGTCCCTACCAGCGTGACGGAGTCGATTGGTTGGTCTTTCTGCGCCGCGCCGGACTCGGCGCTCTGCTAGCCGACGACATGGGACTCGGAAAGACGCTTCAGGCGTTGTGCGCGGTCGAGGGACGAACACTCGTCGTCGCGCCAACCAGTGTCTTACATGGTTGGATTCGCGAGATCGAGCGTTTTCGGCCCGAGCTTCGGTTCTCCCTGTACCACGGACCGGGCCGCAAGTTGGATCCCGGCGCGGACATCACGATCACGAGTTATGCGCTGCTGCGTCAAGACAAGAGTCTGCTGACCGCGATCGATTGGGATTGTGTCGTCCTCGACGAAGCGCAGATGATCAAGAACCCGGAAAGTCAGATTGCCCGCGCGGCGCTCGAACTGAGCGCGAAGGCGCGCTTCGCGCTCACGGGGACGCCTGTCGAAAATCGACTCGAAGAGCTCTGGAGTCAACTGCATTTCTTGAATCCCGGACTGTTAGGCGGCCGGTCACAATTCAAAGAGCGGTACGCGAAGCCGATTGCCGAAGGCGACACGGATGTGAGCGCGCGACTGCGTCAGCGCATCCGCCCGTTCCTACTGCGTCGGCTTAAGAAAGAAGTTGCTCCCGACCTTCCTCCCCTCTCCGAGATCATTCTCGATTGCGAACTCTCGGCCGAGGAACGCGCCGTCTACGACAGCGTGCGCGCGGCCACCGTCCGAGCCGTCGTCGATCAATTGCGCGCGGGGGGCAATGTCATGGCCGCCCTCGAGGCCCTACTTCGACTTCGCCAAGCGGCTTGCCACTCGAGTCTCGTTCCCGGCCAGGAGGCGACGAATAACTCGTCGAGCAAGCTCGAAACACTCTATGCGCGTCTCGAAGAGGCCGTCGCCGACGGTCATAAGGCACTGGTCTTTTCCCAGTGGACGAGCCTGCTCGACCATGTCGAACCCGGCCTGCGCGAGCGAAGTATTCCTTGGCTCCGACTCGACGGATCCACTCGCAACCGTGGCGAAATCGTCGATCGATTCCAGTCCGCGGACGGCGAAGAAGGCGAGCCGGTGATGCTTCTCTCCCTGCGAGCGGGCGGAACAGGCCTCAACCTCACGGCCGCCGACCACGTCTTCCTGCTCGATCCCTGGTGGAATCCCGCGGTGGAAGCCCAGGCCGCCGATCGCGCACATCGAATCGGCCAGGAGCGACCCGTCGTCGTGCATCGATTGATCGCACGGGACACCGTCGAGGAAGGCATCCTCAAACTCCATCATCGAAAGCGCGCTCTGGCCGATGCGGCCCTCGAAGATGCGGACGGCAGCAGCCGATTGACGCGAGACGATCTCGTCGAACTCCTAGAGAACGCCTAACGGCGCGATCTGCGCAGAGTCTCTAGGAGGCTCGGCCCCCCACGCAAACGCCCGTGTTGTTCTTCAAAAGGCTTGATAGACTTCCCAAAGCAACAAACAGGCCTAGCGGGGAGCACGATTGCCAAATCGACTCACAGGCTTTTGGGCGGAGGCTCGACGCCGACGCATTTTTTCGACCGTAGGCATGTACGTCGTCGCCATGTGGGGACTCTCGCAAGGCGCCGCGGAGTTGGGCCCCGTCTTCGGTGCGCCGGATGGTTTCGTTCGTGGTCTCGTAGCCGTCGCCGTCTTGCTACTGCCCGTCGTCATCGTCCTGGCCTGGATGTTCGATCTCGGTCTTCGCGGCATCGTTCGCGATCCAGGACCGGGCGCAAGTCACGCGCCACGTGAATTCTCGGAAACGGATGCGTTTAACAGCGGACTCGCGCACCAGGCCACGATAAGCGCCCTGGACCTGAGCCGGGGCATCGGGGCAGTCCTCGTGCATTGGACGGACGGTGCGGGGCAAAGCAACAGCGTCACCCTCGGTGCATCCTTCTTTCTCGGACGTGGCCAAGAATGTCGTGTTCGCTTTTACGATCCTCTCGTGTCGCGCAAACATGCACGCGTCTACTTCGAAGACGGTCGCTGGTACATCGAAGATCTGGACAGTCGAAACTGCACCCTCGTCGATGGCCAGAAAATCGAGAGAATCGTCCTCGAAGGACTCAGCCTCGTCCAGGTCAGCGAGTCGAGCCCCACCATTCAGCTGGAGATCCTCTCGCCGGGACCAGCGACTAGAGCCGCCATCGACCGAGTGTTGGCCTCGACGCCCATTGCCCATATTCGACCGAAATAAATTGAGCTGGGCTTTCTGCGCACGACTTACATCTGCTCTTCCACCTTCCTCACCAATGAGTCTTTTTTCACCCACATTACTCAAGTCGCATTGCCCAGCGCCCGACTCATACTTTAATGGGTGGATATACCAACATTTTAAATCGAAAGACGCGAGTCCCAAGTCAAATCTTCGGGCTAGCCCTGATGGTTGCGCTGTCGCTTTCGGCCGCACCCTCATTGGCCGGATCCCCTGCCGCGCTCGCTCCAATTCGTGAGGCGGCGGTCGTTCCGAACCCAGGTCCACGTTCCGTCGAGGCCCAATCGGTCTCGAGCGAAAGCCACACTGCGCAGTCGACCACTTCCCCCAGCGCAACCGCACGCGCGAACCCATCCGCGATGGCGTCCCAACCGCTCACCCGGGCTGCCGCCCAGCTGCGCATCGACGAAATGTCGCCGGTTGGTTGGCTCAGACACTTCGGAAGCGTTTCCATAGGACAGCGCGATTAACAAACCCTGAGCGCTCCGCGAAAACAAAACCCACCTTGTCCCGCGTCACATCGCTTTTCGCTCCGCCGTCCCGAGCATTCTCGCTGCAGCTCGCCCGGATCCCTGTATGATCCGCCATCCATGGGATCTTCAGAAACTCTGCTCACGCTCGTTCGCCACGGCCAGACCTCCGCCAATCTCGACGCCGTCTGGCATGGCTCAACCAATACTCCACTCACCGCGCACGGCCATCAACAAGCCGCTGCCGCCGCTGCCTTTATCAAGCACAATCATGGACCGATCGGCTGTGTCTACGCGAGCCCCCTTGACCGCGCTCATCACACGGCGAATGCAATCGCCGCCCCCCTCGGACTAACACCTGAGATCGATGCCGACCTGGCCGAATACGATCTCGGCGAATGGGAAGGTCTGTCCTTCAACCATCTCTTCGAGGACAAGAAACTCTTCCATAACATGCGTGCCGATCACGACTATCGCCCGCATGGCGGCGAATCTCCTCGACAGGTCGGCGATCGTCTGGCAAGCGCTTTGCGTCGAATCACTGATCGTCACGCGGGCGAGCGTGTCGTCGTCGTCAGCCATGGAGGAGCTTTCTCCATCGTCTTCGGCCTGCTCCTCGACAATGACTACAGCCGCTGGAATCGCATGATGGACAATTGCGCGATTACCGAGCTCGTCCTGGATCCAGAACCGAGGCTGGTCAGCTTCAACCAGACTGAGCATCTACCGGAAAAGCCTGCGTAGCACAGGCACAGCGCGTGACGCTTTCTGGGCAGTGGGTTAAGAAGATGAGAGGGGGGTCTCCATCGTGTCGGATACATTCAGACAGTCAATTTCCAGACGGGTGAAGCGGCCCCTACGACTATCCCGCCTGTTGCGTACTGTTGCCATATTCCCGCTTGGCGCCCTGCTGTCCGCACTCGCCTTCCAACCCGCGCACGCGCAGTTTTCCATGCAGCGGGACCCGACGACACCCTTCGAATGGCGTGGACACGTCGAGGGCGGATTCGCCAGCACGTTCAAGACCGACACACGGGGCGGTGACAGTTTCGACTCATGGACGTCGTCTATCCGCGCCGACTTCGGCGGACCGATCAACCAGTCTATCCTCATGGGCGTGGACGTCGGTTACCAGTACTCGCATTACGACTTCCAACTCAGTGGGGCCCGCGTCCGCCCCGCGGCGTACGGCTCACGTGTTCTCCCACGCAATCCCTGGGGCGCAATCAACACCCTGGACATCGCGCCTAACATGACAGTGCTGATAGGAGAACACCTCTCCTTCGACGCGGCGGCTCCGATTCGCTACTCGGGCGAAACGGGAGCACGCAGAAACGGCCTCACCGCCGGCGCCTCCGCCATCCTGCGCTGGCAGATCAGCGATGTTTTCCGTATCGGAGCCGGCATCGGCGTCATCAGCAAGCTCGAAGACTCCTCCGAAACCTTCCCGATCGTCGTTGTCGATTGGGCGCTTTCGAGTTCACTCACCCTTCGAACAGAAGGGAATTGGAGCCAAGGCGGGCGGGCAGCCCTTTCTTGGGGACCCAACAAAGCGATAAGAGCGACTCTCTCCGCCGGCTACGAACGCAATCGATTTCGCCTCGACGACAACGGCTCCGCTGCGGACAAGAATGGGGTGGGTGAAATCACATCTGTTCCTGTGGAAATCGGCCTGCGTTTTCGACTCTACGAAGACGCGCATTTCGACTTCCGAGTCGGAGTAGGATTCGGCGGCCGACTCCGCGTCGAGAATTCGCGAGGTGGCAAACTCTACAGCGAACCCTTTGATCCGGCTCCACGCATCGGCGCCACGTTCACCCTGCCCTTTCGACTCCCCAGACAGTTCCGATTTGACTCACAAGCTGACAATTGACAGCGTCGAATACGAAGAGGGTCGCACGCGTCCGATTTCGCCACGTGCCAGCCTAAAGCCCGGCCAGCACGCTGGCGAATCACTCGACCATCCCCGCCAGAATCACCACCGCGACCCGATAACGGATCGCCGATCCGCCGGTCATGATGGCGCGAAGGCTATTCCATAACGGCCAAGACGGCAGATAGCTCGACGGCCACAATCCAAGCCAACGTGTGCCCGGCGCCGAGAAAAGCCCCGAAACCGATCAGCAATAAGGACCGAACCAACATGCACCACAGCATGCGAACGATCCCAGAGCCCGGCTATTGATTTCCTGTATCGATTCGATTCCGCTGCCAGGCCCTCGGCTATACCCGAACCGCCCGCTTCGGGAAATTCGGCATTACGATCCCAGCCAATTCCTCGAGACACCGCACCACCTGCCGGCTATACCCAAACTCATTGTCATACCAGACATAGAGAACGACCTGATTCCCCTGAACCAGCGTCGCCTGCGCATCCACGATGCCAGCAAATCGATTCCCAACGAAATCGCTCGACACGACCTCGGTCGAATTCGCGAAATCAATTTGGTTCTGTAGATCGCCTTCTAGTGAGGCCTTGCGCAGATAATCATTGAGCGATCCCTTCGACACGGCCTGTTCGAGATTCAGGCTCATGACGGCCAGCGAGACGTTAGGCGTAGGAACTCGAATCGCGTTGCCCGTCAATTTGCCTGCCAGTTCGGGAAGACATTTTGCGACGGCTTTGACGGCGCCGGTTTCGGTGACGACCATATTCAGCGGTGCGGCGCGCCCGCGGCGGGCCTTGCGATGGTAGTTGTCGATGAGATTCTGATCGTTCGTGAACGCATGAATCGATTCGACGTGTCCGTTGTTGATTGCATACTCATCGTGGACGGCTTTTAGAACCGGGACGATCGCGTTCGTCGTGCAGCTGGCTGCGGAGAGAACGTCCCCGGCCTCGACCATTCCGTGGTGGTTCACGCCGTAGACGATGTTGGGGATATCGCCTTTGGCCGGCGCCGTGAGAATGACTTTCGATGCGCCCGCGACGGCTACATGCTTCGAGAGACCCTCTCGCGTCCGCCACTTGCCCGTATTGTCGACGACAATCGCATCGCGAATGCCGTATTTCGTGTAGTCGACGTCCTCGGGACCGTTCGCGTAGATCACGTAGACGACATTGCCATTGATAATGAGAGCGTTCTCCGCATCGTCGACGAGCACCTCGCCCGAAAAGGGACCATGAATCGAATCGCGTCGCAGCAGGCTGGCACGCTTGGCGAGATCGTCGTCACCGCCAGGCCGAACGACGATGGCTCGCAATCGTAGATTGTCGCCGCGCCCGGTCTTGCCCGCGAGAATTCGTGCGACCAATCGGCCGATTCGACCAAAGCCGTAGAGAACGACGTCCTGTGGATTAGGACGGATGGAGGTCTTGCCCGTCGCGATACCCGCGAGTTCGTCCCGGACGAAGTCGCCGACCGATGCAGAGTCGCCGACCAATACAGAGTCGCCGGCGCCTGAACGAACGCGCCACTGGCTGACCAAATTCCCAGCATCGATTCGCGCGGGGCCCAGATCGAGTTCCGCCATCGCAGCCAGGATCGGAAAGGTATCGGAGACGTTGGTGGCGTCGTCGACGTTCACTCGCGCCAGGCGATGGAGCTCGATGATTTCGAGCGGTGATTTGTTCACCAGCGAATTGCCGAAGAGCGTGACGATGATGCCGTGCTCGCGGTAGAGCTCTCCGATGATCGGGACCATGGCTTCGGCGCTGCGCTGCTGCTGCGACCATTCGTGCAGGGTCTGTTCGGCTTGATCGAGTGATTGTTGGGTCACAGAAATCTCTCCAGTCGGCAGGGTGGGGTTCCCGTACTTGGAATCGGAACTCTGGTTTAGCTCTGGTGAAACTGGATGTGCGCTCTAGGAAGAGCGTCAATTTAGGGAACTCACTGACAGCCAGCAACGAAGCGCTTCGTTGCGGGTCGGCTTCGCACTCCTTGAAAATCGCCGTGGACCCAAGCGGACAGACCGCAAGTCGCTGCTAGCCTGCTGTCCCTGCCGAGGCATTTCGTAGCTAACCATCAGGCCTCCCGGAGTGACGAACTTTGAGCGACAAGATCGAATCACAGAGGCCCCCGCGACTGGGCGTTCTCTTCAGCGTGATCGTCGTTGACCTGATCGGCTTCGGCATCGTCGTTCCGATTTTGCCCTTCTGGTCGGATCATTTTGGCGCCAACGGCGCATTACTCGGCCTCCTGCTCGCGAGCCATGCGGCGATGCAATTCCTCTTCTCGCCGGCTTGGGGGAGGCTCTCGGACCGAATCGGTCGCCGCCCGGTCATGCTGATCACGATTGCGGGCACCGCGATTTCGCTGCTCTGCCTGGGACTTGCCGATTCCCTTCCGCAGATCTTCCTGGCGCGCGTGCTTTCGGGGCTATTCGGTTCGAATATCAGCGTCGCCACCGCGTATCTGACCGACGTCACCGACGAAGAGGATCGAACGCGCTGGATGGGGATGGTCGGCGCGTCCTTCGCAGTGGGCTTCACGCTCGGCCCGCCTATCGGCGGACTGCTCGCGCGTTGGGGCCACGGTGTTCCGATGCTGGTGGCCTCGGCCATGGCAGCAGTCAATTTCATCTGGGCCGTCGCGGCGCTACGAGAACCGGCCCGACGAACGGATCGCCCGGCCTCGAACATGACCAGCCGCCTCGACGTACTTCGCGAGCCCGTGCTCGCTCGAATCTGCTTCGTGTATTTCCTCTTCAGCGTCGCCGTCACCCAGCTCGAAACCACCTTCGCACTCCTCATGCTGCATCGATTCGGATTCGATGCGCTGGGCGTCGGCCTGGTCATGCTAGGCATGGCGATCGTGATGGGGGGCATTCAGGGGGGCGGCATGAAGCGCCTGGCGGCCCGATTCCACGAGCGGCGACTCATCCTGGTGGGCCTCTGCCTCATGTCCGTGTCCTTTCTCGTGATCCCGATTCCACGTACGGTCGGCTTCCTCGTGCTGACGCTTATCCTGGCGGCCGTGGGTCGCGGGATCTCCCAGCCGCCCATGATGAGCCTCGTCTCTCAGCGGGCAGACGACGCGTCACGCGGCATCGTGATGGGCGTCTTTCAATCCTGCGCTTCCGCTGCCCGGGTCGTCGGACCGCTGCTTGCCGGCGCCCTCTACGATCAGGATCAGGCCTACCCGTATTGGCTGGCCGCTTTCCTGGTCGCCATTGCGGCACTAACAGCCATCCAGATCCAAAATGTGGAGAAGCAAGGCCCTGAACCGTCGCTGGACGGCGAAGCACCGTCATCGCCCTGACGACGGGACCCACTGGCTGCCCCAGCGAATGCGAAGTTGAGTGCGGAGCCAGTCAATCTGGGCTTGACCCTTTGAATTCGGTAATCTCCGCCGACCTCACAGACTTCTTACCGACTTTTACCGGCTTCCCCGACACACGGCTCGCGCGCGACCCACACTTGAAAGGTGCATCCCCATGAATCCCGAAGACACTCTCCAAGAAGCGCGCGAGCGCATCGGGGCGTGCGCGGACGAGGTCGCACTCAAGGACATCGAGCGCGAATTCGTCGGCAAGAAGGGGCTCGTGGCGGCCATGCTGGCCGAGATTCCGAAGCTCGAGCCCGCAGATCGCAAGGCCCACGGCCAGAAGGCGAATAGCCTCAAGCAGGCCATCCTCGAACTGATCGGCGAACGCCAGAAGACCTTCGAAACCGGAAAGCTCGATTCCGCGCGTCGGGCAGACGGTTTCGATCCCACCGTGCCCGCTCCGCAAGCCCGTCGCGGCAGTCTTCATCCCATCACCCAGGTGACCCGGGAGCTCGAAGACCTCTTCATCTCCATGGGTTACGAGGTGCTCGACGGACCGGAAGTCGAGCTCGATCACTACAACTTCGAAGCCCTGAACATTACGAAGGACCACCCCGCGCGAGATTCCCAGGACACCTTCTATTGCGACGAAGAGGGAAGTCTGGTTCTTCGCACTCATACCTCCCCTGTTCAGATCCGAGCCATGGAAAAGCGCGAGCCGCCCTTCCGCGTCGTTGCGCCGGGCCGTGTATTCCGACAAGAGACGACCGACGCAAGCCATGATCACACCTTCTATCAGATGGAGGGAATGGTCGTTGGCAAGGACATCTCGGTCGCGCATTTGATCGGAACCATGAAGACGCTCTTGCGCGGGATCTTCGAGCGGGATCTCGATGTTCGTCTGCGCCCTGGTCATTTCCCCTTCGTCGAGCCTGGCTTCGAGCTCGATGCGCGCTGCCCCTTCTGTCAATCGGGATGCAGTGTCTGCAAGCGAACGACCTGGATCGAGCTTCTCCCCTGCGGCCTGATTCATCCGAACGTGCTGCGCGCCGGGGGCATCGATCCCGAGCAATGGAGTGGCTTTGCCTTCGGCTTGGGCCTTTCCCGGCTCGTCATGTTGCGCCACGCGATCGACGACGTGCGCCATCTTCTCGACGGTGATATTCGCTTCCTGGAGCAATTCTAATGTTTGTCTCGATGCGCTGGCTCGCGCGACATGTCTCGCTCGACGGCATTACGCCGGAGCAACTCTGTAACGACCTTACGCTCTCGACCGCCGAGGTCGAAGGGCTCGAACGCTTCGCGCCTCAACTCCATGATGTCGTGGTCGGAAACGTCGTTGAGAAGAATGCGCATCCCGATGCAGAGAAACTTTCTATTTGCCGGGTCGATGTCGGCGAGCAAGACGCGCTTACGATCGTTTGCGGTGCGCCTAACGTCGAATCCGGACAGAAAGTCGCAGTCGCCTGTATCGGCACAACACTCCCCTTCGATTTCAAGATCAAGAAGTCGAAGATCCGCGGCGTCGAGTCTCGCGGGATGATCTGCTCGGTCCGCGAGCTCGATCTCGGCGAGGAACATGACGGAATCTGGGTCTTGCCCGAGAACGCGAGCGTTGGCGCTCCCGTCGCCGAGGCCCTCGGCATCGATGACTGGATCATCGAGATCGATAATAAATCGCTGACCCATCGACCGGATCTCTGGGGCCATCGCGGAATCGCCCGGGAAATTGCAGCCATCTACGAGCGGGAGCTACTGCCCATCGATACGGCGCTACCTAAATGCGGCTCTGCGGTCGCGACGCCCGTCTCAATCGAGACTAAGGGCTGCCCGCGATATATCGCGCTCCAGATCGATGGCGTTTCGAAGTCGACGACCCAGGAATCGCCGGATTGGCTGCGCTGGCTCCTACTGGCAGTCGGTCAGCGCCCGATCGACCTCCTCGTCGATCTCTCGAACTTCGTCATGCTGGATCTCGGCCAGCCCAACCATGTCTTCGATCGCCGGCAGCTTAACAGCGAAAGTGCGAAAGCCGATGCGATTGATCGCAGCATCGTCGTTCGCAACGCTCGGGACGAGGAGATCATTATCACCCTCGACGGCGAAGAACGAAAACTTCGATCCACCGACCTGCTCATCTGTGCCGGGGACACCGCCGTGGCCCTCGCCGGCATCATGGGCGGCGAGCTCTCGAAGGTGGCGGAAGAAACCGATTCGCTCTTACTCGAAGTCGCGACCTTCGATGCAGCAACCGTTCGTCGAACATCGACGCGTGTCGGGCTGCGCAGCGACGCTTCCGCGCGCTTCGAAAAGACCCTTGATCCAACGCTGCCGCTTTTGGCCGCCGGCCATTTCGCCAATCTCCTGTCAGCGATCGACCCACATGCAAGTTATCCCGCCCCGCTCACCGACGAAGGCGTTTGGAAAGATCCCACGAGCGAGATCGAGCTTCGCTGCGAACGCGTCCGCACGGCCCTGGGCAAGGCGCTCTCTAACGAAGAGATTCGAGGCATTCTCGAACGCCTCGCGTTTCGCGTCGAGACGTTAGGCGACGATCAAAAAGGTTTATTTCGGATTTTCGTTCCGAGCTTCCGCGCGAGCAAGGATATTACGATCGAACAAGATCTCATCGAAGAGGTCGGACGCATCTATCGCTACGGCAATATTCCTGAGCGGGCGCTGACCTCCGACATCGTCCCCCCACCCCGCGACGAACGGCGAAAGCTCGTCCGACACCTGCAGGATCGCCTCTCCGGTGGCGCACGCTTCCATGAGAACCTCTCCTATTCCTTCATCGACGATGCGCTGCTCGAAAAGATGGGCGAACTCGATCGGCCGCATGTCTCCGTCATCAATCCGGTCGTTCAGGGCGAGGCGAAGATTCGGCGCAGTGTGGCTCCGAGCCTGCTCTCCGCCCTCGAAGCCAACCGCCGCAATCGCGGCGACGTACGGCTCTTCGAACTCGGCAAGGGGTACGAACCTGAACATGTGAGCGAGCGCGGGGAGCCTCGCGAACGACATTTCCTGGCCATGGTCTGGGCCGGTCCGCCTCCTGGGAAAAAGGCGCCCTACGATGAGAGTCGCATGATGGGCCTACAAGCCATCGTGGAGGATCTGATCCGATCCCGCGGCCGAGCCGTCCCGGCGTGGACGGCCGACGGAAATCGCCCGGCCTGGGCGCATCCTGGAAAGTGTCTCTTCCTTCGAAGCGAAGCGGACTGCGACGCCTTCGCAGTTGTTGCAGAACTCGAACCGGGCCTCGCGCCGGCCATCGGCCTCGACGGCGATCTCAAGAGCGAGGTCGCGATCGCGGAGATCTGTCTCGATGCGCTCCTTGAAGCCAAACCCGATGCCGAAGGCTACAAGCCGCTGCCCCGATTTCCTGGTATCAAGGTCGATGTCGCCGTCGCCATCGACGAAGCAGTCCCGGCGGGCGAAGTCCTGGCCTTGATCGAACAAGCCGGCAAAAAGCAGGTCGCGCAGATCGAGCTCTTTGATCTCTATCGAGGAAAATCCGTTGGCACAGGTCGCAAGTCCCTCGCGTTCCACGTGCTGCTGCAATCCGACACGAAGACGCTCACGGACAAGGAAGAGCAGAAATTCCTGAAGCGCTTCGAGCGACTGGTGACCGAAGCCGGTTTCGAGCTGAGAGGTCGCTAGTCCAGAGGCATTCGGGTGGACTTCTCCCAGAATCGTGGACACCTCGATGGCTAGCATTGAGCCGTCAGAAGGAGTCCCACCGGTAGCAACTATTTACCCTCGAATTCAAGGACGAAGCCGTGGCGTCATTCCGACGTGGCGATGTCGTTCGCAATGGCCACCATTCGCCCGCCCAACACAGGAGCATATCGAGCGTCCCAGTCTTCGTACGGGAGGCTCCCCTTTGTTACGCGGGGCTGTTCAAACCGGTCGCTCTCCTTCGATCATGTAGCGCCAAAATCGCCTCGGCTCGCCAACCGCAAAATTACCGCCCGCCTTATGCTGTACCGAAGCGTTGTCCCACACCAACACGTCGTGGTCTTGCCAGTGGTGTTTACACTCGGGCGCGCCGGCTTCGGCACGATCCTGAAGACCTCGCAGAAGCGCGCGGCCTTCGTCGATCAACATCTCTTCAACGTGGTGGGCGCGATCGAGATCCATGAACAGGGCCCGACTGCCGGCCTCGGGATGCGTACGCACGAGGGGGTGCGAAACGTCGAGCAAGACCTCGGCGGGGCCACGGGCTGCGCGCCGGGGCGGGAAGGCGTCTTCGTTGTTGTAGGCGTAGACGACACGAAGTGCATCAACTTGGTTGCGTGCTGCTTCGTCCAGCATTTGATAGGCGGCGCGCATGTCGATGAAACAGGTTGGCCCGCCTCCGCTGGGCGGTAAAGCGCACGCGTGCAAGACGGTCGCGCGAGCCGGGCACTCGGTATACGTGTCGTCGCAGTGATACGTTTCGAATAGGCCGGGACGCTCGTCGTCGAGGCCGCCGAAGCTGAGCTCGCCAAGTTTTTCGCGAATTTCGTCGGTCATGACAAAGCCCGAGTCGATGATCTGTCGGGGCTCGCCATAGCGGAACTGTCCGCCGTCTTTCGTAGCGCCAACCGGGTCCTTGATAGGACCGAAGAGCCCGGCGAGTGCCTGCAGCTCTTCGTCTTCCAAAGCTTGCTCGATGCGCACGCACACGACCCCGTTGGCCGCAAGCGCCGTGCGCAGTGCGGCGGCGTGCTCGTCCCATGCTCCGACCTTGAGGTCGTGCACGACTGGGATCGCAAATGTGTCGTTGGGGCGCTCGATACGGATCATGAATGAACGGGGCTCCCGTTTGGGACGGACGAGGGAGTCTAGGAGATCTCGGGATGAGCCAGCGGTAAA
>DUCN01000122.1 GCA_012959805.1 Myxococcales bacterium | reverse complement strand
CTCTAGTGGCAGATACAAAGCAGCCGGAATGTGAATAGAAGATTAATAAGGACAAGACTAGCGTGCCTTGTCGGTCGCACTGTTGCTCCCGGGAACGGGGCGTAGGCCTCAGTCCGCGGCCTGGTTGTCATATTGCCTAGTATCGGCGGTGCAGAAAACGCTGCTTATTTTGCCTATCCGCTCAGACCCAAAGTGACGACGAGTAGGAAATCCAGAGACATTGCCAGGCGTCGGACAAAGTCATCTCTTTGATATATGCTAGTTTGCGTACATCGTACTGTTGGCAAATCTTATTCGAAAGGAATACCGAAATGAAAACTATCAAGATCTTGACTGTCGTGGCGGTTTTGTTCGCAGTCAGCGCTTGTGCAGGCACGAGGGGAATGATTGGCAACGAAAAAGTTTGCACCAATGATTACCTGCTAGGTGTAATTTCGATCAGTGAAATGGTTTCTCCCTGCAGTAAGTAGGCTTGGTTAGTAAGCAAGATAAATAAGCAAGTCTTAAGTGGTGGCTTTTTAGCCGCCACTTTTGTTTGAACCTGTGCCAGCTGCACCCGCTGTGAGCACTCTCCTCGCCCCCTAACCCCCGACCTGTACGTCGTCAAAACATAATGGAAGCGCCCGTGAGCAGAGCTAGCAGCGGCTCGTCCGAGGCCAACGTGTCCTCACTCGAATCGAGACCCCGACGTTCGACGATGCGGAGAATTCGACGAGCGGTACCGGCCAGTACACGGGCCACGTCTTCGGTCTCTGGAGGCGGGAGCGGAACGAACGATCCGAGATCGTGGGCGGGACCGGGATAGACCCCATCCAGCACGAGCACATGGAAATGCGGCGTCAGGTTCAGCGCCGACCCGAAGCGCTGAATGAAAGTGACCGAGCCACATTGACCGCGCGGGATCCCGAAACGTCGGCGAGCGCGTCGACGCTGGTCGGCAAAGAGGGAACGTAAGAAGGCGCGAAGGACCTCCGTGGTCAGCCTTGCATCCCAGGCGCATCGGTATCGCAGCGGATTAAGGAAGCGTGAGCACCCACTGACGGACAGGAACGTGGGGGGAGGAGCCGGCAGGCTCCGAGTACGCGATCGACGAGCCAAGCGGCTTTGTCCGCCATTTTCCGACCGCCGCAGGACGGGCAGAACCCTCGACTCTTGCACGAGAAAGCAACCAGGCGATCGTGCCCGCACGAGTCGCAATGGACGCGCAAAAATCCATGCGCGAGGACCCCGCACTTAAGATAGGCACGGATCTCTCGCTTGACAAAGCGAGCAACAGGCGCACCCTGCCCTTGCGCTCGAGTCAGGAAGGTCTCGAGTTGTTCGCGAATGACTTGATACAGAAGAGTCTTCTCGGGTTCGTGGTGTTCGTATCGGATGGCGGCAAGCAGTCCACCGGGACCCTGGGAGAAACGGCTCTTCCAGACATAGCAAGCGACATGCCGAAGTCGCCATGGCGATGCGACGACTCAGACGCAACCGATCAACCGCGCGTGCGGGTCCGGTGCTTTTCCGTACTCTCGAATGATTTCCATATCGAGGCCACCGGTTCACGTGTTTGGACCCGAGGATCGAGAATGCCTGGCTACGCCCCGCCACTTTCCTCGTGCTTCTACCGAGCTAGAACTGATACTGCGGCCCCGCTGTGAATCCGATGTAGTGGAAGCCGTCGATTCTGGCCAGCAGACTGATTCTGCTAGCGTCTTCGCATGGGTCTACAAATCGAGCGCATTCCGACTTTCGGCGACAACTACACCTATCTCGTGATCTGCGATGAAACGAAGCAAGCCGCGATCATTGACGCACCTGAGGACGAACCGGTCATTCGGCGCGTCGAAGCGACCGGTGCGGAAGTCAAACTGATTCTTTCGACGCATCATCATTTTGACCACTCGAAGGCCAACCCGGAATTGGCGAGACGTTATGGCGCTCCCGTCTATGGTCATGTTTCGGATTCTGAGAGACTCCCCGGCATGACCCATGGCATCGACGAGGGCGACAAAATCCAGGTCGGCAACCAGAGTGCACGTGTGCTGTTCATCCCCTCACATACCTCCGGCCACGTTGCGTATGTATTCGACGAGGCCAAGGCTGTCTTTACTGGCGACATGCTCTTTGCGGCGGGTTGTGGCCGACTCTTCGAAGGCACCGCACAGATGATGTACGACGCGCTCTGCATCAAGCTTGCTGCGCTGCCCGACGACACACTTGTCTACTGCGGACATGAGTACACCGAAGGCAATCTGCGTTTTGCACTGACCGTCGAGCCGGACAATGCCGAGATCAAGAAACGCCATGCCGCGGTTCGTGACATTCGAGCAAAGGCGGCTGCGGACTGGCACGACGCAACGCCGGCCGAAATGACGATTCCCTCGACGATCCGCACCGAAAAAGCAACGAACCCGTTCATGCGCGCCGAAAGTGCTGCGGAATTGGGGAGAATCCGTACGCTCAAGGATTCGTTCTAGATTTGAGCTTCAGTCTCCTTTCCGGCTGCAGGCGCTATTGCGAGCACCCATGCAAATAATGATTCCCGATGGGGCGACGACGTCGACGGTCGAACATCGCGTGGCCTTCTACGAAACCGACGCGATGGAGATCGTCCACCATTCTAATTATCTGCGTTTCTTCGAGAATGCACGGGTCATCTGGCTCGAAGAGCACGACAAGAGCTATCCCGATTGGATTGCGATGGATCTGCATTTCGTTGTCACGCATGCGGAACTCGACTATCGACAGCCCGCTCGTTTCGACGACGTGATCGAAATCAAAACCTGGCTCGAATGGGTGCGCGGAGCCTCTCTCGCGATGGCGTACACAATCGTCTGTGATTCCCGCTTACTCGTGACCGGGCGAACCAAACACGCAACGATCAATGGCGATGGCAGGGTTCGAAGGATTCCAAAGCCGGACCGCGAGCGACTCGGTCGATCGGCTCTACCGATCAACGAGCGCACGTAATATCGGAAAACGTCAACGGCTGGAACGCGGTCCGAAACGCGGCCTGGGCCGGGGTTCTAAGACGAGCGACGGCCACGAAGAATGTCGCCGAGATCCGAAACCCGTCGACTAACTCCCTTTTCAAACCACCCCGTCACATTCTGGATGACTTCGAGGGCATCGCCCTGCCCGGACCAATGTTCCCGAACAACATCGGGATGCACATGGTTCAGCAGCCGAGAAAGACACGCCGAGACGATCAATAGATCGTCGAGTAGACCGACCGGGCCAAAGACGAGTACAGGAATCAGATCAATCGGCGAAACCACATAGGCCACCCCGGCAACGGCGACGGCCTTTTGCAGGATCGGAACGTGGGAGTCGCGCAGCAATCGCATGAGGAGAATCGTGAGATCCGGCAAGAGCAGCAACCAGTCACGAGCACCGCTGCGACTCACGCTCCCGCCATCCGAGCCAGCGTCTGGCATGGGAACGATTCGGTCACGCAACCGGTCGTAGAGCCGCCTTTCCCTCGGGTTCAGTTCAATCGTGACGGCGACTTCGCTCATTAGTCCTGTCCCAATTCACGACCACCGCGCATTTCGCGAAGCACGCGATCAGCATCGCCATCCGTGCCCGCGCCGAGCCTCTTCGGGCCGGTGCGTGGCTGGGGCGCCACCGCGGCTCGAAGAATGCCGATCACCGGTTTGCCATCGAATTCAGAATCGAATCGCAATCCAAGAAGTGTCGCGATGGTCGGAGCGATGTCGGCGAGGTCCATACTCGGGACGCGAATCTGCGGGCGAATTCCGCGACCCCAAGCGACGAACCCTACACTCGAATCGATTGGATCCCGAAAGGGAAGCGCACCCGCACTGGCGCGAAGCCTTGAGGGACGAAGCATGGGCTTCGACAAGCCATTTCCGAAGACGAAACCCGGATTGGCAGCAAGCCCAAACCATGCCTGGGGGTCGGAATCGGACTCTGCCAGTTCTAACGCTGACACGACCTCGAAGGCATCCGTCGCGTCCGCCGCCTCTTCCAGCCATTTCCGCGCCTCGAGCGCACTCTCGCCATCCCGAGCATAGAGATAGGCAGAGCGCCCATTCGACCGAAGCAGCGCTCGCCAGCTACGAACGCCCAACGAAGACCGCGGGTCCCGGCCGATCAAGTCATGGTTCACGAGCGTCACGTTCGGATCGACCTGAGTATGAACGGCGCGATACACCACGTCACCGGTGACGAAAATCGCTGTGTCAGCGAGCCGCCCGGCCAAGTCCAGGCATCCGATCAAGCGTCCGATTTCGGAGTCGACTCTCGCAAGCGCAGCCCCGGCGTCCAAACTCCCGGACCCGGAAATGGCCTTAACATAAGCCGTTTGACTCAAGCGAATCAGCCACAGCCGAGGGTCTCGCTCGGTCTCACTTAGTCGACAGGCGAGGTCGACAAACGCCGTATCTTTCTCACTCGGCGTGGGCCACGTTGCCGGGTCTCGGGCACCCTTCTCTTCCCCATCATCGTTTGGCACTTGCATCGCCAAGGCGGCCATCTCTTCGAGCGCTTGCATAAGGGAAGGACTCGTCTGCCGATTGATGAACTCGAGCCAGGTCTGACTCGAAGCGTCGGGACTGCCATCGGGAACGATCCATTCGATTCGCGCACCCAAGGTCGAGGGCCAGCCCAGAGCGAGGACACCCCCGCCAATCGCCGCATCCCAGATCGCATCACCCTGAAGCAAGCGGCTGTCCCAAAAGGGCAGATCGCGGGCGCCTTCGCGATCCAGCGTCGAGTCGGCGATGACCCCATGACTGCTCGGGAGTCTTCCTGTGGCAATGGTCGCATGAGAGGCGTAGGTGGAGCTCGGCGAGGGCGGGTGAACCTGAATTCCGATCGTGCCTTGTCGCCCAAGGCGCGCCAGATTGGGCATCCGCACCGCGTCCCCTTCGCTCGCCGTACGACCCCACCCGTTCAAGAAATCTGCGGATTCGAGTCCGGCCACCGTAATCAGGATGACGCGACGAGGCGGACCCGAGTCTCGCATGGCCGCTCCACCATCGTCGGGGATCATGTCCGCGGTCAGCGAGCGCTGATCCCTGAGTGTCGGAGTCGCGCAGCCAAGCGCGATCAGCACGCAGCCTATAAAGAGTATGGCTCTCAATTGCAGGTTCCCGCTTTCAATCGATCTGAATGGACTTCGAGCGATCGCCGCTGAACGTCCAAGCACCGGTCCACGAAGACCATGACACACTCTTGGATTCCGAGCATCGATGGCCAGTTGCGCCCTCACGGCCGCGCGAGGTGGCCATTGCGTTGACGAATCATCTCCAAATGTAAAAATTTCGTGATTAAAATCAGTTACTTAGGTCGACACCAAGAGGATCCCGCCCGACAGATCGCTTATTGTCCGGAACGAAGTGGGTAACAAATCGAACTCTGAAAAGACTGGGGCCCCGACCGACGAATCGAAGGTCCAGCTCGAAGAATTGATGATTCCTCTCGCAGCGCCGATCCACGGACGTTCAGAGGTTCACGGTGTTCTCGGCATCCCCGAGTGGTGGCCAACCGGCGGGCGTGTCGCTGTCGTGCTGGCCCATGGCGGGACCGGCGATTACGAAGATCCCCTCCTCGCAATGCTGTCGAAAAAATTGACGGGACTCGACTATCTCACCGTGCGATTCAATTTTCCGTTCGCCGAGGCCCGTAAACGGAGCAGCGCCGACTCGACCGAAAATCTCGAACGCGGATTTCGAGCAGCCCTCAACGCTCTGGGCCGAGACCCCACAGCGCTCCCGGCAAAGCTCTTCGTGGGCGGCATTGGCCTCGGTGGACGCGTCGCCGCCGGCCTCGTCGCCGATCGACTGCATGCCGACGGACTCTTCCTCCTCGGCTTCCCACTCCACCCGCAGGACAAGCCGGAACAGAGCGATCCGAATGTGCTCTTCCGAACAACGGCGCCTATGTTGTTCGTCCAGGGAACCCGGGACCGTCGATGCAACGGTGTGGCACTCCGTGCCTCACTTCGGCGGGTCGGTGCCCCCATCGAGCTCTACGACGTTGACGAAGCCGACTCGGCGTTTCGTATCCCCAAGAAATCAGGACGCAGCACCGAACAGATTCATGCCGAGGTCTACAACGTTCTTTCGACGTGGTTATCTCGCCAGCTGCGCTAAGGAATTGACCGTCTCATGCCCCAATCCAGCGACCTCTATTTTGCACAACAACCGGTCGGAGAGATGGCGAACCTCGCCTACATGATCGGCAGCCTGAGCGAGCGAAAGGCCTATCTCGTCGACCCCGCTTGGAACGTGCAGGGCCTCCTCGACCAGGCGGCAAAAGACGAGATCGAGATCATCGGCGCGCTCGTCACCCATTATCACCAGGATCATGTCGGCGGTGAAATCTTCGGACATCAGATCGAAGGCCTCGCCGCATTGCTCGAACGACATCCAGTGCCGATCCACGCCAACAAACTCGAGGTCGATGGCCTCATCAAGGTCACCGGGGTCTCGAACAGCGACATTCGCGGACACGACGGTGGCGATCTCCTCCAAATCGGCGGCATCGGAGTTCGATTGATTCACACACCCGGTCATACTCCCGGAAGCCAATGCTTCCTGGTCGAGGAAGCCGATCAGTCCGGCCATCTCGTCGCCGGCGATACGCTGTTCTTGAACGGTTGTGGACGAGTCGACCTTCCGGGCAGCGATCCCCGTGCGATGTACGAGAGCCTCGAGACTTTGAAGACACTCCCAGACGACACCACGCTCTATCCCGGGCACCTGTACTCCCCCGAAGGGCAGGATTCGATGGGTGATCAAAAGCGCACGAACCCCTATTTGCGCGCCGCCTCGGTGGATGTCTTTCTCAGCTTCATGGGCGCGTAGATCACGTCATTACATGGTCACGAGGGCCTCTCTCGACGTTGAAATCCACACCCTCGGGCGTTAGAGTGTCGCCCGTTCAAAACCCCGGCCGGTCTTGTGTGTCGGGGTTCTGACCTTAGACCCGGGTTCTGAAGTTCTCTGAGTTCTGATTGTCCCAACACCGGTGCGACTTGAACTCTCCCTCAAGCTCGATCCTATCAACCGCTCCAATCTCTTAGGAGGCTAGCCCCCCATGAAGGTTATGGTGTGCCTGAAGCAGGTTCCCCATCAGGATGCACGTCTCGACGTGAACTCCGATGGCACCTGGATCCAGGAAGACAACATCAAGTTCGAAATCAATAGTTACGACACCTACGCGATCGAAGAAGCCCTTCGTCTCAAGGATGCAGGCGATGCCGAAGTGGTTGTCGTGTCCATCGGGCCAGACCGCGTCACCCAGGCCCTGCGCACTGCGCTGGGAATGGGCGCTGACCGCGCCGTCCACGTGAACGACGCCGCGGCTCAGGGTGCCGATGCCCTCGGAACCGCGAAGATCCTCGCCGCCGTCGCCAAAGAAGAAGGCGCCGACGTCATCTTCACCGGCCTGATGGCGGATGATGACAACGCGTCCGCGATTCCGCCGATGGTGGCGGAACTTCTCGACATGCCGTCCGCTACGGGCGTGACGGCGACCGAGATCAGCGAGGCTTCGATCAAGGTCGAACGTGAACTCGAGGGCGGTGCTCTCGAAGTCGTCGAATTGCCGAAGCCGTGCCTGATCGCGATCCAGACCGGTGCCAATCAGGTCCGATATGCGTCGCTCAAGGGCATCATGCAGGCCAAGAAAAAGCCCGTCGATGTGAAGACGCTGGCCGATCTCGGTGTTGCGGATTCCGCTGGTCACGCGCATAACAAGGCCACGATCAACAAGATCTCTGTCCCAGCGAAGGGTGACACTGCCGAGATCCTCGAAGGATCAACGGACGAAATCGTCACGCAGCTGGTGGGAAAGATCAAGGAACTCGGTCTGCTCTAGCCTGCCCAAATCGGTGAGAACCGATGCCGTGGCAGCTCGAAGCAAGAAAGGAGAAAACGATGGGCACAATCCTCGTCGTTGCGGAAATTCAGAAGGGTGCGATTCGCGAATCGAGTTATGAACTCGTCGCGGTTGCACGTGAACTAGCAGAATCTGGCGGCCATGACGTGAACGGTCTCGTCATCGGTTCGGGTGTGGGCGATCTCGCGACGGATTTCGCGAGTAAGGGTGCAGGCAAGACGCTGGTCGTCGACGATGTCTCCGCCGCCAACTACAACGTCGATATCTGGAGCAAAGCAATCAAGGCCGCTGCAGAATCGACGGGAGCCGATCTGATCCTGATCGCGAATACGCCTTCGGGTTGGGATGTCGCTCCGCGGATCGCAGCCGGACTCGACTGCGCTTTCGTGTCGGATTGTTTCAAGATCGCCAGTCTCGACGGGAACGGCGGCAACTTTGTCCGACGCGTCTTCAATGGCAAGCTCGACGCGGAAGTCTCGACCTCCGGCAAGACCGTCGCGACGGTCCAGCCCGGCGCGACCGCAGCCTTCGAAGGCTCGAGCGACGGTGGAACGGAGGCCCTTTCGACGGATCTCTCCGCACGGGCGAGCTTCGTTGAGATCAAGCTGGCTGAATCGACGGGCGTCGATCTCACCAAGGCGGATATCATCGTTTCGGGTGGCCGCGGCGTCGGCTCTGCCGAGAAGTTCCCGGAAGTCATTCAGCCCCTGGCCGATGCACTCGGCGGTGCGATGGGCGCTTCCCGTCCAGTCGTCGATGCGGGTTGGCTCGACCATCCCTACCAGGTCGGATCCTCTGGTCAGATCGTGACGCCGAAGCTTTACCTGGCCATCGGTATCTCCGGTGCGATCCAGCATCTCGTCGGAATGAAGGCGTCGAATTTCATCGTCGCAATCAACAAGGATGCCGATGCCCCGATCTTCGAGGTCGCCAACGTTGGCGTCGTCGCCGATCTCTTCGACATCGTTCCGGCCCTAACAAACGCCCTCAAGGCCGCGAAAGGCTAGTTCTATTTCGCTTGCCGTCGATCTCTAGTCGACCTCAGCAGCTGTCTGATACAGCTTGTCGAAAAGGCCCGTGCTAATGCGCGGGCCTTTTCATTTCTGAACCACTGCTCAACCAGCGCATCCAGCCGAGAAAAGATCAGTATTCCCCGATATCCAAGCGCACGGCGAAGCGATTCTGTTTCCACTCACAAACAAGCAGGCGATTAGGGCCGTCGTGGAAACTGAACACCGAGTCCAAGCCGTACTCCTGTGGCCTCGCCTGAAGCTCGAACGGGTTCCCGATAAGGCCTCTCCCATTATGCTCTTCGAGCGGGATCCTCTCGAAATTCGATTCCGTCGCCGCGTCCCGCTGACCCATCCAGCACAGCCCGAAGTGGATGGCGCGTAAGGCGCGATCACGATTCGAGACATTAGTCTGGGCGGGGCTTGCCTAGTCGGGCGGGGTGGTGGGACGCGAAGGAGGCTCTGAGACCCTTCACTTCTCGCGAGGCGACGACGAATCACGAAGAGCTTCTAGCGACGGGGTGGCGCTCCGCTATCCTCGGCGCCCGAAAAGACTCTCTAAAAGGGGAACCGATGGCGACCACCGATACCTCTCAGTTCAGAAACGGCCTCAAAGTCGAAATCGACAGCAATCCCTTCACGATTGTGTACTTCCAGCACGTGAAGCCAGGCAAGGGTGGCGCCTTCGTACGCACCAAGATCAAGAATCTGCTCAACGGCCGTGTGCTTGATCGAACCTTTCGCTCGGGCGAAAAAGTCGAGGTTGCGGACATCTCCGAGAGCCGGATGCAGTATCTCTATCACGACGGTGAGAACCTGGTCTTCATGGACCAGGAGACCTTCGATCAGATTCCAATCTCGCCAGACGTGATCGGTGACCAGATCAACTTCATGCTCGAGAACATGAATGTCGAGGTGCTCTTCTGGAAGGGCAATCCCGTCAATGTCCAACTACCGAATTACGTCGAGTCCAAGGTCGTCCAGTCGGACCCCGGCATCAAGGGCGACACCAGTTCCGGCGCCTCGAAGCCCGCGACACTCGAATGTGGCGCAACGGTCAGCGTCCCTCTCTTCATCAAGGAAGGTGACATCCTTCGCGTCGATACGCGGACCGGCGAATACTTGGAACGCGTCTCCAAATAGTCGAACACCCATGAGAGTCCCATCGGCCCATCGGCCACCGACCATCGCCTAACAGGAAAAGGAAAGAGGACTTAGCCTTTCATGCCGATCAGGCCGGCCAACAAGCCGAAACGCGCAGTGGTCCTCTCCGGTGGCGGAGCACGTGGGGCCTATGAGGCCGGCGTCCTCCGATTCATCCTTGACGAACTGCCCCGTCGAACTGGAGTCACGCCCGACTTCGAAATCGTTTCGGGGACTTCGGTCGGCGCGATTCACGCCTGCTTCCTGGCCGCAACCGCCGATGAAACCGATCGACGTGGCGAACGACTCGTCCAGATCTGGGACCGCATGCGGGTCCAGGAAATCTTTCGCTTCACGATGCGCGACTGGCTCAAACTGCCCAAGCGCTTCTTCGGCGTGAAGCGGGTCGCGAAGCAACTTCGCGACGGACAGCGGCCCGACCGTCTCTACGGACTGCTCGACACCGAACCCCTCGAGCGTCTCGTCCTTAAAGCCATTCCCTGGCGCGGCATTCGTCGCAACATACGCTCCGGCCGAATCGACACTGTCTGTGTTGCAGCCACCCAGGTCGCCACCGGGCGCGCCGTCGTCTTTTGCGACAGTCATCGACCCGAGCTCCCACCCTGGGCCAGCGTCTCGAATATTCGGATGCAGCGAATTCGCCTCTCCCCACTCCACGCGCTGGCCTCCGCAGCCATCCCCCTGCTCTTCCCTTCCGTTCGCGTCGGCGCACGCTACTACGCGGATGGCGGCCTGCGACTCAACACGCCGCTCGCGCCCGCCGTTCGGCTGGGTGCTGACCGAATTCTCGTGATCGGCCTGACCCACGAAACGGGACAAAAGACGAGCGAAGCACTCGCCCAGGAACGAACGGCAGAATTTGGCAATCCCATGTATCTCTTCGGCAAGGTCTTGAATGCATTGATGCTCTCACCGATCGATGCCGATGTCGCCCACTTGCATTTCGTGAACAACATCATCGAAACCGGATCGAAAGTGTTCGGTGACGACTTCCTCACCCAATTGAATTCTGGACTCGATCCATCCAGCAGCCGGCCCTTACGCCGAATCGATGATCTCGTCATTCGACCCTCTGAAGATCTCGGACGAATGGCCGCAGAAGTCGTTCGCAATGATCCGAAGCTCGAACTCGGCGCTTTTCTTGGCCTGCTACGTCGCTCGACCGGAGCGGGTTCGACCGCCAAAGAAGCGGACCTACTTTCCTATTTGTTATTCGACGCGGCCTACGCCCGCCCGCTCGCCGACCTTGGCTACAGAGATGCCGAGGCCAGGCAGGACGAGTTGGCGGCGTTTTTCTCGGACGACGACTACTCGTCGTGAGCCAGAGCACGCGGGCCGGAGTGCCCCGAAGAGGATAGATTCGCTCCATGCGGGGAGACCAGCTCGCACGCCAATGGCAGTTGATTCAGCACCTCGCGAGAAGTCGCGCGGGCGCCGGCCTCGATGATCTCGCTGCGGAGCTCGGCTGTGTCCGGCGAACCGTGTACCGAGATCTCGACGCATTGATGTATGCAGGTTTTCCCGTCACCAGCGAGAAGCGGGACGGCAAGGTCTACTACCGGTTCCTCGATTCTTTTGAACTCGGTCAGGTTCCCTTCACACCGGATGAACTACTCGCCCTGGCCTTCAGCGAAGACCTGCTCGGAACGCTGGAAGGGACCGTGTTTCATGATTCGATCCGAGGCGCATTGACGAAGATTCGCGCCGGTCTCGGCCCCGAACTCTCGAGCTATCTCGAGCGGCTTTCCGACGGGTTTCGCGTCTTGCCGGGTCCCCATAAGCGCTATGAGGCGTTTCGCGAAACGATTCGATCTCTCAATGTTGCAGTACTCGAAAGCCGAAAGGTCGAAATGCGATACCGAACGGGTCGCACCGGCGAGGAGTCCTCGCGTCAAATCGACCCGTATAAAGTCTGGTACCACGCGGGCGCGCTCTACGTGATCGGATTCGATCATCGGTCCGGCGAAATCCGCACCTTCTCGATCGACCGGATCCAGGCGCTCGAGCCGACCGAAGAAGCCTTTGTTGTTCCAGAGAATTTTGATTTCGACGCCTATACCGCGTCCAGTTTCGGGGTCGTCGCGGATCCTGCCGTCCCCGTTCACATCCGATTCAGTGCGGACTGGGCGACCTACGTCGAAGAGCGCCAATGGCATGGAAGCCAGACGGCCGAGCGACTTCAAGACGGTCGCCTCGACCTCCGGATGGAGGTCGGGGCGACACAGGAACTGGCCAATTGGATTCTCTCCTTCGGCGGCGGTGCAGAAGTGCTCGAACCCGCCTCCCTCCGCGAAGAAGTCCTGGCTGCTCTAAAAGCGGCCATAGCCAACTACAGCTAGGCCAGCCCAATCGCGTTAGGCGTCGTAGATCATTCCCAGTCGACGCCAATGGTCTTCCGTTCGCGACGTGATCAGTCCGAGATTTCGAAGATTTGGAACCACCGTATGCATGTAGATGGGGCTGTTGATTTCCGCAAAATTGGGAAGCGTCGTTGTGATTGCCACCACCGCCTCCGCGTCGATGTCGTATTTCGGGCCGATCGTGCGAAGCATCTCGAGTTGTTGATCTGCATTGAGCGTCTCGAGAATTCCAAATGCCCAATCCTCCATCTCTTCCATGTATGAAGCCGATGCATCCTGAACGATTCGCCGCATATTGAGCACGCCAAAGGCCGCATGACGCGCCTCGTCCTGGCCGACTCGCTGGAGCATGGTCGAAAGCAGCGGATTCCGGCTCTCGCTGCGCATCATTTCCATGATCCCGACAGCCATCCCCTCGAAGAGCGTCTGCATACCAAGCACTTTCCTCTGCATGCCTTTGGCCTGAAGCAGAATATCGAGCAGCGTCTTGAGTCCGCCGCCAATCGGGTAGATCGTGCCGACTTTCTCGGTCAGGAATTTCGCAAAGACCTCGATATGGCGGGCTTCATCGATCGTCTGGCTTGCCGCGTAGAACTTCTGGTCCATCTCAGTACAGACATTCGTGAGCTGTCCACACAGCTGAAGCGCCGCCTGCTCACCATGAAGAAGCTGCGACAAGTTGTACCCGAGTTCGTCGAAGGCAGCGGCCTTCTGCGTCGACTCGTCCTTCCCCATCATCTTGAGAATCTGAGCGAGCATCGAAGCTTCGGGATTGATCTGCCATTCGTCGGGAGAAAAAGGCACGCTCCAATCAAGGTCGGTCAGGGCGTTCCACTGGCCAAGCTTGCCCTTTTCGTAGAGTCGGCGGAACTCCTCCATCTCGGAGCCATAGGACCATGTCCAATGGAGATCGATCGGCACATCGACATCGACCTGGCCGCGAAGAGTATCGATCGGCGCATCAGTCTTGAAGTCGACGACTTCGAAATCGCCCAATGGTCGTCGGTACTCGGAAAGAATCTTGTCCATCATGATCTCCTTAATTGGTTTTACCTGTTCGTGAAAGCGCGTAGTCGTTAAAAATGCTGTTGATGTGGTCGTGAGATCGGTCAAAGCCCCTCTGGGCTCCAGTCACAAACCACTGAACGATTTAGGCCAACAAGCCTCTGCGTATAAAATTGGAAACTTCCTGTCGTCGGCGCTCAACAGCACTTCCCGAGAAAATCGGTTCTCCGATCAAGGCCTCACCGAGATCGCCGGAAGCGAAATGGAAGACGATGGCGCCGATCGTTGTCTGGATGGCATCGCCAACGGAGACCGGGCGAAATACGCCCTCTTCGATGCCATGCTCGAGTAATCGCCGGAAACGATCGATGACCGCCTCGAGTCTCCGCTCGAAGGGCATGGACTCTCGACCCTCGGGCTCGAACTCGATCGGAGGAAAAGGGTCTTCGTCGACCATGGATCGGAGGAGCAACCGCGCCACCGGGGCGGACTCGGCCAGGGTTCCGACGATCGAGGCGATCCAATGGTCGAGCTGCTCGGCCGGCGCGCCCGGATGCTCCGTCTCTTCGCAGAGTGCCCGTTCGAGGCGCTCGAGCGCGCGATCAAGAACCTCGCCATAAAATACGAGTTTGGTTGGGAAATGATGGAAGAGCGAGGACTTGCTGAGTCCAACGGAGGCCGCGATCTCGCGCATCCCAACCCCGGCGTATCCGCGGGCGGCAAAGAGCGACTCCCCCACCTCGAGGATCTTCTCCCGGCTGCTCGGCGCGGAAGGCGTGCGAACAGTCCGATTCTCTAGAACCGGAGAGGTCTGCCGCGTTGATTCGGAGCTCGAACCAGATGTCGAGTTGGGCTGGGAATCAGACTCTTCACTGGACAATGGGAGGGGAACCTCTTGGTCGACTCGCGCCGAGTGGCATTCGGCCTCAGACTACAGACCGACCGATCGGTCAGCAAGGTCCCAGACCTGAATTTTCTCGGCTCGATGATTTTTTGTCCGGCTGGAACCGATCGCGACCCGGATCGTTCAAATCTGGGTGAAGGAAGAAACTCATCGCAACAAAGCCGTAATTATAAAGAGGAATCGGGCGAGGAGTGCGGAGTCGGCTCCCGGATCTCGCTATCGTCGGACCGCGCCCCTGCCTCATGAACCGGCGTGCTGTGGGGCGCTCGAGGGCGACGCCCAGGGCACATGATCCTCGGGGATATCACCGCGCACGAAGCCGCAGATACAGCTTCCCTTCAGACCTTGCTGGGAACTCAGAAGATTTCGAAACGACAGGCGATTCCAAGAATGCTCTGGCCGCTCCAATTCCATTTACCATTGCGCTCCACCAAGCTTCGCAGCCGGCTTCACACGACCAATCTAGCGAAGCGAGGCAATGTCGCGGCCTTTCCGATAGGCCTTCTCTTCGTACTCGCTGCGGCAGACGCCTGGGGCCAAGTTCTGCTCTTGCCCGACGAGATCGATCCTCCGAGTTATCTCGTTAGTTCGCTCGATCTCAGATACGCGCGCCCCCATCCCGACCAGCCGCCACTCGCCGACCTTCTTCCAATCGAAGTCAAGCTACGAGAAACAGAGTTCGGCTGGGCGGCTCCCTATGCAGGCGAGCCTGGCGTTCTGGTTCGAATCGGCGACCCAGTGAACGAGATACGGCGGCTTGAAGCCAGCGGCCTCGCACGAGTCATGCGAGGCGTTGTCTTTGGCCTAACAAGCCAGGGCTTGCATGGCGTCGATGTACGGCCCTCCGCGGACGACATCGATCTCGATACCGAGCGAGACCTCCGGGCAGAAGACAAGACCTCTCTCACCATCATCGTCAGCGTCGGCCGTATCCACAAGGTCCGGACCATCGCCGGCGGCGCACGCATCCAAAGCGACTGGAAGATCAACAACGAAGCCCACACAGGAATTCTCGATCGATCACCCCTCCAACCCTCGGGCGCCGTCGATGACGGCACGACTGACTTGCTCAACCGACGCGATCTAGAGGACTATCTCTATCGACTGAATCGACATCCGGGGCGGCGCGTCGAAGCCGCTCTCTCCCCCGCCGAAGAACCCGGCGAGATCGTGCTCGACTATCGCGTACTGGAATCAAAACCCTGGTACGTCTACGCCCAGGGTTCGAATACCGGAACCACACGAACCACCGAATGGCAGTCTCGCGCCGGCGTGACCCACAACCAGTTCACCGGGCGAGACGACACCTTCTCTATTGAGTATCTCAATGCGGGCGGAGATGGTGTGAACAACATTCGCGTTCGATACCAGGCTCCTTTCTTTGGAACGGACCGACCGGATTGGATGAATCGACGCAAGGGCGATCCAGGATTACTCGATTGGATCCCGCGCGAGAAGCTTCCATGGTTGGGCGTTGATCGAATGCGCTGGGAAGTCGATTTCAGCTGGGGGCGATCAGCCGCAAACCGCGACCCGACGATCGGGAGCTTCATCAACGACGCCGTCACGAGTACACAGTTCCAATACGGGGGTCGTTTCATCAAAGAGGTTTGGCAGCATCGAGACTTCTTCGTCGACGTCTGGGCAGGACTCCGCATTCGAGACCTACGGGTCAAAAACAAGATCGCCACCGGCGGTGCCCCTGATAGCGTCATCTTCCTCATCCCAAGTCTTGGCATTCATGCCGATCGCATCAATCAGATTTCGACCCTCAACCTCAATCTTTCACTTCGTGGATCGAATAGTGATGTCAGCGACGAGAAGCTCGACGGCCTGGGGCGCGACAACACGGACGCTCAATACGCGATCCTCGATTTCGACCTGGGTTATTCGGCATTTCTCGAACCTTTCCTCTCCCCCGAACGATGGCGCGATCCTTCGACCGAACTCTCCTCAACACTCGCCCACGAAGTGGCACTCGGATTCCGTGGTCAATACGCCTTCGACTATCGACTCGTTCCGCAGCTGAGCTACTCGATCGGCGGCCTCCACACGGTTCGTGGCTACGACCAATCGACTGCCGTCGGCGACAGCGTCTGGATTGGATCCGTCGAATACCGATTCCATCTCCCGAGAGCGCTGCCCATCGCCCGCGAACCGCTTCGAATCCCTTTACTTGGTGACTTTCGCGCCGCACCTCAGCAGGTCTATGGCCGACCGGACTGGGATCTCACCCTCCGCGCCTATGTGGACTTCGGTCACACCACCCGAAACGACCGGACCTCGGTCGGCGGGGGCGTGCTCGAGTTCAATCAAACTCTGATCGGAGCGGGTATCGGCGCCGAGCTTCAAATCAAATCGAATATCCGCGCTCGAATCGATTGGGCAACGGCTCTCAAGGCAACTGACAACAGACTCTCAAATCCAACCGACGTCGGGGACAGCCAGGTTCATGTTCTATTCAGCATCCTCTACTAGTTCGCGCGTTCGCAAGGAGCGCTACAGCCGCCTTGATCGCGCAATCGCACGCCTTCTCGTCGGCGTATTATTGCTCCTCACTCCTGTGTCCGCGTGGGCTGGGGACGAGTTCCAGGACGCGAACAATGCGACGTACGACAATCACGTCGTCACCCTCGACAACACCATGGTGGGGGAGACCAATTTCACCATCGACACGAACCGAACCGTCATCGAATGGAATGATTTTCAGCAGCCGGCCAATAACACTCTCGACTTCAACTTCTCGGATCCAAATTCAAACTCAGCGGTCCTGAACCAGATTGGCGCTTCTCAAGCAAGCAACGTCTTCGGAACCCTGACCTCGAACGGCACGGTCATCCTCGCCAACCCATTTGGGGTCTATATCCGCGAAGGCGCTGTCATCAGCGTCGACAACTTTGTTGCGATCGGCGCGAATGTTTCGAGGCGGGACTTCCTCGACTCCGAATCAATGGCCGGCACGATGGTGGCCCAACTCACAGGAGCCGTCTGGAACGGCGGCTTGATTCTCGCCGAGCGAAATGTCGGACTCTTCGGGCGAACAGTCACGAACGCAGGAGCCATCGATTCGGCCAACGGCCATGTCCTGGCGATCGGTGGAGAGAGTCTCATCGCTTACGACTGGGACGCGTTGACCTCCGAGTTCCTCGCCCCGAAGAACTTCTACGGCGTCCTCGGCCGCGGACGGGTTGAGAATAATGGCTCCATCCACGCGCGAAACGCAGCGCTCTTCGGTGGTTCCATTCTCAATACCGGTGACATCGCGGTCGACGACGGCACGCTTCTGATGGTCGCCGCCGATGCGATCTGGGTCTCCGAGTTCGACAACCCCGTCCTCTTCAACATCCCGACCTACGACCCGAGCGCGCACACTACGAACGCTTCCGAGAACGCCGAAGTCCAGTACGCGATCGAGAACCATGGACGCCTCGACGCAGGGCTAGGCCATGTTCGCCTCGCCGCCTCCGATCCCCTCGGCTTCGCGATTCGCCAAGGCACAGGGAGCATCGAAGCGCCTGCCACGATCGTGGCCCAACAGATCACAATTGAAGCGGACGACGAAAGTCTCGTTCGGCTCTCGGGTGAGATCAATGCGGACGATCTCTCGGACAATGGCGTTGGCGGAACCATCGACATCACCGGAGAGATGGTCATCCTCGAGGGCGCAAACATCCATGCTTCGGGAACCGAAGGCGGCGGAACGATTCATGTCGGCGGCGAACGACAGGGCAGCGGCGAGCTTCGGCGAGCCCGACTCGCCCTCGTTGACGCGGACAGCCAGATTCGAGCGGACGCGATTCGCGCAGGCGACGGCGGTGAGGTCATCATATTTGCCGAAGAACTCACCTCGGTCGACGGCGAACTTTCTGCGCGCGGCGGCGACGAGGGCGGCAACGGTGGATTCGTCGAAACCTCGGGCCTACGAAATTTCCGAATCAGTCGAACTCCGGACGTCACTGCACCGCAGGGACAATCCGGCGAATGGCTGATCGACCCGTTCGACATCACGATCGACGATAGTCTTCCCTCCGCCGACACAAACCTGAACAACGCGATCTTCGCAATCCTGTCTCCGAACTTCGACCCCGCGAGCTTCGACGGCATCCTTCGTTCGGTCGACGAGTCCGTCGATGGAGGCCCTTCGACCAATTTCGTTTCCGCGGACCTGATCGAGAATGCCCTTTCAGCGGGAACGAGTGTCACACTCTCGACTCAGGCCTTCGGGATTGATCCCGACATCCAAGCCGGCAACATCACGATCGCAACCGACATCATCATCGACAGTGCCAACGTAATCGCCGGCACGACCGCAACTCTTCAACTTCTCGCCGCCGCCGACATCATCGTCGACAACGACATCATGTCCGCCATGATGGGCACGCCATCCAACCTGATCTTGACCGTCCAATTGCGTGCAAATGACGCCGGACAAGTCGAGTCGAACGAAGCGTTTTCGATCGACGCACTCCAAGGCCAGCTCGTCATCGAGGCCAATATCCAAACGGGCGGCGGTGATGTCATCCTGACAGGTGCATCGGTGTTCCAAAACTCGGGGACGATCGACACGGACGGAGGCGCCGTCGATATTCGCACAGGATCCATCGATCAATTTGGAAATCCTGCGCTCGTTAGGCGCCAAACGCTGGACGATGAATTTGACGGGACGGGCACTCCTCTACCGATTCTCCAATTGTCCGGTCGGATCGACACAAGCGCTACTAATCCATCGGACACCGGCGGCAGCGTGACGCTGATCGCGAATTCTCTCAACGTTCGGACGCAGTCGGGAGCCGGCGGAGACGAAGCGGTCGTGGCTGGCCAGCTCGATCTGATTGGCACGATCGAGTCTGGGGGCGGAGACGTCGCACTTGCGGGCGGCTTCCAATCCACATTCAGTGGAGCGAACTCCGCGGGCAGCGTCGACATCACTGGAGAAATTCTCTCTACGGGCGGTGACGTCACAATTGAGGCCAATCACATCGATCCCGATGGCGAGACCGGATCGGCCAATGTGTCGTTTGTCGATGATCCCAATCGCCAGGGAGGCGTCATCAATATCGATGTCGCCATCGATGACGGTGACGCCATGACCGATGAGGGCATCAGTACAAGGGGCGGCGCTCTCTCGATCGGAATCGAGCGAACCCAGTCCATCACACTGAACGGAAACTTCGATACACGGTTATCCTCCGACCCCGTCGCGAGCGCCATCGCCACCGAGAATGGACTCATTCAGATCCTCGCCCTCGACCTCCAGAGCGTCGACGTCGGCAACGACAAATTCGGCCAGGGTGAAATCATCATCGGCGGAACGAGCGCAACAACGATCTCGAGCTCCGCCGTAGACATCCAATCGCGCAGCGTATCCTTCTCGAGTGACGCCACAGGAGCCGTCACTCTTTTGGCCGAAGGCTCTTCGAGCGCCACCCTTCCCGATCTGATCACTCCGAACGCCGGCGAGACATCCGCCCCTGACCCACTTGAGCGCAATGAAATTCGAATTCGCGGCGATCGCCAGATCACATTCAACGAGAATACGAGCCTGCAAGCCGCATCGATCGAAATCGTTGCGGCCGCACAACCAGACCAACTGAATGTGGCTGAACAAGCGAGCGTCGATCGCACGCGACTCGTGTTTGGCGGTTCGGGCGGAGACGATTCCTCTGATGGGGTTAGGCTTCGTGCGGACACGATTCGCATTTCCGTCGGTAATGGCACGACGCATGGCAGCGATCTCGCCACTCAAACTGAGCTTGAACTCCAACTACTCGCCACCAACGCAAACTACAGCGGTTTACAATTACGCCGTACCGACATGCCCACCGACATGCCCGGCGATGGGGACTCCCGCCCGATCGATCTCCAGATCCAACAGGACGGGGATCTGACAGTGACAAGCGTGGCGGCCGCGATGACGTTGCCCGCCGGAGAGCTGGCGCTCGGCGGTGCATTTGGAGCATTTGAAACGCCTGCCATCGACGTTGATGGCGACATCCAGATTAAGCTTGAGTCGTCAGACGGGCGACTCACGATTGAAGACGCGGCCGCATTCAATGGCAGTCAGACTTCCGTGGTCCTGAACGGCGGAATCTATGAGCTCCCTGCTGCCCCGGGTCCGGGCATCGTCAGCAGCGCCGATGACACCATCGTTCTGAACAACGCCACACCCTTCGGTGTCGAAAGCCTGACAATCTCGAGCGCCGGGAGCTTGAGTGTTGATGCGGGGCTGGCGTCCGCGTTTAGCGTGCCCGATGAGTTGATCTTTGAGGCTGGACGAAACACAGGGTCTGATAATCCGGAGGGTCGCGGAACCTTGACCGTCGAAGAGGGCATCACGATTACTTCTCGCGATCGTCTGGCCTTGCTCGCCGGCGGCAGCGGCTTCGGCAATCTGGTCTTTGAAGATGCCGACGCGATGGTGAAGACGACTCTCGAAGCCAATGACCTCGAATTGCGCGCGGGCGGTGGCGGCAATTCGCAAAACTCTGTCGTGAGTGACCGCTCACGCATTACGGGACTCAAGACGAACGTCGCGATCCGCGATGCTGGATCCGCCATCTTTGGCGACGCAGCATCAACGGCGACATCCTTTAGCTACCGACAAGACGCAGCGATCGATGGGCAGGCGGATCTTCCGGACCTGGTGGACTTCGGGCTGACGGGAGAGGGATTTCGAACCGCCGGCGACGTCGCTTATCAAGTTCGCTCGGACGAAAGCACAATCGATCTCAACGATGACGACCCGACGAACCTTCCAAACGAGGGCGCGCGCTTCAAGAACGCAAACCTTTCACTGATCGGCGTCGATGCAAACGATGCCCCGGCAATCGAAGTCTCGAGCGACTTTCTATTCGAGGGAAAGCGCGTTGAAGTGGGCGGAATCGGAAACTTCGTCTTCACACAGGAACTTGCATCCGCGTTCAATCGAAATTTCGCCGACGACGAAGAGGAGTTGACCATCCGAGCCGGTGCGGGTGGCGTTGGCAATCTCGGATTCGACTCTTCCGTCGTCGTGCGCGCCCCGCGTGTCAATTTGATTGCTGGCGACGGGACTCCCCTCGATGAAAATGGAGCCTTGGTGGGCCAATCATTCATCGACACAACTGGTGCCGAATTTGATCTGACAGTGCCTGTCGCTGTACCCGGCAACCCAGCGATCTCAGCGATCTTGACTATGACGGGCACATCGATCATCACAGAGCTCGACCTACCTGGCCTCGATCAATTCACTGGTGGCGTCTTGCCAGACATTCTCGCGCTTCGATCCAATCTCGGACGAATCGACTTTCAGGATTTTGACGCAACTTCTCTTCCGCTCAAGCTTCGCAGCGGCGCGATCGGTGAAGCGCCTGGACGCCTCATCCTCGAAGCGTTCGAAGTCATCCTGACGCGAACCGATGGCAACGATCTCGACCTGACAAACATTCCTGGGCTCAACCTACGGATTCGCGCCAATGATCTCACACTCATCGCCTCCGATAATGACCTTGCGTCGGCTGGGCCGGCAACGGTTCACGTCGAGACAAGGATGGGCGACGACCCGACCGGGGGGACTCGAACGAATGCGAGTTTTGACGGCGAATCTCTGCTGATCGAAGGTTTAGATTCGGAAGAAACCAACGTGAGCATCGAGAACCTGAGCGCGCCCTCGCAGGACACGGGCGGGACAGGCTTCATCAACCTCGCCAACTCGCGCGGACCGACGACGATCTCCATTACTCAAGATAACGCGATCACGCCGGCCACCCTCTTTGACCGGGACGCTGTAGCGGGCCACCTCACGCGAACAATCGAGGACGATGAGGACGACAACGCGATTGCAACGCTCTATTCCCTCGCCAGTCTCCTCAATTCGACGACATTCAATCCCGACAACGTCGATGGGAGCACCCTACTCGCCTCAGGCATTTTCAATGAGGATGATATCCCCACCCCTGCGCCCGGAGCCGATCCGTTCCCGACATCGAGCGGCGTCAACTTCGGCGATGGCACGGTTGCGCGGATCTTCTCATTCGACAGCGTGATCGTCTCGACCGGGAGATCAATCGTGATCCGCGACGACACCCACATCATGGCCAGCGACACGATTTCGCTGGCATCGGGACTCTCCCTGGAAGTACCCACCGATCTCGCCACGCCATTCGGATTTATCAACTTCGAAGCCGCCGATGCGATGGCACCTCTGAGTACGCTCGAGGCCAGCTCCATCTCCCTCACCGCGGGCCCTCAATTCAAGCTCGAAGAAAACAATATCCTGCCGCAGATTGACTTCACGGGGCTATTACGAGCGGATCGAGCTGGGGACCCCGTGGCCGATCTCGAGGGTTCTTCGTTCAGCTTCACCCAAAGCGCCGACATTGATATGACCGCGGTTCCCAAAGGCGATTTCCTTCGGCCCATCTTGAATCGATCCGGCACCAATAATTGGGAGACCCTGACGGTCAGCTCAACACAGAGCAATCTGAATCTGGATCGGATCAGTGAGATTGCCGACGTCGCAATCAACTTCATCGCAGGGAACCTCGACATCGACGCGGCCACCATCGTCAATATTTCACCCATGGATTCCTTCATGGACTTCACGCAGGGCGACATCGCGTTCCGATCGAACGACATCACCTTCCGCTCCGAAGTCGCAAACAATGTCATCGACCTCTCGATCGACAATCTGACACTCGTCAGCACTTTCGTTCCCGACGGAGCGGAAGCGCCCGACGAACTCGGCCGACTCCGGAACGATCCAGATGCCGATCCGGACGTCGCCCTACGTCCCATCGTCCGAATCGAACAGGACGCCGACTTCGACGGCAGCCTGCTGCTCAGCCCCGGTCAATACGATGTCATCGGTCAGTTCGGAGTCCGCTCGACGCGAACCGATCTCTCCGGACTCGACATCGAACTCAAGACGCTCACTCTGGTAGGCGGAACCGATGCAGACATCACCTTCGACAGCGCACTCCGTGCACGCGTCTCGAGTGCCAACCTGATCCTCGATTCGGCAGGGGACGTCAACTTCGCGCTCAACGGCCCGACCCCGGGATTTGAAGGATTTCCCGAATACGCTGATCTCCAACTCACGAGCCTCGACGTCCAGTCAGGTCCATCGAGCCAGATCAACATTCAGCCCTTCTTGAATGGGGCCGTCCCCGATGACCTCACGATCGAAACAACCGGCGACCAACGTTTTGATGGCACACTGGTTCTCCAGGACACTCTTTCAACCCGAGGTCGAGACATCACCTTCACCGGCGACGTCCAACAATCATCGATGTTCCCTGCAAACGGGCTCCTGGTTGCAAGTTCAGGCAAGGTCGAGTTCGAAGGCGAGATCGGAACCTCCTCAGTCCCCCTGGATCGCCTCGTCGTGACCTTTGATAGTCGCTCGGAATTCGGCGCGCCGAGCCTTGAATTCACCGGTGCGAGCGATCAGACCATCAACGTCCTGAATAACATCCTTTTCCTTTCCTATGACTTCGTCGATGGGGACCGGACGGCGGAAATCGAAAACGCAATTGACTTGGCAACGACACTGCCCGAACTCGCGAGTGCACTCTCGAGCCTCGGGCTTGGCCGACTCACTTCCGCCCCCTACGCAACGATTGGCAAGCGAGGGGGTGACGACGGGACCGAGCGCAATATCCAATTTGTCAGTACCGGCGGAAATTTCGTGATGAGTTCCGGCGAGAAGCTCTCCGTCGCCGGCGACGCAATAATCGAGGTCGACGACGGCATTGCCATTCTCGGAGACGTGTCCAGCATCAACCTGACCGTCGAAGCCGATTCCATTGGAATAGTGCGGCGCGCGGACGGACAGGTCTTTGATCGGAGCGGCGCTGTCGAACAAGACGGCGGAACGTCGATCTCCGCAAACACGATCACGTTCATGGACAACGCTACGATGGGCGTCACGCCGACTGCCTTCGGCGCCGGGACAACGATTCGGTTCGGCCTTCCGAATCCCTTCGATGCAGCCGGCGTGCCGAGCGAAATCGTTGCGTTCCCCCTCTTCGCGCTCATGCCGGACGGGTCTTCCCTCATCCCCAGCGATTTCGAATTCGATGCGACAACCGGCGATCTCGCCAATCAAGTGGTCTTCCTTCGACCGACGGGCGCCTCTCGCTCTGATCTTTCAGGCGCCTTCGGACCCGTGGTCGAGCCGACACCCGAGACTCAAATTGAAGAAGCCCCCGAAAGTCCGCATCCCGATCGTCTGCTCGAACTCGAGATCGATGCGCTGGAGACCCCACACGAAGTGCGTCTCGCGAGACTCGAAGGGGCCGCCATCATCGATGACCTCGGAGCGAGCCCCGAGGATGGCGTGGTGAGTGTGACGACGGCGCGAATCGACGCGGAGGATGCAGAAGCTGCGATCGCACTCTACGAAGAGTTGTTTGGCCAGGAAGGCGAGGGAGCGCCAACGATTCGCGCGATCCTTCAGGACGCGCTCGATCGATATCTTGAGAATTCTCGCGCACGCCGCGTGGTCGGCTTCGAGCTTCGCCGCTTCGTCAAGAATCGGCCGAGTACTCTGTTCGAGGCCTACGTCACCCTCGAATCCCTCGACTCGCTCTTCCGCTACCACCGCCGTCTGGGACTGTCTCCAGGAGAATTCCGTGGCATCCAGAAAGACTGGCTGAGGCAGATACATCCCGATGGCATCACCCTCGACGAACTCTCGGAAGCGATTCACCCCTCCCGCTACGTTCGCGGCAGTGACATCCTCGACATCTTCGGACGCTAGAACGCCACGTCGCTAGGCGCTTTGCGTCAGGACTGTTCCGGCTCAGGGCTGTTCCGGCTCAGGGCTGTTCCGGGCTCAGGGCTGCCGAACTTCGATTTCGCCCAGGTCTTCGAGTTCGGGAACGAGCACTTCCGCTGGACCGAGAATGATGATCGCCGCACGATCGGGATGGAGTCGAAGCTTCGCCGCGTCCGCGATGTCTTCGATCGACACTTCTCTTACGCGAGCGCGATAGGTGTCCAACGAATCTTCAGACAAGCCGTGAATCTCTAGATCCACAAGCGAGGTCAGCACCGCGTCCGAGGTCTCGAGCGAAAGTCCAAACCGGCCGACGTTGTACCCGATGAATTTACGCAGTTCAGCTTCATCGACAGGTCGATCATTTTGAATCGCGGTCATCTCGGCAAAGATCAGGTCGACGACGCGGCGAACCTTGGCCACTCGCGTAAATGTCGAAACGGAAAAGGGTCCCGGCTGACTTCGCAGGGAGAACCCAGACCCAACACCGTAGGTCAATCCCTCGTTGGATCGAATCGTCCGCATGAGTCGAGAAGAAAATCCGCTGCCACCCAGCGCGTTGTTCATCAGATCGACTGCGATTCGAGTGCTTTCCGTTCGAGCGATTCCCTCATGCGCGACGATGATTCGGGCCTGAAGAAGGTCCGGCTTATCAACGATGACGATGCGGCGACTCGTAGGGGTCTGTGCGGGTGTTGCCGGAATACCCGGGATCTGATCGCCCGCCCCCAACTCTCCGAATAGACGACGAAGATCCTGGATCAGCGTCTTCGCCGAGAAATCCCCGACCGCCCACAGAACGACGTTCTCGGCAATGAAGCGATCTTCCCAATAGGCACGGGTCATTTCGACATTGATACCTGCGACGCTTTCCGCCGTTCCCGTTCGAGGCTTGCCGTAGCGATGGTCCGGGAAAAGTGTCTGGAGAGCATGCCAGCGAACAAGTGTCGCTGGGTCGTCCTGTGCGCCAACGATGGAGGCCTGCTGTTCCGCCTGCGCCTTGTTGAACTCAGCTTCATCGAATCGCGGTCGAAAGGCGACATCGGTCAAGACTTCGAGAAGCAGCGGCCGGTCCTCGGATAATCCAGAAACGGAAATAGTCGTCGTATCCCAACCCGACGAGACGCCGAGGGATGCACCGGCGTCCTCGACAAATTTGGCCAATTGCAAAGCGTCTCGCTCGCCGGCGCCGCGCTGCATGACCTCGGTCGCCAGATCGGCGACGCCCGCATATTCGGGATCGACACTCCCCGCCCCGCGCGCGAGCGTCATGCCGAGGGCCATCCGTGGCAGTCGGTGGTCTTCGAGAAGAATCAGTCGCACACCATTAGGCAGCGTGACGCGATGAAGTAGGTCGGCATCGACGATCGCATTTTCGATTGGCGGTGGGGGCGGCTCTTCCCAGGCCGGACGAGGCGGAATGATCCCGCACCCGAGTGCGAATAGAAGGACGACGAAGGAGACGGCGACGACAGCCTGCTTCACTACGGCATGCATGCGAGCAATCTCGATTCTCATTTCTTGTCCTCCGCACCGCTGTTGGCAGTGGCATCGGCCATTTTCGGCGGTGGAATCACATGAATTACACTGCGTGACTGATCGCGGAGATAGGTCTGTACGACCCGCTGAATATCCTCGGCGGAGACAGCGCGAATCGCGGCAATCCGCTCGTCGAGCGGCCTAACGCGACTAAACGCAACAATCTCTCGACCGATTCGACTGGCCAGAGCATGATTGGTTGAAAGTCCACTCACCAAATCGACTTCCATTTGCCGTTTGGCGCGCGCGACCTCATCCTCACTCACACCTTCCTTGGCGACCCGATCGATCTCGGCCATGAAGAGCGCTTCGACTTCCTCGAGCGGCGTACCCGGCCTAGCACCCGCGATCGCGTAGAACATCCCGGCATCGGTGAACTCCATATATCCGCCATAGGCGTAGAGTGCCTTCTCTTCTTCATAGACAAGGGATCGATAGAGCCGACTCGACCGGCCTCCGGAAAGAATCTGGCTCGCCAGGTCGAGGGCCTCTCCATCCGGGTGGCCCGAAGGCGGCGTATGCCAACCCGCGTAAAGCAGCGGGATCTGGACATCGAAAAGGACGTCGGCGCGTCGCTCACCCTTTTGCTCGACCACGGTCGTCGGACTTCGAGCAATCTTGGCCGCAGACTCCAGACGCCCGAAGGTTCGCTTGATCCGATCGAGGGTTCTTGCCGTTTCGAAATCACCGACGATCACGACCGTCAGGTTATTCGCGGCGTAGTAGGTGTCGAAAAATTCCTGACAGGCTTCGACCGTCACCTGCTCGACATCGCTTCGCCAACCGATGGTGGGCCAGCGATACGAATGCGCTTGCCAGACCAGGGCGGCGAGCGCCTCGAAGCCTCGGCCATCGGGGCTGTCCTCGGTCCGGAGGCGACGCTCTTCGAGAACGACCTGCCGTTCGCTCTCGAGGGTCGAGGCGGAAATGTCGAGATTCTTGAATCGTTCAGCCTCGAGATCGATGACAAGTGGCAGCGACTCCGCCGTCACATCCTCGTGGTAGACCGTAACGTCTCGATTGGTATAGGCATTGATCCGACCACCACGCTCGTTGATGAGCTGGGCGTGGACTTCCTCCGCGATGTTCTTGGAGCCCTTGAACATCATGTGCTCGAAGAGATGGGCGATTCCGGTATGAAACGATTCGTCGGAGGAGCCCGCGTCGACCCAGATCTGGAAAGCGACGACGGGCGTACGATGATCCTCTAGGAGCAGAACGCGCAGACCATTGTCGAGCACGGTCTCGGAGAGACTTTCGACCGGATCTCGAACCCGTCCGGGGGCGCTGGGGTCGCTCGGGTCGCTTTGTTCAATGTCGGTCGAGCGGACTTCGACGGCCTCTTGGCTGACCGTGACGCCCGGCAATGCCGGAACAGTCACGAGAAAAGCAGAGAAGATCGCGAAAACAAGAAGAGAGCCACGACGAATTTTCATGGCGGGGACCGTATCCCTTGTCCCATAAGAAGTCGACTATCCACGTCCCAGAACAATCTGCGACGAAGCTCGAGGAAGCCAACCATGAGCACCATCACGCCGAGCCTAAAGGGATTCGCGGCCGCAAAGGGGCTAGTCTTCGGGCATCCAAGAACGACCAATCGATCAAAGGGTTGGAGCCAAGAGGAAATCGATGGACGCTGGCGACAGCATGCCTGAAGGGATCGCAACGCTTCTCGAATCTGCCAAGACGGTCGCTGTCGTCGGAATCAAGACTCGGCCAACGGAAGATGCATTCCGCATCCCCCTGTATATGCAGCAGGCGGGCTATCGCGTGATCCCGATCAATCCAAAATTCGATGTCGTGTTAGACGAGACTTGTTATCCAAATCTCGCAGCCGTCGACCAAGCCATCGACATCGTGAATCTCTTTCGAGCCTCAGAGCATATCCCGGCGCATGTGGACGAAATCCTGTCGCTCGAGCCCAGCCCAAAGGCGGTCTGGATGCAATTGGGGATTCATCACGGCCCGTCGGCGAAACGACTGCGTGAGGCCGGAATCGAAGTATTCCAGGATCGTTGCATCATGGTGGATCATCGGAATCTCCAATCATCCAACAATTCATCCAACAACCGTCTTTCCGGCGATGGTCCGTAGTATGGGACGCGAAAGCGGCGGAGACCGACTCGTCTATTCGAGTGAGCAAGGCCGTGTCTGCCCGGAATGCGGACGCAGCGAGTCCCGGTGTCGATGCCGCGGCAAGAGTGCGCGAGCGAGAATCCAGGCGCGCGAAGCAACCGCAGCACGCGAATCCAGCGACGGAATCGTTCGAGTCGGCCGCTCGACCAAAGGTCGACGCGGAAAGATCGTCTCGACGATCACGGGTGTCTTTCTCGACGACGATGAAATGGATGAACTAACAGGTGCTCTCAAACGCCGCTGCGGAACAGGCGGGGCACTTAAGGACGGCGTGATCGAAATCCAGGGTGACCATCGCGATACCCTCGTCGAGGAACTCGAAAAGCGTGGCTTCAAGGTCAAGCGCGCCGGTTGAGTTCCTTCACCTCATGCCGATCGGTCCGCCGTTTCATCCAGTAGACCGCCAGGAGATCGAAAGAGCTTTCGAGCAGCCTTCGAACAAGGCCGTATTTCGACGATCCATGCCGTCGGGCGCGATGGCGAACGGGCAGCTCTACGATCCGATCGCCTTCCATCGCGAGCAGAGCGGGAAGAAAGCGATGCCCCCCGCGGAAGAGCTTGACCCTCGACAGACTCGACGCGCGCATCACGCGAATCGAACAGCCGATGTCGGAGATCCCGTCGGAGAGCACGAATCGGCGGAAAGCGTTGGCGGCCCGTGAGCCGAGTCGTTTCGCAAGAGAGTCCTGGCGCAGCTGCCGAACGCCGCAAACGCAATCCGCATGATCCAATGCAGCGATCAGACTAGGCAGGTCTGCGGGGACGTTCTGGAGATCTGCATCGAGGGTCGCAACGATTTCGCCCCGAACGGCGCGGAAACCTGCGGCGAGTGCAGCCGATTGGCCGGAATGCGGAGAGAGACTCAGTCCGCGTACACGTCGATCTTTCGCCGCGAGATCACGTACGATGCTGCAACCCTCATCGCGGCTGGCGTCGTCGACGAATACGATTTCCGATTCGAAGGAGAATGCGTCCAGGACTTCGCACAGTTCAGCATACAGCTCCGGAAGCGACGATTCCTCATCTCGATACGGAATGACGACAGATAGATAGGGAGGCTTGTTAGTCAATGCGGCAGAGCACGAAATAGCTGCCCAGATCCTTCCCGTTGCGAGCCGCCGACCCGATCGTGACGTGTTCGGACACGCGACGTAGCCGGTCGATCATGAACCCATAGACAAATCGAGAAAGCCCGCCCTCATTGGATCGCACCGGCGGCCAACCTGGCGGAGTCTCGTTCGGCAATCGCGCATAGTCGACCAACACCTCCCGCGTATTGTCATCGGAGATCGCCCCGAAATATCCGGGACCCGTTAACGCGGACAACCTTTGATAGTTGTACCCAGCGAGTTCTTTGGGCGCCTCGGGCGAAGAGCCCGACTGGCGGCAGAATCGTTTCTCGAAAATCCTGAAGGCGGGCAACGAGTTCCGTCCCAGATGACGTACTTCTTCGAGGTCCGCTCGCGTGGGCGGAACGAGGTCCTCGAGATCGAGCGGCGCATAACCCTCGACCTGAGTGTAAAGCGCCCCCTGATCGCTCTTCCCGAGACTGCGAACGACCGGCGCGCGGGTCTCGCTAGTGAGTCCATCCAAGAGCGCGGTAATCGCCGCGGGCCCGATCGCGGCATCCCTGATCATCGAACTCAACTCGGCATGTGCTTGCTTTTCCTGCGCTGGGTCCCTGCTTGCCTCGGTCATCCTGCACCTCCTTGGCCGGAAGGGTACCGTCAATGGCTGCCGTGAAGAAATCCAATGACAGACAAGCGAGACAGGGTTGGCCCGTAGCCGGAGTCGGGGGTCCCCAGGCGAGCGAGCCATCCGGCGCGGGCCGGGTCGCGTCCCGGTCGAGCCGCCGCGCATTCTTGATTCTCCTGCTCGCCACAGCCTTGCTCTACGGCACGGGCCTGGGGGGTAGGGACTTCTGGGCACCCGATGAGCCCCGCTATGGTGCGATCGCCGAGGAAATCCGCTCCTTTCGCCATGGCGCCTCGGGCCTGGTGCTGCTGCATCTCAACGGTGCCCCGTACACCCAGAAGCCACCTCTCTATTTCTGGCTTGCCGCGGCCTTCGGCGTGCCCTCAGATCGCGTTCACGAGATCGCGGCCCGTTTGCCGTCGGCGCTTGCCGGCGTCTTTTGTGTGGGTCTGACCGCATGGATCGGGCAACTCGTATTCCGCCCAAGGCTGCCAACGATCCTCGCAGCCGGAGTCCTCGCAACCAGTTTTCGTTTCGTGTTCACGGCCCGCCGAGCACAGCTCGATGTTCTCCTGACTGGGTTTGAACTCGCCGCGATCGCGATTTTTCTCTTCTTGGAGTTTCGCCGGGGCGGGATTGAGAATGCTCGGCGAAACCCGCTGGCGATCGCGGGACTCCATGCGTGCCTCGGCGCGGCAGCGCTGACGAAGGGGCCTGTCGGCTGGCTGCCTCTCCTTGTCTTCGCAGCCTATCTGGGCTGGGAGGGTCGACTTCGGGGGATGCGTGCGATCCTCCCCGTTTGGAGTCATGGGCTCTCGCTGGCACCGATCCTGGTCTGGTTTCTCGCCGCGAACTCGCTGGCTCCACCCGGCTTCGCCGAGGTCGCCGTCGGTGAGAACCTGATCGGGCGATTCTTCTCCGGAACCTCCCACGCCCGGCCCTTCTATTATTTCATCCTCCAGCTGCCGCTTAATTTCATGCCATGGACATTGCTTCTGCCCTTCGCGGTGACGAAGCTCTGGCGATCTTCGAGGACACCCGAAACCCAGGTTTTACCCATCTCAAGTCCTCCCGCGCAGCGAACGGATTTCCTGGTTCAGCGGCCCGTTGCCCGGTTCTTGATCGTCTGGATCGTGGTTCCCTTCGTCTTCTTCAGCCTTTCCGCAGGCAAGCGCGGAGTCTATTTGCTTCCCATTTTTCCCGCTCTCGCGATCGTGAGTGTCATGGCACTCGAGCGAGCGTCGGCGTCGGGAAGCTTCTCCACGACCTCGCTGCGCCGACTGGGACAGATCCTCGTACTGGTTGCCGGCATCGAGTTCGCCCTCGTCACGATCGCGCTGCCGCTCTTGAACAACGAAAAATCGCCCCGGCCGATCGCCGAAGCGGCTGCGCGTCGATCCAAGCCCGGCGAAAGCATCGGTGTCTTTGGGCTACGAGCTCTCGAGGGCGGCATCGCGTACTACGGCGAGCGAACGGTGGTCTCTCTACGTGATGAATCGGCACTTCGCGATTTCTTGGATCGCGGCGGTCGTTTCGTCATCCTTCGCGACCGACAGTTGGGTGCTTTGGCCGCGGAATTCGATCTCCATGCGGCGGAGCGCTTTCGTGGCGGACGTCGTCGATTGGCTCTTGCCGAGCGAGCGAATTCAAAACGCCCCGGAAGAGCGCCCTGAATCGACGTAGCAGATTCCGCATGACCGACTGGGGCCAATCGGTATCGAACGCTCGTATATCCCCGGTTTCAGGCCGCTTTCAGACTATTCAGACTGCCAAAGAGGCACCAATTTCGCTAAACTGACTCAGATCCACATCCAATAGGCAGCTCGAATCCCTGGCCATCTGCGGTTGTCACATCCACATGTGAAACCCGCCATGCCAGCGACTAAGAGCGATGAGAGCGATAGACGCGGACCAAACCGCCCACACGCTGCCCGCCGTCGTCGCGGATGCCTGGAGCGCGCAGAGATAATAGAGAATCGCTTGGCCGCCCCGACCATTTCCGAAGTTCGGGACCGCAGGCTGGATACAGTCGGGGTCGAGGCCAGGCGAAAACCAAAGAAGGAGCCCCCATGTCCGAATCCGCGAAACTTCAGCTCGGAGACAAGACCATTGAATTGCCGATCATCGTCGGCTCCGAGGGCGAGCACGGCATCGACATTTCTCGGCTCCGAGCGGAGACCGGATACATCACCCTCGATCCCGGCTTCGCCAATTCCGGCTCGTGTCAGAGCGCGATTACGTACATCGACGGCGAAGAAGGCATCCTTCGCTACCGCGGCCTTCCAATCGATGTGTTGGCCGAAAAATCCACCTTCATCGAAGTCAGCTACCTCATGATCTACGGCCACCTCCCGACGAGCGATGAACTCGCGGATTTCAACCAGTCGATCAACCGACATACGATGCTCCACGAAGATTTCAAGAAGATGTACTCGGCGCTGCCAAAGGACGCACACCCGATGGCCGCATGCTCCGCCACGGTCGGTGCGCTCGCGACCTTCTATCCCGACTCCCTCGACCCGAGAGACGAGCGGCAGGTCGACATCTCGACCCATCGGCTGATCGCCAAGCTTCCAACCCTCGCCGCCTATGCCTACAAGCATTCCGTCGGCCAGCCCTTCCTCTACCCGCTCAATAAACTCGACTACGTCGGCAATTTTCTGCGGATGATGTTCGGCAACCCATGCGAGGACTACGAAGTCGATCCGGTCGTCCAGAACGCATTGGACCTCCTCTTCATTCTTCACGCCGACCATGAACAGAATTGCTCGACGGCGACCACTCGACTCGTCGGCTCTTCTATGGTCAATCTCTTTGGCACCATTTCGGCTTCGATCAACGCGCTCTGGGGGCCCCTCCATGGCGGTGCAAATCAGGCCGTGATCGAGATGCTCGCGGCAATTTCAGAAGAAGGCCAAACCGCAAGAGAATTTCTCGAACGCGCGAAGAGCGGTGATGAAAGCGCGCGGCTCATGGGCTTTGGTCATCGCGTCTACAAGAATTACGATCCACGCGCCAAGGTCATCAAGAAGGCCTGCGACGATGTGCTCGAACGCCTCGGCATTCATAGTCCGCTGCTCGAGATCGCCAAGGAACTCGAAGAGATCACGTTGAAAGACGACTACTTCGTGGAACGTAAGCTCTACCCGAACGTTGACTTCTATTCCGGCGTGATCTACAGCGCGATCGGCACTCCCCCCAATATGTTTACGGCCATGTTCGCCATCGGACGTCTGCCCGGCTGGATCGCCCAGTGGAAAGAGCTGCACGCCGACCCAGCCTTCAAAATCGGACGTCCGCGTCAGATCTATACGGGGCCGACCAAGACCGACTACACGGCGATCGAGGACCGGTAACCGGTCCTTCGTGCCGACTGTCGCAGCATCGGAGATGATCGCTTGAAGACGCGGCGAATCGGCTCCTACACGACCGCCCGCGTCACGCGCGGGCGCGTAGAACGAGTTGAACGGCATGCGCGCCGTCTTCTGCGCGATGCGCGTAGGCTCGAACTCGAACCTCCCGTCCTCCGCGACATCGAGGAGCTCTTCGTCGAGACCGCTGCTACTGAGTTCGGATCGGGCGATGGCGTCATCCGAATTGAATGGTCACGCACGCAAGGGGGGGGCCTCGAGCTCATCGCCACGCCACGCCCGGTCGGCGAGGAACCCGATGTCTGGCGAGCCAAGACCTCAAAGGCCGTCCACCCGGGTCCGGAATATCGGCGCAACACCAAATCCGTCGATGTCCGCGCCTACGATACCGCTCGGGCAGAAGTGGCGGAAGCCGCGATTGATGAGGTTTTCCTCTTCGACAAAAACGGATGGCTCGTCGAAGGCGGGCGATCAAATTTCCTGATCGTGACTGGGAACGGCGAATGGATCGCACCCGACCCAGCGCTTGGCGCGGTCGAGGGGATCGGCCTAACACTCGCACTGGAGAGCAATTCCAAAATCAAATACGGCCGACAGACCCGAGATGATCTGCTGTCTGCTCGAGAGTTGATGTCGGTCAACATCGTTCGAGGTGTCGCCCCGATCGTTGAGCTCGACGGGCATGCGGTCGCAAACGGTCAGCCCGGAGAACGTTCCCTAAGTCTGGCCATGCTCTTTAGACACGAGTGAACGACTCATCGAGATCGCGGGTCGTCTATTTGCGTGACAGACTCGGCTGCAGCTGAAGCTCCGCTGCCTCAACGCGTTCCTCCGCGCTGCGCATATTGGCTTGCTGCATTTCCTTCTCCCGATGCGCCTTTTCTCGTTCGATGCCCGCGCGCTCGCGGGCATCAAGTACAAGTGCGAGACGTTCCTCGCCGTCTTCCGTGAGAGCATCGGAGCCTTCGCCCTGAGCCTGCAGAGCTGCAATCCGGCGCTCTACTTGCTCGAAGGCAGCCTCCGCCTGGGAAACGGCGATCAACGTCGCCGCAAGTCGGGCATGAGCCTGGTCAAGGGCGGAGACGGCACGAACCAACTCGCCTTCCGCCAAATCCGACGCGCGATGACTCGAAGCAGAAGAATGCCTTGTCGCATTCCCGGACCCGCTCGTCGCCGAACGCTTCGACGCAAAGATCTCCTCGACATCGGGGGCCGCCCCTTCCCAGGCTAACCCGCTTTCGGACTCTGGGTCGACTTCCAGTAGAGAGCGGCCAGCCAACAGCGCCAACACGATCAGCGAGACGGCGACAAGAATGACGGCTGGCTTGGCTCGGTTCATTCGGCGTCCAGTCCCTTCAATTCCTCTACTTTGTTTCTATTGTCGAGCTGTGTGCGGCGACATCGCTTCGCGCATCGACTTCTCCAGCAGACTTCGCAGTCACAAAGGAAGGTCGACGCAGACCTTTTGATTGTGGCCAATCCAGATGAATCAGCAAGGACGAATTCATAAGCCAATCCGCTCCGAAACAGATAATTCCATTCAAGGGAGTGTTCACAGACAGCGCGCGATGTTATTTCGGTGACCAACAATGAGGAATTTATTGAGGCGCTCACAGCCAATCTCGGCCCAACAAGTGCGCGATGGCTGATGGGCGGACGGCACGATTCTTAAGCAACGACGAGAAGCCCGTCCGATAGCCACCGCTCGAGCCAGGTGGCCGCCTGCCCCGGAGCGGCCTCGTCTCCGAGTTCGATCGCTGCCCACTCACAGAGGTCATCAAAGCGCGACCCCAAACTCAGCTTCGCCAGGGCTGCCTCCTCCAATGCATCGAGACTCCGATGAAAAACCTTCTCGTCCTGACGCCAGATGACAACATGTGCCTCGCCGCTCGTTCCTTGGAATCGAGGTATCTCGCCGTTCGTTCCCGCACGCCAGAGTTGCAGCACCGGATGTGCGAATGCGCGCAATCGAACCCACTCCCCAAGGCATAGGAACAATTCAGCAAACTCCTCCGGGGCCAAGCGTGAAACGAGTTCCCGCCCGAGGACCGGCCCGTCCGCGGCATCAAAGACATCGATCCTCGCCCACTCGAAGGCCGCAAGATCACCAGCTTCGGGCCAGCGCGCGCGCGTCCGAGCCATCGCATCATGGTTCGAAAGAAAGTCCGCGAGTCTAAGGCCGGCATAACGAAGCGACGGCGAACGCGAGGGCTCGACCAATAGGTACGACGTCACGAGATCGTTGAAGCCGACGTCACCAATCATGCCAACCACGGCCGGGTAGTCGGCTCGGAGCACACCGAGGATCCGACTGAAGTAGGCATTCGCGTAGATGCCGAGTCGTCCGGATGCGTCGAGCGACTCGTCGGATCGAATCAGGTTTTCAAGCCGTCGTTTCGCGCGGCCCGACTCTCGCTGCGGACTCGAGGCGTCCTCCTCTTCCAACGCCGCAGCAACACCCTTCGGCGCACGAACCCACTCCGAAATCGCAGTCTGGGTTTCATGCAGTGACATCGCGTCGCTCTCCCGGTGACTCAGATGTGCGCGATTTCGAAGAGGAAGAGACGGACGCATTGGGCGAGCCCGATGACCAGCCCGTCACCCGTTCGATGATCGCTCGTGCCTTGTCCGCCTCTTCGAGCAGCCGGGCATAGGTCGGAATCTGATCGTCCCATTCAATCAGCGTCGAGACCGGGCCCAACCGCTTGATTGCGCGCTCGAAAAGTGTCCAGACCACATCCGTCACCGGATGATCATGGGTGTCGATCAAGAGCGACCCGGAAGTACTGTGCCCGGCCAGGTGAATCTGAAAGACCCGCTCAGCAGGAATCGAGTCGATATATTTCATCGCATCGATGCCGTGATTGTGCGCGCTCACATAGACATTGTTGATGTCGAGCAGGATTCCGCAGTCCGCCTCTTCTGCAATCGCGGTCACGAAATCCCATTCGGACATCGCATCGTCATTAAAGCTCAGGTACGACGAAACATTTTCGAGTGCGATGCGCCGACCCAGGCGATCCTGAACGCGACGCACGCGGGCCGCGACGTGTTCGATGACTTCGTCCGTATAGGGGAGCGGCATGAGATCATGCAGATTTGTTTCGGACACACCCGTCCAACAGAGATGATCCGTAATGAACCTCGGCGTGGCGAGACGGGCGAGGGCATCGAGGGCATCGAGGTAGGCGGGACGCAATGGATCTGACGAGCCGATGTTGAGTGATACGCCATGCAGGGCGAGTGGGAACATCTCCTGCATCTCGCGAACGATTCGCAGGGGTCGCCCCCCCGGCACCATATAGTTTTCCGACAGCAGCTCGAACCAGTCGACCCCGACTGAAGTGACGCAAACAGCTTGCGCACCACTGCCATCATCGACACGATCGCCGGATTCGCCCCGAGCACCACGTCGACCCCGTTCGAGCACTTCGGCATAGTGGCTGGTTCGTAGACCAACGCCGACGCCAAGGTTCGGCGCGTCGGCGGGCCGAGCGGGCGAGACAGAAGAGTCGGCAAGATTGAGCAAAGGACGTTGCGCGGGCATGAACGTCGTGGGCCGTTTCGTCTGCCTCGGGCGGGGCAGACTCTCTTCCGAGTGCCCGCTCGCCCAAGGCGGATCGAATCGCCTGCTACTTGTCGCCCTTGGCTGCCTGAGCGGCCTCGCACTCTGCCACCGACATTTCGACCCAGCCCTTGCCAGCGCATTCGTTCTGACCGTGGCAGGTGCTGTGGTCGGTTGCACAACCAGACTGGCCCTTGCAGCCATTGACGCCCTGACAGTGGACCATCTCGCCGCCTTCATGGCTGTCGGCTGCAGCGCTCGTCGCTCCGCCCGTCACAAAAATCGCTGCCGCGGCCGCGGCGAGTACTGCACTTCGCTTGGTCATTCCGGTTCTCCATGATCCCGAATTCACACGCTGCCGCGGCCTATCCGCGAGGCAGATCCTTCGGTCAAAATTACGAGCGAGCCTTGGACGACTCACGAAAGCATACGGCTGCCCCCGTTGGCCAGTTACATCTGCCCCCGCCTGGCAAGCCGAAACGGTGTTCATCTTTCGGCCGCACTGCCGTGAGCCCCATCACATCGAAGAGTTCATGCGAAACGGTCCATTCCCATTCCCATCGGAACCTCGAATCTTCTACTCTCGGTTCCATCTATGCCATGGACCACCCAACGCAAAGATGCGCCAAGCGCAAAGGGTTCGCCCGAGTTTCCTCTCGCTTTCCTTGGCGCCATCGCCCCCAGCATGGCCACCAGCATCGCGGCCAGCATCGCGGCTGCCTTCGTCGTCGCGTGCGTTCCCGAGACGCCGGACGCGCCTCCCGATGAATATTCCTCAGTCTCACTGATCGCCGTCGGGGATACCGGATTGCCGTGGGGGTTCACACCCCAACTATTCGAAGGCCAACTCGCCGTCGGACGTGCCATGCAGAGCGAACACGCACGGGCTCCCGTCGATGCCTTTGTTCTGCTAGGCGACAACTTTTATCCAACCGGGTTGCACGCCAATGAGCTCTTCCCGCGCATCGTCGAGAATCTAGCTCGGCCATACTGTGCCTTTGTCGATGCGTCGGATGAGCTGGCCGATGGACTCGATCCAGCCTGTGCAAACATCAAAGAACCACGTCCACGCTTTTTCGCGGTGCTTGGAAATCACGACTTGGATTCCCCGGACAGCGAGCGCTTGCAACGTCACGAGATTTCACGATTCGTGCTCAACTGGGATATGCCCGGAGATGCAGGCTCGAGAATTCGAGAGTTGGCCGGCGGACTCAGCCTGATCTTCCTCCGCTCGGGCTATCCGTGGGGCAAAGCCGAAGTCGAGCAGCTCTCGGCCGATCTAACCACGGCAAAGGGACCCTGGCGCGTCATCGTTGGCCATCGCCCACCGATCGCCGGGCATCCCCAACTCTCCCGGATGGTGGCCCTGGCGTCGGCTCAGTCGGAGCGGATCGTCCACGCCTATCTCGCTGGGCATGTTCATGTCCTTGCGGCGATTCCCGGCGTCGGTCCCGCACCGGCGCTCACGGTGATCGCCGGTTCCGGCGCCCAGGCACACCGACAGTTAGAGACCGAATACAGAATCGAAGGTCCCGATTTCATCGCGAACAAATTGGGTTTCATGCGGATCGACGTCCTCGGAAAGCCACCCGATGATCGTCTGCGCGTGACACTTTTCCAATCACCTCCGAGCGCAGTACTCACGTTTCTCGGCAACACCATTCTCGCTCGATACGAAATCGAATCAGACGGAACCGTCTCGCGCCGACATTAGTTGCCAGCCAGCGAATTCATGTATTGCTCGAGCCACCGGATCGCCATATCCCCTTCTTCGAGAGAAACCGGCTCCCGCAGCGATCGCCCATTCTCGCCTAGCTTGCCCAGAAATCGCAAGCGACCACGGTCGACATCGAGTCGAAACGAATAACGCTGTGCGGATGAGACAAGGGCGATCGCGTCGATGCCACCGCGCCTGGCCTTGGCATGCACAAGCGGTGCGAATGCACGCTCATCCGCCGCAAGCAGGTCCCGGCCTGGGAATTTCCGCAGCGAGTCGGCAGTCAATCCCAACTGCCCAAAGATCGTCGGCATGACGTCACGGTGATCCGTGGGACCGCGGCGCGTATTCGCACGGTCCACACCGGGACCCGACATCGCCAAAGGCACCCGCGTCTGGATCTCAGACAGAAGGCTCGAATGCGAGATCGTCCCGTCATCAAAAAGCGATTCGCCATGATCTCCCGTCACCACAATGAGCGTATTTCCCCGATCGAGCCTATCGAGTAGAGACCCAATCAGGGCGTCGACATAATGAGCGCTGTTTCGATATCGATTAAACAGCGCGTCTCGGTCACGCTCCGCATCCAATGCGAGCGCGTTAGGCGGTGGCAGCGCCGGTGCGAACGGACCTGCACCCTCCGGATAGTGATAGCCAAAATGAGTCGACATCATGAAGGCGATGACGAATCGGGGCTCTCGCAAGCCGGGTTCGAATAGCTCCGCCGCCCGGGACGTCACCTTTCGATCACACTCCTCAAGTGTCTTCCCACGACTTCTTTCGACGGAAAAATGGGGAGTGCCCAGGAAGCGATCCATCTCCTGCCAATGAGTGTCGGCACAGCTAAGGTAGTGCGTCGTGTAGCCCCACTCCTTTAGCTGGAAGGGCAATGTTGGCTGCTCTTCGGCGTCGAGGGTTTCGAAATAGAAGAGCGGGCTCCGGCCGTAGAGAAGCGCGAACAATCCATAATGTGAGGCATTCGATGTCGCATAGTGTTCATTCAAACGGACGCCCCGCTCTGACATTTGCCAGACGTGTGGCATCGTTTCGGGGTCGAGCACGTCATATCGAAGGCTCTCGACCGCGATGAGCAAGATGTCGGGCCTCACGGCGGGACGCGTATCGCCTAACAACCCGAACAGACTTCGTGGCCGAAAGGGTCCCGGCTGGATGCGATCGTAGACCTCCTGTGCCCGCTCTTGAATCTCACCGAAAACCAGACTCCGATCATCGAAGCCGACCTGCCAGGTCCAGGGCATCCGCTCGCCCAGGTGATAGAGAACCCCAGGCGTCGCGCCAGTCCGCGCGAGAATGGCCGTGACCAGAAGAGGAGCTAGGGAGAAGAATGCGAGTCCAAAGAGAGCCCGGCGTGCTCGCGGTGCACTGGAGCGAAGAGCCCAGCGCTCGAGAGACCACGCAAACGCGAACGCTGCTGCGAAGAGGAGCAGCATCTTGCTCCCCACGCGAAACAGGCTGGGTGCCACATCAAAACCTCGTCCCGCCCAGACGGAAAAATCCGGATCAAAGACGAAGGGCAAGTAGTGGGCGATATTATTTCCGGTGTTGCCTTGTAGCTCGAGATCAAGTGCGAGAAAACCGAAAATGAGCAGTGAGAGACCCATCGACAATGATCGCAGCGCCCACGGACTCAGGACTCTCGAGGATGGGGCAAGAAGAAAAAGACTAGCGACGACTGCCAGCAGCGACTTCGACCCGATGAAAAATAAAATCGCCACGCGAAGCGCCGTTTCGTCTGTACCGATTCCGAGCCAACGTTTGTAATGTGTGAACTCGGTGGGAAGAAAACCGGCGGCGAGGGCGAGCGGAAACGCGGCGGCAAAAACACAGGGGACGAGCCGGCTGGGCGTGGGCTGCAATCTTGCAAACTCCGGCGGCGAGCAAGAACGGCCCGCACGGGCGGACACTCGCGCTCAACGCGAGGGGTGAAGAATTGCAAGCAAGTTAGCCGAAAGCGGGGACCAGAGGCGCCGATTCGCGGCGTCCCAAACGAACAGCCCGGCTAGTGCATGGTCTCGCGGGTTCCAAAGACCGACGTCAGCACGTCCTTCACCGACAAGGGGCCCACGCCCGGCTGAATCTCGAGCATGCGCTGAGCAAACTCTGGCGGTTCTGCGGAGGGGAACTCTTCGCAGAACTCGGCGAAAATTCGCACCAGGACTTCGGCTGCCCGCGTCGCATTGACATCTGAGAGATAGAGCACCGCACGTTCGCGAGTCATTCGAAAAATCTGATCTTCGACGCGGAGCGCGCTCTCGAGGTAGGCGAGGTAGTCGGGGAAGAGGAGATCCCCCTCCCCTGCCGCCACGCCGACCACGACGGAAGAAACCGAATGGGATTCGGCCATCTCCGATACTCGAGCGAGCATCGCGGAGAGCTTTCTCGGGTCATCATTCTGTTCACGAGTCATTTGGGCTTCGATCATAATAATCTCTCTATCGACTGCTTGCCCCGAGTTCTGAAGACTGGATCCCAACTCCATAGGATCAGTTCCATTCCCCGGGGGTCAGGTGGGCACGAGGTACTTTCGAGACCCGGAAGCGACGACCGTCTCTCTTCTATAGAGTCGCCGCGCCCACGAAAACGTCACCCCGGTCGCCCGTTACGACCGGCCGCCCCGGAGCTGAGAATTTTGGCCAGTGTCGCCCCCGCAGTTTACCCAACTAACCCGGCCAACCCCGCAAAACGCGGCCCGAACTCTCGAAGTCTGGGATTTGGCTTCCTGGGACTCGCCGGCGTCACCTACATCCTCGTTGTTCTCGGCGCCCTGGTCCGCGCCAACGGTGCAGGACTCGCCTGCCCGGATTGGCCACTCTGTTTCGGCGAACTCGTGCCGCGCTTCGACATGAAGATCGCCTTCGAATGGGGCCATCGGGCGCTGGCTGGCAGCGTAGGTCTCGCCTTCCTCGCCCTCAGTGGTTTGACGCTGCGACGAAGAGAACTCCGCAGGCCGATGTGGCTCGCGCTGCTGGTGACGGCGCTGCTCCTCGCCGTCCAGATCGTGCTGGGCGGTCTCACTGTGCTCGAATTACTGGCCTCGTGGACTGTCACGTCGCATCTCGTGACCGGCAACGCATTCGCCCTTGCTCTCGTTTTGCTCGCCCGAAAACTTCTGGACTTCGACTCCACTCGCCCGGCGGGTGTCGCCCCCGCCACGAACACGCTCCGCATTCTGGCCACCGTCGCGGGCGGACTCCTCACCACCCAGATTGTACTCGGCGGCCTCGTTTCATCGAATTATGCTGGTCTGGTTTGCCCTGACTGGCCCACCTGCATGAACGGCGAGTATTTCCCGACCTGGAGCGGCATCCAGGGACTGCATCTCTTCCATCGAAGCGTCGGATACGCCTGCTTGATCGGCATCATCGCCGCCGCGGTCGGCTCCCGAAGTCACAGCCCGTCACGCCCCTGGCTGATGACGGCGGCGGTCATCTCGCTCTGCCAGGTCGCTGTCGGAATCGCGAACGTCCTGCTGCGGCTGCCCGTTGAAATCACCGGTCTTCACTCGGCTCTGGCCGCCGGGCTAATCTGCACCGTCGGCATCGGCGTGCGCGAAGTCTGGCGAACGCAGTCCACCCAGCCCACCCAGCCATAGGCGAACCAAGATAAAGCTCATCGACCATATCCCAGACACCTCAACAGGGGCCAACTCTGCAGCGTCGGCCCCGCAATGCTATTGAGAGGCCCATGCGACCCCATCAGATTTTCAGTGCAATGAGTCCAGAAGACAGCGAACGAATCATGGCGCGGATCTTGGAAGAGGCCCCCGACGTCTTTCGTCAGACGGTCGCGGCCGCGGCCGCGGCATTGAAGTTCCGACCGCAGTACCTGCAGAAGCAGCCCGTCGCCAAGCGCGTGGCCGCCATCAAGCGGTCGATGGCGCGACCCTCGGCAAGTCCGCTCGCAGAAGAACTCTTTGCGATCTACTTCCTGAAATGCCGGATTGAACTCCTCACCCAGTGGCTCGACCTGCTCGGGCTGAAGCATGAGGACGGCATTCTGACCGACGATGACGTCAATTGCCCCGAAGCGGCGGAGTTGGAAAAGAAGGTCGCGGAATTTCGTTCGAGCAACGACGAGGACTGCGAACTCCTACTCCAGGTCTTCGCCGGGCAAGCGGCCATCGATTGGCCGGCCCTGGATGCATTGATCGCCTGAAGCGACTTCTCTGTCCAAACGCTGGCTTTACGGCGCCCAACATCGACATCACGGCCTGGTTTCACCCATTCGATCCAAGGACCGAATGGCTACTCACAGACCATCAATGTGACGTCGTGGCGGGCGGGCTCATGGGAGCCCACGCCCGCCTCTGGAGCGAAGCGGCAAACTCCTCGCGATGTGCGCGACGCGCAGTTGATGCGCGTCCCTAACCCCTAGGCGCCTTTGAAGGCCGCCAACAGTGCCTTCATCTCTTCCGCGATCGAATCGGGAACGATGTAGCCCTCTTCCGAGTGAATGGCGTCCCAGTTCGAAGCGATCTCTTCGACGGTGGCCGGCTCACCGACACCCTTGAACCATCCCTGGCCCATGCCGATAAAGATCCGCGCATAACGTCCTCCACCCACCGAGTAGATCGAATGAGTGACGTCGCAGGCCTCTGAACTGAGGAAGACCGTGAGCGGTGTGACGCAATCGGCCTTCACGTTTTCGGCCATCGGCCCGAGCAGGTCCTCGGTCATCCGGGTGCGCGCGATCGGTGCAATGACGTTCGACTTGATGTTGTTTTTGGCGCCTTCGACGGCGATCACGTTGGAGAGCCCGACGAGGCCCATCTTGGCCGCGCCGTAATTGGTCTGGCCGAAGTTGCCGAAGATTCCGGCGGCCGATGACGTGTGGACGAAGCGGCCGTAGTTCTTCTCTTTCATGGCGCGGAAGGCGGGCTGGGAAACGAAGAAGCCACCCTTCAGGTGGACATCGAGAACCAATTCCAGTTCGGCCTGGGTGAGCTTGGCGAAGGACTTGTCGCGTAGGATGCCTGCGTTGTTGATGACAATGTCAACCTGACCGAAATTGTCGAGCGCGGTCTGGATGATGGCCTCGCCGCCTTCGGGCGTCGCCACCGAGTCGTAGTTTGAAACGGCGGTTCCGCCGGCTTCGGCAATTTCCTTCACGACCTGATCGGCCATGCTCGTTCCGGCGCCCGATCCGTCCGCCGCGCCGCCGAGATCGTTGACCACGACCTTTGCACCGCGCTTGGCAAACTCCAAAGCGTAGGTTCGGCCCAAGCCGCCACCGGCACCTGTAATCACTGCTACACGATCATCGAAACGAATATCGCTCATCTTCTCAACTCCTTGAATTCGATTTGGATTCGACCCGGGCTTCACTGCCGGGATTCAGCCGCCGTCTGGTGACGGAGGAAATGCACCTTGTCACTACCTTGACTGAAGCTTGCTCGAGGCCGGGACATGAAATGGCGGCCATTCGCGCGAGAACTTCGTTACATCTGGGTCGGTCATAGGACAGAACCGAGTCGGCGGAACGGGAACGAAGACTCGGCCACCCTGCTCCAACCGGCGCAGACCATAGCAGCACAGACGTCGACATTTGCGGGGAACGAAATCCTTGAAGAACCGCCATCCGCATCGAACCCCCTCGGGACCCAGACGACTTCAGCCATCGATCCAAACGGGGTTGACCCTCGCCTTCTGCCTCGGCTGGTCTTGTCTTGGCTGGCCGGCGGCGACCGCCGCAGCCGGCTCGGATTCCGGCACCGTCGTTGTCCCGCTTATCGTGCCTCGGGCACTTGCTCCGCGTCCGCCATGTTGATCCGGCTCCCCCAGGATATTGAGCAAGCCAAGACGCCGCGATTGGCCAGCGGGTTCCTGGGACCACAGCCCAGTGCTCCTCCCGAAAAGAGCAGCTCATCTTGATGTAACCCCCTCGCTTCTGATCCCGTATCTTTAAACTCATCGAGGGCTCCCGGTACGTGTTCAGCCGCCGGCTGTTTCGGGCCGGCCAGTTGCATCGACCGAAATGGCCGAGCTCAATTCAGGAGAATCGTTTTCATCATGATTGAAGTTTCAGCGCCTTCCCCGCCGAACCCAACATTCGTGACCGCAATCGATGCAGAGGACGTGACGTGCCATCCGAAGCAGACCAAGGGTGCGGACTACCGATTGAACAAGCCGGCAACGGATTCCTGTTGTTAGTCACCGATCCAGAAACGCGCGGCCAGCAATCCACGACATCTTCGACGCGCGCCCTCGACCAGCATGCATTCGACGAACGCCTTGGAACGGTCGGAGCGGCGCCACTCGAGCGCGTGGTCGTGACGACCTTGCAGGTCAACATTGGACTCCGCTGCAATCTCGCCTGCCATCATTGTCATGTCGAGTCCGGACCCAAACGAACCGAAGCCCTCGACCGACGCGGCTGCGACCGGATTCTCGAACTACTCGGACGCAATCCCGGCATCGAAACCCTCGACATCACGGGCGGCGCTCCGGAGATGCACCCCGAGTTCCGGCATCTCGTCCGAGGGGCACGCGCGTTGGGTCGACGCGTGATCGACCGCTGCAACCTCACGATTCTCTTCGAACCCAATCAGGAAGACACCGCCGCCTTCCTCGCCGAAGAGCGCGTCGACATCATCGCGTCGTTGCCCTGTCATAGCCTCGAGAACGTCGAGAAACAAAGAGGCCGCGGCGTATTCGATGGAAGTATCCGCGCACTGCAGCAGCTGAATGAACTCGGTTTCGGCCAACCGGATTCAAGCCTCCAGCTCGACCTTATCTACAACCCGGTCGGCGCATTCCTTCCGCCCTCCCAGGAAGCTCTCGAACTCGAATATCGAGATGAACTCAGCCGTCAGTTCGGAATCGTCTTCAATCGATTGTTGACGATCACCAACATGCCTATCAAGCGCTTCGCCCATGAGCTACATCGCGATGGCGAATTCGACACCTATATGAATCTACTCATGGACCATTTCAACGCCGACAACGTTTCGGACTTGATGTGCCGAAGCATGATCAGCGTCGGCCTCGATGGAACCCTCTGGGATTGTGACTTCAATCAAGCGCTCGAAATCCCCCCACTCGGCCCGCGTCGTACGATCTTCGACATCGAAGATCTCGGCGAATTGGAAGGCAGCCGGATCGCGACTGCTGCACATTGTTTCGGCTGCACGTCCGGGGCCGGATCGAGCTGTGGCGGAGCCCTTCGCTAGCGAGGTGCGCGACTCACGGAGTGGTGTGGGCGGGTGTGGGTTCTACTTGATCAAACCAGGAATCTCGATTGAGTCGGATCGATTCAAGCGAAGATGTCGAGCAGCGCACCTTCGAGTTTCGCACCCACTTCGAAGACCCGCACGGAGGCCGTGTAGGCCGTCTTGGCCGTGATCTGACTGACGATCTCACGCTCGAGACTGACCGGCTCGGGATCTCGCGACTGTTGAACACGCGCCCGGGTACCCCCCGATGGCGCAGCGGTCTGGACCACTCGCTGCGGCCGAAAATCCTCGGTCAAGTAGTTCGCAACGTTATGCGCGGAGACACCGATTCGCGTCTGCGCGCTCTGGATCCCAGAAAGGGCGATTCCCAACGTTCCCATAGGTCAGTCTTTCGTCTGCCGGAACAAAAACATTGAAGGCTCACTGTTGCGCGGGCTGAGTTGTGCCGCGGAGACGCCGCTGACCTGCCTGGAATGATCCGGCCGTTTCAGGAGGCGACGGAATCATCGCCGCGATGAATGCACGCAAGCCGGTCGACGTTCGGAATCGCTTCGCGTAGCCTGCCACTCGCGCGCCCATCAAACCTCGCCCCAAAAGGAGGACACCCAGTGCCAGTCAGAACACAGCTCATCTCGCGTCGACTCATTCCCATTCTCGCCATTGCCCTCTTTGCATGGACGGCTTCAGAGGCGTACGCGAATCCGCCTTCCGCCGATCTCACAAGGCGACTCGCTGAGGGAGGGCGCTCGCCTGCGGACAAGGCGCGAGACGCTCGCCGCCAGCCAGCCGAAGTGATCAATTTCCTCGGCATCGAAGCGGGCATGAAAGTCATGGATCTGATTGCCGCAGGCGGCTACTACACGGAAGTCTTGTCCGAAGCGGTGGGCCCCAAGGGTCGAGTCTATGCACAGAACGGCGACTTCGTACTGAAGATCAGCGATGGCGCAAACGACAAAGCCATGACTGCACGTCTGGCCAATGGACGGCTTCCGAATGTCGAGCGTCTCGATCGCGAGGTCGAAGACCTGAGTTTTGACGGGACTCTCGATGCCGTTCTGACCGCTCTCAACTTCCACGACATCTATAACGACGGCGGAGCAGATGCGGCAAACGAGATGCTTACGAAGATCCTGAAGTCGCTGCGGCCGGGCGGCGTGTTAGGCCTGATCGATCATGCGGGAAATCCGAAGGTGAACAATGAGAAGCTCCACCGGGTAGACGAAGCCAAGGTCGTCGAAGCCGCGAAGGCCGCCGGATTCATCGCCGAAGCTTCGAGCGACATTCTTCGGCATCCCGAGGACGACCGCACACAGTTCGTCTTCGCGAAGGGCCTGCGCGGCGCGACGGATCGATTCGTTCTCCGGCTGCGCAAGCCGCGCTGATTCGTCGTCTTTTTTTCAAGGGGAGGAGGGTTTCGTGGCAGTCCGCATCGGCATTGGCCTAGGTCGTTTCGCCTTTGAATCCGTGAATGGATTTCGAGCGTGGCTCGACGCATGCGAAGACTCGGCGATCGATTCGATCTGGCAGTCGGATCAGGTCGTTTCGCGACAATTCGCTCCGGAACCCATGACGATGTTGTCCATTGTCGCCGGTGCCACCCGTCGGCTGAAATTCGGAACGAACGCGGTCGTTCTCCCCTTTCGGGATCCGATCAGCTTCGCGCGCCAATGCGCCACCCTCGACTATTTGAGTGAAGGTCGATTCTTGCCCGGCGTCGCGATCGGGCGCGGTGAAGCATCGGAATGGGCAGCCACGGGGCGGAGTCCAAAGGGTCGTGGGCCACGCGCAGATGAGGCGCTCGAAGTCATGACGCGCTTATGGAAATCCGAGAGCGCCAACTTCGAGGGCAATTTCTATTCATTGAAGAACGCGACAATCAATCCTCGCCCGATCCAGGATCCGCTGCCCCTTTGGTTAGGGGGCGCTTCGGAAGCGGCCATTCGGCGAACCGCCCGATTCGGCAGCGGCTGGCTTGCTCCACTTCAGACCCCCGATGAAACGGCGGCAACGGTCAAAGCCATCCGCGTCGAGAGTCAGCGGATCGGCCGACCGATTCCCGACGATCACTACGGCGCGACGTTTCTTTACCGAATTGGAAAAGCGGCCGACTCTCGCCCAGCCGATGCTTCACCACCCAGCCAAACGGCTGCCCGGCTCGAAAGCATCCAGGCCATCGGTGGACCCGAGCGTGCGCTCTCGCTGATTCGGGAGTTTCAAAGGGCCGGCGTCACGAAATTCATCGCCATCCCGATCGCACGCAGCGACGATGAAGTCATGGAACAAACTCGACTGCTGAACGAAGAAGTCCTCCCCCACGCAAACGACAATTGGGAATCCTAAACCCAAGCGCTGGAGGCTCGATCAGTCGTCGAGCAGTTGCAGGACATCTTCGGGCGGTCGCCCGATTCTCGCACGGTCCCCACGAATCAAGATCGGCCGCTCCATCAGGATCGGTTCCTTCGCCATTGCCGCCAGGATTTCATCCGACGAAGAAGATGCGTCGAGGCCGCCATCGAAAAATTCGGCCTGCCCCGTGCGAGTGAACTCCACCGCCGATCGATCCAACCGACGCCCCAGGTCCGCCAGTTCCGCTTCTCCGAGCGGATTTTCCAGGTAGAGTCGAGTCTCAAATGTGATGCCCCGCTCTTCGATCAGCGCCAACGTCGCACGGCTCTTCGAACAGTTCGGATTGTGCAGGAATAGGATTTCATCCCTTTTAGTGGGGAGATTCAATTCGATTTCCTTTTGAAGGGTAATTGTTGTTCGGCTAGAGTGAGGTGGTCGTGCGGACCCACGCCCAATCGATCCGAAGCCTAGAGATTTCAAGCACAGCATTCGAGTCCAAGGGTCGCTGCCCAGCCCAATTGAGATCGCTCGCGCGAACACCAATCACACAAAGAGGATGAGGAGGACAGAGTGTCATTATTGCGTTTCCTGGGCATCGGTGGAAAATCGGATGGCCGAGAGAACGAGCCCGCCAGCCTGTCTGAGATCGGCGCTCATCTCGACACCCTTCCCGCCGAGGAAGCCCGCTTCGTCGCCGCGTTCACCTATCTACTGGCTCGAGTCGCTGGTGCTGACTTGCGCACCGACGACGCAGAACGCGCGGCAATGGCGCATAGACTCGAAACGTTCGCCGAAATCAACGCCGACCTTGCCACCCTCCTCGCAAAGACTGCAATTCAGGCCGCCGCCGTTCATAGCGCCAGCGACGATCATCTCGTCGCGCGCGCCTTCCGAGACATGAGCGACCGGCCCGACCGCATCCGACTACTTCGATGTCTCTACGCGGTCGCCGCAGCGGACGAGAATATCTCGGCGGTCGAGGACAACGAAATCTTTGAGGTGGCTAACTCCATCGGCGTCGAACGACGTGATGTCGTCGCACTTCGATCCGACTTCAAAGAACACCTTGGAGCGCTCAAGCCACTCCCCAGCGAGCAATGATCCGCTACGATCGCGCGACTTTTCACCGACCGAGCCCACTGACAGGATAATCACAAGATGGCCGCACGCAAGAAGACCCGGAAATCCGCAAAGAAGTCCGCGCGCAAGCCTGCCAAGAATAAAACTGCAAAGAAGCGGGCTGCCGGTAAGGCGAAGCCAAAGTCGGTAAAGAAGGCAGCCAAAAAGAAGGCCGTGGGCAAGAAGAAAGCGGGCAAGACAACGAAGAAGGCGAAGACCGTCAAATCAAAGTCCACGCCGGCTGCTTCGGGCGAGATCGTACGGACCCGCCCGCGATCAATCGCAAAAAGACTGCTCGCCACGACAGCAACCTCGGGCGGAAAATCCTCCTCCGCCGGCGTTCAACACAACAATCCTGGGAGAGCAGCCATACTTCGCCGACTCCTGCGATGATTCCCACCGGCTAAGCGAATGCGAAAAAGACAAGAGCGCCCCCGCGAAGCTGTATCGCGGGGGCGCTCTTGTTTGTTGCTTCTGGCCAAGGCCTTCGGCGTTATTCGTCTTCGTCGACGAGCTTACTTTCGAATTGCTTCTTGAGTTCGGTCTGCGTCTCGGCGGGAACCGCGGCGTATTTCTCGAACTCCATCGAGAACTCGGCCTTACCCTGAGTCATGGAACGGAGGTCGGTCGCGTAACCGAACATCTCGGAGAGCGGGACCTCGGAATCCACCGTCGAGAAGCCGTCTTCTTCGGAAGAACCGATGATCTGGCCCCGTCGCTGCATGATCGTTTTCAAGATCGAACCCTGGAACTCGGACGGTCCTTCGACTGAGAGCTTCATGATCGGCTCAAGGATCTGTGGTTTTGCTCGGCCGTAGAACTCACGGAAGGCTCCGCGCGCTGCGGCCTGGAACGCCATTTCCGAAGAGTCAACGCTATGCGACTGGCCGTCGTCGATCAGAATCTTCATTCCGATGACCGGGAAGCCAATCAGACGCCCCTTGTGCAAGGAAGCCCGGAAGCCCTTCTCGACCGCGGGAATGTACTCGGTCGGAATCGACCCCCCGCGAATCTTGTTGATAAACTGGAACTCCTTGTCGCCCTCGTCGTCGGGGCCGATGGGTGAAACGACACCAGCCACCTTGCCATATTGGCCCGAACCACCCGACTGCTTCTTATGCGTGTAGGAGAACTCGATCTCCTTCGTGATCGTCTCGCGATAAGCCACCTGGGGCTGACCCGTTTCGACTTCACACTGATACTCTCGCTTCATGCGTTCGACGTAGACCTCGAGATGCAGCTCGCCCATTCCCGAGATGACGGTCTCGTTGCTTTCCTGATCGACTTCCGAACGAAACGTCGGATCCTCACGGACGAAGCGACCAAGCGCTTTGCCCATGTTGTCCGCCGATTTTTGATCGATCGGCTTGATTGAAAGCGAAATAACAGGCTCCGCGACATGCATCGAAGTCATCGCAACATCGACACTGCCGTCGGTGAACGTATCTCCGGATGCACAGTCGACGCCGAAGAGCGCGACGATGTCGCCGGCCGAAGTATCGTCGATGTCCTGCATCTCATCCGAATGCATTCGAATCAGCCGGCCGACCTTGACCTTCTTACCCGTACGCATGTTGTAGATCGTGTCGCCCTTCTTGAGGGTGCCCTGATAGACGCGGACATAAGTGAGCTGCCCATAGCGGCCATCTTCGAGCTTGAAGGCCAGGACGACGAGAGGCTTGTCGGGGTTGGTCAGGACTTCGACTTCCTCCTCGTCCTTCTTCAGATCGACCGCCATGTTCTGAATATCGGGCGGGCTCGGAAGGAAGCGGGTAACCGCGTTGAGGAGGAGCTGTACACCCTTGTTCTTGTACGCAGAGCCCATGAAGACCGGAGTCAGGCCCATCGAGAGCGTGCCGTTTCGAATGGCGTCTCGAATCTGTTCGATTTCCACGTTCTCTTCGAGGATCGCTTCCATCAGCTCATCGGAGAACATCGAAACCGCGTCGAGCATGATCTCGCGATATTCGTCCGCCTGCGCTTGGAGATTCTGGGGAATATCTTCCTCGCGGATGTCCTCCCCGTTGTCGCCGTCGAAGAAGAACGCCTTCATCGTAATCAGATCGACGACACCCTCGAGATCATTCTCAAGTCCGATCGGAATCTGAGTCATCACCGCGTTATGTCCGAGCTTGTCACGCAGCTGACCCGTCACTTTGAAGGGATCGGCGCCGGAGCGATCGAGCTTGTTGATGAATGCCATACGGGGAACGTTGTATCGCTTCATCTGACGATCGACGGTCATCGACTGGGACTGCACGCCCGCAACACCACAGAGAATCAGGATTGCGCCATCAAGTACGCGCAGTGATCGCTCGACCTCGACGGTAAAGTCGACGTGGCCGGGTGTATCGATGATGTTGATCTGGTGATCGTCCCAGACACAGTAGGTTGCGGCCGAAGCGATCGTGATCCCGCGCTCGCGCTCGAGTTCCATCGAATCCATCGTCGCGCCGACTTCGTCCTTGCCGCGAACCTCATGGATCGCGTGAATCTTTCCGGTGTAGAAGAGAATGCGCTCGGTCAGGGTCGTCTTGCCTGAGTCAATGTGCGCACTAATTCCGATATTTCGGACCTTCGTGATATCACCGATCATCGTCTCTACCTCTAAGTTTTCTGTTGGCCAATCCGTCCGCGTTCCGCGTGGATTGCCCGGGCATTTGCAAGCTGCCTACAACCAGCCTGCATAGTTTCAATCCGGCCTTACGTCCGCACCCGTCCTTGGCTTGAGCGAGCGCCGAGACACGACTATCTGTTTCGAGTCGAATACTTGGCCTGAACATGGTTCAGATCAGGTCATGCCAAGGGTTGAGATGGGATGGGATGGACGATCGGTTTCGATCATCCTGCCGCGCTACGATTATTGGAGGGGGGACCCGATCGGTTCAGGGCGCGCAAATTAGCGGGATTGCGAAGGAAAATCGAGCCCCCGCTCACCACCGGCCACGAAAAACCCCGCAGGGTTGGGTTCTTCCACAAAACTGCGGAGCGACCCGAATCTGATCCGCAGATCGAAACCCCAAGCGCTCAGACCAGTCGATCCCCAACCACCAGCCCAGACTCGAGCGCCAGCTTCTTGCCGGTCTCTCGGCGAACTTTCTGGACGCGCAAGGCCCCACCGCGCACCGCCAGGAGCAGTCCAGATTCATCGACCGCTAGAACCTCTCCCGGGGCTCCTGCATCCCTTGAAGTCGGCTCAATCCGGCAGCCATGAAGACGAATCGTCTCGTCCCGAAGCCGGAGCCAAGCGCCCGGCTGTGGATCACAGCCCCGAATCCGTCGATCCAGCGCGTCCACATCCTGGGCCAGATCAAGCCGCGCCACTTCATCGTTGACCAACCCCTGGAAACTAGCCCCTTCCTCGGATTGCGATGTCAGCGTCGCCGTCCCCGAATCGATCGCCGCCACCGTCTCTACCATCGCCTCGACGCCGAGCGGATACAGCGTGTCGAAGTAAAGTGAGGCCGTGTTGGCCGTTTTCGGGATCGAGTAGCCCCGTTTCTGCAGATACAGGGGGCCCGTATCCACACCTTCATCCGGCTGGAACACCGAAATTCCCGTCTCCTCCGCGCCCTCGATAATTTGCCACGCAAGCGCAGAGCCCCCTCGAAAGGCAGGCAGAACCGAGGGGTGGAAACACACCGATCTGTGTCGCGGCGCATCGATGATCTCGGGCGGGAGAATCACCGTCGTAAAGGGCAACACGTTCAGCTCCGCGCCTAGCGCCAGATACTCGTCGACACGCTCAGGTATCGCCGAGCCCTTTCGCCGGTATCCCTTGTAACGGAAGAGCGGCCAGCCCCGCCCCTCGGCTTCTTCGGCCAACGGATCAGCCCGGCTCCCCGAGTCTGGGGGCACGTGGACCGCGACGATCTCATGACCCGCCTTGGCGAGTCGCGTTGTGACATCACGACCAAATGGGGCCTGCCCAAACACGGCGATTTTGATTGACATGAAGCGACGATATCACTTCGCGGCGGCCTCTTGGCGCGATTTCAGTTCACCGGACATCAGAGACCGAGTCTCTGCTTTGCTACTCACTCTGAATGCAAAAGAGTCTCTCGCGATGCCTCGTCCGCACACTTCTACCGATCGCCGTGGCCGTGTCGGGTTGTGCCTCGGGTCCGCCACCAGGACCGAGCGCGGCCGAGCTCGCAGGTCAGAACGCGAAGGTCATTCTGGTCGCACCATTCAATATCGTGAGTTGGCTACCGCCCGAGCTCGAAGGGTCGTCGCGCATGGTCTCGGACGCCCTCGTGGATCATCTCGAGGCCCACGGAAAAACGGTTCACCGAGTCAGCTTTCGCGCCGGCCGAGATCTCTGGGCCGCCTCCATGAAGGAGGTTCTGAGTTCCGGCAAGAAGAGCCATTTCGAGAACGCCGCGAAGGTCTACGCGCGCCTGATCGGGGAGCAGATTAACTTCGACGTACTGGTCGTTCCGTCACTGTTCTTACAGACAGCGAAAATGCGAAACATGGTGGCTAAGTGGGACGGCGCGACTCAGCGGATGGTCTGGCACGGCGATGCGATCAAGAACCGCACGCAGCGTCACGATTCACAGACCGGAACCGTTAATATCAGGGCCGCCTCGATTTTCGCCCACGTCATCGACAGCGAGGGAAATACCATTCAAAGCAAACGCCGAGGACTCGAAGTCATCGAGCACATGCAAAGGACCATCACGAGGCGTGGAGGCATTTCAGGAAACGACGAAATGAAATGGGACGTTGAGGACGACAAGCCGCCGATCAATGATATCGAGATGATCCGAGCGGGCGTGGCAGCCGTCGTTTCTCCGTTTCTACCCGAAGAGGTACCAACCGTCGCGCCCCCAATCCCTTAGCCTGATCTAGGCAAGGCGGCAAGCTCAAACGCCTCCTAGAAAGAGCCTAATCATCGACCGACTAACACGTCACATAGAGTCCCAAAGACGGATGTATGAACGGATTCAAACTGCTTAATCGACTACTTTTCATCGTCTTTCTGGCAGTCGGTTGGATCGGCTGTGCGGCAGAAGTCGCTGTTCCCCTAAGCCGGGTTCAGATCGCTGGCGCGAACGCGTCGACCATCATCATCGCGCCGATGAACGTCGCGTTGCCACTCCCAGACGAGCTTGAGTCTTCGACCGAAATCGTCATGCAAGCGCTCAGCAAAATTCTGCGTTCACATGGAAAATCGGTCCAACTCATCGATTCGCTTCGGGGTCGTCAGCTGTGGCTCCAATCCGCTAGAGAGGTACAGCAGTCGAGAGCCGAAAATAATTTCGAGAATGCTGTGCAGCTTTTCGCGCGCAAGATCGGAGAAATGGACGAATTCGATGTTCTGATCCTCCCCTCTCTTTATGTGACCAACGCACAAGTCCAAGAGAACGGCTCGGCGCGATGGGACACGGCGAATCAGAAGGTCGAATTTATCGGTCAGTCTAAATGGGAGATCGAAGTTTCACAGCTTTCGAGCGTTCCTGCGGCGTCCATCTTGATGTCGGCCTTCGATCGGGATGGCAGAAACATTCATTCGAAACGCACCGGCCTCGAACTCGTCCAACACCTGGCTCTCCTGATCGAGACGAGAAAAGGACACGACAAGAGAACCTGGGCACTTGAAGACGACGTTCCCGCGATTAGCGACCCGACCCGCGTCGAAGCGGCCGTTTCGCATTCTCTCTTTCCCTTTCTACCGAAACGGCGTCCTTGAAGAATTCCCGTCGAGCGCCGTCCACATGGCTGCCGTTGGTTTTTCCCATCCTGATTGCGACCAGGTTTTCTTGCGCGTCAACCGGGAAGACCTTGAGTCATTTGCCGTCGATCTCGCTCGCTATATTGATGCCATCAAATCCACGGTCTCGCCGCCATCGACCAATTCGCCGACGCACGCGACCCAATCAGCAAAGCTCAATCACTAGGCGAATGGGATGCAGAACTCGCCCTCGACCGCGGGCACGTCGAGGCCAAAACCGGATTCGTCAAACAAGCGAAGCTTTTCTGGAGAGAAGTGGTGCGATATGCCACAGAGGAGCGGGCGAAGGAATCCGCTGCCCTGATCGCCGTCGAAGACGTGAATATGCGGGAGTCGTCATCGGCGCCCCTTCACGAAGACATCGAAAACGTCGGAAGCCCAAGCCCCTAGATCGGAACCTGCGCCCGTCTCTCGGTATAGACGCGCTCACCAATGATTAGGCGCGCACCAGGCGCCAGAGCAAAATGGGATGAAGCCAGATTGGTACTGGCATCGGCAGCGATCTCGAAACCAGGATGCTGATCACCGAGGCGCCGCAGCTTTCTGCGATCCATGGCCTGGATGAATTGGAGGCGCCACCGAGGCGCGATAGGCATGATCGACGCGCCTACTGTCCGGGCGCGGATTGGCCTTCTTTTAATCGGAAGGTGATGAATCCATGGGTCGGGTCGTAAGGCGAAAGTCCAACCGTGACGCGGTCGCCGGGAATCACGCGAATTCGGAAGCGGCGCATGCGGCCAGAGAGCTGAGCCGTGACCTGTTGTCCGTTCTCGAGGGTGATTTGATATCGGCCACCGCCGAGAATTTTATCGACACTACCGGTCGCTTGTATCAGGTCGTCTCTTGCCAAATTGAATCGGTCCTTCCAACGCTTCGATCGGGTGCGGACAGGAGTGTCGCCGGCCGATCTCGCCCTTCCCCGTCGCGACGACCGGACAGGCATCGCGTTCTCGGGAGCGCGCAGGCTAGCACGAGGGCCGGAGGGCGGCGAATCCGCCCCAAAGCAGCGCAGCGACGGTGCGGCACCATTTCCCGCAAGCCAAAATCCGAACAGTAAGTAAACGACGCGAGCCGGTGGCATTCACATCGACGTCGACACCCCATTCGACACCCCAAAGTCAAGCGACCCTGCTAGCCTCCGCGCCCCGCGGAGAGGTGGCGGAGCTCGGTCGAACGCGCCTGATTCGAAATCAGGTGTACCTTTACGGGTACCGTGGGTTCAAATCCCACCCTCTCCGCCACTAAGTGTTCGGTCGTAGAGACTCCCCGCATTCATCCAGAGTTCGACCGAGAAAAAACCGCGAATCCGCGGGATTTTGGGAAGGTTGGCTTTCTGAAGCGACCGGGAGACGGCGGGTACGGGGTCCGAATGAAGCCGCTGAACGCTATTTTCTCTACGGTGAGGTTGGCCGGTTCCCTTTCGCTCTCGATTCGCCGTTCCCGCCCTCAATCGAATCCCAGCGCCCCTCGTTGCTCTGCCCAATCCTGCGGTAGATCAATCCTCTTCGTCAGTTCATCGGTCGTGAGGTCGACGGGCTGAGCTCCGGAGAGAATCTTCTCAACAATATCAGGCGCCAGAAACGCAAGCGGAATCAGGCGAGCCACATAACGACGGGTGACGCCTTCGGTCCTCGCTATCTCCGCGAACGACCGGGCCCGACCACTCGCGAGTTGCTCAAACCACTGCCGTCCGCGAACGATCGCTTTCACGAGAGCCGCATCAACTTCCGCATCCGCTGCGCCCGCCCCCCGGTCGTCGAGGACAAGTTTCGTCTCCACGCCACGGTGCCGAATTCGCGTCGGGATCGCATAGCGAACGACGGCGCCTTGGATTCCTGAGATCGACGAAAGGTCAAGATGTAGGGTCATGTCCTTCACTGCGAGATCAACCCGCTGCACCAAGTCAAGCGGCTTTCCATTCCAATGCCGCACTCCTTCGAGCAGATCTGTATCCCGTCAGCAGAACTCGGACACTCAGGGGCTCTAAGCTAAGCATCATGAGGGTATGGCGTCTGTGATCCACAACGCATGCCTTCGAGAACGCATATGTTGGTGCCTCCCGGCTCCGTCCGACATCCTTGAGTTGCGGATTCAAGAAACCCCAACGAAGGGAGGGAGCTGCCGATAGGCAGCGAGTGGATGGAACGATACATCGGGATGGATGTGCATGCGGCGAGCTGCACACTGGCAGTGATTTCGGAAAAGGGCCGGAAGCTGAAGGATTTTCCGGTCGAGACCAATGGTCAAGCGTTAGTCGAAGCTGTTCGGATGATCCCCGGTCACAAGCATCTGGTTTGAGCAAGGGAGCGGGCGAAGGCCGCGAGTACTGCAGAGCGCTTGGCTCTACGAGACGCTGAGTCCGCACGTCGACGAGCTCGTGGTTGCGGGGGTCACGCAGAGCCGAGGCCTGAAGAGCGACAAGCGCGACGCTTACGGCTTGGCGGAAAAGCTTCGTGTAGGCAACCTCGACAAGATCGTCTTCAAGTCACCGCGCCAGTTCACACGCCTACGCGAACTCTCTCGCATTCACATGACGCTGGTCAAAGACGCCGTGCGGGTACAAGCTCGAATCAAGAGTCTGTATCGCTCGCGCGGCATCTTGGTCTCGGGCGAGAAGGTCTACGGTACCCGTCACCGAGACGACTGGCAGAAGCAGCTGTGTTCCAGTGCGCAGACGAGAGCGACAAGACTCTACGATCATCTCGACTTTTTGCTGTGGGAGCAGGCGCCCATGTTGTGATGATAGGCGGACTTTTTGCTGGAACAGAAGAAGCAAGCAGAGGTCGACCTGCTTCGAGAGGGGAAGAAGCACTCCATCGTTCGGATCCTGGAGACGGCGCCAGGCTTCGGACCGATTCGCGCAGCACGACTCGTACCGATCGTCGTGACGCCTCATCGGTTCCGAACGAAGCGACAGTTCTGGAGCTACTGCGGCCTTGGAATCGTGACTCGCTCGAGTTCGGACTGGATGCAGACAGCCGATGGAGGCTGGATCAAGGCACGGGTTCCTCAGACCAGAGGACTCTCTCGCCAATTCAATCACGTCTTGAAGAGCATCTTCAAGGGCGCCGCCACAACGGTGATCACACAACACAACAAGGATCCCATCCATGCGCGCTACGAGCGGCTTCTCGATGGAGGCACGAAGCCAATGCTTGCGAAGCTGAGCTTGGCGCGCATGATCGCAGCAACGGTGTTGCGGATGTGGAAGGACGAGGAGGAGTACGAGCCCGGACGAGGCGGGTTGCCAACCAAAACACGCGAAGGCTAGGCAATTGCTCGATCCGGGAAGTCAGTCAAAAGGCAGTCATCCGAATACGCAACCGCGAAGAGTGTTCGCATGTCACGCTTTGCGTGACCGCGGAGGTGAGCATCCATGTGTCTCATGGCCGATGGCCAAAAGCCTGGAGGCCCTACAGCTAAGCTATGCCCCTCCGAAGAACCGAAAGAAGCAATGGCCGACAGAGGTCCAAATGGAAGGATGGTTCCCACGATCCTGTGGAGAACACACTTGCTCAACAATCGCGACGCGCTGACCGTGCCCTTGAACCGACTATTCAGACCGAGAAGCTCGTAATCGTTCCGCCGATGCTCGGGCGGAGATACGAGCCCGAGGTCTCAACTCGAGACCGCCGAGCCAAAACGGGAGCAGACGCCCGGATCGAAGAATTTTCGGCGATAGGCGAACTACGTCTTGCGCTCCAACCCTATGGAAAGAGACACATCCCGGGGTCCATGACCCCAAGGAGCGTGTCGAGATGACGAGCCCAAAGAAGCAATCAAGCGAAGCCGCAGTCCGAGAG
>DUCN01000121.1:1607-1869 GCA_012959805.1 Myxococcales bacterium | reverse complement strand
TTCGTCAGCTTCAAGCATGGCCAACGTCATCTTCATCAGTGCGAGATCAAATGACATGCCTTCCGCGGCCAGGCACATACCGTTGATCTGACTGGTGCGACCTATCAGCCCGTCATATTCATCATCGCCATACAAGGTGTTGTCGACCGAGCCAAACGGATGGCCGGCAAACGGTTTGCTTGCGTCCCGAGCGATTTTTGCCGCAATTTCATTACGAATAGAAGCGGGAGCCAGTCTGATTCGTGGATCCCAATTCGGATGT
>DUCN01000121.1:443-1415 GCA_012959805.1 Myxococcales bacterium | reverse complement strand
AGCCACCGTACAAAATTATAATTGACGTCTTCCGGATCCTTATCCATGTGCGCACCGGACGCCAGGTCCTGATAATAAACCTCGATCGCGTCAGAGATTCCGATATTTTCGAAGGCTTTATTCCAAGCCAGAATTCCGTCTTTCACCCAACGGCGATACCGGATGGGTGTTGTGTGTTCGATGTAAAAGACAAGCGGACTTTTCGGTGGGCTTATTTTAAGCTTGGAATCCGCTTTTTCGATTTTCCATCGGTTGATGTAACGAACCCTGGTTTCGCGATCATTGTATTTCGCCAGGTCAGAATAACTGGTCGTAAAGAAGCCGACACGCTGATCTGCCACTCGGGGCTTGTAGCCAGTGCTGGCCGGAATCTCACTGACGGAATAATGCAGTTTCTTGAGATTGCCGCGACTCGACGGCACCTCGAAGGCAACTTCGATGTTGCTCTTAAATGCCTTGGCGGTGGCGATGGAGAAAACACCCAGTCTGGCCGACGAGCTGACGCTGCCCGCAGAACCAAAAAAGCGGCTGGCGTTGGTGACAAACAATGCGTCCATGTCGATCACAGGACCACCCCCCGGTCCGATCGTGACAATAGGCAGGTCGACCAACAATCGGTCCGTAAACAGACGTTTGACTGACGAAGCTGCACCCTTGTCGCCCGATGCCCGTTTGTCCATCTGAGGCTGCATCAAGGCAATCCGTTTATTGTAACGCCGCCAGTAAACGTACATATCATTCCCCTGCAGACCCGCATATGTTTCGCCGCTGGCCACAGTTAAGGCAATGTAGTACTTCTTGCTCGCGTAGGTCCGGGGCAACTCAGCATACATCTGAGCGTCCTTTTTACGCTGATACAGCGTGTACATCGGAGTGATGTTGGCCTTGCTGACGACCTTTGTGAACCCTTCCAGGATTTTCGCGTGAGGCGGAAAATCTTTGGTGCTGGAGCTGCTGGTCTGAGCAGTTGCG
>DUCN01000121.1:0-408 GCA_012959805.1 Myxococcales bacterium | reverse complement strand
ACATCCCCAACACTGCCAACGACGCTAACACAGCAGATTTGTTTAAGACACTTCGCATACGGCACCTTTTCCTGCAGTAGACGTTTACAGTTTAAAGCCTGATAGAATCACACAAGAGACGCGCTGGTCGCGAAAATATCACGAAGGGAAGAGTGGCTTCCAAAAAGCGTGTGCGCAGTTCTACGGTTATGTTTTTCCAATCTCTTCATTCTACCTCTTTTTCTGGCGATTTGAAGTTGGGGGAATCAGAAAGGCGGGCGAGAACACAAAGACAGGGTTCTCCCTCCATTCGATGAGGGCAACCGGATTGGCAGTCGGATCGGGCAGGGTTTCGCTGTTCCGGAGAGCCTTCCTGCCTGGGCCAAACGCCAGAACATCACCAGGCCGCAGACTTTGCCACACCGCCAT
>DUCN01000120.1:1612-1874 GCA_012959805.1 Myxococcales bacterium | reverse complement strand
GCGAGCGCCTTCGTAGTGTTGATCTCGAACACTAGAACAATGGCCTCGGCCGTAGATGTAAAAGAGAGGAGAACCAAGATCGCGGGCAAAACCAGTCGAACGAATCGCGCTCGTAGCAGTGACATATAGAATCCCTTTGCGGATAGGAAATTCAAAGACCCTTTTTGGGTCGGGTAAGAGACATTATCCGAGTAGGAAGAATAAGCCCCGGATTCGCTCGGCGCGAGAGTATCGGATCTGTCGGATTGGCTTGCAGCGGCTC
>DUCN01000120.1:0-1602 GCA_012959805.1 Myxococcales bacterium | reverse complement strand
AAAAGACAGCGCGGATAGGAGTTTTAAGCGGCGTTTTCAGCACCACCGATACTAGGTATTCTGACAACTAGGAGCCTGACCCACGACTCGCTCTGAATTTCGGTGCAGAGGCGTCTTTGCCGACTCTGGTCATGTCGAATTGGGTGAACGGACGAGCAACGCGGGCGTCTGCACTCGGCGTGGGCTCGCTGACTCGCCTCTTCATGCCACCGCCGCTCTGTAAAGTGTTAGGGCATTCGCCGCAGCACACACCAAGTCCCACTCGCCCCGAATATTCGCTCGCCCTCGTGTGGCGAAGCGCCTAAAGTGCATCGTTTGTTTGATCTCGGCGAAGGGTCGTTCGCCTTGGGTCTTGCGAGTCCGGTAGATTTTCTTCGCCCAAGGTAGTCGAAGCAGGCGATGCATCCGGCGCGTCTCGGAGCCGCGAGGCCATCTCGTCCGTTTCCTGCCGCGGACCGCCACCAGGCAGCGTTGACGTTTCTTCCGCAACCACTTCAGGTTTTGCTCACTGAGATAGCCGGCATCGGCCACAACCATGCCGGGCTTCCGTCCCGTTGTCGCTTGGATCTCTTCGACCATCGGAATCAACTGTTGGACATCAAGCGGCGAGGTCGTCACTTCGTTGGCCACAATCACGCCATCTTCGTTAGCCGCCACTTGCCCGTTGTAGCAGTACTGCAGCGATCCCTCGCTCGTCATCATCATGTTTGCATCGGGATCCGCAAAACTCTTCTGACTGCTCGACTTGAGCGCCTCGCCCCGTTCTGCCTCGAGCTGCTCGCGAACAGCTCGTAGCTTCTCGACTCGACGTTGTCGGTTCTGCAGCTCGGCCGGAAGGCCACCGCCTCCGTCGTCGTCACCGTGCGTGTCATCTTCGCTCTCGTTCACCGTCTCGAGCTGCGACAGGATCTCGGCAATCTCCGCTTCCAGTTGCGCTTCGGCCTGATCCATCCGGCCGTGGCTCATCGCCTTGTGGCGCGACGTGTCCGCACGGATCTTCGTCCCGTCGATCGCCACACGACCCAGCGTCGCCATGCCGGAGCGTCGTGCCGTATGCACGGTCTCGCGGAACACATGCGCAAAATCCTCGCGGTGGCGGATCCGAAACCGGTTGATTGTTCGGAAGTCTGGCGCCAAGCCGCCCGCCAAATACCGGAACCGCAGGTCCCAGCGAAGCCGCCGAGCAATCTCACGGCCACTGTAGACGCCTTCGGTCGCGCCGAACAGCCACAGCTTCAGCAGCATCCGCGGCGGGAAGGCTCGCTCGCCCGTCACCGAATAACGTGCTTCGAAGGACTTCAGCGACAGCCCATCGACGAAGTCATCAATAAAGAAGACAGAGTCACTCTCATCCAGCGCGTCGCTCAGATGAGACGGAAACAGCTGACCCTGGTCTTGTTCATAGTCCTTGAACTCGATATCACCACCCATGGCTCTCATGAGTACCAAATCATCGGTCTTGGGTCAGGCTCCTAGTTGACGGAAGCATCGGCCCCGAAAGGGGCCACCTATCCCCGCCGATACTAGGCATTACGACAAATAGGCCCCAAGGGGCCCGTTTCGGGCTGACTTGGATCTTTATCCGGACGCTCTGAAATCAAC
>DUCN01000119.1 GCA_012959805.1 Myxococcales bacterium | reverse complement strand
ATCAGTCCAAAGGTTCTAATCGATGAGATCGCAAGTCGATGATCCACCGCTCCAATTGCGAGAAAGAGACCACTAAAGTCAAGGCGAGTGTCGTATTTCCTGTAGTAGGAGAACTGGTTCCGCCCCTTCAGTCAGGCGACCCAGTTTTCCTCTCAAACGAGGCTGTTGGCCCTGCTGGGTGGCTAGGCAAAACATGGCCATTCCGATGCATCGACATTCTCGACTTTCGACAAATACAGGAACCCGATCCTGAGCGGCCTATTCTCAACTGGCTCACGTCGGATTCAGGTCGGGCCCGATTCGGCCCATTCAGCGCTTTCGATTCGGCTCCCTCAGTCGCTGCATTTCCTGTATGATTCCAGTTCCTTGCGCGCTTCCTACCCCGCTAGCTGCGTGCCAGAGATCCTGAAGGAATGATTCGTGGACGGGCAGCAATCAGACAAAATATCCATGCGAAGCTTATGGCCAGCCGGGGTTGCTCTGGCGCTGGTTTGCGCGGTCTATGCGATTTCTCTTTCGTATAGCCCTCTGTCACGTCTGAGCAATCTCGACGTGCGAGAGGGCGGCTTCCCGAACGTCTACATCACGCTGAGCAAGACGGAACCCAACCGTGGCTATGTCGGTGATCGCCGCGATTCAACCATCCGCAGGAACGATCGGAAGCAACCAGGGCGAAAGTGGAACCTGCGAAATATCCCCGACGTCAGCGGACGCAGTGAGCGCGATATCTGGTTTACACAGTCGAAGAGGAAGGGGAAAGGAACGCTCTTCTACATTCCAGTCGAACAGATCTCAGACTGGACGTACCCGTTCTTCTATCGATTCGTACGACGCCATGACCCGCAGCTGGAATTGCCCAAAGTCAGCTGGGTGCAATTATACGTAAATCGTATTTATGCGGGCTTTCATCTCCGAGTCGCGATGCCCTTCGACAAGAGAAAGAAGGACGGCGGGAGCGGCGTGTTACGTCAATTGTTGATCGTCGAGGACGGCCAACTGACCCACTTGGATACACGCTTCAATGACAAACGCGGCGTCTACACCGATGCAGTGGCCAAGGGAATCTTTCCCGAACTCCATCCGCCTTCGGCCACGCTGGCCTGGCTCGCTCGGCGCTCTCCGATTCGCGGCACCACCTTCCTCATGCCCAACCAGGCGCCATACGAAGTCCGCCTGCTGCCACTGCCGATTCCTCTGCTTGCGCTCTTTCAGGCAGACCGCGGATACCAGCCGGCCGGCTTTCGAGATGAACGCTTGGAACGCTGGACCCTGGCCAACTGGCGGAACGAGGCGAACGACGCAGCCATCTCACCGGAGTTCTGGAAAGAGATGCGAGCCGAGTTCCCCGCGTATGCCAGTGCCTTCCGGTCGGCGCTGCGCCTGGAAGGCCAACTCCATCACTCTGCCGAAGACCTCGAGCGCGCCTTGCCCAGGCGCCAGCTCGCAACGGCAGGGCTCGGGTTGAATTTGGGGAGGCTCTAACAAAATGATCCGGCCGCTGCGTCAGGAACTCAAATATCTCGTTCACTACAGCGTTCGAGAGCTGCTCCTCGAGCGCTGGAGGCGCTATTTGCGACGCGCTCCGTTTACCGACGAGCGTGCCATGACACCCATTCTCAGTCAGTACTACGATTCTCCAACTCTCTCGTTCTACGAAGAGAAGCTCGAGGGCATAGCGCTTCGCAATAAAATACGACTGCGTGTCTATGCTCAAACATTTTCTGCGGGACAGACCGCTTTCCTAGAGATCAAGCATCGCGAAGGTGACCTGGTTCGCAAATATCGTGAACTGGTCCCCGACTTCGAGCCCGCACACCTCGACCCAGCCACATGGAAGTTCAAAACCGCGACCATGGAATCGGCCTTCCGCACACTCCTCGAGCGATACCGATTATGCCTCTCGGCCCAGACCTACTACCAACGAGAAGCATACGAGGGCCTGGTAGAATCGGATGTCCGAGTCACTTTCGACAGCAACCTGATCGGCCTGCATCCGGGCGAACGCCTGCAACGCCAAGTCATGCTCGACCGTTCGCGCAGCCTGATGCCCGATACGCTGCAGATTCTCGAAGTCAAAGCGAATAATGGGATACCACGGTGGGTGACTGAGGGTGTCGTGGCCGCCGAATTAACTCAGAAGACGATTCCCAAGTACATTACCGCAGTGGAGGTACTTGGAATGGACAAAATGACCCTATCTGGAGTTTACGCGTGACAGAAGAATCAAACTATTTTATGGACCTGCTGTTCAGGCCTGCAGAGGCAGAGCTCTTTTCTGCCCCGGAAGTCCTGCTGGCCATGACCATCTCGACGCTCCTGTCGTTCATCTTGTCGGTGGTCTATCGCACAACCCACCGGGGAACGAGTTACTCCCAATCCTTCATCTTGACGATGTTCGTGATGTCGATTGCGACTGCGGTAGTGATGATGATCATCGGATCGAATATCGCGCGCGCATTCAGCCTGGTCGGCGCACTTTCGATCATCCGGTTCCGAACCGCGGTCAAAGACCCGCGCGATACATCCTACCTCTTTGCGTCCATGATCGGTGGAATGGGCTGCGGCACTCAGTTCTACATGGCGGCGATCATGATGACTCTTTTCATCTCTGGTCTGGTACTCGTCCTCTATGCCCTCGACTACGGCATCAAGGGTAAGCTCGAGAGCATTCTGCGGATTACATTCGTCTGTTCCAACAATGACCCACAGGACCAGATCGAAGCGCACCTGGGACGCAGCTTTCGCAATTTTCGCATGATCAATCGAATACTCGATTTCGGTCCCGATGAAGCCACCAACGTCTACGTGGTACGGCCTGGCCCCTCAACCGATCACTCCGCCGTCGAGCAAGGGCTTCGGGAGATAGAAGGAGTGGTGAATCTCTCGGTCTACCAGAGCGACCAGCATGCCCCCTTTTAGAGACCTCTATCAAGAGAGCTATAGTGGGCGCCCTCCGCCCCGCAGCCTCATCTGGGCGACACTGCTGATCCTGTGCTGCCTGGGCTTGATGGTCAGCCTCTTCGTTGGCGGTGAATACGTTCAACGCTACACGCGCTACACCGATGCCCGGAAAAACCAAAACCACACCGTGATGCATCACTTGCGGGATCCAGCGAAACATATCGCGCTGCGAGGCATCGCGGAGTTCCCGCCTCCGGGCTTCGCAAGTGGTCTGCTCCAGAGCGGTCTGCCGGTCTATGACCTGCGCATCGCGTCAAAGGAAATGAAGGCACTCCAAAGCGCGGCACGGCGGGTCACCGCAAAGGTGACATCCAGCGGCGTGCTTCGGGAGTACCAGCCCGCTCAGTTTCTTCGACAGGGCCACTGGCAGCCCATCGATGTCAAGCTCCGCGGCGACAACAATCTCCACTACGTGCTGATGCGCCCCTCCATGCGCCTAAAGTTCCCAAAGAACGACCTCTTCGAAGGCAAGCGCCAGATCAATATCACCGACCCCTACGACAAGGGGCTCACAGCCGATGTCACGACTAACTGGGAATTACAGCGCTATGGAATTCTCACTTGGGATAGCCGCTTCGTCGTCCTGCGAGTGAACGATGAAGTGATCGGTGTATTCCAGGAAATCGAGCAATTTGGCCGCAGCATCTCCGATCGCAACCTGCGGCCGGAAGGCTTCATCTTCTCCGGAGACGGACAGTTCTATGGGGACGAGGGAAGTGGCTACGAGAAGGCCGCACGCGCGATGGAACTCGTGGGGCAGTGCAACCGAGCCGGCGGCGCCGAGCCACCGAGTCACTGCGATTGGAACTTCTTCAATGCCCATTTTGAGACCGATCGCTGGGCGTGGGCTGCGGCAATCAAGACCCTCCTCGGGTCGCAACACGGCTGGTTTGCCGACAACCTGCGGCTTTTCTGGGATCCCGCCTATGGGCAGTTTGAGCCAATCCCCTGGGACTATTCAGCCTACATTCTCGATCCTCACGCAAACCCGGATGGCGACCACGTCGGCGATACTTTAGGGGAGACCCTTCTCGGCATTTCCGAATTTCGCCGCATGCGAGATCGCAGATTGTGGACGCTGCTCGAAGAACGCATCGGCCCGATGAAGGCTCACGCGGAAGAGCTCTATGCCAAACTCGAACCGGCACTGATCGCCGATACGCGGAAACTCGGAATCGAGAATGATCGCGAATTGCACGCCAATTACCTGAGAGCACTCGACGTCAACGGAGAATTCTTGTGGCGACTCTTTCGCCAGCACGATCTGCGAATGACAGTTTGGGGCGCTGACGACGGCGTGCCGGTCATCGAATGGACCAACCACGGCAAAGCGTTTCTCACTCTCGCCGCACTCATCTGGGAACGGGACGAAGGTCGGTTCCAGACGGCGCTCGACGGCCCACTCAATACTTTGGACGGGGTGTGGAATGCGCAGCCGGGCCGTCTCCGCCTGCGCGTAGTCGCCCCACCCGCTGCGCGACTCGTAGGCGTGGTGGCGAGCAATGGCGTCACGGGCGATCCGCTCGCAGAGGGCAACGTTCGAGTCGAAGCGGGGAGTGGCGCGCGACCCACCCCGGACATTCCGCCCACGCCGGAACCCTTCGTATTCGAACTCGCAGGCGTGCAGCGTGAAGCCAGCCGCATCGTCTTCGGTCCGGGCTCGGTCACCCTCGAAGAAGTGATCGAAATCCCTCGCCGATTTCACGTCGTATTTGCACCCGGGCTCTCCCTCGCTATGGGCGAGGGAGCTTCACTGCTGATCTCCGGCGACTTCACGAGCGTCGGCACAGCAGTCGCCCCAATTGCGATTTTTGGCAAGAACGGCGCCGACTGGGGCGCCATCGCGGTTCAGGGAACCCCGACAGAACCACGCCGCGTCCACATCGCCCATACGAATTTCGATGGCGGAACCGGGGCTGAGAACGACCGAACGATCTTCAGCGGTTCGCTGGCCGTACACGGCGGTCTCGTTCGAATCGAAGAAAGCACGTTTCGCAATGGACGAGCCATCGATGGCATCAATTTGAAATACTCCGACGTCGAACTGATTGGGAACCTATTCGAGAATTCAGCGGACGACATGCTGGATTGCGATTTTTGTAATGGCCGAATCGTGGACAACCAAATCTTCGACTCGGGGGGCGATGGCCTGGATTTCAGTGGCTCGAAACTTCAGGTCGACGGCAATAGCGTCACTCGGTGTGCGGACAAGGGCATCAGCGTCGGCGAACGAACCACTTGCGAGATCAGCAACCTCGAAGTGACGAACTGCTACACGGGAGTCGCGGTCAAGGATCTCTCCAACGCCTCCATCATGGACAGTCATTTTCGAAATCTCGAAGTGGGCATCGCTCTCTACATCAAGAAGCCAACCTTCGGCCCCAGCGTGGCGAGCCTCAAGAACGTGCGCCTAGAGAATGTGGCCACCCGCGTCGTGCGCGATGAAAGTTGCCGTCTGATCGAATAGGCCGGCGCGATGCGCCCTGCCCCGCAAAGGATGCGGGCCGAAATTGCAGACGACTGACTTCGCGGACCTCGGAGAAGATGTAGAGGTCCAGCACCTCAGCCGTCAAGATGATCACAAAGCCCAGGAAACAGGGAATGGGGCCATAGCTGGATTGCACCAGCATGGTGATCAACACCGCCGCTCCCACGAATCCGGCGGCGAGGAAGAAGGAGATCGGCGTAAAGGTCGTATCCCAGATCGGCGCCGTTCGAAGCCGATACACCCGCGACATCGAATAGAAGAACGAGACGCCGGCAAGCACGCTCAGCCAGGCAAGTCCAACGCGCAGAATGGAGGGCAATTTGAGCCAGGTCGCTCCCGTAAAGGCCATGGCCATTTTGGCGCACAGATTCGCGGTCACGATCTCGCGACTGAGCCACGAGGTGCGAATGTTCATGATCGCGAGATAGACGAGCTGTGGCGATTCGAGATGCTGCAGAGCCATACCCACACCCATGCTTAGCGACATCGTCGTGAATATCATCAGCAGGGGTGCCAGCGTAATTCCCTCGACATGGGAAGTGTCGAAGCGCGGCGCCAAAATGAGATCGGTCTCCAACAGGACCCAGAACGCACCCACTGCCAGTTGACCCAGTAGCGTAGAGCCAATCAGAGAGTAGTCCCGCACACCTCCGGACTACATCTCAGAGTGGATAGGCAAAAAACAGCTGCGTTTTCCCGTCACGGGACTCGATGTTGTGCATAACGTCGTGATCGCGGGTGCCTTCCCAGAAGGCGTCCGCTCGGTCTTGGTAGTGTCTTAGGGTTCGCCTGGAGGTTTCGTCCACGGGCCCTGGACAGATAAGCGCTGGGCGAACGTGGACTCGATCGACGCCTCCAAGATGCCCTGCACTGTGCGCTGATCGCCGTGTCGCTGCCAGCCCATGAATTTGCGGCCATCGTAGGCGAGGGGCAAGCGATAGTTCTGCATATCCCCATTCGACGGATACGGATAGGCGTTTTGAAGGTCCATTCTACACCCTCGGCCATGTCCGGTACAGGTTAAAGAGCGGACACAGGGGTTCTCGATGGCAGGCTGGGGTCCGTCGACGGTGATTTCCAGAGCGGTACACGGTCAGCCTACCCCCTGCGGCCGAGTTTGGGGCGCAGGGGTGCGCTCCCACGACTGCCACGGAAATGCGGCGCTATATGAAGTCTCAGCGTTTGGCGGTATCGCACCGAAACGGTGGTAGGATACGCCTTTAGATCAGCTCGGCCTATGAGCGAGCGGGCTACGCCTTCCTACGAATTCCTGGAGCCAAGATCAAGGAATGAACCGCCAACTCTTTGAACACCACCCCGCGTTTGGCTACCGCTTCATTCCCGGACTGAAGGCTCGCATGGAGCACGAAGCCGGTGGATATTTGATTCGCGCCAACCAGACCGGCTTCCGCTGTGACCACGAATTCGATGCTGCACGCCAACCGGGGCGCAAACGCGTGCTCCTCTTTGGCGACTCGTTTACCGCCGGAGACGGTGTCAGTAACAAAAAGCGCTACGGCGATCAACTCGAAGAGATCGTGGGCGACCTAGAGGTATGGAACTTCGGTCTGTCCGGCTCCGGTACCGACCAGCAGTATTTGATCTACCGTGAGTTTGCCGCCGACATGGACTGCGACCTCGTCGTCCTCGGCGTCCTGGTCGAAAACATCCGCCGTGTCGCCGCGCGGTTTCGCCCCTACCTGACTCCGGGAGGCGAGGAGCAGTTTCTCGGAAAGCCCTACTATTCTCTTGAACAGGGAAAGCTGGTGCTGCACCAGGTCCCCGTGCCCAAAGAACCTCTACGCAAGGACGAGTTGCCGGACGACCGGGTCAATCCCGGTGGACGAATGCCTTGGCTCCGAGAGGCGGTCAACAAATTGGGGCCAACGGCGAAGGAGTTCATCCAGCGGGTCAGTGGATACGACCCCGTCCCGGACTACACGACCCCGGACAACCCGCACTGGATTTTGATGTCAGCCATCCTCGAGCGCTGGATTGCTGAGATCAAGCATCCAGTAATACTGTTCCCTATCCCGTTGTACCAACACGTCGAAGAGTCTTCCTCGTCAGACGCTTACCGTGCCAGATTTGCTGAGTTGGCCAACTCGACTGACGCGATGCTCCACGACCCGCTGGATGATATTCTCTCCTACTCTGCCAAAGAGAGACGGGCTTTCCGTTTCCAAAATGACATTCACCCCACACCTGCAGGACACCGAGCGCTGGCGGAATCCCTGGCTCCGGCCATCCGCAAGGCTCTGTCCACGAGTGATGCTTCATGACCTCGCACGTTCTCGGCGTATCTGCCTTCTATCACGACTCTGCGGCCGCCCTCGTCTCCGACGGACGCATCATCGCGGCCGCACAAGAAGAGCGCTTCAGCCGCAAGAAGCACGACCCGCGATTGCCCACGAGTGCGATCAACTACTGCCTCGAAGAGGCGTTCATCGAAGCCGATGAACTCGACGCTGTGGTCTTCTACGACAACAGCCTGCTCACACTCGATCGTGCACTGCGCTCGATCGTGGCCGGCGCCGATGGCGGTAGCGACATCTGGGTCAAGAGCGGGCCAGCGTTGCTCGGAGTCAAGCCATTCATCTCAGAGATGCTGCGCGATGCGCTGAAGGCCGACGTGCCAGTGCTCTTTGCCAAGCATCACACCTCCCACGCGGCCTCCGCCTTCTATCCCTCTCCCTTCGACGAGGCTGCGGTACTGACCATAGACGGCGTCGGCGAGTGGGCCACCACCAGCATCCATCGCGGCAGCGGAAACAATCTTGAGGCGGTCGAGGAGATTCGTTATCCCCATTCCCTCGGGCTTCTCTACAGCGCATTTACCTACTTCACGGGCTTTAAGGTCAACTCGGGCGAATACAAGCTGATGGGCCTGGCACCCTATGGCAACCCCAAGTACGTCGATCTGATCCTCGACCACCTGATCCAACTCGACGACGACGGGTCCTTTCGGCTCAACATGGACTATCTGGGCTTCGTCGATTCCAACCGCATGACCAATGACCGCTTCAACGATCTTTTCGGTGGGCCCCCGCGCACCCCGGAAGCGCGCATCGGCCGCCGCGAGATGGATCTGGCCGCTTCGATCCAACAGGTGACCGAAATGGCGATGTTGGGCCTCGTACGACGGGCTCGCGAATCGACGGGCTGCGTAAATCTCTGTTTGTCAGGCGGCGTCGCACTCAACTGCGTATCCAACGGCAAACTCTTGCGCGCAGGGGTCTTCGACGACATCTGGATCCAGCCTGCAGCCGGTGACGCTGGTGGTGCACTGGGTGCAGCCCTGTTGGCTGCGCATCAGAAATTCGGGTGCGCTCGACCGGAGGCCCCGAAAGGCCGAGATCGACAATCGGGAAGCTACCTGGGACCACGCTATGCGACCGGCGAAGTGACCGCATTTCTCGATCGACACAGCTACCCCTACAAGCACGTCGCTGACCTCGATGCACTCGCGTCGCAGGCGGCAGAGCTTTTGGCGGGAGGCAAGATCGTCGGGCTGATGCACGGACGGATGGAGTTTGGGCCTCGTGCCCTCGGCGGCCGCACCATCATCGGCGACCCGAGAAACGTCGAGACCCAGACTGTGATGAACCTGAAGATCAAGTACCGCGAGTCGTTCCGCCCCTTCGCGCCATCCGTACTCAAAGAACGCGTCTCCGACTTCTTCGACCTCGATTCCGACAGCCCCTACATGTTGCTGGTCGCGCCCGTCAAGAAAGAGCGCTGCCTGCCCTTCGAGCTGGACATGGAGTCCGATGATCTGCTCGAGATGGTGCGGGTGCCTCGAAGTGACATCCCCGCGATCACCCACGTCGACTACAGCGCGCGTGTGCAGTCGGTCGATCAGTACGACCACCCCTTCTACTTCAAGATAATCACCCAGTTCGAAAAGCGCACGGGGATCGCCGTGGTCGTGAACACCTCATTCAACGTGCGCGGCGAGCCGATCGTCTGCACTCCTGAGGATTCATACCGCTGCTTCATGCGCACCGAGATGGATGCCTTGATCCTGGAGGACTGCATTCTTCTTAAGGAAGAGCAGCCGGAAGTTCCTGAAGACGATTCGTGGAAGGTGGAATATGAGCTCGACTGACAAGAAGGCGACCCAGAACGACAAGAAGCTGGCCAAGTTTTGGAGCGATCTGCTGCTTCCCGCCGCAAAGCAGCTAAAGAGGCGGGGTGCCGAGTTACTCGACACGGCGACTTCCGGCTCCAGTTGGAGCAAACCGCCCTCCGACGTCCCCGAATTGAGCGAGTTGTCTCCGGCCGCGCTAGCAGATCACTTGCAAGCCCGACTTGAAGCCGAGGGGCTCAGTGAACTCGCTGAAATCGTTCCGAATATGATGGAACTCGCCGACGAGCTTCGACCGTCGGCTCAGACCGACGAGGAAGTGAATCCCTTCGTCTACGTCATGCACTAGCGGCTGATGCACTCGTGTCAGTGTCGTAGGCAGGTAATGTCGCAGGAATTGAGCCCGAAAAAGTATTGCTCGCCAAAATTTTTGCGAAAACACGGATCAACCTGTGCTCACGACAGTGAGAAGCTCCTCCATTGGCCGCCACGCCCGAGCCGTCAACTATCACGATATCTCTTCGACGATGCTCGATCGCTTCGAAGACCAGCTCAAGTACTATCAAAAGCACTACGTCGATATGGACCGCCTAAAACTCAACGCGCTGCTTGAGGGTCGTTGGGAAATCGATCGCCCGGGTCTGCTGATGACCTTCGATGACGGTCTCCGCTCGCATGCAGCCCATGTCGCCCCCCTGCTCGAGAAGTACGGCTTCACCGGCTGGTTCTTCGTCCCGAGTCAATTCGTAGATACACCGGACGCTGAGCAGTGGACATTTGCCAACGAACATGCGATCGAACCTTTTGGAGACGATTATCTGGGCGATCGCATCGCTCTCAGTTCGGATGAAGTGCGCGATTTGGATACCCGTGGTCACGTGATCGGAAGTCATACACGGCATCACGTACGCCTCGAGTCCAAACTCAGAAAAAAGGAACTCGAACGCCGAGATCATCGACTCCAAGCTCCGACTCGAGGCACAACTTGAACACGAGGTGGATGCCTTCTGCTGGGTTGGTGGCGAGGAATGGTCCTACAGCAGCAGTGCCGCCGCGGTCATTCGACACGCAGGCTATCGCTTGAGCTTCATGACGAACAACCTCCCGGTGCGTCAGGGAAGCAATCCGCTGCAAATCCAGCGCACTAACATCGAGGCCTGGAACCCGACGGAGATCGTTGCGTTTCAACTGAACGGCATCCTCGACTTCGTCTACACGAGAAAGAGACAACGCGTCAACCTACTCACGCTGGCCGAGGGCTAGAAGCGACCGACAGTTTCTCCATCTTGAGCATCCGCATAGAGATGGAGGAGAAATGGCGGATAGTACTTTCAAAGGCCCATTCTGCATCCTGGGCCATGTCCGCCACAGGTCAAAGAGCGGACACTAGGGCTCTTGAGAGAGGACTGGCGGCCGTCGGGGGCCTTTATTATGGCGGACATCAACGCAGTTGGTGGCCCAAGGAAGTTATTGACAATCTAGGTAGCCACTGGCCCGCATAAGAATCAGCGTTGTATGTGG
>DUCN01000118.1 GCA_012959805.1 Myxococcales bacterium | reverse complement strand
GGGGCGAGCCGATGCCAGGGGACGAGAATTCCTCGCCGGCGATTCCCGATGACGTGCGACCCGACGAGTACCTCGAGGCGCAGCCGGTCTGGAAGAAACTGTCGATCGTCTTCGCTGGGCCGGCGATGAATCTGCTGCTGCCAATGATCTGTCTGATGGGGATTCTGTGGGTTGGACTACCTCGGCCGAACGCCGTGGTGGGCATGGTCGAGGCGAACTCACCGGCGGCGCACGCGGGACTCCAGGTCGGAGATCGGATCCTTTCCCTCGATGGCCAAGATGTTGAATGGTGGGATGAAGTCCTGGTACCCATCGAGAGTCTCGAAGCCGGCGACAGCGTCACGATGGAGATCGAGCGCGACGGCGAGCGCCGCGACGTGGAGGTCCCGGTTATCGCGCAGACCTCACGTGACCGCTTCGGTTCCGTTGTCGATCAAGGCTGGATTGGCGTCGCGCATCGGCGATTGGCCGCGGTCGTCGGCGTTCCCGAAGAGCAGAGTCTGGCGGCACGGGCAGGACTTCGATCGGGCGACCTGATCGTGGCGGTCGATGATGCAGAGATCGAGGATTGGCAGATGTTGGCTGACGCTCAGACGTCGGCTTCCGCCGAGGCGCGCCGCGCGGGCCGAGCCCAGGTGCAGTGGCGCGTGCAGCGAGAGTTGGCCGGAGTGCCGGGAATCGAATCCGAGCCTCCGTCGGCAGATCGAGGGCAGCTAGGCGATGAGGCGGCCGAGCCGGTCTTCGAAGAAATAACGCTTTCGCTGCCGACGAGCGCCAGCCTGGATGCTCTCGGACTCCTGCCGGCCACGATCCTAGTCGCCTATGTCACCGAGGATCGGCCGGCGGCGATCGCTGGATTACAGCCGAACGATCTCGTCTTGTCTGTCGACGGAAAGCCGGTTGGGAGTTTTGCGAGTTTTGTTTCGCTGGTGCAGACCAGTGGCGGACGAGAACTCGAGCTGACCTACTCCCGGGCGGGTCAGGTCCAGACCCTTCGACTGCGGGCCCGGGAAGAGACGGTCGCAGGCCCCTACGAAATCGAGGGGATGGAGGAGAAGGTCTATCAGATCGGCTTGGCAGCAGCGATCACTTCTCTACCTGGCGTTCGATCCGTCCAGCAGGTTCGTAGTCCCCTCGAATCAATTCCCCGCGCTGCCTGGATGAGTTGGCAGATGACGACGGAATATCTACAGGGACTGGGCAAATTATTCACCGGTGAAGTCGGCACGGACAAGCTCTCCGGCCCGATTGGCATCGCACGTATCGCGCGCAAGTCGCTGGATCGCGGCTGGCTCGACTATCTGTCGATGATGATGTTGATCAGCATCAACCTCGGCATCCTGAATCTCCTGCCGATTCCAATTCTCGACGGTGGACAAGCTATGATCTACGCGATCGAAGGGGTCAAGCGCTCGCCACTCTCGATGCGCTCTCGCGAGATCGCGAGCTCGATCGGTTTCGGCATGTTATTGCTGTTGATGGGTCGGGCATTTTGGAACGACCTGACGCCGACCTGGCTTAAGTTCGTGAGCTGGCTTTCGAACGGCAGCCAATAATCTCGAGCCGTTGTCTGGATCGTCCCCCAACACACGCGGATTCCCGCGTGTACGAAGGTCCCCGATGGCACGAACCCTACTTGCGATTGAATCATCGACGGATTGGCTTTCCCTTGCGCTTCTGTCGGATGAAGAAGTGATTGCCTTCGAAGTATTCGAGCAGAGTCGCCAGCATGCGTCGGCCCTGCTGCCCGGCATTGATGCGCTTCTAACCCGGACGGACGTCGGTCTCGATGACCTCGACGCGATCGGAATCGCCACCGGGCCGGGATCCTTTACCGGCCTTCGAATCGGACTGGCGACTGTGAAGGGGTTGGCGCTCGGACGCGAGATCAGCGCCATCGGCGTCTCGACCCTCGAAGCGATGGCGTTTTCGATTCTCGAAGGGGCCGAACTCGAAGGGGCCAAAGAAATTGAGAACGCTTCGGTGGGTATCCAAGCGGAGGGCGTCCACGAAGTTGTTGCGCTGCTCGATGCAAGGCGGGATGAGTGGTACGCGGGCGGCTGGTCGAGGGCCGAGGAACCCGGCGGATTGCCGATCGAGGCACTGCCCGAGGGACTCTATTCGGCGGCGAAACTAATCGAGGGTTGTGCTTGCGGGGTCTGGATGACGACTCCGGACACGCAGAGTTGGCGTCGGACGTGTGAAGAGGCCGGAAGACCGCCGGGGTTCATCGTTCAGGGCAAGAGGGCGAGACCGCGTGCAGACGCCGTAGGGCGCCTGGCGGCGCGCCGGCTTTCGCTGGGCCAGGGGATTGCCGTGTCCGACCTCGAGGCGCGATATGTGCGGCGAGCCGAAGCCGAAGCGAAACGGCTCGGGGCGCCGGTCGAAACCGGTGAAGTCGCGCACCTCGATTCGGAATCCCCGTCCGAGGAGGCGTGACATCGTCTCCTGCCGTTTGCGAACGCGCTAGGACTCTTGCTGCGATGGGAGCGCGGACCGGACTCCGATCCGGTCGGAGCGAAGTCGGCCGAACTCTGGCGCGCAGCGAAAAGGTCGCGTAATCTCGCGCAGTTAGCGCTGCTTCTCGAATGAATAATGGGGCTGGCGACAAGGCTTGAGGAGCGGCTAGAACAACGATAGTAGAGACGCTAAGCGTCGGTGAAAGACGGGGACGACGGCCAAGAAACGCTCCGTCCGAAGATTCCGGCACGACCGATACGATTCAGACTATTTGAACGCAGCTCCAATTTGCCTCATAACGAACCAGGGTCCCCTCGGCCCCGCCTACTCGGGTTCGAGCGGCTTGGCCGCTCGCGAGCCCAATTCTCGGACGGCCCAATCGGCCCATTCAAAGGATCAGGACATTCTCATGGCACTGAATATCTATTACGACAAAGACGCGGACCTCGGACGACTCCAGTCCAAGAAGGTCGCGGTCATCGGCTACGGCAGTCAGGGACATGCCCATGCTCAGAACCTTCACGCCTCGGGCGTCAAAGTTGTGGTGGGCTTGCGCAAGGACTCCTCGAGTTGGAGCAAGGTCGAGGCAGCGGGCCTCGAGGTCGCGACGGTGGCCGATGCGACGCGTGAATCCGATCTCATCATGCTGACCGTGCCGGATGAATTGGCCTCGTCGATTTATCGTGACGAAGTGGCTCCGAATCTCGAGCCCGGCAATTACCTCGCAGTTGCCCATGGCTTCAACTTCCATTTTCAAGCGATCATTGCGCCGGCGGATCTGAATGTGATCATGATTGCGCCCAAGGGCCCAGGCCATACCGTGCGCGACCATTATGAACAGGGCCGCGGCGTTCCATGTCTCGTTGCGGTGCATCAGGATCCCAGCGGCGACTCGTTTCAAATCGCACTCGCGTACGCTTCGGCGATCGGCGGTGGACGAGCCGGCATCATCGAGACGACCTTCCGCGAAGAGACCGAGACGGATCTCTTCGGTGAGCAGGCTGTGCTCTGTGGCGGGCTGACTTCGCTCATGCAAGCGGGATTCGAAACCCTGGTCGAGGCAGGTTATGCGCCGGAGATGGCGTATTTCGAATGTATCCATGAAACGAAACTCATCATCGATCTGATCTACGAAGGCGGGATCGCGAACATGCGGTACTCGGTTTCGAATACTGCGGAGTACGGCGATTTCGTGAGCGGTCCTCGCGTGATCGATGCCAGTGTCAAGGCGCGCATGAAGGACGTCTTGGAGGATATCCAGAGCGGCGATTTCGCGCGCCGTTTCATCCTCGAGAATCAAAGCGGAAACGTCGGTATGCATGCGAAGCGCCGTGCGGCCGCCGAACATCAGCTGGAAGAAGTCGGTGCTCGATTGCGCGGACTGATGCCGTGGCTGTCCGAGAAACAATTGGTCGATCGGTCGAAAAACTAACTTGAGCTTGTGTAAAGCATTCGAGGATCCAGAAGGCCGGCTCCTTTGGGGAGTGGCCGGGGAGTGGCGATGTCCCTGATTGGAGAGGAGTCTTCGCGAGAGTTCGACGACGAACCCGATGAATCCAGGCATAGCCGCCGCCGCAGACGTCGCAGGCGTTCCAATCGGGATCGCGTCGGATTCGCCTCATTGCTACCGCAGTTGCTCACGACGGCCAATCTGGCAGCCGGTTTCTACGCCATCATCAAAGCGAGCGGTGGTGATGTAGTGACCGCTTCATATGCGATTTTTGTCGCAGCGGTCTTCGATATTCTCGACGGTCGTGCGGCCCGAATGACCGGCAATGTCAGCCGCTTCGGTGCTGAATACGACTCGATTGCCGACACGGTCTCCTTCGGTGTGGCGCCCGCAATGCTGGCCTTTCACGCGGGCGAAATCTCGAGTCTCGGCTGGGCTGGCTGGGTGATGACCTTCTCCTATACGGCCTGTGCTTCACTCCGATTGGCGCGCTTCAACGTTTCGTCGGGTCGATATCAAGGTCGCTTCGACGGGCTGCCGACGCCGGCGGGTGCGGGCATGATCGTGTCCGCTGTCTGGTTCAAGAATTTTCTCGTTGGCCCGGAAATCGGGTTGGGGTTACCCCCGATCTTGCCAGCGATCGGCGTGATGTTTCTCGGGCTGATGATGGTGAGCCCGGTTCCGTATCACAGTTTCAAGAATCTGCGCTTTGGGCAGAGCTATTCCGCCACCGTCATTCCCGTCGTGATCTCGATCGTTTTGATCATGGAGCCGGAACTGAATTTCTTCCTCGTTGGCCTGGCTTACGTCGTCTCCGGTCCCGCCGGATATCTGTGGCGGCGACGAACCGGCCGTTCACTTCTTCCTGTCGACGAAGCGGCGGAGGCCACGTCCGACGCGAGTACGGCGGCTGGTGCGCAGCCTTCGAAGCCGCAGCCCGTCGCGAATCCGGAAACGGATCGTCACGAGGGGAACGTAGGATCCGTATCCGATTTGTCTGCGCGAATGAAATCGGGTCGGGCGGGGAGCGAGATCGATGAGTAGCCAGAGACTCAGAGTCTTTGATACGACGCTTCGCGACGGCGAACAGTCGCCGGGTTGCAGCATGAACCTGCATGAGAAGCTGACCCTGGCGCGGCAACTCGAACGGCTTGGTGTCGACGTCATCGAAGCGGGCTTCCCGATTGCCAGTGACGGCGATTTCGATTCGGTCCGCGCGATTTCAAAGGAACTCTCGGAAACGATCATTTGCGGTTTGGCACGCACTGGAAATCTCGATGTCGAACGAGCCGGGCAGGCGGTCGAGTCGGCCAAGAAGCCTCGCATCCATGTCTTCATTGCGACCAGCGATATCCATCTCGAACACAAACTCCGCATGAGTCGTGAGCAAGTCCTCGAAGAGGTCGATCGCGCGGTCCGTCTGGCCAGGACCTACGTCGACGATGTCGAGTTCTCCGCCGAGGACGCAACGCGTTCGGATCGCGATTACCTGGTCCAGGTCTTCGACGCCGCAATTGCCGCGGGGGCAAGCACGCTGAACGTTCCGGATACAGTGGGCTACACGACACCGAAGGAATATGGTGCGCTGATCGATTATCTGAGCGGCCGGGTGACCGGTGCTGAGGACGCGATCTTTTCGATTCATTGTCATGACGATCTCGGTCTCGCCGTCGCCAATAGTCTCTCCGCGATCCGCGCCGGTGCGCGGCAGGTCGAGTGCACGATCAACGGCATCGGGGAACGCGCCGGCAATACCTCTCTCGAAGAAGTGGTTATGGCGCTTTCGGTTCGCAGCGATGAATTCGGAGGCCTCAAGACCGGAATCACGACCCAGGAGATCTATCCCACGAGCCGACTGCTCTCCTCCATCACCGGCGTTCAGGTTCAGCCGAACAAGGCCATCGTCGGGGACAACGCCTTCGCCCATGAGGCGGGGATCCATCAGGACGGCGTGCTGAAGGCAGCGATTACCTACGAGATCATGACGCCGGAGTCCATCGGACGGGCTTCGAACGAACTCGTGCTCGGGAAACACTCGGGACGCCATGCGTTTAGCGACCGACTCATTGAGCTTGGATTGAAGGTCGAAGGGGAAGACTTCGAGCGCGCTTTTCGTCGCTTTAAAAGTCTCGCGGACGCAAAAAAGGTCATCTACAACGAAGACCTCGAGGCGATCGTTTCAGACTCCGTCCATACGATCGAAGACCGCTTCAGCTTCGAGTCCCTGACGTTGACTTGCGGCAGTGGGCGGGCGCCCAACGCGCTGGTTCGACTCGGACTAGACGGCGTGTCGCTCGAGCAAGCGGCAACGGGCGTGGGCCCTGTGGATGCTATTTTTCGTGCCATCAGCGAGCTTTTGAAAACCAGCAGCGAACTCATCCAATATCAGGTTCACGCCGTCACCGCGGGCCTCGACGCCCAGGGCGAAGTCTCGGTGACGATCGAGGAAGATGGACGACGCGTGATTGGAAACGGTGTTCACGAGGATGTGATGGTGGCGAGCGCGAAAGCTTATGTGAACGCGCTGAACAAGCTCGAGTGGCATAAGAAGAGGCGCGATGTGGACGCGCCACGCGGTATCTAGCGCCTAAAATCCGGTCGTCGGAAAGGCGCACGACACGCGTTTCGCGCATCACTCACGTCATGATGCAATGACCGCAGACTCGGACCCGAACCGAAATTAACCCCATTAATTGGAAGAGAAGACTTTGACAGAACGAATCGTATTGTTGCCGGGAGATGGAATTGGCCCGGAGGTTACTGAGCAGGCACGTCTTTGCCTGGTTGCGGCGGGAAAACAGGCAGGACTCGAATTCGAGTTTCAGGAAGAGTTGATTGGCGGTGCGTCGATCGATGCGCATGGCACGCCGCTGCGCGACGAAGTGATTGAAGCGTGTCGAGGGAGCCGCGCAGTTTTGTTAGGCGCCGTCGGTGGACCCAAGTGGGATGATATGCCTGTCGACGTGCGCCCCGAGAGAGGGCTGCTGGGGATTCGAAAGGCGCTTGGACTCTTTGCGAATTTGCGTCCGGCCTCGGTTCTGCCTGCGCTGGTGAACGCGTCGGCGCTGCGCCCGGAGATCGTCGAGGGGGTGGATCTTCTTGTTGTGCGTGAGCTGACCGGCGGGATCTACTTCGGGGAACCTCGAGGCCGCCAAGGCGAGAAGGGTAATCGCACGGCGGTTAACGGCATGTTCTATGCCGAGCATGAAATCGAGCGGATTGCGCGAGTTGCCTTCGAGCAGGCAAGGCTGCGTCGCAACCACGTGACCCATGTGCACAAGGCGAATGTGTTGGACGTCTCGCAACTCTGGGTCGAAGTGGTCGACGAGGTGGCCGCGGACTATCCGGACGTAGAATTGGCACACCAGTTGGTCGACTCCTGCGCGATGTTGCTCGTGCAAGAGCCCAAGCGCTTCGACGTCATCGTCACCGGCAATCTCTTTGGAGATATCCTTTCGGACGAAGCGGCGATGATCACGGGTTCGCTTGGGATGCTGCCGTCCGCGAGTCTTGCGACCGGTGGCTTTGGGCTTTTCGAACCGGTACATGGATCGGCCCCCGACATTGCGGGCAAGGACGTCGCGAATCCCCTGGCAGCGATTCTGAGTACGGCCATGCTGCTCGAAACGACATTCGAAGCAAAGGACGCGGCGGCTGCGATTCGCGATGCGGTTTCCGCCGTCCTCGCGGCCGGGCATCGAAGCGGAGATCTGCTGCTGCCGGGCGAATTGCGCGAGACGGTCGGCTGCCGACGGATGGGTGAACTCGTCCTGGAGGAACTCGAGCGTGCCTAGGCGATCACCAGAAGTCGAATTGGGAGTTCTGAGTTATGAGTGACATTCAGCCAAAGAGGCTGGTCGTATTCGGTGCGACCGGAAATCTCGGCCAACAGTTGATCGAAAAACTGGCCGAGAGTAATTGGCCGATCTTTGAGTTGATCGGCGTGGCTTCAAGCGATTCGGCCGGGAGTGAGTTCGAGTTTCGGGGCGAGATGCTCGACGTGACAAGCGAGTGGCCCACGCTGAAGGGCCGCGATTTCGTGTTCATATGCACGCCGCGATCCGAGGCACTCGAGGTCGTGCGTGAGGCGTTGCGCGCAGAGGTACCCTGTATCGATTGTTCGGGGGCACTCGCTGATCAAGACGTTCGCATGCCCGCGCCAATCTCGATGTCGCAATCCACCACAGACGGGGACGCAGAGGCCGCGATCAAAACGGCACCGCTACTCGGTGTGCCAGCGGGAACGACCCTCGCTTGGGCCACTGTCCTCGAGGCGCTTTCGGTCTCGCGTGTCGTAGGCACTGTGTTATGCAGCTCATCCGCGCTCGGACAAAAAGGCGTGGCCGCACTATCCGGCGAGTCGATCGCGCTCTTTAACCAGTCCGACGTTCCGGAGGCGGGGCCGGCCGGTCAGTTCGTGGCCTTCGATGTCGTTCCGGGCGGAGGGATCGATTCGGATCGTGTGCGCGGGGAGCTTCAGCGCCTCTTTGGCTCGGGGCTTTCGGTTGATCTGGCGAGCGTTCAGGTACCGACCTTCGTGGGAGAGGGTTCATCGCTTTCGCTTACGCTTTCGGCACCGCTTGCACGCGAGGCGGTCGAAGCGCGGCTGGCGGCCATCGATGGCGTGACGCTGATGCAAGATGGATTTGGTTCTCGAGGATTGGCGTCGGTGGACGAAGCGGTGGAAGCGCCGATCGGCCCGACGCTGCGCGATGCGATCGGAGTCGACGAGATCCTGATCGGCCGGATCGAAGCCGACGCGTCACAACCGGTTGGGGAGGGCTGGCGACTCTGGCTCGCCTATGACCCGATTCGCTTGACCAGTGAACAGGTGTTGAATCTGGCGCGCCGCCGACTCGGTCTGCCGTGAGCGACGCCTCCGAGGGCCAGTCTCCGCGGAATCACACCTTTCGGCTCGTCGTCGAGTACAACGGGCGGGATTTTGAAGGTTGGCAGATTCAGGCCGGCGAGCGTGCGGCCCGGACGATCCAAGGAGTCCTCACCGAGGCCGTCGAATCCGTCACCGGATACCCGGCCAAAGTTCGAGGGGCCGGCCGCACAGACGCAGGTGTCCACGCCTTCGGACAGGTCGCCAGCGTCCGTGTCACCACCGCGATGTCGGCGGCGGCACTCGCTCGGGCTCTCAATGGCCGGCTTCCCCAGGACGTTGCGATCTGTACCAGCGATGAGGTGCCCGAAGATTGGGATGCTCTGCGCGCCGCTCGGCACAAGCATTATCGCTACCAGATCTGGAACGGGGCGAGGCGATCCCCGCTCCGAGCGGATCGGTTTCTTTGGTTGCGGGATTCCCTCTCGGTCGAGCGGATGCGTGAGGCCGCTCGATGCTTCGTGGGGAAGCACGATTTTGCCTCGATGGCGGGTGCCGGATCGTCGGTCAAGACGACGATCAGGACTGTCACCGACCTTCGGGTTTCTGGGCAACCTGGCGATGAGATCCTCATCGATGTCGAAGGAGGGGGCTTTCTCCGGCATATGGTGCGCAATCTGGCGGGGACGCTGATCGAGATCGGACGAGGTCGCTGGGAAGTGGATCGGGCCGCTGCGATTCTGGCTTCGCGGGACCGGGGCGAAGCGGGTCCGACGGCGCCGGCCCGGGGCTTGGCTCTCATTTCGGTTCAGGACGATTGGTTGAGCAGCCAACAAATTTCGCCAAAATCGATCTCTCGGGGCTCCTCGGTTGACGAGAGCAGTCCCGTCGGGTAAACAATCGCGGTCCCGAAGGCCCCCTTCGAGATTGAAGACGTCGTATACGCAGATTCTGAAGCACGGACTTTTGGATGAGCGCTCAGGACGACGACCAAATGATAATTACACGCGATCGCGAGACCATGACTGCCTGAAGTAAGGCAAACGATCAGGGTCGACGAAGCGATCGAGCATGAAACGGGAGTAAACTACTCGAGATGGCCAATCGAGCCTTTGCCGCGACACGCAGTGTCAGTACCGACCAGGTGGAACACCGCTGGTATGTCGTGGATGCCGAAGATCTAATTCTGGGACGACTCGCGACACGAATCGCGACAATCCTGCGTGGTAAGCACAAGCCAGAGTTCACGCTGCATTCGGATGTTGGCGATCATGTGATCGTTGTGAATGCTGAAAAGGTCGCGCTCAGCGGTCGCAAGCGCGAACAGAAGACCTATTACCGCCATTCTGGATACCAGGGCGGAATCAAGTCCATCACGATCGGGAAGCTGCTCGAATCAGCGCATTCGGATCGTGTCGTCCGCGGCGCCGTTCGCGGCATGCTTCCCCGAAATACTCTGGGACGACAGATGCTCTCTAAGTTGCGCGTCTATGCTGGCCCCGATCATCCCCATTCATCGCAAAAGCCAGAGGAGCTGCCCCTTGTCTGAGGTCACCCAATCATCTGTTACCCAAGCGACTGGTAAGCGGAAAAGTGCGGTCGCCCGGGTCCGAATGACCCTCGGCTCAGGCGAAATCCGAGTCAACGGCCGCAGCATGGACGAGTACTTTCCGCGCGAAGCGCTGCAGATCATGATTCGCACGCCCTTTGACAAGACTGAGACTCTCGGCCGCTACGACATCGACGCCACGCTCAATGGCGGCGGCGTTGCGGGCCAGGCTGGCGCGCTTCGACACGGGATTTCACGGGCCATCGAGAAACTCGACGGCGCACAGCGAGCCACGCTCAAGAAGGCCGGCTTCCTGACTCGCGACCCCCGAAAGAAGGAGCGCAAGAAGTACGGACAGAAGGGCGCTCGCGCGCGCTTCCAGTTCTCGAAGCGCTGAGATACAACGGTGCTTCGGCACTCTCGAAATGAGAGCTGAATCGCTCTAAGTAGCTGAAATATAAGGGTAATTTAAACCCCGCTCATGGTTCTAGTCGGACGTGAGCGGGGTTTTTCTTTGGGTTTTTCTATTCACAAAACATTCACAGTTTTGTATCATAGGGCTGATTCTAAAAGGGTTTTTCGGAGATGGCAGTTCTCGCGAATCGGCTCAGGGCTCACAATTCGTTCACAGTCTTCATTGTGGATCAAGCGGTGAAAACGGCTTCTGGGTGGCTCTCTGTGCAGTTCGATCTCCTCGACGATTGGGGGTTCACAAGTGGCTGAGAAGACGTTCTACAAAGACTCAATCGACATTTTCGACGATGGAACATGCGTGATCTATCGACGCGTGGATGCGG
>DUCN01000117.1 GCA_012959805.1 Myxococcales bacterium | reverse complement strand
CATCCGGGTGCTCGGCGCTGGTGGGATGGGGACAGTTTACCTCTGCGCGCAGACGAATCCACAACGAGAGGTCGTGATCAAGTTTCCACACCCGAATCTGATGCTCCAGGCAGGCTTTCGCGAACGATTTGAAGCCGAAATCCAGTTTATGATTTCGCTCGATCATCCCGGCGTGGTTTCAGTTTACGAGACTGGCGATCACGATGGACTTCCGTTTGCGGTGCTGCAGTACCTGGCAGGGGGATCTCTCGCCGACCGATTGGCCGAGAGCGGGAATCGACAGACAGTCGACGAGATCAACAAGTGGCTGATGCCAGTCTCCAAAACGCTCGACTCGATTCACGAGGACGGCGTACTGCATCGCGATATCAAACCGGACAACATTCTCTTCGATCGTCGAGGTCACGCTTACCTTTCGGATTTTGGAATCTCGAAGGCGATCACCGAAGCCGCATCGTCGTCAAGCGACCTTACCGCAACGGGCATGTTCATTGGCTCGCCCCGGTATGTGCCCCCCGAATACATCGATCGAAAGTTCAGCCCCGCCGGGGATCAATACAGCCTTGCGGCGGTGGTCTACTACTCGTTGACGGGTCAACTGCCTCATGACGCCACGACGAACGAGAGATTGCTAGTCGATAAGGCAACGATCACTCCGAAATTGGCTTCGGAGCTCGTAGACGGTCTCCCCAACGATTCGGTCGCGGCGCTGGCGACAGGCTTGGCCATTGATCCCGATGATCGCTTCGCGAGCTGCGCGCAGTTTACCGCAATGTTTAACGGAGCGGCTCCAGAACTCGCCGAGACGCAAATCATCGCGAGCAAGGCTGTTGCTGATCCCTCTTCGCCTGCGCGTCGCCGAAGACGATGGCCAGCAACGCTTGCCGCCCTCGGCTTGCTCTCTGCGGTTGCCGCAGTGTTTTTCCTGACCAACCTGACTGGGGAACAGCCGCCCACTTTCTCAGAGACATCGCAAAGGGCTGGGCAGAATACGCCAAACATCGAGAACACCCGAGCGCCGGAAACAACGTCAGCCTCTCCCTCAAATGTCCCGCTCCCCGCCGAAGAGACGGCACCCGCCATCGAGGCCAAAACGGTTGTCCCAGAAAAAGACACCCCGCCCATGCCGGGCTACCTGTTGATTCAGTCTAATGTTTCTGTCGATCGGGTCATGGTCGATGGCAAGGTCCTGAGCATAACGGACTCGACGCCCATCGAGTTGATCGCGGGAGAACATGTCTTGCGGGTCGAGAAGGAGGGGTACCTGCCCTTCGAGACGAGCCTGACCACAAAATCGGAAGCCACTGAAACCCTGCAAATCGCGCTCGTGTTGACTCCGGAAGAAGCGGCGAAACGTCTAGAAGCAGAACGTCGTGGCCTGGCCGCTCGAGCGGAGCAAGAACGACAAAAGGCCGCTCGACTCGAAGAAGAACGTCGTGGCCTGGCCGCTCAAGCGGAGCAAGAACGACAAGAGGCCGCTCGACTAGAAGCAGAACGTCAACGGGCTGCCCGACTCGCCAAACAACGAACAGAGCAGGCAGAAGAGAAGGACCGACTTCTACGACTCCAGATGGTTGCCGTTCCGGCGGGTGAGTTCTGGTACGGCTGCAACCAGAAATTTGACCAGGAATGCGACAGAGACGAGCTGCCGGGGGGGACAAAAACCCTGCCGGCATTTGTGATTGACCGCACCGAGGTGACGGTCGAGGCATTCGGTCGCTGCGTAGATGCCGCTGCGTGCTCAGACGCTGGACTGGAAATTCCGTTCCTTAGCGGCAAGCCGCAACTCTTGTTCGCCAAGAGCTGCAACTGGGATAAATCAAATCGCACGGATCACCCGATCAACTGTGTGAACTGGCATCAAGCGAAGGCCTATTGCGAATGGAAG
>DUCN01000116.1 GCA_012959805.1 Myxococcales bacterium | reverse complement strand
GTGAGGCAGCGACAACTACAAAGACAAACCGGCAGTTTTAGTTGTCGTTGGGCGGCAGAAGTAATTGTCGTTGATCACGGGGCTGAGGTACGCGCGGGGGATCTCGCAGTCTTTGCCGGCATAAGCCGGTTTGTGGGCGTGACTCGCAGGCATGTACGCGCCGACCCGTGGGGAGGGCTAAGGATGGCATTTTTCTCTTCAGTGCATCGACAAGGAGCCGATGAGTAGACAATGATTTTGGGAAAAATTCCCAAACATTACTAGAGCGGCGAAAGCCGTCCGAGCGATATTTAAAGGAGTAAGACAATGCGTCCCCCCATCCTTCTCATCCTTCCGGTTCTTCTGATGGCCGTTGCCTGCGGCCAAGACAACAGTGCCCCCGATAGCGATCTCGCCAGTCAAACTTCTTCGGCCCAGGGAATCATTACGGGCTTTGGCAGCATCTTCGTCAACGGGGTCGAGTGGGAGGTCGATCTCGCGACCATCGAAATGGACGAGGCGGCGGCTCTCGAGTCAGCACTCGAAATTGGAATGGTAGTCACGATTTCAGGCGAGCTCAGCGACGACGGCACTACCGGCAACGCTACGTCAGTCAACTATGACGATGCCGCAGAAGGTCCCGTGGCCGCGATTACTGAGATCGGGAATGATGGACGGATGCTTGAGCTCGATGTATTCGGGCAGACCATCCTCGTGGAGCGCGGTCTCACGGTCTTCGATGAAGACAATCCGAGCTTTAACTTTGACACTCTTGCTGTCGATGACGTAATCGAGATCAGCGGCTTCATGAACGACCTCGGCGTCCTCATCGCGACGCACATTGAGGACAAAGGCGTGCTTCGCCTGGGCAGCACTGAAGTCGAGATCAAGGGTATTGTCACGAACTTTGACAGCGTCGACACGTTCGAAATCGACGCCATGACGATTACATTTGACGCCAGTGGTACGAACACTGACCTCAGCGACATACCTGGCGGCCTCTCGGATGGGCTCTACGTGGAGGTCGAAGGCGTGATCGAAACGGGTTCCGCGATTACGGCTACCGAGATCGAGATCGAGACCTCAGGCTTTGACGACGATGCGAGTGACGTAGAGCTCGAGGGCATCGTGGCAAACTTCGTGGACATCGGAGACTTCAGCGTCTCGAATCAGCCGGTGGATGCTTCGAGTGCCGCCCTGGTGCCGAACTCCCCCGAGGCCCTAGTAAACGGCGCCAAGGTCGAGATCCATGGCTCCATGCTCGATGGCACGCTGATTGCCGACATCGTCGAGTTCCGCGGCAATCATTTTCGCTTGGCCGCCGAAATCGAGGATGGAATGGATGTTGATGACCTAAGCGGCTCCCTTACCCTGCTGGGTGTGTCAGTCAGTGTTAACGCAGGAACCCGTTACGACGATCGGCTGCTGGACCTGAATACATTCGGCCTGGCCGACCTGGCAGCGGGCGATTTCCTGGAAATCCGAGGCTACGCAGACGGCAATGGCGGCATGGTGGCGACCCGACTTGAGCGCATGTCCGAGGCTGAAGAGGTGAGCGTCCAAGGATTCATCGAAGCCTTTGATCAGGGGGCAGGAAGCGTAACAATCCTTGGGCTTACTTTGCTCACCAGCGGCTCTACGTCTTGGGAAGACGCCGACGATATGGCACTCACGGCCGAAGACTTCTACGCCGCAGTGGCGCTGGGCGATCTTGTGAAGGTCGATGGAGACAAGGACGCAGCCGACAAGACAGTGATGGGAATTGCGGACGAAGTAGAGTTTGAGGATTGATTGGGCCCGCGACCAGGTCCCTATATTAAATTGCGACCAGGAATCATGCGGCGATCAAAGGTCTGATCGCCGCATGATTCATTTTCTCTGATGATCTTGATGGAGTAGTTCCGTGGATGAAACTGTAGAGCGGCGTTGGTGCATGAATAGAAGAGTAGATTCGGACAACCACGCTGATCTTGATTGTCCGATGGCCGAATGGGTCACTCTCTCAGCATGAACCCAAGGGGAATAGGAAAAACAAGCAGCGTTTTCTGCACCACCGATAGTAGGTGTTCTGACAAGTAGGCCCGAAGGGGCCCGTTCCGGGCCATCTTTGGCCCCGCGCGGCACATAAACGCTTCGGTCGGAATCACCCAGGAAATCGTGTTAAGGAGTGATCGGGGGCCGCCAAGCGTCGGGAGCCGCCGTGCGTCCATCGAATCCCTCGAACAAATTGGGACTCAACAGTCGTGACGAAAACGGGGCTTGTCTTGTCCGGGACGACGAAGCAGGGCCTGAAACCAGGGAATTCCCCCGAGCCCCGGTCGAGGTCGGCGATCGATTCGGCCAGTGCAGCGGTGCGTCGGGGAGGCGACTATTGCTTCAACTCCACCAGAATTTCGTGGTAAGGCTTTTCTCCGACGTTGCGGGCGCGCTCGACGCCACCCTTTTCGATCCAGAAATGCTGACCCGGGACCACGTCCGCCTCCTGGTATTCGTCGTACTCGCCGCTCGTCGACGCATCCGGAACGACCGCCATCCGATCCCCCTCGATCTGGACAAGAATATAGTCGTGCTCATGTCGGTGGAGATTTCCGGTCTCTCCGGGCTCGAGCTTGAACTCCCAGATTCGAACGCGCTCGTTCTCGAAGAGAATCCGACTGCCCACCTGGTCCATGCCGTCGTTCTTCGAGGACTCGTTCCCGGTTCCCGTTGTCGTCATCCTGACTCCTCTGTGTTAGTTCGTGGGCGCTGACGTGATTTCTTGCACGAGCAGTGCTCGTTGGACCTGTCCGGTCGCCGCAGTCCTCGGAAGCCCTTCGCGAACTTCGAGACGACGAGGGTGTTTGTAGCCAGCAAGCCGCCCCTCGCAAAGGCGCCCGAGGTCCGCGAGGGAGGGCGCGCGCTTGGCCTTCGTGACGACGACGGCACAAACAATCTCGCCCCAGTCGACATCCGGTATACCCACGACGGCCACCTCATCGATGTCCGGATGTTCCGCGAGGACTTCTTCGACTTCGTTGGGTGAGACACTCTCACCCCCTGTGCGAATGATCTCCTTCTTGCGACCGACGATCGAGAGAAACCCATCGGCGTCGAAGGCGCCGAGGTCTCCGGTCCGAAAGAAGCCATCCTGAAGCGCGGCAGCGGTGGCGTCAGGATCGCCGAAATATTCGTCGAACAGGTAGGGGCTGCGCACGCAGACCTCGCCATCCTCGGCGAGTCGGATCTCACCGCCCTGGGCGGCCCGACCGACACTCCCCGGTCGATCGAAAACGTCGGCGCCTGCGAGCAGTGTCGCGGATCCGGTTTCCGTAGAACCGTAGAAGATCCGTAGGGAGGCCTGCGGGAGGCGCTCTTTCAGGCTGCGGAGTAGTTCGATCGGTGTGGCCGAGGTCCCGGTATCGACGTCCACGAGAGTCGAGAGATCGTATCGATCGAGATCGGCTTCAAGGATGCGTCGCCAGACGGCGGGGATGCAGTAGAGACGATTGGCGCGGCGTCGCTCGACAGCCTCGAGCAAGGCGTCCGCAGTCGGCTTGGGGACGATGACGATCTCGCCGCGGGTTTGCCAGGCGGCTAGTGCGAGGGTGAAGGGTGCCATGTGAAAGAGCGGAAACATGCAGACGGAAACTTCGCGATCGCCACGGAACACACCTTGAAAACTGCGTAGGAAATTGGCTCGATGAGACAACACGACGCCCTTCGGACGTCCCGTGCTGCCACTGGTAAAGAACATCATGTGAGCGTCGCTCTCGAGAAGTTCCGGATCCTCATAGGGCGCGTCGGAATTCGGCGTCGACGAATCCTCGATATCGCGCTCGAGACAGCGAGCTCCGATCGAGTCCGCGACCTGCGCAGCGAGCGTGCGTTTCGTGCCATCGGCAATGAGGAAGTGCGGTTGAGCGACGCCGGCCACTTCGATGGCTTCGTCGGCGTTGAACGCAGAATTCAGCGGCGCGAAGACCGCACCGAGTCGAGAGAGGCCAGCGAAAAGCGTCAGCACCTCGAGGTCGCCGGCCATCCAACCCACCACGCGATTTCCCCGACGCACGCCCGCAGCATGCAGTCGCCGGGCCCAGCGATCCGCCGCGCGGTCGAGTTCGGCGTGGGTGAGGGTCTCGTCGCCAAGCGAGGCCGCAACCCGGTCGGGCACCGCGGCCGCGTTCGTGCGCAGCAAGCGGCTGACCAAGAGCTCCCGACCCTCTCCTTCTATTGCCATGGACCGCCAGCCGCCTCCTCGTTTCCGTACGGGATTCGCTTCCCGGCCTCCGCACGGCGACCCAAAGACTACGCCGTGGCAGGGTTGCGGGATTCTGAGATCGAGAATACCATTCTGAATATGCAGAACAATGACTTTTCGAGTGAGAATTCTGCTCTCGAATCGCCCAGGTCGCCCTCTCACGCCTCTCGTGCCGTCGAGCGGACGCTGGCGCGCCATCGCGCGGCGTATGAGTCCGAGGTCCGCCGACTGGTCGAAGCGACCCTTGTCCTGATCGAGCGGACCGGCCGTCTTCAGCCGACGGTCAGCGACATCCTCCGAGAATCCGGACTCAGCAACCAGGCGTTCTATAAGCATTTTCGGTCGAAGGACGAACTCTTCGTGGCGGTCCTCGATGAGGGCATGCGAATTCTCGCGAGCTATCTCGATCATCAGATGAGTGCCGCCGGCGACCCGAGGGAGCGCGTTCGAGCCTGGCTGGCCGGTCTGCTCGAGCAGGCGCTCAACCCCGATGCCGCGGCCGCGACCCGACCCTTTACGCTCTCGCGCGATCAGTTGGCGAGACGCTTTGCGGACGACGTCGCGGAATCCGAGCGTCAGCTGACTCGCCTCGTCGCCGCGGCGATTCGCGACGGCGACGACGCCGGGACGATGACCTCGACGAATCCTGAACGGGATGCCGAGTCGCTCTACCACCTCGGCATGGGCTGGATCGAAGCGCGCCTGCGCGAGTCCGTCCCGCCGGATCGCGAGGATGCCGAGCGATTGATCGAATTCGCCCTGGCCGGCTTGACGCGCGGGCAGGCCTAGCAACCCGGGAGTTCACGACATGGAACGCGAAATCGTGATCACGGGAATCGGCGGTCAGGGCATTCAGCTCGCTGGCCAGATCCTCGCGCGCGCCGCTGTCGCCGAAGACCGTGAAGTCATGATGTTAGGCACATACGGTGGGACTATGCGTGGAGGAAATACCGAATCGACGATCATCATCGGCGACGGCCCGCTCATCAGTCCCCCCATCGTGTCGCGAATTGGAACCGCACTCGTCATGCACCACCAATTCTGGGCGACCACCCAAGCGAAACTTCGCCCGCAGTCGCTCCTCATGGTGAACTCGAGCCTCTTCGAAGGAGAACTCGATCGGGACGCCCATCGCATCGTCGAGATCCCGGCCACCGAACGCGCGGACGAAGCGGGTTCGTCTCTCGCCGGCGCACTCGTCCTGCTCGGCGCCTATGTCCGGGTCACCGAGATCGTCGGGTTCGGCGCCCTGATCCAGGGGCTACAGGATTCCCTTCCCGCCTATCGATCCCAACATCTTCCCCTGAACGAAAAGGCGATCAAGCTCGGTTACGACTCCGCGCCGACGACGCGCGCGCCGGCCTGGATCGAAGAGGCACCCTCATGAGCGTCGTCTCCCGCGGAACCGTCCGAATCGCAACCGAGCGATGCAAGGGCTGCGAATTGTGCATTCCCGCGTGCAAGCCGAACGTGCTGCAAATGTCTACGAAGCGAAACGGACTGGGCCTCCCCTATCCGGAACTCCTCCCCGGCTGTACCGGCTGCAACGCCTGTCTGATGGTCTGTCCCGACTTCTGCTTCGAGGTCTATCGCTACGACGAAGCGACGCTTCACGATCTTGACGGTGAGGTCGGTGGCCACGTCGGTGAAAAGGAGCTCTCGCCATGAGCCGCGACCTGATGGAGGGTTCCGAAGCGATCGCGCGAGCCGCAATCGACGCGGACTGCCGCTTCTTCTCCGGCTATCCGATGACCCCGTTCACGGAACTGCTCGAGAACTTCGCGAAGTCCCTTCCCGCGCGAGGTGGCGTATGCATCAACGCAGAGAGTGAAATCGAAGCCATTGGAATGGCCTGGGGCGCGGCGGCCACCGGCGCACGCGCGGCGACGGGTTCGACGGGCCAGGGCCTGGCGCTGATGCAGGAATCGCTTTCGGAAATTTCTCGAGCCGAAGTGCCCCTCGTAATCTTCAACATGGCGCGTGGCCAGGGCGACTACTACCAGGCGACCCGTGGCGGCGGGCACGGGGACTACCGCTTATTGGTCCTGGCGCCCACCGATGTCGAAGAAGCCGTCTACCTCACCCAGCTCGCCTTCCATCTGGCCGATCACTGGCGTCATCCCGTTCTCGTCTACGGCGACTACCTCTTGGCGCACACCCGCCAGGCCGTGGAGATCACGCCGACCGATTTTGGTGAGCGACCGGACAAGAGCTGGGCCGTCGACGGATCGCTCGGGGGAACTGGACGCTCCCGGAACGTGAACTCGATCGGCATGCAAAAGGGCACCAAGGGTATCGACCCCGAGGCCTTCTGGGATCGATTGCAGAAGAAGACGGAGCGCATCGAAGCCGCCGAAGTGCGCTTCGAGGAGGAAAACTGCGAAGACGCCGAAATCGTCATCGTCGCCTTCGGCACGCTGGCGCGATTCGCTCGCTATGTCGTGCGCGAACTGCGTGCGGAGGGAGTGCGCGTCGGACTGTTTCGACCAATCAGCCTCTGGCCCTTTCCCTCCGAAGCACTCGACCGAGCCACCTCGAACGCTCGGCGTGTGGCCGTGCTCGAACAGAACGCCGGACAGATGATCGATGACGTGCGCCTCTCGATCCTGGGACGCGTGCCCATCGTTTCGATCGGCGGCATCTCGACCGATGCAGCCGGATTCGGGATCGGACCCCTGCTCGACGCCGAGGTCATTCGCGCTCGCGTCGAGAACGTATTTCAGGAGGGTGCGTCATGAGCAAGCGCCGGAATCTACCCGTGCTGAACACAGAGAACGCGCCTACCCAACCCGCGCGTCAAACGGGCGAGTTTCATCCGGGATTGCAGCTGACAGCCGATCATGATCTGTGTCCCGGTTGCGGCGAGCCGATCGCGCTTCGCATCCTGCTCGAATGCATCGAGTCGCTCGGCCTGGCGGAACGCAGCATCGGCGTGATCGGAATCGGCTGTTACACGGCACTGACTTCGATGATCGATGTGGACCTGATCCAGGCTCTCCACGGGCGCGCGCCGTCGGTGGCCACCGGCGCCAAACGAATGCGGCCCGAGAATCTCCTCTTTACGCTGCAGGGCGATGGAGACATGGTGAACGAGGGCCTCCAGGAGGTTCTCCATACTGCGGCACGCGGCGAAAACGTGACTTGCATCCTGCTCAACAACGGCGTGTTTGGAGAGACCGGCGGCCACATGACCGCCACCACGGTCCTCGGCCAGCGCACCAAGAATACGATCGACGGACGCGACGCCGACTATCATGGCCATCCGATCTTGATCGCCGACCTGATCGCCCAACTCGGCGGGACGGGCTATGCGGCCCGGGGTTCCGTCCACGATGCCCCGTCGATCCAGCGGACACGGAATCTCGTCTTGCGCGCCTTCGAGAACCAGATGCGTGGAGATGGCTTTTCCTTCGTCGAAATTCTGACCATGTGCCCGACCGGCTGGTTCATTCCCACGCCGGAAGGCCCGGATTATCTCAATGAAGTCTTAGCGCCTGTCCACAAACTCGGCGAGCTCAAGTCCGGGGGTGTGCACGCGCCGACGGAGTCGGAATCATGAGACGCGAGCTGTTAGGCATCGTCTGCTGGACGCTCAGCCTCGGCTGTGCATCATGGGAAGTCGAGTCCAGCGTGACGATCGAAGCGTCGCCAAAAACAGTCTGGACGATCCTCACCGACCTCCCCGGCTACGCCGACTGGAACACCTACTCGCCGAGCGCAGTGGGCTCCCTGCGCGAAGGCGGCGTCGTCACGATCGAAGCTCGACTTGGCGAAGAAGTCCGCATAGTCGACAATCGCGTCACGCGCGTCGAGCCAGAACGAGTGCTGTGCTGGCATTCGATGAATTGGTTCGAGTCTCTCGCACGCGGGACGAGATGTCGACTTCTCGAACCCGTCGGCGTGAACGCCACCCTCTTCCGTCATCACGAGATCATGGAAGGTCCCCTCGCCTGGCTGATCGGAAAACTCTACCGGCCGCGCATCGAAGCCGGCCTCGCACAGATGAACGGCGATTTGAAACGTGCTGCGGAAGGCGCTGCGCCATGATCCGATCGCGGACGCTGTCCTCGATTGACTCCATGAACCTGGCGCTCGTTCGGCTACTGCATATCCCGGTCCTTCATTGGCTCGCGAGTGCCGGCTTGATGACGATCAGTCTACGGGGTCGACGTAGCGGTCGATCTTTCCGATTTCCGGTCGGCTATCACGATCAGTCCGACGCCGTCATCGTCCTGGTCTCGGACGCGAAGGGTCGACAGTGGTGGCGCAATTTCGAATCGCCCTGGCCGGCGACTCTGCAGATCCGCGGCGGCGCGAGGGACATGATCGGCGAAGTGCTCGATCCGGGAACCGCGGAATTCGCCAGGCGAGTCGGCGACTTCTTCGCCCGCGCCGCCTTCCTCCCCAGGATCTTCGGCGTCGAGTTCGATCCCACCCGTGGTCTCGGTCAGGAGCAAATGAAGACACTCGGGGACACCGCCGCAGCGGTGCGCTTTCGCGTCGTCGACTCGAGCGAAGGGGGTGTCGATTGAAAAATTCGATGAGGCGAAGCCGCGGGGAGCGCGTCTGATGTGGTTCGAGTTACAGCCCGTCGAGATCGACTTCCTCGACGTCGCGCCGCGCCGCTGGGTCGCCAAGGCTCGGCTGCAGGCACCGCGCGATGCGGTCTGGGGCGCCTTCGCCGACCCCTCCACGTGGCGTCATTGGTTTCCCGATGTCCTCGAAGCGAGTTATCCCGGCAGTACACCTCCGCATGGCGTTGGGACACGACGCTTCTCCCATGTCGGTCGTCAATACTACGAGGAAACCATGTTGGCCTGGGACGAAGGTGTTCGATGGGCCTACCGGATCGATCGCACGACGCTTCCGATCTCGACGGCACACGTCGAGTGCACGGAATTCGAGGACGACGGAACCGGAACGCGCTTGCGCTGGACGCTCGCCGCGAAACCGCGGATGATGCTTCAACTCACGGGTCCCTTCATGGAGGGAACGCTGCAGCGCTTGCTCGCGCGAGCGACCCGAAATCTCGATCGCTATCTGGACATGTGAAAAATCGGTCCACGGTGGGTTCTTGAATGGGCGAGAGGGTCGCCCGGGTGCAGCCGCCGCTCGCTGAAAGGCTCGCTACATTCATTTGCGACGCCAAGACCGGCGCAGCAACTCGAGGTCAAGAGCATGAGCGGGCGATTCGAAGACAAGGTGGTGATCATCACGGGCGCCGCGGGCGGGATTGGACGGGCCACCGTCGAGCGCTTCATTCTTGAGGGTGCACGAGTCGTCGCGACGGACCTGAAGGACACCCCGATCGAGGAAGTGGCTGCGGCGGCCGGGATCGAACCCGCGTCCGAATTGCGTCTACCGTACGCGTCTACGTGGCGAGTAGGAAAAGGAAGGCCCCTTTTCAGCACCGCCGGTAAGTACTGTTCTGACGACTACGCTTCGAACTAGGCATATTCGCCCCGCTCCGGGCTCACATCATGCGTGCCGTGTCTCGCATCACGCATTTGATGGGTCGTCCGCGTATCGCGGACGATGTCGTGATCTATCCCGAACTCGGGAAGCGGCTCACCTCCAGGGGCTTCGAAGACATCGGCCATTGGCTTCGCGAAGTCCGTCCGCTCCAACTGGCTAAACCGGTCAGACTCGCACCCGCAACAATGTCAACAGTGTCATTGGAATTCGTCGCCGGGCACTCGCCTTTTCGGTCAAGAGGATGGTGTTACAATTTGGTCGATATCGGTCAAGGGATCGAGCAGCGTGAATCGCTCCTTCAATGGAGAAGCCTGCCGCCCATGTCCTTCAGAGAAATTGACGCTGGAGCCATGATAGGTCTATGACCGACACGCTGAGAAAACTCGGCCTTCTGATCGGCAGTGTGCTGCTCTCCGTATTGTTAGTTGAAGGCATCCTGCGACTCCGGACCGATCCGCACTTCCTGGAGGGTGAACCTGTAGATGGCTTCGAATGGATGAAGCTCGACCCGGTGATCGGCTGGAAGAACTGCAATCGTCACTGGGGCGAGGACTACGACAAGCAAGAGCGGATGGAATGGACCCGGGCGAACGTCAACAGCCTGGGGTTCCGGGGGCCCGAGTTGTCTCCCGACAAGCCGTCGGGACAGAAGCGAATCGTATTGATTGGAGATTCGGGAACCTTCGGGGTGATGAACGTCGGCAAGATCGATGCGTGGCACTACATGCCGATCGAAAGTTACCCTGAACGATTGTCTCAGACCTTGCGCCGTACAGGAACGAAGAACGCGGAGGTGATCAATGCCGGCGTCGTGGGATACAGCGCATCCCACGGCTTGCGCCAATTCGTCACCCAGATCCTTCCCCTGGATCCCGACGTTTTGATCGTGCGCTTTGGAGCCAACGACGTCGAGCCGTCCTGGGCGCCCGAGCGTCTTTCATTCGAGCCCCGATCTCGTGCAGTGCGGTGGCTGTTGTATCGATTTCACGATTGGAGACTGGGGCGTCTCGCGCTCGGCTACTACCAAAGTCTTCCGATTCATCCAAAACCCGAGAGCAGGAGGCTGAAACCGTACAAGGATTTTCGCCTCAGCATGGAACGCATCATCGAGGTGGCTCGGGATCAAGGGGTCCAGGTCATGCTCATGGACTACCAGGTGAGCCCCGCAAAGCGCTGCAATAACCTGTCGAGACAGCTCTCTCAGATCAACGTGATCGTTCACGAACTTGCGCGCACGCACCAACTTCCGATCGTCGACTCGAAGCTCGCGTTTGCGAACTCCACCGATCCCGTGTTTGCCGAGTCAGACTGCGTGCACCCGAATCCCGATGCTGCTCGAATTCTCGCGGAGCTGATATACGAGAAGTTGCCCATTTAGGGGTCATGGACCCCCGAATGTGTCTCTTAACTTAGGGCCTCTGGGAATAGGAAAAACAGTGGGACCAGGCTCTGCTGGTCGATTGGGATAGGAGGGAATGCGATGTCTCCTTGAAATTTCGTATGTCGCCCAGCGGGTGCAAATCCCGCCCGGCCAGGGGGGCGAGCCCGCCCGAGCCGGTAGTGAGCCTGGCGACGGTCTCGGTAACGAGATCGGCGAAGCGTAGGCACACGAGCATGTGGGCCGTGGGACTGCGGTCTCGAAAACGATTTCATTCCGGATGCCGAGGGTTCTGTTTTCCCTGATGGCGATGA
>DUCN01000115.1 GCA_012959805.1 Myxococcales bacterium | reverse complement strand
GCTGGATCTGTAATTTCACAAAGGAACAACTCGACGCCGCTCTCGAACTCGGACTACTTTGATCGAAGTTCCGTGGGGTCGGCGGATTGCGACGCGGTCGCAAAGTTTCCAATTTGAGATCCTGTCGGGCTTTCGACATCGCTGTGAACCGAACTGGAGTTGAGTGATTCTGGTGATGATACAACTAGTCGCCACGATTTGGCTCGAATAGCCCGTGTCGCCTAAGGGCCGCACGTTCGATGTCTGTCCAGCGAGCATTCTCGATGAAGGCAATTCCAGATCCGTGGTAGCGAAGCCAGGGATCTCGCGGATTCATATGAGTACTTCTCGTCGGCAGCCTCCTGTCCTCGCCGACAGTAATCACGGCACCGATGTTGTGGTCTAGGATGGTTGCAACGGCATCTTCGCCAGCGTCGAGCCAATCGAGGAGAACTTTCTGGGGAACGACGTGCTCATGCATCAGCCCGAGGTCACCGAACTTTGATCGCTTCGGGAACGTTCGCAGGTGGGGTATTCCTCGCCTGTCGAATCGTTCTTCGATTGGTGTCGAATAGAACACTTCCTTCCAGGACTCATATGCTGAGCGACTCCAGTAGGGTCGTCCGAGTAGCTTCCACCGTTCATTCGGTGGATGGTGCTGCCCCCAGAGCCACCGTTTCGCACCTCGCTTATCCCGATCATTGCGGAACACACTTCGCGAGATGATGCCCGCGTTGAGATTCTTGAGTGCGTCCACGACTTTCGCTTCTACGGCGGCCCGATTGCGAGCCTCCCATGGTCCATCGGGGTGATCCGTAAAGGGATTCGGGTCAAGACCCATCTGAGATTCCTCTTAGTCGCCAGAACCAGAAGGCAACGCCAAGATCAATTGGCAGCCAGATGACCCTAGTAAGATGGACTGGGAATAGGGGATTGAAGAGAACGGCGACCAGGATGAGGCCCACAGTTCTTCTTGGATCACTGGCTCCAAGCACGAACAGTGAGTACAACGCCGTCCCCGTCACGACCAATCTTAGGAGCGTGTAGAGCCCATAGGGCCAGATCGGAATGACCGCGGCGACCAGTATCGCGATTGCAATCCATAGCGCGATGTTCAGGATCTCTCGATGCGTCGTCATTCCATGATCCTCCGCTTGCACAGCGAGCGTTTCTATTTGGGATGTTGCGGCGGAAGGGGGTGTGAAATTACAGATCGAGCCGGACATCCTGCCATCATCTGTCTAGATGATGGCCAAGGAGGTCCGGCTCGATCTGTAATTTCACATAGCTGAAGAGCGCCGGCGTCAGGATTCGAAGGCTTTGGCAAGTCTCGTCAGGACTGCTTCCTCCACGGTAGAGGTCTTGTTTCCCAATCCGAGGAAGCCGCCGGTCGCATCAGCGACCATGCGGGCGCTGCCGATCACTTGATCTCTCAGGGAATCGCGCTCGCGTGGATCCAACTCCGCACAAAGACCTACGATGAACGATTCCCAGGCTTCCAGAAGTTGGCCTTTGGGATGTTCACTGAGCCAGTTTTCGAGCAGACTATGACTCTCACTACCGACCACGATTCCATTGGCATCGGCGGCCGAGAGCACAGCGTTGCGTTCGCCCTCATCGATCTTTCCGTCCGCCCAGGCCACTTCGACCAAAGGCACGAGCGAAATGGCTGCCCATGTGTCCGCCTCGATGCCGAGGGCTGAAAGTTGGTCCAGTACTGCGTCGTTCTTGATCCCCGAGATCTTCGCCAGCGCTTCCCTAGCGTCGCCGACTCTCCTCTCGGCCGTCATCTTCTCGAGAAGCTTTGCATTCTTTTTGGCGAAAAAGGATTCTTCCAACGCCTTCTGGCGGTCGCCGAGAATGTGATCCGACAATGAGATTCCTCCGGTATGGGTTGTAACGCCGCGAGTAGACAAGATACGGTGAGTTTTTCGCGCTACCGATACTAGACATTCGTTAGGTAGGT
>DUCN01000114.1:497-1969 GCA_012959805.1 Myxococcales bacterium | reverse complement strand
AGACCCAGATGGTCCAGGAGAATCTGCTGATGGTCGCTGGGCGTGGAAATACAGCGGCGACGAATCTCAATGCCGTCCCGCGTCGGCAGCACAACGTCCATGATCTGCAGAGCGCTCAGTTCCGACAGCACGCGACGAGGTTCGCTGCCCAGCCCGGCCTTCTCACACATCTGTCCCAGAGTCTTCCATAATACGTACGCAAGGAAACACACGAAAATGTGTGCCAGCACGCGGTCTTCTTTCTGATGCCAGATCGGACGTATTTTCAGGTCGCTCTTCTGAATGCAGAATGCGGCTTCCGCTTCCGTCAGCTGAATATAGGCTTTCCACAAGTCTTCGTCTGACCAGTCCGTCACATTCGTCCGCAGCAGATAGCAACCGGCGCTCAGCGTGGCCCAGTCGCGAGTCGACTTCACCTTCGTCCATTTGATCCGAGCGAATCCATCATCGGTTTTTGTGACCGTCACTTCGAACAGGCGTGCGCCGCGCGTGTGCTTCCCCAGCAGGCGACCAATCTCACGTTCCACCTTCATCGGATCACGGTTCTGCTTTTCGCAACGGGTCTTCATCTTTGTCAGACGTTCTTCGATCCTGTCCTCGGACCGCCGCACCATGGCCTCTTCTTTCTGTGAGCGGTCGCGGCTGCGGCACAGAATGAATATCTCGTCGTCCGACTCCCGCCCTGCTGCATCATCGGACTCATCCCGAGGTCGCTGACACAGCTTCACTTCCAGGCCGTCGCGAATTGTGGTCCAGTCATCTTTGAGCATTTCGGCTTCGAATTTCTTCAGCATGGATTTCGGTGTACCGACGATGTAACGCCGCCCTCCGCTGATCAGAAAATCGATGTTGTCTTCGCTCACCATGCCGCGGTCCATGACCCAGATGCGATCGCTTTTTCCATACCTCCGCTCCATGGTGTCGACGATATGTTTGACGGTCGTTACGTCAGCCGTGTTACCTGCGAAGACTTCGTACCCCAGAGGCATCCCGCATCGCGAAACAACCAGACCGATGCACACCTGCTTGCAGTCACTGCGGCTGTCACGTGAGTACCCTCGCTGAGCCAGATCGAAATTCGCCTGGCCTTCGAAGTAGGTGCTCGTGATGTCATACATGAGCAGGTCATATTCGAGATCGAACAGCTCACCCATGCGGTTCTTCAGGTGCACCTCGAGCTGCTGCTTGTGCGGCAGCAGCTGATCCAGCGTGCGATACAGACGGTTGTCATCCACGCGATCTGCCGACACACCCAGCAGCTCCGGCAGGGCAGTGGTCGGATACCACTGCTCAGCGATATACAGTTCGCTGGACGGATCACACAGTCGAGCGACCACCAGAATCAATGCGCTGCGCCACCACGCCACATGCTCGCGGCCGTCCGACATGATGCCCTTGAGGAATTGATCGAGCTGCAGTCGTCGAACGAGTTCCAAAGCCAGCCATGGTCCGCCGAATTGATGCTTGTTTTC
>DUCN01000114.1:0-339 GCA_012959805.1 Myxococcales bacterium | reverse complement strand
GTCCCGCTTCGTCGATTTGCCCCAGCCATGCGACCACCCGCTGCCGCGGCCCGGCGTCGGTGCGATAAGATTCGACGAGTGCCCAGTAGGCTCGGCGAGTTCCATTCTCATGCTGAAAGTACTGACGAATGAACATGATGCGGGATGCTACCGGCCCGCTTCATTCCGGCCAGACCAAACCCTCTCACTACAACGTCATTCAGATTTCAAACACTCGCATTTTGCATTTCGATATTCAAAAACGCTGAAAACAATTTCTCGCCACGCCCATTTTTCGCCACTGCTGGGGAACTTGGGCTAGCTGGACTTGCCTGATATGTCTGATGGAACCGGCACTCG
>DUCN01000113.1 GCA_012959805.1 Myxococcales bacterium | reverse complement strand
GGGGGCCGGTGACTATACCTTCAGCTCTTCGATCTCGAGCCGCAGCTCGCGCCGCAGATAGACCCCCTCTGGACTAAAAGGGGCGGCTGTTTGCACTACCCTCCGGCCCGAGGAGGACGTCATGCGCTTTCTATTCACGCTCATCCTGGTGGCCTTTGCCACGCTCGCGCTGCCCAGTCAGGCGCTGGCTGGCTGGGGAGAAGAATGGGGCACGCTGGTCTTCTGGGAATAGGAAAACAGTGCGACCAGGCTGTGCTGGTCGATTGGGATAGGAGGGAATGCGATGTCTCCTTGAAATTTCGTACTTAACATGGAACGGCCCACGGCCGCGCCGAGCCAAAGCGAGATGGACATTCAGCATGGATTCACCCAACGGGACAGAGCCGCCTGACGCCAGCCCGCGAAAACGTCGGCGGCGTAGGAGGCGAGGACCGAAGCCTTCGGATGCCTCGGCAGACCCCAAAACCGCCAGCCCCGATACTGCCAGCAAGCCGTCGGACCAGGGCGGTCGCCGCGCTGGGAAAGGCCGCGGCCGAGGTGGACGAAGGCCTTCGAACCGTGCCGCGAAAGTCTTGTCCAAGCGGACCGAATCGATCGATCTCGATGCGAACACCGAAGAGCCGCTCGGAAAGCAAGAAATCGCCGCGCTCCGCGAACACTTCACTTTCCTCCGCGCTCATCGCAAAGACCTGCGGCTGAAGATCAACGCCAACGAAGATCTGCTGCTCAATGGTGTGCGCGAGCCGATCCATCGCGGCGTGTGCCTTCACCTGCTCGGCAAGGTGGAGCGCAGAAACGTGCTCGCCGCCACTGATCGCCTGGAGCCGGCCGCCGCCGCGAAGCTTCTTGCGGGGGTCATTCGTTTCTCGGCTGACATCGAGTACGTGTTGCTCTTCCTCGAAAAGATCAATCAGTCCGTTTCGCCAACGGAGGCCACCGCAGCTCTTTCGCAGGGCTTGCAGCGCATCGAGTTCGAAAAGGTTTCGAGCGCACAGATGCGGCGTGTATTGCAGTTGATCGCCGAGCTGTTTGGAGAAGACGATCGGCCTGCGCTGCTGCTCGGCTTGTTGGAGAGCCCGAGTTTTCGGGCAGCGTTCGACAAATCGATGTCGGATCTGCCCGAGGCGCTGTCACGGCTCGTCGTTCCACTTCGCGCCGCGCAGGCTGTCATCCTGCACGGGAAGGAGAATACCTTCGACTCCCAAGCGCTGAGCGACGGGGTGAACCTGCTGCTCTCCATGGATTCCAAAATCCTGCTGCGCCATTCGGTGGCGATGCGGGACCGACTCTTTCAGTTCGGGATCCAGTGCTGCAGCGATCACCGCGTGCACGATCGATTGAAGATGCTGTGGCGCAATTTTCCGTCGGCGGATCCCACTTACGGTGATCGGGGAGTCGCGCTGGCACGGCATCTGATCGCGGCGAAAGCCGACGCGGAGGCGCGACTGATTCTCGAAGCATTGGTGCGCGATCACTCCAGCTCCGGTACTCCGGCGCGCTGGCTAGCACTACTCGATGCGGAACGGCTCGACCGCATCGCACTGCTGGACGACGGAGTCGAGGCGACAGACCAACACACGCGGCGCAAAGGGGTCTGGCTGGAAACGTTACAGCCTGTCTGGATCCAGATCGCCAGCCTCGACGCGGTCGCGCGCCATGAAGAGACCTCGAGAATCCTGAACGATCTCGCAATCCCAGGCGTGGCAGCGATCCTCGAATCCGGCACGACCCAGAACAGCGAACCCTACTTCGTCGTTTCGAATTCCGGCGAGTCGCTCGCCCGGATCCTCCGTGAACCTCAGGAGATTGGGCTCGCGCTGCGGATTTGTCACGAGGCCGTTGGGCTGCTGAGCGCGCTTGCCGCTGTCGGTATCGAACTGCCGGATGTCGAGCCAGGTCGGTTCGTGCTGGAGAGTTCGGGGGCTTTGCTGTTGATCGACGTGACTGGTGCGACGCGGATCGAACCGGAACCCGCAGGCGGCAGCCATTTCGAGCTGGCCCGATCGTTTTGCAAAGTCGTGCTGGAGCAGGCACGCCGCCAGATCGTTCCAGCGTCCGTGCGGTTGCTGGTGTCCGATTCGAAGACCTGCTCTGAGCTGACAACAGGATTCGCTCGAGAGCGAGAGAGGGCTCGCTGAAGAACCGAGACGTGCTGGCCGCGGATCTCGAGCACTCCCGGCCGAGCACATGCGAGCAACAGGTGCACCGCGGCGGGAATCCCTCGAGATCGTGAGAGCCGCTCTCCCGAAACGGGAGGGCGGCATGTACCATCGGCCTCCTTCCCCGCAGTCTCCAATGAAAGGAGCCCGGAACGGAGGCGAATATGCCTAATCCGAAGCGTAGTTGTCAGAACACCTAGTCTCGGCGGTGCGGCCTATCCACCCATCGTCGTCGGCACCCTCATCGCGGTGCGGTCCGGAACAGGCCCGGCACCGAACGCGGCAACCTCACGATGAAGAGGCCGGCAGCCAGGTCGCCGATCGCCGTGCCAGCTCCCGACGATGAGGCGAGGACGGCAATTCCATGTGCGACGGGTATCGTTGCGGCAACAGTGTCGGCCGTTCTCGATGCACGAGTCCCCACCGCCAAAGGAACCCACCCCTTGATGATCGCCAGCAGCTCCCTGACTCATGCCCCAAAATTCGCGCGGACCCTCGCCGTGACGGCCGCCCTCTGCCTCACCGCCTCGGGGTGCATCACGCTGGATCTCGGCGGTGGCGGCGCCGGCGAAATGCACGAGACCGTCGTACTCGGTTCGGACGGCCCCAAGGTCCTCATGCTGGACATCGATGGCGAGATCACCGACTCGGACGCCGCGGGAGTCCTCGGGTGGGTCCTCTCAGAGGGGACGGTTTCGCGAGTTCGCGACGAGCTCGATCGCGCGGACAACGAAGGGGACATCAAGGCAATCCTGCTGCGCATCGACAGCCCGGGCGGATCGCCCACGGCGAGTGACTCCGTCTACCGCCAGCTCACCACATTCAAGAGGAAGCACGGCATTCCGGTGTTCGCACAGCTGATGAGCACTGCGGCTTCGGGCGGCTACTACATCGCGGTGGCGGCAGATCAAATCCTCGCCAGTCCAACGACTATCACTGGCTCCATCGGCGTCATCATGCTCGGCGTCAATCTGAGCGGGCTGATGGACAAGATCGGTGTCGCGAATCAGACCCTGACGAGCGGCAGCTACAAGGACGCGGGGTCCTTTCTCCGGCCGATGGAAGAGGCGGAGCGAGCTCAGCTTCAAAGCGTCATCGACGACCTGTACTCGCGCTTCGTCGACGTGGTGAATGAAGGTCGCTCCGAGCTCTCGGCGGATCGAATTCGAGAGCTCGCCGACGGCAGGATCTACAGTGCACCGCAAGCACTCGCAGCGGGCCTGGTCGATGGAATTTCGCCTCTCGAAGACACGATCGCCGCGCTCGCGAAGCACCTCGGTGTCCCCGAGGTGCAGGTCGTGAGCTATCACAGAAAACGCGAGACCCCCACGAACATCTATTCACGAACGACGGTCCATGCGCCCCTCGAAATCCAATCCGAGGCGGTCTCGCACCTCTTCCCTCGCCCTGGCTTCTACTACCTGTGGTGGCCCGCGCTCCGATAGCCCCGGAACAGGGCCCTTCGGGCCTACTTGTCAGAACACCTACTATCGGTGGTGCAGAAAACGCTGCTTGTTTTTCCTATTCCCCGAATTCTACGCAGGCTTGAGCTTGTATCGAAACGGAAGTCGCTTTACCCCGCCGACCAGACTCGAGGAGAGACGATCGACCGGCCCTGCGAGTTCGATCTCGTCGATTCGGGGAATCAGATGCTTGTAGGCGATCTCCATCTCGAGCCGGGCAATATGGGCACCGAGACAGAGCTGCCACATTACCTACCGCGGGAGCGCCTTCCCCAACGGTCGCCGACGATGCAGCCGTTGCCGCACGGCTCGCGACCTACCAGGACAACCTCGCCACCGCGCTTTCGGCGGGCCTCGATCCCCCGCAGCCGAAAGTCCCTTCGGCGGGATTGCCCGGCGATCCTGTGGCGTTCCTGCTCGCCATCCTCGCGCTCGCGACCCCAGGCCTGGGAGCAGGGGGCCTGCTGCTGCTGACACTTGGGTTCCTCGCCGTGGGAACCGCCACGTTGTCCCTGAGAAAACGCTGAACTCGCTTGCGCGTCGCAGAGGGTGGCCTGGTGATCGTCGACTCGAAGCTCGCGTTTGCGAACTCCACCGATCCCGTGTTTGCCGAGTCAGACTGCGTGCACCCGAATCCCGATGCTGCTCGAATTCTCGCGGAGCTGATATACGAGAAGTTGCCCATTTAGGGGTCATGGACCCCGGAATGTGTCTCTTAGCTTAGAGGCTCTGAGTGTCCGAGTTCTGCTGACGGGGTACAAGTCGCGGCTCCGCGTTCGCCGACGTCATTTCGCCGCTTCCGTCAGCCCGCCGAACCCGCTCCAAATCAAGTCGGTGGTTTGGGTCGTGACCTGGTCGAGGGAAACATCGGGATGCTCGCGCCACCAGCGCCCGATGTGCGCGCCGATGCCGACTAGTGCGTTCGCATAGATCGGCGCAGGGGAGGGGTCGAGGCCCATCGCCCGAATCTGCGCGGCGATCACGAGCGCAATGTCTTTCGCCAAACCGTCGAGCATGACGCCGAGGCCGGAGTCGGAAATGTGGACCGGCGCGTCGCGCGTCAGCACCGCGTGGCCGTCCGGGTGATCGCGCACGTAGGTAAAGAAGGCGCGCATGCTGTTTTCGACCAACTCGCGGGGTTCGCCCGGACCCATCAGTGACTGCGCGACGACCTCCCGGACTAAGGCGATCTGTTCGCTGACGACCGCTTCGAACAATCCGTGTTTATCGCCGAAGTGGCTGTAGAGGATCGGTCGGGAAACGCCGGCGCGTTCCGCGATCTCCTCGAGACTCGCGGCCTCGTATCCGAGCTCGGAGAACACCCCGCGGGACACCTCCATGAGCTGCTTGCGCCGCTCTTCCCTGGGCATGCGCTCGCGGCGCCCGGTGACGGGCTTCTCGCGGTGTTCCTTCTCGCGTTTTCGTGAACTTCGGCGCGACATCGTTGACAACCTTATTACGTCTATGTAAGTTTCGCTACTGTAAGTTACAGAGTCGTAACTACTTGTCCGATACGAGATCGGACCCCACACGAAGATCCCATGAGGAGTGCCACACCATGGAAGCCATCCCGCAGACCCTGACAAAAGAGACCCTGACCCAAGAGACGGCGAAGAACCCCGTTCGCTGGGGCGCCGCCTTTCGCGCGCTGCTCGCGCTGGCCCAGGACAACGACGACACCACCCACGTTTTCAAAATCGTGGACGCGCTGCGCGGCGATTCGGAAAGAGCGCCGCTCGCCCGCATGAAGCAGACGCCGATCGGGCGAAAGATCATCGACGAGAACCGCAGCCTGCTCGACGTCCTCGCGAACCGAGAACATCTGCGCACGCTCCCGGAAGATTCACTCGGGCGCACGTACCTGGCCTTCATGGAAAGCGAAGGCCTCAGCGCTGATGGCCTGGCCGATGCTTCGATCGAAGGATACGCAGGTCGTAGACTCGATCCCGAACTGCGCACGTTCACGACCTGGGCCCGGGACAGTCACGATTTGTGGCACGTCCTCACGGGCTATGGCCGGGATCCGCTGGGCGAACTGTGTTTGTTGGGCGTGTTGTACAGCCAGATCAACAGCACGGGTACGGGCTTCATCGCCTTGCTGGGCTTGCTCCGGGTGCCGTTCGAATATCCCGGGGCGCCGTCGATCAGGGCTGTGTTCCAGGGCTTTCGGATCGGACGCAAGGCCGAGTCTCTGATGGCGCAGGACTGGGAAGCGCTGCTCGCACGTCCCTTCGAAGAGGTGCGAAGCGAACTCGGTCTCGAACCGCCTACGTACTATGAGCGCAGTCGGCCGATGCACGACGCCTCTCGTTCGAATAGTCGGGCTGCGGTGGCGAATGCCGAGGCAATATCGGCCTAGATGACGCACCGTTATGCGTCCAGGTTGAGTCGGATCGAAATCGTAAAGAAATTGGAGAGAAATCGGAGCGAAGATCCATGCGCACCGGACAAACCCTTCGCGGCACGACGCGCCTGGCCTTCGACGTCGTCGAGAACGTCACCGATATCGTCGAGGGCATGTACCGCAACATCGCCGCGGCACCGCTCCCGTTTGGTGAAGAACCGAAGGGACGGGCCCGGGGCATCGCGGGTTTCGTGCACGAGGCGATCCGCACCGTCCATGGCGGGTTCCGCGACGCAACGGATCTTGCGTTACGCCCCTTTTCCGATCCCCTCGATCGCGTCTATCCGCCCGGGCCGCCTCGTGAGGCCGCGATCGCGGCGCTCAACGGTGTCTGCGGCGATCACCTGGAGCGTCGCGGCAACCCATTGGCGATCCCGCTCCAGCTTCGCACGGATGGTGGCTCGATCACTCGCGCGTTGACACGTCTCCTCTATGCGCTGTGCTAGGCAGGGGATGTACTGATCTCGGGCGCTCGGGGGGCATCGGCGGCGCTCCTGGTGGAATGTCGCACGCTCAGGAAGAGCATCAGCACGCCGAAGAGGAGTTTCGGCAAGGCCGCAATCAAAGCCGGCGGAGTGTGCTCGAAGTACTCGAGACCGACGGGATGCAGGATGCTGTTGCCGTACCGGAGCAAGTTGATCGCAATCAGGACGACAAACATCAGCGGGATCAGATTGCGGTAGCGCCAAAGGACGATTCCATAGAGCGCCAGGATGATCAGCTCCCAGGCCCCGGCGTTGCCGCCAAAAGCAAAGATCAATGCATTGGGATCCGGCGTCCCTTCGAAGGGAATCATGCCCCCGATCTGAACCTTGCCGCTGTCGTATGTGAAGTAGTGGACGCAGGCACTGAATGTGTGCTGCGCGATGAGCAACAAGAATCCGTAGCAGGGAATGTTTCCGCCTCGGTAGTCGTTGTTCGCCTGTCGGGGGAAGATCGTTTCGATTGCGTTGGCCATCAGTTCCCCTCGAATCAATGCACGGCGCGCCTTTGGCCTACAGCTTCGACAGTACAGGGACCGTCGCGACGGCGAGGGAATCGCCGAGTTGTTTGCCGGAGCCGATGCGGTTCATGAAGGTGCTGCCGATCATCGCGTGCATGTGGTCGATGCCGGGGTAGTAGACCGAGACGAATTGCGTGAAGCGCGCTTCCCCTTCGACGGAGACGGCGCGTCCGGCGTGAGTGGGCCCGTAGCTGCCCTCGGCCATGGCACTCATCATTTTCAGCCCGTAGCCGCGGTCCGCCTTTTGTTGTTCCGCGGTGCCCGGTTGGATCAGGTTGAAGATCACGACGGCGTCGTCCTTGATCTCGCGAAAGGCATCGAGCTGCTTGACCTCCTCCATCACCTGCAACAGCTCCGGCATGGCGTCGTCGCCGACCGGCTCGAAGGGGAAAGCAGAGGGCGTGCGAAGAAGGATGTCCCGGATTCGGAGTCCGAGGAGCCCGATGGGAATCATCAAGTTGAGTGCACGGTTTCGCGTGGCGCCATGGGTATGCGTGCGCTCCGATCGGGCGAGCATACGCCGATAGGCGTCCTGACTCGCCATCGCATCGAAGGCCTCCCGAGACGGGTACTGGGTGAGGAGGAGTCCGTCCCAGTCATTGGCGAGCTGCTTGGACTTCGCCATCGCCGGCCCGACCAGGCCCGCATAGACGACGGATCCTCCGCCCGGACTCTCGATGACCTCGCGCAATGCGCGCAACTCTTCGAGTGCTGAGTGTCCGGTCGCCCACTTCAAGTACGTGACGGCGTGGAAGCTGCGAGCTGGATAGAAGAGCGGCTGCCGATCGTCGATCCGTTCGCGCCGTAATTTCAGGTAGCGGAAGTGCTGCCAGAGGGCGGCACCGCCGACGAGCAGAAAGATCGAGAACAAGACGTCGAAAAAGATCATATGAACCTCGCCTAACTCGACGGATAGCGGCGCATGAAGTCGATCATGGCGGTGGCGACTTCGCTCCCCTTCGTCTCCTGGAGGAAGTGGCCGGCGGACTTGATGGTGACGTGATCCACATCCTTCGCGCCGGCGACGCGCGCTTGCAGAATCTTCTCCGCCCCAGCCGTGACGGGATCATCGTCGGAAAAGGAGGTGCGGAAGGGCTTCGAATAGGGGCCAAGGGTCTCCCACGCCTTCTTGTTGACGGGAATCTCGACGTCGTCTGGGAAGATCGGGACCAGGCTCGGGAATTGGCGCGCACCGGCTTCGTACTCGGGACCCGCGAAGGGCGCATCGTAGGCCGCTCGGACGTCGGGCGTCGTCGCCGCTCCACTCGCCGCCATGATGTCGCCCACATTGAAGTCCGGCGAATCGGCACAGTATTTCCGCCAGAAGAAGAAACCGGGCGGCCCCGCCTTGTCGGCGAATCGATCGAAGAGTTCGCTCGCGGCAACGACGGGAATCGTCTCGTAGAGTTCCCACATCGGCTTCGCGGCTTCGGGCGGCATGCCCATTCCGTCGGGCAAGAGCGTGTTCGCTGCGACCACACGCGCGAAACGTTCAGGGTAGGCGGCCACGAGTCGAAGCCCGATCAAACCACCCCAGTCCTGGCAGAAGAGGTTCGCGCTCTGGATGTCGAGCGACTCGAGCCAGGCGCTCATCCAAGCGACGTGATTGGCGTAGGTATAGTCGCTGCGCTCGGTGGGCTTGTCGCTCTTGCCGAATCCGATGAAGTCCGGCGCGAGGACCCGGTAGCCGGCTTCGACGAACACGGGAATCATGTGTCGGTAGAGATAGGACCAGGTCGGCTGCCCGTGCAGGCAGAGCACGATCTCCCCGTCGCTCGGGCCTTCGTCCAGGTAGTGCACACGAAGAGCGCCGCCCTCTCCGTCGGGAACCTCGCTGTAGTTCGGAGCGAACGGATAGTCGGGGAGGTCGGCGAACCGATCCTCGGGTGTTCGGACAGTCTTCATGGGGGTTCCTTTTCGCTTTGGCCAGCCGCAGGGTGGGTGACAGAATATTTAGCCCAGACCGTGCGCCCAAGAACAAGTGGGGTGCCCCCGGCCTGACAGCCGCTGAGCGGCACGATGGACTCGTTTTCTCCTGAATCGACAACTAGGCATTGACAAGATCGGCGAATGGAGGCGATCTTGTCGCTGTCAAGATCGAAGGAGGCGCTTTGGCGTACCACCACGGGAACCTGAGAGAGGCACTGATCGAGCGCGCGGCGGAGGTCATCGCCGAGCGTGGCATCGAAGCGCTCAGCCTGCGCGCGCTGGCCCGCGATTTGGGGGTTTCCCACGCGGCGCCGAGTGCGCACTTCCCCGATCGCCGGGCGCTGCTCTGCGCATTGGCCCGAGAAGGGTTCCGACGCAGCGTCGACACGATGAACGCGGGCGCCGAAGCAGCCGGGCCGGATCCAGTCGCGCGGTATCGCGCACTCGGCCGATCCTACGTCCAATTCGCTCGAGACAACCCGTCTTATTTCCGCGCCATCAATCACCCGGAAGTCGAGGCCCTTCAGGACGACGAATTGCAAGAGTCGCGCGACGCCTGGGTCGCCACCCTGCGCGAGGGCGTCGAGATCGCGCAAGCGGCGGGCTGGCATCCGGAGATCGATGTCGAGACTCTGCTCGCCTTCAGTTGTGCAGGCGCCATGGGCGCCGCACGTTTGCTGACGGATTCGACCTGGTGCTCGATGTTCGAGGTCGAGGATCTGGACGCCCTGGCGGATTCCGTTCTCGACCTCGTCGTTCATCGCAGCCGAACGAGTGTCATCCCGATCCCAGAAGATCAAAGGAGAGTCTCATGAGTAATTTCGCCCGTTCGAAGGGCAACCTGAACGCCCTGGGCCCCGTCTTGTTCGGAGTCGCATTCCTTGCCCCGCTCATTGCGCAATCGTTCGAGGCGGCTTCGCTGCCGGTGCCCCTCGGTCTCGATCCGATCACCTTCGGCCTTGCATTGGGCTTGTCGCTCGGCGTGATTGCGTCGCTGCGAGGGCGGTGGATATGAGCGCCGCGCCGGCCGCGCCGGCCGAGACAAACGGAGACGAGTCGATCGTTGTACGCAGCGACCGCGAGTTGAAGCGCGAAGAAGCCGAGATCGCGCGCAAGTACCTGGGTCGGGTGCCTTGGGAGATGGTCGGCTGGGGGCTCGGAAATTTCGTCCTGTGGCTATCGATCTGGCCGCTGACCTTCACGGGTGTTCTGCCCCTTTGGGCCGCGTTTGCGCTCGCGACTTTCTCCATCACGATCTGTTATTTGCCCTCCCACGAAGCCCAGCACTCGATCATCGCGGCCGAGGGCAGTCCGCTTCGCTGGCTGAACGAACTCGTTGGGCACGTCTCGACGATTCCACTACTGCTTCCCTATCGCATCGCCTGGATCACGCACAAACAACACCACGCCAACGCCAACGATCCCGAACTCGATCCCGATCACGAAAACCGGGGCGAAAACTGGTGGCAGGCGGCCTGGAACGGGATGCAGTCTCGCCAGTTCGGCGCCGGCGAGGGATACGCGAACGCACTCGGTCGAAGCGAGGACCCGAATATCGGGAAGGCCCTTCGCGAGGGCACGATCCTCTCGCTGACCCACTACGCGATCCTGACGGCACTTGCCTGGTCAGGGTTTGCGATCGAAGCAGCACTGATCTGGTGGCTGCCGCGACACATCGCGATGACCTACATCCAGCTCTTCCTCAGCTGGGCGCCCCATCATCCCATGAAGGAGAAGGGTCGCTATCGCGACACGCGCGCGTGGAAGTCCCCGGTCGGCACGATCCTCTCGATGGGCATGGAGTACCACATCGTCCACCATCTCTTTCCCCGGATTCCGCTCTTCCAGACCGGTCCCGCCTATCACGAGATCCGCGGGCTACTCGACGAGCGTGGCTGCCCGAACGATCGCCCGGACTGAGTCCGGCGGAGGGAAAAACGGGCGCGGGTGTCCTCGGCCATCGTGTGTAGTATCCCCGGACGCGCGGAGCGCTTCGCCTCCCGCGAAAAATCCGAGGGACCCGATGAGAAATGTGTTGCTGGTTATCCTTGCAGTCCTTGTCGTCGCCGGACTGTGGGTGTTCGCGGGGGCCAGCGGCTGGCTGGGCAGTGCGGAAGAGCCGGGCGAGATTCATGCGGGGGCTCGTCCCGCCGCGACGACACAGGAGCGCGCCGTCGTGCAGGCCGAGACCGCGCGACTTCTCGGCGCGTCCCCGGCGAAGCAGGTTCTCTTCGGCGACTTCCACGTCCACACGACCTTCAGCTTCGACGCTTTCCTGATGAACATGCCGGTCGCGGGCGGCCCCGGGACCCACCCGCCCGCCGACGCATGCGACTTCGCTCGCTTCTGTTCGGCGCTCGATTTCTGGTCGATCAACGATCACGCGGAGAACCTCACCGAGGATCTCTGGCGCAAGACGGTGGACTCCGTACGCGAGTGCAACGCTGTCGCCGGAGATCCACGCGACCCCGATCTGGTGACCTACCTCGGTTGGGAGTGGAGCCATATCGGCACCACCCCGGACAACCATTACGGACATAAGAACGTCGTGCTCCGCGGGACGGACGATGACGAGATTCCCACGCGACCGATCGGCTCGCAGGGCCCAGCGACGAGCGGCGGATTCAGCGTTCCGTTCGCGGCGCGTGCGGGTCTCGCGGTGGTCGCCGG
>DUCN01000112.1 GCA_012959805.1 Myxococcales bacterium | reverse complement strand
GGGATGACCGCTTGCGGACTCGCTTACGAGCCCCAATCCGGTCCCCGCGACGGGGCTCCCCCTAGAAATTCAACATAACGCCCGTACTCGGACGTTGTGCTGGAAGGCAGCTTATATGTCCTATCCCCTTCTTTTGATGTCTCCGGCACCAACCGGATTCTCAAGCCGCTGCTGAAATTAAAAATGGAAAAAATTTCCGTCGTGGCGCTGCAGAATCTCAAACAAGTTGTCGAGACGAAAACAGATGAATCTTAAAGGAGCACTCCTCGGAGGTGGCTCCTGGGCCTGTTGAACATCCTTCAGTGCGACGGGACCCCAGTCCGCCATCGAGAACCCCTGTGTCCCCTCTTTTGCCTGTACCGGACATGGCCAAGTTAGGCAGATCCGGCTAAGACAATCGGTGGGGCGCCATTGTCGTTGTAGGCCTCTAGATGTATCCAACCGTGCTCGTTGACCGATTTTTCAATGACGTCTCGAATCGATCCGAATCCATCCGGAAGAATGCATTCGTTGGCTTGTGCTTTGTTGATCGTCGGTGCGACGTCAGGCCATGCAGGTGTGGCCTCAGGCCCCCTTCAAAACGCGCCCCGCTGAATCCAGCACAGACGGACCCTTGGCCTTTGAAATTCCTATCCGCAGCGGTTTCTGATCGGGCTGGGCGAATTCGAAGGACCCGACGAGAACGAACGCCCCTCTGCGGGATGATCCCAACGGACCACCTCGATCTTTCAGGCCTTCTTTTTCAGCAGGAAGGCGAAGGGTCGCTTGTGATGGGACGGGACCTCGCGCCCGGTATCGATCGACTCCTGTAGCGCCGCGGCGTCGAAGGGCTCGGGTTCGACCATCGACATATGGTGCTGCTCGACTGTCGGGATCCAATGCTCGTGGATATCTTTCAGGCTGTAGCCGGTAATCGTGCGAAGCGCATCGGGCTGCTCATCTTCGATGGGTGCAGTCAAGATGTCGCTCGTCACATAGACCAGGCCACCGGGTCGACAGACGCGACACATCTCAGAGAGACACTGTATCGTGCGCTGGTTGAACTCCGCGTTCGTGACGGTTTTCCACAGACCTTCCTCGAAGCGCCAGTTCAAGTGTTCGATGACCGAGATATTCGTGACGAGGTCCCATGAATCGTCCGGGTATGGGAGTGACAGCATGTCGCCCTCGTCCCGCCTGACACCGTACTTCTCGTATTGCCTCACACTCCAGCCGAGGCGTAGCGCATTGGGGTTCGGCAAGTCGAAAGAGACCGCGTTGGCACCTAAGCACTCGCTGAGATAGACGGGAAAGGTGCTGTTGCCACTCCCGATGTCGAGCGCCTCCTTGCCTGTGAGATCGTCTGTAAGATTGGAAACGTATGTTGAGATGATCGCAAGCTCCCAAGCCTTCTGGACCCATCCGTCGTCGGGGAGGAACTCGGTGGCCCACAGTAAGTAGGGGTCGAAGGCCCGTAGGCGTTCGAGCGTGGGGCGCAAGCGATCCACGTCGTCCCGTCGAAAGATGCCGGTGTAGCGCGAGACCGCATTCGGTTCGGCGGCGGGGCTTGTTTCGCCGAGCCTCAGCGTCGCTAGGCGCCATGCAAACCGGGGCGCGAACTGACCCAGCTGCTTGAAGTTGGCCAAACGACTCCGGAGCCCCATTAAGAGCCGTGATTCCATCTGATCTGTCTCCCACTCGCTCGGAATGTCGGGTCCTGCTCAATCGGCGCCTGATGGAACTCTTGGTCTAGTCAACGAATCAAAGTTGACTTGCGGGCGGATCATATCAGCACCGAAACTTCCCGCAATCGACGTGAGCTGCCCCGGATATTCTGATCAGCTTCGATTCGACCGCCTATGGACTCGGCTCCAGGGTGATAGGACATACAAGCTGTCTTCTGGCACGACGTCGGGGATAGGACATACAAGCTGCCTTCCAGCACAACGTCCGAGTATGGGCGTTATGTTAAATCCCTAGGGGAGCCCTGTCGCGGGCCAC
>DUCN01000111.1 GCA_012959805.1 Myxococcales bacterium | reverse complement strand
CGCGGCGCTTCGGGTGCGTTACCTTCAGGGACGTTCTCCAAAACGGATTGCGAAATCGACGAGAGGCGAGTCGTGCTCAAAGACGCCACTGCAATCGCAGGAATCGCTGAGACGCGATTCGCCAAGAATCTCGAGCCCTCGGAATACGAGCTCGCCTGCGAGGCCATCGTCGGCGCATGCCGCGATGCCGGAATCGATCCCTCCGAAGTCGATGGCCTCGCGAGCTACACCATGGAGGCGACAAGTGAGGTCGATGTGGCACGCGCCGCAGGCCTCGGCGACATCACCTTCTTCGGACAGGTTCCTTATGGTGGAGGCGCGGGCCCGGGCGTCGTCGGACAAGTCGCGATGGCGGTCGCCACTGGACAATGCCGTGTCGGTGTCGCATGGCGCTCTCGTAAACGTGGATCCGGCGGTCGACCCTGGGCGGGCGCCCAGCAAGCCGGCGTCTCCGAATGCTGGACGCGTCCTTTCGGACTCCTGCGTCCGGTCGACGAGATCGGCATGCTCATGCGCCGCTATATGCACGAATACGGCGCCACCCGGGACCATCTGGCGAATGTTGCGCTCTCGGGTCGGCTGTACGCGAATCGCAACCCGCGGGCCATGATGTATGAGAAGAAGCTCGACCGTGAAAGCTACATGCAAGCGAGATGGATCTCGGAACCGCTCTGTCTCTTCGACAATTGCCTCGAAACCGACGGCGCCCTCGCCTGCGTCGTCGTTTCGGCGGAGCGGGCACGCGATTGCCGTCAGCCGCCCGTGCTGATCCATGCTTTTGGCCAGGGACTTCCGCGACAACATCAAACGATGGTCAACTACTTCGGCAGCGATCCCCTCGAAGGTCCCGCCTGGAGTTGTGCACGCCAACTTTTTCTCCGCTCGGACATCCGTCCCGCCGACATTCACGTCGCCCAGCTCTACGACGCGTTCACTCCCCTCGTCCCCCTCTCTCTCGAAGGCTACGGATTCTGCGAGCGAGGTGAAGGCGCAGCCTTCACCGAGGACGGCGCGCTCGAACTCGGCGGGCGGCTACCGGTCAACACTTCGGGCGGCGGTCTCTCCGAGGCCTACGTCCACGGCTTCAATCTGATCAACGAAGGGGTTCGTCAGCTTCGCGGCACCTCGACGAGCCAAGTCGAAGGCGCGGAGAATTGTCTCGTCACCGGCGGCGAAGGTGTTCCGACGAGCGCTCTCCTTCTGCGGCGGGCGTCGTGAGCCAGGGCTATCTACCGCCCCCCATCGACGAGCACAACGCCGTCTTCTGGGAGAACGCACGCCGAGGAATCCTCAGCGTGGAACAGTGCAAGAACTGCGAAGCGCGCCGCTTTCCGCCCAGACCGATGTGTCCCCACTGCCAATCGACCCAGCGCGGATGGGAGCCCGTCTCGGGGCGGGGCACCCTCTGGTCCTTTGTCTTGCCCCATCCTCCGCTGCTGCCCGAGTTCACCGACCTCGCGCCCTACAACGTGATCGTTGTGTCCCTAATAGAGGATCCGAACCTGCGAATGATCGGCAATCTCGTGCGCGAACCAGGCGGCGCAATCAATGCCTTCGATTCGACCCAAATCGAAATCGGTCAGCGAATTCGGGTCGCGTTCGAAGCGGTGACCGACGAACTCCACCTGCCCCGTTGGATACTCGACTAACGCCCTCAGAAACAACGACGCTCCCGCGCAGCCCTTGCCCGTCAGTTATCGATTGTGCCGTGCCTCAGTGGCGAGGATCTCAAGCGTGCGATGAAGCGCACCGGGATCGCCGGGAATTGAAAAGGGCCACGCCATCCGCCTTGTCACCTGCCGGTTCAAGCATGCGTGGCCCTGCCGCCTAGCGCAGCTTCGGGATGACCTTTTCTCCAATCAGCCGAATCGACTCGAGGACGTCTTCGTGGGGATCGTGCCAACCCGCACCGGGCGTCGTCACCAGCTGATCGAGGCCGATCTCCTGATAGAGCTTCATGGTCTCGAGGCATTCGGCGGGCGTCCCGACCGCCATCCCGTTGTCATGAAAAAATTCGGCGGTCGGAGCGCCCAGCGCCATCGGACCGCGCAGCTCGGGATCTGATGCTGCTTCGGCCACCATTTCCCGAAGCCGCCGCTGGGGAATCGGGCGTTTCTCTTGAGCGAATTTCTCATAGTTGTGCGGGATCGTGTCGAAGTGGACCGTAAAGTGCGGCGCGATCAGCCCCATACTCTTGGCGTAGATCTCGCGCGCCCGTTCTCCGTCTTCCAGACACATCAGCGGGCAGATCGCCATGATCTTGTTGTTCACGACGTCGCTTATGGGATCACACTTGTTTTCGATCGTCTCTTTGTAAATTTCGACGAGCGGCCGGAGCACCTCCGGGCTGCCGAAACTGAACATCGCAACGCCGATCCCCATTCTTGCAGCCGCTTCGACCGTCGATGGGTTGGAAGCTGTGACCCAGAGAGGCGGGTGTGGCTTGCTGATCGGCTTGGGAAGAATGCAACGTTCGGGGACACTAAAGTGTTTCCCCTCGTAGGCGTAGAGGTCTTGGGTCCACATCTTCGGAATCTCGCGAATCGCCTCATCCCACATCTCGCGCGTCTCGTCGTTATGGATCCCAAAGGTATTGACCTCGGTAGATCCCGAACCGCGCCCGGTCCCGAGTTCGATACGACCGTCCGTCACAATGTCGATGTAGGCGATTTGTTCGGCCACTCTGACCGGGTGATTGATCACCGGACACAGATTGAAGATGCCGGTTACGAGCCGGATATTCTCTGTCTTCAGACCCACGGTCAAACAAGAAAGGTGGGACGAGGAATTGTGGGAGTACTCTTCGAGGCTGTGATGCTCGGGAGCCCAGAAATAGTGGAAGCCAGCCTTGTCGGCTGCCACGCCGATCTCGACATCACGTCGAATTCGCTCCGGCTCGCTTTGATCCCACGGCCTTTCGCCAACACTCGCACCCTGAAACACACCCAATTCCATTTCGAGTTCTCCCTTTGAGATCAGTCGCTACGAGGTCTGTACGCTCCAGCCCCCGTCCACGACAAGAATCTGCCCTGTCACGAACGCGCTCGCCGCGCTCGCAAGATAGACAACTGCCCCCTTGGCATCATCGTCCTGTCCGACACGATCCAGGGGCATACGGTCGAGAAACGCGCGATACCGCTCGGGCTCGCTCTTGAGATAATTCAGCATCTCGGTATCGAAGGCACCTGGCGCAATGGCGTTGACCCGGATGGCATGGGGAGCAAGTTTGATGGCCATGTCGCGTGTCAAGGTGTGAAGCGCGCCCTTGCTGGTCGTGTAGGCGATGGAAGGTTCGAGCGCGTCCGATGCGCCCCGCAGCGCCGCCATCGAACTAATATGAATGATGTTGCCGCCGCCCGCTTCGATCATGTGCGCCGCCACGCGCTGCGATAGAAAGAAGAGCCCGCGCAAGTTGAGATCGAAGACGCGATCCCAGTCCGTCGGCGTATGCTCGAGTAGCGGCGCGCCCCAAGCGAACGCCGCGTTATTGACCAAAATGTCGATCCGCGACGCTGCGCGCAGCGATTCGTCAACCAAGCGATCGATCGCGTCCAGATTCGAGACGTCGGCAGAAAACGCCCACGCCCGTCTTCCCATCCCCTCGATCGTCGCCGCCACCCGTTGGCACGCTTCGACGTTGCGGGAAGCGAGGACGATATCCGCGCCGGCCTCTGCCAGGCCGATGGCCAGGCCTTTGCCGAGGCCACGGCCGCCTCCGGTCACGAGCGCGGTCTTCCCTGTCAGGTCAAAGAGCTGTGGGCTCTTCAATGTCCTCTCCGTTTCTGGTCAAGGCCCCGACCGAGGCGTGCGCGGTGATCGAGCGCTTTTGATTTCAACACTTAGCGAGTCGCCGACGCGCCAAGCCGATCGGCGATCCGATCCGCGTGTTCATCCATGGTCCCGAAACCATTTTCGAGGACGAAAGCGCGCTTTAGATAGAAGTGAGGCGGCATCTCCCACACATAACCCATTCCGCCATAAATTTGGAGGCAGCCGCGCGCGTTCTTGTGAGCGGCTTCGCCTGCGATCAACTTGGCCGTCGAGATCATTCGCTGTGGGTCATCGACGCCACGGCCATCCATGGTGGCAGCCGCCGCGTAAACCGCAGCCATCGCTTGTTCTTTTCGGACTAGCATATCTGCCAGCATGTGCTTGATGGCCTGGAAAGAACCGATCGGTCGGTCGAATTGCTCACGTTCGAGAGCATAGGAGGTCGCGTATTCGAGCGTGGCCACCGCGATGCCGAGCTGTTGCGCTGCCGTGAGTAGCGCCCCCTCGCTCCATAGCCTCTGACACGTCGCGGAATCAGCCAGCCGTTCGCCCGGCGGCAACGCGTGAATCTGGTGCACCGGTGTCAGCGGATCCAAAGGGGTCTCGACCGCCCGGGCCTGCAACGCATCGGTCTCGATCCTTCTCACCCCCTCGACATCGAGCACGATCAGCGTATTGCTGCCTTCCCAGTGCTCGATCATCAGCGGACCCGATGCGGGCCGCGTTTGGTCGAGCCCGGTCACGACGAGCCCGCCCTTCCCCACCTCGGGCAGCAGACCTGCGATCAAGGCAGACCAGATGAGGGGTCCGGGTAAGAGTCGCCGCCCGAGTTCGGCGAAGACCAAAACCGCCTCGGCCATCCCGAGTCCGAGCCCTCCATCGTTCTCGCGCGTCCGCAACGACAGCACGCCGAGTTCGGCCAAGTCTCGCCAGAGCGCTCCGTCAAAGGGCTTGACCGCCTGTTCGACGACCGCCTCGAAGGGCATTCGCCTCTCGCAGAAATTACGAATCCCAGCGCGCAGCGCTTCTTGATCCTCTGTGACACGAAAATCCAATCGCCGATTTCCCCTCTTCTCTACAAGTGAGTGTTCAGCTCACGTGCGGACAGCTAATTCGCACGCGGCTCCTTGGGCATCCCCAGCATCCGCTCCGAGATAATGTTCCGTTGGATCTGCGAGCTACCCGCTGCGATCGTGAGCGAGAGTGTCTGGAGGTAACGGTCGACCATGCCCAAACTCGGCATTCCATCGACGTCGTCTCGCGACAGGGCAGCTCGACCCAGAAGTCGGGTTCCGAGCTCGAAGACTCGCTGGTTCAACTCGGTATACGCAAGCTTGATGACGGAGCCACCGAGTCCAGGAACTCCAGTCTTCGCGAGTTCGGAGACCTGGAGTTTGACCATGGCCCAGACGGATTCGACCTCAGCGGACAAATGACCGATCTCTCTGCGAAGCGCGCGATCGTTCCAAGCGGTCTCCTCGTCCCGGGTCGTGGCACGCGCGAGTTCGCACAGACTCACGAGCGTTTGTTGCAAGTGGACGATGTCTGCTGCCCACGCCGTTCCCCGCTCGAAGCGCAACGTCACGTTCGTCACGCGCCAACCGTCATTTTCTTCGCCGACGCGGTTTTCGATGGGAATTCGCACGTTCTCGAGGAACATCTCGCTGAAATCCGACTCGCCGTGCAACGTGGGCAAGGGGCGAATCTCGATGCCGTCGAGATCCATCGGCATGACGAGCCAGCTGATTCCGCCATGCTTCGAGTTGGAGTCGGTGCGAACGAGGAGTTCGCAGAAATCTGCGACGTGGCCGAATGACGTCCAGATTTTCTGTCCATTCACGACATAGTGATCGCCATCGCGCACCGCACTCGTCCGCAACGCCGCGAGGTCCGAGCCCGCGTTCGGCTCTGAAAATCCCTGGCACCAGACTTCCTCGCCGCGCAGAATCCGGGGCAGATGGTCGGCCTTTTGTTGATCGGTGCCCTCTGCGATCAAGGTCGGTCCACCGTGCCGCACGCCAACGAAATTCATCCCAACGCCTGGAGCATTCGCGCGCGACATTTCTTCGTAGTATATGAGTTCTTCCATGAGCGAAGCGCCCCGCCCTCCGAACTCCTTCGGCCAATTGATTCCGGCATAGCCTGCATCGAAGAGCTTCCGCTGCCAACCCGTGTCGTACGCACGCCGCGCTTCCCAATCGTGGATTGAGGGCGACTTCCCGCGCGCGGGAACCGCTTCGGCGAGCCATGTGCGTAGCGCATGCCTGAAAACCTGATCGGCTTCAGAATATCGGAGGTCCAATTTCACTCTCCCGCAACCCTCGAGCCGAGGGGACCCGTGGGTGTATGCATCATAGGCGGATTCGCGCGGGGACCGTCACTCACGTTGTGAGCCGACCGGCTAGCGGATCGGATCGGCTCCAAAGATATGGCCCGCGATCTCGGTCCTCGTCGCCGCCAGCCGTTCGATCGCGAGCGCACGCAAGGCATCCGTTCGGAGCTTTTGGGTCCCCGTGACCGGTGCATCCGCCTCGCTGACGACCAGAATCACGCGAGGAACCTTGTATGCGGCGAGCCTCTCTCGCAGCTGGCTCCGCAGCGCGGCTTGATCGATGTGATTTCCTGCCGTCGGCACGACACACAAGATGAGTGCTTCCCCCAGCGTCGGATGCGGCACCCCCAGTGCGATCGCTGCCCGGACCGCGGGTAGGTCCGCGGCCGCCTTCTCGACCTCGAGCGGCGAAACATTCGCCCCCCCGGTCTTGATCATCCCAGACATGCGCCCTTTCCAGTGCAAGCGCCCAAGCTCGTCGAGACTGCCTCCATCGCCGGTATGAAAGAAACCCTCAGCGTCGAGCACGTTTTCGAGGGGCACCTTCCAGTAGCCCTGCATCAGGGTCACCCCCCGTACAATGATCTCTCCGTGTTGGTCGATCGCACAGGGGTTCCCGCTGTCCGGGTCGACGATGCGAATTTCCATGCCCGGGAGCGGTCGGCCCGAGTTGCCCGTGCGCTCCTCTGCCGTCGCCCAGGTCGGGAGCGCCGAGACCAGTGTGAAAGTCTCCGTCATTCCGTAGGAAGCGTGGATGCCCCAAACGTCTTCGGTCAGCCCGGCCAGCGAGGCCAGCGGGGAATCGAACTCCACGCGGTGTAACGGACCGAAGTCTCGCCCCTTCGCCGTGGGATGCTCCGCCATCGCCTTTTCCTGATGAACCCACGCGTGCAAAGTTGTCGCTCGCTCTGTTTCGATGCCGTCGAGGGTCGCCTCGGCATCGAAGGTCTCCTGGAGCACGAGCCTCGCACCCGCGGCCAAGGTCGCCCCGAGCGACATGCAGATTCCCGCCGTCCAAAAAAAAGGCTGGGCCGTCAGCACGACATCTTCGGGCACCAGGCCTAACAACTCCGCGAAACGCCAACTCTGAATCACCGCCGCCTTCTGGGAATGCAAAACCCCCTTCGGCCGATCAGTCGTGCCCGACGTGTAGATCAGCAAGCCACTGTCATCGGGCCCAACCGCGGCGATCCTTTCCTCGACCCGGTCGTCAACCTCTACGCAATCGCGTTCGAAAAATTTAGACCACGGCTCGATTCCGGCGACCGTTTCTTCGATGCCGAGACAGACGATTCCTCGGAGATCTGGCAATCTTTCGAGCTTGAACGCATCCCTTCGTGCCGCTTCGAGGTCTGGATGACTTTGAACGAGTTCCGCCACGAAGTCCCGTCCTACGAGGTGCCGCTGCATCAGTAGGAAGCAGGCATCCGAGTGACCCAAGATGAATTCACGCTCGTCTGGGGTGGCAAACGTGCTGACCGGTACCGCGATCGCGCCAATTCGGGAGATGGCGAAGAGGGCCAACGCCCACTCGGGACGATTTGAAATCAGGATCGCGACCCGCTCCCCCGGCTCGATCCCCGCCTGGAGCAGTCTCGCCGACAATTGCCGCACGGTTTCGGCGAAATCGGCATAGCGCGTGTCCGCCCCTTCGAATCGAAAAGCAACTCGCGAAGCGAAGCGTCCGACCACGTCTTCCAGAAAATGAGGAAGGGTGAGTCGATCCGGTGAGTCCGGGGCAAGAGTCAGACCGAGATCGACAGATCGAGAGACACTGTCCACTTCGCTAGACCGAACTCGAAAAGAAGAACACGACGCAACCGGCCAACCCAATTTTCCTCCGCACTGATCTTGCCCTCCCGAACTAGGCGTCGCTCTCGTTTTCGATCAAGGCGATCAATGCACCCTTGTCGATTTTCCCACTGTCCGTGAAGGGCAGCTTTTCATGGGAATAGAAATGAAAGGCACGCGGGATCTTGTAAGCGGACAGTTCCGACTTGAGACGGGCTCTGAGTTCTTCCCCCGTCGCCGGTTCGCCGCTCTGCAGAACGATGGCGGCGTGGACGAGTTCGCCACGTTCCGCGTCGGCCAGCCCAACTACGTAGGCCTCCCTCACCGATGGAATCGCCTCAAGAGTCGCCTCGACCTCTCGAGGGGTCACGTTGGCCCCACCGGTTTTGATCAGATCACCGAGCCTCGCCTGAAAGAAGAGAATCCCGTTGGCATCGAAATAGCCGCCGTCCTGGGTGTGATAGAAGCCATCCGCATCAAAGGTATCCCCGCGTTCGATCTTGTACAGGCCCTGCATCAAGCTGTAGCCCCTCACGCAGATTTCCCCGAACTCACCGGGCGGAAGATCTTTCCCGGTCGCAGGATCGACGATCTTGTGCTCGACGCCGGGTACCGAATGACCGAAGGAGCTGCGTAGCGCCTCCGGCAGGTCTTCATCCATCTTGTCGATCGTGTGGGGTCCGCAGGTCTCGGTCATGCCGAGGGCGTTCGATCGCAATTCTGGATCCTCGGGTCGAAGGGGCTCGGGAAGGACTTCGTAGAGATTGCCCGCACGAATCGCTGAGAGATCGCGTCCCGCGAAACTCGGATGCTCGACCATGGCCTTCGCGTAGTGGGGCCAACCGGTGACAACGGTCGCTCGCTCCCGCTCGAGAAACTCTAGGGTCGCTCCGGGTTCGAAGGAATCCTCGGTCAGCAAGCAGGCACCCGCGTGCATCGCCGAAAGCAACGAAAAGACCAACCCACCCACCCAGAAAAAGGGCATCGGTGAATAGACACGGTCGCTGGCTAAGATGTCCCGAAATTGGTTGAGGTTGTGGGCGTGACGGACAATGGCTCCGTGGGTGTGCACTGCGCCCTTCGGATCCCCGGTGCTCCCCGAGCTGTAAATCATCACCAACGCGTCCGCAGGGGCGACGGAATCCTCGACGCTCCGCAAGATCGAGTCGTCGACCGAGGGCAGGTTGCGTCCTGCCGTCGTCAGCGCCTCGGGTCCTGCATGACACCATTCACGATTCGGGCTTCCCCAGGCAATCACCTCGCGAAGATAGGGATGGTCCGGGAGTACGAGAGATTTGTTCGCGTGGGAGGACAACGCCGGCATCGCCTCTTCCAGCATCGCCAGATGGTCGTGATTCAGGAACTTCGAAAAAGTAAACAGGCAGTGGGCATCACAATGCCGCAGTACCCAGCTCAGCTCGCGCGGCCGATAGAACGTGTTCAGCGGAATCACCAGCGCGCCGATTCTGGCCGCGGCGCTCCAGGTCATCAACCAATCAGGGCCGTTCGGCATCCAGATCCCGACCCGCGTGCCCTTTCCGATTCCCCGCGAGAGCATGCCCTTTGCGAGGTCCGCCGACTCTCGTTCGAGGTCCGCATAGGTGAGCCGGCGATCCCCATGCACGATGACCAACGCGTCTGGGTGCTCAGCGATCGTTTTCCTCAGCAGTTCAGGCACCGTCGGGCTGAACGCGGGAAATGACTTCTCAGCTGTGCCGTCTGTCGGCAATCTCTATCCTCGGTTGCCAGTGGCCCCGTGACTGATATAGCCTCAATTTCCGGAGCCCGTCAATTGCGCACCCTTTCCTCGCTGGGGCACCGCCTGGAAGGGGTTTAACACGACTGTCAGCGGGCCAGAAGCGGAGCACGTCATTCATGGACTTCGAATGGTCGGAAGACGATTTGCATCATCGGGCGGAATTCCGATCGTTCCTGCGCGATTTCCTGCCGGACGACTGGGATGATCTCTCGCAGGGTGGGCCCGGTAGCGATCTTCAAGCAGAGTTCTCGCGCACGTTTTGTCGCGCACTCGCGGACCGCGGCTGGCTGACCCAGCATTGGCCGATCGAGTACGGTGGACAAGATGCTCCGCCTTGGCGGCATTCAATCATCGGCGAAGAATGCTGGGCAATCGGCGAGCCGCGCGGCCCACAATACATGAATGTAAACTGGATCGGTCCGGCGGTTATGCGCTTCGGAACGGAAGAGCAGAAGCGTGAGCATCTGCCTCCGATCTCACGCGGGGAAGTCTTGTGGTGCCAGGGTTTCTCTGAGCCAGCGGCGGGGTCAGACCTCGTCGCCCTGCGCACGTCGGCCATTCGAGACGGCGATGACTACGTGATCAACGGGAGCAAGATTTGGACTTCCTACGTGAATCACGCCGACTTCATCATCCTGCTCGTCCGTACGGATCCGAGTTCCGCGAAGCACAAAGGAATTTCGGTCCTGCTGGTGCCGACGGACACACCCGGAATCGAAGTGCGGGAAATTCCGTCCGTCGTCGGTGAGCGCTATTTCCACGAGGTCTTCTTCACCGACGTACGCGTCCCGACCCGGGTCCGACTTGGCCCTGAAGATGAGGGTTGGTCCGTCGTGACGTACGCGTTGCAATACGAGCGGGTGGGCGCCGCAAGATACGCACGCGCGGCTTTCACCCTCGACCGGCTGGCCGAACTCGCACGAGAACGGGGCTTGCTGGACGACCCCCTTGTCGTCGATCGTCTGGCCGAGGCCCGCACGCTCTGCGAAGCCGCGCGCATGCTCACCTACCGTGTGATCGATCAACGCGCTCACGAACTCCCCCCAACGACGGACACCCAGATCGCCCGGGTCGCGAACACGACCGCCGACTATCGTGTGGGCGAACTGGCGGTTGAAATCCTGGGACCAGACGCCCTCGAGTACGGATCGTTTGCCGACGCGAACTTCCGCCTCGCCATGACCGCTGGAGTGGCCGTGGGGTCGACGGAGGTTCAGCTCAACTTGATCGCCGCTCGGCACCTCGACCTGCCGCGCGAGTGAACAGCAACAGGGATCTTCGCTTTGAACTTTGAACTCGACGACGACCAACGCGAAATTCTCAACGCCGTGAACGCACTCCTGGAACGTCATGCGGGACACGCCCGAGCGACCGCACTCGCCCAAAAGGTCGAGTACGACCACCGACTCGACACCGCTCTCGCCGACGCGGAGTTTGATGCGGTGATTGATCCTCTCAACCTGGACGGCGCTCTCGAAACGATTCTCATCATCGAAGCCGTCGCCCGTGCCGCCGGCGTCACGAGCTTCCCCGCCCAGGCCCTCGTAGCGCGGGCGGTGGCCGGGCGCGCGCTGCCCGGCCCGGTTGCGCTCGGATCCGGCGATCTCCAGTCGCCGGTCCGTTTCGGCGCGCACGCACACAGCTTTCTCTTTCTGGTCGAAGGCGAAGCTCGACTCGCTCGACTCGACGTCGGGGACGCCGAACCGATCGCTTCGAATTTTGGGTATCCATTCGGTCGAGTCTCGAGACAGGCGATCGCGCGGAGTGAGTCTGTCGGACCGCAAAGTGGCGAGCGACTGCTGAATTGGTGGCGCGTCGCCGTCGCGGCTGAGGCCGTGGGGACCATGTCCGCTGCGCTCGATCAAACCGTGGCCTATCTAAAAGATCGTCGGCAGTTCGGCAGAGCGATCGCTTCTTTTCAGGCGGTGCAACATCGGCTTGCCGAGTGCGCGGTACGCGTCGAAGGCAGTCGCCTGCTGGTATACGAGGCCGCCGACCAACATGCGCCCGAGGAGGCCAGCGCCTGCGCCGCGGCCTATGCGCTCGAAAGTGCGCGTCAACTCTTCCGAGAGACGCACCAACTCTCCGGCGCGATCGGATTCACCCGAGAACATTCTCTTCATGCGTGGTCGATGCGACTCCACGCTCTGGGCACGGAACTCTCCGGGGTCAGCGGTCATCGACGAGCGCTCGCCACGGCACGCTGGGGAACCCGGTGAGTAT
>DUCN01000110.1 GCA_012959805.1 Myxococcales bacterium | reverse complement strand
ATCGTCGGCTGGGCCATGGCGGATCACATGGAGACGACCCTTTGTCTCGATGCGCTTGGAATGGCGCTCGGTCATCGGCCGAACGTCAAAGGGTTGATCCATCACTCGGACAGGGGAGTTCAATATGCGTCCAAGCGCTACCGAAAAACACTCGACGCTCGTGGCATCGAGTGCAGCATGAGCAGGCGAGCCAACTGTTGGGACAATGCGGTTGCGGAGAGCTTCTTCGGAACGTTCAAGAACGAGCTGATCTATCGTCGGCCTTGGCTGACACGAGAAGACGCCCGAGATGCGATCGCTGAATACATCGAGATCTTCTACAATCGCGTCCGAAGGCATTCAACGATCGGGAACATCAGTCCCGTAGCGTTCGAAGAAATGGGTCAGGCCACAGGGGTCTGCGCCGCATAACTAAGAGGGTGTCCATTTTTCCGGAACAAGGTCAAAGTCAAGGACCTGCGAAGCGAGAACCGAGAACTCAAGGAAGTCGTCGCCGAGATCACACTCAAGAACCGTGTACTCAAAAAAAAGTCTGACGGGTCATGGCGAGGAGGGTGCTTCGTGAGACGGACGGCCTCCGAGAAGATGGAGATGATCCGTCTGGTCGAAGGGACGGACATGCCGGTGCGAGCGACGCTACGCCAACTGGGCGTGCCGCGAAGCACGTTCTACGGCTGGTTTCAGCGGTATCTCGATGATGGCTTCGATGGGCTTCACGACAAGAAGCCCGCTCCTCGAGGTCGTTGGAATGCGATCCCGGAGAAGATCCAGAAGCAAGTGCTCGACCTGGCGCTCGAGCGTACGGATCTCTCACCGCGAGAGCTGGCTTGGCGCTACACCGACGAGAGGCGCTACTTCGTGTCCGAATCGAGCGTTTATCGGATTCTGAAGGCGGCGGATCTCATCACCAGTCCGGCCTACATCCTGATGTCGGCATCCGATGCGTTCAAACACGTAGAGCCCGGATCAAGGCGCCCGGGTTGCGCTCCGAGGCGCAGCCGGCGGCCGAGGGCGGTCTTTCGGCCAATTATTGGACTGGATTTGCTTGCCGCGGCCCGCGGGAGTCGCTACTCACATGCCCGGGATCGCTCGGCTTTTCCGCTGCCAAGGGCTCGAAACAGGGCTTTTTGTTACCCGCAGCACGACCAGCCAACCGATTCATCGCAACCCTGATTCAGACACGAGACGTCGATTCGTCCGTTCGGCTTTTCACTGTGACCTTTGATATCGCGAATGTTGTTGCGAATGTGACTGCGAAACGCCGGGGCAGATGGACGCGAAGCGAACCCTAAGGCGACGGGCAGAACGGCCCACGCTCTCTTGGAACCTAGAGGAAAGAAACGACAATGAACGAATTGATGCAGCAACTCACGATGGTTTCGATCGGAGCCAGCCTCGTTGGCCTCGTCGTCGCGATGTTCTTCTATTTCCGCGTGAAGTCCCTGCCCGAAGGCACGGACACGATGAACATGATCGCGCGCTATATCCGCGAAGGTTCGATGACCTTCTTGATGCGCGAGTACAAGGTTCTGGCCGTCTACTCCCTGGTCGTCTTCGGTTTTCTCTTCCTTGCGTTTTCGAGTGAGGGCACCGGACTGCTTGCCGGTTCCTGCTTCCTTCTCGGCGCTTTCTTGTCTCTCTTCTCCGGCTTTGTCGGCATGAAGGCCGCGACCTTCGCGAATGTGCGAACGACCCAGGCTGCACGTGAGGGTTCGATGCCCAACGCGCTGCTGACGGCGCTCGACGGTGGTGCTGTGATGGGTCTCTTCGTCGCGGCGACTGCGCTGCTCGGACTCGGCGGTCTCTACCTCACCTTCGGCAATGATCCCCATCTCGCCACCGTCCTGCATAGCTTCGCGGTGGGCGCTTCCTCGATCGCACTCTTCTCGCGAATCGGCGGCGGCATCTACACGAAGGCGGCGGATGTCGGCTCAGACATCGCCGGAAAGGTCATTGAGGGCATCCCGGAAGACGATCCGCGAAATCCCGGTGGCATCGCAGACAACGTGGGCGACAACGTCGGTGATGTGGCTGGCATGGGCGCCGACATCTACGAATCCCTGGTGGCCGCGATCGTCGCTGCCATGGCCATCGCACTCACCGCGAAGTCCGAATACATCATGCAGCTATTCACGGGAATCACGTCTCCTGAGGAAGCGCGCTTCATGGCTGTCACCTTACCGATCTTTCTGGCGGGCATCGGACTGGCCGTTTCGATCGTCTGCATCTTCATCGCCCGCACCCTGCGGCAGAACTCGCCTGCCATGGTGCTGCGCGCCGCTCTCCTCGTCCCCTCGGTCATCATTTGTTTTGTAGCCTTCGTGCTGATGCCGATGTTAGGTGTGATTCAAGCCGTGACTTACGCCTTGGCGGCAGGCGCCATTGGCGGCGGTCTGATCGGATTGATCACCGAGTACTACACCGCATGGGCGCCGATCGAGCGAATTGCCGAGTCTTCCAAGACGGGAGCCGGCACCGGTATCATTGCCGGTCTCGCCGTTGGCATGCAGAGCACGGTCGTATCGCTGCTGATCGTGGCTGCAGTCGGATTCATCGCGAATGCCGTCATGCCCGAAGGTCTTGGCCTCTACGGGATCGCCATGGGGGCCGTTGGCATGCTGGCGGGAACCGCGATTGTCATGACCGTCGATGCTTATGGTCCGATCTCGGACAATGCCGGCGGCATTAGCGAGATGAGTGGTCTTGGCCCGGAGGTTCGGGCGATCACGGATGAACTCGATTCGGTCGGGAACACGACGGCTGCCATCGGCAAGGGCTTCGCAATCGGTTCCGCGACGCTCACAGTCTTGGCGCTCTTCTCGGCCTTCATCCTCGAAGTCAATCACGTTCGAATTGCCGAAGGTATGGAAGCCCTCGTGCTGAAACTCGACGATGCACCGATCCTGATCGGCCTCTTGATCGGTGCATGTCTGCCTTATGCAGTTGGCGCATCGACGATGATTGCTGTGGGCAAGGCGGCTCAGGCGATTATCGAAGAGATCAAGCGACAGTTCGCAGAGATCCCGGGTCTGCGCGAGGGCAACGCCGAACCCGATGGAACCGCCATCGTCGATATCGCGACCAAGGCAGCCCTTAGCCAGATGGTGCTTCCGGGTAGCGTGGCGATCCTGGCGCCGGTGGGCGTAGGCTTCCTTCTTGGGCCGGCATCGCTGGCAGGTATGCTCGCGGGTGCGACCGCCGTGGGTGCTTCACTCTCGCTCTTCATGGCGAATGCCGGTGGCGCCTGGGACAACGCGAAGAAGTATATCGAGGCCGGTGGTCTCGAAGGTCATCCGAAGGGTTCCGAAGCGCATAAGGCCGCCGTTGTTGGCGATACGGTCGGTGATCCTTTCAAGGATACATCCGGACCCGGCGTTGCGATTCTGATCAAGGTGATGAGCGTTGTGAGTCTGTTGATCGCGCCGCTGATCGCGACTCTCTAGGGCTCTCTAAGAGTCTCAGGGTTGTCGCGGACGATTTAGTCCGTGGCAACGACCCGCGGATCCTCTGTCTCTCGGCATCGGCCGGTGGGCGTCATTAAGACGCCGACCGGCCGGTTTCGTTAGGGAGACCTGAAAAGAGCGCAATCCGCGCGGATGGTTCTATAGCGCCGGACGAGTCGGCGCTAGCCTCGGCCCTCGCGATGGGCGGCCCGTCGCCCCGCCATGCGGCCAAAGAACGTGACGTCCCCCACCGACAGTCCGCTCGCATAGCCCTCGGCCCGACGCGGTAGCCCGCAGGTGTTGCGCCCGGCCGCATAGAGGCCCGGGACGGGTTCGCCGCTCATTTGTCGGACTTCACCGGTCGGGCGTGTCCAGAGTCCTCCCAGCGTGAAGGCGACGTAGTTCCCGTGTTTCCCCGGTGTCAGATCAATCGCGGCGAAGGTGCTTTCGATGGGCGCGAGCCAGTCCGCCTGTTTGTGAAAGACCGGGTCCACACCCTTTTTCGCCCCCTCATTATAGGCCTGCACGGTATGGCTGAGGTTGTCGACGGGGAGTCCGGCTTCTTCGGCGACTTCCTCGATTGTCTCCCCCGTGGCGACGATCGCGCCGCCTAACATATTCGGCTCTTTCCAATACTTTTCGCCGATGATGAGATAGACGCTTTCGCCGACCTGCTTACGGATGTGGGCAGCGATGCGCGCGTGGTAGACGTCTTCGTTGATAAAGCGCTGTCCCTGGGCGTTCACGAGGATTCCAAATGTGAGCGAGGAGGGCGGGTAGTAGGGAATCGTGAGAAAGCACTGATTCATATGAAGCAGGGTGCCACCAGCGGCCTCGCCCATCCGGATGCCGGTGCCATCGTCGAATGGATTGCCGATCGGAGTGGCGATCTGGCTGGTTTCCGGCGCGTAGGTGGCGAGCATTTCGCGGTTCATGACGAAGCCCCCGGCGCAGAGGATGACCCCCTTGCGAGCCAGGACGGAAACTTTCTCGCCGTCGATCCGGACGACGACGCCACGCACCTCGCCCGCGTCGTCACTGATCAGGCAGAGCGCGCGCGCGTCGTATTCGATTCGGACGTCGCGGCTCTCGACCTGCTCGGTCATGATCTTCATGAAGAGCGGGCCGCCGTTGTCGCCTTCGATTTCAAGGTTGTGGCCCCGAGGACAAGGCTTCGCCAGTTCTCGAAAGGGCCAGGCCTTTTCGCTGCCCGTATAGAGGAGGCCATCGTCGGTCGTCGCGACAATGGCGCGCGCCTTGAATTCCGAATCCTTGTAGGGCACGCCCCGGGCGAGCATCCAGTCGAAATGTTCGAGACTGCCCTCGCAGTAGAGGCGAATGCGCTCCTCATCGCCGAGATCGCCCTGGGCGGCCAGGAGGTAGTGGGTCATGTCCTCGGTCGAATCCTGGTAGCCACAGGCCCGCTGAACGCGCGTTCCGCCGCCGCCGCCCATATAGATCTCTGCGCTCGAAAGCGCTGTCGAGCCCCCGCTGGCGCTGGCTACTTCGAAAATGACGACTTCCGCTCCAGCGTCTGCGGCTTCAATGGCCGCGCATGCGCCTGCGCCGCCGAATCCGATGATCGCGACATCGGTTTCGATCTGCCATTTCGAGATGTCTTCAAATTTCCGCGGCTGATCTCTTCTCTGTGTCACGACTCGCTCCGGATGGCTTTCTGAGTGGCGGTCGCGATCATAGACGAACAAGCGGCGCTCGGGCATACGCGGAGTCGATACGACATCATCGGTTCATGACCCATGCTGATGAGAATGGTTTGGCTTCTTCGGAGAACCCGAGCCCGGACCCGGAGATGCTGATCGAGATCGCGCGGATGCGCATGCCCTTTGGGCGCTATGCGGGGACTCGGCTGATCGACCTGCCCGAGCCCTATGTCGTCTGGTTCCGAAAACGCGGATTTCCGCGAGGGCGTTTAGGAGAGCAGTTGGCGACGCTCTATGAGATCAAGGTCAATGGTCTCGAACCACTGCTGGACTCGATGCGCGAGGCGACGGATCCGAGATTCAGGATGCGGGATCCGTCGACGTTTCGAGAAGGCGATCGTTAGGCGCGGGCCGAGTCTCTCAATCTGTATCGAGTGGTCCGTCGATCGCCTTCAGAATGTCCGTGAAGCTCAGGATGCCGACGAGCTCGCGATCGTCGAGGACGGGGACGGTTCGTACTCCAGCCAATTGCATGAGACGGATGCAATCGGCAATGCAGAGATCGACGGGAATGGTCACAGCGGGCTGTGTCATCGCGTCTTCGACGCACAGCTCTTCGAGTGCTTCTTCGCCACTATCCGAAAGCACCTGGATGCAATCCTTAGCTGTGAGGATCGAATAGCCGCGGTGAGGCGTATCCGGAGCAATCAACAGACCGTGGATTCCGTTTTCGTTCATTCTGCCCACGGCTGTTCGCAGTGTTGCGTGGCGCTCCTTCGGGCGCTGCCCTTCGAGGTCGCGCCAGATGCCGGACGAGAACGACGGCCTTTGCGGTCGCGCAGACTCGTGACGGCTTTGGCCTTTTTGGCTTTGGGTTTCTCTTCTGTCGACGAATCCGAATCCGATGACGTCGGGGACGTCGGGTAGGCGGCGCGCAAGATGCAGGGACCTCCGGCCGCCACACTGAATGCGCATGCCGAGTGCGTGGCGAACACTGAGGTTGCCTTCTGCGTGGACGGCACCCGTGTCGCGTCCGATCGCGCCGCCGGTAATTTCGAGGGATCCGCCCGCGTACACGCGACCTCCATCGATCCTCCCGCCGATCTTCACATCGGCGGTCGCCTAGACGGTCATGCCACTCGTGACGTCCCGTGCGACTTCGAGGCTGCCCTTGGTCTTGAGATTTCCACTTGCCAGATCGACGCTGCCCGGATGAATATGGTGATCCACGACATCGATCTTGCCGTCGCGCAAGATGGTTCGCGCGCCCGTTCGCTTCGAAACGAGATGACCCGCCTCGTCGATCACGATGTCATCGCCGTGATTGATAGAGAGTTCCTCGAGAGGAGCGGCGGGAACGGGTTCGCCGAAAATATCCTGGCCCATCTCTGCCAGATGTACTTGGAAGTCCTCGATCGAAAACGCTGGGCCCTCGAGCAGGGTCACCCGGGCTTCCATTCCACCTTCGTCCACGCGAATTTGAATACGATCGTTACGTTCCATTTACCCCTACCGAATGGCGTGTCGCCCATTCGTGGAGTTGTTCGATCGGAACTCTGGGTTGAGCCCGAGCTTCCCGGCGGGTGATTCGGAGTGCTCGAATCGAGCGAAGGCCGCAATTGTATCCGGCAAATGCCTTAGCGAGATACGGTCCTTCAGTTGCAGGAATGCCCGGATGTGGGGATTTGTGGCATTCACCTGCCGATTGAAGATGAGTCCGTTACCCAGGAGACCGGAAGACAGGCTCGGCCGATGCTGTTCGCAAGTCGGGATAGACGCCGCTCGCGTCGAGCCCCAGCCCATGGCATGAAAAACAGGCCTCCGAGTAGACCTTCTGGCCGTGTCATCCGCCCAGCTATTCGATTCCGCGAGAACCAGCGAGGCGAGCAGCAAGAAGAGGAATCGACATCGCAGATTCGGCCCGAGTGCGCGGGCGCCGTGTACGATCATGCTTTCGCCGTACGGGATCATCGGGTGGCTCGGGGGATCCCAGACCTCATAACGAGACGCATGATTGGCGCGCAAGGTCGCAAGTTGGGGAACTGAGGCGACGCCGGCCGAATGGCGCCGAACGACGCCGGCGAAGGACGAACAGCGGCACGCAAAGGCCGGGCAGCAAAAGGCGACCGAGGCTGTTAGCGGTATGGTATTGGCCGGGACGACATACGCGACCAAAGAGTCAAAGGGGAGATTTGATTGTGGGTGCACCTCTAGCTGGAATCAGGGTTGTCGAGATTGCGAGTTTTGTGGCGGTCCCCGCAGCTGGGGCGCTGTTGGCGGATCTGGGCGCCGAGGTCATCAAGGTCGAAGTGCCATGGGGCGAAATCTATCGACATGCCCGGCCGCGCATGGCTGGATTCGACAACGACTTTCCGGCGGGCCCACCTTTCCAGATGGACAACCGCGGCAAGAAATCCCTGGCTCTTGACCTCGCTCTTCCCCAAGCGCAGGAAGCCCTCTCGCAAGTCATTGCCACCGCCGACATCGTGATCACGAATGTGCTGCCCGCGCGTCTCGAAAAATATGGACTCAGTCCGGATGCGCTTCGCGAGAAGCGACCCGAACTCATCGTCGGACGTTTGTCTGGCTATGGACCGGAAGGAGATCGTGCCAATGATCCGGCTTTTGACTACACCGCATTTTGGGCTCTCTCCGGTTTGATGGATCATCTACATGATCTCGACTCGCCTCCGGGATGGATGCGACCAGGAATCGGTGACCATTCGGCGGCTATGTCGCTTGTCGTTGGAATTCTGGCGGCGCTGCGTTCCCGGGATGTGGACGGAAAGGGTCAGGTCATCGACGTGACCCTTCAGCAGATTGGCTACTACATAAACGGAAATGATACAGCGCTTGCGTTAGTGACTGGTGAGACACCGCCGCGCCATGATCGTCGCGCGCCTCGCAATCCCCTATGGAATCACTATCGCTGTCAGGACGATCGTTGGCTCTTTCTTGTGATGATCGACTCCGATCGCTACTGGCCCGCCTTCACTCGCTCGATCGGGCGGCCCGAATTGGCGGAGGATGAGCGCTTCAATGATCCGAGCCAGAGATTTCGCAATAGTGGAGAGCTTGTGAAAACGCTCGATGAAATCTTCGCAGAGCGACCCCTCGGAAAATGGATCGAGCCCATGAACGCGGAGCGCCTCATTTGGGCGCCCGTTCGAACTCTGGCCGAAGCGATCCACGACGAGAATGCAGAGGCCAACGGCGGATTTGCCGTCGTGGATCACCCGGAATACGGGACTTTCAAGACCGTTGCACCACCCCTTCGCATGTCCGGGCATGAGATGGATGGATCGAATCCAGCGCCCGTGCTCTCGGCGAATACCGCGGAGGTGCTGGCGGAGGCGGGTGTCGACGAAGAAACGATCGCGCTGCTCGTCGCGGTTGCCGACTGACTCTATCCAGGCAGGCTTGCTGAGAAGATCGGGACTCCGGTCAGCCAGGTATGAAGCCCGAATAGAAAGCCTGCGTACAGGCCGAGGCCGGCAACGATCGCAATGGCATCATTTACGGCGGAGCGAGGCGCCATTGCGATCATGCGTGGCGTTCGCCGTGACATAGAGCGCTGGTCGATGGCGGCCCACGCCAGCAGCGAACCGAATAACATCACATCGGCGAGCATGCCATTCACGAGCAGATGGGCGATCGCCCATATCTGGGTGGCGACCAACGTCGGATGGCCGACCGCCGATTGGATTCGACCCGGCAGGTAGGCCGATAAGATGAGCGGAAAGACGGGCAGGAGAAGAACCATCGCGCCATGCCGAAGCCAGGTCGGCGAGGTGTAAAGCAGCATTGGGTCCTGCCTGGCCATCGCATAGCCCTTGACCAGAAGCACGAACCCGAGAATTGCGACGACCGCGTACAAGCCCTTTCATGGCCATTCCCCCATTTTCTCGACCATCTGGTCTCGCCGGTCTTCGACGAGGATCGAGATCGAATGCACGGCCAGGAAAATGATGAGCCCGATCATGAGAAGGTGCATTGGGTTGCCTTTCAAGTCGAATGGAGTCGGTGTCGACCGACTGCACTCGACCGAATGCTACAGGCGCGCCCAGTACGCTAACGCAAAGGCGGCAAAGAGCCCGTACAGGGCAAGCGTTACTATTCCGACTCGGCGCCAGGGATTTCCGCGTCGAATCAAGACGAAGCTCCCGACGACGGTGCCCAGCAGCTCCAGTCCGCCGACGATGAGGCCATGATGTTTCGGGTCCCAATAGGAAATGGGACTTTCGAAACGCCAGTTACTGAGTGGATAGAAATGTCCGTGGGCGTCATCGTGATGCAGCGGTAGATCCGCGGCGACATGCAGTGTCATGCTGAGAAAAAACGCCGCGCAGGGTCCCCAATTCCGATAGAACGCGAAGGCGAGTCCGAAGGCGATCAGCGGGAGGCTGTTGAATAGATCGAAGAATCGCTGCCAGTCGGGATCGAAATAGCGCTGCGACCAGATCAGCCGTTCGGGATGGCCGGCTACGAGACGTTCATAAAGGTAGAACCCGAACATGGGCAAGTCGGGCAGCACCGCGCCGCCGAGGATGGCCGGCCAATACTTTTGCGTCCGACCTCGGCCCAGGATGACGGCGCTGAGAATGATGTGGGCGGGTGTGTTCACAGAGCCAATAGTACGCGATCGAGGCTTCAACGAGGCAGACTCGTTGGATTCGGCGGCCCCTCCGAATCGGCACTATGATCGTTTGGAGGGCGGGACTGATTCCGGCCAGAGGATGGGCAATTCCGAATGAATGATTACGAAGACTATGATGCGTTGGGTCTGGCAGAACTCGTCAAGAACGGCGAAACGACTGCCGAGGCGCTTCTCGAAGCCGCCATTCTGAGGACGGAAAAGCGAGACGGAGAGATCGGGTCGATCGTCATTCGGATGTTCGAAGAGGCGAGGGCGACAGTCGCTGCAGGAGTCCCGAGCGGGCCCTTCGAGGGCGTTCCCTTTCTTCTCAAAGATCTACATCTCGCCTACCCCGGCGTTCGCCTCACGAATGGCTCGAAGCTCTTCGCGGAGAATGTTCCCGAGGTCGAGAGCGAGTTGGTGGCACGTTACCGACGCGCCGGACTCGTGATTTTCGGAAAGACCCATTCCCCGGAATATGGACTAACAACGAGCTCCGAATCGAAAATCTTCGGTCAAACCAAGAACCCCTGGAATCTCGGACATACGGCCGGTGGCTCTTCGGGGGGCGCATCTGCGGCGGTGGCCGCCGGCATCTTACCTCTTGCCAATGCGAGTGACGGAGGCGGATCGATTCGTATTCCCGCCTCATGTTGCGGATTATTCGGGATGAAGCCGACGCGGGGTCGAACACCACTCGGACCGAACTCGGGTGAGGGATGGGCCGGGATGAGTGCGGTCCACGCGGTCGGTCGGTCGGTTCGCGACAGTGCGGCGCTGCTCGATGCAACCAGTGGCGCCGATCTCGGTGCGCCTTATGCGGGACAGCCGCCGACTCGACCTTATCTGGAAGAAGTCGGGCAGTCGCCGGGCAAGCTTCGAATCGCAATTCAAATGAAGGCCTGGAACGGTTTCGATCCGCATCCAGATTGCGTGGCGGCCCTGCGAGACGCCGAGACGCTCTGTCGGGAGCTCGGTCATGAAGTCGAAGAAGCGCCATTCGAGGTGGATACGAGCGTGCTGGCGCCGGCCACGCTGACGATTCTCAGTGCGAATACTCGCGCAATGATGGAGGAGCGAGCGCAGGCATTAGGCCGAGATCTTCGCGAGGACGATGTCGAGCCCGGCACCTGGGGATTGTCGATGCTCGCGAAGGGACGCAGCGCGATCGACTACGTGAACGCGGTACGCGTGATTCATGCCACTGGTCGTGCGCTGGCCCGTCATCTGCAGCCCTATGACATGGTTCTCTCGCCGACGATGGCGACGCCGCCCCATCCACTCGGGCTACTTTCGCTTTCTAATCCAGACTCCGCGGCGCAGGGTGTCGCCGTTCTGCAGACCGTGGGTTACACGCAGATCGCCAATGCGACCGGGCATCCGGCCATGTCGGTTCCCCTTTACTGGAACGATGAGGGGCTCCCGATCGGCGTCCAGTTCTTGGGGCGGATGGATGCCGAGGGGATGCTGTATCGATTGGCCGGACAGCTCGAGGCTGCGCGACCCTGGTTCAATCGGCGACCGAGCATTGCGACGAGTCTGGGGTCAGGGGCCTAGCCGATTCGCGCGGTCTGCCCGCCGTCGACCGGGAGTGCGATGCCCGTGATGAAGGATGCGTCGTCCGAGGCGAGGAAGAGGGCGGCTTGGGCGATATCCCAGGCAGTGCCCATTTTTCTGCGCAACGGAACTTGGGCATTTCGCCGACGAATCAACTCGTCCTTATCGACGCCGAGGCCTGCGGAGATGCCTTCTATGGCCATCGGCGTTTCCATGAGTCCGGGCATGATCACGTTGGCTCGGATGCCGTATTTCGCGTTTCCAATCGCGAGTGATTGGGTGTAAGCGTTGATTCCTGCCTTGGATGTCTTGTACGCGACGATGCCGACGGAGCAGACCGCGGCGATCGAAGAGATATTGATGATGCTTCCCGACTCCTGTGCCCGCATCGTTGGCAGAACGGCCTTGCAGGGGAAGATGACGCTCTTGAGATTCACTGAAAGGATGTGATCCCACGCTTCTTCTTCGATATGGCTGGGGCCAGCATCCGCACCCCCGATACCGACGTTGTTATGCAAGACGTCGATGCGCCCATGCTGATCGAGGCAATCCTTGACCAGCGAAGCGCAGGCTTCGTCGGAGGTCGCATCGGCGAAGGCGGCGACCGCTCTGCCGCCTTCGTCCGTGATCATCTTGACTGTGTCCTGCGCCGACTCGAGTCGGCGATCGACGGCGATGACGTGGGCGCCTTCCCGGGCGAAGAGAATGGCCGTGGCGCGACCGTTCCCGATCGTGTCACCGGGTGTCTGGCCTGCCCCGATTACGATCGCGATTTTGTCCTTCAGCCTTGAACCCATGGCTCCGCGTGAGGTCATGACGTCGGGAATCCCGTCATGCCGTCTTCGAGTTGAACACCGAGGGTGTTGAGTGCCATGGAAACGAGGTTGTATTGGCCGACGGTAAACACGAGGTCTATTAACTGCTTGGTATTGTAGAACGCGGAGAGTGCCGTCCAGGTTTCGTCGGAAATGAAGGCATCACCAACGAGCTCGTCGGCTCCTCGCAATAGGGCAACTTCATTGTCATTCCATCCGTCAGCATCGGGACCCTGGGTGACGCGCTCGATTTCAGCCTGGCTGATATCGGAGTCGAGCGCGATCTCTGCATGCTGAGCCCACTCATATTCGGCCTGACACAGCCATCCCACTCGAAGAATCGCGAGTTCACGGTCGCGTGCGGACAGCGAATTCTTGGCGAGCACATGATTTCCGAAGACCAGCCAGCGCGTCATGAGTTTCGGATGATGCGCGAGGGTTCGGAATATATTGATGATCTTGCCGCCCCCGAATCGCGCGCGAATGTCGGAGCCGATCTCGTCGTCCGAGAGGGGGTCCAAGCGGGGTTTACCAAGACGCATTTCAATTCTCCTTCGTTCCTTCATGTCTGGGTTATGCGTTCTACTCCTCGAAGGCCAATAATACTGGCTTCGGGCGAGTGATTTCAGGCCGTCACGGCTGCTGTCGGTTCGACGCCTTCGCTGGGCAGTGACATGAGGATGGATGACATGGCCGAAGGGTAGGGGCGATCGAGATGAATGCGAACCCTATAGGTCCTCGGCGGGATCATCGTCGCTTTCGTCCTGTTGATTGGAATGGGTTTTATCCTCGCCCGATTTCACGACGGTCCACTCACGATGACTTCGGATGGATTGTTCTCCTCTGGAGAACTCGTTACCGAACCGGTGGCGGATCGGTTCTTTGCGACAGGTCTCGATGTAATTGAATTCCAACTGTCCGCCGGCTCGAGGTCTCGCACGACCTGGATTCTCGTCGAGTCTGGCCGCGAATTCATTCCATGTAGTCTCGGATTTCCCCCTGCTCAGAATTGGCATGCGCGGGTGCTCGACGATGGGCGCTCGATCGTTCGTGTGCTCGGAAAACGGTACGAGGTCACACCTGAATGAAGGAAGGGCCCAGCAACAGCTTGGAAGCCGATGCTGGACCCTTTTAGATCGCGTAACAACCGGGATTGTAACCCGCGGTGATTAGTTGAGCGCTCTTCGATCTTCCGCCAGCGTTCCCGTCACACCACCGCTCTTGACGAGTTCCTGATTGAGTGCTGCCGCACGCGCGCGACGTCGTTCGCGCAGCGCATCCGTATCACATAGGCGATCGAGTACTTCCTGGCCCCAGGTGATATGGCGTCGTCGCTTGCGGACGATGTCCTCAAGGATCTCGATGGTCGGCGAGTCGCAAATCTGATCGGTCTCCCGCATCGTGCGCTCGTAAACGTCGACCAGATGAGGCATCAGAACATCGAAGGGACCCGCCAGTTTCTCGATCGTGAGATCCGGCCGTTCCGGCTCGGAGATCGACTGGATCAGGGCCGCAAAACCTTCATTTGCTGACTCTGAGGCATCGACTGACTTGGTTCCGCAGCGGAGTTCAGGCAAGCGCTTCCCTAGTTCATCGGCGGCCTGCGCAGTTTCCCAGATGACCTTTCCAAGCCCCGTCTTGACCGGCATTTCCGGAATCGTTGCGATCCAGCCGCCCATCATCATCAGCAGCCATTCTTCCGCATAGCGAAAATTTCGACAGCGGCGAGCCATGGACTCGACATCGTATCGACCGGTGAGTTCGCGCAAGTCCGCGGGAATGTCGAATGCAGAATAGGGGGTAAAGGTCGTCTTCTCTTCCGGCGTCATGCCGGGATACATGCGTTGCTCACTCATGATTGTGCCTCCGATGCCGATCCGTTTGCCGCAGCCTCGCGCTTCGCGAGATGTCGTTCCCGCAAAATTCTGGCGGCCTCGACAAGTGTCTTCTTGGTTGGGCCCGAGCTCGACAGTTCGGCCAGGTCCTTCAGCTCTTCTTCCGTGAATCCGGCTTCGAGTCGATCGTCCCAGGCGATTGGGATCGCGGCGTCTTCGCGATCCGATCGCGCGCCACCGAAGCTGAATTGCTTGTCGACAGTCCGCCGATACTCATTTACTCGTTTGCGGTGTTCGGGATCGTCCTTGGTGAATTCTCGCACCCACTCGCTGCCGAAACGGACGTGAGTCAGTTCGTCGGCGAGGACGTAGTCCACGGCCTGCCTCATACGCTCATCACCCGTTTTTTCAGCATATTTGATCATGTCCCTGAAGACATCACAGGCGAGCCCTTCGAGTCCACGGTTCACGCCTGCAACACGCATTGCTGGCTCTTCCGAGCAAGCGCATTCGAAAAGGAATGTGCTCTCCGGGAACATGCCCACTTCGCCGCCGAGATGATTGAGAAGCTTCTCGAAGATCTGGACGTGTCGCGCCTCGTCCCAGGCTTGTCGTGCCATGTTCATCTTGAAATCCCAGGGTGCATCCGGGAAGTCCCAAAGTGATCGCGCAGCGCCCTCGAGAGCCTGGATCTCACCGACAAAGATTCCATGCATACGCAGCAGGAGCCTGGTCAGGCTAGCGGGAACATCGGGGTCGATGGGCTCGTTCAGGATCGTCAGCGCGAATCCGGGTCCATAGGATTCGAAGAGCGGCTCTGCGGCCGTTCCTTTGACCGATCCTTCGATCATTTCCGAGAACTGTTCGAACGTATTGACGATGGTGTCGACATCGTCGGGAAGGGTCGCGAGGACCGTTGACTGCGCGTTGTCCTGCCGAACGAATCGGCTATCTCGCGCAAGCTCATCGTGGTGCAAGAATCTCTTCATGGTTGCTCTCCTTCAATAGAGACGTTGGTAGAGGAAGTAAATGAAAGGGCAGGTGTGCCCGCGGTAGAACGTGGTGAGGTGTCGACCTTCGTTGCGCCAAGCACGCCAAGATAGGCGAGACACGATCGGGTGAGTTCGCTGGCGATCGCGCCGTCACGGAAAGAGACCGGTCCCAGATCACGAATGCCGACCGTATATTGTTGGGTCAAAAGGGCGACGACCTGCGTGAGTGCGAAGGAAATGGCTGCGGCGGGATGCGGATGACGGATTTCATCCTTCCTTGCCATGAGCAGATCCGATAGACCGGACACGACATAACGGTTCAGCTTCATGGCGCGTTCTCGCATCAGGTCGTCTGTGATCGCGCGTTGGTATATGGCGCGGTAGAGACTCTCGTTTGGCTGCATAACTTCGATCAAGAAGGGGAAAATCGTGTGGAGGATCTCTTCGATGTCGGCGCCTAGCCAACGATCGGCATCGAAGGCGTCGTCGGCGGTTTCAAAGGCTTCTTTGCAGCGCCGTTCATGCAGCGCGTGAAGCAGTCCATCCTTGTCTTTGAAGCGTCGATAGAAAGCAGCCACGGAAGTGTCGGCGCGCAGTGCGATTTCGCGAACATGGATGTCATCGAAGCATTTTTCCAAGAGCAGCCGCTCTGCGACATCGAGGATGCGCTCGAGACCTTGATGCGTCCGCTGCTGTCGCGGAGGTCGAATCCAATGCAATTGGGCCGGGTGATGAACCATGTCTTCCTCTTCGGCGAACCTAGCAGAAACCGGAATCGAATTCCGCTTTCTGCGTAAGGGGTTGATTTGTATTGTGATTTGACCTGTCTCCGTGGTGGGTTGGGGATCCGAACAGGTCGGTTCCAGTTCAGGTCAATTGCCCCGCATGCGCGGTCGATCAAGGCGCCTGGAGAGCTGGGGAGGCATCGGCTCCCCATGCCACGACACCTTCGGGGCGGACTCACACGGGGGAAGCTTGATGCCGCGCGTGGATGTCCGGATCGATCAGGCGATGAACCGTGATGGACGATCCTACGTCATCGGCGGCTCGTTCCAACTTGATCCAACTTGCTACGCAGCCAGGAGATCTGCTTCTCCGCTTCGTCGGGAACGTTGTTCGGCCAATCGATCAGCTGGCTATTCAATACGATTCCGTGAATGCCGCCCGTCTGTTCCGAACTGATCGTTACGCCATGTGGCGCCTATCAAGAGTAGGGGAAGTGAATACTCTGACATGCCGAGCTGTGTGTCCGCCATCTGAATGAAATAACGCGATGGGTCGGAAGCCGACCCGGAGCTGTTCGTCAGCCAACTGGAGAGTTGTTTCACATTCGGCATTGGATTCGTGACGGCGGTTAGGTTGAGGTGGTGGCACAAGCCAGCGTAAAGAGTTTCGACGAGAGAGATGCCGCAAGGGCATGAGCGGTTCGTTTCATGGGAATATCCTGTCCATTCGGATGTAATAGGTCAGGGTCGGGAAGCAAGAGATGGGCCCTGGTTTTCCAATACCTGTATGGAGGTGGGACTAAGCGTCTTGGTCGTCGAGCCAATTGGCGACGCGATCGGCCATGTCGTCTCGGGCCGTGTCCGGCTTCTCCATATAGTGGTCACCGGGTAGAAAGATGAGCGTCTTGTCTTGCGAGGCAAGGTTGTCATGAATGGTATGGGCGTCGACGGGAAAGACACCGACGTCTTGAGTGCTCTGCATGACTAATGACGGAATTTTGATTCGCTTCAAGTGAGGGACCGCGCGACACTGCGAATACTCGAGACTCCACATCGAAAGCCAGGTCCGAACCGTGTTGGTCGCACCGATTCCAAAGGGGCTGTAGTTGAAGAATTTCGGCGGTCCGAGATAACAGACGCCGACTTCCCGGTCGTTGGGGTCGAGGTTTCCGTCGAGGTAGCGGAGGTCTGCCCAGGTCCGAGCGAGGTTGAAGGTCCGATCGAAGTTGCCCGCAGCCTGCAAGCGCTCAAGCTCTGTGAGCGTCCAAGCCGTAATGCGGTGGTTGCGCGCGACCTGCGCGGATCGGTAGCGCTTCACGAACTCAGGAGAATAGGGTGGACCATTTTCGGGATTGTACATGTCGAGAGAAGGATCAACGGAGGTTGGATCAAACTCGTCGGTGACGGAGGGATCAAACCAATCGGTCAGGACTTCGGGTCGGCCGGGATGAGCGTTTATCGAGAGATACAGATCGCAGGGGAGCAGGTCGCCCACAGCGTCTTGGAGGGGCGCGCCGAGCAGAGGTTGTAGATTGGGCTCGGTTGCCTGGGACTGATAGGCGGCCATGAGTGAGCCACCTCCCGAATTCCCGAGCAGGACAATCTTCTCCACGCCGGCTTCCTCGCGAAGCGACCGAACGCCGACGCCGATGTCGATGAGTGCATGTTCGAGATTGAAATGCTGTTCCGCACCCCGGTATCGGGTATTCCAGCCGAGGAAGCCGTACCCGCGTGAGGCCATCAGTTCGCCCATATAGTGTTCGGAAAAATCAACGTTGTAATGAGTCGCAATGAAGGCGGTCTTTGGTCGCTCGCCTTTGGGCGTGTAGTAGAGGCCCTGGGTCGGCATGTAGCCAGCGCCATTTCTCTTTGCCGTCGGGGAGGGGAGGGAGACGAACTGGCGTTCGATTGTCTTCACGCTGGGACTCCGATTGCTGACGGGACAGGAGGGCGCTGGACGCACCGCTTAAACCGACTTTCCCACGCCGGCTTCTTTGCGGACGTCTTCGGCGATTTCATCAGGGGATTGGCGAAGGAGTCGAAGGGCCTCTTCTTCGCTTTGCCTAAACGCTGCTTCGTCTGTGGTGACGCAGAATTCGACGAGGATTCCATTGGGGTCGAGTGTGTAGATGGATGTGCACCAGCCATGGTTGATTTCCATAACCTGATCGATTCCATGTTCATGCATTCGTTTGGTCATGGATTTGATTTCTTCGACGCTGTCTAGACGAAAGGCGATGTGGTTTGCCCAGGGCGGTAATCCCAGGCCGGTAGAAATTTCGGTTTTGAAGTCCTCGTCTTCGCCAACGCCACTGAGTTCGAAAAAGGCAATCGCTTCGTTATTTCCGAGGCTGAAGAAGAAGTGCCGGAAGTAGCCGTCGCCCTGAAGGTGATTTTCAGTGTGAATGAGTTTCATGCCAAGTTTTTCGGAGTAGAACTGATAGGTGGCTTCGGAATCTCGCGTCGTGAATGCGACGTGATGGAGACCGAGGGCGCTTGAAGTGTTGTCAGTGGGCATGACGGCTCCTCATAGGGGCAGGGAATATCGCTCCAAATCCTATCAGTTTTGGGCACTTCGGTCTGCTGCATTCTGTAGGCTGCGATGTTGCAAGTGCGCGCGGAATGCGGTTGGAGTCGAGGACTCAGGCTGGTCGACCGAACGCGGACTCTTTTCAGATCGGACTCGAATCAAACTCCCGCACTCGAGGCGATCATTCTTCCAACCCGGGGTGTTTTCCTCTGACGTTAGTTCGATGGACGAGCATTGGGTCGATCGGGACCTAGTCTGCCTTGAATCCGGTCACGCGAGTCAGGGTCTGCGGAATAAATTCATTCACACTGAGCTGGCCAAATCCGGCCTTCTCGAGGTAAAACACGCAGTCTGCAATGCTGTGTGCGAGCCCGGTCGAATGACTCAGCGCTTCGGTGAGTCCCCAAAGCGCTGGTGCCAGAGGGCCTGTACCGTCCTCGTCGAGCATTTCGCCGATGAGATGAAACTCACCGCCCGGTTGGAGCGCATCGTGCACTCTCGCGATCACGTCAGCGATGATCTCGCGATTATATTGCGGAAGGTTGGAAGCCATGATGGCGACGTCTGCATCATGGGGGAGTGCGTCGGTGGTGAAATCGCAGGTCGAGGCGCTGACTCGATCGCTCACACCGTTTTCTTCGAGATATTCTCGTGTGACTGTGACGACCGGGGCGAGGTCAAGGACTTCGGCTTTAAGCTCGGGATAGGTCTCGGCCGCAACGATGCAATAGCAGCCGGAACCGCCTCCGAGGTCGATGAGCTTTCGACGTCCACTGAGATCGACCTGTCTATGAAATCGACGGGCTGCGCCCATTCCGATCGAGTAGGTGGCTTGATGGTATTTGCGTGCGCGCTCGACAGTGAATGATTCACCGTACATTCCCAATCGGCGTTCATCCTCCCGACCGGCGCGTAGATGCTCTGTCAATTTCCCCCACTCGCGCCAGCCCGGCTTTCCAAACAGCATCCACGGGCCCGCATAGCTTTTCTTTCCACGAACCAGAAAGCGCTCAACATCTTCCGCGTTGGTGAAGGTTTCGCCAGTGCGTGTCAGGAGGTCCATTGCGGTGAGCGTGACGAGGAGTCGTTCCGCGTTGACGACTTCGATGTCCATTGCCTTCGCCGCAGACTCGATCGTGTTTGCGCCGCTCGAAATGGCCGTGAATAGATCGAGTTCGACGGCGCTCATCAAAGCGGCAGATTCCCAGAATGCCTGACTGATGCGCTGTAGGCGAACGGTATCCGGGCGCGCCGGAGTCTTGATTGTATTCTTTGTCAAGTTGAAACTCCAAGAGCATGAACAGCCCGGACGATACATCGTTCACAAGTTCGAGACCAAGGAGAATGAATTCCGTACCGCGACGGATTTCACGATGGGCTCTTCGAGGGCCAGACTATTTTCATCCCCGGTGGCGGCGGGGGGCGCGGCCGCTGTATCACCCACGAGCTGGCCGCTCTGGGCGCGAAACCTTTAGTCAATGCCTCGCTGAGCGTGGCGGCAGTATCGTCAATATAGGCGCGGATTATTCGCGGGGTATGCCGGGCATGGGACATAACAGTTCCGATCGAGCCGGGCTCTCCAATTTGACCTTCACCGCGGTGACCGAAATCGCGGGCGCCGGCGTCCGAGTCAATTTTGTCATCCCCGGATTCACAACGGTCACGGAGGCTTTCTCTTTCAGTCCTCCCACGAGTCGCGCAATCAGGCCTGCAACGACTTCTATCGCGACAAGTGAGAACTCGTTACACTTGATGCCACCCAACGACGCCTCAGCAATCATTGGGGCAATCGAGGATCCCATGACGAGTTCCGATCGAGACATGCAAGAAGTTTCAACGTTCTGTCGGGTCTGCGAGCCGGCCTGCGGTTTGCTGGCCCAGGTCAAAGACGGCGAGCTCGTTGGGCTGCGGCCGGACAAGGCTAATCCCGTCACCCGTGGTTTTGCCTGCAACAAGGGACTCGCCGGAGACGAGATCCATCGGGATCCCGATCGGGTGAACCATCCCTTGCGTCGCACGGCGGACGGATCCTTTGAGCGTGTTTCCTGGGACGAGGCGATTGGCGACATCGCGAAACGGCTCAGCCAGATTGCCGAGGACCATGGCGCACAAGCCATTGCCCCCTACATCGGAAACCCAACGGCTTTCAACACACTGGCGGGCCCGGCGATGGGTGCGCTCTTCGCTCAGATTGGTGTTCGGCGCTCGTTTTCTTCGGGAACCCAGGATTGCGCGAATAAATTCGCGGGCAGTGAAGCGGTTTTCGGATCGAGCACGATGCATCCCATTCCGGATCTCGCGCATACGGACTTCCTGCTTTCCTTCGGAGCGAATCCGCGGGTGAGCCATGCGAGTTTTATTTCGATTGCAGATCCGATTCGGGCGATCAAAGACGTTGTGTCTCGCGGTGGTCGGGTGGTTCACGTCAATCCGCGCGAGATCGAGAACGAAAAAACGCGTGCCGGAGAAACTCTGTTGATTCGCCCCGATACGGATATCTATTTGTTGGCGGCGATGATCCATGAAATCGGCACGACCGGGGGCTTCGACGAAGTCGCGTTGCGCGACCATGGTAAGCACGTTGAAGAACTACGCAGTTTTGTTGCGCAATACGATGCGGAGCGCGTCGCCGACGTGACCGGAATCAGTGCCCCGGCCATTCGCGAACTTGCGCGTGGTTTTTCCTCCGCGAATTCCGCTTCCGTTCATATGTCAACGGGCGTCAATATGGGGCGTCAAGGAACGCTCGCCTATTGGCTGCTGCATATGCTCGTTTTCGTCACAGGCAATCTCGATCGCCGCGGCGGCAATATTTTGTCCGTTGGTTTCTATGAGAGCGCGAAAGCTGGGCGACGCGATTTTTCGAAGAGTTTTGCCGACACCGAATATGGGAAGCTTCGACGAGGCAGTCTGCCCGGCAATCTCCTTCCCGACTACGTTCTTCAAGAGACAAATCCGGTTCGTGCGATGGTTGTGGTTGCAGGGAATCCCGTCCTTTCGATCGGCGGTGAGGCCCGGCTTCGCGAAGCGATGGAAGCGCTCGACTTCCTCGTCGTGATCGATCTTTATCGCAATGCGACGGCGGAATATGCCGACTATGTCCTGCCCAGTACCGACGGCTTCGAACGAGCGGATATCAACATCACGGGCCTGGGGTTGCAGCATGAGCCGTGGATTCAATTCACGGACGCGGTCGTCGCGCCGAGAGGCGAGCGAAAGCAAGAGTGGTGGATCCTGGGTCGCATCGCTCAGGCGATGGGTTTGAAATCGCCCTTCGATGATGTCGAAGGTTCCAACACTATCGCCGCGTCGGAAGCGACAGAGGGCGTGACAGATCGGGCACCCGCGGCGTTGTGGGGGCGAATTGATCACATGCTCCATGCGCGAGGGCTCTCTCTCGAGGAGGTTCGCGCCAAGACGCACGGAATCGTATTTGAGCCGCTCACGCCCGGTCGGTTCTTCGCGGACCATCTACAGACAGATGACGGGAAGGTCGACTGCTGTCCCGCTGACTTCGAAGACGGGTTCGCGCGGTGTGCGGAGCAATTTGCCGAGCTCGAAGAAGAGGGTCCGAATCGGCTGAAGATGATCAGTCTGCGAGATCCGTATATGCATAATAGTTGGTACGCCAATATCGAACGAATGAAGGGCGGGCCGAAGGATCGCAACTATCTCTACATGCATGCGGGGGATGCCGAGGCAAGCGGTGTCGCGTCTGGTGAGAAGGTCCGGCTCTTCAACGATCATGGTTCGATCGAAGTCGAGCTTCGAATCGATGACGGGCTGAAGGCAGGCGTCGTGGCGCTCACGCATGGGTGGGGGAACGCGAATACTCCTGGGATGCGTGTCGCGCATAACACTCCCGGCGCAAATCAGAATGCGCTCTTGCCCACTGGGCCAGGGAGCTTCGACCCTCTCTCGAATCAAGCCTTCATGACCGGTGTGCCTGTCGAGGTCGCAAAGCTCTGATCAGCTGCCTCCGCCACCAGGACCGAAGCTGAATTCCTTTTCCCAGTACGTCGGCATGTCGACGATAATGCCGCCTTCGGTGGCGGATTCGATCAGGCCGAGGGCGGCTCGCATGATCGCGGTCTGGGTCTCTCGGTCGCCGGCGGCGCCGAAATTATTCCCCATTGGATGATTGACGAAGAGTGCGCGAGGCGGATTGACCAGCGCCGCGAGGTCACGGCCGGTGGCGACATAAGTCGTTGCGATGCCGCGTTCTTCGAGCAGCCGGCAAACCAGACCCACGGTCTGGTGGTCGAGCGGTCAGGTCGGTGCCGCAAGCAAGATGTCGACACCATCCGCGAGTAATGCATTCGCGAAGGCCGGCCCGGATTCTTCGGCAATCTTTGTGCGGTTGTAGATGCGTCCCATGAATCCGCTCCAGAGTCGTGGGGCCACGCTTCCGATCTCGCCCTTGTCGGCCAGCTCTCGTAGGCGATCGAGTGGGAAGATGCAGTTGATGTCCTCTTCGGCATCGGTGTGATCGTAATAGTTGTCGTGGACCTGGAAGTCGCTCGACTCGGTGTCAAAGGCGATAGCATCCAGCCGATGATCATTCTTGGCGTTGGGATTGAACGCTGGCATCGCACATTGAGAAACGCCGCCGGAAGTCAATACGCTGACTTTGCATTCGGTGAGCGGCTTGCTTAGGCGATGAAGGGGCGCGCTTTCGTTTACGGACCATCGATAGGGTGGGTTGCCCTGGGAGCGATAGTGGTCATTGAGGGTGTCGACGTATCGAATCCATTCCATGCAATGATTCCCTTGTTGCCGCGTCATGAGAGTGGTTGCGTGGGGCTACGAGAGCTTCGGCCGTTCGCAGGAAGTCGGCAAGGCCGGCTCGAATCCCCCTTTGCTGGCTCATCGCGGAACTTCTAGACTGCAGATTCGAACGAGGAGTTCCCATGACTTCAATGAATCAAGACCAGATTGAATTTCAGGATTACGCGCGCCGCTGGCTGGAGGAGAATCGTCCACCGGCACCGCGCGAACGCCTTCCCATTACGCCGCTCGAGATCATGTCCGAGGCGCATCGCGACTATCTTCAGGATTGGCAAGGCAAGGTCCACGGGGCGGGTCTCGTTGGCGCGGACTACCCCGTCGAATACGGCGGCTTCGGCCATGACGGTTTTCAGCGAATCGCAAATCAAGAAATGGGTCGCGCTCGAACGCCCATGCTGATAAATATCGTCGGGTTGAACATGGCGGGTCCAACGATTCTCGCGCACGGCACCCAGGAGCAAAAGAAGTCCCTGATTCCCGGTTGCCTCAGCGGATCAGAAATCTGGTGTCAGGGATTCAGCGAACCCGGCGCTGGTTCGGACATGGCGAACCAACAGACATCCGCAATCCCGGACGGCGACAACTGGATCATCAATGGTCACAAGGTCTGGACCAGCCTCGGCCATTTTGCGAAATGGATGATTCTGATCGCTCGAACGAGCAAGCATCACAAATACGACGGCCTGACCTATTTCTTGATGCCAATCGCCGGGCATGCTGGCGTCACGGTTCGTCCTCTCGTGAAGATCACCGGCGAGTCCGGCTTCAATGAAGTGCTCTTCGAGGATGCGATTGTGCCCGACAATTTGCGACTCGACGATGTGGGCAAGGGTTGGACCGTCGCGATGACGACACTGACCTTTGAGCGCGGAGCTGCGGAAAGTGCGGGTGGGGGGGGTGGCGATTCGGCTCATCCCGTTCGCCGTCTCGTCGATCTCGCGAAAAACACCTGGCGCGACGGTCGGCGGGCCTCAGATGATCCAGTGACACGGGATGCGATCGTTGAGCGCGCAATCATCGCCGAAGGGATGCGGCAGAACGGACGCCGCGCGCGGGTTCCCGCGTTATGTGACCACCCGATGCGACTTCCGCTTCAACAAAAGGTGACGGGAAGCGAATTCGTTCAGGACAACGCGCGGCTCGGAGTCGAAATCGCGGGCGCCCACTCGACGCTCTACAAACTCGACGAGGCCGCGCCGGACGCCGGCTATTGGCCGCTCGCCTACATGAACTCCTACGGACATACGATTGCGGCGGGAACGAATGAGATTCAGCGAAATATTCTAGGTGAGCGCGTGCTCGGCATGCCCAAATCGAAATGAGTCAAGCCATGAATGAGAACGAAATTCCGGAAATGCCGAAGGACTTTGGATTTGGTCCCGACGAGGAGATGCTTCGGGATCTCGCCAAGAAACTGCTCGATCAAGAGATGCCGATCGAGAAAATGCGCCGACTTGTCGCCGCTGATCCCGCCGCGACCTACGAAGAGGGCCAGCGCCCGGGCTGGGATGAGGCGCTGTGGAGGCAATGCATTGAACTCGGCTGGACGGGACTCGCCGTCCCCGAATCAGAGGGTGGAGCCGGATTCAAGATGGTTGGTATTGCGGCATTGGTCGAAGAAGTCGGCGGTCACGCGCTCGCATCTCCGCTCCTTGCGACATTGAATGCAACCTACGTTCTGCGCGAGGCGGGGACGCAGCAAGCACGGGTCGGACTTCGCGCCATTGCGGACGGAGCGAGCGCCTCCCTGGCGATCACCAATCAGCGCGGAGCCTGGGACCATGCTCGACCCGACATCGTCGCCACGCCAAAGGATGACGGCTATGTCCTTCGCGGCAGTGCCTACTTCGTACAGGATGCTTTCAAGTCTGACTTGTTTGTCGTGCAGGCCCGCCTGGAACAAGAGGGTGGGGGTGAAGGCCAAGGCGGCGGATCAATTCTCTGCGTCCTTCGATCGGGCACGTCCGGACTGGCTCTTTCCCAAGATCACATTCACGACCTCACTCGAGACCAAGCGACGCTTGTACTTGACGATGTGATGGTCGTGGCGGCCAATGTCGTGAGTACCCACGGCGTCGAGACGTTGGATCGAGCCTGGCCCGCGATACTGACGACAGTCGCCGCCGATCTATGCGGGAGCAGCGAATGGCAACTTCAAACCACCGTCGAATACGCCAAGACGCGCAAGCAATTCGATCGCCCGATCGGATTTTTTCAGGCCGTGAAGCATCCACTGTCGAACGGGATGATCGCCATAGATCGCGCTCGCTCCCTCGTCTATCACGCCGCCTGCTGTATCGATGTCAATCTCGAATCCGGAACGGATGCGGGCTTCGAAGGAGCGCTTCAAAACGCGCGTATGGCCAAGAGTGCGGCCTCCGATGCCGGCCGCTTCATGTCCGACCGCTCCGTCCAGCTCCATGGCGGAATCGGATTTACTTGGGAATGCGATGTGCATCTCTACTTCAAGCGAAGCATGCACAATCAGATGCTCTATGGAGACGCCACGCATCAGCGTCGCGCGCTCGCGGACATGATCATCGGAAAGGTTTCGTCCGATGCTGGCTAGAGGCAAGAAGGTGCGCGCGGCAGAAATCTCGGCGCAGCCCCGGACGAGATATTGGTTAGGCGGCAAGGCTCGCGACGCTCGGGCGTTCGCGAGGGTCGATGATAAGCGCTTTCGCGTTCCGAAAAGTCTGCCCACGGATATGCCGAAAGTCGTTCGCTTTCTTGCCCCATACACGAAGGTGGGTTGGGACTTCGCCGTCCTGTCTCCGCGTTACCCGATGCACAAAGCTCCGAGCAAGCTCCGGGGCGCCGAAGCCTATTTCGATACGATGTCCGAGGGCGGGCGAGTCGAGGACTACAAGGAAGCGATCTGGATCCTGGCTGCCGGCATACCGGGGATGGACTCTGAAATGTCTTGATTTTGAGTTCAATCATTCAAGAGATCGTGAAAGTGACCGCGCAAGAAGAAAAGGAACATGAATTCATGACTGAAATAACGCGACTTCCAGCGAAGACCGAAGTGGCTGAACTCGTCGCCGTCATCCAGAATGAAGGCGCGCTGATCCTGGAGGATGTGCTGAGCGAGGGGCAGGTCGAGGCCGTCAATGATGAACTTCGGCCCTATATCGAGGCGACGAAGCCTGGTGGTGATGACTTTACGGGGCGAAATACGCGAAGAACCGGCGCACTGGTTGCGCGTTCGCCCTCGAGTCGTGAACTCATCCTGAACGAGACCGTTCTGGGCTGCGCAGAGACATTCTTGAAGCCGTGGTGCGAACGGATCCAGCTCCACCTTTCCCAGGTGATCTCGATTGGGCCGGGCCAGCCCGCACAGCAGATCCATCGCGACCGATGGGCCTGGGGCACGCATATCGAAAGCGTCGAGCCGCAGTTCAACACGATCTGGGCGCTCACGGATTTTACGACGGAGAATGGCGCGACCCAGATCGCGCCCGACAGTGTCTCCTGGCCTGACAACCGCCAGGCCAAGTCGGAAGAGGTTCGGCCCGCGGAGATGTCAGAAGGCTCGGTGCTTCTTTATACAGGCTCCGTGTTTCACGGCGGTGGCGAGAATCGATCAGAGGATGTCCGCGTGGGCCTCAACTTGACGTACACGCTGGGCTGGCTTCGGCAGGAAGAGAACCAATACCTTTCCTGTCCTCCCGAAATCGCCAAGACCCTCGATCCAAAGCTTCAGGAACTCATTGGATACACGATGGGCGGCTATGCGCTGGGTTACTACACGCCGCCACTTCCGCCGGGGGAAGGTCCGGAGCTGGCTGGGCCGGAATACGCTCTCGGTCGCCGACGAGAAGGGGGCGGCAGTGAATTTGGCGGTGAAGAACTGTTGAGCGCGCTACAGGACGACGTGAAGAGTTCTTCGGACGTCGGTCATTAGTCATCCGTCCGGTTCAGTCGGTGGCGTCGCTCAGCGCGGCAAAACAGCGTGCGGAAATCAGTGTCTGTGTGGGTTGTGTGTCGTTTCGAAGCGCTATAGCTTTTCGAAACGTGCTCATTTTCTTTCACCTTTCATCCCTTTGCGCCCGTCCCATCCGGGCGGGTTGCGCCGAGTCAGGAACCTCCCATGGACAACGAAGCTTGGATCATCGACGCCGTTCGCTCCCCCCGCGGTAAAGGCAAAAAATCTGGGTCCCTTCACGAGGTGCATCCCCAGCGAATTCTGGCGCAGGTATTGAACGGCCTGAAGGCTCGGCACGACTTCGATACGGCGGACGTGGACGACGTGGTGATGGGATGTGGAGCCGGCAGTGGCGACCATTCAATGGACATCGCTCGAATGGCGGCCCTCGATGCAGGTTGGTCCCTCGATGCACCTGGAGTCACGCTCAATCGCTTTTGTGGGTCGGGGCAACAGGCTGTGAACTTTGCCGCGATGGGCGTCCGAGCGGGCTTCCAGAACATGGTCGTTGCAGGAGGGGTCGAGTCAATGTCGCGGCCGGCACCCATGCATGTCGACGGATTCACTGCGAATAACAACCATCTTCGAGAGCAATTCGAAATGGTGCCTCAGGGCATTTCGGCCGATCTCATCGCAACGACCGAAGGCTTTACGCGCAAGGACTGCGACGAGCTCGGCGTCGATAGCCAGAATCGTGCGGCCGCGGCGATCAAGGACGGCCGATTCGACAGCGCTCTGATTCCGATCTACCACGACGACGGAGAACTTGCGCTGGATCATGACGAGTTTCCCCGTCCGGGAACCACGCTGGAGAGCCTGGGCGAACTTGCGCCGAGTTTTGCCGCTATGGGCGCTCATACACTCGACGGAACATCTCGGACGATCGACGAAACGGCCAGGCTGGCATATCCCGAGGTGTCGGAAATCAGTCATGTCCATCATGCTGGGAATTCCTCCGGTGTTGTCGACGGCGCATCCGCAGTTCTGGTGACATCGCCGGATTATGCACGGGCACACGGCATGAAGCCTCGCGCACGCGTGGTCATGACGGCGGTTGCCGGGACGGAACCCGTGATCATGTTGACGGCGCCCGGGCCAGCGGCGAAGCGATGCCTCGACAACGCGGGAATGACCTTCGATGACATCGATCTCTTCGAGGTCAACGAGGCCTTCGCGGCGGTCGTTCTGAAATTCCTGAAGGATACGAACGTTGACTGGAACAAGGTCAACGTCAACGGGGGTGCGATGGCGCTTGGCCATCCCATCGGAGCGACCGGCGGTATGCTGATTGGCACGATTCTGGACGAACTCGAACGTCAGGACAAGAGCCTTGGTCTCGTGACGATGTGTACGGGCGGGGGAATGGGGACCGCGACGATCATCGAACGCCTCTAACCCTCTAACCCAAGAGCACCAAATCGGAGGGGAGAGATCTCCCCTCCGATCAGTCTGGACCGATGGCTGGCGACGAGTCGTGTTATGCGCCAGGCACGCGTTCGAAGGATGCGACACCTTCTGGAATCATATGAAAGCTCTGCTTGTCGATGGTGTAGATCGCCATCTGCGGGCCGCCGTAGAGGTTCGGGTCGTCGAGCGTGCCCACCTTGAGAATGACGGCACCCGGCATACCCGGAGACCGAGTGAGAATATGCGTTCCGCAATCGCCGCAGAACTCTCGAGTGACAGGATTGTCGAGATCGGGGCGTTGAAAGAGCTTGGGTGCACCGGTCGTATATTGGAAGCCGGTTTCCGGGAGGCCCATCACGAAATTGGGGCCGCCGCCGGATATATATTGGCATTCCCGGCAATGGCACTGGCCTTTGAAGAGTGAGTCTCCTTCCGCCTTGAAGCGCAAGGCTCCGCAATAACATCCGCCTTCGATTTCCATCTTGAGCCCCTTTCCGAGATCCATTTGAGATGTGGAGCAGCCGATCCTACCACGTGCGCGTCATCGGGTGATGGTGTTATTGCGTCTCTGGCATGAGCTGCATCAGACCCTTGGCGCCGACGTGAGAGACTGCCCGAGGTTCGAAATTTGATTCGGTGGCGACGACAGCCTTGATCAGGGCTGGGTCGACATCGTAAGACGTCGCCGCATGTCGGATCAGAAGATCAAAGGAAGAGGGGCCGCGGCGACGGCCTCGCGACCAGCGCGGGACTGCGAGGACCAGTCGGCCGGGATGTCGGCCGACGCCGACTGCGCGGGAGCGACACGATCCTCGCCCGCCGATTCCAGCACCGTCAGTCGGCCAGTGGAGGCTTCAATTAGAAAATGGGGCCAGAATTTCACCGGCGAGAACCAATCGCACTCCTGCTTGCCGGTCAGGGAGCCCTCTGTCGGGCGCGGATCAAGGCTTGAGAGCACTCAACAGGTCACTGTAGTCGTCTGTCCAGAAGCTGACTTGCTCGAGATCTCCCGCCTGGGGAAAGGTAATCTGAGCGTGGGTCGGTGATAGGTTCATAAGCCTGATTCTTTCGGTCAGAAGGGAGGCGAGATCTTGAACGCGTTGTGGGTTCGAGGAGAGGATGATCCACTGGGCATTCAGACTTTGGAATCCGGGAGCGGGACCGGTGCGAAAGTCGACCGCTGTCAGTCCGACCTCGTATCCGGCGCGAGCGACCAGAGGCAAGAGATCGAAGTGACGATTGGAGATGTGGACGGCGAGCAGTCCGTCGCTAGCAAGTGACTCTACGTAGAGACGAAAGGCTTCGAGAGTGAGCAGATGAACCGGGATGGCATCGCTGTTGAATGCGTCGAGGATGAGGAGGTCAAATTCTTGGGAGCCTTCGACTCTCTGCTCCCGCTCGATTTCCAGACGTGCATCACCGATGACGACATCGACATTGGCCATACTCCTCTCGAGAAATGAAAAGTAGTCGGACGCTCCCGCGATTTCGACGACGAGGGGGTCGATTTCGTAGTAACGAAAATAGTCGCCCGGCCTGCCGTATGCCGAGAGAGTGCCGACGCCCAGGCCGATGATTCCAATCTTCGAATTCTTGCTCGCGGAGAGTTGGGCAAAGGTCGCAGCGATGCCGGTTGCACGGCCGAAATAGGTCGTGGGCAGAGGTCGTGTGCGTTCGCCGATGAATTCAACTCCATGCAGTGTGGTTCCACTCATCAGATGGTGTTCAAGGACGTTGTCGTGCCGTTTCTCGATGACCTGCAGGACTCCGAAGAAACTACGTTCATTGTGGATGACGATCTCGTGATTGACGCCAGGGGGAATGACGCTGTACAGGCCGAGGATAATCAACAGGGGTGCAGCGATGCGCCACCTCCAGCCGTCCAACCGCGGATTCGTCTTGGTTGTGTGCAGCGCACTTGCGGCAAAGATGAGTAGGCCTGTCAGTCCGAGTCCGACTCGGATTTCGTAGTAGCCGTCGAAGAGGATGGGCGCGAGTAGCCCAACGAAAAGTCCGCCGAGTGCGCCGCCTGCCGAGACGCAAAGGTAAAAGGCCGTGAGCGAAGTCGCGGGCGGGCGAAGTCGATAGAGCTCGCCATGCATGATCATGCAGCCGCCAAAGAGCAGCCCGCAATAGGCGGGAATCTGAACGGCGAGCGATCGGAGAGAGCTGAAGATCGATTCCGCGAGTTCCTCGCTTGCGACGACAGCGATCATGTCGTTGGTGAAATGAAAGCCGACCGTCAAGAAAGACGTGACGAGCGTGAGTACGATGAGCGGAATGGGCCGGTAGTTCCGTTCCGACGCGAAGCAGAGAATGAAGGTGAGCAGGTAGGTCGCCAGCGGCAGAATCCAAAGGAAGGGGACGCTCGCTACATCCAGACAAACCGAATTCGTGACACCCATCAAGAGGATGACCGCGCTTGCGGAAAGCAGGATCCAGAGTCCGACCCGAAAGGCCGTTGGCTGCTCGACGTTTTCGTCCCGCGCCTCGCTCACGCGAACGGAATCTCCGTCGGTCCGACCGGTAGGGTTCGTCTGAGATGATGCGCTCGGCCCGCGAGAACTTTGAATACCGCCTCGCGCAACGAAAGCACAGACAACGACGGTGATGCCGGTGGTCGCGAAAGCGTACGACCAGAGCATGCCGGTCATCGAGAGCGAGAGTCGAGGTTCAAGTAGGAAGGGGTAGGCCAGCAAGGCTGCGAAGGAACCGACGTTCGACACCGCGTAGAGCGGATAGGGAGAGCTCTCGGGATAGACTCGGGCAAACCAGGCCTGAACGAGGGGGCCGGTCGATGCCAGCACAATGAAGGGTAGGGCGACGTTCGACCCGAGCATTTGCAAGATCTCTGAACTCGGATTCAGCACATCGACGTTCTGCCAAGCGTCGCTTGGAAGGACCGGCAAAGCGAAAAATGCCGCGCCGACCAGGAGAGCGTGGATCGAAACCTGAGCGGGGGACGAGGCGAAGCGAATCAAGAGGTGCGCGTAGGCGTAACCGAGAAAGAGTGTCGTTTGGTAAAAGGCGAGGCAGAGTGTCCAGACGCTCGGCGTGCCGCCGAACCATGGAAGGATTCGCTTGCCCACCATCGGCTGAACCAGGAAGATCAGGAATGACGAAGCGAGGATCGCGGTGACAAAGAGTAGTTGAACGCTTCGCTCGCGAGATCGGTCACGTTCCGGATGTGGGTGGTCATTTGGGCGATTCATTGATGCCGGACCATGACCTTCCGAAATTTTTCAATTGCATCTGCCCCAAAAAAGAAAATATCTCAACCATTGGCTGTGCGGGTCAGTGTGTGGCGTCAAAAGGTAGCGCCGAAGAGTGCGATGCCCCACAGCAGGAAGCGTCGGGCCGGGATCGGGTCGGCGAGTCCGATTATGATTAGGCGACGTCGCCGCCTCCAAGACTGTAAAGCCTCGAGTCCGCCCATAAGAAATTGGTTACGAGCGCGGAATGCGGAATCAGGATGGTCGAGGCAACCGTCAATCCAAAACCAAAGGGTGCAACTACGAGCAACGCTGTCGCAGCGAAGAATTCCGGTTGCTTGCCTGTTCGCCACGCCAAGATCAGTAATCTCAACCCCACGAAGAGGCTCGCGACGCAATGGAACGCTATCACGAGAATCGCAAGGTCGGCCATGGCCTTGGTGTCGGGTCCATTCAATGAGGGCTTGATCCGAATCAGGGTTGCGACAGTTCTGGTCAGGGAAATCGCCAAGGTCATCTCGGTGGACCCACTAGCCCGGGCGTAGCCGGACGAAGGCTCATGCGTACCCGCTACGCACAGGCGACCAGCGATACACAACATTCACACAGCGACACGCCGTTCTATTCGTTCGTGGTCTTGCGTGCCTCGGCCGCCTTCTCCAGTTCTTCCAGCCCTTCGGCGAAGAGGTCCTTGAACTTCCATACGTCGGGCACGAGTTCGCGACAGGCAATCACGCCGAAGTCGAGCCGGTCCTTGTAGCTGATGACCGTGATGTTCAGTCCCTGTCCTTCCGCCACCGCAGATACCGGATAGTAGGTCTGCATTTCGGCACCCCCGCAGTAGAGCGATTGGCGGGGTCCCGGCACGTTCGAGATGATTACGTTGAAGGGCGGATTCATGCGGTCGAGAATCTTGGTGCGAGCTGCGATTCGTGCGGCCTGCGCAAGAATCAGTGGGGTCGCGACTTCGGTCCAGTCGGTCAGCAAGGTCGCGGGCATGGCCTGCTGCATCCGCTTCGACTTGGCCATCGCCCGATGAATTCGCTCAACTCGTGCGATTGGATCCGCTTCGTCTGTCGCCAGTTCGCCGAGAATGCTCGTCACTCGGTTCGCGTATTCGTTCTTTTCCGTTTCACTTCGCACGGAAACCGGAATCATCGCGACGAGGGGATCTTCCGGAAGCTCTCCCCGTTCCCCAAGATAACTGCGAAGCGCTGCACCCGAGACCGCCATGACCGTGTCGTTGAGTGTCACGCCAATGGTGCGTTTGACGGCCTTGAATCGGGGTAGCGACATGCTGAAGAAACAGAAGCGCCGATGGGGTGTGATCGAGCGATTGAAGGGGGTGCGCGGCGCCGGTGTCTGGGGAATTCGATCGGCATCGACCTCGGGTCCGTTCGTGCGAAAGATCCCACCTGCCAACGGTAAACGGTCGAGCCCGATGGTTCGAGCCACCGCCGTCGCTGCTTCATTGCTTTCCCAGAGTTCGCGCGCTGTTCGGTAGGCGGTTCGTGCGATTCGGCCCGGCTGGGTAACGAGGCCCGCGATTCCCCGCGCCACCATTTCACTCGTTCGCGGAATATCGTCGGGCTGCCAAGGCTCTTCTGGCAGCGGAATAACATCGCCGCCGGGGTCTTGATCGAAGAGGACCTGCGTCATCTGCGCGCCGGATACGCCGTCGATCGTACAATGATGAATCTTTGAGTAGAGGGCGACCCGGCCATTCTCGAGCCCCTCGATCACGTAGAGCTCCCACAACGGCTTCGAGCGGTCCAGCGCTCGGGCATGAATTCTGGAGACGAGTTCGGAAACCTGATGGTCATCGCCCGGTGACGGAACAGCGATATGGCGAAAATGAAAGTCCATGTCGAAGTCGGGATCTTCGATCCAGAAGGGTCGGTCCAGGTCGAGTGGCACCTCGACGAGTCGTCTCCGGTAGGGGCCAAGAAGATGGAGTCGGTCTTCGATGGTCGACCGTAGAGCGTCCTTGAAGCTTCGTCCCTCGAGGCCCGCTGTATCGAAAAAACTGAGTGACCCGACGTGGCCGAGCTGTCCACCCGCCTCCATCAAGAGGAAGCTGTTGTCGAGGCCAGAAAGTTGTTGCACGGAGGACTCCTTCGTTCGGATTCTTAGCCGGCCATGCCGCAACACGCTTTCGGATCGTCTCGAGGTGGCGGCGGCAGAATCGGCTGGATTGTTCAAAGCGATGATGCCACGAATCGCTCGCTCAGCCTAGGATTGGATAGGCCTTCGGGGGTGCCCGAAGCCGCTACGCTTATCACAGGAGCTCCATGAAAATTGACGACTACCTCGCACGCATCGAGTACCACGGCCCGACCACGCCCGATTTGGCGTGTCTTGCCGCAATTCATCGCCAACATCTGCTGCAGATCGCCTACGAGAATCTGGATGTTCAATTGGAACGTCCCTTGGATTTCGACATCGAGCGCATTTTCGACAAGATCGTTCGTCGGCGTCGAGGGGGGTGGTGTTACGAGATGAATGGCCTGCTCGGCTGGGCACTCGAGGAGCTTGGCTTTAGCGTGATGCGAATGGCCGGCGGTGTCATGCGAAGTCAAGGTGGCGACGAGACCCTCGGCAACCATCTGGTGCTGGCGGTGGAGCTCGATCAGACCCACATCGTAGATGTGGGTCTCGGCAACGGATTGATTGAACCGACGCCTCTTCGCGAAGGGAAAATTATTCAGGGTTTCAGAGAGTTCGGCCTGTCGCGATTGGACGATGGCCTTTGGCGATTTCAGAACTTTCCGGGTGCCATGCCCTTGGACTTCGACTTCGAGTTTGTGCGCGCCGACGAATCCTTGCTTTCGAAGTCCTGTGAGAAACTCCAAAAGGATCCGGCGTCGATGTTCAGACAGAACCTGATCTGCATGCGCCTGCATCCGGAAGGCACGCGATTCCTGTTGGGTCGAGTCTTGTTCACCTTCGTAGGGGCGGAGGCGACTCGGCGCTTCCTGGAGTCGGCCGACGAGCTAGGCGAAGTCCTTACTGGTGTTTTTGGCCTTGAAGACTTCGAGATCGAAAAACTCTGGCCTCGGGTCGTTGCGCGACACGAGGAAATTGTCGGCGCTGCGGACCCAAAGCCGGATTGAGGCTCAGAGCCCGATCGAATGACCGACGGCGATGCGAATAATGACAGGTGCTCGTTTCCGATGTCGGCCTACGATTCGATCGAGAAATCGAGCCCCGCATTTTTCTGCAGTCGAATGAGTAACGCGTCGCCGAGGGCGGCCGCCGGAGTGAGGATGCCGGGTTGGCTGGTCAAGTCGTCCTTTGCGAGGCAGACAGCACTCTCGGCAAGCATCTTCGAAGTCGAGCCGTAGCCGGGATCGCGATCGCCGGTCACGCGAGCACGCATGTTCTTGGACGCATCCTCGGGATGCCGCGCGTGGAAACGGATATCGAAATAGCCGGCCTCGCGTGCTTCCTTGTCCGGGCCCTCACCTGGCGAGGGCAGCCGAGGCGCGATGATTCGACGCAGAGGTCCGATTGCCATCGCCCCCATCATCGCGCCGCTTCCCGCCGATACGCCAGCAGCCTTTGCGAGGCCGCCTGGTCCCGGGCCTGTCAGCATGACTTCGCTGTACCTGAAATCTTGACCGTAGAGATGGTGAAGGAGTGAGTTCGATCTTCGGACGACCTTGGTATTGATGGCGCCCATGACGAAGGGTGCCGTCCAGGCCGCGAAGTCCTCGTCGTAGGCGGGCATCTTGGGCTCGCCGCGATCTGGCCCGTTCTGATCGTCAGCGGGATTGAGTGCATAGGGTTCGTTCATGACGCGCATGACTTCGGGATCATGACTGGCTTCTTCGACCATATTGATCATGCTGGCAATGGTTCCCCCACTGGCAGCGCCTTTGAATCCGTTGACGCCGAGTTTGATCTCCGATGCCACGACGCCATGTCGCGCCTTCATTTCGTTTTGCAGGAAGAATGTTCCGAGGTCCGAGGGAATACAATCGAATCCGCAAGTGAAGACGATTCGCGCTCCGCTCTTTTTCGCTGTTTCTTCGTGGGCGTCGATCATTCGCCGCATCCAATGGGCCTCGCCGGTGAGATCACAATAGTGCGTGCCCAGCTCCGCGCAGGCGGCGACGAGATGATTCCCATAGAGGGCATAGGGTCCGACCGTCGAACAGATCACTGTGCTGCGGGCCGCCATGGATCGCATTCCGTCCGGATCATCGGCATTGGCGAGAATCGTGGGGAGCGAATCTGTTGGAATGCCGGTTTCGCTGGCGAGGCTTGTTCGGGTCTCTTCGAGTTTCTTGGCGCTTCGTCCGGCGATGGCCCAGCGTAGACTGTCACCGATTCCGTATCGCTCGAGCAGGACCTGGGCGGTGAGCTTTCCGGTAAAACCGGTGGCTCCCCAGACGATGACGTCGAATTCGCGGTCGGGTTCGTGCATGTCCATCTCCTCTTGATTATTTCATTGCGGGCTTTGGGAAGTCTACCATCGCGGGGCGAATTGGGAGACTCGGTTGCTTTCCAGTGTAGCGGCGCGATTTGAGGCATCATGGCGGCGTGATTCGAACCGAAAGAGGAGAAGGTCTTTGATGCGCTGGATTCGACGTTTAGCGACTGCGATGGGTGGGCTCATCCTGATTGTGATTGCGGCCGCAGTGCTGGGACTGAGTGTGCGATGGCTGCAGATCCAACTCTTCTACCAGCCGCTCGGGGGTGAGCGAACGGAAGAGAAGCTCGACTATCTCGACCAGGTGCTCGAGAGCGCCCAGCAGTCCGTGAGAGAAGCGTCGAGCCCCGCGGCGGAGTTCGAGCGTCCGCCGAACTTCGTCATCGTGTTATTCGATGATCTCGGATGGGGCGATCTGTCGAGCTATGGCAACCAGATGATCCGAACGCCGCGGATCGATCAAGCCGCCGCCGAAGGCGTGCGGATGACTGATTTCTATTCCGCGTCCCCGGTTTGCACGCCGTCTAGGGCGGCTCTGCTCACCGGCCGATATCCCGTTCGCTCCCATACACATAACCACGTGTTCTTTGGGGAATCCTCGCCGATCGCGACCGTGCGACGGATGCTTGGGCAAGGCAATGAACTTCCCGTCGACGAGATACTCATTCCCGAGGTGCTCGCGGCGGCCGGTTATGCGACCGGCATGATCGGGAAATGGCATTTGGGTGGCATCCCCGGTCATCTCCCCAATGACTTCGGATTCGAAAGCTACTACGGCGTACTCACGAGCAACGACATGCAGCCGCTTCACATCTATCGGGACCGGGAAGTCGAGGTTCGGGATGAAACGGAGCGCCTGACGCTGGGTGCCTTCCGAGACGAGGATGTCGACATCGAGATGAGGGGCGTCGATCAGCGGACGCTGACGCGCCGTTACACGGATGAAGCGATTGGGTTCATCGAAGACAATCGAGACCGTCCCTTCTTCTTATACCTCGCCCATAGTTTTCCGCATGTGCCCCATTTCGCTGACCCCGAACACGCAGGTGAATCCGAAGGGGGGATCTACGGCGATGTGGTCGAAGATCTGGACCGCAGCACCGGGGCACTGCTCGACGCCATCGACCGACTCGGACTTGCCGAAAATACGCTGGTTTTGATCACGAGTGATAACGGTGCGGACTACAACGGGAGCCCGGGATTTCTACGTGGGCGAAAGGGCGACGTTCAGGAGGGCGGGCAGAAGGTGCCCATGATCGCGCGCTGGCCCGGTCATATCCCGGCGGGTGGGGTGACCGGGAAGATGGCGATGAATATCGACCTCTTTCCGACATTGCTTGGGTTGGCCGGTGTGGGACTCCCGACGGATCGCGACATCGACGGGCGTGACATGGGTGCGCTGCTCACGACCGCAGAAGGCGCTTCGAGTCCCCATACTGAACTCTTCTATTTCCCGGTGCTTAGCGGGAGTCGGCCGGTTGCCATTCGAAACGAGCATTACAAATATCATGTCTCGACTGGAGATACGGGGCGCGATAAGCCCATACTCGTCGATGTTCATCGCGATCAGGAAAACCATAACCTGATTCGCCGAGCCCCCGAACAGGGCGCAGCCCTGGCGAAATCTCTCGCATCTTTCGCCGCAGAACTCGAAGAAAATCCGCGCGGTTGGCGCTAGTTGGCGTGTGTCGGCATGGTCGTCGAATAGCCACTCGACTGTCAGAGGATCAAGTCGTCCGCGCGCGTGAGGGAAAGGGCGCGATCGCTGCGAAGACGAAGACGCCGATCGACAAGAGACAGCATAGGAGTAGGCCTTGTCGATAGGAACCGAGATACGCCTTTGAAGCTGCGAGGAGCGCTGGACCGATGGCGCTTGCGGCTACGATCAGACTCATCTGGATACTCGAGATCGCACCGAGATGGAGCCGGCCAAAAAAATTCGGAATTGCGACATTCAAGAGCGTCGCGAAGAGACCGCTGGCACCGCCCCAACCGCCGATCATCATGAAAAGGAAGGACGTTTCGCCGAGACGCCCAGCGCCGACATAACCGATCGTCTGAAAGGCAAGAAAACTCAAAACGAGAAGCCGGACGGGCACTCGATCCGCGGCCCAGCCCGAGATCATGCCGACGCTCGTACTGACGATGGCGATTGGAATGAAAAGTCGAACGGCTTCGAGTCCCCCGATTCCGGTTTCGAGTCCAAGGTCGACGATGTGAAAAGTGACGCCGGTAAAGACCATGGCCTGGAGCGAGATCGCGAGGGTGACGACCCAGAAGCGCGCTGTGCGGAGCGCTTCTTCGCGAGTGAACTCAGGCTCGTCCACTTCGCGGGAGTCGGTATCGCGTGAGTCGATCGGCGATGAATCTCGAGTGAGGTCGGGTGGGCGACCGTCCATGCGCAGGCCGGACTCCTCGGGGTTCTCTCTAAAGAAGACCAGCGCGACGAGGCTCATGCCGATGCCGACGCATCCGGCGAGGATCCACCAAGCGCCCCGCCATCCGGCGAAATCAATGAAGGCTTGAAGGATGACGGGTGCGATGGCGAAGCCGCCCGAAACGAAGATGCCCGAGACTGCGGAAGCCAGTCCGCGTCGGCGTTCGAACCATTTCGCCATCATCGTTCTCGAGGCCATCGTCAGCATGCCCTGTCCGCTGAAGCGAAGCATCATGAAGCCGACGGCCAGAACCAACGCGGCAGCGGGGGCCATGGTTTCGAATCCGAAGGTCGATCGAAGCGCGCTCGAGACATGGTCGACTTGCGTCATGACGCAGAGTGTCGCGGCGACGGCGAAGCAGGCCGCGATGGCCGTCCAGCGCGCACCGTATCGATCAAGCAGAACACCGCCACGCGGGAGCAGAAGGCTACTTCCCAGGGTGCCAATCAGATAGGTATAGGCGAGGTCGAGGCGGGTGAGTCCGGTGACGCGAATCAGATGGTCGGTAAAGACGCTCACGCCCATGGTCTGGCCGGGAATACTCATGACGATGCCGACGGTGGACGCAGCCACAATGGTCCATCCGTAAAAGAAGGGCCATTTTTCGGGGGCGAAGGGAAAGCGGGCGGGAAGACGATTCATGTCGCCGGCGACCCTAGCAGCGGCGGATTCGTTGGCGAGGTGGCGACGGGAGAAAAGACGTTTGCCCTTTCTTTCCTCTCGCTCGTCGCTCCCTAGAGCGTCTCGAAAAGCAGAACGGCAAAAAGGTCTTCCGGGTCCGTCCAAGACTCGGCAAGCGTCCATCCCGAGTGTTCAGCGAGGTGTGCGAAGCCTTCGATGCTGAATTTGTGGGAAAGCTCGGTGCAGATGCGTTCGCCTGCGCCAAGCTGAATTTCTTCGCCATCAATTTCGACGAGTTGTTGAGTCCGACTTTCGATATGCATCTCGATCCTCGAATCATCGACATTGAATTGCGCATCGTGAACGAAATGATCGAGATTGAAATTCGCATCGAGTTCTCGATTAATGCGCTGCAAGAGATTCAGGTTGAACTCTGCGGTGACACCGGAGGAATCGTTGTAAGCGCGCTCCAGGCGGCCGCGATCCTTGATGAGGTCAATTCCGATTAGAAGCCGACCCGGCGACTCCGTGCGCGTCGCGCCGCGGCAGATCTTCGCCATTTTGCGCAACAAGACCTCGCGACCCTTCTGATCGAAATTGCCGATCGTCGAACCGGGGAAGAAGATCAAATGGGGATGATCGTCGAGTCCGTGTTCGGGAAGTTCGAGTTGGCCGTTGAAGTCGGCGCACACGGGCCAAACCGGCAGATCAGCGTAGCGGCTGGCAATCCGCGCTGCGGCGTCGATCAGGTGGTCGCGGGAGATATCGATGGGCACGTAGGCGGCGGGATTGATTAGGGCATCGAGCAGCACATGGGTCTTGATACTACTTCCGCTTCCCAATTCGATGATGACCGCCTTCTCGCCGATCGCTCGGGCGATGTCCTTCGATCTCGATTCCAGGATGCCGATCTCGGTACGCGTCGGGTAATACTCTTCGAGTTCACAAATGCGATCGAAGAGTTGGGAACCCTCGGTGTCGTAGAAATACTTGCAAGGCAGGGTCTTCGGACTTGCACGCAGTCCCGAGATGACCTCGTTTCGAAGATCCGCGGGCTTGGGATGCAGATCGGTCACGGGCATGGCTCTAGAATCGGAGGGTTGGGCTGTCAAGCGGACTCCTTGGTCATTCGGATCCCCGTGAATTGCCAGCGATCGGGCGCATGAAAGAAATTTCGATAGCTCGCGCGCAGATGCGCTTGCGCACTGGCACATGAGCCCCCGCGCAGCACGAACTGATTACACATGAACTTCCCATTGTACTCGCCGAGCGTTCCCGCATCCGGTCGATAACCGGGGTAGGGGTCATAACTACTTCGCGTCCACTCCCACAGATCTCCAAAGAGCTGCCGTGGCTCACCCGATCCCGTCTGGTTTAGTCGAGAATCCACGCCGGAGGGGCTCTGCTGGTCGGTGGATCCTGTAGTCGCCCTGGACGGGCGGATGGCGGCTGCCTCGGGATGGAATCGTCCGGACTCCGCGAAATTGCCTTCGACGATCCGCCCTTTGCAGGCAACTTCCCATTCGGCTTCGGTGGGCAGGCGCGCGTCCGCCCAACGTGCATAGGCATCCGCTTCGAGGAAGCTGACGTGCGATACGGGTTCGTTGTCTTCGAGATCCCGTTCGCCGCTGAGTGTGAATTCGCTGTAGTCGTTCGCCCCGCCTCGCCAATAGAGTGGGGCGCGCCATTCTTCTCGCTGCACGGCCAACCAGCCTTGGTCGAGCCAGAGATCGGAGCGGTCGTAGCCACCGTCGGCGATGAAATCGCGAAACTCGCGATTGGACACCAGGCGATCGCCGAGTTGACAGGGTTCGATGAAGACCCTGTGTGCGGGGCGTTCGTTATCGAAGCTGAAGCTCGGATCGCCCTGTCCAATTCGGTGAACGCCTTCTGGAATCGTGATCCAATCGAGACCTTCTGTGGAGCCGATGGGATCGTTGCGCGTCCGGAGTGGTGCGCGATAGGCGGGTAGGAGCGGGTTCTTCGAGAAGAGATGCTTGATGTCGGTCAGGATGAGTTCCTGATGCTGCTGCTCATGATGGAGTCCGATTTCAGTCACCCGACACACTTCATCCGCTGCTCGGTCACATGAATCGTTTCGAAGCAGCTCCATCATGTGGTCGTTCACGTAGGCGCGATACTCGAGAACGGTCCGCAGACTCGGCCGTGTGAGAAGGCCACGCTGGGGTCTCGCATGCCGCTCTCCGGCCCCGTTGTAATAGGAGTTAAAGAGGAAGCTGAATTGCGGATGAAAACATTTGTAGTTGGGAGCGTGCGGCTGCAGCACGAAGGTCTCGAAAAACCAGGTGGTGTGGGCCATGTGCCATTTTGCGGGACTGGTATCCGCCATCGACTGGGCGAGGCAGTCTTCAGGATCAAGATTGATGCAGAGTGTTTCGGTGACGTGTCGGATGGCCTGATAGCCATCGGGCATAACGACCGTGAGCGGCCCGTCGTCGGTTGAATCATCGGCCGTTCCGGTGTTGCCGGATCCGAGGGCCGAGTCGCTCGGGTGCTGGGTCACGCTTGCTCCTGCCAGGCGGGGGCATCGGGGAGAAGGAAAGTGTAGAACAATTTATTCGCCCTCGACGCTGAAGTTACCAAGTTTATGCGCCACCTCTGGAATGGGGCGGTGCTCGAGATCCACGCGTCGATTGGCTTCCCGCATCGCGGAATCATTGATTCGACCGATCAGAGGACGAAGCGCGGCGAGGAGTCCTGGATTCTGGGCGCCGGCTTTCGATACTAGAATGACCGCGTCATACGGGGGCAGGGCATCCAGTGGGTCCTCGAGTACCACTAGATCGAAGGCTGCGATTCGACCATCGGTCGAGAAAGCGCTGATCACATCGACATGTCCATCGGAGACAGCCGTGTACATGAGGGTCGAGTCAAAGCTCCGTTCTTCGGCGAATTGCATCGTGTAGCCATCTCGCACAGCGATCCATTCCGGCCGCGAGAAGAATTCATAGTCGCCACCCACCGACAGCGCAGACGAACGGGCAGCGAGGTCTGTGAGGGTTTGGATGCCGAGTGCTTCTGCGCGGTGATCCTGCATGGCAAATGCATAAGCATTTTCAAAACCCAGGGTCCCGAGCGAGAGGATTCCATGCTCGGCCAACAACCAGCGCTTGACTTCCGCGAGAACCGTTTCGGCGTCCTCGGTCTCCTTGCGCTTCAGATGATTGGCCCAGAGCGTTCCCGAGTAATCGACGTAGACATCGATCTCATCGCTGGCCAAAGCCTGGAAGATGACAGTCGACCCGAGTCCATCACGGATGACGACGTCGAAGCCGGCGTCGCCCAGCTTCTCGGCGATGAGCGCGGCGAGGATATATTGCTCGGTAAAGGTCTTTGCCCCGATGCTGACCGTCGGCCGAGTTCGGTCCTCGAACGCGTCGCTGAGAATGGGTGCGGTCGAGAGGCCGACGGCAAAGGCGAAGCAAGCCATCGAGAGCCAAGCGAGGCGCGCATCGCGTCGTGCCGCAGCGATTTCCGCCAGACGAATCAGTCCGTCCAGGGTGATGGCGAGAAGAGCGGCGCCGAAACATCCGAGCAGAACGGCGACGGTGTTCTGGGTTTGCAGCCCGCTGAAAATGTAGTTGCCGAGACTCGTCGCACCGACCGGTGTCGAGAGTGTCGCCATCCCCACGGTCCAGACCGCCGAAGTGCGAATGCCGGCGACGATGACGGGCGCTGCCAGTGGAAAGCGGACGCGCATCAGGATCTGTTCTTCCGTCATTCCGATTCCGCGGGCCGCTTCAACAACGTTGGCGTCGACTTCGAGCGCACCGGTCACCGTATTTCGCAGAATCGGAAGCATGCTGTACAGGATCAACGCAAGTAGCGCTGGAACGACGCCGATCCGGCCTAGAAGGGGAACCATGAGCGCGAGCAGCGCAAGGCCAGGAATGGTCTGCACGATGCTGGCGAGTCCGAGAAGAGGTCCCGCGAGTCGCGGCTTTCGAATGGCGAGGGCGGCAAGTGGGAGCGAGAGGGCTATGCCGAAGATCAGCGCTCCAACGACGAGTAGGACGTGGTTTGCAAAATAGTTTGGGAAATGAGCGAGTTGGGTCTCGAGTTGTGCGGAGTTCACGAGTCGGCTCCCGCGTCCCGGGAACTCTGTGAAGGCGCGGTCCCGGCAATGATCTCTTGGACGCGCAGGGATTGGCGACGTGGCATGTCGAGGAGGCGTTCGACGATCTCGTGTGCGGGGTGGGCGAAGAGTTCACTGGGGCGATCGATCTGAAGAATTCGCCCGCGATCCATCACGGCGATTCGATCCGCGAGAAGAAGTGCCTCCGTCACGTCGTGGGTTACCAGTAGGATCGTGAGGTCGAGTTGTTCGCGCATGGCGATGAGTTCTTGTTGGAGGCTGTCGCGGGTTACCGGATCGACAGCGCCGAAGGGCTCATCCATCAAGAGCAGCTTGGCTTCGGCGGCCAGAGCGCGGGCGACGCCCACGCGCTGTTGCTGACCTCCGGAAAGTTCAGCCGGACGACGGCCTCGGGTTTCTGCGGGGTCAAGGCCGACGCGTTCTAGGAGTTCGCCCACCCGCGATTGAATTCGATCTTCGTCCCAGCCGAGTAGACGTGGCGTGGCGGCGATGTTGTCGGCGACAGTCCAATGCGGAAAGAGGCCGATGCCCTGAAACACGTAGCCGATGCCGCGTCGCAATTGGACGGGGTCGATGTCCTGAGTGTTATGTCCATCGACATAGATCTCGCCCGCACTCGGCATGACGAGCCGGTTGATCATCTTGAGGGTCGTGGTTTTTCCGCAGCCGGAAGATCCGAGCAGGACAACGATCTCGCCGTCAGCGACTTCGAGGGATAAGCGGTCGACTGCGGACGTGATCTCGGGCTCGCGACCGGGGCTGTGAGCGACCCCTGCCGGATACGTTTTCGAGACCTCTCGGATTGAGATCATCGCCTGACCTTAGCCCGTTCGAAGTCTTCCTACTCGCCGTTTCGACGCACTCCGAATTGACTGATCAAGAGTGCACCACCGGTCATCGCGAGACCCTTCAAGAAGAAGGACATTTGAATCGCCTGCATTTCTGCGTTTTCCGTCGTCACCATTTCCACACCGTGGACGGTAAAGGTGACGGGAATGAGGAAGAGGGCGATGAGCCAACCGCCTAGGCGTGCGCCGCGGTTGAAGAGAATCATTAGGGCGCCCGCGAGTTCGACCACGCCGGAGATTAAGACCCAGAACGTCCGGAAGGGGATCGATTCGTGCATGAGCGACGTATACCCGTCGATGTCGGTGAAATGGGTGATCCCGGAAAGGAAAAAGATCAATGTGAAAAGGATGCGACCCGCCATGCCTACGGCGGGGTGAAGGGGAAGGCGTGATTCATCAATCATGGGGTCATCTCCGTTCGAGAGGGCTGATTCGCGTTGTAGGTTGGTCGCGTCGTCGGTGGCAAACGACTTCGCCACTCTTGCATGCTCACACTGTGAAGCGCGAGTCGCCAGGCCTTCTCTCATCTATCGGCTGGATGGCCTGTGCCGATCCTTTCGACGGCGCGTCGTCTTCCTTTTATGCACCGGGTTTCAGAAACTCGTCATGGGGAATTATTTCGAGGGACAGTTCTTGCTTGTGCGTATTGCGTAGTCGCCCAAATTGCGGATGGTCTTCGAACTCATTCTGCCACATGAAGAAGTCGCGCGACTCGTCCTGTGCGACGCTGAACGATTCGCTCTCGTTGCAATCGGGAGAGCACACCGAGTGATTCTTGATTGGGCAAGGACACGTCAGAAATACCAGTCCGCGAGAAGATGAACGAGAGGTTCTGCTCCGCCGTATTGCGACAGCCTCGGACCCGCGAAGAGTTGTACTCCGAGGGTGATTTCAAAACTGTCGAGAGGCGAATAGCCGAGGCTCGGAACGAATGCCGCGCTGCCGCCGTCGACGTCGATCAGCGTGACGAAATCGCCTCGCAATTCTGGCGTGAGGTCATATCCAATTTGAACGCCTAACTGGTGTTTCGCATTGGTGATGACCCGACTCGACCCGAATACGTCACTGGTTGCGCCGGTCGGATAAGGCCCGGGAACGGGGGCGGGAACGGGTGTGCCGGGAGGCGGGTCCGCCGTCGACTCGAAAAACGGGAGCAGGGTGCCAGCGCGGCCGCGACCGAAGCCAAGCGCATTTCCGTTATAGAGATATTCGGTGAGTAGGTAGAGGCCGGTTCCCACATCCAGATTGATGTCGAAGGAGACAACGGTCTGCCAATAGTCAGGCAGTCTCTTCGATTCGAGGTCGAAGATCTTTGTGACTTTGTGCTTTGGAGAAGTGAAGACTGCTTCAACGCCGATGGCGCCTTGTCCGAGATTGCGCGAAAAATCGAATCCGACAGTTCGGGCGGCTTCGAAAAGGCCTCCCATGAGCGATAAGTCTGCATCCAAGAGGACACCATGGAGTCGCAGTGCCCAGCGTTCGAAGCGCCGGCTCTTACCCGGTGCGTAGACGAATTGGAGGTAACTGAATCCATCGAAATTGAATCGTCCGTCGATGCTGTCGACGCCGGGAGTGATGCCGGGCTCCAGGTTCAAGGGCGGCAGGGCGCTGAAGCGATCGATCGGCGTCCAGAGGCGACCGACGCCCCAGGCGATTCTTTGTCGACCAACGGATAGTTCGAAGCGCTCCGTCTCGACCCGGACATAGCCCCGATAGAGTCGGTGGCGATAGTCATGATGCTCTCCCTGCGAGAGCTCGGCTTCGGCCTGAAGAAATGAGCCAGACTTGAGTCCCGATCCCAATTGGGCTTCGAGCGTGTCGATGCCGCCGAATGAAATTTCGTTGTCGTAGGAAGCAAATGCGGTCAGCCAATCGCTGTAGCGGAAATCAGCTTCGAGTCGAAGTCGCGTGAATCCTTGGAAGACGTCTCGGTCACCGACGAGGTCGAAGGCCGGACAATTGGCGAATAGGGCCGCAACAAGGCAGCTCGGGTCGTTGTCGACGGGGAAGGCGGCGGCGGCGGCCTCGTTGAAATCGTTGGCGTCGGTCTGGCGCGTGTAGAGGGCGAGGTATCGAAGGCTGCCATTGAGCGAAAGCGTGGACTCCGCATTTGACCAGACATCGGTGGCCCTGGTGGGCGACGTCATCGAGATCAAACTGATCACACTCAGCCCTGAAAAGACGATCGTTCGAGCGAATCGTCGAATTGGCAAACGGCAGAGATTCACGTGGAGCTCGGAGCCTTGGTTTCGTCGCCTATGATCTTGCCGTCGCGCAACCGGACGAGACGGCGGGCCGAGTCCATGACCAGTGGGTCGTGGGTGGAGAACAGGAAGGTCACGCCGTCTTCGCGATTGAGCTGAAGCATGAGGTCGAGTAAACGCTGCGCGGTACCGGAATCGAGATTAGCGGTGGGTTCGTCGGCTAACACGATGCTGGGGCGGCTCGCGATTGCGCGCGCGACGGCGACGCGCTGCTGCTGCCCACCGCTCATTTCGAGTGGCCGCTTGTCGCCTAGGCCGCCGAGTTCGACGCGCTCCAGGACTTCATCCGCTCGCTTTCTCCGTTCCTTCAGGGAAATGCCTTGGAGTTCCATCACGAACTCGACGTTTTCGCGTGCGCTGAGCACGGGGATCAGGTTGTAGGCCTGGAAGACAAAGCCGAGCTTGCGAAGGCGGAGCGCAGAGAGGGCCGAAGCCGAGAGGTCGCTGAGCTCGACGCCGTCGAGTTGGATCTTTCCAGAGGTCGGCGTGTCGAGGGCGCCCAAGAGATTGAGCAAGGTCGTTTTACCCGATCCGCTCGGGCCCGCCAAGGCTGTGAACTCGCCTTTTCCAAGAGCCAGACTCACGTCGTCGAGGGCCCGTGTTTCGACACCGCGGGTTTCATAGACCTTCGTGACGTCGATTGCTTCGATGATCATTCGCGTTGTGTCTCCTTGTCTCCGCCGATTGGATGGCTGGTTCGTGTAGACCGACGTCGGATCAAACCTGTCTCAGTGCATCTGCGGGTTTCGCACGGCCTGCGCGAATGGCCGGCCATAGGCTCGAAATGATGGCTGTGAGGGCACCGATCAGAATCGGGGCGACGAGGTCGCTCCGCCGCATCCTGGGCTTCAGAACGGATTCGATTCCGTACTCGTCAAGCGATCCCGCCCACTTCGAAATGTCGATGCCGTCTCCGATGAGCCAAATGCCCAAGAGTGCGAACGCTACGCCTAACACGAGTCCCATCAGTGTTACTATGCTCGACTCGATCACCACCATGGCGACGACACGTCCGCGCTCCATGCCGATGGCACGCATCATGCCTATTTCTCGCGTTCGCTCGAAGACTGCCATCAAGAGGACATTGGCGATTCCGAAGGCCATCGCAATGAAGACGGCGGCGTAGATGATCCACGCGATGGAATCGAAGCTGTCGATCATGTAGACGAGAAGCGGTTCGAGCTGTTCCCAGGTTCGAACTTCTGGACCGCTGCCCAGGATGGATCGCAGCTGTAGGGCGATCGTGTCGACGCGTTCGCGATCTGATGTCACGATGGCAATCTCACTGATCGCGTCGCCCATGCGGACAAGGGCCTGAGCATCATCAAGTCGCATGAAGACAATGCCGTCGTCTAGATCGCGGCCGCCGGAGCGAATCACGCCAGCGATCCGAAAGGCCTGCCCCGTGAGTTCGCCATTCAGGTCCTGGACGGAGAGAACGATCTTGCCCGCGATCTTCGTGTTCAGTCGCTTCGCCAATCGATGCCCGAGCACGACGTGGCGAGGCTCTCCGAGCCACCGGCCCTCCGCGATCGAATCCGCTGCGGTGGAGACGCCTGCCTCGCGGATGGGATCAACGCCGGCGATCGAAACACCGACACTGGCGCGCGGCGACGCGGCGAGACCTTCCGCACGAAGTCGGGGCGCCCAGCTCTCGATCTCGGGGATCTCATCCAACGCACGGGCGATGGACTCACCGCCCTGCATGAGCCGGATTTCGAGCTTGGCATCTTTTTCCCAACCGTCGCCGTGGACCTGGAGATGAGCCAAGCCGCTTTCGATGGCGGTATCCACCATTCCCGCCATCATGCCGAGGTTGATTGCCATGGCGACAATGCAGCCGCCGATTCCGATCGAGATTGCGCTGAGCACGACTGCCGTTCGTCGAGGATTGCGCCAGACATTTCGCCAGGCCATTCGAAGCGTCATCATTCAGAGGCTCCGGAGCGCATCGACGGGATGGGCACGACTTGCCTTGATGGCCGGATAAAGGGCGGCAAGAGCCGCCACGAACAAGATGGTCAGTGTCGATAGAATTGGATTCGAGGGCTCCAACTTGAAAGTCATGACCGCCTGCATTCCGAAGAGCTCGGTGGTCCCCTTGGCGGCATCGCCGGTGAGGGGAATCTCGATACCTTGCAGCCAGGCGAGAAGCGGCAGCGCCAGGGAAAGGCCAATCACGAGTCCAAGTCCTGCGAGGAGCATCGATTCCACGTAGATCATTCGAAACAGCGCCATGGGCTTCAGTCCGAGCGCCAGAACGACGCCGAGCTCGTGCGCACGTTCCAGGATCGCCATCAAGATGGTGTTGAGGATCCCGAAGCCCACGACGACGACCAGGATGGTGAGCGTGATATACATTCCCGCGTCGTCGATCAGAATGAGCTGAACAAGTTCCGGCATCATCTGTGCGTAGGTCTCCAACTCGAGTTCGTCTTCCGCGAAGGAAGTCGCGAGCGCCCGCTCGAGCTCCGCCAGCAGCGCGACGCTCGCGTCGGCGTTCTCCGCGAGGATCGCAACTTCCGTTATGCGATTTTCATAGACATAGAAGTCGCGCGCGGCATCGATATGGACGATTGCGAGATTCTTTTCGAGCCTCGGATCGGGAAGCGCCATCGTGCCCACGACTTCGAAGAGTGCGTAGGCGGTCTCAAGCGAGTAAGCGACACCGTAGAGCAGGACTTCATCGCCCAGCTTGGCGCCCAGCCGATCTGCGAGTCTTCGTCCAAGCACGACCTCGTGGGCTGCGGGATTTGCTTGCGACTTGAGGAAGCGACCCGTCACGACTTTCTCGGCAAACGTCGTGACGTTCCGCTCCTGTTCCGGCGAAACCCCGATCACCATACCGCCCTGACTTCGGTCCTTGATTGAGATCAGAGCGAAGCTCGAGATCCGGGGTGCCCAAGCCCGCACGCCCGCCGTGTTCTCGATGGCCTGCTCGATTCGTCCATCCCAGGGGAGGAACTGTTCGAGGGTCATGCTATGCCGGTAACCCCTTCCAGAGAGGGCGACATGACCGGAGGCCAATCGAACCGCGTCTTCGATTATTTTTTCGTGAACGCCCGAAGCCATCCCGACGGTGAGGATGACGAGAAAGACGGCGAAGACGGTCGCGGCAACCGAGAGGGCGGTCCTGCGTGGATTTCGCCAGACGTTTCGCCATGCCAGGCGAGTCTCTATGCCCACGTCATTCCTTCCGTTTCAGGTTTCTCGTGGTGAAGATATTGGCCTTCATTTCAAGATCGAATTGGATCTCTTCGATTTCGATCGAGGTCGAGTGACCCGGTTTATCCAGCGGCGTCATCGACCACAGATGCGGAACGAAGCGATTGTCGATCTTTCGGAAATTGCTGAATCGCATGGTTCGGAGACGCTCGCCTTCTTCGTCGAAGAAGTCTTGACGTAGTGGGGCACCAGACTCGACGTCCAGCCAGGCGATGATGCTACCCCAGACGACGGCTGTGCCTTCCATTGGTCTGTATTCTACGACGTAGGCCCGGCGATCGACGCTCGTTCCATCTCCCGGATCGATGCCCAGAAGTCGATGGTCGTAGTCGTCGATCTCGCTCGATTCACGCACGAGATCGTCGTTACTGAAATCACTTCCCATCCAGGACTGCAGCATCATCGATGGCGGCACTCGAACCGTGCGTTCGACGCGCGGGATATACATCCAGAGATTCGGGTGAAGTTTGAGGAATCCGGTCCCCCTGTCTTTGCTAGGCGTGTCGATGCGAATGAGCGAGCGGCGTTCGGTACTGTCTTCCCAGGAGTGGAAAGCGACGACCCGATCGCGCGCTAAGCGAGGGGAGGCGACGGTCATCTTGCCTCGGAAGAAAGTCCGATCGCTGCGCATATTGTCTTCCGCCGCGCGCGCGAGATCTTTCGCGACGATGTTGTCGGGCGCTGCCTGCAGGACCATGTTGGTCGATGTGTCGGCGAAGGCGGAATGAGCGGCGATGGCGGTCGTGCCAATTATGAACAGGGTGAGGAAGAGGATTTCGAAGAGCGCGTGGCGTCTTGGCGAGTGAATGGGGAGGACGTTCTGGGTCATGGGCCGGCTTGTCTCCGTCAAGAATTCTTCCGCCGCTCGAGATTGGAATTCAGGCTCGAAGCAACGGGAACGGCGCTGTAAATGGTGGCAAAGGGTCAGGAAATCGGGTTCTTGATTCATTTTCGTCAGTCTTATGCCCCGGTCGGCCAACATCGGACAAGTTCATCATCGCAAACTGACCAGTCAGACTAGCCAGTCATTGGCAATCTTCAACACCGAGCGGAGGAGGGTGAAGCACGTCTGGAGAGGTCGCTCCCGCCCCCCTCGCCCAACCCGTGGCAAGTGTGTTCGGAGGACTCTTCGCATTGTGCCTCATCCATCCTGCGATCGACTTGATCTTGCTAGCGTTGTTTCATGAGCCAAGCATCCACCCAGAATGTCGAAGCCACTCGCCTTGACGGCTATCTGGTGTTTCTTTTCTTCCTGCTTTCGACGGCCACTCTTTTTGATGGCTTCGATAACGCGATGCAGAGCTTCGCTGCCCCAGATGTTCGCGCGACACTCGGGATCACGCGCGAACAATGGGGGTTCGTCTCCGGCGCCATCCGGGCCGGCGTCATGCTGTCCTTCGTTTTCATGCTCACGGCGGACCGGCTGGGGCGTCGCACGCTCTTGATGATGACGGTCGTCGGTTTCACGGTGTTCAATACCGCGACCGCCTTCGTGACCACACCGACGCAGTTCGTGTTATGTCAGATGCTCGCACGACTCTTCCTGACGGCCGAGTACTCGCTCGCGATCATTGTCGTCGGGGAGGAGTACCCAGCTCGTCTTCGCGGGCGTTCCATCGCGATTTTGACAAGCCTCGCGACCGTGGGCGTGATGGTCATGGCCAAGGTTCAGCCCTATGTCCTACTCGACGAAGGGGACCCGTCAAACTGGCTGCACGGGCTCGGTGTCGCGATGGTCACGGGGGTACAGGCCGCCCTCGGGTTTGACGCTGACGATTCGAGTTGGCGCGCCCTTTATGTCCTGAGCGCCTTCCCGCTCATTCTCGTGCTCTTCTTGCGACTCGGAATGCGCGAAACCCGTCGATTTTCTGCTGTCGAGCAAGATGCTCCGGCCGGCTTAAGGGAAATGCTTCGTCGTGTCGGGGAACCCTGGTCGCCGCGCTACCGGCGTCGAACGCTGATCGTCACGCTGCTCTGGAATTGCGTCCATCTCGTAACGGGTCCTTCCGTCGTCTACTGGGTGATCTTTGCGCGAGAGGATCTCGGTCTGACAACGGCCAATGTCGGCGACATTGTCTTCTGGGGCTATGGCGGCGGTGTTCTCGGGCATTTCGTGGCCGGTTATCTGATCGATCGGCTGGGTCGAAAATGGACCTGCTCGGCGTTCTATGTCGCCGCTGGAATCTCGATCTATTTGCTCTATCACGTGCCGACGCTGTCCGGTCAGTACATTTGGATGTTCTGCACCGTCTTCAGCTTTGGCGCGGCGATCACGGCGACCCATGTCTATGCCAGCGAACTCTTTCCGACGGAAATCCGCGCCACCGGATACGGTTGGACCACGAACCTCGCCGGGCGTGTGACCGAGGTCATCACACCCATGGTGATCGGATTGCTGATCGCGCCGTTAGGCGGAATTCCAGCGGCGATCGCAGTGGTTGCGGTGGGCCCGATTCTGGGTGCTCTACTGGTGCTCCGCTATGCGCCCGAAACCAAGGGCATGACCCTCGAAGAAGTTCAGGCGCATCTCGCCACGGATGGCGATCCGTGACGGGCAGCGCTCATTTTGGATTGGTGGCCAATCGGCTCAAGGCCAAGTCGAAATAGTCACGCATATATGACTTTTTGACACTCGCGGGAACTTGTGAAGGTCCATTTCTAACGCAGATAACTTCCTCGAAAACCATCTTGGGTTACAATCTCGATTCTGGGTTCTTGGATCGCGTGAATTGGGGTTGGTATTGAGCGCTTCGGCAAGCGGAGAGAAGGACGCATCGCTTGAGGCGGGTCTTCCCGGAATGAAACCGCGAATCGCCCTGCGTGATCAGTACATCGCTTCGCCGCTCTTCGATTGGTTCTTCATCCTCGCCAGTCCACTCCTGGCGGTTGCAGCGGTTCTTGGCGCGGCGGAAGTGATGCCTGCCGTTCAAGTCGAATATTACGTGATTGGTTATATGGCGGTCGGGCATCATGTCCCGACGATGTTGCGCGCGTACGGGGATCCCGACGAGTTCAGCCGCAACCGTTTTCAATTGATGGTCATCCCACTCTGTGTCGCGCCGATTGTTCTGGGCCTGACCATGCTCGATTCACGGCTCTTGACCCTGATCTTCGTCTGGGATCAATACCATTTTATTCGTCAGCATTATGGCTTCATGCGCATCTACGACGTCAAGGCGGGTGCGAGTACCGAACTCGACACGCGACTGGACCAGTGGCTTTGTTATTCGTTCTTTGCCTGCATCCTCACCCATAGCGGCTTCTATGGATATATGTACGCCGACGCCTTCTATAATCTGGGCATCGCCTTCCCGGATTGGTTTGTCGTCGGTCTGGAGAATGGCTCGCTTGGGTTGGCGATCGTCGTTGGCATCCTTTATCTGGCCCGGATGCAATTCCGTGTCGCTTCTGGCCTGCCGATTGCGAAACTGAAGCTGGTGCTCTTCGCGACGAGCGTGGGTGTCTGGTACTACTCGTACGTCCTCTTATCCAACGGATTCCTGAGCTACGCCATTTCGAGTCTCTTCCACTGCCTGCAATACGACGCTTTCGCCTGGTACTACAATCGCGCAAAGGCAAGGTCGCTTACGCCGACTCGAAGCAACGCCATCTTCCGTTTGATTCATGAAACCCGGTATTTCTATTTCTATGTCGGCGCGATTGCCGCGTACGGACTCTTCTCGGTCTTCGGCAAGGAAATTTCCCTCGTGGCCATCCTCGCGCTGAATACGACGACTGGCCTTCTCCACTACTACTTCGATTCGTTCATTTGGCGAGTTCGTCGCGCAGAATTCAGAAAGTACCTCTAGATGCCGGTCTCTCCGGGGAATCGACGGATCCTGGCACTCATCGTCTTCGTCGGCCTCTGCATCCTGGCGGGCTTTGCCGAGAAGCGCGTCCTGATTCCCTTTGCGGAATCGAGATCGCCGGCAGATGAGGTGATGTACTGGGCGAGGCACGTCGAACGCAATCCCGAGACAGCGGCGTCGCATCTGCGCGCGGGTCTCGCCTACGCGAACGCGGGTCAGCTCGAAGAGGCCAATGATGCCTTTTCCCAGGCGTTGATCCTCGACCCATCCTACGACGCCGCAGCCGTCGGGCGATATGGGGTGGACGTTCAAAAGGGCGGACGGGATCGTGCACTCGCCAAGCTCGATCGCTATGCGCGGGACAATCCAGGATGTGGAGTGTGCTGGCAGAATCTTGCAGCCGAATATCTCCGGCTGCAGAAATTGCGCGCAGCCCAGTCCGCCGTCCAACATCTATTGGCCAGTGACCTGTCTTTGGATGCCGGCATGTACAGCGTGGAGAACATGGAAGTCGAAGCCCTGGTCCTGGCGGGTCGGGTCTACGCGGCGCGTGGAGATCGTCCTCGCGCAATCGGGTATTTCCGCGATGCCATCGAACGCGAGCCGGGGGATCTGCGCGCCTATATCCTGCAAGCCAAGAATCTACTGGCCAAGCAAGAGCCGGGGCGAGCGCTCATCGTACTCGATGCCGCGGAAGCCCACGCGTCGGAGAGTCCCCGAATCCAGCGCGAGATCGAGCGATTGAGACGCCGCGCGAACCAGGTTCAGAAATGAGACTGCGCGCAATCGGCTCGGGCCATCGACCGTTCCGTGTCGGTCGGCGTACATGACCTCGATAGGCGAACCGCGCGTGGGTGTTTTACCCTCCGAGCTCGGTCGTTCGCGCATCCCAGCCCTCGATGGCCTGCGCGGACTCGCGATTCTCTTGGTCATGGTCTTTCACGCGCTCGATATCCAGCTCGATGCGATTCCGTTTCCGGCGATACATGCGATCGCCATCTCGGGATGGTCCGGGGTGAGTCTCTTCTTCGTGCTCTCGGGTTTTTTGATCACTGGGATCCTGCTTGATTTGAATCCCGTGCGCCGAAGTCTTGGTCATTTCTACGCGCGTCGTGCCCTTCGCATCCTGCCCCTCTACTACGTCACGCTCTTCATCTTCTTTTATCTGATCCCGCGTGAGTCGTTCCCGCAAATGGCCTGGCACGATGACCGGGAGATCCTCTACTGGACCTTTCTCCAGAACTGGGCGATGGCAGCGCGTGGCTCCTTCCTGAATGCCCCGAACTTGAATCATCTCTGGTCGCTCAACATCGAAGAGCAGTTCTATCTGTTCTGGCCGCTGCTGGTTTTTGGCTTGAGACGCCGGCGTCTGCTCTGGCTATGTGGGGGGCTCGTCGTCGGATGTCTCGGACTGCGCGTGCTCCTCTTAGTTAATGACGCACCTTGGGTTCCCATCTACATCATGACGATTACGCGCATGGACGACCTGGCAGTCGGCGCCGCAATCGCGTGCATTCTCCGCAGTCCAAACGGACTGCAGTCGATCCTCCCTGTTGCACGGGTGGTCGGTGGCCTTTGCGCGATCTATGTCCTGACTGCAATGGTGATGACGGGTGGCTTCCTGCTTCGCAGCGATTGGACGCTGACGGTTGGGTTCAGTGTGGCCTCGCTTGGTTTTGGAAGTGCGCTGGTCGGCGTTTTGTCCGCCCAGTCGGGAGGACTGGCGACGCGCATCCTTTCGAATTCAATTCTGCGGGCTTTTGGAAAATACAGTTATGCACTCTACGTGGTTCATCTGCCGATCGTGATTTGGTTGATGGTCCCAAATGGTGCGAATGCCGGTTGGTCCGGGACGGCTCTGTATCTCTGGCACCTCGGCGTAACGATTGCGCTTTCATTCGCCGTCGCATTCATCAGCTGGCATGTGCTCGAGTATCCATTTCAGAAATTGAAGAGCCGCTTCGGTTGAGATGCCGATACGGCGTCTTCCTGCCCGGTCAACTCGTTAGTCTCGGGAGTTCTCCGCGATCCAACGTGTGATGACCTGGTCGAGTACGGCAAGAGGCAGCGCGCCCCCTGCAAGCACCACATCATTGAACGCACGTAGATCGAAGTCCTCCCCGAGTTCGGTCTTGGCACGCGCGCGGAGTTCGAGGATTTTCAGCTGGCCCATCTTGTAGGCACAAGCCTGGCCCGGTGCGACGATGTATCGCTCGATCTCTGCCGTGGCGTCGCCGCGCGGGAGCCCCGCATTTTCGATCATGAACTCGATCGCGCGTTCCCGAGTCCATCGCTTGGAATGAATTCCCGTGTCCACGACCAGGCGGACGGCTCGAAAGAGTTCCGCAGAGAGCGCGCCGAGTTCATCGTAGGGTGTTTCGTGAAAGCCCTCTTCGAGGGCGATTCGTTCGGCGTAGAGAGCCCAGCCTTCTATGAACGCGGTCATCGGCATAAAGCGGCGGAAGAGTGGAAGATCGGTCGTCTCCATAGCCAGCGCGATCTGTAGATGATGTCCGGGGACCGCTTCATGGAAAGCCAGCGTGCGCATCCGGAAGCGCTGAATCTCGGAGACATCCCTCAGGTTGACGGAGAAGACGCCGGGCCGGCTGCCGTCGAGGGAGGGTGGGTTGTAGTAGGCGCCGGCGGATCCGGCTTGCTTGAAGATCGGGACTCGCTCAACTTCGACAGAAGCCTTGGGAAGTCGTCCGAAGACTTCGGGTAGCCGAGACTGGACGTCATCGATGATCGAGCGGTAGTCGTCAAGAATTGCCTCACGTCCAGCGTCCGAGTCGGGATAGAGAAAACGCGCATCGCGATTCAGTTCGAGCAACCGGGCGATCGGTTTGTCGGTGGGATGCCCGGTGGCGGCGAAGATCTTGCGCATTTCGTCATGGATTCGCCTTGTCTCGTCGAGTCCGATCTGATGGATTTCATCCGCGCTCTGATCCGTCGTCGTGTGCCACTTGAGCGCCCAGCGGTAGTAGGAGGCGCCATCCGGATGCTTCCATGCACCATCGTCGTCGCTGGCGTCGGCCGCGAGATCCGAAAGTGTTGCGGCGAGATTCAGGTATCCGGGCTGGACCTTTGTGCGAATCAACTCTTCGAGATCACTCAGCAACTCCTCACGTCTTTCGTCAGGCAGTTCCGAAATTTCGCCAAGAGAGTCTGAAAGCTTCGTGTAGAGAACATTCTCCCGAACAGGGGTCGCAGCGAATGCTTGGGTTTCTTCACGGACCGCTTCGAGTACGAAGCGCGGTGGCCGGTAGCCACGTTTGGCTCGAAGGGTGACGGATTCGCGCATCTGCTCGAGGGCGAGTTCGAATTTTTCGACCCGTGCCAGATAGTTCTGGGCATCGGCTACGTCGCTCACCTGATGAATGTTGACGAGGAAATCCGGCAGCCCGGACTGGGCGCCATTAAATTGATTGAGCGGGTAGGCATGGTTGAGAAAAGTGCGTCCGGCGATCTGGGTTTCAAGCAGCCAATCGAGCGCGTCGTAGGAGAGGCGTTTGTCAGCGTTCATCATTTGGGGATGGTAGGCGTGCAGTCCCGACTGGATTTCTTCTAGCTGATCGAGCAGCGCTACTTCACCCGCAAGGGAGTAGTCCTCAAGATCATCGGAATAGTAGTCGAGATTGTACGCGTCAAGTGGCCGCGCGTAGGAAAGCAACATGGGATGCTTACTCGCGACGGAAATGAAACTACGCAGAAAGAAATGATCGATATTCCGGGGCGTTCCCCAAAGCAGGGGAACCAAGAAGATGGCTGCTGCGACGGAGAGAGTCGCGATGAGAATGACGATGCGTTGGAGCGTTCGAGTCACGGGAACTCCCTGGCGTATTAGTTGGGTAGTGGGTTCGGCTGGGCAGTCGGATCGGGCGTTGCATCGAGCTGCCATAGCTTCGACATCACCGCAATGCAGGTGATGATGGCAAACATGGCCGAAGACGAAATCAAAAGAGCGCTCTCGGGTCCGTAGTTCGTTACGAGGAATGCGCTCAAGAGGGCTCCGAGGGGCCCCGAGCCCATGAAGGAAAAGCTGTAGAAGGCCATGACCCGTCCGCGCTGATCCGGCGGCGCATTTTCCTGCATGATGGTTCGCGACATGCTCATCGCGATGCCGCCACAAGCGCCCCAACAAAAGATCAAAGCCAGCAGCGCTGGGAAACCATAAAAAATTCCCGGGGCTCCAAGCATCACACAACCGATTCCCTGCGTAATCAGCAAAGCTCGGCCCTGTCGATGCACGTCGCCGAAACGCAAGAGGAGAAAGATCGTCGTCACAAGTCCGATGGAATTCGTGATGTTGAGCAGTGCCAGATCCGAAGAGTCGCCACCGTAGACTTCGCGGATCAGGATCGGAAAGGTCACGATATAGGAGCCCATGAAGAAGGTTCCCATTGCCACGTTCTGAAGCATCACGATTCGCATCGGCGCGGATCGCAACACGCTGCGTCCCCCATCGATGATGGAAGTCGTGATTTCACCGACCAGGGAGCGCTGCCGCCGGGTGGTGGGGCGCGGGCGGACGAGGACGCGACGGAATGCGAAAACGCCGAGCATGAGTGCGCTTAGTTGGAAGAAGATCACCAGGGTCGGGCCTAGAGTGTCTGCGAAGCCGGCGAGCGCAAAGCCGAGTATCTGCCCGCCGAATTGCATCAGCATGGCCTGCGCGACGGTTCGCTGGACCTGCGCGCCGGCGACTTCGCTGAGGAGGCCATCGCGGGCCGGCGTCACGAAAGCTTGTGCGCACCCCATCATGACGGCATAGCCGAGCATGACTGGATAGCTGAGCGTGCCGAAGGCGAGCACACCGATGAGGAAGAGGGGGGCGATGGCGGAAAGCGATTGTGAAATCAGCAGCAATCGCCGGGTGCCGTACTGATCGGCGAGACTTCCTCCCAGCAGCAGGAGAAGCGTGCTCGGCAGCAGTAGGGCGATCTGCGCGAAGCCGACGTTGGCCGGTGACTCCTCGAGCACCATCGTTACCAACCAGGCGAAGAGCACGCCCTGCATTCCGAAAGCGAAAAACCAGCTACCGGAGCCGAGCAGATAGAATTGGCGAGAGTTCAATGGAAGAATTTTCTTGTCTTGGATGGGCTCGCTAGCCTAGCGGGCTTCGCCCAGACGCGGAGGCCCCGCCGCCCGACATCGGATTATTGTTCTTTTCGGAGATAGACCCGGTCGGAAAGCTCAGACCGACATGCGCATGGATCTTAGGGTGGTCTCTGGCGAAGAGATCGTTCAAGGCGGTTGCGCTGCGTGTGATCTCCGATCACGCCGATGGGTGTGTGGTCGGAGGGTTCGCCCGCGATGGCTGTCCTCCCCAACGTGAATTCTGCGAATAACAGCGCTACCAGCATCCAAATGACATTTGCTCGAAGTCGTCTCAGGCGGCTTCTGCGAATCGTCTTACCCATTTCGTTTACTCCTTCTCTGCCACGCAAAAACGCACAGCCTCACGTCACCGGCCCCAGACGGGCCGTGCCGCCGCCGATCCAGCCCCGAGTCTCACTACAGCCACAGAGGGGTGTCGGCGTCCAGACCAATGCGGAATTCGTGCGAGACGCTTGGAGGCTTTGGCAACGTCGGTGACGTGATCGTTCGGGTCTCTGTGGCCACCGTGACCGTCGAGCCAAGCGCGAGCGGCGCGGCCGTCGAAACTAACGAGGGGCGCAGGGATGGGGTGGTCGGGAGGCGCACAGTGGGCGCTGGATCGTCGGGAGGCTAAGGTCGCCTTCCATGGCTTCTTGGCATTGGTTTGGCAATCTTCATCGCGCCGTCTATCGAGCGACGAATGGACGCGTCGGCGCCCAATTGGTGGGTCGACCCATGTTGCTTTTGACCACAACCGGTCGGAAGAGCGGCGCGCCTCGTACGACGCCTCTTTCTTACCTACGCGACGGAGACGATTGTGTCATCGTGGCTTCGAATAACGGCGCCGATCGACACCCCGCCTGGTGGCTTAACCTGGAAGCCTCTCCCAATGCCCAGATCAAGGTCGGACGCGATGGCTGGGACGTCGAAGCGGTCGTGGCGAGTGGCCGTGAGTACGATCGGCTCTGGCCGATGCTCCTCGATTACAATCCCCAATATGCCGGCTACGCGGCAAAGACCACTCGAAGTATTCCGGTCGTGATCCTTCACCGCAAAGAATCTTGACAACGCATGAGTCCGCGAGGCGGACTCGGGGGTGATGGACGTGGGAGCTTCGAGGGTCACGGTTCCTGAGCTAGAAATATTGGACGCCGTGACCACTTTGCGAGGTATGGTCCGACGAACGGATTGGACACGAAATGGGTCGAGTACAGGGGAAGGTTGCGATTGTCACCGGGGCTGCGTCCGGTCTGGGGGAAGCCGATGCTCGCGGCCGAAGGCGCGACCGTCATTCTCACGGATCTCAACGAAGCACGGGGAAAGGAAGTCGCCCATGGGCTTTTCGCCGAGTTCATTCACCAGGACGTTTCGCAAGAGGAGGGTTGGTCCGCGCTCGTCGATCACGTGATGGATCGCTACGGGGGTCTCGACGTACTCGTCAAAATGCGGGGATCGCCATCATTGCGAACATTGAAGAGACCACGACGGACATCTGGCGTCGAACCCTCGCGGTCCATCTCGATGGCACCTATTTTGGCTGTCGCTACGCACTGCCCGCCATGGTCGGCAGCGGCGGCGGCTCGATCGTCAATATGTCCTCGACCGCGGCGCTGGTCGGGATCCCTCCCTACTTTGCCTACTCGGCGGCCGCCCCGTATTCGGAACTGAACCCTCTCGGCACCGCGCGAATCGCGCTCTACCCCTCGGACCTCGACGCCGACCCCGAAGAGCTTCGGGCAAGCGGCGTCGAAATCATCGGCTCGCCCGCAACGGTTCTCTGGAACGACCGCCCGAGTTCGCGCTTCGTCTGCTTTAAGGACCCGGATGGGACCGTGCTCTAATGGGTCCAGAATCTCGCTTCGTAAGGCTTCCGAATCTAGATGGAGAATCATGATCGCACTTCGAGGCTAACGTTCACTTCAACCAATTAGAGAAATGCATGCCAATCGCCGATTCTGATCTACCTCCTTATCCCTTGAATGAAGTGCTTGCGAAGCCCTTTCCGGAACGGATGCGACTGGTCTGCCGCATGTGGGCGCTGCAGATCACGGCGACACCGTTCTCGGTCGTCGTCCTCTACTGGGTCAAATACGGGCTGATCTTTTTCGGGGGTTGGGCCTTCTTCTGTTCATTCTCGGATCCGTATCCCGGCTTTCTTTCGATCGGTAAGTGGGCGTTCTCGGCCATCGCCTTTCAGAAGGCAATTCTCTGGGCGCTCTTCTACGAATCGTCTGGCCTTGGCTGCTCCTCCGGCCCGATGAACGCCCGATTCTGGCCGCCGATGGCTGGATTCCTCCATTTCCTTCGGCCGGGTACGACGAAACTCCCGCTCTTTCCCGGATTGCCCATCGTCGGCGGGATCCGTCGGACCTGGCTCGACGTCGCTCTCTACGCGGCGAACATGTTCCTGTTGTTGCGCGCACTCGTCGCTCCAGAACTGAGCTTCGAGCTGCTGCTTCCGTCCTTCATATTGATTCCCCTGTTAGGCATTCTCGACAAGACGCTTTTTCTGGCCGCGCGGGCTGAGCATTTCTGGATCGTGCTCGCCTGCATGACTTTCGGTCGCGGCGCCGGCGCCGCGGCTGAGGTCTGGATCGCCGGGTCGATGATCGTTTGGTGCTTCATCTGGTTCTGGGCCGCGACTTCGAAACTCAATCATCATTTCCCGAGCGTCATCATGGTCATGATGAACCAGGGCCCCTTTTTTCCGGCCTGGCTGAAAAAGCGCCTCTTCGTCTCGTTCCCCGATGACTTGCGGCCCTCTAAAATGGCCACGTGGATGGCTCATATGGGCACGGTCGTTGAAATGTCCATTCCCTTCGCGTTGCTCTCGAGCGAGAGCGCGATCTTTACGGCCGCCGTGCTTTTAGTGATGACTGGTTTCCACGGCTTCATCGCTCTCAATAATCCAAGCGGCATGCCGGTCGAATGGAACATCATCATGATCTACGGCGGCATCTTCCTTTTCGGATTCAATCCCGACACCAGCGTCCTCGCGATCGCCGAAGTGCCGCTACTCGCGGGATTCCTCGCCGTCTTTCTCATCGCGATTCCCCTCTACGGAAATTTCGTTCCGAAACACGTCTCGTTTCTTATGGCCATGCGCTATTACGCCGGCAATTGGGCCTACTCGGTCTGGTTCTTTCGCGGGGAATCACAGAAGAAGCTGAATAAGTTGACCAAGGCCGCGGTGACGATGCGCGAACAGCTCGAAGGCATGCTCGACGACAGCGAGGCCGTCGATACGGCCATGATGATGATGCCGTCGATCCGTCTGATGCATTTGCAGGGGAAAGTCCTCCACGGGACGATTCCCCTCGCACTCGGCGATGCCGGTGATGTCGACGATTACGAATGGATGGAGGGCGAAGTTGTCGCCGGGCTCGCGCTCGGCTGGAATTTCGGAGATGGGCACCTCAACGACATGCAGCTACTCGAAGCGATTCAGGAACAATGCGGCTTCGAACCGGGCGAACTGCGAGTCATCATGGTCGAATCACAGCCGCTCTTCGGACGAACGATGTCCTGGAAGATCGCCGATGCGGCGACCGGCCTCCGCGAGCAAGGCGAAACCGAGATCGCGCCTCTACGCGAGTATCAAGCCTGGCCGACCGGGGCGATGGCCGAAGCGTTCACCCGCGACTCGCACGATTAGCGGATCAATCTTTTCGGAGACGGTGTGTTTCATGAGTCGCCTTCGAGGCCTCCGATGTGGACTCTTGCGACACATTCTGCCGCCGGTTGGTTGGCGACCTCCTAAGTGAATCGGCGTCTCGTGTTATGCGGAAAACAGATCCTCAAGATGACTTGAATATAACCTGGCGCGAACGGGTCCATCGCTTGAATGGGTGCTTCTGGAAAACCTCAACGAATTCAAGCACCTAGTAGTATGCGGTGCCAAGCGAGAGCTGGAAGATCAAACGAAGAACGATGGAAGAAGGAGTGCCTGGCCCAGAAAGCGGCTTAGGTTGAAACCCAAAACGGTCTCTTAGCGAAGAGCGGTCCTTGTCCGTGATATTTTGACGACCTACATTCGTGCGAACAGATCGATGGGCAATTTCCACCGACTTCCGTCGCCGTTTGCGGCCGGGCTGTAGATGCGTCGCGTGGTTTACCACTCACAAAGGAGTATGCGAGATGAATGGATCGAACGAGAACGCACGAAGATGGGGGCAGAGGACTGTGAGCGGGCTCCTCATGCTGGGGCTCATCCTGGGCTTCGCGCTGTCTGCCAGCGCCGACTCCCATCAGGGTGGCTGGAAGACGACGGGCTGGATCGGCTACGAAGGCCAGGGTGAAACGGACCTCGACGTCACGGACACCCAGGACCCTGAGTTCGATTTCTGGGATATTGGCGGAGGCCTCAAGTCACAGACGATGCTCGGAGACTCGGTCTCAATGTCGGTCGGGGGCGACTACCGCGTCGTGAGTTACAACTTCGATGGTTTCGGTGATTTTAGGGATCCGTGGGGCACGATTCACGTGTTCCGCTTCGATCCGATTTTTGTCTACAAAATGGACGAAAAGTGGTCGCTGATCGGGGGGCCGAGCTTGCAGCTGTCCGTCGAAGCCGGAGCAGATGTCGGCGATTCGTTGACGGGCGGCGGCGTTGCGGGAGTTCGTTACAAATGGAGCGAGACGCTGAGCATCGCCCTGGGACTCGTGGTCACGAGTCAGATCGAGGATAGCGCCAGATTCCAGCCATTCGCGCTCATCACCTGGGGAATCAGCGACAATCTCTCGTTTGACGTTAAGGCCAGGAATTCGCGCGGCGGCGAGTTTCGGCTCAGCTATGCGCTCGGAGACAACTGGAAAATCGGCATCGGCGGGGGCTTCCGTCGCGAGCGATTCAGGCTCGACAATAGTCTCGGCGGCAGTGCGGATCCGGATCAAGAATTCCAGCGTGGCAAGGGCGGTGTCGGTGAAGAAGAAGCCAAGGTCGTGAACCTGAGCGTGGCGTATGCGTTCAGCGAGACCCTGTCTCTTGAGGGCTACGGCGGAGTGACGGTGGACGGGGACTTCCGGCTCGAAGACGAGTACGGTAAAAAAATTGCCAAGTCCGACTACGACAATAGCGGCTACGGCGGGCTCAGGATCAATTTCGGATTCTAATCGCACGTTCGTCGATGGCAGGTGCCATTGGGCTTTTTGCGTATAGACTCCGGCGCCCAAACTTCCATTCGCTCAGGAGCTTCTAGATGCAAATCGCCGAGGTGCGTACCCTCGCCGTGTTTCCACTCGCTCTCGCATTGATCGCGGGCCCGGCGTTCGCCGAGAGCGAACCGGCCCGAGAGCCGTCCGAATGGGCACCGCCTAAATCAGGCACCGGCGAAATGGACCAGACCACGCTCAAGACCGGCGAGACGCTGTATGGCAAGTTGGACCGGCTGCGAGACCGCAAGGTGTACTTCGACAGCGACGGATTTGACGACCTCGATTTCAAGTGGAGCAAAGTGAAATCGATTCGCCTCCCGTCTCTGCACATCTTTCGCTTGGATCACGGCGAGGTGACGGGTACCGCCGAAATGCGCGGAGACAGGGTTCGCGTGCGTACGAGTCGCGGTGAGATCATCGAGTTTGCGCGAAGCGAAATCGTCAGCATCACCGAGGGCGGCGAGGAAGAGAGCAGCTATTGGTCGGGTGAGGTCGGCGTGGCTTTATCCGTGCGCGACGGCAACACCGATCAGGTCGACGTCTCTGGCGACGTTCGCATCAAACGCGAAACTGGACTCACGCGTTGGATCAACGACTATCGCGGAGGCTACAGCGAGCTGGAGGGAGACACGAATGCAAACAACCACCGTGCGGGGACGAAACTGGACATCCATCTGACCCGCCGAGCCTTTCTGACGGTCCCCACAGTCGAGTACTTTCGCGACGAGTTCCAGAACATCAAGATGCGACTCAGCCCCGGAGTTGCGCTGGGTTACCAGTTCGTGGATAGCGCCGTGGTGGAGTGGGATGGGTCGGTCGGTGGCGGCCATCAGTACACCGAGTTCTTCGACGGTCCCGACAGCGATAACGACTTTGCGGCCGTTGTAGAAAGTAAACTCGAGATTGACATCACCTCGGCCATCGAGCTCGACAGCCGATACAAAGTTCAGATCGTGACCACCGATCTGGATAAGACGAGTCACCATTTCGAGACCGAGCTCTCGAATGATATCTGGGGTCCCGTCGAACTCGATATCACCTTCATCTGGGATCGGATCGAGAAGCCGGTGGCCGACAACAGCGGCGATCGGCCGAAGTCGGACGACTACCGCCTGTTGGTGGGTTTTTCCGCAGATTTTTGATCCGCTAGCGATCGCCGGTTTCGACCTCGAACGCGCGTTGGTGCATAGATCGGGACGAGGCTTGGGATCTACCCTTTTCACGATTATCATAATCGCCACACTATGGGACATATAATGCAGAGTCGAACAGCGATAGAACCTTAAGCTGCGCCTGCGGCGTGTGGCGTTAATAATTAATGAGTTGACCAGATCGCTCTTCAGGAAAAGGTCTTTTTAAAGTGACTATCTATAAGGCTTTATTCGATGAAGGTGTTTTGTTCGTGAAGTTTCATGGTGAATATGTCTCAGACGAGGGTGATCGAGCGATGCTTAGCATTTCTCGATCAATGTCACTCGATGAAAAATATGCAATAAAAAAGTCATCTGGGACCTGAAGGACGTCACCTCTATGACTCTGCAGAATACGGATGGTGCACGACTCGCCCGGTGGGATAGAGATATTATTAGATTATTAGAGCACCCGGAGAAAGATCTTACGGCGTATCTGAAAGAGCTGGAACTTTTTTATATCAAGCCTGAAGATAGTGGTGTTAACAAGATTTTTGTTGAAAGGCTTGTAAGAATTGCAACGCCCACAAGACAGCTTCCAAGGGTTGCGGGTTTAGATGTCGGGAACCTACATGATCTGCTAGAAGCACTCGGCTTATTAAGACTCGAGGCTATGCTTGATGGCGAATGGCAAATT
>DUCN01000109.1 GCA_012959805.1 Myxococcales bacterium | reverse complement strand
CGGCCCAGAGCACGGCGGATGCCAATGCAGCGCAAATATCCAATAGCGCCCCCGTGATTTCGGGTAATACCTTGGGGCACACGCCCGTCGCTGCGATCTCGCCTGACTTTTCGGCCGAGGACTAGGGTCCCGCGCGATTCGAAGGGTAGGCGGGCTTTGGGGCGTAGGGTCGAGTCGGGTGTTTGGGAAGTCGCCTCTGGGGCGATCTCGCCGGGGGCTGGCAAGCGCGCTCGTGCAGGCCCCGCCTTTAGAGGCTCCGACGCGACGTTCCCTAACACCCCTACTCGGACGTGACGCCGGAACCCTGCTGATAGTTCCTATCCATGCCCTCTCCCCAGCCGAGTACATTGCGAAGGACCGACCAGCGTGGCTGTTCGGGCTGTGCATCCTGCCCAAGGACCCAGTGGTCATAGGCTCTCTGTACGACGCCCAGAGCGCGGGCGAGATCAATCCATTCATTGATGAAAACGCGAAGTTCATTATTCTCGGGGGCAACAGCCATGACGATGGGCATTCGCGCGGTCACCGGCTGAGGCACCACCACGGTGTACTCGGGGTAGAGCAAAGTCCACGCGGCCCCAGCTTCGGCGGTGAAGAGGAGTGCGTCGAACTGACGGGAAGAATCCTCGAAGAACTCGCGAGGGGAAGCGATGGCTTCGACCCTTGCGCGGGGCAAGAGACTCTCGACCCGTCGCTTAAGGAAATGGTCCTTGACGACCGCAATCCGTACCCCGTCCATCTGCACGAGGTCGACCATAGTCTTGAAGTCCTGCCGATCATGATCGCGGACGACGAGCCCGAGGGTCGCGTCGAGGTAGGAATGGGTCAGGCCCAACTCAGCGGACGCGAGAGTCGTCATGGGCAGCCCCGCGAGCGCCACATCGATTCGACCCACCTCGAGTGCGTCGCCGAATTGACCGAGTTCCATTGGGACGAAAGTGAGAGAAACGCCCAGTTCAGTGGCGAGCCGATGTGCCAACTCCACGTCGAGGCCAACGAGTGTGCCCGAGCTGTTCAGGAACGCATATGGCAGGTTGTCCCGCTGAAACCCCACCGTCAGGCGACCTCGTTCTCGAATTTCTTGGACACCGAAAGAACGCCGCGCGGGAGGAAGAGCGTCCTCTGCAGAAAGAGGCTCAACCTGCCACGGCACGAGGCGGCCACGAAGCGTCATCCCGCGCACGGCCTCCGCCTTCTCGTAGTTGGCAGTGAACGTCTTTGTGAAGAGCGCCTTCGCGCCGCCCAGGACGACGGCAACGGCGACCGCGGCGATCCCCGCCAGAGCGATCAACGAGCGACGATTGATCCGAATCGCACCCGATAGAATCAGCGCACCCAGCAGGCCGATTACGATCATGTTGAGAGAGGTCAACAGGGTGGAAAACCGCGCGCTGACGACACCCGTCACAAGGAAGAGCTCAAACATGTCCGCCGGGATGTGATAGGTGTCCAGCAGGAATGGCATTGCGGCATTCACGCTGCCGAAGTAGGTCACGAGTCCTGAGGAGAGGAACCCCAAAAACTGCTCAGGTTCGAGCGGCGTACCAACGAACCAGGCCGCGAAGGGGACGAAGATGAGCGTCAAGAGCTTCCCCATCAGCGGCGCATTGAGTGTGACGGGGATCAGGACGTCGATCGCAGCATTGGCTTCCTCGCTCTCCAGTCCTTCCTGACGGAGGATCTCCTTACAGCCCTCGATCATCATCGGGAGCGTGATGAGAAGGTTCCCGGTCGTGAAGCCCGTAACGAGGGCATCCCCACAAACACGGAAGACGGTGCCGTAACGCAACGGGGTCCAAATGGCCAACGCCGCGGGGAGGACCGCGAAGGTCAAGGCAATCGAGGCGAACAGATAGAGCGCAAAGTAGACTTGCAAACGCGAGATCTCGTCAACGCTCATCGTGCCCGCTGCACTCGCCGTGACGGCGAAGATCGCGAGAGGCATGAAGCGTGAGACAGAAGTGGTGACCCGCGTCAGCGCCGCGGTTGCGACGTCCAGGACCTCGATCACACGCGTTTTGTTTGGCACTCCGATTAGCGCAGCCCCCACCGCCAGACTAAACACAACGACTGCAGGGACGATGTTGTTCGCCAGCGCGTGAAAGGGGTTCGAGGGGAGGTAGAGCGCCAGAAGATCGAGGGCGCGATTTTCGCGTACGAGCGCATCACTAAAGAATGAGGCGGACTGCCACGGGGGGAACGCCAACGGGGCAAGTGCAACGAACCCAAGCGCAAGTAGCCACGACCCGACGACGAGCCCGCTACCCGCTTTCAGGAGACCTCGGACAGTCGAGGGAGAGAGCTTCCCAACCGAGCTCACGAGGGAAAAGAGTACATAGGGGAGAACGGTCATCTGGAGCAGGCGGACGAAGACACTCCCCACGACTGAGAGCGGCTCCGTTAACTCCCCGAAGAACAGCCCGGTGGCGACTCCCGCCACGAGGGCAATGAGAATCTGATACGAGAAGCTAAGATGTGAGAGGGGCGCCACGGATTGAAGCTGACATGTTTCTTCGGACTCTACCAGTCCCGGCTGGCTTCCCCGGCCGCGGAGCAGTCTTCTGGCAGGCTGGGACTGCCTGCAGAGTCAAACCACCGCGCGGGAGCCAAGTGACTGAGTCCACGACATCGAGCAGGGACACTAGAATCTCTCTCCTGACTCTTGCACTCGCTGTGAGCCTCACAACGGACCCCGCAGCGGCGGACTCGCCCTGGCTTGTGCTGGAAGCCTGCCAGCGGACACCCTCGACGGCGACTCGACCGGTAGACCCACCTTCCAAGCCGACGGCCTCACGCGGAGATGCCTGCCTCCAGGCGACGATCGATCCGAAGCGGAGCAGAGCATTCACCGCCGTTCGAAACCCGGAGGCCGAGTGTGGCGCCGCTGCCCCTCATGGGCTCGAGACGCTCGCGGAATGGGCCCAGCTCGTCGCGGCCGAAGCCGACGCCAGCGAGATCCTGATCGCCAATGCAAATTTCTTCTACGTCGACCTTCAGCACTTCAACCCCTACGCGACTCGCTGTACGAGCATCCGGGGGTTTTCATGCCAGGGGGGGATCGCGATCAATGAAAGGGTGGAGCCAGGGCATCGGGAGTGGCTCGAAGCGACAGAATCCAACGACACGCACAGTTTGGTCATCACGCCAGACGGACAGGCCTCCATCCGGACCCCAGCCGAGATGGACGGGGCGACCTGCGCGAAGCTCGGCACCGTGGTCTCGGGCTATCGGCTGCTACACGACGGGGTGCAGGTCTCACTCGACCGGGAGCCGCCCCCGAAGCAGGGACTCGAAGCGAAAGACCCGAGACTCCTGTGGTACCACCTCCTTCACCCTGACGAGGGGCTCCCAAGAACCGCGGTGGGCCTAAAGGAAGGTCGGATCTTCCTCGTCGTGGCAAACGATGGCTCGCGCACTGGGAACCTCAGCATCCCTGAACTCGGTTCGTATCTGCTCGAACAAGGCGTGACGGACGCTCTGCTGCTGGATGGCGGAGGTTCGTCTCAACTCCTCTTCCAGCGGAGCAGAAAGACCGTCCGCTCGACCCCCGGGTCGGACGACGCAAAGTGGCGAAAGCGAGACGACCCCCCTGACCCAGAGCGGCTGCAAGGTTGTAAGCGTCGCATGGCATGCACACTCGAGCAGGTTCCCTGCATCTCGGCCAGTGGCTGCCATCGCCCGGTGCCGGCCTTCCTGGCCTTTTCTCCCCGTGGAGGCGCGAGCCTGTCCACCGACCAGCCTGCGTTCGAAGCCCGAGGCAACTCGCCCTCACGCTGTGCGAGTGGAGCAGAGAAAATCCCGGGAAGGGTCGCATGTCGGCGGCGAGCAAAACCCGAGTAGGATGGGACGCCGAAAGTCGCCAACGCCATGTCTAAAGGCAGACGGAGCGAGCCCATCGTGAGACTTACACCCGAGATCTGCCCTTGTCCTGTGAGGTGGACTGGGGATAGGGATTTTAACGGGGCTTTTTAATTCCGCCGATAAGTAACCGAATGACAAATCGCTCGGAATCACGGGCGAAGGGTCCAACGCGGGAATACTTGACGCCCGTCGTGCAGCGCAAGAGAGAAGAGGGCGGCACCGACCTCATCAGCAGCCTCGCTCGCGCCGAAGTGGAAGGCCAACGACTATCGGATTTCGAGGTCGTCTCATTCGTGCGTCTGCTCGTGATCGCGGGAGCCGAGACGACCTATCACCTCATGGGTAGTTGTCTCTACGCGCTGCTACGCGATCCAATTCTGCGGGAACGGGTCGTAGCGGACCGCAGCCTGGTACCGAAACTCATGGATGAGACTCTGCGCTGGGAGTCGCCGATTGGAACCGTGATGCGAGAGGCGAGTCACGATATCGAGATCGCGGGCGTCCTGATCAAGCAGGGAGCCGGTGTACTCTGCCACGTCGGTTCGGCCAATCGCGACGAACGCCAGTTTCCCGAGCCGGATCGATTCGATATCGATCGCGTAGACAACGACCACATTGCGTTCGGTTTTGGCAAGCACTACTGCGCGGGTTCCCGGCTGGCTTTGCTCGAGGCGGAGGTCGGGCTCAACGCAGCACTCGATCGGCTGCCGGGCCTCGAGAGTCGCCCCGGCGAAGACTTCAACGTGATCGGCTTCTCGTTCCGAGGGCCGGACCGCTTGCCCGTCAGGTTCGATTCAGTCTAGGACAGGTATCGAAATCGTGTGGATTTTCGAATGCTGCGGTTCCAATGTCGAACGCCCCACTTCCGGTCGTCGCGCCTCGGTCAGCTGATCGAAGTCACATCTTTAATATTCACTCGCTTCGCGCTCGGCACAACATCCGCAACGTCCGCCCCGACCCAGCGAACACCGAGTGTTCCCTGAAGGTGTCCCGCGGTGTCGAGCCAGTTCAGATGCCCGGGATCACGGTGCGCAACGACGACGCGCAGCGAGCCGTCGCTCTCGAGGACAGCGCTGGAATCATTGAGTGATATTCGGTGATAGCGGTAGTCGAGGCTCTCGAGCCAGCGATTGTGAAGCACGAACATCCAGTAGTCACACTTTGGAGGTACGACGTCGATCACCAACGCCTCGTCGTTCGCCAGATCGAACCAGGCAACGTGAAAGAGGATATTGGGATCGCGAAAGATCTCCGCGGCAGGTGGGATGCTGTCTGCAAAGGAGTTCGGGTACTGTTCGAGAAAGCTGCTCCACGAGAGCGCCATTTCGGTGATGCCACTCATGAAGCCAGCCGTCATCTTCAAGGCGAGATCGACACGTTCGGCCGTAAGGGGCGCGGGAGGACCCTTCGCATCGATTCGCTCGATCTGAAGCTCGCAGGGCACTTCCTTTGTACGGTCCGCGAGGTTCTGGCGCATCACGACGGAACTCGCGTCTGGTGGCATCGGGATCCAGTTGCCCTCGCGCTCCGGGCCACCGAGAAAGAGCTCGAAGCTGCGGTCCGACTCGACTTCGAGATCCTTTGCGTCGAGCACGGCGACTGTTCCACGTCCGCCCCCGCCGAACGCGCCGGCATGGATGTTGAAGCTCATCCAGCTTGCGGTGCCGAGCGTTCCCCAAATTCGATAGCAGTGGTTGCCGTCGATCCGCGCTCCCAGGTAGAGCGAATCCGGATTCTCCATGATGATCTTGATCGTTTCGTGGGTGGCGCAATGCAGTTCCGGGGTCAGGGGGTCGGCGTATTCCAGGAACCCTTCGAGGCCATAGCGCAAGAATCGCGTGAGCAGGCGATAGCCTTCGACGCGATCGAGCTCGTCATTCCCCACGCGCGTGTCGAGCACCTTCTGCCCCGCGGCTTCGAGGGCACGGCAGAATTCGCTCCACGCCTCTCCGGAGAGAACTCGATCTCTCACCTCATCATTGGACATGATCGCCTCCTCGATTCGCGCCTGCTGAGATTGGATTTCAGGATTCGATTCGCACGTCGCAGCGATCAATATAGAAGTCGAAGGCGCGCCGCACCGTCGCATCATCGAGCCCCCATTCGGAAAGCGCATACTGATGCTCGCCGTGCTTGCCACGGGGATTCGCCGCGATGTGCGCCTGGAAGGCTTCGCGCGCAGCTTTGCTGAGGGGCATGCCGAGTTCCGCATACGTCGACTCGATGGCCGCCAGAGGGTCGTCGAGTAGTTCGTGAAAGTGGAGATCCACGAAGTGACTCTTCGCGACTTCATCGCGTTCACGCAGGCTCCGCTGGATCGCAAGTACCCAGCCCCCGAGTTCAGCCTCACCGAGCGCACTGGGATCCGGCCGACCTCCCGTCATCTCTTGCACGGTCGAGATCAAACTGCAGACCGAAGCCAGGACGCGCGAAGGATCGCGGTGCGTCATCACGAAGCGGGCATCCGGATACGTCTGCACGATGGCATCGAGTGCGAATGAGTCTGACGGCGACTTGAGGTGCCACAACGTCGGTGGGCAGTGCCATTGAAGCAACTTGAGGACGCGGCGGTGGTATGCATAGGCCTCGACCATGTTGCAATCGTAATACCACTTCGCATAGCTCGGCATCCACGCCATCCCCAAGAAGTGATTGGTGCAAAAACTCATGCCGAGCAGATCTTGATGCTCTGTCGGCCCGGTTGGGGTGTCTTCGTGCATGGCCGCAAGATCCGGCGAGAGCAGCCGTAGCGCGGCGATCTGCGCTGCGGCACGGGCGATTCTAGGGTCACTGGTATGTGTTGACGCCTCGGGCGGAGGCGTGGGCTCCGCCGATTCCCAGACGCGGAGGGATCGAATCGCAGGGTCGCAGGCAAATAAATGCGAGAGTGCGGTCGTGCCGGTTCGCGGCAGACCCACGATGAAGATCGGTGCTTTGATTTGCTGGTCTTCGATCTCGGGGTGCCGGCGGTACCAATCTTCGACGTGCAGGCGCTGTGTCAGCAATCCGAGTAGTCGGTTTTGCCAAACCACGCGACCGAGATCGCTGAGCAGGGCCTCATTTTCGAGAGCGTGCACGATCTTCTCGAGACCCGACTCGAAATCGCCTTCGCCGAAGTCGCGAAGACCTGTATTCGCTCTGGCTGTTTCGATAAGAACTCGTGTGTCGAATCGAGTATTCATTGGCTGTGAAGATCCTCGAGTTTCAACCAAAGTATACGCGTCGCGACTGCCGTGAGCGCCTCATTTGGGTGAGGGTAGCAGTCGAACAGGTGATCGATCCGGCGACACTCCGAACGCCCATTTCGGTGCGTCGGGGTTACATGGAATTAACAGTTTTGAAATTTCTTGTAAAGCACGACTTTCGTGATCGCGTTAGAGTTCGACCATGTCGATTCAACCTTCAGACATCATGCTCGACGGACGGGTCGCGGTCGTGACCGGGGGTGGCGCTGGCATCGGACGCGGCATCGCTGCGGGTCTCGTCGCATTCGGGGCTCGAGTGGCCATCTGGGAACAAAACTCGGACACCTGCGCGTCCTCCTCAGAGGAGAACGGCGCTCTCGGGATCACCACAGATGTTCGTGAGGCTGCCCAGGTCGACTCGGCTCTAGCCCGCACGACCGAGGAACTCGGCGCGGTGTCGATCCTCGTTAACAACGCCGGGGGAGTGTTCGCCTCGCCAATCCTCGAGACAAGTGAAAATGGCTGGGACGCACTCTACCGAGCCAATCTCCGTCACGTGCTCTTGTGCACCCAGCGAGTGGCACGGGCCATGGTCGACGCTGAGATTCCCGGAAGTGTCATCAGCGTGGCTTCGATCGAGGGCGTGCGAGCCGCGCCTGGCTACGCAGCTTATGCCGCCGCAAAGGCCGGGGTCATCAACTACACGAAGACCGCCGCGCTCGAACTTGCACCACATGGAATCAGGGTGAACGCCCTCGCACCCGACATGACGCTCACTGAGGGAATCAAGGCTGTCGCGCCCCCGGGCGCGGAGGCACGTTTCGGCTACACGATTCCGATGGGCCGGGCGGGACACGTCGATGAGATGGCCGGCGCCGCGGTGTTCTTGGCTTCGGATCTGGCGAGCTATATCACAGGGCAGACGATCCACGTCGATGGTGGCACCCACGCCGCCGGCGGTTGGTATCACCACCCCGACACCGGGGTGTACTCGTTGGGACCCACCGACTGAGCCTTGACTATTTGATACAAAATATTCAGATCAGGCAACTGTTCGTGGTACGGACAGCGAGGCAACTCCATGAAGCACTGGGTCACCTACCCGCTCATCAGCTATCCCTATGACCCGGCCTTCGTCAGCAAGGACGCCTTGGTTCGATTCGCCCGCACCGCGGAGACCGCCGGCTTCGACGGCATCGGGTTCACCGACCACCCCGCCCCATCACACCGCTGGCTCCAGGCGGGCGGCCACGACGCACTCGACCCATTCGCTGCGCTAGCCTTTGTCGCCGCCGTCACCGACCGACTCCGCCTCATCCCCAACATCGTCGTACTGCCTTATCGCAACCCATTTCTGGTCGCCAAGGCAATCGCCACAATCGACGCCCTGTCCGATGGGCGCTTCACCCTGGCGACCGCGATCGGCTACCAGCGCTCCGAGTATCGTGCACTCGGAGTCGACTTCGAAGCTCGCAACGAACGCTTCGACGAGGCGCTGAAGGTTCTTCGAGGCATCTGGACAACAGACGACTTCGCCTATGAAGGCGCGACGTTCAACGCAACTGGACAGACCGCCAACCCCAAGCCCAAGGCCGTACCGATCTGGATCGGCGGCAACAGCCGACGGTCTCGCCAAAGAGTCGCCGAAGGCGCGGACGGTTGGAATCCGTTCCCCGCCCCGGCGTCGATGGCTCGCACCGTGAAGACTCCGGCACTCGAGACCACCGACGACCTTGCCCGCATGCTCGACGACCTCTGGCGCCACGTCGAAACCGCGGGGCGCGACCCGAGATCGATCGATGTATCCTTTGTCAACATTGCCGGCGGCGCCCCCGGTAAGCCGAGGTTCGACGTGCAGGCACATCTGGCCGGACTCGACGATCTGGCGGCGCTCGGTGTCACCTGGAACAGCACCAGCGTGCCGGGCGACTCCCTCGAACACGCCATAGAGACCCTCGAGTACTACGGGACAGAAATCATCAGCGCCCGCTGAGCGCGAGTCGCTGGCCACCGATTCTATCGACTCGCACGCAACACAAGTTCCCGCTGATCTTCGGCTATATCGGATACCGGCTTCTCGTGGCAGATCAACGACCGGGAGGAGGTTCGAGTTCCGAATAGTGAGGCCGCTTAACGCAGCGCGGAACTGATGATCCGCCCACGCGGGTTCTTCGTGGCACCGATAACCGGACAATGCCAGACAAGGGGGCTCGATCCTTCGATTACCGAAGCCCTCGAGAACTCGTCGAGCGAGGCGCCCGCCCGGCATGCGTAGCACTCTCATCGGGAGAAGGATTGGACCGCTTCAATTTCCCCTACGCTGGGCGACTGGACCGTTTGAGTCTCCCTTGGCATCATGAGTGGCGTCGACCTGAGTCGGGTGCAGCGAGAGCGATGCGATCGAGGGGGCAGAATGGAACGCAGCGTCGCCAACAAGGTAGCAACGCAGCATAAGCTTCTGAAGTCGCAGACGTCAGCGGCTCATTCTGCGATCGAGGGTGGGCAGAGCTCCGAAGCGGCGCGCAGGGTCGAACGGCTCGCTCGAACTCTCGAGCTGCACCTGACACTCGAGGAAGAGCACTACTTTCCGCAGATGCGTACCACGCAACCCCATCTGGCCGATGAACTCGATAGGCTGTTGGTCGAGCACGTCGAACTTAGAGACGTTCTACGCAAGGTTATCGACCTATTGTCAGGGGACGACTTGAGTGGCGGCGGTGCCCCGGTTCGGGCTGAGGGTGCGGCCTGACTGCGTTCGTCGTGTACAGATACACGAACATCTTCAGACAATGGGCCTTATAATTCCTATTCTCGCCGCACCCATGCTTGGATTGAGCGCCGCGCATAGACCACCTCTGGACGAAAAGGGGCGGCTATTTGCACTATCCTCCATATGACATCGCAGCGGGCAATGATTGCAATCGACACGCCTTCACGGTGCATTGGGTATGATCAGGCGATGAAGAAGATCCTCCTTCTCCTCTGCCTGACGTGCCTTGCCTGCACGTCGATCCCCGTATCGACGGAAGCGCCAGACCTCACCGCAATCGATGACAAGTGGTCGATCCACGTCGTCACCCTGGATTCTGATGGGAACGAGCGCGTCACGCGAATCTGGATCGCCCTACTGGACGGCGATCCGGTGCTGCGAACGGGCGAGAGTCGATGGTGGGCGAATCTCGGAAGGGATCCCGCGATTCGGATACGTCTTTCGGGTCAGGACTACGCCTATCGTGCCAAGCTCGTCGACGACCCGCAGGTAAGGGTTCGGGTCGACGAGGTCTTCCTTGCAAAATACGGCCGCTGGGAACGGATGCTGTTCCCGCAGGAGCGCGGCGCGACGCACGAGAACTACGCGAGACTCCATCGCTAGTCACACGGGACGCAGAGCCACGAGAGCCCGCCGGGCTTCTCTCCCCGCCCCTGATATGACATATCGTCCCTGATCAGCACGTTTGGCGAAAAGGGGGCTTGTTTTTCCTATGCACCGGCAGCCGAGGCTGGATTCACAGCCTTGAGGGAAACGGGGCTGGTGACCTGACCGATCCCGAGCCCCGGCGAAGTTCCAGACTTTGTCGACCGCGCACGAGAAAGGAATCGATGAAGCTGCTCGGAGGCCCCGTTCGTCGGACATTGCGCAGTTCGGGGATCAATGCGGTGAGAGCCGTTCGAGCCTGTAATCGGGCAAAGGAAGAGCCGAGACAGAAGTGGGCGCCAAAACCGAATCCGACATGTCCCGATGCGTCTCGTTCGATGTCAAATCGATCGGGCTCCTCGAAACGCCGTTCGTCGCGATTGGCGGAGCCGATCAGGAACGCGACGTTCCTTCCCTTTGGAATCGAAACGCCTCCGATCTCGACATCTCGAGTCGTATTGCGAAATCCAACCGTAAGCGGCGGCTCGAATCGCAAGGTCTCTTCAATGACCTTCGGAATCAAGGACGGATCATCGATCACCCGGTCCAGTTGGCTCGGATGATCTAGCAGTGCATTCGCCGCATTGCCGATCAGATTTGTCGTTGTCTCGTTTCCCGCGACGAGCAACAACAGAACGAACTGGATCACGTCGAGTTCGCCGAGCACGTCCTTCTGTTTAGGATCGACCAGCAGGCTGATCAGATCATCACGCGGCGTCTTGCGTCGATCGCGAATCACCTCGCGCATGAAGAGGAAGAGTTCCGAAATGTCGTCGAGGACGCCGCTTTCGAGAACGTTCTCCTTGGCGGCGCCAGAGGCCATGTCGATGATCGACCCACTCCAGCGCCTGAAATCATTTCGTCTCTCAGTCTCGACGCCGAGCATCTCGGCGATCGCGGTCGTCGGTAGGGGAATCGCTAGATCGGCAACTACATCGAAATGCTCGCTCTTACGGATCTTCGCAACCTGCTCTTCGGCGATCGCTTCGAGGCGTGGCTGCCAATCCGCGATGCGCCGCGGTGTGAAGCCGCGACCTACTACGTTCCGGAGGTCGGTATGCCGCTGGCCATCGATGGAAATCAGATTTCCAGCGTTCATCAGGGCCCAGGGATTCAGGCGAACCTTGAAGATGAAGGAGAGAAGCTTCATCAAATAGCGCGGCGTGAGCGGCACCAGCAGGGCGCTGTTCAGAATCGTCTTCATCGCGTCGGATGAGAACGTTTCGGAATCCTTCATGACCGCCAGCACGTCGGCGTGGCGCGAGACCGTGAAGACCTCGGCTTCCGGTGACCAGTGAACCGGGGCATGATCGCGCAGATCGCGATAAAGGTGGGTCAGATCGGGACCCTTGAGATCGACGAAGGGATTGAAGTCGATGGCCACGAATACCTCTCTCGGCCGGTGATCGGATTGGCCGCGTTGGCGCTTCATCGGGAGATCGAGCCGAAAACTGGATTCAGCCGCCAATCGATCTGCCCCACCGATGTGCATGAATCCATCGCGTCTGCGCAACCTGGTCGCTATTCCAACTTGGAAATACGGAGGAAGTCTCTGCACCCACAGACTGGGTGGCGACGGACGACTGTGAGGGGATAGGGATTTTAACGGGGCTTTTTAATTCCGCCGATAAGTAACCGAATGACAAATCGCTCGGAATCACGGGCGAAGGGTCCAACGCGGGGCCGCGGGATTGGAGGTACTCTCTAGAAATATCTTCTAGTAGAGGTTTCGTCAATGAGTTCCTCCCGCTCGAACCCCGTGATCTGCCGGTTGTGTGGCACGCACTTCCCACCCGATGAAAAGCCCGAGGCTTGTGCCGTGTGCGTCGACGTCCGCGGCCTTGGTTTTGCCCCGCGTGGCGACGAC
>DUCN01000108.1 GCA_012959805.1 Myxococcales bacterium | reverse complement strand
CATCCAATCCCGATTGCGAAGGACTCTGGCCGGCCAAGCTCCGTCATCCGGTTCAGGATATTGCATGCGATCAGCGCCTCGGCCTCCTGTGACTTGGGATGACGCGCACGCAGCCGGTCGCCAATGATCGACTTGTATCGGAAGAAGGTGTTTTCCACTCGGGCCTGCTGGTGGTATCCCGACTCCTTCTTCCACTGGCGACGCCCGATCTCTTGCACTCTCATGACTGTGCTGTCGCGAGCACTTGACGGAGATCGTCGTTGACGCGATTGCGTCGCACTTCTCGAAGGTGGAACGACGACTATGGCATTCCGCGCGGCGCTGGCATCATAGATCGCGAGCGTGTCATAGGCTGCGTCGGCCGTGAAGCTCGCCATGTCATCCTCAATGCCATCGATGAGATCAACACCCACCCTCGCGTCGTCGGCACTTCCGTGAGTCAAAGTCTGAGCAACGATCACTCCCGTTCGATCAACACCGAGATGAAGCTTCTTCCAGCCACGCCTGCCGCGACCTCCATACTTGGCGGCAGCCCATTCGCCTTCGCCAACGATAGACAGCCCCGTGCTGTCGACGATGAGATGGATGGAGTTGTCGCCCGCCACACGATCGAGTTGGACATTGAGGCCCTGACTACGCCTCGAGAGCGTGGTGTGGTCGGGAGCTTCGAGATCGATGTCCATCAGGGACAGGATCGATCGCAAGAAGCCCTCTGCCTGACGGAGCGGCAACTTGAAGACGAGCCGGAGCATCAGAGCGGTCTCGATCGCATGATCGGAGAACTTTCTCTGACCACCTCGTCGTCCGGCTGACGCTGGCTTCCAGGAGGCAATGGCATCGTCCGAGACCCACAGGGTAATATTGCCGCGCTCGACTAGGGCTCGGTCGTACTTGGCCCAATTGCTTACGCGATATTTTGTCTTGTACTTGGGGTGGACTCTAGAGTTCATGCCGAGAAAGTGGCCCATTCGGCCATCGGACAATCAAGATCAGGGTGATTGACCGAATCTACTCTTCTATATCATGCACCAACGCCCCGCTACGCCCAGAGATGTTCAGATTCGAAATGCGATCGAATGCTCCTGGAAACCGAGCGCGCGCCAGAATACGATTCCCGTTTCGTTATGAGAGAAGACTTCGAGCGTAAGTGTCTGACCGCTCCCGACGACCTGTTCCCGAAACAGCTCAATCGCCGTCTGGCCGATCCCCTGGCGGCGTCGGTCTCGCACAACATAGAACTGCCGAAGGTAGAGGCCATCCTTCTCCTCGCGGTACAACGCATACGCGACGTCGCTCGATTCCAACTCGAAGATGACGGCGCGGTAGTCTCCTTCCAACCATGTCGTCATCCGCTGGTTGAGCTCGTCGATTGACATCGGGTTGGGAGCGCGTTCGTCTTCGATCAACTCGTGATTGAGCTGCGAAAGAAGAGCAATGTCCTTGCTTTCAGCGAATCGGAGCTTCACGGCGAATCAGCGTTCCTGGGCGAATAATTGCGGAAGAAAACTCGCGAGGTGGTTCATCTCCTCGGCGCAGTGGATGAAGAGATCTCGCCCGACTCGAATCGGCAAGATCCGGTTTCGCAATGCGCGCCGATTGAGGAGGCCGTCTATCACGTTCTCTTCTGGCAGGACGCGAAGATGCACTTCGCCGATCCAGAATCGACTGCGCATCTCACAGCCTTCGCTGGTTTCGCGAATCAGGTGGATCAGATATCCGGAATCGACGGGGCGGTCACTGAACCCCACGCGGGCACACACCGCCGTCCCGACGCCTGCGTCTTCGAATGAAGCTTCGTCGAACCCGAACTCCTTCGGTTCACGAAACTGGATCGCGAGCCGCTGGATAGAAGGCCCAACGTATTCGTCGACGAACGATGTATTCCCGACGTACTTCTGTCGGCACGTCAGGCGCTGGCCGCGACGCGGATCCCGCCATTCGGTGTAGAGATGTGCTTGGGGGTGCCAAAGCTTGTAGCGCTCGGTTTCATCGCCATGCCAGGCGAACCACCAGTCGATCATCTCGGCGGTTGCACCGGGGAACTGGGTCAAGACGGCGACGTGCGCCGTACCGTCCTCCATCCTCGCAAAGCCGTTCTCGAATGGAA
>DUCN01000107.1 GCA_012959805.1 Myxococcales bacterium | reverse complement strand
GATCACACCCCGGCACCCGGTGTACTCACTCCGGTCTTTGAGGATGCGAACTCGGTCTCCATCATCGAACGCCATCGGAACTTCGTAACAAATCGAAGGGGGGAGTGCACGCGTTGAGCTGAATGTTGAGCCGAACGTTGAGCCGAAGACGGCGGGGGCCTGTGGGCTCAAGGGGCAGCGGAGGGGACGGCATGGCACCCCGCAGGCCCGGAGGTCAGCCCTGCCAGAGACCTTCTACCATGGGCGAAGGCGTTGCGAGACTGGTCAACCAGAGTTGATGAATCGCCCGGGTGGCGCCCACGTGGAGCAGTCGGCGCGACTGGGCGGTGTCGGGATAGAGAGCGGCCTCGACGTCAACGAGCACCACGTAGTCGAACTCCAGACCCTTAACTTGCTCGATCTCGGCGACCTCTACGCCAGCCGAAAAACTGAAATCGTGATCCTGAACCCAGCGCAGGCGCGAGATATCGCTGCGCTCGAGTCCTTCGTAGTAGGCAGCGCTGACCGCTCGGGACGGTGTCAGTATCGCGACGGAAGCCAGGGGTTCGGATTCTGTGAGTTGATGCAACGCCTCGGCAAGAAACCCAACGCATTCTCCGCGATCGGAGAAACGAAAGAGTTCGACCGGGGGGCCCTCGCGTGGCGCCTCGGGCAGGTTTTCCTCCTCTTGAAGCTCGCCGAGCAGACCGGTAGAAAATTCGACGATTTGTCGGGACGAGCGATAGGCCACGCGAAGAGTTTCGATCTCGGTCCCCGCAATGCCGACAAGCCGGAAGAACTCAGCCCAGGAGGTGAATCCGCTCTGCGCGATGACATGTTGCTGAGTGTCTCCCGCAAGGGTAATCGCTGCGTCCGAGTCCATACAGCCGAGCAAAATTTGAATTTCGATCGGAGCGAAATCCTGGACTTCGTCGACCACGAGATGCCTCAATCGCAGAGGACTCTTGTTCGTCCCGCGCAGTGGTCCAATTCGCAGCTGCCACGCGCGAAGCAACAATCCATCGTCTTCGGGGTCGAGTTCGGCTCCAGCGGATTCATTGCCCATCAGTTCGTCGTAGACCGCATCGAGGTTCACCACATGCCAATCGACGAATCGGTCGATCTCGGCCTCGGTGAAGCTGCCGGGTGCCACCCGCTGGGCGACGTCTTTCAGCAGTTGAGACTCGCGAAGGATCGTTGCCCAGTCGTCGATGGCCTGGCCGACCCGGGCCGAACCCGGATGGGCCTCGATGTACTCCTCCAATGCAATGGCGAGGAAAGGGTGAAGCTTGATCCGTTGGATCAGAGCGGGAGTGTCTTCGCGCTGGGCGGTGGGGAGTTGCGCGAAGTGTCTCTTCCGTTGGGCCAAGGCCCAGTCGGAGAAACCGACGACTTGAACATTGCTCAGGCCCAGCGAGGGGAGCACATGATCGACGAAATTGCGCAGCGCTCGAGAAAAAACAACGACCATCGTCTCCGGGCTGTCAATTCGGGGATCCGAAAAGGCCAGATAGGCGACGCGATGAAGGGCAACCGTGGTTTTCCCCGAGCCCGCTGCACCGCGGATGACCAGGAAGCCCGGGCCGCCGTGGGTGATCAATTCGAATTGCTCGGGGTCGATAAGGCTCGTGATTTCGGGCAACCGCTTGTCGGCCCGCATGCTCCGTTCTTGATCGTAGGTCCCGAGTCGGCGGGTCGATCCCTGGCCGATATCGAAAGCTCGAAGCGAAATGCCTTCCCCGCCGCCTAGGCGTGGGGCGACCCGCTGGGTGCAGTGCCAGGCGCCCGGATGCTCGGGGTCTGGGGTGAAGTCGCCTTCGGGCGCTTGAACACGCTGCAGGTCGCCGGCTTGGATACGGACCGTGCGGCGAGCAGAAACGACGCCGATCCGCTCTCGGCCCGCGATTTCCTCGTCGTATTCATCGCCTTGCCGGTAGCTGTAGAAGATTTTCGAGATGGGGGCGTCGCGCCAGTCGACGATGCGAATGCCCCGTTCGATGCAGGTCGTTCGGCCGAGGCACAGATCGCGTTCCCGCCCACCTTCGCGCAAGCGCAGATGGGCGAAATAAGGATTTCCCCGGTCCACTTGGGCCGCGTCCCCCGCATGTCTCAGCTGTGCGAGCACGGCGGCCTGATG
>DUCN01000106.1 GCA_012959805.1 Myxococcales bacterium | reverse complement strand
CCCAAAGTGTACACAACGTGTACACTTTGTGTACAGTTTGCACCCAAAGTGTACTTACCAAAGTTCCATTTGAAGCACATCTCCCAGAAACAATTGAATTTTGAGTTGAGGTATCTTCGGAAGTTCAGAACCAACACACGCAAATTAGTTGAAACTATTCAAAGACACAACAGTATCATGCATATTTGCATTTAATATACACCTCGATCTTACATTCGCGATTGTGTATTGTATGTGTTATGCATATTCTTTTGATGGGGTTGCCAGTACCATCAAGCCCTGCCGTGTGCTTTAAGCTTGCTACCAGCTTGTATTGTGTGTTGTGCAATGGTCATGAAGGTGGCAATGAAGAAGGTGCTGCGACCGCGTAAGGTGGCCCCTGGGACAAAGGGCAAAAAAAAGAAGCAGAAGAAACAGAAACAGAAGCAGCTTGCGATTGATGCAGCAGCCAAGGATGCAGCAGCCGCAGCAGACGCAACAAAAAAGAAATCAGAAGCCAAAGCAGCAGCAGCAGAGGCAGAGAAAACTGCGAAGAAGATGAAAACTATTGGTGGGCAGGTATGTTTTTAAAACGTGTTGAGGGCCATTCATGTTTTGAGAGTCATGGTTGTATATGTGTGTGGAATTGATTTTGTTCTAGTGTTAGTTCTTGTGTTAGTTCACTCAAAACAAAACGCATATCTCTCTCAGATCTCTCAAAACAAAAGCACCTCTCTGTATTCACATTGGACCTTTGCATTCTGTATTCACATTCACTCTAAACATTCGCATTGAAGTTCAATAGTCACTAATTCAATAAATGCAATATTCAAATTCAAAATCCAAATTCAACTTCACGTGCACCGTCGCAATCAATTTTCAATATTCACATTCAAATTCAATTGATTCAAGATACAAATCTATTCATGTGAACATTCGCAATAAATTCAATATTCAAATTCACTCTTCACTTTGGCTCTCTCCCTCTCTCTCTCTCTCTCTCTCTCTCTCTCTCTCTCTCTCTCTTGTTTTTGATAGAGTGGAAGAGAGGTAAGTGATTATTGTTTTTGAATCTATGCGAATCCATTGTTTTTGAACCTATGTGGGATACACCGACGGTGATGATGTGGGCTTGGGGTGTGATTTCTCCACAGATCCTGCAGCACATTATGTTTTTGTTTATTGCAGACATTGCTTGCGCGGAGCAGAACAGGTTGAACAAGAAGACTGTGCGTCGGTTGGCTGCTTTGGGAACGGAGGGGCGTCATGGCAACAATATCCATCACGAGCTTCTGAACATGATGCCCGAGACAAAGATGCCAAAGCCACATTCATTCCTGACGCCATTGCGGCACAACGTGCTTGGATTTATAAATCGAGGTGTGGACATGATTCTGCCACATGAGTTGTTTGCTGCATTGTACCATTATTATCCCCAGGCATGGTTGGATAGGATTTGTCCATCCGCCGAGACATGCAGACGGTTCTGGGGGGCAGTACGAGGCAGCGTTCAATTTATGACTCATCCTGTGAGGCACAGGCCAAACTTCATGACCAGATGCATTCCTTTGACATTGCATGGGGATGGTACACCTGTTGTTGGAATTGGTAAGGCTTGGGGGAGATTGATGGACATCTGGTCGTGGACCTCGATTTTGGCTACTGGCCCCACAATCCTTCGTGCTTTCATGGTATTCTGCTTGCACACAGCCATACAGTGTGTTAGAGCTGGACACAACACACTGGATGTAGTTTTCAAGAAGATGGCTTGGAGTTTCACAGCTATGTGGGTGGGCAAATGGCCAACTCATGATTGGAATGGTGGTCCAATGCATTACCCAGCCAGGGGGCCGAGTGGTGGAGATGATCTTGCTGGTGGTTTTTTTTGTGCCATCTGGGCGTTGATTGGCGATTTGGATTATTGGAGGGCGTACTTGAGATTGCCCAACTCCACAAGCAACACGCCTTGTGCAATTTGTCCTTGCAATGTTTCTGACTGCCCTTGGTATGATTTCAGGACGCATGCTGTTTGGTTGGGGAGGATCTACGATACTGCAGCTTGGACAGCCGCTGGAATGGGGATGTGTGTGCTGTTCACGATCCCGGGTGTGACCAACCATTCCTTGCACCCTGATTGGATGCATGCTAAACACTTGGGTACAGACAAGGTGTTACATAACAACGGACATATTGAATATTTAAATAGATAATATGAAA
>DUCN01000105.1 GCA_012959805.1 Myxococcales bacterium | reverse complement strand
CATCCTTCCCCGGCTGCCCGCACTCCTGTGGATTGAGCGCCGCAGATAGACCCCCTCTGGTCTAAAAGGGCGGCTGTTTGCACTATCCTCTGGTTCGACGTCACATTCATTCACATCGGCACACCCGTCGTGGCTTTATAGTTCCTATTCTCCTAGATCTGGAACGGACCAGATCGGAAGATGGCAGCAGGGCCAGCGGTTTTCCCTCGTGATGTCGCGGAGTCGATAGAAGCGGAGAGATTCACCATGCAGCCAGAGTCTGAAACGAGGTTCGAAGTTCTCTCGCGAATCTGCGACGCAGTATTGATCGCCTTGGCGCTTCTCGCGGTTCCCGCATTGGGAGCATCGCTGGCACGTATCGAAACCATGGGCTGGCAGCCGGTGATGGGCCTTCAGGTCCTCATCGCGCTCGCCATCTGGGCAGTCACACTGTTCAGACGGCGCCTGTCCTATGGCGTGCGCTCGTGGTTCACCGTTGGCGTCCTCGCATCGGTCCCCTTGTCGGGGGTCGCTTCGTTCGGCCTCGTCTCTTCTGCTGGAGCGTGGATTCCGTTCGCTGGCGTTCTGGGCGCGATCCTCCTGGGCCATCGCGCGGGGGCCCTCGTGCTGCTGTCCACGGTCCTCGCGGCAGGTGTGATCGGGACCTCCGTCATCGTCGGCCATCGACTCCCTGATTTCGACTTGGTTGCCTACATAACGAGCGGTCCCGCGTGGACCGCCCAGGGCATCGCCTGGCTCATGGTCGGCGGGACTTGCGTGGTCGCCATCGGCGTTCTGAACAGTTACTTCGTGGCATCAGTGGCCGCGGCCAAGCAGCAGGCGGAAGCGCTGGAGCAGAGCCAGCGCGAGTACCGCGAGATATTCGAAAACATGGTGGACACCGTCTACCGGGCAGATCTAGATGGAAAGATCCTGACCATCTCGCCGTCGGTCGTGAACATGCTTGGCTTCCAGCCCGAACAATTGATTGGTAAGAAACTCGCCCAGTTCTACGTGGTTCCCGAAAAACGGGAGGAGTTGCTCGCGGAGCTTCAATCCACTCACGGCGACGTGAGGAACTTCGAGGCGCAGCTATTGGACCACAACGGCGAACCGCAATGGATCTCGACCAATACGCGTTACTGGAAGACCGTCGACGGAAGTGTGTTGGGCGTCGAGGGAGTTGCCCGCAACATCACTTCACACAAGGCTGCGGAGGAAGCGCTGCGGCGGTCGCAGAAGATGGAGGCGCTGGGTCACCTAACCGGCGGAATCGCCCACGACTTCAACAACTTGCTCGCCGTGATCATCGGCTATGCCGAGCTGCTGGAAGACGCCGCCGATTCCTCGGCCCCTGAACGCGAGAATGCCAAGGAAATCATCAAGGCGGCTGAGCAGGGTACGGCTCTTACCCGGCGCCTTCTCGCCTTCTCGCGCCCGGAGATGTCGGCTGCGGAGCCGACTGCGGTCGATGCCGTGATTCTCAAGTTGGATGGGATGATGCGCCGCGCGCTGGACGCAACAGTCACGCTGCGACTCGACCTCGCCACCCAAGACGCAAGCACGCTGATCGATGCACACCAATTGGAGACCTCCCTCTTGAACCTCGCGATCAACGCGCGAGACGCGATGCCGAACGGCGGTGAGCTGACGATCGCGACGGCGAACACCACGATCGACGCGGTCGCTGCCAACTCCTCGAAGGGTCTGGAGCCGGGCGAGTACCTTAGCGTCGTGGTGCGCGACACCGGCACCGGAATGACCGACGAGACAGTCCGGAACGCCTTCGAGCCTTTCTTCACGACCAAGCCCTTGGGCACGGGGAACGGGCTCGGACTCAGCATGGTCCACTCGTTCGCGACACAGTCCCGTGGGCACGTCTCGATCGCCAGCAAGTTGGGCGAAGGGACTTCGGTCACCCTGCTGCTCCCGCGCTCGGACGAGGTGCCGCGATCTCTGGAGACACCGATTCTGGCGTCGGAGTCGCCGAGCAGGCCCGCCCGGATCCTCGTGGTTGAGGACGCTCCGGCCCTGCGAGCGCTGGCGATCGCGACGCTGCAAGGCCGGGGCCACGAAGTCGTCGCGGCAGCAAATGGGCGCGAGGCACTCGACCTCCTGCGCAACGACGCCGAGATCAACCTTCTGTTCACCGACATCGTACTCCCTGGCGGGATCGACGGGTTTGAAATCGCTCGCGAAGCATTGCGAATCAAAAGCGACATCAAGATCCTACTGACCTCTGGCTATGCGTTGGAATCGCCGACCGAGGACGACCCCATCGCGAAGGTCCCCATCGTGTACAAGCCCTATCACCGGGCACAACTGCTGACGAAAATCGAGGAAGTCCTGGCTGGGTCTTCGGGCGTGAGGAAACCAATTGCCGTTACTCGCCGCCCAGCCTCGTATGGACGTGATTTCAATTCTTGAATGAGCCCCGCTCGCGTCTTGGCGAGCGCGGCATAAGGGGGCTGCAAGCAGCACGAACACGAAAAGGGTGACGCGACTTCGCGCAGCGGGACATTTTTGTCCCACACAAGGGGATTCCCGTTCAGGTGCGACCGCGCCCCTGCCCGCTGCAAAGGTGATGACAAAAGCTGACATTCGCGACGCCGCTACCCGCCTGTTCTGCCGTTGTTGAACAGGGGGACCGCCGTTGCCGCCGCGACCGGCCCAGCTCCCACCCCCCGCTTGGATTAAGCGCCGCGCATAGACCACGCCACTGGGCTTCCCTCTCCCGGCCGCTGATTTGACATATCGTCCCTTATCAGCACGTTTGGCGAATAAGGGGGCTTGTTTTTCCTATGCGCCTTCGTTTTCCTCACCACCTTACCACCTTCGCGGCGTAGACCATTCTCGCCCTTCAACCGCGGGATTAAGCCGGAAAGGGTGGCGAATGTCGTATCTTGTCAGCACGTGAGCAGCGTCAAATGTCTGTTCGAGACGCGGAAGACGAATTACCAGGGGTGAACTCTTACGGGCAATTCCAGGAAGCCCTTCACGAAATTGGATCGGACCCGAATGGGCTCACCCACGACTTCGACCATGCGAAACCGCTTCATGACTTCTTCCCAGGCGATACGCAGCTGCATCTCAGCAAGTCGGCTCCCCATACAGAAATGGACGCCCCATCCGAACGACAAATGTTGCTTGGCGCTTGCCCGGTCGATGAGAAACTCGTTCGCTCGATCGATGACCGTGTCGTCCCGGTTGCCCGACACGTACCACATGACGACCTTCTCGCCCTTCTTGATTTGCTTGCCACCCAGTTCGGTGTCGCGTGTCGCCGTTCGCCGCATATGTGCAAGCGGCGTCTGCCAGCGGATGATCTCGTCGACCATATTGGGAATGAGATCCAGATTGTCCCGCAGCTTCTGGTATTCCTTCGGGTTCTCGTTCAGGGCGAGAACGCCGCCGCTCAGCGAATTTCGCGTCGTGTCATTTCCCCCAACGATCAACAGGAGGAGCGTTCCCAGATACTCCAACGGATCGAGATTTTTCGTCGCGTCGCTATTGGCGAGGGCTGTTATCAAATCGAGGCTTTCGCCCTGAGATTTATTTTCTCGTTGTTCCCACAACTTCTGGAATTCGGCGAGACATTCCATGAGCGACACCTTGCGTTCCTCTTCCGAAACATCGACGGCGCCGGTCATTGCGGGGCTAGCCGTTGCCATGTCCGACCAATGAGTGAGCTTGCGTCGCTCCTCGTAGGGAAAATCGAAGAGCGTCGCCAACATGGCGGTTGTGAGCTCGATCGAAACCTTGTCGACCCAGTCGAAGGTTTCACCGACCGGCAGGCCGTCCATGATGTCGACCACTCGCTGCCGAATAATCGGCTCTAGTTTTTTCAAGTTGCGTGGACCGGCGACAGGCTGAGTCACCTTTCGATGCGCCGTGTGCCGAGGGCCATCCATCGTGATGAAGCCTGCCTCGACCGGAAAGTTCGGGTCGGGATCGCCGACAACGACGCTGCGAGCCGATGAATAAGTCTCGGGGTCCTTCTCGACTTGGACGATGTCATCGAATTTCGTCACGGACCAATAGGGACCGAATTCGCTTTCCGCGCAGTAATGAACAGGATCTTCATTTCGGAGTCGCTCAAAATAACCCCAGAGCGTATCGGTCTCGAAGAGTTCAGAATCCGAAACGTCAATCTTCGCGATCGGAATCGAATCGGGGTCAGCGCCCGCTTGGCCTTGCGATGAAACCTGAATCGACTTGCATGCGTCACTCATTGAAACTCCTTTGCGTCCGCCACTGTGCGAAGCATATTGCCGACAACCACGCTGCGATCGAGTCGTTGCGACGGGTCATTTTTTTTCCAAACGGTGCTCATCCCTCCACTGTGGAGGACGAGCCCAGATTGTGCCATCAAGGCACGCCCGGCCTGCATCGGCGCAAGAGATTCAATATCCCAGAACGAACTTCTAGCTCGGCTCGAGACTTTCCAAGACTGGACCGAGAACACGGGACGGCTGAGAAGAAAGGGAGGACCAGCAGAATTCATGCTCCTTGCGACGAAGCTTTCCGCAATCGCCGGGTCAAAGCTCTGTCTAAAGTCTCTCTTGGTCATGGACCTTCCGGGCTCGATCTCTATTGAGCGTCGAAGCGAAGCGGAAGTGATTTGGGCCCTCGTAGAATGAGCGAATCGATCCATTCGGTCGTATCCGTCGTCCGTCGAAGATTGGCGCAGCGTGAGAAGAGCGTTTCGAGCGCGATCTTCGCTTCGAGACGAGCGAGAGAAGCTCCCAAACAGAAATGCGTCCCAAACCCGAAACCGATGTGCCCCTTCAAGTCTCTTGTTATGTCAAACTCTCCGGCGCCGGGGAGCCATGATTCATCGCGATTGGCCGATCCGAGTAGCAGCATGACCAGCTTTCCTTCTGGAATCTTCACGCCTCGGATTTCGGTCTCACAAGCGGTCTGCCGAAAAATCCCCTGGACCGGGGAGTCGTATCGCAGCGCCTCTTCGACGAGGTTTGGGATGAGCGCGGGCTCTGCGCAGACCTTCTCGAGTTGATCCGGATGGTCGGTCAGCGCAAGCAGCGTGTTGCCGATCAGGTTCGTGGTCGTTTCGTTTCCAGCGACGAGCAGCAGAACTGTGAAGGAGAGGACTTCTCCGGCGGACAAAGTGCCTTCGCCCTTCTCGGCGCGGACCAGGGTCGAGATCAGATCTTCGCCAGGCTTCTCCCGTCTCGCCGAGATGGCCTCTTCGAAGAAGTCGAGAAACTCTTCACGAGCCGCGAGATGGGCTTCCGCATTGTCGTCCTGGGCAACTCCCGTCGAACTCGCAATGATGGCATCGGACCATCGCTTGAAGTCTCGGAGTCGTTCCCGAGGAACTCCGAGGATGTCCGCGATCACGGTCACTGGAACGGGAATGGCGAGGTCTGTGACCAGATCCATCTCCCCCTTCACGGCGACCGAGTCGATCGCTTCTTCGGCGATCTTCCGGATACGAGGCTCGAGTTCGGCGATCCTTCGTGGTGTGAAGCCGCGATTCACGACAGCGCGCAGCCGCTCATGGATTTCTGAATCGGATGAGATGAGACTGTTGGCCTCTGTGACGGACCCCATTCGTCCTGGATCTCCTGAGGAGCCCATCATTCCAGTCTGTCCGGTCATCATGGCGCGCATTCCTGAAGACGAATAGATCTCTGGATGCTTCAAGGCATGGAGGATGTCCTCGTGTCGACTCAGCGCAAACACTCCAAACGCCTCGAGTTCGTATACCGGCGCTTCGCTTCGCAATTGGGTGTAGCCAGGGTAGGGATTGGCGCGGGATTCGGGTGAGAGAGGATTGTAATCCATTCGATTTCTCCGATGGTTGTTAAGTTGAGAAGTAATGGTCTGGGTCAGGAACCTGAAGGAATCAGCAGCGGAGTGAAGAGTTCGCGAACCTGTGGTGCCGCGTCGATCAAACTCTTCTCGCCAGGTTCCTCGATCCAGCGCGCCGCAATGGTCGTCACCGTTCCGATCAGCGAGAGTGCGAAGGTCTCGGCATCGATGCCGTCAAGGCCTCCCGCTTTCTTCGTTTGCTGCGCCCGATCGATGAGCCAGCGCGTGAAGTCCTGAAATACCTGAAGCGACTTTTCACCCATCGACTGTCGAACGCGCCAGGGAAGTCCGTGGGTGGTGTTGGCGTAGATACGCATCAGATCACGGTGTTCGTCGAAGCACGCGAACAGCTCATCGATGACATGCAGCAGTTGTTCGGCCGGGTCTGATATATCGAGCACCGCGTTCTGTACCCGGTCGCCCACCGTTTTGGCCGCGCTCGAAATCACTGTCTCGTAGAGTTCCTCTTTTCCCTTGAAGAGTCCGTACACAGAGTTGAGTGAGACTTCCGCCGCATTGGCGATCTCGGCGACCTGCGTGCCCTGGAATCCCTTGTCGGCGAAGGCCTGACTGGCCGCCGCCAGAATATCGTCGCGCCGGAGCGCGGTTTCTCGCTCGCGGCGCTCTTCCTTTACAGATCGACGGTTCGTTCTGGGCAAGTAGCCCCCATTTCGACATATTGCCGGCTCGATCGCTCGAGTGGCTGCAATTGATCGGTCGATGGTTAGGATAACTGATATTATTCATCTTGCATTCGCTAGTATCCAAAAAGGGAACACATCGCCCGATTGAGCGGTGTCTTGGGAAACCCTAAAGCTGGGGCTTGCTCCTCGTTTTCCACACAGCAGAAGAGGCGAAATGCGCAAATACCACACCGCGATCATGGACAATCGCCGCTGGGACCAATTCAAACCTCGCCCGGATGACATTTTCGTCTGTACGCCAGCCAAATGTGGCACGACCTGGACCCAGACGATCGTGGCCAGTCTGCTCTGGCCCGATGGCGATATTCCCGGTCCGATCATGATGTTGTCGCCCTGGATCGAAGCGGAGTTCATGCCAGCCGAAGTCATGCACCCGACGCTCGAGGCCCAGACCCATCGGCGCTTCATGAAGAGTCATACGGCCGCCGATGGCATTCCGTTCTTCGACGATGCCAAGTACATCGTTGTCGGACGCGATGGACGTGATGCCTTCATGTCATTCACCAATCACATCGAGCGGATGAAGGGACTCGATGATATGAGGGCGAAAGCGAAGGAAGCGGGTCTTCCGGAATTAGAAGAATACGACGGAGATATCCATGCCTTCTTTGATCGCTGGCTTGCCGACGATGATCACTTCTTCCATATCATCGCGACCTACTGGGAACGACGAGAACAATCGAATCTGCTTTTCGTGCATTTCAATGACTTGAAGACCGATCTCTCCGCCGAGATGCGGCGCATCGCCGACTTTCTCGACGTCGACGTCCCCGCTTCGCTCTGGGAAACGGTGGTCGATCGTTGCACGTTCGAATCCATGCGAGAGAACGACGACATGCTAGGCCCCCTGGACATCATGTTCGAAGGCGGCACGAAGGGTTTCATCTTCAAGGGCACGAACGGTCGCTGGCGGGATGTTTTGACGAGTGATGAAGTTGCCCGATATCAGAAGCGTGCGAGTGGGTGCTTGCCTGCGGAGGCGATTGAGTGGCTCGAACACGGCCGGAGCGGAGTCTAAGTTCCGGCCCCAAGGAAACTGGTTGCGTGCCTCAGACCCTCAACGCAAGCCCAAGGTAAACGGAATCCTCACGCTGAGAACCGCCATCCAATCGTCTTCCAACTGAGAACCGTTGAAGTCCTGCCAGATCGGAACCTGGAACGATGCCTCGACGATGGCTCGTTTCGCAATGAACTGAACACCGGGCGACAGATAGATCACGCTGCCCCCTGAAGCGGCGACCGTGTTTCCGTCTGCCCGAGCCTTGTCGCTCCAGCGCCCGTTGATTTCGAGAAGCCCGTTCAGCTGTAGTAGCCGCTTACCAAAGCGCGCCGGCCATAGTCGGTAGCGATACGCCAGGTCGTAGCGAAGCTCGTCCCCCGCTTCGAAATCGCGCCGCTTCGTCGTCAGCATATAGAGCGCGTCGAGATCGATCTCGTGACGATTGAACGCCCAGGTTCCGACGGCGCCGAAAATGGGGTCGAAGGATTCGGTCCCGATCAGGTCGGTCCCGGTCGGAAATTTCAGTCCCGCGATCAGCGCTGCGCGTCGGGTCGAAAGCGGGGCATAGTCGTCGACGAAGAAGGTGTATCGCCCCAGAATTCGAAGATCGCCCAGACCTTCGTCACGGCGAACGCTTCCATCCGCCGCTTCGATCCGTCGGTAAGCCACGATGGGCAGCGTGAAAAAAGAAGTGAATCGAGGGGTCACTCCGTAGACGAGGGTCTGTGGCACCGCGACGACATCGAGTTCACGACCGATTCCGGCCGGATCATCGGTCGCGCGTCGATAGCGAATCTGCGAGCGAAAGATCCCCTCGTCCTCCGCAACTGCGAGTGCGACGTTCGTGTTGATTCCCTGTGCGAGTCCGACGCTCGGCAGGACGCTCGACAAGTAGAATGACGCGAACGCGATCAAGATCGATCGAGCGCTCAACGAAGGGTATCCGGCAGCGGTTCGAATACCTGAATCCGGTCGTTTCCGAAATCGACGACGAAGATCCGGCCATCGGGACCGATGTCGAGGTCCGTCGGCCGTTCGAACTCGCCCGGACCGTCCCCCTGCGATCCAAAGATCGACAGCTGTCGACCATCGTTCGAAAAGACCTGGATTCGATGGTTCTCGAAGTCGGCCACGTAGATCCGGTTCAGCGAGTCGACCGCGACGCCCGTCGCGACTCGAAACGATCCACGGCCGCTTCCCGGAATGCCCGGGCCGAGAAATCCGCCTCAGCGAGCCACCGTTTCGCCCGCAGGCGTAAATAGCTGGACTCTGTTGTTCTAGGCGTCCGCTACCACGAGGTGCCCGTCAACCCAGTCTAGATCGGTCGGATAGTGGAGGCGTCCTGGCAGAACTCGCCCCGGTGTTCCGATCACGCGATCGAATGCCCCATCCTCTTGAAATACCACCACCCTGTTGTTGTAGAAGTCCGCGACGTAGATCTCACCGCTCGGTGAAACGAGAACGCCGGCCGCCGCGTCGAAGCCGCCCGCACTACTCTCCTCGCCGCGCACTTCGCGAAGAAACTCTCCCTCTCGGCTGAACACTTGGACCCGATCGCCACCATGCTCCGCGACGTAGAGTCGACCTTGTGCATCGATATCGAGATCCATCGGCCGCCGAAACTGCCCAGGTCCCGTCCCCCGGCTTCCGATTTCCCGGACAAAGCGCCCATCCGGCGTGAAGATCTCGACGCGATGGTTTCCGGTATCTGTGACGAAGACGGATCCGTCCGCGCCAACGGCGATGCCGGTCGGCTGTCGCTGCTCTCCGGGGTCGCTGCCCGATACGCCCCAGACGGCGATGAGTCCGGGACTGCGCAGGGATCTGGCGGAACAGCCTGCCGAAATAGCAGCAACGAAAAAAGTACCCCCTTCGGGCCTACTTGTCAGAACACCTGGTATCGGTGGTGCAGAAAACGCTGCTTGTTTTTCCTATTCCCGAACCGCGTCTCGCTGGACACGCAGGATTCGCTGAATCCGGTCGGGGTCACCGATGATCGTGTTGCCATGCCCCATCACGAGATGGTCGGGCTTCCATCCGGCGATGATCCCAGGAGCCGTTACGAACCCCTCGGCGCTTCGGCCCGTCTCCATTCTGGGCGTCTCGATAAACGGGAACATGTCAGTCACCGCGTCGCCGGCATAAACGACATTCTCGTCTGGCAGCCGAATCAGGAGTGCATCGTCGATATCGGTCGCATGAGGCTCGAATACGAAGCGGACGCCTTCGATCGTTAGTTCCGTCGGGCCGTCGATCTCCCGACTCGGGGGCAGGTAGCTTACGATCGCACCCTCGGCGGGGAATCGACCGAGGCTAACCATGATATCGCCGTCGAACACTCGATCCAGGTCGAATTGTTTCGCGCCGCGCCGAAGAATCATTGGCTGTATGGGCGTAATCAGTTCGTCCTGATACCGATGCCATTTCGCGGATGCATAGATTGGAATTCGATCTTCCGCGCCATCGGGAATGAATGCCCGGACGCCGCCGGTGTGATCTGGATGGCCATGAGAATAGATAACGGTCGTGATGGGCTTGTCCGTGATCTTGCGTAGATCAGCAAGCGCTTGCGCGGCACTGCCTATGTGCCAAGACGAGTCGATGGCGATGACTCCACCGTCGCCGATGATGAAGAGAAAATTCGATCCGCCATAGGCTCGCGCTACGTAGACGCGCTCGGTCAGCTTCTCTAGACGCGGCTTTCCGATGGCTTCGATATAGGTACTGAGCTCTGGATTCATTCCCACTTCGGCGGCCGCGGCCGCGCATACCCCGGCCAGGAGACAATGAAAGACGAACTGGAGGGTGAAATGAATGCGGCGGAAATTCGTTCGCACGGGTATGACCTCGCTGTTGTCTGAGCGCGCTGTCTCGCGCGCCGGAAAGTCAAGCGTTGCCCTGACTGCAGGACTTGGAAGACGAAAGGCGGCGCATTCGAGGTTGGTCCACGGCGGCACCCCTCTGCACTTGGCATTTTCCGATTAGAGCCTATAATGAGTACTCTTTCAATAGTGGATTGTGAAAAATCGATGTCCAGAGCTGTCTCCACTCAAAACCCGCTGAAGCGCCCCCGAGCGCTCAGGCTCGACCCTGCGCGCAGAAAGGCCCTTCTCATCCAGGCCGGAGTCCAGGTTTTCGCTCGCCGTGGCATCGGCGCCTCCCGGCCGACGGACGTCGCCAAGGAGGCGGGCGTCGCCGAAGCGACCATCTATACCTATTTTGCTTCGAGAGAGGCTCTTGTCGCGGAGGTGTTGGATGAGGTGGCCCGCTACTACGAGGAACTGATTCGGAGCGCTCTCGGTGTGGCCAACGGATCCGTCGCGGAGCGTCTCACGGAGCTGGTCGAACGTGTCGCGGACTCCATCGATCGTGATCCCAACTATGCGCGGGTCTGGTTCAATTGGAGTTCCGCGACGCGAGCGGACATTTGGCCGCGCTTCCTCGACGCGGAAACCCGCATCATCAGCGGAGTCACCGAGACGATTCGGGACGCGCCCAATGGCGAATTCGCCGCAGTGGGTATCCATCCACAAGACATCGCTCGACTCTTGCTTGGCTGTGCGGAAATGATCGCACGCATCAAATTCGCTGATCGACCGCCGGCCGAAGTGCGGCGCTTCATTCAGTCGGCGCTCGTTCTGATTTTGCGGACCTAATAGGCGTCTTCCGTTAGATGCACAGCCAAGAAACCTTGCAGATCACACTTCTGCCCAGATCAAAAACTGATTCAAGATGCTTCGCAGACCGCACCGGCCGAGACGAATGAATATGCGAGTGCGCAATGCATGTAGCCCTACATCAGCCCAATTCGCCTAACCAAATTATCCCCAAGGAGACTCCCATGAGCGAAGCTGCCCTAACGTCGAATTCCTCGCCCAACCCGTCCCTCACCTCCAAAGGACAAGCCGGCACCGATCCCTATTCCATTCCACTGGAAAAGATCGACGTATCCGATTCGGAACTCTTCGAGACCGACACGCTCTGGGGGTACTTCGAACGGCTGCGAAAGGAAGATCCCGTTCACTACTGTGCGGAGAGCGATTTCGGACCCTATTGGTCGGTCACTAAGTTTGATGACATCGTCGAAGTTGAAAAGAACCCGGAAGTGTTCTCATCACTCGGAAGTATCGCGGTGGGCGACCCCGATCCGAGCTTCCCGATCGGTGCTGGATTCATCACGATGGACCCTCCGAAGCACGGCCCTCAACGCAAAACTGTGCAGCCAGCGGTCGCGCCTCGCAACCTCGCACTGCTTGAGCCTTTGATTCGCGAGAGGGCCATCGAGATTCTCGACGGCCTGCCCGTTGGCGAGACCTTCGATTGGGTGGACCGGGTATCGATCGAACTCACAACGGCCATGCTGGCAACACTTTTCGATTTCCCTCACGAACAAAGGCGCAAGCTGACCCACTGGTCTGACATGGCGACCGCGAGTCCGACACAGGTCGGCGCCGTTGGTGTGAGCGAAGAAGAGCGCAAGAAGTCTCTCATGAACTGCCTCGAAGAGTTCACGACTCTCTGGAATGAGCGGAAGAACAAGCCACAGGGAGATCGAGTCGACCTCATCACTGCGCTCGCAAACGGCGAAGCGACGAAGGACATGGCTCCGCTCGAATTTCTCGGCACTTTGCTGCTCTTGATCGTGGGCGGCAACGACACGACTCGAAATTCCATTTCGGGCGGCGTCGTCGCATTGAACGAGCATCCTGCCGAATACCAAAAGCTGCGGGACAATCCGGATCTCATTCCGAACATGGTTTGTGAAATGATCCGCTGGCAGACTCCGCTCGCCCATATGCGACGCACTGCAACGCGAGACACGGAACTCGTCGGCAAGTCGATCAAGAAGGGCGAAAAGGTTGTCATGTGGTATGTGTCGGCCAACCGCGACGAGACCGCCATCGACCGAGCGAGCGAGTTCCGGATCGACCGAGAGAACCCCCGGAAGCATCTGTCCTTTGGTTGGGGGATTCACTTCTGCGTGGGCAGCCGCCTCGCAGAGATGCAGCTTCGGATTCTCTGGGAAGAGATCATGAAACGGTTCAGTCTTGTCGAGGTCGTCGACGAGCCAGTCCGGGTTCGGTCCAATCTTGTAAAGGGCTTCGAGAAGCTATTGGTACGAGTCCACCCCAAGTAGACATCACCAAACTTGCAATCTCGTTGGGCCGAGAACGGACCCGGCATTCCGTGAGCTGCCAGTTCTCAAGGCTCTCTATTGGCCCTCGATTCGTCGAGCAGCGCTAATGGCTATGGGGGTCTCTCTGCTTCCGAGCACGATGAGTTCTCAAATCCCATGCGCGAATGATTGGTCTGCACGCAAGGACCCGAACTCGTGCACCATCGATCAATCGACTCTTGATGCGGCGGGTGGGCACCGGCTCGGGGGATAGGACATACAAGCTGGCTTTTGGCACAACGTCCGAGTCTGGGCGTTATGTTAAATCACTAGGGGATCCCGTGGCGGGATCAATATTCCGGCGAAGAAAGTCGTGAAATTCAAGGCCGGCGCGGAGCTCGCCGGAAAAGTGAAATAGCGTTGATGCCAGAACGGTACAGCGGTCATTTGAGTCGCGCTATTCCACGTCCGCGTTCAACGCCTAGTTAGGCGGCAGGCTCCCCAAGCTCGCCGTTTCGAAAGTAGAGATAGAGAGCCCCCGGGCTCAGTGCGGTTAGCACGTGC
>DUCN01000104.1:1520-2241 GCA_012959805.1 Myxococcales bacterium | reverse complement strand
GTTCGGTAAAAAACCGCTGGCCGAGTGCGGTCTGCCTGGAGGGCTCTCGGGGTCGATCCCCTAAGTAGGCAATGATTGCGGGTAGGGGATGATCGCGAGTAGGGGATGATCGCGCAGCCGATGCGAGGCCCGCCTAGGGGGCCCCTCAAGCCGGGTGGCAAAACTGCCGAAGTTCTTGGTACCGCAATTGGCCGGTTGGGTTGGACGGGCTGGCTGACGGGCCTTGGAGTCGTCAGGCCCCGCGCGCGCCCGGTGGGGCTGCTCCTTGAACGTTTTTTGGAAACGTTTTTTGGGCACTCGCCCGGCTCGGGCCCTCAACGCGGAGATCAACGGCTTCCCGACAGAGATCAATACTAGGAGAGAATTTCCAATGCCGACTAAAAGTTTCCGACTCAAATCGCTCATGGGCCTCGGCCTCATCTTCGCGATGGCTTGTGGCGACACGGGATCCCCTCAGTCGCCCCCGCCCACAACGGGTTTCGCCCAAGGACCGATTACGCAGTTCGGCAGTATTTTCGTCAACAGGACGAAATTCAACACCGACAATGCCGTAATCGTGGGCGCAGACGGCACAGACACAAACATCGCCGACTTGAATCAGTCCCTGGGCCAGGTCGTCGTGGTGGAAGGCGAGTTTGATGCCAATGGGACCACGGGCACGGCCACCCGGGTGGGGTTCAAGAGTGAATTGAAGGGCCCGGTGGACTCTGTGCTGGAATCG
>DUCN01000104.1:0-1447 GCA_012959805.1 Myxococcales bacterium | reverse complement strand
GCTCGGCATCACGGTCAGCGTCGAGGACGGTTATACGGCCTTTGCGGACGGCTATTCCGTTGCTGATGATGTCGAGCAGGGCCACATCGTCGAGGTCAGCGGACTTCCCGATGCGAATGGCGAGATTCGCGCGACGCGGATTGAGTTTGTTGGGTTGGAGACAGGCCCGACTTGGGATGGGCAGGTCGAGCTTCGTGGGGAGAGTAAGGAGTCAAGATCGGATCCGAAGCCCGAGGCGGACTTGCTCATCGTGGGCAGCCTGCGTGTTTGCTACAACGGGACGACGGTTTTCGACCCGCCGGAGTTTGCGCCCTGGCTCGAGAGTTCGGTCTTCCTTGAGGTCGAAGGAACGATCGCCGAATTTTCTGATCAAGACGACCCACCCTGCACTGGTCCGTTTGATGTCTTTGCTAGCAGAATCGAAGAAGAAGACGATTTCGGCGAAGACGCGGACAAGATCAGCATCGAAGGGTTCGTCAGCGGCTATGTGGACAACAGCGAATTCTTTGTGGGGTCGCAGAAGGTGAACGCATCGGGCGCAACCTTCATCCCCGCCGGGTTGTCTCTCAAGGACAACGATGAGGTCGAGGTCGAGGGTCCGCTGGTTGGCGGCATCCTCGAGGCCACCGAAGTGAAGTTCGAAGGCGAGGAGTCCGAGGTCTCGGCCACCATCGAAGCGGGCGCCCTGGGCGACAACACGCTGACCTTGCTCGGTTCCATCGTGATCGGCTTTGACAGCGGAACTCGTTGGGAAGACAAGGTCGGCGGCAACAAGGCATTCAATTTTTCGAGTCTTCGGGAAGGCTATTTCGTCGAGGTCAAGGCGGTGCTAACCGACGGAGACAACCTGGTTGCGACCCGGATCGAGCGCGACGACGCCGCCGGCGAGATCGAGGTCGAGGGCAAGGTGGGCGAGTACTGCGCGGATCTCACGAGCGAGATCGCTCCGTGCGAGGCGGCGCCGGCTGAGGGCGACGACCCCAGCCCTTGGTTTGGCAAGGCCTGGGTCGAGGTTCTGGGCCTGCGGGTAGAAATTCGGGACACAGGCCCGGAGACGTTCCTCGAAGTCGATGAACTCCCCTTCATGGGGACAGTCGCCGATTTCATCGGCGTAGAGATCGGTACAAATTTCGTGGAACTGGAAATCGATCCGACCCCCCCGACGGCTCCCCACTTGGCCGCGAAAGCGGAAGTGAAGATCGCCGACTAGCGCTCGATCTCGCGGCTTCAATTGGATCATCAAGGCGGGCACCTCTCTGCAAGGAGGGGTGCCCGTTGCCGTTTTGGGGGCTGGCGCTTTGGGCTGGGCCGTGCACACGGGCCATCGATAGTAAATCGACCCCTTGTTCCCTAGCATCAACGCCTTCGGGTTTGATTTCTCCGCTCTGGCGGCGCCCGACGAAACCGCATCGGGGGACGAATCCATGGAAATCCGCAAGACTCTCAA
>DUCN01000103.1:349-2251 GCA_012959805.1 Myxococcales bacterium | reverse complement strand
CGCTCCTGAACCAAGCGAACCTGAGCAGCGCGCTCCTGACCAACGCGAACCTGAGCGGCGCGAACCTGTTCGGCGTGAACCTGAGCGACGCGAGCCTGAACAACGCGGACCTGACCAACGCGATCCTGATCGGCGCGACCCTGACCGACGCGAACCTGACCAACGCGACCCTGACGAACGCGAACCTGAGCGGCGCGAACCTGTTCGGCGTGAACCTGAGCGGCGCGAACCTGTTCGGCGCGAGCCTGTTCGGCTTGAACCTGGGCAACGCGGAGTTGGGCGGCGCGAACCTGGGCGGCGCGGACCTGTCCAACGCGAACCTGAGCGGCGCGGACCTGCGCTTCGCGAGCCTGTTCGGCGCGGACCTGACCAACGCAATACTCGCTAACGTAGTTGGCCTTCCCCAGACGTTCGGCAATGGCAGCACCCTCTACAACGCCAACACCGACTTCACCGGCACCTTCTTCGACCCCGTAGCCGCTGGCTGGACGCTCGTTGCCGTCCCCGAACCCTCCACAGCACTCCTCTTAGGGATCGGACTATCAGCCCTCGCTGTTAGGAGGGAGAAGCGATGAAGCGATTCAATACGTTCACGGTCGCAGTTGCTTCATTGTTCTTTGCGTTGAGTGTGGTGAGTGGTGGGGTGGCGCGTGCACTTCCCGTCATCACGAATGGGCTGGGGGACTGACATCTCCGTCCTGTTCCCCGAGCGCCCCTGCGCGACCCGCGTGCCGTCCGCACACAGCCGGTCCGAACTCCCCGGTTCCCGGCCGCATAGGCTGAACAAGCCCCCCGTTTTGCGCAAAGGGCTGATCGCGGCTGCATGGGACATTACGTATCACTTTACCTACATGCTTACGTTATATTGCTGAAGAAAGCTGACCGTACCCATGGAAGGTTTAGATGCAATGTGCCGGGTCTTCCAAAAGCACGACATCCCCAACCAGTCAACGTTTGCTCGTAACTCGTTCTCTCCAGACCCGTTCCGCGAAGAGGATCATTCATAAGGAATCCTAGCCATGCGTCTGCTCTCTCTCTCTGTGCCCTCACCCGCCTTGTTCTCCCTGCTGGTTCTGGGGCTTCTGTCTTACGCCTCCCCCGCCTTCGCGGCCTGGGGTGAGACCTGGGGCGCGATGGTCTGGGGCTTCCCGGTGGCGGTACCGACGTTGACGGGGGTGGGCTTGATCGTGCTGGCGCTGGCGTTCTCGGCGAGCGCGGCGTGGACGCTGCGCAAGCGTCGCGGGGCCTTAGGCCTGCCGGTGCTCTTGGTGCTGCTGGCGGTTCCGTTGGTCGTCGCGGCGGGCACGGTGACCGTGCCGAACACGTTCGTGAACGGGACGCCTGCGGACGCGAACCAGGTCAACGCGAACTTCGACGCGGTGGAAACGGCGGTTAACGACAACGACAGTCGCATCACGACACTGCAGGGCGTGGCAGCGACGGCCCAGAGCACGGCGGATGCCAATGCAGCGCAAATATCCAATAGCGCCCCCGTGATTTCGGGTAATACATCAAACATCTCCGCCAACACAGCGGCAGTACAATCGGCCAATGGTGATATTTCCTCCAACGCTTCAAACATCTCCCTCAACTCACTGGCTGTACAATCGGCCAATGGTGATATTTCCTCCAACGCTTCAAACATCTCCACCAACACGGCTGCGATTGCGGCAAACCACGCGGCACCGGCCACGCGCTTCGAGGCGTGCGCGGACGGGGTGACGGTGGCGGACCACAATACGGGCCTGCAGTGGGAGCGAAAGACGACGGCGACAGCCGATGTCCATGATGTGACCAACACCTACACGTGGTCTGAGTTTACGGGCAGTGCCTTTCCAGACGGCACGGCTCACACGGATTTCCTGGCTCGGCTGAACGGCTTGTTCAACCCGGATGCCGCGA
>DUCN01000103.1:0-339 GCA_012959805.1 Myxococcales bacterium | reverse complement strand
CAGCCGATGTCCATGATGTGACCAACCTCTACACGTGGTCGAGTACGGGCACTGCCGCAGACGGCACGGCTTACACGGACTTCCTGGTTCGGCTGAACGGCTTGTTCAACCCGGATGCCGCGACGGGTTGCTTTGCCAACCGCTGCGACTGGCGTTTGCCGGAGATTTCGGAGCTGCAGACGATCCTGGTCGGCCCGGAGGCGGCTCCTGCTCAAGCGGCGACCTGTAGCGTGGCTCCTTGCATAGACCCGGCTTTTGCTGCTGTCGGCGGTCCCACAGCGTCGTCGTTCTATTGGTCGGCGTCTACCTTCGTCACCACTCCCAACGACGCGTGGGTCG
>DUCN01000102.1 GCA_012959805.1 Myxococcales bacterium | reverse complement strand
GGCCCCAGCCGCGACGACGGCCCCACTTCCGATCTCGACGCCGCCGGTAATGACCGTATGTGCACCGATCCAGACGTCGTCGCCAATGCGAACGGGCGCCATGATGTGGTCGACGGAGGTCATGGGGACGTCCAGCTGCTTGTGTGCGTGCTCCGACGAATTGATCACGACATAGGGTCCGATCAGGACATCATTGCCGATGCTGATTCCGCCTCGACCATCGATGAGGGCACCCGTGTTGACTGAAAGTCCGCAGCCCACACGAATCCCATAGCAATGCGTTAGATAAACCCCTGGATAGAAGATCGCGAGGGATTCGAGCTTCGCGAAGAGCATTCGGTAAAAGCCCCAACGCGCGAACACGCCAAGCGGCCCCGGAAGCGAGCGGACCAGCCAGGCCAGATGCTCTTCCAGCGTGAGATGAATCAGGTGGCCCGAGTAGCGCTTGACGAAGCGTTGGATTCGACTCATTTCGCCCTCTGCCTATTACCTGTTCTGCTCACGCTCAACTCCTCCCGGGCTCTAAGGGAAACTCGTTGTGACTATGTTAACGTCGGCTGCCGACGCATGGAATGTGAACTTCAATCCCAGACCAATCAACATGCTGATTCATTGGCGGGCTCTCCATGAGCCTGACTCGATGGAGGCGAGTGTCGCTCAATCTGGAGGCCGAGTTGGCGGCCAGGATTTCGGGCGTGACTCGCTACTACGATCAACTGATCCAGTGGCTGCCCCAGCCCTGGGACACAGGTGCCTTGCTCGAGCGCTCGGACTGTCCAGAACGACGCATGCTCGAGACCGGTAGTGAGTTTCCCGATCTCTCGACGGAGCGAGACCGGCGAACGGCCGTGCTGCTCAACGGCACGCTCAACTACCATTTTGATGTACAGAGGCTTCTTCAGGAGCTTCATCCGAAACTCTCCCGGACCAGTCGAGTCATCGCCATCTGTTACAACCCGTACCTGCGCTGGGTCTACCGAATTGCTGCGTATCTCAATCTTCTCAACGCCGAGGTCCCCGATACTTTCCTGACCAGGGAATCACTCGCCAATCTGGCGCGGATCTCCCATTTCGAGATTGTGCGCACACGGCCAGCGGGCTTCATTCCCTTCAGACTCTTCGGCATCGTGACCGTGATCAATCGCCTGCTTGGCGTGTTACCCGTGATCCGGAATTTGAGCTTCGCATCAGTCGTCTTTCTTCGGCCAGTCAAGCCCAGCGAGGACAAGCCGTCGCTCTCGATCATCATTCCGGCTCGTGACGAAGCGGGCAATATCGAGGCGGCCCTCGAAAGGCTGCCCGATTTTGATGGCGCAGAGGTAGAGGTGATCTTCGTCGAGGGCCACTCGAGCGACGATACATGGGCGACGATTGAGCGTGTGGTCGACGAATGGTCGCCACGAATACCTTGCCGCGCCTTTCGCCAGACGGGCAAGGGCAAGGCCGATGCGGTTCGTTTGGGATTTTCATACGCCCGATGTGATCTGCTCACCATCCTGGACGCGGATCTGACCATGCCACCGGAGCTTCTGACCCGCTACTACGAGGCTTATACCGAGGGACACGCCGACTTCATCAACGGCAGTCGGCTCATCTACCCGATGGAGTCGGAAGCGATGCGGTTTCTGAATCAACTGGGCAACGTTGTGTTTGCGAAGATGCTGAGTGTTCTCGTCGAGGCGCCGCTCAGCGATGTTTTATGCGGAACGAAGCTTTTGGCTCGCCGCGACTATGACCGCTTCATCCATTGGCGGGACGATTTCGGTGATTTCGATCCATTCGGCGACTTCGAACTGATTTTCCCGGCGGCGGTGATGGCGTTGGGGATCATCGATATCCCAGTCCGATACCGAGACCGCACCTATGGCGCGACCAGTATTCGGCGCTTTGCCCACGGCTTCGAGCTACTCAAGATGACCGCGGTCGGTCTGTTGCGGATCAAGCTCGGAAGCGGCTGACGTCCAGAATCAAGAGTCGTTGCGAGTACGGCCACGCGCGATCGCTTCGTCGTAGTGCTCGACGAACCAGGTGTAGGAGTCCTCGAGGCCCTTGCGCAGATCGATGCGATGTCGCCAGCCCACGTCATGGAGGCGCTGGACATCGAGGAGCTTGCGTGCCATTCCATCCGGCTTGCTCGAGTCGAAGACGATATGACCATCCGGATAGGCAACATCTCGCACCATCTCCGCTACCTCACGGATGGTGATGTCCTCCCCGGTTCCAACATTGATATGGGGAGTATCTGAATAGTTTCGCATCAAGAATAGGCAGCAATCCGAAAGGTCGTCTACGTGCATGAACTCGCGGGAAACCTTTCCTGTCCCCCAGACCACCACGTCGGACTCGCCCTTCAGTTTGGCCTCGTGAAATTTTCGAATCAGGGCCGGAAGCACATGTGAACTCATCAGGTCGAAATTGTCGCCGGGGCCATAGAGATTGGTCGGCATCGCGGAGATGAAGTCGCATCCATGTTGGCTTCGGTAGGCGGCACAGAGCTTGATCCCGGAGATCTTCGCGATTGCGTAGGCCTCGTTGGTGGGTTCGAGGAGGCCGCTGAGAAGCTCATCCTCGGTCATCGGCTGTGTCGCCTCGCGAGGATAGATGCAGGAACTCCCCAGGTAGAGCAGTTTCTTGACCTCGAAACAATACGACGCATGTACGACCGTCGCATGGATCATGAGGTTGTCATAAATGTATTCCGCGGGATAGGTTGAGTTGTCGAGGATTCCCCCAACGGTTCCTGCGACGAGGAATACGTACTCTGGACGATTTGCCTTGAACCAATAATTGACAGCGGCTTGATCGCGTAGGTCCAATTGGTCGCGAGTCACCAGCTGCAGATTAGTGAAGCCTTCCTTCTCCAGGCGACGGACGATGCTCGAGCCCACCAGTCCGCGGTGGCCAGCTACGAATATTCGAGCGTCGAGGGGGATATCTTCAGTCATCAATCAACTCCTCGTTTCCCAGAGTGTAATTCAACTCGGTCGATCCGTAGTTTGATCGTCGCGTCTGGATGTCGAGTTTACCATGAAAAGGGGCCAAATCTTCAGAGCGTGATGTGAGGCGTCCGACCGGAGCCGGATCGGCACGTCCTGCGCATATACCGAGCTGCCATAGCGTCGCTCGCGCGGGTAGATCCGTTCCCTCGACCAAGTGGATGATTCCATCTTTTCAGAGGCCGTGCGTCTCACGTGTCGTCCCCCTTGCCATGACCCGTCATACTCCATTTAAGAACGCGATTCTTGAGCGTGATCTCGGCGACGACTTCCTTCAGTTCGCGATTCTCGCGTCGCAGGTCTTTGACTTCGTCACTCGCGGCTGTCTTTCACGCTCCCTCCGGCAGCGAGCGCGTGTTGATGATCGAGAGAAGCACTCGGATTGAGATGATGCATCAACGCATTCAATCCGGGCGTGTTTGAATCCCGTCTGATCCGACGGCAAAAATTCCCGCGATGCGCTACATCAGTGGAACTCACGCCAGCGAACCAACGTGAACTCGACATCATTCAATGCTCAAATACTATTCAAAAAGGGTACTCCTGTCTCTTGTCGTCTCGTTCGTGACGCTCGAGATAGGACTCCAGATCGCCTCGATTGTTTTGCCATCGTTTTTAGTACGTAGCGACGATGGACAGGTCCAGGCCTACGATCAGACCGTACTCTGCGTCGGCGACTCGCATACTTACGGTGCCCCGCTTCCGGCGCAGGACGCTTACCCTGCTCAATTGGATGAGCGACTCAACGCTGCTGACGCCGACTGGCGAGTGCAAGTGGTGAATCTTGGCATTCCGGGTCAAAACAGTGCGATGGTGGCCAATCGGCTGGAGAAGCAGATCAACTACTACCAACCGGATCTCGTTGTCGTCTGGATCGGCTTGAATAACAGTTGGAATTTCAATGAATTCGACTTGGAGCAAGTGGAGGATCCGTTCATTGGATGGCGACAGTGGATGCTGCGATCAAAAGTGGTACGCCTGATCGTCGTCTCCGGATTCCGAGAGGTCGGTGGCCGACCGAGTCGTGCGACGAAGCCGGAATCGGACGTCGCACCGGCTGGGGTTCAGCAGTGGCGTCTTGGGGGTGAGGTCATCGAAATTCCGGGGTCGCCGCGCGAAGCCGGGGCGCCTACGCAGAATGCGATTCAAGCCCAGCGCCAGAGTGATTACTCGCGGATCATCAGCCTGACGAAGGCCTATGCGGTGCCGTTGATCCTCTTGACCTATCCACTCGAGATTCTTGACAACCAACACGCGACGAATATCGCGATCAGAAACGAGTCCGAGAGGAATGGGATCTCTGTAGTCGCCTCTTCGGATGCATTTCATCGCGCCGTAAAGGCTGGCCACGAAACTCGTGAACTGATCGTGGATGCGGTCGGTCCGCACCCCACCCGGGTTCTCTATCGATACCTTGTGGATCAGCTTGCGCCGATGGTCGACCGTGTCCTGGCGGAGTCGAATTCTGGCGGCTCTATTCCGAGACCTTTCATTGTCGAGATGAGCGAGTGAGATGCTGTTCACGTCCTTTGTCTTCATCGCCTTCCTGCTGGCGATTCTTGCAGTCTACTGGCTGCTTCCTGGGCCGAAGACCCAGAACTTCCTGCTGCTGTTCGGGAGTCTCGCATTCTACGCTTGGGGTGAGCCGCGTCTCGTCGTTCTGATTCTGGTCTGCGCCCTGACTGGCTTTCTTTGTGGTCTGATGATCGAGCGTCGCTCGGACCTCGCCGGATGGTTTGTCGCGCTCGGCTCCACCGTTGCCTTCGGAATCCTGTTCACGTTCAAGTACTTCGATTTCTTCGTGGAGAGCATGGCCGCCCTGTCGGCGAAGATTGGGCTCTCGTTCGATCCGATGACATTAGGCCTTCTTCTGCCGATCGGAATTTCCTTCTTCACATTCCAGACCGTTGGATACCTGGTGGACGTGGCCCGCGGCCAATGCCGGGCCGAGCGCAATCCGGTGGACTTCTTCCTGTTCGTCACGTTCTTTCCGCAGCTGGTGGCTGGACCAATCGAACGAGCGAACCACCTGTTGCCCCAGATCAAGCGCTCGCGTCGTCTCGAACCGGGCGATCTCCAATGGGGCGTCTACTCGATGCTCCAGGGCTACGCGAAGAAGATGGTGGTGGCGGACAACCTTGCCCCCATCGTCAATCGTCTCTTCGAACAGGATAATCTCACGGGTCCGCTCGTTGCTGTGGGGCTAGTTGGATTCGCATTCCAGATCTACTGCGACTTCTCTGGCTACACGGATATTGCGCGAGGCACAGCGCGGTGCATGGGCTTTCGCATTCTTCAAAATTTCGATCAACCCTATTTCTCCCGGAGCCCGACTGAGTTCTGGCATCGCTGGCATATGACGCTCAGTACCTGGTTCCGTGACTACGTCTTCATTCCACTGGGGGGAAGTCGTCGGGATCCGTGGCGCTCGCGTTTCAATCTGTTCGCGACCTTCCTGCTGAGCGGGCTCTGGCACGGTGCGGCGTTCAACTTCTTGTTGTGGGGCGCGTATCATGGTGCGCTCCTGGTACTCCACAAGGCTTGGGCGGAGCTTCGTGCACTCGATCGGGTTCGGGCACACCGCGCGTATCGCGGCCTGGCCAGGTGTTCGACCTTCATGCTCGTCGTATATGGTTGGCTCTTCTTTCGAGTCGCCGAGCCAGTCCTCATCGGAAGCTACACGCGTGCTTTGATTAGCGATTTCGGTTCCTTGGACTTGGCATTCCTGGTGGCGTTTCGAATGGCGCCCTACATCGGGATCGCCTTGATTCTGGACCTGCTGGAACCTCGCCTCACCGATGTGAAGCAAGCTGAGATCTCCAGGCCCTGGTCATCCCAATTAGTGACACCGTTGCTGTTCCTCGTCTTCGTGCTCCTTGCAGCGGAAGCCGGCCAGAGGTTCATCTATTTTGCGTTCTAATCGTGGGAGTCGAACTTGAGGGCCGGAAGATCGATCATGTCACCTGCAAGCAGCTGGAGGACAGCGATTGCTTGCCTCATCCTGCCGATGGTGCTCTTTGCTTCTCTTGAGCTTTTCCTGCGCCAGGGCTGGGAGCCGGAGCGTGCAGCGCTGCAAGTTCTTCACGTGCAGCCGTCGCCCAAGCGTGTGTACGTGCTCGGCAATTCGATCATGAAGACCGCATTCGATTTTGACGGAGCCGAGAAAGACCTCTCGGTTGGAATCGATCGCGAAATTCACTTCGGTCATTTCACGGGCCTATGGTACCTGTTGGTCAAGAACGCGATCGTGCCGTCCTCGCCACACCCAGGGTTGATCGTCTGGGGATTTCTTCCGCAACATGCCCGGCGGCCGGCCGCTCGGATTCGCGTCGGAGATCATACGGACCTCGCGCGCAGCGTCGACGAGTACGAGTTCGATCGGATCGCGACCGGCGCACCGAACGACGTCCGCAGTCTTCCAATGCGATGGCTCATGAAGAACAGCCGGGTCTTCTCGGCCCGTACAGTGATCGCCGATCAATTTCCACCCTGGTTGGACATAGCCGGTGCGGCGAGTCTGGAGGCCTTGGGCCATTCATCGGTGGGTGCCCTGAGGGATCAACTGGCCGCAGGGTCGACGCTGACCGATCTCCTGTTGCGAAGGCTCAGTACAGGCGAACTTGTCATGCCAGAGGAGCGGATCAACCAAATTGCATGGAACGAAACGGAGGCGCAGCGGTTTCCGGAAACGTTTGTGCCGCGAATCTCCGAGATGATCCTGGAGGCCAAGATTCCGCAGCTCGTCGTGATCTTCCGCCGCAACGAATGGATGTTAGGTGGAGTCGAGCGACGGGCGGACCGTGTGTACGTGGAGGAGGCGGTTCGATACTTCAAAGAAAGAGGAATTCCCTTCCTCGATCTCAGCCGGATGAACATGCGCTATTTCGCAAAGAGATCACATATCAACGAGGCCGGCCGCAGGGCGTTAACGCCGATATTGGTTCGTCGGCTGCTTCGAATTCTGGACACGCATGCGGGCCGCTCAGATCTGGGCTCACACATTTTCGATGACGAGTTTCTAGCCGCGGTGCACTAACACGATCTTGGCAAAGGTGCCGAGCGTGCTCATCCAACGATTGAGCGAAGCCTCGAAACTCCGCCAGGAGGAGAAGCTCTGGCCCGGCATTCAAGTACGAAGCTGTGGTGTTCGTGGTTGTCGCCGATCTCGTATTCCGGTCAAATCGATCCTTCACGAAAGGGGCTCCCTGGCTCTGTTCAGTCGGATCCGGTTTCGTCCGTCGATGAGGGCCCTCGTGTTGACTGGAAATGCGCTGCCCACCTGGATTCCGTAGCAACGTGTCATGTATACGCCCGGATAGAAGATTGCGAACCCTTCGAGAAACGCTGGACGCGACTCATCGTTCTGACGGCCTGTTCACGACGATGATCGTCGAATCCAAGGCGGCGACCCGAATCCGCTTCGTGTGTGGGCCAAAGTCTGACCGCTTGACGGGCACGAAGAGCGACTCGAATTCACCGGCGAGAAGTGATCTCGCTTGCGAGCGCACCGGGGTCAGCCAACCGACGGAACTAAGAGAGTAGAATTCTGGAAACCAAATGTTGGGAATTTTCTTCTGGGCCTGTCCGCAATCGATGCAGGCCAATCGCTGCTCTGGATCCAACTCGGCGATCAGGCGGTGGATCTCTCGGTTCGGTGCATACAAGACCGCATCCCGACGGCGCGTATCGATCACCGTCCAGATCGTCGTCGCGTGGATCACGCCGATTGCGAGCAAACCAAGGGCGACTGCGCGCCAGCCGACTTCAGGCATGCGAAGGCGCCGCAGCGCGAGCACCATCGCATAGCCGAAGAAGATCGAGACGACGACGTTCGTCACGTGGAAATAATGGAACCCCCGAAACGTGCCGATGCTGCTCATGCGGTAACCAAACAGCAAGAGGCCCCAGACTCCAAAGGCCGACACCCAGAGCGCCGGCATGCGATGGTCCGGATTTGTGCGCAGGAAGGCCATCCAGCCCGTCGCACCCAGGATGATGTAGACGAGTTCGCAGAGCGGGAAGATACCGTCCGGGGTAAAACTCGGTAGCAGCTTCACAATCTCCCACGCGGGGGGTGGGAGGCCGGTAAAATGCTTCCATAGACTAAAGAAACTCGGCCAGTCGATGAGTTGGGAATAGAAGAGGCCGACTCCCGAGGTCGTTCCCGCGAACACCAGCAAGGCCAGGGAGCGAGTGCGTCCGGCGATCAGGGGTCCGTCTCCCTCGCGCCAGCCGCCCAGTAGCAAGTAGAGCGCCAAAAAAGGTGGGAGTGGTGCCAGGAAGTTCAGCTTGGTGACCGCGCCCGTGACAGCCAGAATGGCCGATAGCGCGACGAACCACAGCGCGGGTGCGAGTCGTTCTTCTCGCGCGCGGTCCTGGTAGCGCCAGATCGCCAACACGGAAAGCACGAAGCAGATCACCACCACCGGCTCGACCGAGATGCGCGATAGGTAGTAGGCGACGTTCAGCGATGTCGCGTATCCGAAAGCGGCAAAGACAGCGGCCCGATCGTCGCGCAACACACGCCTGGCCAGCAGAAAAGTGACGAAGCAAGCGACGAGATGAAGGGTCGTCATCAGCAGCTTCGACAAGACGAACACCGCGGGGAGGTTGCGCGCCGTGTATTCGGTGAACGTATAGCCCGAGTCGCTTCCGGCAAGGGCGTAGTAGGCGTGCTGCAGACCGGACAACGGCAGCATCAGTCCGAGGCCGGGATGTCCCTCGAAGAGCTGCCCCTGACCCCAGGTCAGTTGGTGTGCGGCATCGACGTAAGGACCGCCCGGATCCCACTCACTCCATACTGGATGACCGAAAATCTCGTTCTTCCAGTCGCCCATCGGCGCCAGATGACTGAAGACGCCCGAAAAAATCAGGTAGGTCGTGACCAGCAGTACGGCCGCGACGCCGACGGCGCGTCGAAATGACGGATCGGCCTCTTCTGTCCTGGCCACGCTGGATTCCTCCTGGAGCCCCGAAGATCATCGCCAGGGCACATCGGTCCTTCATCGACGAGGCTCGTCATGACCTTGATCGGGGGTGTTCTTGCTGAGAGAGAGCGGCTTGATTCTCCGATATTCCAATCGCGACGACAAGTTCGTTTCTCGGGATCCTCAAGTCGGCGTCTGCCTGTAGCGGGATAGATGAGATAGCCTGCCGGAAATGGAACCGAACGCAAATTTGCGACTACCCAGGGCGGAGAGAAGTGCCCGGTCTGCGGTCGTTCGACAACGCCGAACGCTGAGTTGTCGGACTATCGTCTGTTTGGCTGCAATCACTGCGGATCTTGGTCGAGCGTTGCATTGGTTCGAGGCGCAGAGACCTCTTTTGAGGCATCGGAATACTTCGGCAATTCGGAGCTCGATCGAGCCAAGTGGGAGGCATTACTCCTTCGGATGGAAAATGACGAGAATGAGCTCGGCTCTGTCCTCGATGTCGGATGTGGAACCGGAGCCTTTCTCGCCTACGTAGGAGACGAACGATCTGAATGCCGCCGTGAGGGTATCGAGATCGATCCCGAAAGAGCCCAGCAGTCTCGCGAGCGAAATCCCGGAGTACCGATTCACGAGGGCGATGCAACCGAGGCTTTGGCGTCGACTTCAGGCCTTTTTGACCTAATAACGCTCTGGGACGTGTTCGAGCACGTTCCGGCACCGGCGGAACTACTAGAGAAGCTGGCCGGACGCCTCGCACCGGGCGGACTGATCCATATTCTCACGATCCATGAACGGAGTCTCATGCCGGCTCTCGGTCGTTTGAGTTATTCGCTGAGTGGCGGGCGCCTGGCCTATCCGATCCGACGGACGCATGAACCGCATCACTTGACTTTTTTTACGCTCGAGGGAATAGAGATTGCGGTCGATCGAGCAGGCCTACGCATTCGAGACCGCTGGTTCGACCGACTGCTTCGCGGGAGAATGGACGGGCATCCCTTGGTGACGGCGTTGACGGCGTTGCTTCTGCGTCTGGAGAACGCGTTCGGAAACGGTCTCTTCCTAAACCTGATCTTGGAAGCGAAGCGGGAACCGTCACCGATAATCGACCGGGATGACTCGGGGCAGCTACCCCATGGGGTAGACCTGGCGTCGTCTTCGTACCGGTTTTGCGTCTCGCCTGCGGGTGCCTGATTCTCGACCTCAAGTTATGATGACCTGAAGCGGGCCCCCGAGCCATCACTCGGTTTTGAGATGCTTCGCTGGTCTCGGCGACTCGGACGCCCTAGCCAAAGGATCGAAACCAGCAGTAAGCAGTAGTAGAGGAAAGAAGTGACGGCTGAACCCGCTCCACCGCAGATCGCGATCGTCATCCCCTGTTTCAACGAGGCTCTTACGGTCAGGAAGGTGATCGAAGACTTTTCGAGGGCTGTGCCCGATGCGATGGTGTACGTCTTCGACAACAACTCCGTGGACGGAACAGGTGAGATTGCGCGGGCGGCTGGCGCAAGAGTGATCGTTTCCCCAATACAAGGCAAGGGAAATGTGATTCGACACATGTCGAGAGTCGTCGATGCGGATATCTACGTGCTGGTCGATGGCGACGACACTTACTCTGCCGACGCCGCGCCAGCAATGCTTGAACGATTTCATCTCGACCATCTGGATATGCTTGTGGGTACGCGGCTAGAAGGCTTCGAGAAGGGTTCCTTTCGAGCCTTTCACCAATTCGGCAATCGCCTGATCTCCGGGCTAGTCAGTATTTTGTTCAGGAAGCGACTGACCGACGTACTTTCCGGATACCGCATTCTCTCTCGTTCCTTCGTCGACGTGGTCTATCTTCGCAGAGGTGGTTTTGAGGTCGAAACCGAGATGACGCTTCAGGCACTCACGAAGCATCTCGTAGTTGGTGAAATGCCGGTGCAGTACAGCTCGAGACCAGAAGAGAGTCCATCAAAGCTCAATACCTGGGGAGACGGCTGGCTCATCGTGAAGTGCATCGTCCTTCTATTCAAGGACTATCGGCCGCTGGTTTTCTTTCTTGGACTTGCAACTCTGCTTGCGATGGGGTCTTTGGTGGTGGGGAGCGCTCCGATTAGGGACTACATCGAGACCGCCTATGTATTGCATGTTCCGCGAGCGATCCTTGCGACCGGCCTGGCGATTCTCTCACTGACTGCACTTACGGCAGGCCTGATTCTCGATACTGTTGTTCGGCTCCACGAAGAAACGGTTAAGTTCTGGAAACAGCAGATGGACCGTCGAAGGTGAGCGGAGACCGGATCTTTGAGGCGACAGATCTAATCGAAGTCATGGACGAGGCCGTCCAGTACAACCTATTCTTGGTCGAAGCGTTGTCGGCATGGAGTCATGGACTCAGCGCAGTCCTGGACTTTGGTGCTGGAAACGGTCGATTCGCCACGGCTCTTCACGAACGGCAAGTCGATGTTCACGCGATCGAGCCGGACCCCAGTCTGCGTCACCGGATCGAAGCCGGGGGGATCTTGACCTACGAGAGCCTCGACTTGGTCGAGGACCAGAAATTCCAAGGCGTCTACTCAATCAACGTTCTGGAGCATCTTGAGGATGACACCTCTTTTTTGCGCGGCTTCTTTCGTTGTCTCGAACCCGGCGGTCGGCTCTTTATCTACGTTCCGGCGTTCCAAGTACTCTTTTCCGCAAATGACGAGCGTGTCGGTCACGTCAGGCGTTACACCCGATCGACCCTGGTGAATCGAATACGGGACGCAGGATTCGTCGTGGAACATGCCGGTTACGTGGACTGCCTCGGATTCTTCGCTGGACTTGCGTATCGCTACTTCGGCAATAAAGATGGCGGACTCGATCTGCGCGCCGTTAGGCTCTATGACCGGGTGGTCTTCCCAATGAGTCGCATCCTCGATCGCGTCACTTGGCCACTATTTGGGAAAAATCTACTTGTACGCGCGATCAGGCCTGAAGACAGCTAGCCAGTTGACGGCCCGTCCGGAAGTCTCCGGACTCGACCTGCGGATTGATGAGGTGCAGGACTTTGTCGGAATCAGTCGAGAGCGAGCAGGCGTCCGAGGCGGATCATCCTCGCCGTATCGGTCGTCTTGACTTCTGGCATGTGCTTGCGGTTCTGATCTTTACCAGCATCGGACTGATCACGTTTCGGGATGTCTTGCGTGCCGGACCGATGTCTTCGGCGATGGTCTCCAGCCCCGAACACCTGCTCGGAATCTCGGAAGGGGATGTCACTTTCGAGGCTTGGCTGACCGCCCGCAACGCCCGGACGATCGCGACCGCGCCCCACCAGCTCTTTGATACACCGCATTGTGCACCGGCCGATAAGACGCTCACGCTAGGCGTCCCGATGGTCACGATGGGCCTTTTGGCGGTTCCCGTAGCCTTTTTTACCGAGAATCCGGCACTCGCATACAACTTTTCGACGTTCCTGCTGCTGACACTGTCCGCACTAGCGATGTATCTCTTGGTTCGGGACTGGACGGGGGTTGCAGCGGCAGGCGTCATCGCCGGGCTGCTCTACGCATTCAATCCCATTCGTCTTGGCATCTACATTACACATCCTTCCGTTTGGGACAGCGGCTGGTTGGTTTTTGGAATCTTCTTTTCCCGACGCCTCTTCGCTTACGGACGTTGGCGTGACGCGATTGGTCTGGCCCTGGTCTGTTCTCTACAAGTCGGAGCGAGCTTCTATCCACTTTTAGCAGCGACGCTGATGTCACCGGCTTTTGTTATCTGGCTGGTTTATCGATACGGATTTCGGAAGGTCCGTTGGATTCAACTGGCCTTTGTTGCTGCGATCATTGGAGGCGTCGCGGTGCTTCTGTTGGGCCCCTATCTGGATACGCGCGAAGCGGGCGAGATCGGCGGGAGGACCGAGTTCTTCTTTGTTCGCTGGTCGGACTTCCTTCCAGGCAGGCATCTCTTTCTGGGTTGGGCCGCGATGATTTTCGGGCTGATCGGAATCCTTGCGCCGCGCAAGCAGGTGTTTCAGCGGCTCGGCGGCGATCCTCGCTGGGCGCTGCTGGCCGGCGCACTGGTGACGATCGCGGTTGCGGCAGGGCCCTTCAACAATCAGTTGTTAGGTCTGGTCTGGCCTTCGGCTCCGTTTCAGATTCCCGATTTATACGAGATGCTTGCCGCACTGGTTCCCGGACTGGATTCGATCCGCGTGGTGTTCAGGCTCTCGGTTGCGATGCTGATTTCAGTTTGTGTCTTTGCAGGGATTGGCGCAGCGTGGTTGATCGTTCGATGCGGGAAATACGCGACGCCCGTAGGCGCGGTGATGGTCGTTCTCGCAATGCTCTCGGTCGTCCCGGAGCCGTCCCCACGCGGCACGGTCCTGGTGCGCGCGGATCCCCAGGAAGTTCAATTTTTCCAACAACTCGAAGCCATGGGCAATCGCGGTCCGATCCTCGAGGTTCCGCTCATGACGGGCATCGCTCGTAGTTTGGTTGCACCGAATCGGATCTTGCTGACCGCCTATCACAACCGCCGAATCTCT
>DUCN01000101.1 GCA_012959805.1 Myxococcales bacterium | reverse complement strand
GCGGCTTGTAAATTGGGCCCCGCGATGCGCCAACAGTTGTAGCAACACATTCACAATCGCCGTCTAGCCGAGAGCATTGGGCTTTCCCAATCGAATAGAGACAATCTCTAGCGGAGCCAGCCCCTCAAAGTGGATTAGCGCCGAGCCCGCGACGGGGCTCCCCTAGGGATTCAACATAACGCCCATACTCGGACGTTGTGCTGGAAAGGAGCTTGTCTGTCCTATCCCCCAGATTTGGAGCCTGACGAACTTTGCGTAAGGGTACGTGTTTGGACGAGTATTCGACGTATACTCCCGTACTCGACTCTCATGGAGCCAGCCAACCGGTGTCCGACGAACCCAATCTATCTGAGAACGTCGCCCCGGCGCCTGAAGAAGCGCCACCCATCATCTCCATTTTGGAGGGCGAGGCGGAGCTTCGTTCGGTGCTCCGAAAGTCCATCGATGTACTCGCGGTTGCCCACATCGCTGCGCGCGCATTGGCCGATTCGGAGGATAATGACAAACGCCGGGTGGGTGCCATTTGCGAAATCCTCGAGAAGAGCCTTCAGCCGATTCGATCGCATCTGGCGACGATCGATGCCGACGACGAGTTGTCTAGGGCCTGCCTTGATCGATTGCGTCAACAATACGACGGCCTTTCCCACGCCGATCGTGAAAAGATAGAGCGGCTCTGGGTCCTTTCTGGCGTCACCTCCCGCATGGTCTATGGCATGCGGACACAGGCGGAGGCGAACTCCGAAGACGCGCCCGTCGACGTAACACCCCCGACGCCCCTCACGCCTGAAGAGCGCGAGGCGAACAAGCAACTTGTCGTTCTGGAAGCATTTGCGGGCATCACGCATCTCTCCGGGCGGCCATGGAGACATCTCATCGATGTCTCATCGGTTTGCAACTTGCGCTGCAGGACCTGCTACCACAGCCTCAACCCGGATTTCATCTATTACGATTACGCCCCTTCACGAACCGGATCGGTTGGCGCCGCCATGCCTTTCGCCGAGAACGTGAATATTTCGGGCACCGGCGAACCTTTGCTCTCATCCTCAACGCCGGAAATCGCGAAGGAGTACGCCGAGCTCGGTGCATTTGTGGAGCTGACGACGAATGGCACCCTGGGCGACAAGCTCGAGATGGTCGCACCGTCTCTGTCGGCGATTCATCTGAGCATGGATGGCGCAGAGAAGTCGACTTTCGAGGCCATCCGCTTCGGTGCCAACTTCGAAAAGGTATGCGACGCCATCCGGAAGCTGCCGCCGGAGAGTGTCCGGAAAGTGAATATCAACTGCGTGGTTTCACGGCCGAACGCTCACGAGGGCCGAAAGCTGATCGAGTTGGGTCTTTCTCTGGGCGCGGGCAGCGTGACCTTCCAGGAATTCTACGCCTATCTGCCCTGGCATGACGAGATGCGACTGCGCCCTCAGGATCGACGATCTTTCTTCGAGAGCCTAGAGAATTATGAACAGCCCGAGGGTTCGAACCTTGTCGTGATCAATCACATCGCGCGCAAAGGGGACGATGCACCGGCGAAGGGGGGGCTGGAACCCGAGGCATCGCTTGAAGCCGTGAACCAGGTACCGGCCCTGCCCAAAGCCTATTCGTTGTCGTGGAGCGAACTTGCAGGCACGCTTGAGCGCATGGCACCCCCGGCACTCGAGTTCATCCACTTGCTGGTTGAACTGACTCCGGAAGCGAAAATAGAGATCCTCCCCGATGCAACGACCGACCGGCAGCGACTGGTTGCAATGATCCAGTCGAAAATCGAAGACGGAACCGCACGCTCTCCTTCGTGCCTTGCGCCATTCAACCTGCTCTACGTTCAGGGCGACGGCGAAATTCGGCCTTGCTGCGTCTTGCGAACCCAGGTGGGAAGCCTTCGTGGAAAAACCTTCGATGCCGCTTGGAACGATCCGGCATTCGTGAGTTTCCGCGACACAATCCAGGGAAAGCGCGCAGCTCATCCCGCCTGCAACGGATGCCGTGACGGCGGCCGATTCTTCGGAATCGAAGATGCGCTCAAGGTCCTTGACAACGAGGGGCTCGACGTGAGCCAAATCGCGCGCCCAGAGGGCGCAGAGCTACCGGAATCGGTCAGCAATCTTCCCCTGGTCAAGCTCTGGGGATCGAAGGCTCGGGCGCACGCTATTAGTGCTACCGAGGATGCGATCGATACACCCTGAGGTTAGGGATGCGTTTGAGAAGTCCGGGTCGTTTGCGGGTCGGTTGGGGATGGAATCGCGGATGCCGGGTGATGCAGTTGGGGTTCGTG
>DUCN01000100.1 GCA_012959805.1 Myxococcales bacterium | reverse complement strand
CCCCGGAAGGGGCCGAGTAGCCTTTCGGGGCTTAGTTGTCAGAACGCCTACTATCGGTGGTGCAGAAAACGCAGCTTGAACTTCCTCTGCCTATCCGGTTCGCTCCGCTACCGGTGTGCGGAACCCCTACAGAACTCGCCACGAACAGGGCCCTCGCGAGAGCCCGCTACAGGCCGGTAGCCTCTGGGTCAGTGGTTCAGGCGGAGCGAACCGGATAGGCAGAGAACTTCCTACACGCCCGTGCGGCCAAAATTTCGGATGTTTCCGTTCAGCAAAGTCTTTGACCCGTCTGATCATCGTAAACCCGATCATGCGAGGCCTACGATTCTGGCGCGGTAGGTCGCCTCTTATGAAGGCCGAGCTCCGCATCCGAAACAAGCCAGGCAAGAATTCGACGGGCGATGATACGATGCCCGCCGGCGTTCCAATGACCGTCGATGGGGAGAAAGAATTCAGGGCCCAGAACCTCCGACAGATCGAGGCAATCACGTTTCGACAGCAAGCACTCTTGCGCGACGCCTCCGCTCCGATCGGGCCCAATCGCGACAACCCTTAACGGGGTCATTTCGCGCTCAAGCAACCGAATGATCGCATCGAACAGAAATGAGTGGTAGCGACTTCGAAAATCCCTGCCGGTACGTAGGCCTCTGTCGATTTCTGAGGGCGTGAGATCGCCGATCTCCCCTTTCGGCGCATCCCCAGCGACCAACGACTGCTCGCGAGAAACTCGCGAGTGGGCGCTGCGAACCCAGATCCGTGCGATCCTGAATCGGAGCCAATTGAAAAAGTAGGATCGATTCTGCAACCAGGCCGGAGGACGCTCTATCCAGCCGGGAAGCGCGAGGTTAGATTGATTGACGTATTGCAGTCGGCCATGGCGATCAATCAATCGTACCCGTGATTGAGTTTGGGTCGGTAGCAAGCCCGATCCTAATGTTAAGGCGCTCCATGCAAGGTCATCAATATCGTTTTCACAGGCCGCGATCAGGACAAGATCCGGCCTAAGGGTCGAAATTTTCTCGCGAAGATAGAGAAGGTAATGATCAAACGAATAGCCGGGCACGGCCGCATTCAGGACCTCGATCGTTCGCCCATCAGCACTTAGCGTCCGATCGAGAACCGCTGGAAAAGCCTCGTCATCCTCGACCCCAAAACCAAATGCAAAGGAGTCTCCGAGGACGAGAATCCGGTACTTCTTCGCTTCATCGTCGGTCGGTACGCGACGTCCTCTCATCCCAAGTCGATTGGTGCGCACGATGACTCGATAGTCCGAGTGAGAGTGAACCCCCACCCAGTCTTTTCGCAGTCGGTATCCAAGCAGGCCGTCCGAGACGAATGGCGCAAATCGAAGGTCCGGGTCCGGATGCGGCTTCGAGATGGAATTGGATCTCTCGGCAGCAATCCGAAAAGTCGCCTCACAGATCAATACGACGAATACGAGCGAAACGAGAGAGAGCAGAGGTTTTCGCAGAACGGCCAATTTTTCGACTCCGCATCGCGCGAGATTGTCCGATTCGGGCAGGCAAAACAAGCAGCGTTTTCCGCACCACCGATACTAGACGATATGACAACCAAGCCTCGGATGGAGGCATACTCACCAGTTCCGGGAGGCAGTGAAGTGGACTTCCCCCGGCGCTCTCATTTGGTCATCGCAACAGTTCAGCAAGTTTCTCTGATGGTTTCATCCATTCGAGAGTTTGTCGAGGTCGATCATTGAGCATGTGAGCCACTCGGTCGAGATGTCGCTGGCTGTGGACTGCGAGGTCGGTCCCTTTTGGAAAGTACTGCCGCAGCAGACCGTTGGTATTTTCGTTGCTGCCTCGCTGCCATGGGCTGCGCGGATCGCAGAAGTAGACTTGGACTCCAGTGGCAACGTTGAACTGGAGGTGGTTTGCGAGTTCCTTGCCTCGATCCCACGTTAGGGATACGGCGAGATGCTTCGGCAGCGTCTTGATCTTCTTGGCGATCAACGAACAGACGTGGCTGCTGGTTTCATCTCGGCCAACGGCGACCAGCATCACGTATCGAGTCTGACGCTCGACAAGAGTTGCAATCGCTGATTGTCCCCGAGCTCCGAGAATAAGATCGCCTTCCCAATGTCCAGGAACCGCACGGTCTTCTATTTCAGCCGGACGATCGGAGATGAGAACCATGTCCTTGATATATCCGCCCGGATCTTTGCGGCCATGAGGGCGCCGACGCGTGCGCTTTGAACGGAGGCACGCGGAAAGTTCTTTTCGCAGAGCTCCGCGAGATTGAACGAAGAGAGA
>DUCN01000099.1:5728-13532 GCA_012959805.1 Myxococcales bacterium | reverse complement strand
TCGCGTCCTACTCCTCTTTGGGTTCGCAAGTGCGCTTCGCAGAAGCGAGCCTGAGGTGTGGTCAGGGAACCTGGAAGAGACAGCGCGCGAGAGGGAGCACGACGTCCCGAAGAACATAGAGATAATACTGTTGCCCAGAGACCAGGTCTAAGGGAGCGACCGACTTCGGATGTCGCTGCAGCGCCCCGGCGGGCAGCACGCCGTAGGCCACGCCCGACGCGAAGGGATCCACGTCATACAATACGTCCGCGCGCCACAGGGTTCCGTCGGGAAGGTCGAGATTCGGGGGCAGGCCGGGATTGTCCGCGTCTGCTGACAGGACATAAAGGTAGCGGGCCGAAGTCGTGAAACCCGTAATATACCAGAGAAGGGTGGAGGAAACGAAGATGCGCAATTGGATTTTGGTCTTGGGAAGTCTGCTGGTGCTGGTTGGCTGTGGTGGCGAAGGTGGCGACAGTGGTGACGGTTTCGACATTGGAGGCGACGCCGGTGGGGATGGCGCTGCGGTATACAGCAGCAAGTGCGCCCCTTGCCATGGCGCCAATGGCGAAGGGAGGACGGGTCCCCGACTCGTTGGCAACGTTCCGGGCTTCTCGGGATCCGAGCTGACCAATTTCGTGACCAATGGAGTCGTGACCAATGGAATCCGCACGATGCCTGCGTTCAGCTCCAGTCTAAGCGAAGAAGAAATCGACGCTGTCGTGCAGTTTCTGCTGAATGAGTTTGGCTGAGTCTCGGGTAGATCTCGCTCCCTTGAGTCTGGAGCCGCCATGCGCCCAAGGCGTATACGATAAACAAACCCCCTTTTCGCCAAACGTGATGATTAGAGGCGAGATGTCACACCACGGGCCGGGGAGAGGGAGGCCCGGTGGCGAGGCGCGACGGACCAACCCGGCAACTTCAAACTGACGAGCGATCCCTACGGAATCCGTTTCGTTGCACGCATTCGCGCCTTCGAGCTGCCATATCCGTGGCGGCAACCCTGCCGAACTCCGAAGACGGATCGCCGGAACCTGCGACCTTCTCCCGAGCACTTACGCTTCGCTAAGGCGCGGTCCGAAGTCATGCGCCCGGGTTCGGAGCGTTCTTCGGCCAAAGCGAGCCGCCGGTTTTGCGTTCGGCGTCGACCCACAAATAAGGCAGGCCGAGCTTCTTCAGCCATCGCGGACCCTGGGTGCCCTTGAGCATTGCAACCGTGGTCGCGGTGCCGGCCACCAGGCATTGCTCGGCGACCACGCTCACGCCAGCAAGCCCGCGAATCGGCCAGCCCGTGCGCGGGTCGAGCAGGTGGCAGTAGCGTTCGCCGTCGATCTCCATGAATCGTTCGTAGTCGCCGCTGGTTGCAAGCGCACCTCTCGAAAGCGGAAGGACCGCCATCGCGCGCTCGGGGTCGCGCGGGTTGCGAATGCCGACCTGCCACGCACTGCCGTCTGGATGGGCGCCAAGGATGCAGACGTCTCCGCCGAGATCGATCAACCCGGCGGTGATCCCGGCGCCCCGGCACAGGCCCGCGACGCGATCGGCTGCGTACTCCTTCCCGAACCCGCCAAAATCGATCTCCATCCCGGCGACCGGAAGATGAAGAGAGGACCCTTGAAACTCGACCCGCTTCCAACCGACGCGTTTGCACAACTCGCGGAGCGCATCGTCTGTTGGGAGTTGGTTGCTCTTGAAATTCCACGCCTGCCGCAGCACGCCGGATGTGATGTCGAACAAGCCATCGCTCTGGTCGAACACGGTCTTCGCATAGTCGAGCAGGCGCGCGGTTTCCGAATCGAGGGCTACGAAGTTTCCCGACCCTGCACAGCGATTGATCTCGCTCACGATGCTGCCGTCGAGGTAGCGTGAATACTTGCGTTCAATTCGGCTGAGTTCCGCCCGGCAAAGTGCCGTGACCTCTTCGAGCTGGTCCATCGATTGGCCGTACAGCTGGAATTCGCAGGGGCTGCCGAGCGCGGTCAACTGGGTGTCGAGCTTCGGCACGAACCTAGAACTTTGCTTCGAGGGTCACGTACGTAAAGTGGTAGTTGACCAAGCCCGGGTTCTTGACCTTCACGTTCACGAGCGCAAAGTCGGCGTCCGCGATGTGGCGTTCGTAGTTTGCCGCAATGCGCCAGTCGAACCAGAACGGCCATCGCTCGAGGCGGAACCCGAGCGAAGCGCCGAAGACGAAGCTGCCGTACGGGGCCAGGCGGTAGTCGCTCGACGCAAGTCCATCGCTTCTTTCCGTGATGTAGAACGGTTCGTAGAAGTCTGCCTGGCTCTGGGAGTAGTAGCGAAAGTGCGGTGTCAGCTGGATCAGATCATCGTAGAGGTTCTGGACCCAGCGAAGTTCGAAGGTGTGGGAGGTGATGTCCCAGTCGTCTGCGTGGAAGCGGTAGTTCGCGTGCACGCTCGCACTTGTCGACTCGAAGTGTCGACGCAATTGCGCGAGAACGGAGACTTGGTTTCGTTCATCCGGGCGACTGTCGGAAATCGTGATCCCGCCGAGCTGGAGAACAAAGGCCTTCTTGTAGGGGTCGGAAAGGAAGCCTCGCGAGTGCTTGTACGTGAGGGACAACTGCGCGACGGTTTCCCGATTGAGGATCTGGGAGACGCCGGCATTCAAATTGATCGATTGTTTGTCGTCCTTGACGATGCGTCCGTCGGTACCGCCTTCGGTGGGTTTGATTTCGTCAATCGAGAAGGCGAACCCGCCGGTCACCGTCGTGTTCTTCTCGTTGAGGTGATATTCGCCGTTGATCCCGGCAAACACCGCGAGATAGTCCTTCTCCTTCGACACGCCAACGTGCGCACCCGCCCGGGCACTGTCGAAGTAGTAGTTGCCGCTCACGCTGCCGTCGTATCGCTTTTCGGTGACGGTTGCGCCCGACATCGCCTGGACCGGTTTTGACGTGCTGTCCAGGGTGTTCTCGGGCTGGACGAACCACGGTGTGGCGCCGCTCATGCTCTCGTAGATGAAGTCGAAGCCAATGTCGGCGCGGTCGAGGACCGGACCTTCCAGCGAAAACTGGTGGGTGTCGATCTTGTACCGGCTTCTTTCGCCGAGCCCCGAGAACTTGCTCTTCTTGATGTTGTCTTCGCGGTAATCGGAAAACGCGTAGGCGACGCCGAACTTCTCTACGGGCCCACCGGCGTGACTGCTCGTGACAGGACCGAGAAGTGCCACCGCGGCACTTGTCAGCGATGCAAGGATCGTCCGCTTGCGGCCGCGCGATGCTGCGCGGCGCGCCTTCCTGTTGTTCAACTTGCGGCTAGTCATTTCGGGAGAGTCTCAATTGCAACCGCAGCCGCCGCTCGCGCCACCGCCAGCGGGGAGAGAACCTTCTTTACTGAAATGGATATGGTCGCGGATCGTGGAAAGGCGTGGGTCTTCATCCCAGGCCATGTCGGGGCGCGCGAGCAAGTCCTTTTCCCACGGCTTCACTGCAACACATCCCATCGAAGATAGGACGAAGAGCGAGAGCGCGGCAACAACGAGCAAACGGTTCAAGAGAATCACTTGATGATCCTTCGCACTTCTTCGCGGATCACCTCGAGATCACCGTCGCGGAAGCCCTTGTGGACATAGCGCACGACACCTTCCTGATCGATCAAGTAGGAACTCGGCATCGTATCGAGATCGAATTTTTCGGGGATGTCGCCCTTCGGGTTGCGCACGCTCGGGTAGCCGATCTTCTGCTTTTCGAGAAACTTCATCGCCTTCCGGGTCTCCTTGTCGACGTTGACCGCGAGGATCTGGAACTTCGACTCCGGGAACTCTCCGCGCAGCGCTTCGAGTGCCGGGACCGCTTCGAGACACGGTGCACACCAGGAAGCCCAGAAGTCGAGGTAGACGACCTTTCCGCGGTACTGGGAAAGACCGAGGGTGCCTTTGCCTTCGAGCTTCTGGGCTCTGAAGTTCGGTGCCTTCTGTCCAGGTTCAATCGCAATCGCAGGGCTTGAGAGTGCAAGCACGATCAAGCTGCAGGTAAATTGCAGTGTCCATCGACACGCGCGATTGCGCTGGTTGTGGCGTGTTCGCATTGGGAAACTCTCCGGAGGTTCGTTGGTGCTCCAAGCTACGCATCGCCATTTCGGTTGGCTTTGCTTGCGCGATTGTAACGCGAATCTCGCTTCCAAGAATCAACTGGGGAAGGTCGCCCGATGACTTCTCTAAAAATCGGCCGGGAGTGGGTTTGACGGCAACCGTGCGGTTAGGAGCCCAGATTGCCGACCTGGATTTCGAAGACCCCGAAGAGGTTGAGGGCAAAGAGAACGACCACACATGCGACGAATCACACGCAGCCGCTACATATCGCTCAGTGCGCCAGCGGTTTGCTCTGTGGCCCCTGGGCCCAGTTCGCCTGCAGCGGTCATCCACGAGGGAGCGATCTCAATGGACGAACCGGTCGTGGTTTGTCCTGCAGCCGGAAAGGGGAGCGCTAGCGAAACTGCATACTGCTCGCCGTTGCGACCCTTCACTTGCAAGACTCCCCCAATCTGGGCGGGAAGTTCGTCGAGGTCGTTTTCGAGGGTCGCGCGAAAGCGCAGCAGCGTAACCTTGGGTTGTTCGGGATGTGGAGCTACTCCGACGAACGCGAACGAGAGCGCTTCATCCGTCGGTTCGTCTGGAAAGAAAGTGGATCCGGAGGAAGGAACGATGGCGCTGCAATCTGGATGGCGGGTCTTGCAACGTTCGATCGCAATCGCGCCCTCGAAGACGTCGCCCGCCGCCAGCTCTGCACTCGAGTAGTGGGCTGCAAGGCCAACATCGAGCGCGGTGGCTTCACGGGGAACTTGCTCGGCGAATTTCACGAAGAGCGCGCGTTCCACATCTGCGGTCACCGCCAGCGGCTTGGCGAGGAGGTTTCTTGAAAGCGTGAAATTGACGGGGATGCATCGGTCCGCGCAGATCAAGATGGAGGCATCGACGGAAACGTCCGCAAGGGATCCGAAGTCCGCGACCGGGTTCATCAAGAGGACCTGATCCGCGTAGCCGTAGCTCACGAGTCTTGAGCCACCGCCTTTGAATGGAATCGGCGTCGGCCACTGTGTTGCTCCGAAGTCGCCTTCTACTATCTGTTTGCCATTCGCGCGTCGGCCGCTCCAATTGAGCTCAGGCGGGAGGCCCGTCTCACCGGGGTTCTGCCAGTACGCGTGCCAGCCCGCTTCGAGTTCGAACAACACGCCGACGCGCCCCGCGGCGTTATCGTCGGCACCGCTCGCATCGACCAACAGGCTCGCGCGCATGTGTTCCGAAACGTCGCGTGATTCCGTCGATGCACTCTTGGGAAGCCCGTCGAGATCGGCCGCATCGTCATTCGCGCACGCTGCAACCATTGCAATCGAAATTGCGATGTAAAGCAGGACGTGTGACCCGGATAAAAGCTGAAGATCGCGCGATGGCATTTTCGAGCTCATCACCGCGTTTGCCTTTTCCCGTAGAACCCACCCTATTCGACACGGATTCAGTGAAAGTTCTAAACGTTCATTCTAGCTCACAACCTGCAGCCCCGATGATGGTCGAGGGGGGCGGCCCCGGCTCGATCGTCACCATCTCGTCCGTTGGCGACCCTCTTGCCCACACCGGGAGTCGTGCACCAAGGCACATTCGCTCGGACTGTGGGGCCCGCGATGATACCGCTGGCATATTGCGGTACGCGTTGAAGTCTCAAGGGGGCCACGCAGACTCGAAACGCCGAGCCAGTTTCTTGCCCACCAGGGCGTAGCCCGCAGCGTTCATGTGTTCGTCGTAGTTGGAGTACATACGCTGGCCCCGGGATTCTTGTCGGCGCAATCCCGCGGTGGTGTCAACGAAGGGAATCTTGAGTTCGTCCGCAGCGTTTCCGAGCACCCGCTGTTGCTGAGTGTACGCAGGGGTGGTCAAAGACGGCGCGTTGAAGTTGGCGCCAAGATGATTCCAGAATGGGTAGTAGTGGTCCGAAACCGTGACATCCACCGGAATAAAACCTGTCAGCAGCGAACAACCATGCAGCCCGCACAACTTCTTCATGTAGCTGAGGTGGAGCTTGCCACTTGTTTCCGCGTCCAACGGAAGTAGCAGCCGCTTCTCTAGACCGGCAGCCACCAGAGGCATGAAGGGATTGAATCGGCCCGCACGCATGGCGGCAGCGATTTCAGGCGGATAATTCTCATCGTCGACGGCATCACGGCGGGGATTGGAAGGATGTGGGACGGCACTGAAAAAGGCGAATGGCCCGCGATGGTAGAAGAGGGCTGGAGATTGTTGACGCCAAACGTTGATTCCAGTTTGCACCAGTCTTGGCAGCCACCATCGCGCGTGGACGGGTTTGAACCCTGGTTGCAACAAGTCGGAATTTAGCGGGGGAGCTGGCAGATCGTTCTGATAGACGACGAGCACGACGTAGTCCGGCTCGAGTAGCGGGATCGCGATGCTGGCGAGAGCGGAGATCGTCCGCAGTCCGATGGCGCCGATTCCGAGATTCAAGACTTCAAGTTTTTCGTTGCCGAGTTCGCGCTGGAAGGCAACGGGGATCGTTGCATCGTCAGCGACGCCGAAACCCTCAGTAAAGCTATCCCCTAGAAAGATCACGCGTCGGGTGCCGGGCGCCTTCTCGATCACGAAATCTGGCCCACGAAATCCATAGAGATTCAGCGTATGGACTTCGTCCACGCCATCGGGATCGGATATCCACGAAATCTTCACGTTTCGCAGGGGCTGGGGAGGTCGATACGAGAACTCGCTGGTTGGGCTCCCCCCCGTCTTCGCCACCTCAGCAAGGCCGCCGAAAGTCCCCAGCTTCGTAAACTGAATGCGGTTAAAATTTTTCACGACAGGCAGGGGAAGTACGAAGCGTGACAACATCTCTAGCGCCATCACTGTGCTCAGCAGCAGTAGTGCCTGACGAGGACCGAAGGATCCCATCACTTGTCACCCAAGTTGCGAAGTCGTCTCAGCAACTGCATCCCTCTCAAAGATCATCGCCCGATTCACGAGTCGAGCCAAATGGCACATCGACTCGCGTGAACTTAGCGTGTGGTTCAAGGGTTCTGAACTCACGACTTACAGGGTCGAATTGGATCTCGTGAGTGGGCGTCAAACAGAGGGCGACATGACTCGCCTTTGTGAACGCAGTATCAGGCTCTCCAGACACGGGGACGCCTCATCCGCACTCGCGCCGATCTGCTTTCGCCATCGTTGCAAGAGACTCCTCGCGACACCAAGGCTGTCAGCAACGTCGGTGACGGACCGACCCGAGCGCAACAAGCGCACGGCATCTTTCTTGAACTCTGGCGTGTAGTTCCTGCGAGCTCGTGTGGTCTTCTTTTCCATGGAGCACCTCGATGGACCAGTTTAGGGCCCTATCTGGGTGTCCGTTTTTCAGGGGAAGTTCAGACCATCAACAGCTCGGTTCAATTGACCTTGGTCGCCGTCTGGCGGCATACTGTGTCTGCAGGGTCGGTCAGCGCTGTTACTGGCCGCTGAACGCCGATCCGTTGAGAGGCTTCGTTACGTGAACGCTATCGCGACGGACGATCTTACAGTTGGTGACGTTCCCTCCGAGGGCGCAACACTCGACGAGATTCTCGAGTTCGCACACACCTACAACGCCTACGAAGAACAAGGCAATTTTCATATTGCGGCCGAGATTGCCAACCGTCGAGCAGACGACTCACTTGAAGATCTCCGCACTTGCCTCTTCTTCGAGGCCAGACGGTGGCGTCACTTCGGTGACGACCCCGATCCAGGGGCAGAACAGTACATCCGTAGCGTTGTGGCTCCGGTTCGCCCGCGAAGGGTCCAACGCGGGTCGCCCTTTTCGTCCGGGGGGGTCTATGC
>DUCN01000099.1:4543-5718 GCA_012959805.1 Myxococcales bacterium | reverse complement strand
CCAGCGCAATGGGAAAGACGAGCCCAAAGGCGACGATTTCGGCCTTCTCCCCGTACTCGGACCAGAGAGGATAGTGCAAACAGCCGCCCTTTTCGTCCAGAGGGGGTCTATGCGCGCGCTCAATCCAAGCGGGGGGTGTGGCGTTAATCGGCGCTGTCAACCGATCACGAGTGCAGCGATCTGCGGCCCTGCGCCGCAAGGCCGGTTAGACCGAGGCTGAGGCCGGGGAGAGAAGCCCGGTGGCGGGGCCCCGAATGCCCCGGCAGACCCGCGCTGAGATCGTTGCCTTTCCCCGCGCGGCTTCTCGTGGCAGCATCGAGGCCCGGGCATCGAGCGTGCCTCGGGCAGAGGGGAGGAGGGTGCATGACCCGACGCGCGATCGGCTGGCTGCTGGTGCTGTTGTTGCTGGTGCTGTTGTTATGGGCGTGGCCCGCAGCCGCGAACGAACCCGACCTCTCCCTGCTGGGTCCGCCCGCCGTCCCCACGATCGTTTCGGTCGGCTTTGCGCTCCTCGACCTCAACGAGATCAACGAGCGCCAGGAGACATTCGAGTTCGAAACCCTGATCACCTTGCGCTGGCAGGACGATCGGCAGGCCTTCGATCCCGCTGAGGCGGGCGTGCAGGAAAAATACTATCAGGGCGCGCTTCACGTGGCCGAGAGCTTCGTCGGGTGGTGGCCTCAACTCGGGATCGAGAACGGGGCGGGGCAATTCGAGCAGCGCGGTCGCTTGCTGCGCATTCAGCCCGACGGGTCGATCCACTATCTCTACGTCCTGCATGCGACCGCCGAGCGGCCACTCGATCTCAAGGCGTTTCCCTTCGACGAGCAGCATTTGGTGGTGCGCATGCAGGTCCTGGGCCACCGGGCGGACCAGATCGTGCTGCGCAAGCTGCCCGACGCGACCGGGGTCGTGGGTCAACTGCTCAACATCGCGGGCTGGGACCTGAAAGGGATCTCGGTTGAAATCGAAGAGTCCGATATCTTGCACGGCTACCTGCTCAATCAGCTCGTGACGCGTCTGCACGTGGAGCGCGAGCCCTTCCACCTGGTGGCGCTCGTCGTCATCCCGTTGAGCCTGCTGGTCATGTTGACCTGGTCCGTCTTCTGGATGGACGAAGAATCGCTCTCCGATCGGATCAACATCTCGTTCATCGGCATCCTCTCGGTCGTCGC
>DUCN01000099.1:0-4443 GCA_012959805.1 Myxococcales bacterium | reverse complement strand
CGACGCTGACGATCGTCGGCCTCAGCGCCGTCGTCAATCTGGTCGTCGACCGGTTCAATCGAACCGGTCGCAAGGAAGGCGGCGACCGCGTCGATGTCATGTGTCGCTGGATCTTCCCCGTCGTCTTCGTGGCCATCAATGGTGTCTGCGCCTTGATCCTGATTTGAGCGCATCGCGTCCCTGATCGGCACGTTTGGCCAATAGGGGGCTTGTTTTTCCTATACGCTCGCACATGAACTCATCGTCGATACATCCGAAGATATGGCACGATCAGAACAGGTGGTTTCGCGCGCAGATCGCGTTGCTCGTCTTCAGCGTTGTTGGTGATGCGACGATCGCGTTAGCCGATCGGGTCGCGGTCGAAATCTTGGATGAGACCGGGGACGGGCTCGGGACGTTGTATTCCGGGGCCAACGACATCGACATCGACTCTGTGGGAAACGTCTACGTCGTAGATTCGGACGTGGTATTCCGAATCGATGCGGGTGGATCTGTCACGCAAATCATCGACTCGAATGGAGACGGGGGAGAGAAAACAGAGCTAGTTGAAGCAACCCCATTGACCAACCCCCTCCGTTCGCGCTGACGAGGTTCCAGATGAGATGGCTCAACGCAATATAGAAGGCGTAGCCAGCCGCGCTCGGCAAGACCCAGGGGGGGCCCCGGCCCACCCCCCGCGTGGATTGAGCGCCGCAGATAGACCCCCTCTGGACTAAAAGGGCGGCTGTTTGCACTATCCTCAGTCCTTGCTCCAGCGGTAGTAGAGGTTCGCGGCGATGCCTTCTCTACGACACAGTTCCGAGACGCTTTGCTCCCCGCGCAGCCCCTCGAGTACGATGCGCACCTGTCTCTTAGTCTAGGTCGCTCAAAAGTCCGGAAGCTGCTGACGGGAAGTAGGCCTTATGTAAAATGGGTAAACGTCGGAGGGGCAGTCTCCTTATAAGGCCAGTACGCAGCGCAATGTCAAACAGGAAGGTTCTTGATGGGAAAGGCCCCTTTGGTGGAAAGAGCGAGTAGGCAGCGTATAGATAGAGAGTATGGAGGATCACCATGTACGGACTCGTGAACCAGGCCATCCGGGGCCTCGTGGAGAGCCGCTTCGGAGAACAACCCTGGCAGCAGATTCGGGTCAAGGCCGGGCTCGAAAACGACGTTTTTCTGTCAATGGAATCCTACGATGACGCAATCACGTACAACCTCGTGGGCGCGGCCTCCGAGATTCTCGAACTCGCGCCGGAAGAGGTGCTTCACGCGTTCGGACAATACTGGGTCCTCGAGGTCGCGAAGAAAAACTACGCCGAACTGATGAAAGCGGCAGGTTCGACCATTCCGGAGTTCCTGGCCAACCTCGACCAGCTTCATAGTCGCGTTCTTGCGATATTTCCGGAACTGCAGCCGCCGTCTTTTCGGACGGTACTCATCGAGCCCGGCAAGATTCGACTCTACTACTATTCCGAAAGAGAAGGCCTCGAGCCCTTCGTGCTCGGCCTGGTGGCAGGTCTCGGAGTGTTCCTTAAGCTCCCCGTGGCCGTCCGACTGGAGGCCTCGAAGGGGGGGGGGCGGAGCCACGCTGAATTTCTCGTGACATATTCGGAAAAAGCGATGGATGAGGCAAGCGCGAATGAACCACGCTCTACCTGCTGAGGCGCTGGGCCTAGCGTTCCCTTTTCATTTCGCTTTCGACCGAAACATGATGCTTGTCCAGGTCGGACCGAGCTTGGCCCATGTGAGTCCCTCGATCGAGGTAGGCAGCTCCGTCCCGGAGTGGTTCACGCTGGAACGGCCAAGCATCTCCTTCGATTTCGAATCGGCCTGTGATCATCCGGGACTCGTTTTCATGCTCGCTTGTAGCCGGGCCGAGGGACTCGTTCTGCGCGGCCAGATGATCCACGACGCGGACGCAGACGTGGTCTTTTTCCTGGGATCACCCAAGGTTTCGAACCTGGAACAGCTCACGTCGTTCGGCCTATCGCTTTCGGATCTCGCCCCACACGACGCTCTGGGCGATCTTCTGGTCGCGCTCCAGGCGAAGCAGATAGCGCTTGCCGATGCCCAGAAAATTGCGGGAAAGCTCGTAAAGAGCGAGGCCCGCTTCCGCGAACTGATCGGCGCTTCCACCGACATTGTCGCGATCATAGATGCCGACTCCGTCGTCAAATACGTGAGCCCGGCCATCGAATCGATCCTGGGCATCTCTCGAGGAGAGATCATCGGGAATTCACTCGTCGAATACATCAACGAGGAAGATGGACTGAAGCTGAACTGGACGCTGAGCCAGTTAGTCGAAGAACCCCTCCGATTGCAGCGCCAGCAGTTTCGGTGGAGGAGCCGTCGGAATACATGGGTCACGCTCGAAGCGGTGTTCCGCAATGCGTTCGGGAACCCGCACATCGCGGGGATTGTGGTTAATGTCCGGGACGTAAGCCAGAGGGAAGAACTAACGCAACAGCTACTTCAGTCCCGGAAGCTCGATGTCCTGGGGCAACTCGCCGGTGGGATCGCCCACGATTTCAACAACCTGCTTTTCGTCATCAACAGTTACGCGGAATTTCTGAGGGAAGACACCCCGGTAAGTCACCCTCATCACGCAGATCTGGGCGAGATCATCAAGGCAGCGGAACAAGCGGCGAGTCTGACCACGCAGATCCTTTTGTTCAGCAGAAAAGGGGTCTTGGCCGTGACTGTTGTGGATATTTCCGTTGCAGGACGAGACCAGGAAGAAATCCTGAGGCGGCTCGTTCCGCCCGAGATTGATCTGCGGTTCCAGTACGGCAAAGATCTCGACCACGTCAAGGTGGATGTCGCCCAGATCAGCCAGGCCCTCGTGAACCTCGTCATCAATGCGCGCAACGCCATCGCGGAGAGCGGTACCATCAACATCGAGTTCGAAAACCGAGACCTCCCAATCGATACGGCGGATCATTTGGGCACTTTCCTCTCTGCCGGTCATTATGTCGTCTGCTCGGTCACCGATACGGGCTCGGGAATGTCGGAAGAGGTCCTCGAGCACGCCTTCGACCCGTTTTTTACCACCAAGGAGATCGGGCAGGGAACCGGCCTCGGGTTGGCGACCATGTACGGCGTGGTAAAACAGCACGGTGGAGGGGTTTTCGTCGCCAGTGAAGTGGGTCGTGGAACGCGTGTTTCAATTTGGTTGCCCCAAAGCAGTGAGCTACCCACGAACGCGGCAATAGAAGCCGCGTCGGAGCCGCTGCGGGGGGGCACCGAGCGTATTCTTGTCGTAGACGATGCGGCTCCCGTGCTGACTCTTGTGGAACGCGGTCTGGGTGCCCATGGCTATAAGGTGACAGCCGAACAGTACGCGGAATCGGCGCTGCGACGCTTTCCCTCCGAATCTTTCGATCTGGTGATCACGGACATCCTCATGCCCGGAATGACTGGACCGGAATTCGCCAAGGAGGTCCAGAAGCGGGCTCCGGGAACACCGATACTCTTCATCTCTGCTTACGCGGAGGACAAGTCGCTCGGGCCGATTGCCGCGAAGAAGTTTCCGATCCTACCCAAACCTTTCACGAACTCGACGCTGGCGCGGTGGGTACGCCAGATTCTCGACGGAAAAGACCCGTTTGCTGCGACCGAACAAGGATAGCCGCAGGCCACAGCGTGAGTGATCCGGACTTCCTTTCGTTGTTCCATTTCGGAGCGTTGACCAGCGGGTTCGTTACTTGGCGGTGTGATGTGGAACTGGCCGGCCCCTTCATACTGGTACCAGCCTCTGAGTTAGCCTTTTTGAAGGCGACAGGAGGCAAGGATGAAGCGAGCACGCTTCTCAGAAGAACAGATCATCGGGATTTTGAAGGCCGCGGAGGTGGGCGGGAACGTCCGAGCGGCCTGCCGCGATCATAACGTGACGGAGCAGACGTTCTACCGCTGGCGGAACAAGTATGGCGGGATGGATGTATCGGAAGCGAAGAAGCTTCGCGAGCTCGAACGTGAGAACGGTGAGCTGAAGAAGATGGTGGCCGATCTGTCGCTCGACAATCGGATGTTGAAGGAGCTGAACTCAAAAAAATGGTGAGCCTGGCGGACCGTCGTCGTGGAGCAGAACATCTGGAGAGAACGCTCGCCGTCAGTGAACGGCGGGCGTGCCAGGTCGTCGAGATCGCTCGCAGCACGAAGCGTCGCCCGTCAGGCCTAATCGAGGAAAACAAACTGGTGATGAAGATCCACGAGCTGTCGGAACGCTATCCACGCTTCGGCTACCGGAAGATCTTCGACAAGTTGAAGACATCCGGATGGCGTGTCGGACGGGAGCAGGTCCGCTTGCTTCGTCGCCGAGAGGGTCTGAGAGTGCCGCAGAAGGCGGTAAAGCGTCGCCGCCCTGGAACCAGCACGATCGATCCTCATCAAGCGGAGTACCCGAACCATGTCTGGAGCTACGACTTCGTGGCGGATCAGACAAGCGACGGGAAGTCCCTTCGA
>DUCN01000098.1:14691-508087 GCA_012959805.1 Myxococcales bacterium | reverse complement strand
CAGCGAAAGCTGACTGCTGTCCCATGTGTGTGAAGTGAAGATACCACCCAATGCATTACCAGCACCGTCCCATGTCACACTCACATCGACATCGAACGTAAAGCCAACTTCCTGCGTCGTGCCATCGGCTGCCGAAGACGCGTCAACGGTCAGAAGCGCCGCTGCACTTTGTGCAAACATCAATCCGATCAATGCGCCGATGGCCAACACCGTGCTAAGAGAATTTTTCGTGGGCCTCATGTCGAAGCTCTCCTTGAATAAATAGTGATGCAGGATTCGTTTATTAAAATCGCATCGAGTGAAAGAGTTTATTGTCCGCCAAGAGAGTCGACGAAAGCCGCCCAGTCAGTACCACCGATCACACCATCAGCATCCGCATCGAAGGCATCAATGTATCCGGGATCACCCGGCTCCGAGCCAAATGCCGCACGCAACAATTCGGCGTCCGCGACATCGACCGTGCCGTCAGCGTTGAAATCGAAGTCGCAGGTGCCGAGATCACATTCACCAGCCAAAGCGCTGCCGCTTTGCAGACAAACGATCGAAACGAAAATCAGTCCGCTTCCGATTGTCCGCAACGCCCGCTTGCTCTTTGTTGCTATTCGCTGCTTCACCAATTGCACTTTACTGAACTCCCATCGCGCTCTATTGGGGCGCGCTACCCAGATCCGCTTAGAACAGACACGAAGCTTATCGTAGGGGATCTTGTACTGCCAAGGATCGCGCCGCCGTTGGACTGATAAATGCAGTCGCTCGATGTTCCTGCCGGCACGTCGCCTGGTCTGACGAGGCGTAACCTTGTTGCGTCCATGTGGACGGCGATTTTCTCAGCGACTCGTCTATGCCCGCGGAAATGATCTCCTGGGGTTGCCGACAACAAAACGCAGACGGAGCCGGAGCCTTCTTCAACGATCGGGTCGCATCTGGAAGCCTTCCAGATCCTGCTTCTCGCTCATATCACCGTTCAGGCCCAACCCGTGGCCCTCCCCACTGGTCCCGTATCCCTACATATCGGTGCTATCTCTCATTGATCTCACCGAAACTCTCAAGACTCGCCTACTCAGCTTGGGCAGATCCGGCCGTGATCGGCTCGCTTGACATCTCACGCGACGGGTCTTGGTGAGCAAAGTCGTCTGGCTTTTCTGGGCAACATCGAATCACGTCTTCCTCACGCTCATCCTGGTTGGATTTTCGTGTGGGCCGGCTACGAAGAACTGTCTAGCGAATATACGGACCAGCCAGCGCCCAAATGAAGAAGCGCGCCGCAAACCAATTAGTTCGCGACGCGCTCTCTGTGTTCATCGACGATCAACATCTACCGTTTCGGCAAACGCTGACTTGTCAACATTCCTTAGGCCTTGCGGCGACCAGCACCAGCAAGACCGAGGAGACCGAGACCCATGAGAAGGGCAGTGCCCGGCTCAGGAATCGCGACCGCAACACCCGTCCCAAATGCGGAAGTGTCACCCTGAGCACCAGTATCGCCGAGCAAGTTCGCATTCGTGATTTCTGCAACGCCATCACCCGCACCAACGATCTGGAACGTCAAGCGCACGACCAGGTCGGTACCAGCCCGACTACCCGCAATCGGGGTAACGCTACCGTACTGAACGGTTCGTGCCGAGGCAGAGAGATCATCACCGGCAACGCCCGCTGCGATCGTTCCGAATCGACCCATGACGGGAGCGAAGGACGATCCAGCAAAGATGTTAGGGCGTGTCTCGAACATTCCGGGAGCACCGAGAGTGGAGTCGGCACCAATCAGCGAAAGCTGACTGCTGTCCCATGTGTGTGAAGTGAAGATACCACCCAATGCACCACCAGCACCGTCCCATGTCACATTGATGTCAACGTCGAACGTAAAGCCGACGCTCTGCGTCGTGCCATCTGCTGCCGAAGACGCGTTGACGGTCACCAAGGCCTGAGCCGAGCTGGCAACCATCATCGTGACAACAGCAATTACAAAAATAGACTTGATAAGCCGCATCTTTTATCATTCTCCTAATCAGTATATATCGATCAACAACAGGTCAAATAAAACTTCGCTTGGTGGCTCACCGTGAGCCGACAACCTTCTCTGAAATCATGAATGGATCACGACGCCGAAAGAGGTTGGTAGAACAAACTAGATGGCCGTCGCGCCCGGTCCGGGAGCTGAGCCAAAGAGAGCAACGAAGGCAGCGAAGTCCGAACCAGCGACAACACCGTCACCGTCGAAATCAGCAGCGGAGCCAGCAGCGCCAAACAGCGCAACGAAGGCAGCGAAGTCCGAACCAGCGACAACACCGTCCTGATCCAGATCGCCGTCACAGATATTCCCGAAGCCATCAGCATCCGCATCGAGCTGATCCTGACCGGCGGGACCGTTGGCAACCAGACTGCAGTTGTCAAACACGTCGGGAATCAGATCGGTATCCGTATCATCGATCGATCCAGCATTGGCCACAAACGCAAGCGAAGCTGCAATGAGGCCGGTAAACAAAATGAGTTTGATGTTCATGTGGAATTTTCTCCTTTGAGTATCGAACTTTGGAAATTGAACAGACTCGCCTGGTTGGGACGTAGCGTTCAGGCAACGAGATGTGTCAGTTGTTGCCTAATAAAAGAGTCTTTTCCTGTTCACGCAATTGAAAGTATCATAATCCCTTCGGGGATTGTTGGAAATTTCGCCAATAGTGAGGATTTGTTTGTTTCCAGTATCCGGCCATGGCTGGAGGGATTACTCATTGAAAAACCGGAACCGTGCCCGACCCTTTCGGAACGGGCTCTTCAAGCCATGCAACGATTGTGCCGCACTATCGGTATTGTAAGTATTGGAATTAGCTCTATTTTTTATCTATGCGGGCGACAGAGTGGAAGAAGTTTTCCTCTAAAGTGGAAAGGGTCTGGGACGCCGGGGATGCCAGCGCGGGATCATTCGGGCTCCCCCGCGGGCTCAGCCGGGCGTAGTCCTCGAGTTCCGGCGCCAGACGCTTCCAGACGCGATCGATTCGCGCTTCGGCGTCCGCCAACCCCGCGTGGCCCAGCCGCGTCGACAGCCGCAGGGCAAGCAAATGCCCAGGCCGCGCGATAGGACTTCGATCCAGGGCCGCAGCTTTTCGAAACCATTCGCTCCCGAGGCTTTCCCGGCGCAGAATCGTCGAGTACGAGAGAACCGAGGTCGCCCCGCGCCGAAAGAGCATGCGACGCATGGGGGGCCCATTTGAGTCGAGTTCGACAAATTCTTCCTCGATCGGATCAAACCCAGTCGCCGGCCAGGCCAAGCGCTTGCTCAAGATCGAATGCTGGCGAAGCCGTTCGTTCGCCACGCCGAGATGAACCTCGACGCGATTGCCGGCCACTCCGACCCCATGTCGCGCGTGCGCCAGATATTGAACGCTGCCCATGAAATTGTAGTCGACGGCGTATGGGGCCATCGGATCCTCACCAAACACTCGGGCCATGAGTTGTTGCGGTGTTTCTTCCAGCCCTCCCTCGGCTGGCCAACGCGGCATGAACTGATCCATCGCCAGCATCGCGAACAACACGAGGACGATCCCGCCAAGCGAAAGAGCGCGCGAAGTTCGTGAAGTCACCTCGACTTCTCGGGGCCCATAGTCGGCGTCTACGGATTCGGGGTCGCGGCTGCCCAGTCCACGTGCGAGCCATCCATCGATGAAATAGATCAAAGTCAATCCGACAAGCAGCATGAGGATGCCCTGCAGATTGTGGATCGAGTGGATATCCGAATGCGGGTTGAGAACGAGTGTGACGACTCGGAGCACATTGACGGCAAACGCAACGATCGGGACCAGGACCATCAGGATCGCCGCATGCCAGCCCCGGCGCTCGAAGAGGTCGATGAGCAGGATAGTCAACATGCTGAGCGTCACGATCGTGCGGAGCCCGCTGCATGTCTCCACCACGATGAAGCGGCCCGCCGGTCGCAGGATCTGGTCTCCGTTAATCAGGGAATCGACGCCCACCCCGTTCAAGATCAATCCGGAGAACTCCGCGGTGACCAATTGAATCGGGAAGATCGTCGCGGCGATCAAGACCGGCGAGATCGGAAGCGCAAAGCCGAGAAAGAGAATCGGCAGCCAATAGGCTCGAATCGCCGATGTGCCGCCAAACAGGAGAGCCACACCGGCCAGGAGTCCGATCACGCTGGCCAGCTGTAAATCTGCGGCGGTCGTGAAGACGCCCCATCCGAAGAGCGCGGCAGTCAATGTGAGAGTCAGTGCCGCAAGCTTCGGCGCGCCGTTTGCGTAGAGAACATCGCGAAGATGACTGCGCCGGTAGAAGAGCCAGAGCGAGAGCACCAACACCGGCGCGCCCGCGCCGTCGTTCACCCGGAAGAAGAATTGCTCACCCTGGGCGACCACGGTCCCAATGTCATCGGAAAAGAAGAGCGGGTAATAGACGACTGCGCCAACAAGCAGGGCCAAGGCCCCGAGCCAGAAGAGCGGGGACTGCAGGAGCGACGCTGTCGAAGTGGGTGGAGGTTCTGGTGCCACCGCCGTCATTGGGTTTTGCGATAGCGCGCGCGGGGCCGAACCAGATAGCCCGCCTCGTACTGTTCAAGGGAGTGCGCGACCCATCCGACCGATCGACCGAGGGCAAAGAGTGCGGTCGCACTTCCGACTGGAAGCGCGAGGGCACGTGCGACGGCGACCAGACCGACATCGATCGAAGGCCCACCGAAGCCTCCCCGGCCCATCGCATCGACAAGCGCGAGGACCGATTGGACTTCGGGGCTCGCACCCCGGAGGCTGCCCGCGATTTCGATGAGCAGGGTTCCGCGCGGATCCGCATGGGGCGAATAGATTGGGTGAGCGAATCCCTCGATCACTTCGCCGCGCCTTTGTCGATCATGCACGACCTCTTCGACTCGATCCGCCGGTCCGGCTTCGAGTAGGAAGGCGTCGACTCGATCTGCGGCGCCGCCATGGCGCGGACCCGATAGCGCGGCAATCGCCGCAGACAGGCACCCATACACATCGGCACCCGTCGACGCCACCACCCGAGCGGCGAAGGTCGAAGCGTTCAGTTCGTGGTCGGCAGCGAGCACGAGCGCTCGGTTCAGGGCCAGGCGTTCGTCCTCGCGGAACGTTCGCGAAAACGCCGCACCGATGGCATCGGCCAGGGTCGGCGCGGCCAAGGAAGCCACCACGGCCGCTGGGGCGTCCTGATCACTGCGACCACAGGCAAGAACGGCTGCCATTCGACGCAGCAGGCCGCGAGCGCGTGGAAGAACGGCGTCGGAATGCCAGCTGAAACGCCCAGGATCCCGGGCCGCGAGCAGAGGAATTGAAACACCCATCACCGAGAGTGGCGAAACGCGAGGGGGCAGAACGCGCAAGAGCGCCTGGAGATCGAAACCCAGACTCAGCGGTTCCCATCCCGTCGGTTCTGGACGTTCAGTCCAATCCCCCGACCAGATTCCCTCGGCCACCCATTCGAGACTCCGCCCCTCACGAGCGAGATCGATGGCCGCGCGACCGCGATAAACGGGCCCGCGCTCGAGTGAAATCAAGGTGATGGCGCTGTCCATGACCGGCTCGCCTTGGCGCAGAGCGGCAGCGGCAACCGGCCCATGACCGGCCCGCGCATCACGGCGAGCACAAAGCCTTTCGAGATCTCGGCGACGATATCGCCGTGCTCGCCCCCGACCGCCGGGCACACTCTGAATCAGCCCCCGACTCGTATAGGCGTAGACCGTCGGCAGCTTCACCCCGAGCAGGCTCGCGGCCTCCCGCGCGCTCAGAAATTCGTCTGGCTCTGCGCGTCCCGACGTCGATTCGCCCTCGGAACTCCGGACCTCGCCGGCGCGGTCCGGATTCGATCGACCCGGCTCAGTCGGACCTGCCAGATCGGCCGATCCCAGAATTTCATTGATCGATGCCATGAGCTTGAGTTTCCATTTTCAAGAAATACAATATTGATTGACAGTATCAACTTGATCAATGTCGAGCGAATTGTCAAGCTGGCTGCCATCCTTCGAGGCCAATCAAGATGGAACCAACCCCCTTCGTTATTCTGTGCACGGCCAGCCTCCTGACCGCGGGCGTGTCTGCCGTCCTGGGAATGGCCGGCGGCATCATGCTCCTCGCCGTCATGCTTCTATTCCTAGAGCCCGCCATCGCCATCCCCGTCCATGCCGTCGTACAGCTGACCTCGAACTCCAGCCGGGTGGTCATTCATGCACGCTCCGTGCGGCGCGACCTGCTCTTCCCGTACATCATCCTTCTTCTACCAGCCGGGGCTCTAACGCTGCCGCTCGTGCAGTTCGCTCCCGAGGATGCCCTTCGTCTGGCGATCGGCGCCTTCGTTCTCGTCGCCACCTGGCAAAAACGCTGGCTGCTCCTGGGCATCAATCCCGAAAGGATCCCGATTCGACCACGCTTCGCTCTCGTTGGCGCAGCGGCGGGGGCAGTCGGACCCCTGGTGGGCGCCACGGGCCCCTTCATCGCGCCTTTCTTTCTCGGGATCGGCTTGAACCGCTTCGAACTCATCGGAACGAAAGCCGCCTGCCAGACGACCGGCCACCTCGCCAAGATGATTCTCTTTGGCTTTGCCGGCTTCGCATTCTTGGAATACACGGGTCTGATCGTGGCGATGGCTGCTTGTGTCATCGCCGGCACCTGGCTCGGGACTCGACTCCTCGGCGGCCTGGACGACGATCGCTTTACGCAGCTCTACAAACTCACCTTGACGGTGGTGGCCCTTCGGCTCGTCTGGAGCGGACTAACAGTGTGATGTGCCGAAGTAGCCGACCGGAGATTGCTTACAGGTCATACCGGATCACGCTTCGGATGACTTCACCTTCGTGCATCAGCTCGAAGGCGTGGTTGATGTCTTCGAGCGGCATCGTTCGCGAAACCATTTCGTCGAGCTTCACACGGCCGTTCATGTAACGATCGACCAATCCCGGCAGTTGGGTTCGACCCTTGACTCCTCCGAACGCGGTCCCGCGCCAGACGCGACCCGTCACGAGTAGAAAAGGTCGCGCATGAATTTCCTGACCAGCGCCCGCAACACCGATGATGATCGACTCGCCCCAGCCCTTGTGCGTCATGCGCAGAGCATTTCCCATCGTCTCGACATTGCCGATACACTCGAACGAATAGTCGACACCACCGTCCGTCGCGTCGATGATATGCGCCTCGATATCATCGACATCCTTCGGGTTGACGCATTCGGTCGCGCCAAATTGCATGGCGAGTTCAAACTTGGTCGGATTCGTATCGATACAAATTATTCGATCGGCACCCGCCATCACCGCACCCTGGACCGCGGCCAACCCAATTCCTCCCAGGCCGATGATCGCGACCGTCGAGCCCGGTTCGACCTTGGCCGTATTGAGCACAGCACCGATTCCCGTCGTCACCCCACAACCCAACAAGCAAACCTTGTCCAGGGGTGCGTCCTTGCGCACCTTGGCCAGCGCAATCTCGGGAACGACGGCGGCCTTCGCGAACGTCGAGGTCCCCATGTAGTGATGAATCTTTTGACCGCGCCAGGTGATTCGACTCGTACCGTCCGGCATCAAGCCCTTTCCCTGGGTCTCTCGAATCGCACCACAAAGATTGGTCTTCCCAGACAGGCAAAACTTGCATTCGCGACATTCGGGCGTGTAAAGGGGAATCACATGGTCACCGACCGCGAGTGACCGAACACCCGGCCCGACCTCCTCGATCACACCCGCACCTTCATGCCCGAGCACCGCCGGAAAGAGTCCCTCCGGATCATCACCCGAAAGAGTGAACGCATCCGTATGGCAGACACCGGTCGCCGCGAGGCGCACGAGGCATTCCCCGACCTTTGGGCCCTCGAGCTCTATCTCATCGATTTCGAGAGGCTTGCCGGCCTCGACGGCGATCGCCGCTTCCACTTTCACGATTCGACCTCCAACGGAGTCCTAAACACTGGCCATCGCCGCGCGATCTTCTTCGACCAAGGCGTGAAGCACTTCATTTTCGTCCATTGTCTCGATGAAGGCGGCCAATCCGCCCCCGGACTCGTTGAGTCGCGTGTCGGCGTATTTCTCCCAGAACAGCGCTTGCGCAAATTCTCGTGGATCGGACGGATAGAGGGCCGGCGCATGTTTCACTCGTTCGAGATAGGCGCAAATCGCCGACGAGTCGGGCGGCGTCCAACCGCCTTCTTGCCAAACCGGAATTTTCGAGAGAGGGCTCTTCTCGAGAAACTCGGAATCCATCCCGCCAGGCATCACGTTCACGAGATCGTAGTCGATCGACTTCAGATGCAGCACAGCTCGAACCTTACGAACGAAGGGCGAAAGACTCACACCGTGCAGGATTGCCCGATTCCGGTCACCTCTTCCCGCCGCGGCGCCCGTCGATTCGCCCGCCATACCGTCACTCCCCTCCACAGTTGCGCACGAGCGTGAAGCCAATCAGCACGATGATCCATACGAACCCGCCGAGCCCCTGAACCAACGACCGACCGATCGAAGTTGGCTCTTCCTCCGCAGTCGATGCTTCGCGGTCTTTTGAGCTGAAATCGGGAAGTTGGAAGAGTGAATCGCTTTTCGGCTCCGCCGATATTGGAGCGGGCGACATCGACCGGGGATCCGGGGAATGCGAGTCCGTCTCACCGATCGGTTCGTAACTTGAGCTGACGACCGCGTCGAGGGCCGGCAATTCAGCACCTCGCGTCGTCGGCCCACCGCAATGCATACAATTCCGGGTTTCAATTGGGAAACTAACATCACAGCGCAGGCAGCGCGATTCAAATGGTGAGGATGTGGCCCTCGTGGATGCTGTCGATCTCATGGACGCCGTCGCCTTTATGTACGCTGTGGCCCCCATGTTAGTGGACACCTGCGGTCGAAATCAGTGTGGCTGGATCGATCTTCATTGCCCGCAGCACGTGATCCCACATTTCGTCGGCGGGAACATCGAACACGACGTCAGGCGACAACGGAGCCACCACCCAGGCGCCTTGAGCCAGTTCCGATTCGAGCTGGCCTCCGCCCCATCCCGCATAGCCCAGAAAAATCCGCAGATCATGAGGGGGTCGCGCGGCGAGACGTTCAAGAACGTCCATCGAGCCCGAAAAACAAAGCTCGCCGTCGAGTCTGGAGATGTGATCCTCTTCTATGTTCGTATTCAGTTCTTCCTGATAGAGCAGCCAACCTGTATTCGATTCGACGGGTCCACCCCAGGCCACTTCTTCCGAGGTTCCGCCACTCCAGGAAAACTCGAGGCTGTCACAGAGTTCGCGAATCGAGAGCTCGGTCTCTCCATTCAGCACCAATCCGAAAGTCCACGTCTCGTCGTGATGAACCACCAGCACGACGGCGCCTCGGAAATTTGGATCTGCCATTTGCGGCATCGCCACCAAAAGCGAAGAACAGAGCTCAGATCTCGAAACACTCGACACGCTGAAAACATTAGCAGCCGCAGCCCGGAGACACCGATCAAGCAGGGCATGAGCAGGCAGAGTGAATCTACAGGGAAAACACGAGGCCGCCCGGCGCCGATCTAGAACTGCCTTTAGAGGACCCTGTGATCGGACGAATCAAGCGACGATGACTCATGTCGGAAAGACAATCCCAATCCACTGCCACTGAACGGAACCCGCAATGAAGAAGCAGACCGATGCTCAACCGGACGTTCTCTTAATCGACGACGGCGAACTCGATGAAGTCGTTCGCGTCCTCGAGTCCGAGAACATCGACTTCTTGAGGCTCCGGGGCGGAGCGATTCCAGCAGAGGTCGCGCCTCCGCGGGAACTCCTGATCGTGACGCCGCGACGGCTCGAACGGGTGCGCCGAGGCAGCCCCACGGACGCCTCGCCGGGTCGGCCGGTACGCATCATTGCGGTGGAAGAAGATTCTCCGGCCATGCGTCGGCGACTCCGCCAGGCCGGACTCAATCTGCTCGTCCGCCAACCCGCGGATCCCGAGGTCTGGCGACTCCTGATTGCGCGAGCGCTCTACGATGGCAGCGAGCGACGTGAAGATCCCCGCGTGGCCGTGCACTCGCGGGTCAGACTCGGCGATCAGTCGACCACGACTCTCATGGATCTATCAAATCGAGGCTGTCGACTCCAGACAGATCGCAGCTTCAAGGAGGGGGACTCGATCGAGTTCAGCATCCCCCCAAACGGCGAGGACGAGAACCAATCCGAGTCGCTCCATCTCTCGGGAGAAGTCCGACGCATCGCACAGCTGCACGGATCCCCGCTCTCCACCCTAGCCGTCGTTTTCGATCCGGACCTGCCCGAGGACAGCCGAATCAAGCTGACGATGCTCATCAATCGTTGGGCATCGGGAATGCATTGCCTCGACTCGACCTCTGCCTCTTCGCCGGCTTCAGCCGCAACCGCTTCGCCCAATCCTGCTATCCCGCCGTGTCAGCTGGCCTCGCTTCCGGATCTCACCCTAGACGACGAAACCGATCCGCCGGTTGCCGCACAGTCCGAAGTCCTTGTTGAAATGGCCGAATCCGCTGGGTCCCGATCTGCGCAAGCGGAGGGTTCGCGGGCGAGCGATGCGAGCCCCGGTATCGATCGCCGCAAGCAACAGCGTGCCCTATTCGAAACACCGATTCATGCCCAGACTCGATGTGGCCCCGTCGTCTTGATCGGCCAGGATCTCTCGGCGGGTGGGATGCGAATCGAGCGGCTCGAATCTCTCGAATTGGGAGATCGCTTCAGGCTGTCACTCCACGGCCCCGGACGAACCGAGGCCTTCATTGTCGATGCCGAGATCATTCGAGACGAAGGCGAAGCCGGCTTTGCGCTGCGTTTCGATTCCCTCGACCCCGATACCGCAGCCGAACTCGACAAGCTCGTGGCCTGCCTGCCCGATGTCGAATCCCTCGACGCGGGCGAAGTTTCCGGGATGGGCGCCGTCTTGTCGGAAATCCTCGTCGACGAGGATTGACAGCAATCCGTCGCGAACACCGCGATCTCGATTGATTCCAACGCGCCATCTGCGAACATGGGGTCAACCGAGGAGAAAACCCAGTGAGCGAAGAGACCAACCCGCTCGGCGATATCAGCGTCGACCGCGACAACCTTTACCGCGAAGAAACCTTTACGGATCTGAAAGTGGCCTCGATCCGGCAGCTGACGCCGATCCAGCCCGATGGATCCGTCGACGACGCACGCGCCGTCATGTTCGTTGGCGAAACGACCTTGATGTCCGCGCGTGGCCCCCTTCCGATCAATTGTCCGATCGAAGCGACGACGCTGGCCGAGGCAATGGACGCCTTTCCGCAAGCCGTGCAGGCCGCCGTTGAGCGCTTGATGGAAGAGGCAAGGGAAATGCAGCGCCAAGAGGCGAATCGAATCGTCGTCCCCGGACAGGGACCGCCCGGCGGCGGGGGCCGAATCATCGGGTAAGGCCTGGTGTGTTCGCAGCCTGATCCTCCGCAATCCGAAACGAAAGAAGGGGCCCGGCAGTTCGCCGGACCCCTTCGATCGTTCTCATCAATCGAACAGTACGTCTTTAGAAGACCGACTGGCCCGAGGTCCCGTCGCACGGTCCAACGGTGTTCAGCGCAGTCGCGGCTGCGGGGCCAGCGCTCGGGTCCCAGATTCCCCCCGCAACGCACGCTCCGTGGACTCCGGCGATCCCGGCGGCGGTTGCTCCGAGCGGCTTGACATAGCCCCAAAACTGAGAGGCGTCGGCGCCATCGATGTTGGCGGCAGCCGAAACCGTGTAGTTGGTTCCACCAGCGGCGGCGACAGCATACTGGAAGAAGACCTGACCTTCGGGCGCCCAACCAAGAACATTGAAGTTGGCTCCAGCAGCTCCTGTATCCACAAAGACTGCCTTCGCAGTCCCGGGGATTGCAAGCGGCGAAACGGCGGCACCGACATAGGTGCCGTACTCGGCGAGGTAGGATTCCTCAGCGGTGCGGATCGCGGCGATGTTGACCTTGCCTTCGGAGCTCTTGGCCTTCAGCTGGAAGCGGAGGAAGTTCGGAATCGCGATCGCGGCCAGAATACCGATGATGGCGACAACGATCATGAGCTCAATGAGGGTAAAGCCCTTGTTGGACTTGCGAATGAGTTTGCTCATCTTGTTTGTCTATCCTTTGGAATGTAAGTCACTCGATTGATCGAGTGCCTGCCCAATGCAGGCCTTGGCTGCGGTCGCCCTGAACTCCCGTCCAGGAGGGGGGCTTGTTCCGCCGAAGACTTGTAACAGCAACACTCGTGCCAGCTCGTGAGATTTCCCCAGATCCCGGCACCTAGCATCGGCAAGTCCGGCCGCCAAATACCCAGCCGGTCACTTGAATTCAGACCTGTATTTTTTATGAATGACTGGTAAACGGGGGTTTTCGCCAATGCCGCATCACGTCGTTTACGCCGAAAAGTGACGCGAACCGTCAGGGCCAGCGACGGAAAGTGTCACCGAACTCCATCGGGGAGTGGAATGCATGCGGCAACCCACCAGCAGCCCCATTCAAGGCATTCCAGCCCTCGATTGGGGCGCCCACGCAAACCACTGAGAATAAGATACTGCGTACGTACTTGGGGAAGCATTTGGGCGATGCGCTTCGACGCAGCAACGATCAATCGCTGTTTGTTGAGTCCGTCGCCGAGTCCGAAGACCCGCGTGACTCAGCGGATCCAACTGGCGTGGCCGCCTGCCCTTCCGTCCCTTCGGACTTCGAAGCGATGCCGGCGGTCCCGGCGGTCCCGGCGGTCCCGGAATTGTCGTCGAAACCCACTGCGGGCCGGCGGGCGAAGGCATCGTTGGCGACTTTGGTCGCGCACGGCTTCGGATCGCGCTGATGGATGTCCCAGAGTATTCCGCATTCCGAACAGGCCAGCTCCGGACCAAACCGATGCCCCGATGCCCCGGGTCGTTCGGGGCCATCGCTCTTGCCGGCGCCTGTCGATTGCGTCGCGGCCTTTTTGTCTTTGGATTTGTTGTCCTTGGACTTTCCAGACTTTCCAGACTTTCCGGACTTATCGGATTTTGCACCACGTCCACGTGCTGCGCTGACACGACCGCTGGGTTCGCCTAGTTGTCCGCTCTGACTCACTCGCCCAGTTTCCTTTGACGCGCTTGATCGCGTCTTGTTGCACAACATATGCGGCTTCGAACATGGATGGGAAGAAAAGACTATAGCGGGTTCGAGCGATTCCTGTTTTCGACGGAAAGATCGACGGGTCAGTTCGTTCGGGAAATGAACAGGGGACGCTCGAGTTCCGAAATCAGGAGCGGATCTGTCCAGGTGGAAAGATCTCCCGTCAAGCGATCAGCCAGCGAGTCGCGACAGCCTTGATCGTCGCAAAAGACCGTGCGGAGAACCTTCGCCGCCAGTTCACTCGAACGAGACCACCAGAGATGACTCTGTAATTGCAGGACCACGACCGCGATCGTCGGATCTTCCGCCGGCGCCAGACCGAGAAACCATTCGTACCGCCCGTAAGGATCCGTTCCCGTTACGTTCCCGGTCTTCCCGGCGACATCGACCTCGCCGAGCAAACGCCGACCACGCCGGGTCCGAAACGCACTCTTGGCGGTGCCCGACGCCGTCGTGCCAACCATCATCCGGCGCAGACGGTCCGCAATCTCTTGTGAAAGCACTTGCCTGGGCTCTTCACCGCGCGGCATCCGGATCGATCGCCCCCCCGAGTCGACAACGCGATCGATCCACCACGGCTCAACCCATCGGCCATCAGTCAGAATCGAGGCGAGGGACGCCACGTGGAGCGGGTTGACACGGACGCCACCCAGTCCGCTGCCCAGGCGCCCCAGGTCGAGCTTCGTCTTGATCTCATCGATCCGACCCGCATCGTGTCCAGGCGCAGCCGCCGCCAACCAGCCAAAGCGTTGAAAAATGGCCAGGAGCTTATTCTGGCCAACGGAATGAACCGCCCACTGTGAGAAACATTGATTGTTCGAACTCGCCAAGGCACGAGCGAGGGTGGTTTCGTGTCCACTCTTGGGAATCGCCAACCGTCGCGGACTCAGGCGGTATTTATTTCCGCGATAGACACAGGTTTGCTCCGCTGCGACTGGCGCCTCCTCTAGAAGCGCGGCGGCGGTCAAGAGCTTGACGATCGAGGCGGCCGGATAAGTCCGCTCCGGGGGAAGTCCTTCCGGATCCGTTGAGACATAGGCGAGAAGACGACCGCTGCGTGGATCGAGAACGATGGCCTGTCCGCGCTCAACACGACCGCGCCGGAAGATCGAGAATATGGCCTCGGTCAACTCTTCGTCGAGGGTGTATTCGACTCGAACCAGGTCGCTGGCAGCCGAAGTCGTGGGACCCATCGGCGATGGATCACCGGGCGCGAGCCATTCGACGAGGCGGGGAACCCCTGAAGGGTCGATGGAGTCAGCACGCTTTCGAGCCTGGGAGAATCGCTCCCGAGATCGCGGAGGTTTAGAGACCCAATCGCCTCCCAACGTCGTAGGCGGCGAGGCCGCGGAAACCAAGGACAGACCCAGGTCCGGATTCCCCTGCCAGGCAAGCCTTATCCCCCAAGCGACTCCCAGTAAAACCAGGATCACCAGACAGAGTAGGGTTCGGCCAGCCACCGTGAGTCGGGAACCTCGACGGCTATTTCTGGAACGAAAAAAACGCCAACCAAGGCGCCGATTCCACGAACCGGAACGAATCTGGGAATTCGGATCAGAGCGCAACGACGGATTTGACCTCCGGAATCTCTTCTCGGAGACGAGCTTCGATGCCGACTTTGAGCGTGATGGATGAACTCGGACACCCGGCGCATGCGCCCTGTAACATCACTTCGACGATTCCATCTCGATACCCGACAAAGACGATCTCGCCGCCGTCGCCCTCGACATAGGGGCGAATATCTCGTTCGAGTATCATTCGAATCTTCGAAGTGACTTCGTCATCGTCTGCCTTCTCCGGAGGCTCGTAGGCCGGACCAAATGCCGATTCACCCGTCGCGACCCAGGCCTTGATCGCGACAACGATCGGCGCAGCCAGATCCGTCCACTCCACGCCTGCCGTCTTCGTGACCGTAATGAAGGTGGGACCGAGATAGACGCCTTCGACGCCCACTTGTTCGAAAATGGCCGCTGCCAGAGGCGACACCTCGGGCGTCACGCCCGCCGAAAAAGAGGCCGAGCCAGGATCGTCGGCCACCGACTGCCCGAGCACCCATTTGATGCTGTTCGGGTTAGGGGTGCGTTCGGCATGCATGCGAAAACCGAGGTTCATTTCAGTCCTTCATGGAAACGGGCGTAGACGGGACAAAAAGGGTCGCGGGAAAAGAAGCGCTTGAAGCGAACTCAACCACGTGAAGTACCTAAACAAGGAGGGTAGGACGACCGCCCCCGCTTGGCCAAGCGGGAGTGTTCCCTGTTCTAACGATCCGGGTCCGGATTTTCACTCCGGTCGAAGTCAAACGGCTATGCTGCCAACTCGTGACTCACCTAAAGAACATACTCACTCGGCATGTACTCCCCCTCGCCATCTCGGGTGGAGCGTTGGTGTACGTCTTCGGCTTTGCCATCGACTGGCAATCCATTCCAGAAGCGACCGAGCGCGCAAATATGCCGCTTTTCATCGCGATCACGGTGCTGGACAAGATCCTCTTCTTTCTCGTCTGGTGCCTCGTCCAGGCCTCGATGATCCGGCGCTTCCTCGCACCGGTTCCGCGCCGAGAGATCATTGCAGTCAAGGGCGGCGCCGAACTCGCGCGAGCGCTGAACAATTCGGTTTCCGACGCGGCGTTCTTTCTCGGGATCTGGCGACTCTGCGGAGTGCCTCTTCAGTCGGTGGTGGCCGTCACGACCCTGCCCTTCGTGGCGCATTTTCTCGTGCTTCTCCTACAGGGCACACTCGCCCTCGCCTTCGTCCCGACGGATCTCGTTCAGTCCGGAGTCATGGGCAGCGCGGTGGCATTTGGCTGGATGCTGGTCGCGATCTTCGCCATCGCACGATCCCTCGGCGCCGTCGATCGACTGACCACTTTTCTGCGACTCGACTGGCTGGAAGACCGGGTCAAGCTCCGCGATCTAATGCCCTATTTCTGGGTCTTCGCGGCCTTCGCCGTCGCCGACATTTTCATCCAGGGTGCCGCGACCCGCGCGTTTGGCAATCCGATCGATTGGATCGCGCTGTCTGCCGGCATCCCGGTTCTCTATCTCTTGATGCTACTTCCGTCATTCGGAAATTTTGGAACCCGCGAGATCGTCTGGGCGAACGTCTTCCATGGCTACGGAGATGAGCCCACGCTCTATGCATTCGCCCTCTGGACAAACGTGATTTTCCTGGTGATGCATGTGCTCATCGGAGTGCTCTTCCTGAAGCGTGCGCTGACGCTGCTCAGCGATCTTCGCAAGCACCCACAAAGCGCCGAATCCGTGCGGCGACCGATCCTGCGCGACGCCCTCGATCCCTGAGCCATCGCGCCCTGGATCACTTGCGCGGAAATCCCGCTCGGGAGCGAATCACAACCTCTGGTCCTTTCACCGAAAGACCCGAAAGCCTTCCGATTCGATCAAAGAGCCGGTGCACATCACCATGGAGTTCATCCAAGCGCATCGCTCGTGCGATCTCTCCTACGCGAAGCTCCGTTCCCAATGCCTCGGAAAGCGCGCCCCCCGAACCGAGAATCCGCTTCGCGTGGAGTGTGGTGTGTTGTGCGGTGTGTTGTGCGGCCGGCGTACCCGACGTCCGCAGTCCCCCGTTGTAAATGACCGCACTCTCATCGATCGAACGTTCGACACGACGATCATCTGCGCCGAGGCCGAGCATGCGACGGATCGCCGCAGGCACCAGGAGGTAGCTCTCAATATGACGCAGACCCCAGACGAAGAGTTCGAGCCCAGCTTCCGCCGTCCCATCCTCAACCCTCGCGCTGCCCGTCGACAACGAACTAGCATCTCCATTCTCAGCAGGCGTAACTGAACCGCTCGCCGCATGTGGGTGATCATCTCGATCGAGCACAATCAATCCGGAAAAGCCTGCGTCAACGCCGCCACGTTTTCGAAAATCCGAAATCGCGCGGGCCGGTCGGCGCCCACCCAGAATCACCGTATTCTTTTCGATGTAGCGCGCGAGCCCAACATCAAGTCGGCGCGCCCAGCAGCCAAGAATTTCGCGATCCCGCGCGCCTTCGACGTACAAGATGAATTGGCCGGACAGCCCCGGCCGTCGCTTCCCCTTCCGCGGGGACTGGGACTTGGCTGCTCCGTTCCGAGTGCCGGACTGTGCCCTCTCGAGGGACTGCGTTCGCTGACTCTGGCGGGTCGTGTCCGGCGACTTCTCCCGTACTTTCTCCCGGGAGACGCGCGAATCCTGCGAACTCTCTTGGAGTTCGGACGCAGACTTCAATTTGCGCACCCTGGGACCTTTGGCCTGCACAGATCGGATTTTAGTCTTCCTGAGAACGACTGTCATCCTCGAGAACGAAGAGGCCGACGATCCGATTGAATCAAATCCAAGCAACAGGTATTGTCGTTGCATGATTTCGATCGTCGTCGCAGATGACCATGGGATAGTTCGAGAGGGCTTGCGTCGGCTGCTCGAAGCCGAACCCGACTTCAACGTATGCGGCGAGGCAGCGGACGGACGCGAAGTGCTCCGTCAAGTCGCGAGTTCCGATCCGGATGTCGTCGTACTCGACATCACGATGCCGAAGCTAGGCGGGCTCGAAACTCTCGATCATATTCGGTCCGAACACGCACGAACCAAGGTCATCCTCCTGTCCGTTCACAGCGATCCGCCCTTCATCCAAAGTGCGGTCTCCCTAGGCGCCGATGGTTACGTTCTCAAGAACGGACCGGCGACGGAAATCGTCACCGCTGTGCGAGAGGTGATGAATGGCGGAAGCTATTTCAGCCCCGCTGTCGCAAAAGAAATCGTTGAACAGCTCCGCGCACCCAGACCTGAATCAGAAGGGCCGTTTTCACTCCTCTCCGCGCGAGAGCGAGAAGTTCTCCATCTCATTGCGGATGGTCTCTCGGCCAAAGAAGTTGCGGTCGAACTCTCGATCAGCACGAAAACGGTCGAGGCGCATCGAACGAGTTTGATGCGGAAGCTCAACGTTCGCAAAGCCACAGAGCTAGTCCGATACGCCCTAAGGCACGGCCTCATCGAACCCTAAGGTATGTGTCTTTCGCGCGTTCACTGTTCGTTGTGAAAACCCGCTGCGGGTGACCACAGCTGCGCTTCACTCGGAAGCTGCGCTTCCTCCCCTCGATGAGCGCGAAATCCACGCGTCTACCTTCACGAACTTTCGAAAGCGCTGGCAAACCAGCGCGAATTGCTGGCTTGGAGTTCTCGTGACTTCGAGACCTGCGACGACGGGTTATTTCGCGACAGAGGTTCGGGTGAGGTGGGTGATGGTTTCGATGTGGGGGGTTTGGGGGAAGAGGTCCAGGGCGCGGATTGCGGTGAGTTGGTAGCCGGCAGCGATGAGGGGCTTCAAGTCTCGGGCGAGGGTCGCGGGATCGCAGGAGACATAAATGAGCCCGCCGGGGCCGTTGGAGGCGATGGCTTCTCGGACGTTTTTGTCGAGGCCGGCGCGGGGTGGGTCGACGACTAACAAGTCTGCGAATCCGAAATGCTTTGCGAGGTCACGGCGTGCTTCGACGCGGCCCCTAATGACTTTGACTTCCTTTGCGAGTCCGTTCTTGTCGAGATTGAAGCTGAGATCCGAAACGGCAGATCGATCACTCTCGATCGCAATACCCGAGTAGCCACGACGGGCCAGCGGGATCGTGAGGAAACCGATGCCCGCGTAGAGTTCCACGAAGCGTTTCGGTTTCTTCGATTCCGCCACTGCATCGGCCAGACGACATACGGTCTCGGCCAAGCTATCCCAGAGCAGTGCGTTCCCCTGCATGAAACTCACCGAGCTGACGCGCAGTGACTCCCCGAGAACTTCGATCTGAATCGAATCAATCTTCCCCTTCGGTTCACGACGACCAACGACCTTTTGAATGATCGCGGGGTCGCGCTTTCCCGCAGACAGAATCCATTCCATACTGCGCCGCGCCTTTCGCGCGGACTTCGAAGGCTGCGCCTCCGCAACATCGTTGTTCGAATCCTTGAGGCGCATACTCGCATCCGCAACGGACCGAGAAAGTTGACCTAACCCTTCCTGCGCTGTCGGGATCAGGACCGGACATTGGTCGATCTTTTCCACTTCCCGCGATCCCCGAATCCGATAGCCAACGCCGCCGTCGGATTCGACAAATCGCGCCCTTGCCCGGTACGCATAGGGGTCGGGAGAGGCGATGACCTCGAGATTGCGAATCGGTGCGAAACCTCCAATTCGCTCGAGCGCGTCGGTCACCATGGCCGCCTTCGCACGGAGCTGAGCGGCATAATCAATCTGTTGCCAGAGACATCCCCCACAGCGACCGAAATGTGCACAGCGCGGTTCGACGCGATCGGGACTCGGCTCGAGTAGATTCCCGATTTTCGCACGCGCCAGCTTCTTGTGGATCGTCCCCTCGTCGAGTTCGACAAGGTCACCGGGCACTCCGCCTTCAACGAAGACCACTCGTCCGTCGGCCATTCGACCGACTCCCTCGCCTCCGGAGGACAATCCAGTCACGCGAATCGGTCCACGGATCGTCGATGCGAGACTCGCGGACCGGTCTCGCGGAAGCGGTTCCGAATCGTCCTTCGAGGCGTCCGTGGTTTGATCTGACAAGGTTGACTCCAACTGCATTGGGGAGAATTAAATCGATTCGTTGGATCACCAAGCGAATCCCGTAGATGGAAATCGAAGCCCGTGATCGTATGACTTCACGCCCACGCCGACCAGCCCAATACGCATGTAGCCAGGCCACTGTGGTTTGGGCTTGGGTCCGGGTCTGGACCTGGGCTGAGGAATTGGCCTTGGGCTAGGCTAGGCCCATGTCTTCAGGGCTCTCGCCATGTCGCGTGTAACGGCCCGATTTCGCGCGTTCGCGATCTTCTGCACGCTCGGACTGCTGTGCCTGGCCTGCCAGGACGACGGGACCCCGCAGACCTCAAATGGCTGTCTTGACCGACCGGTACGAATGGCCGTTGCGTCCAGCCTGCGTGAGCTCTCGGTTTTTCTCATTCAGTCCCTTCTCGACCACAATCCCCACGTCCTCGTCGAGCCCATCTTCGGCGCCTCCAGCGCCCATGCCCGCCAACTGACCCTGGGCGCACCCATCGATGTTTTCGTCTCAGCTGATGCGAACATTGTGGACGACCTGATCACCCGAGAACTCCTGGTTCCAGGGTCGGCTTTTGAATTTGCAACCGGGCGGCTTTCCCTCGTCGCTCGCGAGAGCCGGATGCACACCCCTCCCAACGCGGCCGACGACGCCCAGTCGGTCGATCGCGTCGGCCTTGCTGGATTCGATGCCAACGACATCGCTCGAATCGCCATTCCTTCTCGCGCCGTTCCACTCGGGCGTTATGCGAGAGCGTGGCTCACCTCCCAAGGCCAGCTCAAGTATCTGAGCGGCAAGATCGTCGAGACCGAGAATGCTCGAGCAACACTGGCGGCCGTCGATGCTGGCCTCGTCGATCTGGCCATCATCTATCGAAGTGATTTGCGGCTGGCCAAGACGGCAACCGTACTTGGGCATATTGATCCCTCGGAATACCCGCGCATTCGTTATGTCGCAGCGCGTACCCAGCGCGCACCCAATTGCGAATCGATCGATCGCGCCTTGGCCGCCTGGGGCAGTCCCCTTCTCCACAGTGAGCTGGTCCGCGCAGGATTCTTCCCCTCATTCTCGCTGAACCCTCTCTAGCTATGGAAACCTATCTCACCATCTTCTGGCTCACGCTCCGAGTCGGCCTCTTCTCGACGACATTGTGTTTACCCTTCGCGATTCTCATCGGCTACGCACTCGCGCGTCATCGCGTTCCTCTCCCAAGTTTAATTCGCGCCATGATCTCATTGCCCATGGTGATGCCACCGGTCGCCGTAGGACTTGCGCTGTTGTGGTTTTTCGGAACGAAGAGCCCGCTCGCCCCGCTCTGGCAGTGGCTTGGAGTCGAGATGATTTTCACTCCGAGTGCAGCCGTCATTGCGGCGGCCGTCGTCGGCTTTCCTCTCCTGGCGAGAAGTGCCGAACAAAGCTTTGCGGCAATCGACTCGAGTTATGAGGAAATGGCTCGAACTCTGGGTGCCTCACCGGTTGCGACATTTTTCCGTGTCAGCCTTCCTCTCGCGAGACGCGGACTGCTCTACGGCTCCCTGCTTTGCTTTGCGCGCGCATTGGGTGAGTTCGGTGCCACCGCCGTCATTGCTGGAATCATCCCGGAAAGAACTGAGACACTCTCATTGGGCATCTGGTCAAGGATTCAATTGGGCGATGACCAGGGAGCGGGCATCCTCGTCGGCCTCTCCTTCATTCTCGCGCTCGCGAGCATGCTCGTCGCCGAGCGCTGGCTTCGACCGGGGCCGAAATGACTGAAGGCCAGATTTCTCTCATCGAGGTCCGTCTCGACCGCAATGAATTTCAACTCGACATTCGATTTGAATGGCAGGCGCGATCTTTGGTTCTTTTTGGTGCGAGCGGTTCCGGCAAGACGACACTCCTTCGCGTACTGCTAGGCCTTGAGCCGACGGCGAAAGCACGCATCCGACTCGCCGGGACATGGCTCGAAAACCGTGAGATCGGGGTCAACCGCCCAATTCACGAGCGCCGCCTCGGATGGGTGCCGCAATCACCAACCCTCTTCCCCGATCGTTCCGTCGAAGAAAATATCCGCTTTGGATCAGCCAGGGGACGAGGAAAAGAAGGAGACGACGAAGACGGGCAATGGATTTCCCGAGCCATCGAGGTCTGCGAAATCGAGTCGCTCCTCAAGAGGAATGTCGAGGGGCTATCCGGCGGCGAACGCCAACGAGTTGCGCTGGCCCGCGCGATCGCCACTCGGCCGCGGGCACTCCTGCTCGATGAACCGATGGCTTCTCTCGATGTCGGACTTCGTTCGCGAATCCTTCCCTATCTCTTGCGCATTCGGGATGAGTTCGATCTACCACTTCTCTACATCACCCACGATCCCGACGAAGCCATCCTCTTGGGGGACGAAATTGCCGTACTCGACCGCGGCCGATTGATCGCCCAGGGCCCTCCCAAGGAAACGCTCTGGAGTCAGTCTGTTCATTCGCTCGCCTCGGGTATCGGTGTCGAAAACGTGCTCGAAATGATCGGCCGGAGCGATGGTCAGGCGGACGATGGAATGTCGCGGCGCGTCGAATCAGCGGCCGGGCTGACCCTCGAAACGCCCTGGCCACTCGAGGTCGGGAAAAGTCTAACGATCGGAATTCGTGCGGAAGATATTCTGGTGTCACTCGATCGGCCGAGCCGGATCTCGGCGCGCAATGTCGTTGGGGGTCGGGTTGTGCAAATTGACGTTCAGGCCGAGGATGCGCGGGTCGCCGTCGATGTCACGGGAGAGCGGCTCGTCGCCAAACTAACGGCTCACGCCGTCAGCGATCTCTCTCTCCGCCCCGGCTCGAACGTCTATCTGATCATCAAGTCCCAGGCTCTGCGTCGGGTTCGCTGAGCGAGTCGCCCTCACCAAGAACTAAGAGCGGGAGTTAGATTCCTTGGAGCCAGCTTCTTCATTTACGTAGAACAAATCGATGATCCGAACACGGGTTATTCGACTCCCCGAAACATCGATGCATTCAAGCCTGTAGCCAGGCACATCAACCCATTCGCCATTACGCGGCGCACGTTCCAGCGTGTTGAAGATCAAACCACCGATCGTATCGCCCTTTTCCGCCGGAACCTGCCAGCCCGTTTCTCGATTGAAGTCGAGCACCTTGATGCGGCCCAGAACCTCGTGGCTCCCATCGCGCAGTTTCCGAATCATCAACAATTCTTCAGAATCGAATTCGTCTCGAATTTCTCCGACGATCTCCTCGAGAATATCTTCCTGGGTGACTAGACCCTGGGTCACACCGAACTCGTCCTTCACCAACGCAACGTGACAGAACGCCCGCTGCATCTCCGTCAACAAACGCAAAATCGGCTTACGTTCCGGGACACGTAGGACGGGCTTGACGATTCCAAAAAGTTCTTTGCCGTCAGCCCGCGCGAGCTTGATCAAGTCCTTCAGATGAATCACGCCCAACACGTGGTCGATCGTATCTTCATAGATGGGCACCCGCGTGTAGCGCCCCTCGAGCATCTTCTCGATGAGATCCGAAACCGGAGTATCAGTGGGGTAGGCTTCGATTTCGGTCCGCGGCACCATGATTTCAGAAACGTCCATCTCTGCCGCGTTCGAAGTTGCGCCGATGATCGCCAGGGGAGAACCCGCATCGTCGACGTTTTGGAGCGCCTCGCGAGCCAGACGAAGCACTTCCTCGGATCCCATCGATTCATTGCTATCGATTCCCCCAGTCACCCGTCGAACCAGGGGCTCGATGACACGATCGAAAAGTCCGTGAATCGGGCGCAACATCTTGTGGAAGAGATAGAGCGGAAGTCCGACCGCGCGAGAGACGCCCCGAGGATGCCGTGCGGCAATGGCCTTCGGGAGAATTTCGCAGAGAACCAGGACCAATCCCGTCATGACGAAGGTCGCGACCGGGATACCCAGCTCGACGCCGAGATAGTGAATGGCCAGACCGGAGGCGACGGCAGCGCCGAGAATGTTGACGACGTTATTGCCCAGCAGAATCGTCACGAGCAACCGTGAAGATGACTGAGTCAAGTCGCGCACTGCGGCATCGGCAGGTCCAATTGCTTCTTTGTCGTCGCCGTCCAGGTCGTGCGCTCTCAGCCGAAAGAGCGCGGTCTCGCTACCCGAGAAAAATGCAGAAGCCGCCAGGCACGCGACGATGATCAAGATCGCACCAACGATCGCCATCAACACGCCTCCAAAGAGAAGGGTTGGCCACGCGCGATCAACACTCGCCGATCGCCTTGTTTTGAGTGGGTTTCAAGGGACTGATTAGGAGGGGGGAGTCCATTAGGGTCGATTAAACTTACCGCGCAGTCTGTCGGGCGGCAACGTGCTGGATTCAATCAGTCGTCGGGGATGGTTCTTGGCAGACGAGAACCGACTCACCCTCCCCTCGGTTCTTTCGCTCTTTCGCTTCGAGTTCGAGTGCGAGAACGCCCTGGAGTCGCCTGGCGGCAAAGGACGACTGAAGAGATATCCCTGCAGTTCGTCGCAGCCAAATTCCATCCGGAATCGCGCCTGCGCCTCGGTCGCGGGGCCGTCGACTGCTGACGCGAATCAGTCCTTCGAGAAGCCGGCTGCCTCGAGTACTCGACGAAGTTTCGAGTTCCCGTCGTCGAGCCATTCCCGAAGCAGACGCAGTGCCGGCCGGTTCCAGCGCGACTCCGGAACAGCGAAGTCATAGTGTTCATCTTGAATGGGCTGAAAACGTAGGCCAGCTTCCGCAGCCACCGTTTCGATCGTAATACCCCAGTCCGCTCGGCCTTGGGAAATCGCAGCAGCCACCGCGTAGTGGGATCGAGGCTCGTAGGGATAACCGGCGGGACGGCGTTCTCCGAGGAGGCGATCGATCAAGACCCGAGTGCCAGCCCCTCGATTGCGATTGACCATACGAAGCGATTCATCCTCGACTACGGTCGAAATCTCACGCGTTTCCTCAAGGCGAGTCACCAGTCCCTGCATCCGCCGATACCCGGGAATCAGCTTCAAGCCCGGAGTCAGAAACGGCTCGTTGTAGCGATTCGTTTCGAGATCAAGAAGATGAACCGGTGCCAGGTCGCATTCACCACGAGCGGCCGCTGCGAGTCCGCCATGGGATCCGACAGCAAGTAGTTTCACCCGCAGGCCGTGGCGCGACAATTCGCTGGCGATCAGATCGAGACCGGCGCAATGGCTTCCAATGACTACGAGGTCTGCGACCGGCACTTCACGTCCGATCAGGGTGACCTCAACTTTCGTGCCCGCTTCCACCAACTCGGTGTTCCGGTCGATTCGGACGAAGCCATCGGCGCGACTGAAGCTCGTGACGCTCCCACTTCCTTTCCCCATCGGGTAGGCGGATAGCGAGCCATCATCACCGACATCCTCCGATTCCCCCGTTCCCCCCACCAGACCGACTAACAGATATTCGAGTCGTCCGCGCTCGCTCTGGGTCTTGATTGCGAGTCGTGCCGAGCGCGTCTCTCGCGTTTCATCAGGCAGACCTGCCATGTCTCGCAGAAGTGGGGCAACGAACTCATGAAACGTAAAGATCGCAGACGTCGGAAAGCCTGGCAAAATGACGACCGGCTTCTCACCCTGCGCAGCGAGGCAGATCGGCTTACCCGGCTTGAGCGCGACACCGTGCACCAGGATTCCAGGCTCCAGCTCTCCGACGACGATCGAGTTCAGATCGCCCTCGCCCTTGGATGTTCCCCCGGACAAAAGAACAACATCCGAATCGACGAGTGCTTCCTTCAGCGCCTTTCGCAACGCTGCCACATCATCGCGAAACGCTCCCATGAAAATCGGCTCACCGCCCAGCTCTCGCACCGCATCGCAGAGAATCTGACCATTGCTGTCGAAGACGAGGCCGGGCCGCATTTCTTCGCCCGGCTGAACGATCTCGTCTCCCGTGGACAGGACCGCTACGCGAGGTCGACGCACGACACGCAGATGCTCACGTCCAATCGCGGCTAGCAGACCGGTTTCGCGAGAGGTCAGCAAGGTTCCCGAAAAAGCAACTGTCTCACCGCTTCCCATGTCGGTTCCCGCAAAACTAACAGCAGCACCGGGCACCCTCCCAGCCCGCACGAAGATTGCGCCAGAGTCTGCGGGATCGACGTCGGTGATCTCGATGGGGGCAACTGAATCGGCGCCCCGCGGAAGCATCCCACCGGTCGCGATCGTCGTCGCGGTCCCGGCCTTCACCTCGATCTTTGGATGAATTCCCGTCGCGAGAATCTCATCGTTCAAAACCAATCGAACCGGCTCTTCCTCCGATCCGCCAAACGTATCCGAGGCCCGCACCGCGAACCCATCCATATTCGACCGGTCGAAGCCCGGCACGTCCACGGTCGCTCGAATGTCTTCCGCCAGAACACGGCCGAGCGATTCGGCGAGAGGGATCGTCTCCGATGCAAGCGATGCCCTTCCGACAACGGCACGCCAGCGCTCTTCCGCCACATCGCGATCGACGACTTCTAGAAATTGAGTCTGCTTCAAATTTCAGTTCCTTCTGCCGTCGCCTCTTCGTCGTAAAGCAAGACCGAAACGCGTTCACCCTCGCCCATTCCTTCGAGTTCTCGCGGCACGATCACCGCGCCGGCCGCCCGCACGGTTGACGAAAGAATCGAAGCACCCGAGGTCGCGAGCGGATGCGCACGCCCCTGCTCAATAGCCACTCTCACGTAATCAGTTCGCCCGACCTCTGAAACAATTTTTCGCGCCAGGGGCACGAGCGCTCGACGATGGGGCCAGTCCGGATTGCGTCCTCCGAGACGGCGAATCGTTGGACCGGCGAAGAACTCGTAAGCCGCAAGGCAGCTCACCGGATTTCCGGGAAGAAGAAAGACGAAGCTCGATCCGATTCGCCCAATTCCAGTCGGGCTCGACGGCCGCATCGAAATGCCATGGAAATCGAGCTCGCCCAATTCGGAGAGGAGTCGCGGAGCATGATCCTCTTGACCCACCGACGTTCCGCCCGAAACCAGAACGACATCCGCGTCCGTGTCATCCATCGCCTCTCGAATTCGCTCGGGAATGTCCGGGATGATCTCGAAGGGCATCGCTTGCCCGCCGTCGCGAGCAACCAGACCTCGGAGAACAACGGAATTGCTATCGACGATTTGGCTTCCAGTCGGCGTGCTACCGGCGGGCAAGAGTTCATCGCCGGTGACGACCAATCGAATCCGCGGCCGACGAACACACGTGACCGAAGCACACCCAATGGACGCCAGCAGGCCAACGTCCTGTGGACGAAGTCGCCGCCCCGCAAAAAGAACGGACTCGGATCTTTTGATGTCCTCACCAATCGCGCCGATATTTTTCTGGGGAGCCACGGCTTCGCTGATCAGAACCTCGCCGTCAATTTCTTCACACACCTCGGCTTTGATGACCGCGTCCGCTGAATCGGGAACCGGCGCGCCGGTCATGATTCGAATCGCGTCGCCTTTCTCGAGCACGCCCTCGTAGGGAGCGCCGGGCAAGGACAACCCAACGATCTTCAGACGAATCGCATCATAAGCGGACGCCCCAAAACTCTCTTCACCGCGAAGTGCATAACCGTCCATCGCAGAACGCCTAAACCCGGGAACATCCGTCTTGGAAATCACGTCTTCCGTCAGCACGCGACCGTGAGATTCGAGAAGGGAAACGGCTTGGCCATCGAGCGCGCGAACATGGTTGGCGAGAAAACGATCGACGACTTCGACATCGACCCTTTCGGCGAATCCGCGCATGCGGACATCGTCTCTCAAATGAAATCTCCTTGTGATGCTACGACGCAATCTCTATACGGGTTTCCAGCTGGACGAACCTGAAACGCCAAAGCGGGCAGAGGATTGACCCCTGCCCGCCCGGACTTCGAATCGAGCCAGTGAGGCAAACGCTCAGCCGGCGGCTGCTGAAGAGAAGAGCTCTTCGCGTGCCGGGAAACGCACCTTCGACTGATTGATGACGTCGAGGGACACATCAAATTTCATCGCATGGTCCGGCCCGATACCTTCTTCGACGAGACACTCGGAAAGACCGTTGTCCTCGTCCTTCCAGCCTGCCGCAGCATTGAAATTCCACTCGTCCTGCAGCCCTTCCCATCCCTGGTCGGCGATCTCTTCCCGCGAAACTTCGATGCCGTAAAGCGTTCCGTAATAGCTACGAATGTCATCGAGGGATGGCTGGAAGAATTGGCAGAAGCCCGAGGAGTCACAAACCATGTTGATGAGCTGGATTTCCTGAGACGCCTGAGCGTACATGTCCGGCGCGAGTCCCGGGTTCACGATCAGGCCCGCCGTATGGTCGGCGCCCATCGGGCCCGCCGCGTAGGTCACGCCCGTCGCCTTGAGCGGACGCGGATCCCAAGCCGGAATCGCCTGGCCCCGAGCGTGGGGAACACGTTTGTGGCCCCGCGCCTTGCCCGTTGCAACCGCGCCGTTGCCGATCATCTTGCCGCGCTCCGTCCCTTCGGCGATTTCCTTGAGCAATTCGATCGCAGCCTTCGAATCACCCCAATCCATGCCGCCGGAGTCCATCAGGATGGCGATTGCGCCGCCGGTCTCGATGGTATCCAACCCGATCTCGTCACAGAGACGATCAAGGTCGGCAACTTCGTCGAAGGTTTTGATCGCACAACTCGCACCGAGCAGGGTCAGCGTTTCGAACTCGAGTGCCGACGTCTTGTAGTTGCCGTCCTTGTCATGAACGATGTTGGAGCACTTCACGATGCAACCGGTCATGCAGTTATGCATGCTGCCGCCACGCTCCTCAAAGCTCTCGATGATTCGCGCACCATCGAGCGCCTCGACGTCAGGCGACTGGCCCTCTGTCCGGTTCTTGTAGACGAAGGTGTTCAGCATGTTGGCCAGTGGAACGATGCCGGAGGTCCCGGTCTTGAACATCTGCGGCCCATCGAGATAGTCCTTCGAAGAGCTCTTGTTCTTGGCGTTCCAAGCCTTCGTGTCCGCGGCTTGCCTGGCTCGTGCCTTACCGGGGTCGACCAGGACCCATTTGAGTCCCTTCGAACCCATCACCGCGCCGAGTCCGCCGCGAGCAGCGTGACGCGCGGGTCGGCGCTCCTTGTCCTGATCCGTACACGCGACGGATGCGCCTGAGAGACCAAGCTCTCCGGCCGGGCCGATCGAGATCACGCTTGCCGTCTTGGGTGCGTCAGCAAGCAGCTTTTCACAAAGTGCGTAGTTCCACATACCCTTGTAGTCGTCCGCGGCAACGACGGAGACTTCGCCCTCGTCGATGCGAAGCCCGTAGCGCTTGTCCGCATCCGCCGGCTTGCCGGTAACGACCACGGCACGAATGTTGAGCTTCATGAGATGCTGGCCGGGATTCCCACCGGCATTCGCTTCCTTGATGCCACCAGTCAGCGGGCTTTTACCGCCGATCGAAATTCGTCCGGAGGTCGGTGCCGTGGTTCCTGAAAGAACGCCAGGCGCCATCACCAACACATTATCTGGACCCAGCGCGTCGCAGGTCGGATCGCATTCCTTGGTCAATATTTTCGCAGACAGAGCTCGACCGCCGAGCAACTTCCATTCGTCTGGGAAGGGCTCGTAGGATGTGGATTGGTCCGTCATGTTTACGTAGAGGAGGCGATCTCCCTCGGGTCCAGGCATGGTTGCATTTCCTCGGAGGCTTGGGGTTGTGAATCAGAAAACGGGCGAAGGGATAGATTCCACTAATCGCGCGAAAGGTGCAATGCGTCGGGACCCACTGGGCCGATGAATGTGATGGCGCCCCCGGCTACCCGCCCGCAATGGCGGCGATCACCTCGATTTCGTCGCTTTCGCCCACGGCCGTTTCCAGCAGTCCCGGCGACCGATCGAGGACCTCGCCATTCAGGCTGAGCTTCACGAACCGATGGATTCCCCCGGATTCGGGGTCGATCACGAGCGCGCGCAGACCCGGGAACTCGGCCTCGACCGCGTCGAAGCAGGCTCCAATCGTCGTCTGTTCAGGAACCGAAACTCGGCTTTCCCCTTGGGTAGGGCCTCGAAAGATCACCGGAATGAGGACGGCGGCCATGATTTGAACTCCTTGATCGGATTTCTGTCAAAAGAATCGGACCGACGCGGGATCCGTCCCGTCAGTTTCGATGTCTCGGCGGAGAATTTCAAGCGGTGGAAGCGACAGGATCATAGTAACGGCGACGGGCCGGAATCTGCCAGAAACGATCGTCAGGGACTTCAAATTCGGCGCTTTCCCGCCGCTGCGAATTCCTCGGATTCGATTCCGGAAGCCATGCCGTCAAGAATCCGTCTCGACCACGGCCATGGTGGACGCAGCCCGTATCGAGACCACGGAGTCCCGCGGCGACGTGTAATCCCTGACGAGCCCAATGTCCGTAGACGAGTCCGTAGGCGTGACCTCGATCGAGCCATTCCCGGTGCCAGGCTCGAGTCGGCGACTCCGGCTCGGCGCTCGACCAGGCTCCTTCCGTGGAAACACTTCGACATCGTGTCAGGCGTCCGAGGGCGTCGCGGACAGGATCCGTCGACGGGTTCGCTGCGAGAAACTCGATTGCATCACCGCGCGAACCCGACAGTCGCGCGCTGACCTGTTCTCCGATTTCGACGAGCTTCTCAAAGGACCAGTCGGGGCTTGCCGAGGCGTGCAACATCGCAAACGGTTGCTCGCTCAGGCGTCCGGATGCAACGAGCGGCCGGCTACGCAACCAATCGATCCAGTCCGAGGCCTCCGAAGATTCGAGTACATCCCCAAAAGAATCATTCGGTTCGAGTTCGCGCAGCCCAAAGTCGACGGCAAGAAGATTCAGTTCGTGATTCCCGAGCACGTACTGCGCTCGACCCGCGGAGACCAACTCCCAAACCCGTTCGAGGGGCCGAAGATTATCGGGACCGCGATTGATGAGATCCCCGGCGACCCAGAGACAGAACTCTTCACCGAACGAGTCTGATGCGCGAGCCAAGAGCTCGTCCAACTCGTCCGCACACCCCTGAACGTCGCCTATGAATATTCGCTGCATGGTTGACTAAATCCATTCGGTCCGAGACAGGGTGACAGGAAAAAGAAAGAGTCAGGAGCAAGAAGGGCAAGTTTCAAGACTCAAGGAGCCTCTGGTTTCTCGATGCAGCGATTCGAAAGTCGACCGATTCCTTCGATCTCACTCTCGATGAGCTCTCCCGCCACGAGATAACGCCGAGGATCTCGAACGCTCCCGACACCACCGGGGGTTCCCGTAAAGATCAGATCTCCAGGCAATAACGGGCAATAGCCAGAGATGTAGGCAATCAGCTCGGAAACCGAGAAAACGAGATTTGTCGTCGTCGATTCCTGCATCTGCTCACCCGCGACCCAACATCGCAGAACCAGCGCGTCCGGATCTTCGAACTCATCGAGACTCACCAATGCGGGTCCGATCGGACCAAAGGCCTCGGCCGATTTCCCGAGACTGAACTGAGGGGGCTTATCCGAAAACTGCAGTCTTCGATCGGAGATGTCCTGCCCCACCATGAACCCGGCAACATAATCCCAGGCCTGGGCGGCCGGAACGTGACTGGCTTCCCGCCCGATCACGACCACCTGCTCGACTTCCCAGTCGACGCGGTCCGAGGTCAGGGGCACTTCCGCGTTCGGACCCACGAGACAGGTTGGAAATTTCGTGAAGACCATCGGCGACTCGGGAAGTGGCAGACCCGCTTCCGCCGCATGATCCTTGTAATTGAGTCCGATGGCGAAGACCTGTTTTGGCGTCGGCACCGGCGGGCCCAACAGATCGGCATCCACTGCTGGATCCGAAAAATCCGGAACGAGACCGCCGGCCCAACTGGCAAGCTCCGCCCAATCTGCGAAGACCGCCATTGGGTCTGCCGAGAAGCGACCCTCGCTGCGCGCAGCCACATCGATGAAGCGACCCTCAACTTCGATACCCACGCGTCCAGCTTGATTGATCAGTCTCACGCTTGTTTCTCCCAGATTGCGGGGATTGCCCGATCGCCAGCTCCGCCGGCCGTCAATTCAATCCACTCGGGCGGCCCATCCTACCGATTCTCGGGCTGTGTGGCGTGCCACGCGAACTTCCCGGATCGCCACCCCCCGGGCCAGATTCCCTCCGTGAACACGCAAGCAAGCGGTCGCTGCGGCGCAGCCTTGGTGTAACTTCCCGCCTTCGCGATGACGCCCTGTCGTCTGTCCGGCTGACGCTCCGATCTACAAGTCGGCGCGTTCATTGGGGCCAGACCGAGGTCGGACCTGGACAGGAAAGTCATTCGAGACCTCGTAAAACACCGCCGGGGGTCGTGTGGGACGTCGAATCATCATTTGCGATGGAGCCGAGAGTGCAAGGCTCTGGAGTCGCATAGGGACGGATGAACTCGAAGAACTGACGTGGATACCGCGTGAGAACGAGACCCGTGCGCGTCCAGCCGGCTTCAAGATCTTGCAGGGTGGCCTCGACGAAGACGCCATTGCCAAGCTCGATCCCGCCGAGGACGACGAATTTGCCCTGGTCAGCGATGACGGACCCTGGACTCGGCTCGCCATTCGCAAGATCCGAAAGGTTGACGGAGACGCGTCGATCCTAGTCCTGTCAGACGGCCTGACCGAGGATGACCTCCCCCATCATGCCTCGCTCCGCCGAACCGGCTGGAAAACACTGATTCGCGATGACATCGACGAGGAATTCGCCCACCTCACCAATCTGCAAAGGGTGGTAAAGATTCGAGAACTCCTGGCTCCTCGGGAGCGCGTCGGGATACTCGTACAACCCGATCCCGATCCCGACGGCATCGCGAGCGCCTACGCACTCCGCGCGCTGCTGGGCCGAAAGCGAACGACCGCGCCCCTGATTTCCTTCGGCGACGTTCAACGACCCGAGAATCAAGCACTTTGCCGGGCAATCGGCATCGAGGTTCGCGTCATTACCCCAGACGAGATTTCCGAATTCGATGCGTTGGTCCTGGTCGATGTCCAGCCCAATGTCTTCGGCGACAATGCCCCGGAGCGCCTGAAAAACGTCGATGTCGTCATCGATCACCATCCGGAGCGGACCGGTTACGAAGCAACGATTCGCGATATCCGAGTGAGCTATGGCGCGACGTCGACGATCTTTACCGAGTACCTCCGCGCAACGAACACCGAGATCAATCCCCGACTGGCGACGGCGCTGCTCTACGGAATCAAGAGCGACACTCAATATCTCGGACGCGAGACCAGCGACCAGGACATGAAGTCCTTCGCCTATCTCCATGCCTCACATAGCCCCGCCCTCTTGCGCCGCATCGAACGACCGGCCCTGCCCATCACCGGCCTGCAAGCACTGGGTCGCGCACTATCCAAATCCGATGTCCGCGACGGAATTCATATCCTCGTGCTCGGACGTGTTCGCGAAGACGTTATTCCACAGGTGGCCGACATGGCGCTCCAGGCCGAAGGGGCCGAATGGGCGGTTGCGGTTGGGACGGTCGAACGAAACCTCGTCTTCTCAGTTCGCAATGTCGGTTATGTTCGCGCGGCCGGCGAGGTCGTCAAAGCGGTCGTCGAAGGCCTGGGCGTCGGAGGGGGTCATCGCTCCATGGCCAAGGGCATCATCCCGATCAAGGCCTTTCGAGAAGTCTACGGTCGCGCCGATCGCGCCCAGATCCTCAGCGCACTCTATGACGCCTTCGTGCGGGCAATTCATCGAGATGAAGACTGAGGCATGACACGACCTTCTATTGTGAGTGATGAGGTGATCGAATCCCGCCTGGTCGGCCTTCCCGGCTGGCGGCTCGAAAACGACAAGCTCCATCGGAACTTCGAGTTCGACGATTTCGTGAATGCCTTCGGCTTCATGGCTCAGATCGCGATCATCGCCGAAAAAATGGACCACCATCCCGAATGGTCGAACGTCTACAATCGCGTCGAAGTATCCCTCACCACCCACGACGCCGGCGGGCTAACTGAGCTCGACTTCGAGCTCGCCACGCACATGAACCGCCTTGCCCCCTGATCGGGCCCGCAGACCCGACCCTTATTAGGCCATCGACAAGAGATCATGCGCACCCTTCGTGCGCTCACGAATCCGGATACCCAGCGGACAGCTGCCGAGACAAGGCGCGGAACAATTTTCGCAGGCCGACGCGTTGATCTCGAGTTTGGCGTAGAGATCCATGGCTTCCTTCTCGGAGCGGTAGTCCTCGAAGTACATGCGATGCCGCAGTACATCATTGATCGGAACGTTCTCTGGGCAGCTGCCGAGGCACACACCACAATGCGGTGCGCAATACGATCCCTCGACCGCACGGTCATAGCGCTCGAGAATGGCAAAGTCATCGTTTTTCAGCGTCTGACCAGATGCGTAGAGATACTCGTCGATATGCTGCATTTCGAAGAAGGAGATCACTGCGCAGGAGACCTTAGGGTTCGCGTGAACCCACTTCAGAGCGGCCTGTGCATAGGTATTTGCGTCGTGAAAGTTCTCAAGGTTCCGATGTTTCGCGCCCTTGAGCGTCTTCATCGCGACGATGCCCATATCCTGTTCGTCATGGGCCCGGTCGATGATGCCGGATAGCTGCGGCCAGATTCCATGATGATAGGCGAGCATCATGACGTCGAAGCGACCCGAGTCAATTGCGGTGTTGGCCACTTGTTCGAGTCTGGGCGTATGCGTTGAGACACCCAGAAAACGAACCTTGCCTTCCGCCTTCAGCTGATCGAATGCTTCATGGACGTTCTCATCCATCAAGCGATCCACGTTGTCGCACGAATGGATATGGACGAGATCAACGTAATCGGTTCCGAGTCTGCGAAGGCTGTCGTGAATGACTTCTTTGTAACGCACGACGTCGGTCCCAGCAGGCAGATGTCCGATGGGCGTGCAGAATTTCGTTGCGAGAAAAACCTGGTCGCGCGGAAAGTCCTGCATGGCGCGACCAACGACCAACTCGCTCCCTTCGGTTGAATAGTCGGGCGCAGTGTCGATGTAATTGACACCGCGATCGAGAGCGGCATTCACGATCTTCCAAGCCTCATCGCCGCGAAGTCGCCCGGCGCCGAGAACCGTATCCGAAACTTCCCAGCCGGTTCGCCCGAGCCGGCCATAGGACTCGACCCGCGCCGTCTTCCAGGCTTCGTCCCAGGTTGCATGGGTCTTCACGACGCCGTTGTCCGAGCTGATTTGTCCACTGACGGCCAACCAACCATTGCCTTCTTTACCGACACCGAAGAGGGCATGGCCAAGCGTTCCAATGACGCCCGCGACCAGAGCGCCAACGCCCGTCGCAGAACTCGCGAGGAAGCGTCGTCGGCCAGAACGCGTCCCGTCCGCGTTTGCACCAAGTCCACTCACTCCCGCATAGCCGGCTGCAATCAGGCCGATCAGGAGGAGTCCGGCCGCCGCCAGGAACATTCCCCCGACCGCATTCGACATGCCTTTGCCCAACGTTTCCTGGAGCCATTCGCCGGCGGGAAATGCGGTCGCATCGAGCCCGATCACCGCGTTGTAAAGGAAATGGCCGCTGATCCCATAGCCGGCAACCAGCGCGACGACCATAACGATCCCAACTTTGCGGCTTGCACTACCCTTGCCGAATGTCATCTCGGAACCCTCCTCTATATATTTCGGCGCCTAATCGGTCACCTAAAAATCGCCCTGCCCGCGTAGAATGCCTCAATTCGGCCGAATCGAGAGTCATGCGTTGCACAAGCCGGTTCAATTGGGCAAGTATAGACGGCGAACATCTCCACCCGAAAGGACCCGGATGGCGACCCCGCTAATCATTCCCGACGTCGCTTCTCTTGCTGTGTTCGAAGGCCACGATTTGGGCTCCACACAATGGTGTTCCATCGATCAAAATCAGATCGATGCTTTCGCGGCCGCCACAGGCGATCATCAGTGGATCCACGTCGACCGAGAACGCGCGGAACGAGAGTCGGCCTTCGGCACAACGATCGCGCATGGCTACCTCACGATCTCTCTGGCCCCAGCCCTCCTGCCCGAGTTAATCGTCGTCGAAAAATGCTCCCAGATCGTGAACTATGGCATCGAAAAACTGAGGCTCCGTGAACCCGTCCTCTCTGGCAGCCGCGTTCGCCTGGCCGCTTCGATCAAGACCGTCCGTCACATACCCGGCGGCGCCATGCGCCTCGGACTGGGTATCCGGTTCGAACTCGAGGGCAAAAAGAAGCCCGCCTGCAGCGGTGAACTGATTTTCGTCTATTTTCCGTAGCTTGCGGCGGTGTGTGGTCGCCGGCCAAAGTCCGTCTCACCCACTTTCAATGAAGAACGCGCAAGAACACGCGTAGTCGCCCGGGGTATGCTCAATCCAATGAAGATCGCCCTCGCTCAAATCAATCCGACCGTCGGGGACCTCGCCGGAAATCGCCGACTTGCCCAGGAAGCAGCGGAGCAGGCGGCGGGCGGCGGCGCGGATCTGGTCGTGTTGCCTGAGTTGGCGCTGACCGGATATCCGCCAATGGATCTTCTCGATCGAGATCGATTCATCGACGACCAGCTCGCAGAGCTCGATGAACTCGCGAAGACCTCACAACATATCGTGATCGTTGTCGGTGCGGTCATGCGGGGCGATGGGGATCAACCGAAGTCCATGCTCAACGCGGCGGTGGTGCTTGCTGAAGGGCGCATCCATGCCGTGCGCAGCAAGACGCTCCTACCAACCTATGACGTCTTCGATGAACAGCGCTATTTCACACAAACCGACGACTGGTCCCCAGTCATTGTCCCTGGCCTCGATGTCTCGCTCGGACTTGCCATCTGCGAAGACACCTGGTTTCGAACCAAGCCCTACCCCGTCGATCCCGTTCATGAACTAACATCTAGAGGCGCGCAACTCATCATCAATCCCTCTGCCTCGCCCTGGCATGCAGGAAAGGCGGCTGAACGCCGTGCGATGTTGGCAGAAGTCGCAATCCGCAATGCAAGACCCGTTGTCTTCGTCAATCAGGTGGGCGGCAACGACGAACTCATTTTCGACGGTGGCTCCTGCGTGATCGATGCCAAGGGCGATGTTCACGCGGCCATGCCGCTTTTCGAAACAGGCATCGCAATTTACGAAATCCCTCCAGGCGCGGGAACTCCGCTGGCGGAAGTCGACGACCCGACCGCAGTCGCTCAGCTCGAGAGCGGACTGACTCTGGGAATCCGCGACTATTTCCTCAAGCAGAACCTGCCGCCCAACGCGGTCATCGGCCTCTCGGGTGGAATCGATTCCGCCGTGACCGCCCATCTCGCAGTCCTCGCACTCGGTGCTCCGCGAGTGCTGGGGATCGCGATGCCCGGCCCTTTCTCTTCGGAGCACAGCATCGACGATGCCTATGAGTTAGGCGAGCGTCTCGGCATCGAAGTCAGACGTGCCGACATCGGCCCTATCTACGAATCCTACATACAACTCTTCGCTCAACTCTTCGGTGAGCGGGACGATTACGGCCTGACACAACAAAACATTCAATCCCGTATCCGAGGAGCGATCCTGATGGCTTGCTCGAATGACGAGAATAGACTCGTACTCGGCACCGGAAACAAGAGTGAGCTTTCGGTTGGCTATTGCACGCTTTACGGAGATACGGTGGGCGGGCTCGCCGTTCTCGGGGACGTCTACAAGGGCGATGTCTACGCCCTCGCGGAACACGCGAATCGAAACGGCGAACGGATTCCCGCGAACACGATTGAGAAGCCGCCGTCCGCCGAACTCGCCGCCGACCAACTCGATCAGGACGATCTTCCCAGCTATGACGTGCTCGACAACATTCTAAGGCAAGCCATCGAAGGCGGCCGTAGTCGTGCGTCGATCGTGCCGCCGCCCGGTGTCTCCGAAGAGGTCGCCCTCGGGATCGTGAATCGCCTTGATCGAAACGAATACAAGAGGCGACAGACACCCCTCGTTCTGCGGACATCGCAGAAGGCCTTCGGCGGTGGAAGGCGTCTCCCGATCGTCCATCGATATTCGGGCTAGAAATGCACAGCAGCTACGCGAGAAGGTCCAGGGCGTCCAATTCGCGAATCTGGGCCGTGCATCGAGACGCCATCGCCATGAACATCTCATCGCCGCGATCGGTCTGACCAACCGAAAGAGCGCCTAACATCGTAATCGATGGCCCCTGGAAGCTGCCATAGCGGTAGTCCGCCGCGATCTCTTCCGCGGTGCGTTCGACTCCAAGTTCGGCCATTGCTTCACGGTAGACATCGAGCATATGCGCTTCATGTGCGCGCCGCTGCTCGGGCGGGCTGCTATTGCCGAGCAGATAGGAAATGTCCTGCCCCGCACAACCCACCGACAGGGTCTGCCAATCGACGGTCGTGACCGAAGTCGAATCCCCAGAACCTTCGAACATCAAATTGTCCAACCGGTAGTCACCGTGAACCAGAGTCGATTCCGGCGGCCGAAGCGCCATCCACTGCCTTACGCCCCGCGCAAATTGGCGCAACGTCTCGGCGTCATCGTCGGAGAGCCGATCCGCATAGCGCTCGATGAACACGGGCGTACCCATCTCGATATAAAGCGCATACTCGTCGCTCATCCCCTGAGTGATCCAATCGAGCTTCGCTAATTTCGAATCACACCAGAGCGGAGCATGCAGACCGGCGAGATTGCGAACCGACGCTTCGATCTGGGCATCGTTCGCACCACCAATCTGATCCCCTTGCACGGCGGGGGCGAGATCTTCGAGAAGCAGGGTAAACGTCGTGTCGTCAGCAGAAATCGCGCCGTACAGGCATTCTGGTATTCTGATCGCAACGTCTCGCGCGAGCCGCGTGTAGAAGAGAGTCTCGGCGCGATAGCCGCCACGAGCGCCCGCGGCTCGACTCTCCTCGCTCGGCGAAGGAAATTTCCCAACGACCGTGCTCGGACCGGCAGTTGGGCCTTCTTCATACTCGAGGAAAATCCGTTCGTTATGCGCCATCTGGCCGGTACCCACCGGCTCGCTCCGAATAGATTGGACATGGACGTCGAGACCACTTTGACGAAGCACACTCGTCAGCCATTCGGGCGAGAGATCTTTGGGATCGTCGATGATGGCGGGTGTTGACAGTGGAAGACTCAGCTCGCGACGACCGCTTCGGCAGAAGCATGTCGAACATGTTCAGCACGAGCACCGCGCGGCCCTTCCTGGACGACGTACTCGACGAGATCACCTTCGTTGAGGATGTCGTAGTCACTCGCGTTCAAACCCGAACGATGGAAGAATACTTCCTTTCCATCATCGCCACGGATGAAGCCGAAGCCGCGATCGCGAACCATCTTCTTGATTTTACCACGGCATTTCGGTCCGCTCGGAGCCGCAGCCGGTCCTCCGCCAGCGGTGGGTGTTCGCTTGCGACCGCGACCGCCACGGCGACCACCCGGTGCTCGGAAGCGGTCCGTTGCGACGAATTCATTTCGGAAGAGATCGAGGGCGACGGTGAGATCCTGAAGTCCCTCTTGCTCGGGCGAAAGGAGAACCTCACCTTCTTCGGCCTCTACGACGCTGTAACGGAGGCCGGTATTCTTGTGCGTCACGAAGAGTCCAGATTCAATTTCATCGAGTGTCAGCATGACGCGTCTCCTGTTCTACTACCTTATAATTCAATCGCTGATCGCGGCACGATCGGGGACCCCGATGTTGACGAGGATTTAGTCACGAAGTCCAAGAGAGCAGCTGGTCCGTCTTTTATCCGGACCGGACGAATGCCAGAACAGACTCTGATTCGTGGGTGCGCTCGATCGAGACGAGGTGGCGTATCCGCAGTAGATGCATTTGGGGTGAACTCCGATGCCGATGCGCTCGGAGCAGCGGGCGCGCAGAATAGGAGAGGTGCCCTTTGCGGTCAAGAAAATCTGGCGTCACGAATGGATAGCCAAGAGAATTCCAAGCCTTTGTTATGGCGAATCTTTTTGGCCACCCGGTGAAACTCGCCGGGACCAAAACAACCTACGCGATCGCGTTCTGGTTTTTCGTTCTATTCCTCGGATGCGGAATCCAACCCATTGGCTCAGGCGATCCAGAATCGATGGCCCCCCGGGGCACGCTGCGCGTCGGAACCAGCGGAGACTACGACCCGTTCAGCCGGTGGCCTAAAAGTCAAACTAGGCCCGCCGGGTTCTCGATCGCTGTCGCAGAGGCCTACAGCGGAGCCCGAGCCATGGATCTGCAGTGGGTTCGCTTTCGCTGGCCGGAACTCGCCGCCGATCTCGGTGACAACGCTTTCGACTTCGCGCTGTCCGGCGTGACGGTGCGACCGGACCGTTCGAGACTCGGCCGATTCAGTCTGCCCCTCACGACCAGCGGCGCCGTCGCGCTCGTTCTGGAAAACTCGACCGTCGGATCTTCCCAGGATCTCAACCAGCCCACCCGTCGACTCGCGGTCAATGCCGGCGGACACCTCGAAAGAGTTGCTCGCCGTCTCTTTTCTCGTACCACCATCGTCGCCATCCCCGACAACCAAAGCGTTCTTGAGGAGCTGACAGAGGGTCGCGTGGACGCAGTCCTCACAGACAGCCTTGAGGCACCGCATTGGCAACGCCAGGCGAAAATTCCGCTTCGCGCGATCGGACCCCTTACACGCGATCGAAAGGCGGCCTGGTTCGCGCCATCGAAGATCCTCGAAGCCAAACGATTCAATCGCTGGCTGCTCCGGGCGGAAGCCAGCGGCGAGCTCGAGGCACTCCGAGAACGCTTTCAACTATCGGCCGGGCGAACGGCAAGCCCGCTGTCGGCCCTTCTGTCAAGCCTCGATGAGCGCCTCACTCTCATGGACGGGGTGGCGGACGCAAAAGAAGCGCTCGAAATTGAAATCGAAGACATCGCGCGTGAAAAGCGCGTTCTCGATGCCGCGATCGCCGGGGTTTTGCGGGAGGCCGAAAGCGCGGGCATCGCTCCGCCCCCCCGGCCTTCCATTCGGCGTCTCTTCCAATCACAGATTGAAGCGGCAAAATGGATTCAGGAGCGTCGGCGCCGCCAGCGACAGCTCGAAGCCAGCGACACCAACCTCGATGGCCGCGAACAAGCGCGCTCACAACTGGAGAAGGTCATCCGTCCTGCGTTGATCTTTCTCGGCGATCGAATATCGATGTTAGTCATCGCCTGTGTCGACACGTCAGTCACAACGGTGACGCTGGACGACGTCGCCATCGCACTCGATAGACATGATCTGCCTCCCGATCATCTGAAAAACATCCACGAGGCCATCACGGACATCATCCAGAGCGAAAAATGATCCGGGCCAAGGCCCCGGCCAAGACCGGCAAGGCGAGACAAAGTGTCCAACGCGTTAGCGCAAAAGACACTCCGAGAATCGGAATTTCCCAGGCGACCAGTCTGTGAATCGCAAGTAGGCTCCATGCCGACAGGAAGGCGACGATGGTCGCGGGGGCCGCGCCGGAACGAAGCATGCCAGCGGCCAGAGGCATGGATATATAGGGACCCGCTGGTGTGATGAGCCCAGCCAGCGTAGCGACGACCAGACCTTTCCAACCCGACTCCTCACCGAGGGCGCCGGAAACCCAGTCTCGGGGCATCAAGGTTTCAGCAAGCCCGACTGCAAGGAAGGAAATAAAGATCACAGCACCGAATCGAGCGAAGAGCCGAATCCCATTCGTCAGCGCCTCGCTCAACAAAGGCATCCCACCCCGCCCGAACGCAACACCACCAAGCGCGATCAGCACACCGGTGACAATCCAGAAACTGGCGTCGAAAATTTTCATGGATCAGAAGCTAGCTCTCGTGTAGTTTTCGAACGGATCTCGACGGCAATCGCACCGAGCAGGACGGATGTGGCGAGCGGCCGAGATCAATAGTAGGTAGAACGCGCGCGATGACGCGGGCGGGCCTTGATCTCCGGTGCCTGACCAGCATTCCAGAGCCGACCATCGAGTTCATACGCCGTTGTCGACGACCCAAGGCGCTCGAGAGCATCTACGAGTCGCTCCACTGCCTCGAGAGCAACCGCTCGAATTTCCACTTCCACACGCGTTCCAACAACGAGGAGCGCCTCGGACTCAATCTTCGCTTCCAGGTCCCGCGCATAAACAAGCACACCCTCGCAGCGCAGGACGTGGGGAACGAGATTGTCCGCGAATAGCGTCAGCTGATCGAGATCGTGGAAGCGACCGAATCGACCCGAACCAAACGCCAGATTCAGATCTGCAACCGTAATCTGCGCCCGTTTGTAGAACGGCACTTCCAATTCCGCGTAGCCGGCCACGTCCTGATAGAACGGCATCTTTGCCAGATCGAGCACCATTCGCTCGGCCGAATAATCTGCCGCCTCGACAAAATGGTCGAAGCGATCCACATGTTCTTCCGCCAGCCAATCTCCAAGATCACGCCAAGCTCGGGCATAGAGCCCCATCAACTCGCTTACACCCTGGTCCTTCGAACGACTATCGAAATCCTGCCCGAGTAGCTCAGCCATACTCTCCGGCGTCGTAGCTCGGAGCGCTTCACCCGACCAGGCCCCTTCCGACTCGAACCGCTTTCGGCAAGCGGCGGCAATCGTTCGATAACCAGACATCCGGTCTTTCTTGCGGAGCAGCGGGAACCAACCCGACCCGAAATTGATCGCATCCAATGCGACGAGAAACGCCAGGAGTTCATAACCGTCCCCCTCGACGTCACGGGCCGGGTCGAGGTTGACTCCCGCGGAGGGATCGCTGGCTAGACGTTCTGCGAAGCGATGCAAGCCAACATCGTCGATGCTCACTGAAGTTGCCCGGCGCGTGACTTCTGCGCATCGGAATCGAATGGCCTGGAACAAGCCTGGGCTGTTATTGCCTGCCATATCGACCTCAAACGACGACTCTAAAGTTTTTCCGTCCATGACGTCACGATCGATGACGTCGGTTCGACCGCACGATACCGAAGTCGCTTCGCTCGCCGGACCGGTTACGCTCTAGGAGATGCCTTCGACCGCAAAACGTCTATTCATCGTCGGCGCTGCGCTTGCAGCCGTCGTCTTCCTCAGTGGCTGGATGCGAAATCAGCTCGGGATCGATCTCAGTGTCGAATCCGTTCGCCATTTCGCTGAAAGCCTCGGCAACACCGGCCCGATTCTCTTCGTCTTCGTGATTGCGGGCCGCTCACTCCTCGCCCTGCCTTCCCAGATCGTTCTCATCGCGGCCGGCCTCTGCTTTGGAACACTCGTCGGGACCGTCGTAGGGGGAGTGGGCTTGATGATGTCAGGTCTGATTCTCTTCCTCGCGACACGCTATGCCGGACGCGATGCAATCGAGCGACGAATCGGGCCACGTGCAAAACGCATCCTCGAGTTTGCCGGCCGTCGTTCGGGCGCGATGACCCTCGCAGTTGCCTGCGGCTACCCGATTACTCCGCTCTCGCCTATTCAAGCCGCCGCCGGGCTCACGCCGATGCCGGTTCCCAACTTCGTCATCGCCGCTTTTGTCGGTGGCTCGATCCGATCTTCGATCTTTGCCTATTTTGGGAACTCGCTCGTCAACGTCACGCTGGCCAACATGCTGACCGCGTCCGGCGCATTCCTTCTCATGCTGGCGATCCCACTCGCCTTTCCGGCAGGACGGGCCTGGCTCAGCGAGATATTCGTTCCTCAGACTGAAGACTAAGCGAGCGGCTTCCGACAAAGAATCAATTCTTCTGCGTACGCCTCACTCCGTCGAAGCATCGCGAAGCAGGTTCAGTGCTGAACCCGCCCGGAACCAACCGATCTGTTCGTCATTCAGCGTCTGTTCCACCTCAAAACGATCTTCGGTGCCGTCGGCATGGTGGACCACCATCTCGAGATTCCGATCCGGTGCCAGCGACTCGAGCCCAATAATGCTGATTCGATCCGTCTCCTGCACCAAGTCGTAGTCAGCGGGATTCGCGAAGGTCAGCGGCAAGACACCTTGCTTCTTGAGATTGGCCTGATGAATACGCGCAAAGCTTCGAACGATCACGGCAGCCGCACCGAGATGACGTGGCTCCATCGCCGCGTGCTCGCGACTCGAACCCTCACCGTAATTTTCATCGCCGACCACGACCCAGCGAAGCCCACGCTTCTTGTAGTCCCGAGCAATCGCCGGGAATGAATCTCCCCGCTCGCCAGATTCGAGATTCAGCCCGACGCCGGCATCGCCGGTAAATGCATTGATGGCGCCGATGAACATGTTGTCACTGATGTTGTCGAGGTGACCCCGAAATCGCAGCCAGGGTCCCGCCATCGAAATATGATCCGTCGTGCATTTGCCCTCCGCTTTCAATAGGAGAGGAAGCTTCTCGAAATCCTTTCCGTCCCATTCGGCGAAGGGCGTCAGGAGCTGAAGTCGTTCGCTCGTCGGACTGACCTCGACATCGACGGCAGCACGAGCAGCCACCTCCGGCGGATCGAGATAGCCACCAAAGCTGATCTCGAATCCGTTCGCGGGAATTTCGGGCGCGGGCGCGGGTGGAGCGAGCCGCCATCGCGTTCCGTCCGCCCCCTCGAGTTCGTCCGTCATGGGATTGAAATCGAGCGTCCCGGCAAGGGCAAAGGCCACGCAAATCTCGGGGCTCCCAATGAAGGAGAGGGTCTGCGGATTTCCATCGTTGCGTTTCGGGAAGTTTCGATTGAACGAGCTCAGAATCGAATTGGACTGCCCCGCCTCGATATCGTCCCGCTTCCACTGCCCGATGCACGGGCCACATGCATTCGCGAGAACCGTTGCGCCAATCGCTTCGAGTGCCGCCTTTTGACCATCACGGGTCACAGTGTCATCGACTTGCTCGGATCCAGGCGTACAGAAAAGTGTTGATTTGACTTTGGTGCCATGCTTCGAAGCCTGAGCCGCAATGTCTGCCGCCCGCGAGAAATCCTCATACGACGAATTCGTACAACTCCCGATCAGGCACGACGAAAGGTTGATCGGATAGCCGTTTTCTTTTGCATCGGAAGCCATGTTTGAAACGAGGCGTGCCAGATCGGGCGTATGCGGCCCAACAATATGGGGCTCGAGCGACGACAGATCGATTTCAATGATCTCATCGAAATAGCCGTCTGGATTCGTGATCACGTCTTCATCGGGCGTGAGTAGGTCCATATTGGCGGCCGCGATATCTGCGAGGCCTCCGCGCTCCGTCGCCTTCAAATACGTCGCCATCCGCTCGTCGAAGGGGAAGATCGAAGTGGTTGCGCCCAACTCAGCGCCCATGTTCGTGATCGTCGCCTTGCCCGTACAGGACAACGAAGCCACGCCATCTCCGAAATACTCGACGACTCGATTCGTACCGCCCTTGACGGTCAAGAGATCGCAGACTTTCAGGATGACATCCTTGGGCGAAGTCCAACCTGATAGCCGCCCAGTCAACCTAACACCTACGAGCTTGGGGTAGAGAACCTCCCATGGAAATCCTGCCATGACATCGACAGCATCGGCTCCACCCACTCCGCAAGCGAACATGCCAAGCCCACCCGCGTTCGGAGTATGCGAATCGGTCCCCAGCATCATGCCACCGGGAAATGCATATTTCTCCAGAACGACCTGATGAATGATTCCGGCGCCAGGCCCCCAGAATCCCAGCCCGTAACGCGCCGCACAGGTCTCCAGAAAGCGATAGACCTCAGAGTTCACGTCACGCGCCGTAGTCATGTCTGCGTCGGCACCAAGATGAGCCTGAATCAGGTGGTCGCAATGAACCGTCGAGGGCACCGCAGTTTCGTCCCGGCCGGCCTGCATAAACTGAAGAAGCGCCATCTGGGCCGTCGCGTCCTGCATGGCGACTCGATCCGGCCGCAATAATAGATACGAGTCCCCGGCATTGAGTTCCTGATTGCGGGGATCATCGAGATGACCCAAGAGGATTTTTTCCGCAAAGGAGAGAGGTCTATTCAGCCGCTCGCGCACGACCTCGAGATTCGAATTGATCTTCGCGTAGGTATTGGTCACGAGTTCGGCGGTCGTCTCGATTGCGGTCATGTGGCTCTCCTGCTTTTGCGTTCTCGTTCAGTTCAGTCTGCACGTTCGTACGGACAAGCTCACGTTGATGTCTACGTTGAGCATTCATCATTCGAACTATGCATTCGAACGAATGCATCGGTCCATACAGGTCGCCAGGTTAGCGCAGGCGTTCTGAGACCGGCGGGGGTCTGCAACGTGGAATCAACGATGCAGTACGATAGGGCGTCGCCTTCAGCGACTCGCGTTCTAGAGCGATCGGAGCTGGACCATGATGAGTCCTATCACGAGTACGATTGCCGAAATGATCCGCCGTCGGCCAAACGATTCACCCAAAACTCGCGTTCCGATGACGGCCGCAAAGAGCACACTGGATTCTCGCAAGGAAGCGACCGTTGCCATCGGTGCCCGAGAAAGCGCCCACAACGCGATGGAATAGCCAAACGTGGCCATCAACCCACCAGCGATTGCGTGTGGCGCATGTTGACGAAGAACCGCAAATCCATCTCGACGACGAACGATGAGCGTAGTCAAAACCATCGGAACACAACCGAGAAAGAACGACCAACCGATGAAACTCCCAGCCTGATCCACTGAACGAACGCCGCGACCATCGGAGTAGGTGTACGCGCCGATCATGACAGCCGTGAAGACGGCCAGCCAGACCTCCCTTCCCGGAACCATCCCCCGACTGCCCGAAGCGCCTAACGAAACAATCGCGATCGCAGCCAGGGCCAGTCCGAAAATTTGGCCAGGCTCCAAGAGTTCCCCTGCCCCCATAGCCGCGAGAAACGCGACGCCGAGAGGCGCCAGCCCACGGGCGATCGGATAGATCTGGCTGAGATCACCGAGTTGATAGGCTCGAATCAGGGAGAGTTGATATGCGTAATGGATACACGCCGATAGAAGCAACCACCTCCAAGTCTCCGGTCCAGGCAGAGAAAACCAGATCATCAGCGGCAACCCACAAACGCCACCGGTGGCCATGATGATGGTGATGCTGATGAGCGGGTCCCCGCTTGCCTTTGACATGGCGTTCCAGCTCGCGTGAAGCAGCGCGGAAACGAGAAGGAGTCCAATCGTGAGTCCATCCGCCGACAAATCCAACGACATCAACCTTTCGCATCAAGATATTGGTGAAACTTCGGGCCGCAGCGAGGGTACGCACATCCGGAATGTCTAGAACCATCCGAGTCGCAGATGGGATATTCCCATCGCGTCCCGGGTGCGCGCTTGCGGCGCTTCTGACGCGACTGTCGCACAAAAGCTTTGGGGGATGCCCATGGGGAGCGGCTAGGCTGCTAGACTTGGTTAGGAACAGTCCCCTGCACCTCCCTTCAATATGGTGACGAAATGGCTCCGCTCCGAATTCTTTCGGTATGAAGGCATTGGTCCCGAAGAACTGACATCGTGATGACACGCAAGAAGACCCATCCTCTATTTGGCATTGCCATCTTGCTCCTGACTGCGTCTGGAATTCAGTCGACGACCGCATCCAGCGCTCGCGCAGACGAGGCTACAGGGAATTCGGGGGTTGCGGCGGCATCGACTACGGACCAATCGGCCCAGTCGCCTGCGCCATCACCAGTGGCTTCACCAGGAGAGACGATCGAAGCGTTCCATGCAGGCTTGCTCGAGATCATGAAGCATGCAAATCAGCTTGGGATACAGGGTCGTATTGATCAATTGACGCCACTGATGTCGAAGACCTTTGATCTTGAATTCATGGCGAGCAAGACTGTGGGTCGGCATTGGCGGAAGCTCTCGGACGAAGATAAGACGCGCTGGGTCGAAACGTTCAAGGATTTTACCTGCGCAAATTATGCCGGTCGATTTACAGGATTCACTGGTGAGAAGTTCGTCACGACTGGAGCAGAAGACGCGGCAAGCGGAACCCGCGTCGTTCTCACTAAAATCGTGATTCCAGATGACGAGGATGTCCAGTTGAACTATCGACTAATCCAACGTGATGGCGTCTGGCGGGTGATCGATGTCTTCCTCAATGGCTCTGTGAGTGAACTCGCTCTTCGACGCTCGGAATACTCAAGCACCCTCAAACGAGACGGTTTCGCGAGTCTTGTCCAATCCGTCGAAGATAAGATTGCTGATCTAAAGTCGAAGGACTCGATCGAGGGCTAGCCCTAGAAGGGCGGCCATGGCCGAAGCGTTTCTAATCCAGGCCTGGTTCTTGTGACGTTCGATGTTCTTCTCGGTTTCCCCAGATCTCGTCGATACGCTTCTGGTAGTAGCCGTTTCGGAGAGCCGAATAGAAATCGATGCTGCTCTCCTCAAGCGCCTTCAATTCGAGAAAATGGCGATCGCGAGTACTGATTCCCGAGCTACCGCTGTAGAGAAGGATCTCCGTCGGTCCGACGAACAGATCCGCGGGTCCAATGAGGTAATACGTCGGCTGAAAGAATCCGTCGACCACCTTTCCCAGGCCGTCTCGAATTGTGGCCGGCCCTAACAGGGGTAGAACGAGATAGGGCCCACTGGGCACTGCGGCGAGCGCGAGAGTCTGGCCGAAATCTGACTCATGGCTTTCCATGCCAAGATTGGCCGCCACATCGAATAGGCCGCCTATGCCGATGCTCGTGTTCAGAAGAAGTCGCGCGGTGGTCGTCGTCGCATCGAGCCACTCGAGCTGAAGCAGATCATTGACCAGTATTTTTGTGGACCCAAGATTCATGAAGACCCGCGAAATTGCGACACGGGCAGATTTCGGAACCACAGAGCGATAGGCCTTCGTGACCGGATCGAGAACCCATTTATCGACTCCACGATTGAAATCGAAGACACTCCGATTCGTGTCCTCGAATGGATCCGGATAGCCGGTCGGAGCGTCGTCCCACTCGTCGCTGAGAAGGTCATCGAATGCCACCGAACCCGGATCGAGTATTGCGGCGTCCTCCGCCGCGGACGGTGTAGCTAGACCGACGAATCCGATTGATCCGAGCACCACGACGAGCACCGCAGACAACAAACGCGGAATCAAACCCGGCTGTATTTTCGATTCGTTTCGCGACATGTCTACTTGTTGAGACTCCACCAGAATGTTTTGAATCGATCGATTACGGGCCCCGCGGGACATGCTAGCCGAATGATCATTCCGGCGACACCCGAGACCCTGAATCGCGGCGTAAGCGGCCAGAAACAGAACTCACATGCCTTCTCATCAGTGTTGCGAAAACAAGACTCTCGGGGAACAACCTCATGACAGCCCACGTGACGTTGGGGTAATCTGCCGTTCCCCCTCATTGAGCATGACGGACGAAGCCTGCCTACTTGCCGGCTGAACCATCAGCATTGAATCCAACTACGCACCGATGGGTCCAATCATTCCTCCTGTGGAGGAACATCGGGAGCCTATGCCCTCGAAGGCCCAACCGGGAGGAACGATCTTGGACGTCTTCGATAAGTGCGGCGAATTTACTCGAGTCAGGGACGCGCGCGCGGCAGGCCACTACCTCTTCTATCGCGAGATGGGCTCTGCCCAGGATCCCGTCGTCACGATGGACGGCCAAAAAGTCGTGATGCTCGGATCGAACAACTATCTAGGCTTGACTAGCCATCCCAAGGTCAAAGAAGCCGCAATCAAGGCAACCCAAAAATATGGAACAGGCTGTGCGGGTTCGCGTCTCCTGAATGGAACCCTCGATATCCATGTCCATCTCGAAGAGCGCCTCGCCGAGTTCATGAAACGCGAAGCGGTACTCGTCTTCTCGACCGGTTACGGCGTCAACGTAGGCGTCTTGTCCTGCCTACTCGGACGCCACGATATCGCCATCCTCGACGCCATGGATCATGCCTCGATACTTGATGGCGTTCGCATGAGCTTTGCAAAGCAATTGAAGTTCCGACATAACGATGCGGCGGATCTCGAAAAGAAGCTGAGCCTTGCTGATCCCAAAAAGGGCAAGCTCATCGTAACCGACGGCGTATTCTCCATGGAAGGAGATATCGCGCCACTACCGGAAATCGTTCAACACAAAATTACGTATGGTGCTCGGCTCTTCGTTGATGAAGCCCATAGCCTTGGCGTATTCGGAGAGAATGGTCGTGGCATCGCCGAACATTTCGGAGTCGAGGACGACGTCGATCTGATCATGGGCACGTTTTCGAAATCGCTTGCAACGGTTGGAGGCTTCATCGCCGGTTCGTTTGAGGTCGTCGACTACATCAAACACAACGCGCGGGCACAGATTTTCACCGCCGCTATTCCGCCCAGTGCCGTTGCGGCTGTCGAAGCGGCACTCGACATCCTTGAAGCGGAACCCGAACGCCGCGAAAAACTCTGGGAAAACACGCGATACATGTTGAGAGAGCTAGAGGGCATGGGATTCGACACCTGTGGTTCCCAATCGCCGGTGATCTCCCTACTCATCGGCGAGGATGCAGCGACCTTCCGGATGGCAATGCGACTTCAGGAAGAAGGGGTCTTCGTGAATCCCGTCATGACCCCCGCCGTTCCGGCCGGCCATTCGATGATCCGAACTTCTTATATGGCCACCCACAACCGCGAACATCTCGACCGGGCGCTGGGCGCTCTGGCCAAGGTCGGACGCGAGCTGGCCATCATCTAGTCGAAGTTTCTCGACCCGTCTTCGCGCCACCTGTCAGCCGTTCCCGCCCGATCCATTCGTTCGCGAATTGTCGCGCGATTCGCCCGGAGCGTCCTCCCCGTTCCAGGGAAAAACGAAGGGCGGCCTCGCGAGCCGATCCATCAATCGGCGCCAAGTCAGCCTGTTGCAGCCAGTGGTCGACGATCTCGAGATAGATGGGTTGAGTGCAGGCATAGAAGCCGAGGACAAGTCCGAAGCGATCCGAGAGGGCAAGTTTCTCCTCGAGCGCCTCCCCTAGATGAAGCTCCCCGTCCCTATCCACTCTGGCCTGGCGATTTTCTTCCATGGTTTCCGGTAGAAGATGTCGCCGATTACTGGTCGCGATCACACACACTCGTGAAGGCCGGGCCTCGATTCCACCCTCGAGAGCCGCCTTGAGTTCTCGAAAGCCCAGCTCGGCACCGCCGAAAGAAAGATCGTCGCAGAAGACCATGAACGAATAGGCATCCGGGGCCAACGCAGTGCCTTCGCGCAGCATGCATAACAATTCGGGCAACTCCGCGAGATCATTGCGATCGACTTCGACAATACGGAGTCCCTCGGCGGCATAACGGGAGAGGAGTCCTCGCACGGCCGATGACTTTCCCGTCCCGCGCTCGCCATGCAGCAGCACGTCATTGAAGGGCAATCCAGAAATCAGCTGTCGAGTATTCCGATCCAGCGCTTCCAAGGCGCCATCGACCCCAATCAGATCCTCGAGGTCAAATGCCGCAACCTCCCTGATCGGCTCCAGTCGCCCGACACCCCGGCCAGATCGCCAACGAAACGCATGACACTTCGCAAAGAGTTCGGCACCGACACGCCCGCCGACCCATTGACCAAGTAGCCGATCGACCTGTTCGATGATCGGCCCCAGCTTCTCCATCAAACCGCTCGGCATTCCCAGTTTCCCACTCTGCTCATCACGCTCTTCGTCACGCGCCTTTTCAGACATTTCATCTCGCATGGTCTAGGGATTGTAGACTGTCCGGATGCCCACCGAGCAAGAGAATTCGAAATCCGAACGTGAGAAAGCCGGACTGTGTTTCGACTGCCTGTTTTGTCGTAGACAAGAATCCAAACGCGGCAGCATGTTCCTTCGCTGCGGTCGCGCGGACACCGAACCCGACTTCAATCGCTACCCCGAGCTACCCGTGAGAGAATGCCGAGGTTACGAATCTCGAGAACCGCCGGGAATCGCATGACCGAGAACCCTGAGTAGATCCTCGAGAAAGCGATACGTCATCCCCCAAACAACGTGGCGATCCGGAGTTCCGACGAGAATGCCTGGGTATCGCATCTCCGGATGTCCTGGGATCTTGTAGTCGACCGACCTGGAATCATGCAGCATGTCGGCCAGTGGAAACCAGAATGCAGTCTGAACCTCGCTTGCATCGATCTCAAAGTTCTGGTGTTCGACGAGATAGAAGGCGTGGGCCGCGACCACGAGAGTTGGTCGACTCTTCGGATTGCCGACGATGTCGTCGAGCTGGCCTAGATACTCGGCATTCGCCAAATCAACACCGACCTCCTCGAAGGTTTCACGCTGAGCCGCCTCGCGGGTCGAGTCATCGACGTGTTCCATCCGTCCGCCGGGAAATGCCATATGCCCAGACCAGGGATCGCCCTCGCGCTCGGCGCGTTCAATCAAGAGAACCTCGATGGAATGTGAACCCTCGCGAAACACGACTGCCACTGCTGCGTGGGACTCGTTTGGCATGTTGGCCTGGTTCGGCTCATTGACGGCAAGTTGCGCTCGAACAAACTCTATCTTCACAGCTGCCGAGCTTAGCGAGACATTGCCGATCGTGAGAGCAGCTTTTCCACATCCGGGCTAGGGTGACGCCGAAATGGCCCTCTCTCCCTCTTCTCCTCGCGAAGCCAGAAGTCTCCTGCAGCTCGCGCGAACCGACAAACGCGCTGCCGAACGGGAACTCGGCGCGCTCACTCAGGAACGCCAGGCAGACCTCGTCTGCAGCGCACCGCTCTCAATTCGCCGACAGATGCTCGAACTCCTTCCCGAACCGGAGTCTGTCATCCCGCTTATTCCCGAGGCAGAATTCTGCTATCTCTGCCGATCGATTGGACTTGCCGATGCGAACTGGCTGCTTCCAATGGCCACCGAAGATCAAATCGTTGCGTGCTTCGATCTCGATGCTTGGCGGGGCTTCCAACTTGACACTGCGCGACTCGATGACTGGATGGCCGCACTCACATCAACAGACAACGAAACGGTCGTTCGCGCCGCCCAATCATTCGATCCGGAATTGATCGTCATCTACCTCCGTACGCATGTCGATGTTTCCATCAAGCCCAGCGAACAAGACAACCCGGACTGGTCTCCGCCTGATCGCTCACAAACTCTTGAAGGTCAGTTCTATTTCGTAGCGAAAGATCCGAAGGACGATCTCGCTCCGATGTTGGTACTCCTACACGCACTCTTCCAGGGCGACTACTGGCTCTATTTTCGAGTCATTCAAGCGGTCCGGGAGGAGCTCGGTCCAGAAAACGAAGAATGGGCGCTTCGCTGGAGGACCGGCCGACTCGAAGATCTGGGATTCCCGCCTTGGGACGAAGCCATGCGTGTCTACGGTTTCCTTCGACCGGATCGGCTCGCGGAGCTGCCGAAAGACTCGCCGACATTGGACTTCGAGAGCGGATCTCTACCGATTGAGGTCAGCGGTCTTCCGGGTGCGGCTGAAGATGAGCGCGCTTTGTTTCGCGCGACCCGCGAACTCGATGCCAAAGAGAGAAGCTCTGTCTTTCACGCGCTGATTACGTTGGCCAATCGTGTCGCGGTGGCCGATCGAATGGAGCTTGGAGATCCTGAATCCCTGCCGACTGCCATCGACAAGGCGACACGCCTCGCAAGCAACGGACTTGAATTCATCGCCGCTGAGAACGGCCTCACCCTCGAACAAGCGATGCGAATCGTGCCGCTCGAACGACTCTTTCGCGTCGGCACAAACCTTGACCGTGAAGCTTCGCTTCCCACGCCGATCCCACTCCCAGACGATGGCGATGATGACGCCGGCGATGAAGGACCCGCAGCGTAAATGGACTCGACCTAACGCGGTGGGCTCGTACCCTATACACACGGACGACGCCTCGCGCGTCTCGCCGGCCAATACACAAGAGGGCCCGCCGGAACGAAATCCGGCGGGCCCTCTCTATTCGGAATCCGGTTGTGGCTAGGCCACAACCGTGGTTCTGGAGGCGATCTTAGAGATCGACAGCCTTCAGGGTCTTGCGCTTGTTGCCAGTGGCGCGGCCTTCTGCGCCCTTGATCAACTCTCGAACGGCAGCGTCGAGGGCACCGTAGAACTCACCGCCCACGTTGCATTTCTTGACTGCGTTCTTCACTCGGGTCTTCGAAATGATTAGATCCCCGGTCTTACCCTTCTTCTTTGCTGCCTTCTTCTTCTTCTTTTTGGCTGCCATTCTTGGCTTCCTCCGTTTCGCCAGTCGACCGAAGTTGCGGCTCACATCGAGTCGCGGTGTGGTCGAACTGGCCCCCCAATAAAACTATTCGCAGGTAAACCCTGTCGAACGGCTCGATCATATGCGTTTCACACTTCTTGTCAATCCAAAAGGCACGCTAATCGGCCTCTCGTGGCCGAACTTGAAGGTTTAGATTGGTCTCCGTCATCGTGATCATCCATCGACCGCCGCCGAGTCTGCGATTCCCCTATGCACGAAAGACAACGGCGTTTGGATTTCTCTGCCCATAACTCCGCGCTCGGTAGCGATGTTTGATCGCGCCAATCAAGTACGAGTCAAGTCTCTCGATAGTCTCGCATCCATTTGGTTCTACTCAGAAATTCCGTATGCTTGCTTGTCGCAGAAGTCACCAAATTCAGACGCTACAAGACGCCTCCGGCTTCATGTGAAGCTCGGTCCCAAGGAAGGCCAAGCGTGCAAAATGAAGCCCAAACCCTTCGCGAAGCGGAATCCCACGATTTCGAAAGTCGCGATGGAATCGCGCTGCATTGTTTGACTTGGAACGTGGACCGGGATGAAAAACAAACGACTCGTGCCCCCGTCGTACTCCTACACGGTGGCGGCGCGAATGCGCATTGGTGGGATCTGATGGCGGGCGAGCTCGCCCAATATGGCCCGGTTTACGCACTCGATTTCCGGGGTCACGGCGATTCCAGCTACCCGGAAGACCGCTTCGTCGGTGCCTTCAATACCGATCTCGAATCGATTTTGTCCTGGCTCGGACGCGACGACATCTTCCTCGTCGGGCACTCAATGGGCGCCGCAGTAGCGCTCGATCATTCGAGTCGTTTTCCGGCCACGCGCGCCATCGCTCTTGTCGATCTGGCTCGCGGGGGACCGCCCGGTGGCGGCCGACGAGCCCGGCTCGCCCTGGCTCATCGGCGCAGTTACCGAAGTCGTGAAGACGCCGTCACGCGATATCGATTCCTCCCAGAATCCAGTCATCCAGACGAGTCGATCCGATCCTATATCGCAACGCATTCGGTTCGCGCCGAACCCGACGGTCGCTTCGGATACAAATTTGATCCAAAGTGGTTCAACCTACCCTCGAGACCTCGGCCTATTCTATCGACGATTCGCTGCCCAACCCTACTCGTGCGCGGCGCCGACAGCCCCCTGCTTGGAATCGAAGCGGCGCGCGATTTCATTTCTCAGATTCCCACCGGACAGCTCATCGAAGTTCCTGACGCTGGGCACCACGTCCTGATCGATCAGCCCGTACTTCTGGTCAAAGCTCTGAATATTTTTTTCGAGAGCTGCACCGACTAGATGCTTCGCCCCACTCCGGCATGAAGTGTTCGGTGGAATTTCATCGCGTAGTTCAAGGCTTGCCTTAGGCCGACGATAGGAAGCTATACGGGCGACCGCTTGACGTCGTAACCCAGGAGATAGTTCTTGGAAGTCTCAGGAATCAATAGACTACTCGCTATCGCACAAGAGTTAGGCGTGCGCGAGGCAAAGTCCGTTGCGCGACCCACCGGCGCGACACGCGAGGCAGCTGATCATGTCCGTGGTCGACCGGCGAAGAGCCCGGATGATGCCGGGTTAAAAGTCTCCCTGTCCGCCGAAGCGAGCAGTCTCGCAGAGGGGATCGCTACAGCACCGGGACCGTCCCACACGTCAACGCCGAACCCACTCGATTCGAGTCGCACAGAATCTCGAATCGGAGTCGAAACTTCCGGCTTCCGTCGAAACCGTGCCGTCGCGGCCTATCAAAAAAAATGCCAGCGCGAACCCGGGCGACCGAATCCGAGTGATCGCCTAAGTACTGCGCCGCAGTTTCACCGAGCCGCCGATCGAATCTTCTACGCAATCTGAGTTCAATCGCGAGTCGCTCCGATGTTCCACCTCCAGTCCAACATCAAGCTCAGCCGATAATTTTTCGACGACCAAAGAAGCGAGCCGAGCCCGCTTGCCACGATTGATCAGTCAATTTCTGGCTTCATGAATCAAGACATCTGGCATGGAGACGACGGGAGCCTCGATGGCCAAGTTGTCTCCTACATGTATTCCAGTCCCCAGAGCGCCTTCATCGTTTGCGACGAGGGTGTTTCGGTTGGTGTGATATCGGAACGGGGCGTCGTGACCATTCTCGAGAGAACGCTCGCGGGTGATTCCTTCGATGGCTTATGCGCTGGCGACATCAAGGCAACCCCCGTGCACACACTCGCCGAATCGGAGTGCATGGGCGAAGTCATTCAGGTCATGAAGGCACTCGGATTTAGACGCGTCCCCATTGTCGATGGCAAGGACTCGCTCGCTGGCATCGTCAACCTAACAGATCTCCAGAGAGCCATGAACCGGGCGCTCGAGGGTCGAGGCCGAGATCTGGAAACCGCCGTGACAGCACGAACCGCGGCTCCATGGCCGCAAAACTCGGCGAACTCGGCTCTCTCTGTCAGTAGTATTGAAGCCGGTACTCGGTGATCGTTCTGGACATCGATCATTTCAAGCTCTTCAATGACTCTCAAGGGCTTCTGCGGGGCGATGCGATGCGATTCTGAAGGATATTGGTGCCGCCCTCAAAGACAGCGTCCGCATCGTCGAGTCAACCGATCGATACGGGGGTGAAGAGTTTCTTGCCGCCCTTCCGGAAACCAGTGGTGAGGGCGCCATGCTCATCGCCGATCCGATTCGCAACAAAATGGCTGCCCTGAAAATCCCTCACCCGCAATCTCCAACGAACGACTTCGTCACCATGTCGATCGGACACACCCACGCTTTCTCTCGCCAAACTGCTTTTCTCGGCACCTGGCATGACGTGGTCGAACGCACGGACCGCACGCTCTACTCGGCCAAGCAAGATGACCGCGATCGAATCGAAGAATGCACGGAGACCGATTAGGCACCCGGTCTTTCCCCTAGCCCTGCGAGAGGAAAATTCTCCGCTTGCCAGAGCACCGTCGAGAACGCATGCTTTCCGGCGAGGAGCTTAGTTTGAATTGATCACCGTTGCGCTTTCAGCGACGATCGGCGCGCCAACCGAACGGGTTTGGCAAGCACTCACCGATCCCAACGAACGAGTCACCTGGGACGATCGCGTCCTGGGCATCGTTGAATCCGTTAGTCATGGGGCCAACCAAGGCGCCAACAGAACCCGACCACGCGTTAGGCCATCCTCTCCCAACCGAACCAACGAGCGTCGCTCGTCCAGCGTCACGAAGTGGCGGTTCCGGCTGGGTGGAGTCCCGCTCGTGATGCATGACGAGACCCTCGCCGACGAACCAACCGAGAGGCGTGTCAGCCGGATCTCTATCGGATCGATGCGTTTCGATCAAACTTTGATGCTGCGTCGAGAAGACGATGGCAACGGGCCCCGAACTCAACTGAGCATGAAGCTGGTTGCGCACAATCGAATAGCCGTCATCGGAGAAGTCGTCGAACGACTCGATGTGCAAAAGATCATCATTGAGTACGTCGACGCGACACTTCGCCAGGTTCAAAAATATTGCGAAGCCGACGCCTGATCAACGGACGGCTCGACCCGTACTGGAGCTAGAGAAGCTCTTCTGCCAGCACACGTAGAGCCTTTGCGTCGCCGGTTCCCGCGAGCAGCGAACCAACATGCTTCTTCTTTCCAGCTTCTTTCCACGCTTGAAGGCGGTCGCGAATTCGATCCTCCGGACCGACTAGCGCGACATCATCAACCAGTGCGTCGGGTACTGCCGCCGCCGCGTCACCCTTCTTTCCGGCCAGAAATAGATCCTGGATGGTCTTCGCCGCTTCTTCATACCCAAGACGTTTTGCGTAGTCGTTGTAGAAATTCTTGTCCCGCGCACCCATGCCTCCGATATAGAGCGCCATGTTGTGCTTGACCGGCATTCGGCAGGCCTCTAGATCGTCGCCCATGATGACGGTGCAGAATGGTGCGATATCGAAGTCATCGAGGGACTTGCCACCGCCGGCCTTTGAAAATCCCCGTTCGAGTGACTCCTCGAAAACGTCGTATCGCTCAGGGTTCATCCAGACCGGGAATACGCCATCGGATACCTCCCCGGCACATTCCATTCCATTAGGCGAAATCGATGCTGTGTAGATTTGAAGGGCAGGATCCCCGTGCAAGATACTCTTCAGCGGCTTTCCTAGGCCGCTCGAGCCTTCGCCACGGAAAGGAATCTGATAATGGAATCCCTCATGCTCGAGTCGCTCTTTGCGCTCGAGAATTTTTCGAATGATCGAGATGTATTCCTTGGTTCGTGTCAGCGGCTTTCCGTATGCCACACCGTGCCAACCCTCGACCACCTGAGGCCCGGATGGGCCTAGCCCAAGAATGAATCGTCCACCCGAGAGCGCATAGAGCGTCATTGCGGTCATCGCCGTCATCGCGGGCGAGCGTCCCGGCATCTGCATGATTGCCGTTCCGACATTGATCTTCTCGGTTTGCGCAAGAATCCAGGCAGCCGGCGATACGGCATCCGAACCCCAGGCTTCAGCCGTCCAAACGGATGAGAATCCGAGTCGCTCGGCCTCGTGAATCAGATCCATCGGAATGCTCATGGTGGCAGGCGAGTAGCCGGAGATGATTCCCAACTTCATTCAATTTCTCCTCGTTGCGGGCGATTGAGTCTAGCGGGTCAATTTGACGATCTCGAACGCGGGTTTCGATCAGGGATCAGGCAGGTGCCGATTCTGATGTAGGCCCATCGAGAGAAGCCGGCTCTGGCGCGACCAGGGGCAAATCGATCTCGAAGACCGCACCATGACCTGCCTCAGAACGAATCTGGATTCGGCCTCCATGGCGTTCGATGATTCCGTAAGAGAGGGACAAGCCTAGGCCGGTCCCCTTCCCAACGTCTTTCGTCGTGAAGAATGGATCGAAAATTCGCCTCTGCACATCGACGGGAATTCCGGGACCCGAGTCTTCGAACTCGAGATGGACGCCGTCTTCGGTCGGCGTGGCTCGAATCGTAATGGTTCCTCCCTCATCGAGTACGTCGCATGCGTTCATCAATAGATTGAGAAAGACCTGGTTGAGCTGGCCCGGATAGCAGGAGACGTCTGGAAGAGGCTGATATTCTCGAACGACTTCGATATTGCCTTTGAAGCGTGGCTCCATCAATGCGAGAGTTCGATCGATTTCATCTGTTAGTTGGGCCATCTGGAGGTCGGCCTGATCCATTCGCGAGAAGGTTCGAAGCTCCTGAACGATCTGTTTGACTCTTTCTGTCCCCTCACGGCTTCTCGAGAGAAGCTTCGTGATCGCCTCTCGATATCGCGTCGCATCGCCTCCGGTTTCCTGCGCTTCGACGAGTTTTTCGATGAACTCGCCGAGAAGCTGCAAGTTCGCGTGTACGAAACCGATGGGGTTGTTCAGCTCGTGTGCAACGCCCGCGACGAGCTGCCCCAGGCTCTTCATCTTCTCGCTCTGCATCAGCTGGCCCTGGGCCTCTTGCAGCTCTCTTGTTCGAGATTCGACTCGCCCTTCAAGGCTCTCGTTCAGCTTCGCGATCTCATCGAATGCCTTCGCATTTTCGATCGCAATCGAACTTTGATTCGCCAGCGTTCGCAAGAGCTCACGATCGTCCGTGGCCAATCGCTCACCCGAGAGCTTTCGACCGACCGCAATCACACCTAACAGATCGACACCGAAGAGAATCGGAACGAGCAGCTCGACCTCGAGCGTGTCATAGATATCCCAACAGCTCTCTCTCTTTTCGGAATCTGGGTCGTCATCAAAATCGGAACGAGCAAGTTCCTCGCGCCGCATCCAGAGATGCTTCCAGAGCGGGTGTTCGGAGGAGATCTCAATATCGATGTCATCCTGATCCCAGTCCCCACGCCATGCTGAAGCGCGCAATACGCGATCATTCTCATCGAATAACAAAACCATCGCGCGAGACACCCCCATTGTGTCCGTCAAGGCAACGAGAATCCGATCGCAAATCTCGCGCGTAGACAGCATCGACACCATGGCTTCCGATATTTCTCGAACAGCGAGCCGATAGCGCGATCGGTCCCGATCAAAGAAATTGTCGACCAACCCCTGCATCCGTTCACGCAAGGGATTGAAAGCAAGAATCGCGAGGAAGAGCAGAACAACCTGAACGCTGCGCACGTTGACGCCGTAGCGAGACACGAGCTCGTCGGCGAAGGTGATCATGAAGGCGAAAATACCGGTAATTGCGAGGGTCGCAGCGCCATAGGCCGCCGAAGATCGGGCCGCGAGGCGAAATTCGAAGAGCTGCCGACGAACCATCCCGTAGCCCACGGCGAGCGGGAAGAAGCCAACCCAAAGCAATGCCAGATACCAAGGCAGCGCGGTCGGAATGAACCACTCGACGATGAGCGCGAGCAACGCAGGCAAAAGACTGACGAGCCCTGCCGCCAACATCAAATCGGCTCGGTCCCCGATGCCTGCCTCGCGCGCCTGACGGCGGCCCAATGCGAGAATTCCCACGGAAAAGGCCGAGAGACCGACCCCATACATGAATGCCGTCGTACCAATCCATTTCGCTGGGATTCCCATGAAGGATTGGGAGACGATGGCCAACAGGATCGCACCGGCGATCACGTAGGGGATGATCCGAATTCTCGGTCTCTTCATCACCCATCGAGGTTCAATCGGATAGGTCGTGAAGAGATGGAAAGTCGTCGCACCCAGAAAAGGGAGCGTCGCAATCACCCGGGTCGCCGCCCATGGAATAAGATCGACGCGAATCGAACTCGAGATCAACACGGACATCGTCGAGCAATAGAGAAGGAGTGCCCAGGCCTCAGCGCTGGCCTGTCGCGTCCACCAGACGACCAGGGCAACAACGAGGTAAAGAGAACTCACCAAGAGCAGGCTGAGGTTAATCAGAGAGTCGCGAGACTTTTCGACCTCTTCTCCGGTCGCTGGGATGAGCGAGGCCACCAAAAGAGATCCGTCGGGTTTCTGAAACTGATACTCACCGATCACGCCCGCGTTCAGCGTCGACTTCCACAAGACCTGAATGACTGGAACACCATCGATACTCACTAGGTGGTCGCCGATTTCGACTCCCGCCTCTGCCGCCGATTCACCCATCCCGTGAACAACAGCGACGCCAGCGATGATCGAAGTCTGAACCGGCAGCTGCGGACCGCTACGCGGGGACGCCAGGGTATAGACGGACAGCGCGATCGCGAGCAACGCCCAAAGCGTCGCAAAGCTTCCGGTGAGCTGTCTCCCCCGCTTGATGACTTTCGAATCCATTCGGCCCGGGCCTCTCTCGGATCGGCCGGCGCAGGGCTAATCGGAAGCGGGACAAGCCTAGCCCACGACAGGCAGCACAGTGGATTGGGGACGGGGATGCGAGTTCGATCTAAATGGTCGTCCAGATTGCGTTTGGGCAGATGCCCAGGCGGCGGGCTCTCGACGGGCTAGCGCTTCCGCCCTTCGCGCTGCATCGCGGCGGGATCAATCTCGGCAGGCGGTGGACCATAGTTGTAGCCGCGCGTATTCAGCACGGTCACGCCGGACGGCGTCTCCTGCGCCGACACACCCGGGCGGATCCTGTCCGCGCCTTTGGCCGAACCAGGTGCAGCTTCATCCGGCAATGCAGTCATAACAATCGGCTCGGTGGCGACCAGAAGCGGATCGACGCTGATGAGTTTCTCCGCCCCACCCTCTGCGCGAACAACGTTCACACCCGCTGGCAAAAGCGCAAAGCTCATGCCCAGGCAAACCACGCCGCCAAGGCTGATGATCCGGTTCGAGAGGGTCGTGCGAAGACTCAAGCGGTGACCTCGGCTGCGAGCGGAAGCCGACTCGGCCACCGCTCGAAACAGTCACCTCATGATCGGCACTTCAACAAATCCCTTGAGTCCGCGGGGCCGAGCCAAGCCCGAGCGGGCCGCGTCAGCGATCTGAACGCTGCCAGCGCACCCTTCGGGGGGCATCACCAGTCTGGCCGGTCTAGAAGCCTGCTAGATCCCCGACCCGTCGGCCTCCTCTTGCACGTGGAGGCCGCATTCCTTGACGTCATCGTTCTCCCACCACCATCGGCCCGCCCGCAAATCATCACCAAGTCCAACCGCGCGAGTACAGGGCTCGCACCCAACAGACGGATAGCCTTCACGATGCAGCCGATTAATCGGCACGGTATGCAGTCCAACATAATCCATGACACGCTCGTGCGTCCAATCCGCGAGGGGGTTGAGCTTCATGACCCCGCCTTGGCTGGAGTCGAGTACCGCCTTTCGCGTATCGGCGCGATTCAGGTTCTGATCCCGGCGCAGCCCCGTTACGTAGGCATCGAAGCCCGCCAGATGCCGGCGCATCGGCTGCACCTTTCGTATCTGGCAACAGAGTTGACGATTCTTGAGGGTCTCGTAAAAGAGATTCATTCCCTTTTCGCGAACCATCTTTTCGACGTCTTCATGATTGGGAAAGACAACCTCGACTGACTTCCCATAGCGATCGCGAACCCGATCGATGAGGTCATAGGTCGCCGGATGGAGACGGCCCGTATCCAGCACGAAGACACGCGTTGCCGGATCCAATCGATGCAGCATATCCACAAGGACCATTCCCTCTGGTGCGCCAAAGGAAGCGGCGATCGTTAGCTTGTCCGAAAATTTCCCGACTGCCCATGTCAAGATCTCTTCGGCCGACCAGGACTCAATCGTATCTCGCTCGACTAGTTCCAATATGTTGTTATCAAAGGATTTTTCTTCCAAAGTGGCCACTGAATGTAAGGACATCGAGAGGACTCCAAGACCCGCATATCCAAAGATATGGGACCAGACCGAATCACCGGTCAGGCGGACTGTATTCCTGAATACTACAACCGGTATCGAGATTCAATATCCCTACCTTGACAGTATCTTTTCAGAAACTGGGCTACACCACCGATGATTGGATGCCGGCGCGACCCAAAGGAGAGATCCAGTCCTCGAATCGGCCCCCCCTCGATCCTGCCTCAGGACGGCCAACTGGCGCGACTGGACCAGACATAGGGCTGCAGGGGCTCGACCATCGACCGCGCGATCTCGGCCATGGTCTTCTCGAGCGTGGGATGCAGGAATTCGGGTGTGATTTCTGCCATCGGGACCATGACGAAATTTCGCTCGTGGGAACGTGGATGGGGAATCACGAGCTCGGATGACTCGAAGCGCCGCTCCCCGAAAAAGAGAATGTCGAGATCCAGGCTTCGAGGCCCCCAACGCACTGTCTCCTGGCTTCGGTCACGCCCCATGGCGCACTCGATTCGATGAAGCCGCTTGAGCAAGTCGCCGGGCTCAATGGCCACGTGAAGTTCGACGACCGCATTCAGATAGGCGCCCTGCCCCGGCGGCCCGACCGGGGGCGTTTCGAATACCCGCGACGCACAGAGCAAGCGGAGGTCCGGATCTGTACCGATCGCCTCAAGCGCGCCGACAAAGGCCTTTTCCCGATCGCCCAGATTCGAACCCAGCGCGACATAGACACTCTCGCTGACCGTTCCCGTCCTTCCCGCGCTCTCCATCGACGACTCCCAGACCTCCAGGTCAACCGAGGATAGGGTGTGTTGACGGCCGCTGTTCTCACAAGCTGTCCAAGACAAGTCTCACAGTCGAATTGATCATCACCACGCACACGTCGTCGATGAGCCATGGACCGCACGGAGACCTCCCCTAACCCATCGAACGCGCCCTACACTGCGCCCCATGTCATCGCCTCAGAGCCATGTGACCCGCGAGTCCGCATCGACGGAGAGTCTTCCAGAGACTCTCGCGCCCGAATTGTGCAGCGAGATTCCAGGCCCCGAATCCCGCGCGCTAGCAGTACGCCTCGCCCGAGTCGAAAGTCAGAACGTGACCGCCCTCGATCCAGCGCCAATCTTCTGGGAGCGCGCTGCCTTTGCGAACCTCTGGGATGCGGATGGAAATCGATTCGTCGACCTGACTGCGGCCTTCGGCGTGAGCAATGTCGGCCACGCGCATCCAGAGGTCGCCCGCGCCATCGCCACTCAAGCCGAACGTTTGCTGCACGGTATGGGAGACGTCCATCCACCACGGGTCAAGGTCAAGCTTCTCGAACGCCTTGCCGAAATCTACCCAAAGGGTGTTGCCAATGCATCGCCTAACGTGCGCAGCATACTTTCGTCCTCCGGTTCAGACGCCGTCGAATCGGCGATCAAGACCGCGATGCTCGCGACGGGTCGATCCGGAATCCTCGCCTTCGAGGGCGCCTACCATGGACTCTCCCTCGGCGCACTCGACTGCACCTGGCGTTCCGACTTTCGCGATCCCTTTCGCTCGCGACTCCCCGCGGAAACCCACTTCGTACCCTACGGCGATCTCGAAGCAGTGATGCGCGTAGCACGGGGCGAGGACATGGGGGAGGGCGCGGGAAAGGGCGGCATCGATCCCGAAGCCATCGGCGCCATCCTCGTCGAACCCGTGCAGGGCCGTGGCGGCGAACGCGTACCGCCCCAGGGTTTTTTGCGTGGGCTCCGCACGATCTGTGACGAAAAAGGCTGGCTCCTCATCGCAGATGAAATCTATACCGGCTTCGGCCGTACGGGTGCAGTTTTCGCCTGCGACCACGAGCAGGTCGTGCCGGATCTACTCTGCGTCGGGAAAGGTCTGGCTTCAGGAATGCCCATCTCGGCATGCATCGGACTCGACGAAGTCTTCGCGGCCTGGCCCAGGTCCGAAGGCGAAGCCCTGCATACACAAACCTTTCTCGGGCATCCGGCGAGCTGTGCAGCCGCACTCGCGTCGCTCGACATCGCCGACCGCTGGCAGCTCGCGGAACGCTCGAAGAAACTCGGCCATCTCACACTTGAAACCCTGCGGTCTCTCTTGAATGGTGTCGAGAGCGTGCGCGACATACGCGGCCTGGGCCTCATGCTCGGTATCGAATGCGCGAGTCCGGAAATTTCGATTGCCGCAAGTCACGCAATGCTGTCCGCGGGATACGTCTTACTACCATCCGGCGAGGACGGAAGAGTGCTCTCACTCACACCGCCCCTCGTGATCAGCGAAGAGGCGCTGCTTTCTGCCTGCCGTGAAATCGCACGACACCTGATCGACGTGAGCCAGCACAACCGAGCGCCGGCATGAAGCGAAGCGAGATCGAAGAAGAGGTTCTCGCATGGATGAGCGAATTGACTTGGGCGACCGATGATGCACGATTCAAGAAGCTCGCCCTCGCGCTCTTTAAGTACCAATACGATCATTGCGAAGCCTATGCGCGCTTCTGCCAAGCATTAGGCCGAACACCAGATGAAACGCATCACTTCGCTGACATCCCGGCCATTCCCACTGGCGCATTCAAGGAATTCGACCTCTGCTGTTTCGACATTGCTTCGAGAATCAAGACGTTCCAGACCAGTGGAACTTCCACGGATCGCCGCGGAAATCTTCATCTGGACACGCTGAAACTCTACGAAGCATCCCTGCTCGCCAGTCTTCGCAGAAACATTCTCGACGATCTCGTTGGGCAGCGGCCCCGAATGCGATTTCTCGCACCCGACGCCGATGAGGAGCCGAATTCCTCCCTCACACATATGTTCGAGACGCTCCGTCTGGCAGAAGGCGGACCCGCAAGCGCTTTCGATCTCCACGATGGTCTGCTGGATCTCGCCGCACTCCAAGAGGCGGTTAGTGCGGCCGGGCAGGGCGACGCGCCGATACTTTTATTCGGAACTTCGTTTGCGTTCGTTCATTTCCTCGACGCAACAGTCGATTCGGCCGCAGACGACTGGCGGTTGCCGCCGGGCTCCCGCCTGATGGAGACGGGCGGATTCAAGGGCCGAAGCCGCGAAGTACACCCGAAAATGCTACGCGATGATCTCGCGCGTCGTTTCGCAATTCCCGAGACGAATATCATCAATCAGTATGGAATGACGGAACTAGGCAGTCAGTTCTACGACTCGACCTGGCTAGACGGATCGGGTCCACGACGCAAATTGGCACCGCCTTGGACTCGGGTGCGCATCATTGATCCGATGACGAGACAGGATGTTGCTCCGGGTGAAGAGGGGATGATTGTGATCCACGACCTTGCGAACACCGGAAGCATTGCCGCAATTCAAACCGCCGACCTCGGACGATGGGTTCCCGTGAAATCGGGCGAAGAACCGGGATTCAATATCCTGGGCCGTTTCAACGGCGCCGAGGAGCGCGGCTGCTCGATCGCAACGGACATCATGCTCGAAGCATCGGGCCGGACCTAGCACGCATGACCGACCTCGAAATAAAGTGGCCAGACGACATGGCAGAGCAGACTCGGGTCGCGAAAGGGCGAATCGAACGTGCGGGCGAGGCATTGCGAGCAATGCCACTCGAAGAGAGGCTGCGCCTGGTCTGCATGGTGCTCGAGGATTGGACGAAGGCGGATTCGTCCTGGCGCCGGGAACTCACCGTCGCGTACTCCGAAGCCTCGCCGTTTCACGAAGAGACCGTGCGGGAGGGTCTCGACGCAGCACTTCGCGCATGGCGTCCTGATGCACTCCACGAATGCGCGAGACGCGAGCTCTCTCCAATTCTCGATTCCGCCTTCCTCGCGTTGGCGCCCTTCGAATGGACCGCGGTCCTGGCTGGCGGCGACCTTCCAATGACGACCCTTCACAGCGGCGTATTGCCCTTGGTCCTCGGCTCACCGGTCCTCATGCGAGAGGCCTCGGGCGATCAGATTACGGCGAAGCTTCTCAAGCGTTCCCTCGAGACCCGCTCTCAAGTCCTCGCCGCGGCGTTCGAAAGCATCTCGTTTTCGACCGAAGACGTGGCCTTCGAAGAGCTACTGACGGCTCCCTGCGTCGTTGCAACAGGCTCGGACCAGACCATCCGATCGATCTCCGATCGCCTCGCGCCGCATCAGCGGTTCGTCGCCTACGGCCACCAGTTCTCGATCGGCCTCCTGGGTTCGCAGTTCGTGCTAGGCCAGGACTCGCTGCGCGAGCTCACCAACGATTTTGCCCTGGACATTGTGCGCTGGGACCAAACGGGCTGTCTGTCTCCCGTCGTCATCTACCTGGTTGGGCTCGACCCGACGGAATCTTCGGCTTTCGCAAACTCACTCACCCAGTCCCTCAACCTATACCATGAGAAATCGCCTCGGGGAGCCCTCCCCACGGCAACACAAGCGAATCTCGCGAATGAAGTCGCAGAAGCGAGAATGCGACAGAGCAACGGGACATCGATGTTATTCGAAGGAATCGATTCGGTCGTCACATTGGAATCCGATGCGACTAACCGACCGGCCCCACTGCATCGATTCATCCGACTCATGCCAGTCGCCACATTGACGGCACTGAGGGAATGTCTGGGGCCTTTTGCCGGGCGCCTATCGAGTGTCGCCGTCAGTGGCTTTGCGCCCGACGAAGACGAAGAACTCCAAGAGCTGCTCGCCCGCCTGGGGGTGTCGCGCATAACAAAACCCGGCCATCTCCAGACTCCGCCTATCGATTGGCCACACGACGGCATGCCCGTGTTCTCCCCCATGACTCGTTTCATTCAGTCTGACTAGCTCATCGCATTCGAAAGTTTCACTTGATGATTCGTCTCAAATAAATAATTTTCAGTCGATTCGCCTTCGCCTAACGCGTCTTCCTCGAACGACTTCACGTCGCTGATCTTGAGTCTGCCGATCTGAGGTCGAGAGCCCGTATGCTACGAGCGACCGGGCGAGTCCAGAAGGCGATGCGGCGAGACAGCGAACCGTGTTCGACACCCGGAATGCGCTCCATGGCATGGCCCACCAGATTCTCGCTTGCCGAGTCGAAGATGAATTGACCTTGCAAATGCTGGCTACGCGAAGCGGTGTTGCCGCGAGCACGATTCACAAAGTCGAATCGGAGCGAATGGTTCCGACCAACTCGGTCTTTCTCAAAATCGCGAAAGGGCTTGGAGAGAGGTCAGGGCAACTCATGCGTGACTTGGACAATCGGCAAAGACGAAGGGAGCAGACGAGCCTCGTGAAGAAGCACCCGCTTCGACAGTCGAGGTCGACGTCTGGCCCATGCAACTGGACGCTCGGAATTCCCGACCCGCTCTTGAACTCGATCCTCTTCAGCGCGCAATCGTGCTCGTCGAACGCGGCAGCGTGAGCCTCGTCGCGGGAAATAAGCTGATCTGTCTGAGGAGTGCCTGCTCGACGCTGTCGATGCGCAGATGGACTGCGAGAGCCTCTGAGCCAATACTTTCGACAAGATGGTCAGCCAAGGTCGTAGAGCGTGGGCATGGACTCAGTTCGCTTTCGACCCGGAACCTGGACGATGCCGCTGCTGAGCCCTCAGTGGTGAATGCCCAATCCGAAGGGCCGGAATCGAGCGTTCGATTCACGTAAAGGTTCAATAGGAAATCGAAATAACTAAATAATTTCAAATACTTAAGTGATGCAGGACAGTTATTGTCCAGTATTTACAGGACCATATTAGTCCGATATAGTCGAAGACTTCTGGGATCCGGATTTCGCAACGGGGCGGCATGTTCAAACTCAGCAAAACGACCGACTACGGCATCGTACTCCTGGCGAGATTGGCCCGAAGCGCGAGTGCGGAACCGCAGAATGCCCGCGAACTCGCGGCCAGCTCCGATCTGCCGGTCCCCATGGTGAGCAAAGTCTTGAAAGCGCTCGCAAAAGAAGGCCTTCTCGTCTCACATCGCGGTTCGAAGGGGGGTTACCACCTGGCTCGGGATCCCGCTGCTCTCACAGTCGCTGAAATGATTCGCGTTCTCGAGGGACCCGTCGGACTCACGGATTGCGCAATCGGGCCAGCGTTATGCGAACACGAAACCATGTGTGCCGTTCGAGAGCCCTGGCAACTGATCAGTCGAGTCGTCGAAGAAGCGCTCGAAGAAGTGACCCTCGCCGACCTCGTTCGGGGAGGCCCGAGTCCGGCATTCGATCACGTTCGCGGAATTCTCCAGATCGAAGGGCGCGGTGGAGCATCGTCCATTGGCCCTGAACTCACTACCGGTGCGCATGCCGATACCGGTCTCGACACGACTATCAACCCAGACGACGGCTCGCGCTCTCGCGCCAGTCGTCCTCATTAGGCGAAATTCTCCATGCAAGAATCGAAGGCGGCAACCGCCAATCCAGAACTCGAACGAATCGCTAATCAGGAGTATCAGTACGGCTTCGTCACGGATATCGAAGAAGATCGTGCCGACCCGGGCCTGACAGAGGACGTCGTTCGGCTGATCTCCTCAAAGAAGAATGAGCCCGGGTGGCTACTCGAGTATCGACTCAAGGCATTTCATCGGTTCCGGGAGATGCTAGCCGCCGGCGATTCAGAGCCGACATGGGCCAAAGTCTCCTACCCACGAATCGCATTCGACGAGATCGTTTACTACAGCGCGCCTAAGCAGCAGAAGAAGATTGAGAGCCTCGACGAACTCGATCCCGAACTTCTTTCGACCTACGACAAGCTCGGCATCTCGCTCCTCGAACAGAAGCGCCTGAATGGGATTGCCGTCGACGCCGTCTTCGATAGCGTCTCGGTCGCGACGACCTTCAAGGCCGAGCTCGAAAAGCAAGGCATCATCTTCTGCTCCTTTTCTGAGGCTGTCCACGAGCATCCCGAACTCATCCGAAAATATCTGGGATCGGTCGTACCCTATACCGACAACTTCTATGCCTGCTTGAATGCCGCAGTCTTCAGTGATGGATCATTCGCCTACATCCCAAAGGGCGTCCGATGTCCGATGGAGCTGTCGACGTATTTCCGGATCAATGCGGCAGGTACGGGGCAGTTCGAACGAACACTGCTCGTTGCAGACGAGGGCGCCTACGTCAGCTATCTCGAGGGGTGCACCGCGCCACAGCGGGATGAAAACCAGTTGCATGCCGCCGTCGTCGAACTGATCGCTCTCGATCGCGCCGAGATCAAGTACTCGACCGTCCAGAACTGGTATCCGGGAAACGCGGAGGGTGTAGGCGGCATCTACAACTTCGTAACGAAACGCGGTGCTTGCCGAGGCTTTCGCTCAAAGATCTCATGGACCCAGGTCGAAACCGGTTCCGCGATCACCTGGAAATACCCGTCGTGTCTTTTGATCGGTGATGAATCCGTTGGCGAGTTCTATTCCGTCGCCATGACGAATCATCGACAACAGGCCGACACCGGAACCAAGATGATCCACATCGGACGCGACACGAAGAGCACCATCATTTCGAAGGGCATCAGCGCCGGGCATGCCGAGCAGAGCTATCGAGGCCTCGTCCGGATCGCTCCGAAGGCGAAAGGCGCACGGAACTACAGCCAATGCGATTCGCTTCTCATGGGCGACCAATGTGGCGCGCATACCTTTCCCTATCTCGAAGCCAGTAATTCGAGCGCCACAGTGGAACATGAAGCAACGACGTCCAAAATCAGCGATGACCAGCTCTTCTTCTGTCGGCAGCGCGGAATGAGCGAAGAAGACGCGATCTCCATGATCGTGAACGGGTTCTGCAAGGAAGTCTTGCGCGAGTTGCCCATGGAATTCGCGGTCGAAGCACAGAATCTCTTGTCGGTCAGCCTCGAAGGCGCGGTCGGCTGATAACTGATACTGAGTTGGTCCTTAGGCGCTCCTTAGGCAGTCCCTAGAAAGTCCCTAGAAAGAATCCATGTCTACAAAATCCTCCTCCCCAAACGACTCGACCCCGAACGAAGGGGAAGTCCTGATCAGCATTCGTGATCTGCATGCCAAGGCCGGTGAGACGCCGATTCTCCAGGGCATCGATCTCGAGATTCGCGCCGGTGAAGTCCACGCCGTGATGGGACCCAACGGCTCGGGCAAGAGCACTCTCTCCAATGTCCTCGTTGGAAAGCCAGGTTACGAAATCACTTCGGGCGAAATTCTCTTCCGCGGGAAGAATCTTGTGGACATGGCACCCGAAATTCGCGCGCGCGAAGGCATCTTTCTCGCTTTTCAGTATCCAGTCGAAATCCCCGGTGTCGCGAACAACTATTTTCTGCGCACAGCGGTTAACGCCATGCGCAGCCATCGCGGCCTCGACGAGCTCGATGGATTCGACTTCCTGACCATACTGCGCGAAAAGATGAAGCTCGTCGAAATGCCGGAAGACATGATGAGCCGCGCGATCAACGAGGGATTCTCAGGCGGCGAGAAGAAGCGCAACGAAATCCTTCAGATGCTTCTGCTCGAACCGTGTTTCTGCATTCTCGATGAAACCGATTCCGGACTCGACATCGATGCGTTACGAATCGTCGCGAATGGAATCAATCAAATGCGCGCGGGTGAGCGAGCCATGCTCATGATCACGCACTACCAGCGGCTTCTCGACTACGTCGTTCCCGATCATGTCCATGTTCTCTCGGGTGGTCGGATCATCCGATCCGGCGACAAGGACCTCGCTCTCGAACTCGAAGCCCGGGGATACGGCTGGCTCGAAAACGCCAGTGGTGCATCGGCATGAGCGCCCCACTCGAATCGCTCTTGCAGCTGCGGCTCCAACTGCAGCCCGGCGAATTCTCGGACAGCGGAGCCAGTCGGATCGAGGCTCTGCGTCGCGATGGCCTTGCCAGTTTCAAGGAACAGGGCCTTCCAACGAATCGAGTCGAGAACTGGAAGGGCACTCGCCTGGCTCCACTCGCGGCGATGGAGTTCACGCGAGTCGGCCGAAGCCAGCACACCAGCTCGCGCATGCTCGAGAGCGTTGAAGCATTGGCCCGCGAACCCGAACTCGTTTTCATCGATGGCGAGTTCGACGCTCGCCTTTCTAGACTAACGGATCTTCCGAATGGCGTTCGAGTTTCGTCTCTCTCAGATTCGATTCAGAACGATCCAGGATCCCTCGACGGCATTCTGGCCACACTCACCGATCTGAAGATCCAGCCACTCGTCGCATTGCAGACCGCCTTTCTATCTGACGGCGCTTTTGTTTCGGTCGACCCGTCAGCCCAGATCGATCGCCCGATCCGCCTTCTTTTCATTTCAACCGACGACAATCCTGCGGCCGCCTCAAGCGACGATGCGGCAAGCATGTCGAGCTCGGCGGCATTCCCTCGCCTACTGGTCGTCGCTGGAAAGAACAGCTCACTCACACTCCAGCTCGAACATGTCTCCGCTGGATCCGCTTCGGGATTTACGAATTTCGTTGCAGAATTCCTCCTTGCCGAGGGAGCGAATGTCGAGACCCTGGAGATTCAAGCGGAAGCCGATGCGCGAATTCATTTCACCAGCGCGCATGCCCGATTGGATCGGAACGCAGTCTTCAACTCTCATGTCGTCACAGTCGGCCGAGGTCTCGTTCGAAGCGAACTTGAAATCAAGTTGGCCGAGCCCGGCGCTGAGGCAGCTCTCTGCGGACTCTTCATGGGCCTCGGCCATGCGCACCTCGATCATTTCACGACCGTCGACCATGCCGCGGAGCGATGCACCAGCGACCAGGAGTACCGAGGCGTACTCGCGGATCGGTCGAAGGGTGTCTTTCGTGGCCGAGTCCTCGTCCGGCCGGGCGCGCAGAAGACCGACGCAACGCAGTCCAATCCCAATATTTTATTGTCGGATCACGCGACCATCGATACCAAGCCGCAACTCGAAATCTATGCGGATGACATCCGAGCGAGTCACGGCTCAACCATTGGCCAGCTCGATGCGGATGCACTCTTCTTCATGCAGGCACGCGGCATCGATCTCGAAGAAGCCAAGTCACTTCTCACTGGCGCCTTCGCACGGGGTGTCATCGCGCGCATCAAGGACCCCGCACTTCGAGAATCAGCGATGGCTTTCGTCGAAATGAGCCTCGCCGAGATCAGCGGGCACGCCGTCGCAAATTCGTCCTCGGATTCGCTGGCAGGTCAGGCAATCCAATGACATTCGACGTCGAAACAGTTCGCAAGGATTTCCCGATCCTGTCGACCAAGATGCGTGGTCGCGACCTCGTCTATCTCGACAGCGCAGCAAGTTCCCAGAAGCCAGAAGCCGTGATCTCGGCGATATCCGACTTCTACTCGGCCCATTACGCCAACATCCATCGCGGCGTCTATCAGCTCTCGGCCGAGGCGACCCAACGATATGAAGACGTGCGCAGTCTCGTCGCACGATTCATCGGCGCGCCCGACCCACGTGAAATCATCTTCGTTCGAAATGCAACAGAGGCGATCAACCTCGTTGCCCGCACCTGGGGCGAGCAGCAAATCGGAAATGGTGACGAAATCGTACTCACGACAATGGAGCACCACGCGAATATCGTTCCGTGGCAGATGTTGGCCGAGCGACAAGGCGCATCGATTCGAGTGGCCGCCGTCACCGATGATGGCGTACTCGACCTAGAACATCTCAAACGCCTGCTTGGACCTCGAACGAAGCTACTCGCCGTGACCGCAGTCTCGAACGCACTCGGCACGATCAATCCCATCAATACACTCACCTCACTGGCTCGGGATCGCGGCATCACAACGTTGGTCGACGGTGCTCAGGCCGCCCCTCATCAAAGCGTCGACGTCAAAGCGTTAGGCTGTGACTTCTATGTGCTCTCCGGCCACAAGGTTTTTGGACCCAGCGGAGCGGGCGTTCTCTACGGTCGCCTGCCGCTTCTCGAATCCATGCCACCCTTTCTCGGCGGCGGCGACATGATCGAATCCGTTTCCTTTGAAGGAACGACCTTCGCGCCGGTGCCCCAGAAATTCGAAGCCGGAACCCCGGACATCGCATCGGTGATCGGGTTCGGTGCTGCAATCGAATACCTCGAAGCGATCGGCATGGACCAGATTTCCGCCTATGAACAAACACTCCTGACCTACGCAACCGAGCGCCTACTCAAGATTCCAGGCCTGCGGATCATCGGAACAGCCAAGGAAAAGGCCGCCGTTATTTCCTTCGTTCTCGAAGATGCGCACCCCCACGATATTGGAACGATCCTCGACGGCGAAGGAATCGCCATTCGCGCCGGCCACCACTGTGCACAACCATTGATGAAACGCATGGGCGTCCCTGCGACTGCGCGTGCGTCGTTCTCCTTCTATAACACCCGAGACGATGTCGACTCTCTGGTCGAAGCACTCCGAAAGACACAGGAGATCTTCGCCTGATGGACGATCTCCGCGAGCTCTACCAGGAAGTCATCCTGGAACACAACAAGAAGCCACGGAATTTTCGTGTTCTCGAGGACGCCAACCGTGAGGCCGATGGACACAACCCGCTCTGCGGAGATGAACTGACAGTCTATGCCCGGGTCAGCGCCAGCGGACTAAATGAGGACGGCAATGAGATCGTCGAGGAAGTCAGCTTCCAGGGATCCGGATGCGCGATCTCAAAAGCGTCCGCCTCGCTCATGACGGATTTCGTCAAGGGGAAGTCCCTTCCCGAAGTCCGGAACGACTTCGAGCGTTTCCACCAACTGGTCACTTCCCCTCCGAGTCAGCCCGCCGAAACCGAAGGGTTGAGAAAACTCGCCGTTTTTTCGGGCGTTCGCGAATACCCAATGCGAGTGAAATGCGCGACGCTGGCCTGGCATGCGCTATGTGCGGCTCTCGATGCCGAAGGCGAAACGGCCAAGACCGAATGATGATGAACGATGGACCCGAATTGAAATTCAAATGAACCCAAGGCGAACAAGCAATGAGTGAAGAAGAACGTAGCGACATCCAACAGAGCGAATCCGCGCAGGCCGAGGAAACCATTTTCGATCTGAGTCCAGCAATGCAGATCCGCGACCGGATCATCGCAACGCTCAAGACGATCTACGATCCGGAGATTCCAGTCGACATCTATGAACTCGGACTGATCTACGGTGTGGAGGTCGCCGACGACGGCGAGGTCCATGTCATCATGACGCTCACGACGCCGATGTGTCCGGTTGCCGAGACACTGCCTCCCGAAGTCGAGGACAAGGTTCGAAACGTCCTCGGGGTCACCGATGTGTCGCTCGATCTGGTTTGGGATCCGCCGTGGAGCGTCGACATGCTTTCCGATGCCGCGCGACTCGAACTGAATATGATGTAATCGGTCAACCGATTGACCACGCTGGCTATTGCGACCTTCCTCGCCTTCGGAACGCTACTCGTTCTATTCGGCGCGAACGCGTCTGAAATCATTACGAGTCTTGATCTCGACTACGCCGACTTCGGGCTGCTCGGATCCGTCCTGTCCATCGGGCTCGGTACCGGAATCGTTGTCGCCGGCCCCGCCAGCGACCGCCTATCACGACGCTGGCTCTATATCGGATCATGTCTGGTCGTCATAGTCGCTGCAACGACCATCGGTCCCGACACGACCTATCAGCGCCTCATTGTTCATATGATCGTCATCGGTCTCGGTGCTGGCTTCTATGAAACTGTATTGAACGCGACCGTCGTCGAAGATTTTCCGGACACCGCAGCGCGCCGCCTGCTCTTCATCCATTCGGGTGCGCCACTGGCCGCGTGCATCGTCCCGCTCCTGATCGCCGTCGTTCGCGAAACGACATCGATCCAGTGGTACGAGACTTTTCGCATTGCCGGATTCATGCATCTGCCTCTAATGCTCGCCGCATGCTTTGTCACGATGGACTTTTCGCGGCCTGTGCGGCCCGAACGGGAATCGAACACCCACTGTCCCGAATCGGTGCCAAGCGTGGATCATCTCGCGTTCATCGCGATCTGCGCGACGACCTTCACCTATGTCGGCGTCGAAACGGCGCTCACCATGTTCGTTGTCGACCATGCGACCACCGATCTGGGCCTTCCGGCAGTCCGCGCCGCCAGAGCCATCAGCGCATTCTGGGGAGGCCTCTTCGTCGGCCGCCTGGCCGCGGGCTTGTCTCCACAATCGCCGGGGGCCGGAATGACGGCTTTCTTCGCCGCGATCGCGGCGGCCATACTCCTCCTTTTCGAGAGTGGCCTATTCGGATCGGCGGAGATTGCCATGGTCGCAATCGGGCTCGCCCTGGGCGGTGTATTTCCGGTCATGATCGGCCTCGCCGGTCGCGCCCACCCGAGTTCCCCGGCCATCGCGGTCGGGCTTGCCGGGGGACTCGGCTCTGCAGGTGGATTCGTCGTTCCATGGGCGACCGGGGGTGTGGCGAGCACGCTCGGGCTGCCCTTCGCCATGACTACACTCGCAGGCTGGATCCTTCTGCTCTCCGTGGCCGCCGCGATCGTGCATCTCCGGCGACCCCGGTCAAAGGCGGTATCGTAGGCGCGTGGATCTCCCCAAGAATGGCATCGTCGTCACCGGCGCCAACGGACAGCTCGGACGCGCACTTCTCACCGAACTCGCGGCTCAGTCCCATTCCGAGATTCGAGCGCTCGTACGCTCGGAACGAGCCCGGGAAACCATCGAAGATCTGGCGCTGGTTCCCGCTCCCGAAATTAGAATCGTCGATTACACAAGTCCCAAGCAGATGCAGGAAGCGCTGGGAGATGCCGGCTGCGTCATCCATCTCGTTGGCATCATCAAGGAGATGCCGGGCACACGTTATGTCGAGGCACACGAACAAACATGCCATGCCCTGGCCCTCGCCTCGGGCCGAGCTGGCATCGAACGCATGGTCTACCTTTCGATTCTGGGCTCCTCAACCGCAAGCAAGAATGATTGTCTTGCTTCGAAGGGGCGCGCCGAAGCTCTTCTGCTCGATGATCGAGTACCTGCCACAGTCATTCGCGTTCCCATGGTCATCGGTGGAGATGACCCAGCTTCATATTCCCTGCGCAAGCAGGCGCAGGGACCATCGCTTCGGTTGATCGGTGGCGGCCGAACTCTCCAACAGCCCATAGACGCGCGAGACGTCGTCCGCGCAGTCATCGCGGCCTGCACGCGGCAACCGGGGCGAGATCTCTCACTCGATGCCGGTGGGCCAGAATGCTTGTCCCAGCGAAATCTCGTACTGCGCGCAGCTCGTCTATGGAGCAACGAACCGAAGATTCGGACGATGCCGCTCGGGTTGGCGCGCTTCGGCGTCAGCTGTCTCGATAGGCTGCTACCGAATCCGCCCATCACGCGTGCGATGTTCGACATTCTTCAGCATGACGATCGCGTCGACACGGACCGATTCTGCGAAACATTAGGAATCGAGCTCACCCCACTGGACACGACCCTCTCCGATCACATCGGACCCGAAAGTAAGCCAACGCAATGAGCGAATCGAGCACCACGACCGAGACCATCCCGAAGACTGCGCTCTGGCAGCAACTTCTCCCCTGGACGATCACGATTATCTGCTTTGGATACCTGTATACGAAGCTCTCCGGCGCAGCGGCGAGAGAGAGTGTCGATCTCGTCGACTATCTCGCGGCGATCTTCAGTCGAGTTCCCTGGGGCCAATGGCTCGCCTTGATGATTCCCTACTCCTTGTTCTTTTTTCTCGTCGACTCACTCATCGTCTGGCGAGTCGTCTCTTGGTTCAACACACCGCTGCGCTATCTCGACATTCTTCCGATTCGGGGCAGTAGTTATATTCTGTCGATTCTGAACGAACAGGTCGGCAAAGGCGCCATGGGCCTCTATCTAAACAGGCGCTATGGCGTCCCCGGTTGGGAAGTCGGTTCGAGCATGATCTTCATCATGTTCTGCGAATTCTTCTACTTGCTCGGATGGGCGACCGTCGGCTGGATGCTCAAACGCGACGAATTGCCGGAAGTATTTGGAATCATTCCCTGGATCGCGTGCGGAGCGGCAATCTTTCTTGCCGCATGGCTGCTCTTCTTCCGCGGACCGCTTGGCAAAGGCGCAAGTCTCCGCGAACGCCCACTGTTCAAGAGCTTTCGGGAAGCAGGGGGCCTGCGTTATCTGACGATCATCTTGTTGCGATCTCCGGCTCTGCTCGGCGCGGTCTTCGTGTATACGAACGCGCTGCATCTTTTCGGCGTCGAGGCCAGCTATGGCCAAATGCTCGGCTATCTACCCGTCATCTTCTTCGGAGCGGCGACACCAGGACCGATGCGCACAGTCGCCATCACACTCTGGGTCGCGCTCTTCCCGGGCAATGAAGGCGAGATGACAACCTTCGGGTTCGTCCAACACAATTTCTTCATCTTTTTCAACGCGGCCATCGGCCTGCTCTTTCTCAGACGCGCGAACCGCGAACTCTTCGACGGGACCGAGAACGACCCAGCCGCGACAGCATGAACAGACCTGCGGCAACGCTCAACCCGAGCGTCGGCTCCGGAAGCGCAGCCTAGGCGGAATCGTCGTCCGCTTGAAACATCCCCGATGAAAGGCGCGCCCACCCCTTCGGCGATCCACCCACTGTTCCCTTCACGATCAGGTTACATTCAGTCGTTATCCAATTGAAGCATGAACGCTTCACTCCCCCGCTCCGTTGCTGTATCTGGGAAATTGAATGCAGCACCCGCTACGAAGCGAAAGAGCGTGCCGACTGAGCCGTCGTACGAGAAACCGAAGCCGCTCCCGAAGTTCCCGAGCATTCCGAACATCCCGACCTTCGTATAGGCGTTGCGAAGATGTGGGAACTTGAAGATCTGGGACGCCCTGCACACCACCCGGCGGCGTTCACGGCCCCGCCAATAACACAAGTCCGTCGTCCGACTAAAACCGTCACAAACGAATCCACCGTTCACGGCCGCGGTCTTGTTTCCAGGCAAATGCGAGCCGACCCAGACTCGGACACGGTCAGATGAACGCCCCGACGCCAGGTGCGTGTCACCAAAGAAGCTCAGAATCTGAAGCGGCGTTCCGCCAAAACTCGTGCCGAGTGGGCTCGGACCATTCGTCGGTTGCACCCGAATCAAACCAGTTGCCGAGCAGATAGTTGCGCATGAATATCCATCCGCGGGCCTAATACGAAGTCAGATTTCCTCGTTCGGGTCGGGAATCTCGCCTCGGTCTTGGCGCCAGGTCGTGGACACAGCTGCGATCAATCGATCACCCATGGAGACGAGCGTCGAGACGAGAAGCAGCCAGCCTATCGCGCGAATCCAGGTGTCTGGGGGAATCGAAAGGCCCAGCGCCTCACGCGTCACGAGAATTCCCGGTGCGACGAAATAGAAGACGCCATTCCAGCGCCCGATCAAGCTCGCTCGAAGCACCTGCCCGGAAAGAATCCGTGAATCGAAGGCATACTGGAGAAAGGCGGCCAAGATGAGAAAGGGCAGAAGGTCTGGGGCCGTCCCGCTCTTCAACAAGGCGAAATGTCCCAATGAAACGAAGATCGCGTCGCTGCCGTGATCGAGAATGCCGCCGAAAGCGGACGTTTCCTGTCGTGCCCGCGCCACTCGACCATCGATGACGTCGCTCAACACCGCCAGCCAGAAAAGCGCCGCGGCAAGACCCCAGGTCTGCTGGGCGATCGCATAATAGAAAAACGGCGCGGCCAGTAGTCGCATAGACGTCAGACCATTGGACACCGTCCAGAATTGCGTCTTCATGCGTCCATCCGAAACCGAAGAGATAGAGCGCGACTCAGTCTTGCCACTTCACGATCCGATCCTTTATTCGATTCCAGCCGAGTCGCTCGAATAACTCCTCGACTCGTTCACGATCAGCACCGCGGTAGGCCAAGTCCCTGAGTCCGGGCGTGACTCCCGGCACGGCTCGTAAGACGGTCGCCAACTCTTTCGTTTTGAGAGCGCGGTCGCGATGCTCGGAAATTCGTTCGGCGAGTCGACGGGCGCCTCTCACCTCGACGCCGGACCATTGTTCGGAGTCGTCGGGGATCTCCTCGATGCTTGGGTAAATGCCGAGGACCGCCGAGGCTGACTTTGGGCCGACCCCGGGTACACCGGGAAGGTTGTCCACGGTATCACCGACAAGTCCGAGATAGTCGGGAATTTGATGCGGCGACACGCCGAACTTTTCCCGAACCGCGTCCGCGTCGAATGTCTTTTCCTTTGCGAGATCGTAAACATGGGCCCGACCATCCTCGCGAACGAGCTGGCATAAATCCTTGTCCGTCGTGATGATGCGAGCCCGGCCTCGATTCGCAATGACTGCGTTGGAAATCGTAGCGAGGAGATCGTCGGCCTCGTAGTCGTCTACTTCATAGGTCGCGAATCCAAGCGCGATCGAAATCTCATGACACAAGTCGAATTGGGGTTCGAGATCCTCAGGCGTCGCAGCGCGCTGCGCCTTGTATTCCGGCTCGATCTCGTTTCGAAAACTCGTCATGGCCGCGTCGAAACAAACGCCGACATGGGACGGATCTTCTTCCGTCATGTATCGAATCAGGGTATTCGCAAAACCGTACGCGGCTTGACACGGCGTGCCATCAGAGGCCGTCATCGGAGGAAGCGAGTAGTAGGCACGAAAGATATAGACATGGCCGTCGAAGAGATGAACAAGAGGTCCATTCGCATTCTTCGCCGCCATGACTCAGAGCCTATTACTAGGAGCGCTCATCAAGAACCGCTTCGATGATCATGTCCGCTGCACGCTCGATGGGCACGTCTCGCTTAGAACCATCTGCACGCCGAACGAGCTCGAATCGGTTATCCGCCAAACCCTTTGGCCCGATCGTCACGCGGTAGGGAATGCCAATCAGCTCGGCGTCCTTGAATTTGACACCGGGACGTTCGTCGCGATCGTCGATCAAGACCTCGATACCCGCTTCCGAAAGCTTTTCATAGAGTCGCTCGCCTGCTTCATGGCAATCGACGTCCTTGGGCTTCACAACAGTCACGACGACTTCATAGGGCGCAATATTCACCGGCCAGCAGATACCGTTCTCATCGTGGTTTGCCTCGACGACGGCCGCCAGACTCCGCTCGAGACCAATGCCGTAGGAACCCATCGTAATCGGAACCGACTTCCCATTCTCATTCTGGACCGAGGCGCCCATCGCTGCGGTGTACTTCGTTCCAAGCTTGAAGATGTGGCCGACTTCAATCGTCTTATGCACCGAAAGAGGCGCCTCACACATGGGGCAACCCTCGCCGGTCGAAACTTCGCGCAGATCCAGCCAGGCCTTGACCGTGATGTCACGCTCGATATCGACGCGGCGCAGATGGAAGCCATTCTCATTCGCACCGGTCACCATATTGCGGCGCCCGCGCAATGCTTCATCGGCAATAATGAAAAGGTCGCCCAGTCCAACCGCACCCAGACTTCCGGGCGAAGCGCCTAACGCGGCCTTGATCTCAGAAACTTCTGCAGGTCGCATCTCAAAAGATTCGACTTGATCGATGAGCTTCTGCTCGCTGAGCTGATGGTCACCACGCAGGAGAATCAGCAGCGTCTTCCCGTCGATGACATAGACAAGGGTCTTGATTTGACGAGAGGCTTCGGCACCGCCCTCCATCTTTGCAAGCGCATCGATGGTTTTGATATTGGGTGTCGCAAATTTTTCAGTCGAAGAGGCGCTCTCGTCGTCTTCAGCTTCATCCTGGATTGCGGGCAGAATGCTCTGAGCCTTTTCGACATTGGCGGCATAACCACATTTTTCACAATGCGCGACCCAATCTTCCCCGGCATCGCTCTTCAACATGAACTCGATCGATTGGTTCCCACCCATCACGCCGGACGAGGCCTCGACCGCGACCACGTCGAAGCCGAAGCGTTTGAAGATCCGACGATAGGCCTCGAGATGCCGATTGAAGGAAGTGTCCAAGCCCGCGTCATCGATATCGAAGGTATAGGAATCCTTCATCGTGAATTCACGAACCCGCAGCAGTCCACTCTTGGGACGCGCCTCGTCACGAAATTTCGTCTGGAACTGATACCAGATTTGAGGCAACGCCTTATAGGATCGGAGTTCGGCAGCGAGATGCGCGAAGATTTCTTCGTGCGTCATTCCCAGCGCGAGATCCGCGCCCTTTCGATCTTGGAGGCGAAACATTTCCTCGCCGACTGAATCCCAGCGCCCGGACTTCTCCCAAATTTCACGCGGATGCATACAGGGAAGCCGAAACTCCTGCGCCCCGATCTTTTCCATTTCGTCACGCACGATGGCTTCGACCTTGCGAAGCGAGCGAAACCCAAGCGGAGTCAGCGAATAGTGGCCCGCCATCAGTTGGCGCATGAATCCCGCCCGAACGAGCAGGCGATGGGACACGGCTTCCGCATCCGCGGGATCGTCTCGAAGCGTGGGAATAAAGGCGCTCGACCAGCGCACGGCGCTCTCCTTGAATGCCTCGATCAAATTGCGAGGGCTGCGGGGTCGCGCGTAGCATCGCGCGCGGGAACCATAGCGCCTCTGGTTCGCGATCCGCGTTCTTGCACCGCCTGTTGCTAATCGATGGAAACCGAGAGTTCGATCAGGCGCTTCTGGAAAAGGGCTTGGATCTCCTCGAGGCGCGGCCTGGCGGATTGATCGATCGGCGACCCGTCCAGTGAGGCGATCGGGACGAGGCCGGCACGGGATCCGGAATAGAAAACCGAGTCCGCTGAAAACAGGTCGAAGCGACCGAGACTTCGCTCCTGGGTCTCGAATCCGAGATCGCTGCCGATTTCGAGCACGGTCCGTCGCGTCAACCCTTCGAGAGCGCCGTCCGAGCAGGCGGGCGTGTCGAGGCAATTCCCAGTCAGCACGAAGACGTTCGCGGCGGATGCCTCGGCGACCTGTCCCTGGGCATTCAGCATCAGCGCATCATCGGCGCCCCGCAGATTGGCTTCCCGCTTTGCCAAGATGTTGTTGAGATAATTCAGACTCTTCACGCGCGGATCGAGGACATCGCCGGCCGGTCGCCGCAGACTCGATGTGATCAGATCAATCCCCCGCTCCGCTTTCTCCGGAGGGAGTCGGACCATTCCCGCGGCGATGCAGATCACATTGGCCGTCCCGCAACTCGCTGGATCAAGACCGAGGGCGCCCACACCACGACTCAAGATGAGGCGCAGATAGCCTTCGCGTCGACCCCAGGCGAGCGTCGTCTCTCGAACAATGGACCTTACCCGCTCCATACCCCCGTCAACCTCGAGACCGATCGTTCGCGCCGCAATCTCGAGTCGTCTCATATGGTCGTCGAAGCGAAAAATCCCTGCCGTGGTCACGCGAATGCCTTCAAAGACTCCGTCACCAAAAAGAAAGCCATGGTCCAGGACTGGAACTCGCGCCTGGCGGGCGGGCACGATCGCGCCATCGATCCAGGCGATCATTTCTTCACTCTGTGCGTTGCTCATGGTTCTCTTCCTTGATGATTTGGCATTGCCGGGCCTCTTGGAATCCGGCGCGGCCATGACGCAATCCAACGAGGAATACGGTCTCCCCTAAAGCGGTCGATTCTTGTTCGAGCATCGGCCGAGCCGCATGCACAACGGGCTCGCGGCTCTGAGCACCGATCCCCAGCGAAAGCAGAGCCAGGCCCCAGGCGGTATTGACCCGAATCATCGCGCTCGACGAGTTCGCGGTTGACCAGGGTTGCCAGCAACCGATGACAACTCGATTTCGGGAGATCGAGGTCCCGGCCAATCTGACTCAGACCGAGCGCCGTGCCCGCGTCGTGCAGGTGAAAAAGCACGTCCAGCGCCTTCTCAACAGTCGCCGCCCCCGCACTCGCCATATCCGATCCCCTATGTTGTTCCATATAACAGAATACTATTCCTATTAATGGAACATCGATCGAGAGTTCCGTTGAAATTTTCTCGAAGCCATCGATCCGGCGAGGCCGATCGATGAATCAGAGGGGACCGAGCGCGGCAAGGACCGTCGAATGCACCAGGGTTCGACAGACCTGTGTTCCCGCGCTCATCGCAATCTGGAATGGAGCGATGGTTCCAAGAACACGCCGATCGCCGGCACAATGGGCGAGCCATGCGGCCTCGAGACCCGGGTCTCCGTGCAGGGCTTCGTCACGAGCGCGACAGGCAAACTGGAACAAGAGCGACGACGGTGGGAGACCGTCTACCGCGCATTGCAGGCGCTCACGTGCCCATCCGCCATCGGGCAGAGCCAGGGCGAGCTCATCGCCACGCGAAAACCTCCCCGGCCACGAAAATGACCCTCGACGAGCATCCAATCCGATCACGTACCGCTCTTCATAATCGTCATCGTCGGAGCTGTCCGGAGTCGCCGCTCGCAGGCGCACCCGAGCAAGCAGGCGATCTAGATAGGGCTCGATGAGTGCCTGCTCATCAAGCCCCATTTGACGACGAACCCAATCGAGCGCCGGCTCACCATCGAGTTCATCGATCCATCTCCGACGACATCTCGTAATTTCAAGCCACGGGCTAGCGGACCGCGTCGCGCCCGCCTGCCCAACCCGCCTCGGGTCTCCGCCGGAACCGGCCGGAATGAACAGGCCGATCACGGCCTCTGCGAGCCCCTCGCCCCCGAAGAACGTGTGCGCTGGGTATCCGTCGAGCCCGCTGGCCCCAGAACCCGCGATACAAGCGGGCGCCAGCATCGGACCGAGTTCGGCGATTGCAGCCCCGAATCGTGGCGAATGGTGGGCGTCCGGAAACAGAAGAATCAGATCGCCAGGCGCAAAGGCAGAGCGACCGGTCAGATCTCGAATAGCCGCCGCCATCCGATCGGCTTCGACTGCCCCAGAATCCAGGATCAGCGGAATCGGCGCTTCTGCGTCTGCGGCCGCCCAGCCGATCGCGACAACCGCCGGCACGCCGCGATAGAGACTGCCCTCAGCGATGACCCCCTCGAAGCTGGTCCCCAACACGGAAGCGTCTGGACAGCGCTCGGCCAATTCTTCGCCGACTTTGAGGATATCGTGGCCCACTGCCGCAGTGGCCAATATGAGGGCGCCACCGAGACTCAACGACCCGCAACCCTCTCCCACGACGCCCCTGGTCAGTTTTTCCGCCAGCTCTTCCGCCATAGCCTTGGGATTTTGGGCCTGGGAGAGGGATATCGCGAATTTTGTCATGCGCAGTCGATACCTCGGAAAGACGCCAAAATGCCACCCGCAGCGCGAAAGAAGCACCGGAGACCGGGCGTTTCAGGGCTCATGAGGGCTCTGGTTCCTCGGTCGCCGCATTTCACTGGGTTTCGGGCGGGCGGCACGTCGGCTAGATTGGCCGCTCGTCGTCGCCACTCGGCGACCACTCAGTCCCCCTGCCGCATGCGTTGTACCGTGAGCTGCACAGTGTGTCCGACCGGTAGACCGGTACCCACACATGAGTGTGGGCTGGTACGCGAGGATCAAAAGAACGGCGTGCGACCGATTCGGGCCGCGCCCGCAGGGGACGTCGGATCTGAATCCGGCCGTCTAGCGAGTTGGAATTGGCAAGCTTCGAAATCATCACTCAAAAATCCGAAATGGATAAGGTCGCCAAGGATCTCCTGCGCGAAGATGTCGTCGCCTTCGACACGGAAGCGGACAGCTTCTATCACTATTTCGACAAGGTCTGCCTCGTGCAGATCGCGACGCGAAAAAAATGCTGGCTGGTCGATCCGCTGACTCCGGAAGGACCGAATATGCTCGAGGCCTTGGCCCCCGTCTTCGCCTCGCCAAAGGTTCGCGTCCTCTTTCATGCAGCCGAGTACGACATCTATGTCTTGAAGCGAGACTGCGGCTTCGAGTTCACCAACCTCTTCGACACAATGGTGTGTGCGCAGCTTCTCGGCTATCCGGCAATCGGTCTCGCCGCCCTGGTCGAACGGCATTTTGGCGTTGTCCTACCCAAGGAACAACAGCGATCCGATTGGTCACGGCGCCCACTGTCCGATAACCAACAGACATACGCGGCATCCGATGTGCTCTATTTGATCAAGCTCGCCGAGAAACTCGAAAAGGAGTTGCGGAAGGCAAAGCGACTCGATTGGGCGGTCGATGACTTCGAAACGCTGTGCGCGCGACGCTGGCCCGACCGTGAATTCGACAAGCTCGGCTATTTGCGGATCAAGGGCGCTCGTTCCCTCGACCCCGTTGCCCTCGCCGTCCTACGCGAATTGTTCTTGCTGCGCGACGCACGCGCCAGAGAGATCGATCGGCCGCCATTCAAGGTGTTAGGCAATCGTACATTGCTCGAAATCGCGGGCGCTCAAGTGACGAACCTCGACAGCCTTTCTGAGATCAAGGGAATTTCGGATCTGATCTTGAAGCGACTCGGCAAGGATCTGGTCTCTGCCGTAAAGAAGGGTCTCCGCAAGCCACACGGACCGATCCCAAAACTCGACACGACCGTCCGACGTCGCATGGATCGGCGCGCCGAAAAGCGGCTTGCCACACTCAAGGATTGGCGAGGCCCGCGATCCGAAGCGCTGAAACTGGATCCCGGTGTTCTATGCCCGAACGCGGCGCTCGAATCGATTGCGGCAACCCACCCCAAGACTGCTGAAGACATGAAGGAACTCCCGGAGCTCAAGAGTTGGTTCGTTCGCGAATTCGCTTCCGAAATCCTGGGCCTGCTGGAACGACAGAGTGCAGAGAGCGAATCGAACGACAATGCCGGCAGCGGCGCCGATTCGGGGAACGCAGCTGGCGCTGCAAAACTTTCAGGCCGAAAGAGCGGTAGCCGTTCTTCGCCCAAGACCGCAGCCAAATCGACCAAAGACGGCGCGTAGTCCGCCACTGCTGCAAAGTCGGGGCGTTGGATGACGCAGACAGGCCATTTCGCGATTCCCCGCCAATCGCTGGCGCGGGCCCTCGAAGCAGACTTGTCGAACGTCTGTTGCATGTTTTTTGGGAGTGCAGAACGAGAGACTGACCTGATCACCCCGGGATTGGGTTCGATTGGGATGCAATCTGGGGGAAAGCGCCGTGTCGGAATCCCATTCCCCGGGTTGGAAAGACTGGCCGGCTTAAGCGAACGCGCCCGTGTTTTAACCGCCCAAGCCAGCCAGTTTCCAGATCGTTCTTCTCTTGTCATAGCAGAATGCGTGCCAAGCCTTTTCCGAGTCGATTGAATCTGCCAAATGCCAGCCACGAATAAGAATTTAGGATCTTGTACACCTTGAATAAGGATTGATCCGGGTGCCTCATCAGGATGCATTCAGTGGTCGGAATCGAGGGGTCAATCCGCCCGCGTGGCATTTTCCGGAGCAAACTCGGCTCCTTGCTCTACGCTGCCTCATCAATTGCCTGCAACTATAGTTTGCATCCCCTTCTAGCAATATCGCGTGTCACTTCGATTGGTGATCCGCTCTGGTCAGGTCTTCGATGACTCAGACCACCGGGAGCTCTCACGCGAGATCACCAAGTAGGGCGATCTCGATTCAAGGCGGCCTCGAACCTGAAGGAAGTGATGGGATAGACTGCGGCCGTGTTCGCCGACCGCCGTCAGAAGCTCCTCGACACCATGGGCCCGGATGCCGTTGCGATCTTCGTTGGCGCGCGGCTCGCCGTCCGCTCGGCTGACACGGAATTCCCCTTCCGGCAAGACAGCGACTTCTGGTACCTAACAGGCTTCGACCACCCCGACGCCGTCGCGGTCCTGTCCACGCGCGAAGGCCCGAGTTTCACTCTCTTCGTCCAAGCGCGAGATCGCGCCGCAGAAACATGGACTGGATTTCGACCCGGAACCGAAGGAGCCGTAGCCGACTACGGCGCGGACAGCTCGCATCCCTGCAACGAGTTTCTCTCCAAGCTCCCCGACCTGCTCCGGGGCGCCAAGCGCATCTATCACTCCCTGGGCCGAGACCTGAAGATCGATGCAAGCATCGCAGCACTCCAGGATGAAATTCGACGTCAATCTAGAGGCGGGATTCTTCCTGCCCAGGAGATCATCGATCCACGACTCCTCGTGCATGAAATGCGATTGCATAAATCCGCGGACGAGATCCAAATCATGCAGAGGGCAGCTGACATCTCTCTCGAAGCCCACCGGCGGGCTGCCAGTCTCGCACAGCCCAACCGCTTTGAATACGAACTGGAAGCCGAGTTAGGCCATGTTTTTCGCGCCCGCGGCGGTACAGGGCCGGCATACGGAAGCATCGTTGGCGGCGGCGTCAACGCGACGATTCTCCACTACATCCGCAATGACCAGAAGCTGCGCTCCGGCGATGTCGTCTTGATCGACGCCGGCGTCGAACTCGAGGGATACGCATCGGACGTTACGCGAACCTATCCCGTCGGTGGAAAATTCGAACCCGCCGCACGTGATCTCTATGAAGTTGTCTTGGCAGCCCAAGACGCGGCCATACGCATATCGGGGCCCGGCAAGACGCTGCCCGAGATCCATTCGTCCGCGCTTCGCGTTCTATGCGAAGGAATGGTTGCTCTCGGCATTCTGAAGGGCGACGTCGAACAGATCATTGAGAGTGAGAGTTATCGCACCTATTACATGCATGGCACGAGTCATTGGCTCGGCCTCGACGTGCATGATGTCGGCGCATACGTCAGCGTGAACGACGAGAGTCAGGCCGGCGATACCCCACCCACTGCGCAACCCCGTCCGCTGCGCGAAGGAATGGTCTACACCGTCGAGCCAGGGCTCTATATCCCTCATGACGACGCCAACGCCCCAGAAGCGTTTCGGGGCATCGGCATTCGCATCGAAGATGACATCGTCGTAACCCAGGACGGAATCTTGAACCTGAATCACGCGATTCCGAAATCGATCGAAGACATCGAGGCCTGGGTTCGCGGCACCTGATCCGAACCTCTCAAAAACTTCACACCCTCCAAGGAATCATTCCGAATGCCCGACATTGAATCGCTACTCAAAGAAAGGCGATCCTTCAAACCCTCCGCCGATTTCAGCCGACAGGCGAATTGGAACAAGCGAACCACGAGCGAATATCGAAAGCTCGGCGAGAAGAATCCCACGAAGTTCTGGGCCAAAATGGCCAAGGAGAATGTCGACTGGTTCAAGCCTTGGACGAAGGTCCTGGACTGGAAGCCACCCTTTGCGAAATGGTTTGTCGGCGCGAAGACGAATGTCTCCTACAACTGTCTCGACCGACATCTCGAAGGGCCTAACGCCTGGCGCAAGAACAAGGCGGCGATCATTTGGGAAGGCGAACCCGGCGACACCCGCACCATCACCTATGCAGAGCTGCACAAGGACGTGTGTCGCTTCGCAAACGTATTGAAGTCCCAGGGAATCAAGAAGGGCGATCGCGTCTGCCTGTATATGCCGATGGTTCCCGAGCTCGCCATTGCGATGCTCGCGTGCACGCGAATCGGTGCCCCCCACTCGATCGTGTTCGGAGGCTTTTCCGCCGAGGCACTTAGCGATCGCATCAACGACGCGCAGGCGAAGCTCGTCGTCACTGCTGACGGGGGCTACCGGAAGGGCGCCGCCTTCGGCCTCAAAGAGATGGTCGATGCCGCGGTCGCGAAGTCGCCCTGCGTTGAGACGGTCGTCGTCGTTGCGCGGACAAATCAAGACGTGGAAATGAAATCGGGCCGCGATCTCTGGTGGCACGAATTGATGGCGGACGCGAGCACGAACTGCCCGCCGGCCAAGCTGGATGCGGAACACCCACTATTCATTCTCTATACCAGCGGCACGACTGGCAACCCAAAGGGAATCCTTCACACGACTGGCGGATACCTCACTCATGTGGCCACGACGTTCAAGGCTATCTTCGACATCAAAGACGACGACGTCTATTGGTGCACTGCCGACATCGGCTGGATCACCGGCCATTCCTATGTCGTCTACGGACCACTCGCCAACGGTGCAACAACACTCATGTACGAGGGAACGCCAACTGAGCCCGGCCCCGATCGCTGGTGGTCACTGATCGAAAAGTGGGGCGTCTCGATTTTCTACACCGCGCCAACCGCCATTCGCACATTCATTCGGCTTGGCGACGAACATCCGAAGAGTCACGACTTGAGCAGCCTCCGTCTACTCGGCTCGGTCGGCGAACCGATCAACCCCGAAGCATGGATGTGGTACCACCGAGTAATCGGCGGCAAGCGATGTCCAATCGTCGACACGTGGTGGCAGACCGAAACCGGCGGGATCATGATCTCGCCTTTGCCCGGAGCCATCGATACCAAGCCCGGCTCCGCCACCAAACCATTCCCGGGTATCCACGCCAACATCTTCGATGAAGAGGGCAACGCAACAACCGGCGAAGCCGGCGGCTTCCTTGTCCTGACCCATCCATGGCCGGGAATGCTCCGCGGCATCTGGGGTGACAAGAAACGATTCAAGGAAACCTATTGGGGCAAATACGACAACACCTACTTCGCCGGCGATGGCGCCCATCGAGATAAATCCGGATATTTCTGGATCATCGGCCGCATCGATGACGTCATGAACGTCTCAGGCCATCGCATTGGGACCATGGAAGTCGAAAGCGCGCTCGTGTCATCAACGGATGTCGCGGAAGCCGCAGTCGTCGGACGACCGGATGAGATCACGGGAACTGCGATCGTCGCATTCGTTTCGCCCAAGGCCACGACAACCGCAGACGACGCATTGGTTGCGCGACTCAAGAAGCACGTCACCAAAGAAATCGGAGCGATCGCGCGCCCAACCGAGATCCGCTTCACAAATGCACTGCCCAAAACACGCTCGGGGAAGATCATGCGGCGACTCCTTCGCGACATTGCTTCCGGACGTGACGTGGCCGGAGACACGAGTACACTCGAGGACTTCAGCGTTCTCGCCAAACTTCGCGAGAGTGAAGAAGACTGAGCCCGAACAACGTAAAGTCAATTCGAGCACATCAGCGAAAGGAAGTTTATGTCACTTTCGAAGACTCACCAGAAGCACGCCGATGCATACCTCGAAAAATTCATGATTGGCCTCAAGAGGCGCAATCGCGGCCAGCCAGAATTTCATCAGGCCGTTCACGAATTCGCGCGAGATGTCGTTCCATTCCTCGACGATAAACAAGCCTATAAAGACGCTCGCATCCTTGATCGCATGACGGAACCCGATCGAGTCATTGTGTTTCGCGTCTGCTGGACCGACGACGCCAACAAAGTCCGTGTCAATCGAGGCACTCGCGTCCAGTTCAATAATTCAATTGGCCCCTATAAGGGCGGCCTCCGATTTCATAAGAACGTCAACATTTCAATTCTTAAATTCTTGGGGTTCGAACAAGTCTTCAAGAACTCCCTCACGACGCTGCCGATGGGTGGCGGTAAAGGCGGAGCAAACTTCAATCCTCATGGGAAGAGCGATGGCGAGGTCATGCGCTTCTGCCAAGCCTTCATGACCGAGCTTTATCGGCATATCGGGCCTAACACGGACATTCCTGCCGGAGATATCGGTGTCGGAGCGCGAGAGGTCTCGTACCTCTTCGGCCAGTACAAACGCCTGCGCAATGAATTCACGGGAACCATTACCGGCAAGGGTCTCGCCTTCGGCGGATCTCTCATTCGCACCGAGGCCACCGGCTATGGCTGCGTCTATTTCGCCCGCGAGATGCTTGGAACCCGAGGCGACGATGTCAAAGGCAAAACTTGCATCGTTTCGGGCTCGGGAAATGTTGCCCAATACACCGCGGAGAAGCTTCTGCACCTCGGTGGCAAGGTCGTCACTATGTCAGACTCGGGCGGCTTCCTCCATGATCCAAACGGAATCGACGAAGAGAAGCTCGCCTGGATCATCGACCTCAAAACCGTCAAGCGTGGCCGGATCAGCGAGTACGTGGAGAAGTGGGGAGGAGAGTATCACAAGGGCAAGCGGCCCTGGGGCGTGCCCTGCGATCTTGCGTTTCCATGTGCGACGCAAAATGAACTCGAAGAGGACGATGCCAAGACTCTGGTCGCAAACGGCTGCCATCTCGTGTCCGAAGGCGCGAACATGCCGTCGACGATTGAGGCCATCAATGTCTTTCTCGACAACAAGATCCTCTTCGGACCGGCGAAGGCCGCCAATGCCGGTGGCGTTGCGGTCAGTGGCCTCGAGCAATCCCAAAACGCAATGCGACTCTCCTGGTCGCGGGAAGAAGTTGACTTACAGCTTCTCGAAATCATGAAGAAGATTCATGTGTCCTGTGTAGGGCAGGGCAAGGACGGCGACTTCATCAATTATGTGCGGGGTGCCAACATCGCCGGATTCGTCAAGGTCGCGGATGCTATGTTGGCCTACGGGGTTCATTGATTCTTTTCTGATCTTGATCAGATTCAAGGCGAAGACGGCATCGGAACCCCGACGCTGTCTTCGCCGCATGACCCGTCGCTCCCGGTCCGCCCAGTCGCCCAGACACCCCCGGCATCCCGCGAGACGTGAATGACACCGCCGAGCGTCGGCAGTTCGGCTCCAATCGTCTGGCCGGAAACGAGTTCGAGAAGCGTTCGGACGACGCCCTTATGCGCCACGACCAGGGCCGAGGAAGCACCGGTCTGGCGCAGCCTCATGAGACCACGTTCGATGCGGTGTCGGAAATCTACTCGCCGCTCGCCTTCAGGGAAATCGAAGCCAGACTTCTTCGCCTGCCAATCTGCATAAAGCGCGGGATCCGCAACCTCGATCTCCTCCCGTGTCAGACCTTCCCAGCGCCCGAAATCGATCTCTCTAAAGTCGAACTCGACTCGGACCGGATGCTTTGGCGCGATGATCTGCGCAGACTCCCAGGCGCGACAGAGCGAGCTCGCCCAGACGGTCTCGAAAGTTTCACCCGGGATACGCTCGCGCGCCTGTCGGGCCTGGTTTCGACCCAGTTCTGAAAGCGGAACATCGGTCGCCCCGTAGTATCGAATGCTCGACTGCCCGGCGGTCTCACCATGGCGAACGAGAATGAGGCGACTCAATCGGCCTTGCATGGAGCAAGCCTCGCGTTGTGCGGCCCGATCGTCAACAGTCTCTGCCCGACGGGTTCGAATACAATCGCGACGCACAACTGCTATGCAATTGGAAACGGCCAACGAGAGAACATGTCAAAGCTCATTCCAACTACGTTGAAGATCGAGGCTGAACTCTCAGGCACGCTGATCCGACGCTATAAGCGCTTTCTCGCAGACATCGAACTCGAAGACGGCAGCGAACTCACCGTGCATTGCCCCAATCCCGGCAGCATGACGGGAACCAAGTCCCCGGGCTCACCGGTTCGCTGTTCGACCCATGACAATCCGAAACGAAAGCTCCGACATACGCTCGAGATGATTCGCGTTGGAAGGACATGGGTTGGCCTGCATGCCGCTAAGGCCAATGCCATCGCAAAGCGTGCTCTCGAAGCGAACGCCTACGCGCCCTTCGCTGGCTACGAAAAGATCGAATCCGAAGTCACCGTACCCGAAGGCTCTCGATTCGACTTTCGGCTTTCCGGCCATCCAACACGCGATGAGCCCTGTTGGATCGAAGTGAAGAGCGTGACGCTCTGCAATTCAAGACGAGCCATGTTTCCGGATGCCATAACGACTCGAGGTCGCAGACACCTCGAACATCTGATCGAACGCAAAAAGCTCGGCGAACGGGCGGCCCTTCTCTACATCGTCCAGAGAGCGGACGCAGACTCTGTCGAACCCGCGGACGACATCGATCCGGAATACGGCGCAGTTCTGCGCAAAGCGGCTGCCGCCGATGTTGAAATACATGCTCTGGGAGCGCGAATCAGCGGTGATCGCGCACGGCTAGACCGAGTGTTGCCGGTCCTGCTCTAGGATCGCCGCGCCTGAAACACGCGAGCCTAACGTCCATCGTATTTCGATTCCTCGAGCGCCGTGAACTGCGTAAGGATCCTCTCACCCTCAGAGTGTGCCAGAATCCGTGACTCAAAGAGCTTGCGCTGTTGCTCCGCAGCCAGTTTTGGCTGCTCCTCAGTTGCCCATTTTGTGATCTCAGACCAGAATGGATCAACGATCTCCTTGCCCGAGATGGTTCCGCCATCCGTTGTCTTGAATGTAAGATTGCGGATTTCGCCGAGATAGAGCCTGAGGGACATGACATGAACTTCTTCGTCGAGTCGAATCCGATCAACGATCTTCGCAGCCCGCTCGGCGTCCTCGCGACGATCCTGAAAAAGGTCTGGATCCCTGAGGATCTGTTCAGTCGATGCGAATCCCCGCTCCGCCCGAAACTCGATCAGAAGAAGGTTTAATAGAAAGTAGATCATGCTGGCAATCGGCTGGAAGATGGGTGGTCGACTTTTTTGATCTCCTTCCGGTCGTCCAATGTTCTCGGGAATTTCAGGTTCGCGGTATTTGGTTTCTCCAAAGGCCAGATCGCGCAGCGCGAACCACATGATGTCGTGGCCACCGATGCCGTTCTCCGGCTCTCCACCCTCGTCGAGGCCATGGGCCTTGAGTAGCCCCTTGTCGAGGTGGCCCAATGCCATCTGCGAAATGTCTTCCACTACGGCTTCTTGAAAGTCGGGAAAAGTCATCTCCGCAAGGATGCGCCCACGCGCTTCGATTCGACCTGTAATCGTAAGCCCGTTCCAGAATGATTGACCGAGGTCCTCCTGAAGCATGAGCTTTTGCTGTCCAAGACTTGGATAGCGAACGCCAGCGAGAAGCGAAGAATCCGCTGCCAGGAGTTCTCCGCCACGACTTTCCAGCTGTCGGCTCCATGCATCGAATGCCGGCTCGCGGTTTTTCATTCGCGGACAGAGATAGTTTCCGGCCTCGTCGAAGCCTCCGTGAAGTCTCTGTCCAGCTTCGATATGCGGGCTGGCGTAGTCGACTGACTGCATGAGTTCTTCTTCGCTGAAGACGAGCTTTGTCATGGTGATTCCTCTTCAACTGCGGGGGCTTGATCGTGGGGGTTGGCTCGAGTCTGGTCGCGACTCGTTCATTGGTGTTCTGGCATCTCGTCGCTGGCTACAAGAGCCAGTTCGCAAAAACGTGTGACCTGGTTGATAAGGCTGTCGCGATCGATCGACGTGGACCCGGCGTAGACGAGGGCCTGATGAATCAGCCCGACAATCGCGTGGGCAATCAGATCTGGATCGAAGTCGGCGCGAAGATTTCCTTCCTTTTTTCCACGTTCGAGGCCTAAGGCCAGGCTCTGAGCGAGGCCTTCACGCATCCCTTTGATCGGCCTCGACTCACGGTCGATCATCGCCGGATCAGAGAATGCCGCTGCCAACACGCCAGGATTCGAATCGTTGTAGGCGAGCAGGGCTTGAAGCGAGTTCGTGAGTCGCTCGTTGAAGTCCTCCGGTGTGGACTGTTCTGCGAGTTGCGGCATGAGTTCTTCGCCAGCCTGAGAGACGAATGCTAGGAAGGCTTCTCGTTTGTCCGCGAAATGCGTATAGAACGTGCCGGTGGCGACATCGGCGACGCGGGCGATGTCCTGGGGTCGTGTCGCATGATATCCGCGTTCGGCGAAGAGAGTCCGCGAGGCGGCGAGCAGCCTGACTCGCGTTTCCGCGCGCCGCCGAGTACGGCGGTCTTCCGCGGGGCGATCCTCTACGGAGCCGATCGGATCAGCAGAAATGGGTGAGATGAACTCCGAAGGCATCAAATTGACTATTTATCATCATTGACAATTTGTCAATTCCAATCGGATGCGAAATTCATCGCTCGCGTTCGCAGAGCAACGAGAACCTGGTCGGTCGATCGAGGACGGGTCGAGGCCCCTGAGTCTCCCCCCTGCTATTAAGCCGAGATGCCGCCATCGACCCCACCAGGCCAGGACTCGGACAGGCGAATCCGGAAAATTCGACGGCCACTCCTGCGCTGGTACGACGCCAACCGCCGGGATCTGCCCTGGAGACGGTCGAGCGATCCCTACGCCATCTGGATTTCCGAAGCAATGCTCCAGCAGACGCGAGTCGAAACCGTCATTCCGTATTGGCACCGGTTCCTCGCGAGCTATCCGACCGTCGAGAGTCTCGCCCGCGCCGATCTCGATGACGTCTATGTGCTCTGGACCGGACTCGGATACTACTCCCGGGCCCGCAATCTGAAGTACGCGGCAGAAACCGTTGTCGCAAATCATCAGGGTCGGCTCCCTGATTCAGCGGAGAAACTGCGCGAGCTGAAGGGAATTGGCCGATATACGGCGGGCGCGATCGCTTCGATTGCCTTCGGTCTAGAAGAGCCATTGGTCGATGGAAATGTGATTCGCGTATTCGCCCGTGTGTTAGGCATCCGCACGGACACCACATCGAAAGACGTGATTTCGCGACTCTGGGATATCGCCGGCCTTCTCGTCAGGGGTACGCGTCCCGGAGACCTTAACCAAGCATTGATGGAGCTCGGTGCAATTCTCTGCTCGCCCAGGAAGCCGGACTGCGGCGCCTGTCCGATTCAGAAGCATTGCGACGCCTATGTCCAGGGCGATGCCGAGAGCCTTCCGATCAAGAAACGAAAGCCGAAGCCGAAACCGATGCGCGCGGTGGCGGCGTGGATCGAGCGAGATGGGAAGATCCTCGTTGTGCGACGACCGGAGAAGGGACTCATGGCCGGTCTCTGGGAATTCCCAGGCGGTGAAATCGGCTTGAAGGAGGAAGGCAAGGATCGCTGCGCTGAGATCCTTCAAGAAGTCGTCGGTCTCGGAGTTCGCGATCCGATCTCGGCCGGTCATATCGAACATATCTTCACCCATCGAAGACTCGATCTCGAAGTCTTCAGGTGCCGTGCCCGCCCCGCGCAGCGCGTCGCCCGATCCGGCTATACCGACCATCGCTGGATCGCGCCCAACACCTTTCTGGAATTGGCCCATGCGGGATCGACGCGAAAGGCGATGAGGCTTCTCGGCCTGACCGACGAAATATCCGCGCGAAATGCGAAACGGAAAATGCCGTGAACGGGAAGGATGAAAGCGATCCGGAGAGCTTCGCCAATTTGATTGGAGCAACTCGAAAGTTCGAGCGTGGACCTCCACTCACAAAGGCGACCAAACAGAAGCCAAAAATTTCGAGTGGTCGCCAGAACCCTCCCGACGTGAGGGCGTTCCGCTTTCCCGATCCGGACGAACCCCGGCTAGGCGCGGCCAATGGAGTCAGCGACAACCAACTCTTCGCACTCCGAATGGGAGATCCCGAGCCCGAGGAGCGCATCGATCTTCACGGCCTGCGACAAAAACAAGCGACCAGACTCATCGCGATCCGGCTCAAAAGCGCGCAGGCACGAGGCCTGCGCTGTGTCGTCGTCATACACGGACGAGGGCACGGATCTGAGATGGGCGACGCCGTCCTGCGCGATTCGATTTCCGACTGGCTCTCGAAAACGCCCTGCGCCGAATTCGTACTAGCGTTCGCCCCCGCACCAAACAGGCTCGGAGGGGAGGGCGCGACGCTCGTACTGCTATGCCGACCCTCCTAGCTAATCTGAGTCCAGCGAGTGCGCGAGACCTTGATCGACCAACCGACTGCGAATCGCTTCGACGCGGTCGCGGTTGACGCCGAGATCGCTGTGGCCCACGCGCGACGCCGATCGAACAGCGATCTCTCCATCATTGGCGAATAGTATGAACTCGACGTCATCCCGGTAGCGCATGATCGTCGAGGTGTAGACCACGTGAAGATAGTCATCGCTCGATGTCATGATCTCGGCGCTTCCATCCGTCGCAAGCATGGACTGCAATCCCTGCCATGTGGCGGCGGGAGTACCCGCAAGCCGGATGGCGGGTATCTGATGTTCCGTATCCTCGGCAAAACTGGATACGCAATTCGGCTTGTCGGGACATGGAGCGAGCATTCCACGACTCGCGGCGATGGATTCCGGCATTCGACCACCACATCCAAGAGCCAACGATACAACTAGGAGAACTACCATCCGAAAGACCATCATCATTTCCGTGTTTCCTTCAATGAGTTCGAGTTAGGGGCCGGCGGGTTCTTCAACCTTCTCGCCAAGCTTCGCCGTAGTCGATGAACACCTCTGCGCCGGGCTGGACATTTCGTACCGCATAGAGTTCATCATCCTGAAATTCTGCGTTAGGCCAATTGGCATGATTCAGGAACCGGAGAGCATTTCGCCCGCGAATCCCAACTTCCGAGCCATCATCGCCTATCAGCCATAGAACGTAGGTGCCGTCGACCCTGGTCGAATCGCCTTCGAAACGACCAATTCTCTGGCCCTTGCGCAGGCGGCGGCGTGCGAAGATTCCACGTCCGTGAATTCGACTTCGGCGTACCTCGATACGTTCGAGCATCGCGCGCTCGCGTTTTCTCTTGCCAGGATCTCTAAGCATCAGAAACGGTCGACCGGCCAAAATACCATCGCGTCGGGCGGAAGAATCCTCGACAAAAATGCTCGACCGTCCTCGTCGCGCAATAAATCGACGTCGAGCCGCGAAGCAATTCCGATGAGATTGACACATCGAAAGCTCGCGCGCGCATCATCCATTGGATGAGAACGAATCTCGCGATGCTCGAGAGCCACCGTCAGGCCGATGTCATCGAATGTTGGCAGCACGAGAAAAGAACGAAGCTGCTCGCTCTCGAGCCGACCGACCGCCGCACCCTTGATTAATGCGTCATCGTCGCGGGGCACCAGCAAGCTTGCAACCAGGATGGCCAGCGCGGATGCGCCATCCTGGAAGCGACCCAATTCCGTGATCGTCAGGACATCCTCAATGATCGAAGCGCGCGCATACGCCACGATCAGGCCGCCCCGTCGCGCGACCCAGAACTCTTCACGAGGCGCGGGCGTGAGCTGGAGACAAGATCGCCATGTAGCATCGTCTCGCACGACAGTGCCGCTGCGGCTCGCCCCATAGGCTGCGTGAATCGACTTCACGGATTGAAGCTCGCGCTCGTCCTCGCAATGAATCGGGGCAAGCTCGATCGCCTCGGAATCCCCCGACGCTGTCGAACCCTTCCGCCGTGTCGCAGCCGACTCCGATGCATCGCGATCCCGACGCAAAATCGTCTGCTGTCCGCCCCAGCAATGCCATCCGCGCTTGTCGAAGAACTCAGGTGTCGCCGGGGGCGGGCCCGGGAAGATCATCGCCAGTTCGAGCCCGCGAGATCTCATGGTGTCGCAGGCGCGCTCGAGGAGTTCCGTCGCGATTCCGCGACCGCGGCTCGCCGGATCCGTATAGAGATTGCTCAGGCCGCCGGTTGGAATGCTATGTCTGAGTATTTTCAGATGCCGGGGTAGTATCGAAACGGCGGAGAGAATCTGACCCTGTTCGACCGCGACGAATACGTTCTCGACCAACCAGGTCGGGTCGAATTCGACCTGTTTGCGGAACCGGTCGCCCGCCGTCCATCCTTCAGCAAGTCGCCAACCGTCGAGCATGCCGGCTAGAGTCACTGTTTCCTGGGCCTTGAGCGTCCGGATCTCCATCGTCGGGGGAGTATACTCACCTCCAAAGGAGTGTTTCCCCTTGTCGGACGTGTTAGAAGAAGAAAAATCCAGAGCAAAGGCGACTTACAAAGAAGCGTTTGCTCTCTTTGTAAAGGGCGAGAGCGAAGGCGCGATCGCCCTCTATCGTGAGGCGATTGCCGTAGATCGTACACTCGCCATTGCCTGGAATGGCCTTTCCATAGCCTTGGCCAAACAGGGAAACCTCGGTGAAGCGATCATCGCCGCGGAGAAACTGGTCGAACTCGAGCCCGATGATCCGCTGTCCCATACGAATCTATCGCGCATCCTGATGCAAAAGGGTCTGATCCCCGAGGCCGAAGACGCTCGGGCGAAAGCCATGGGGCTACAGATGCGAATGCAGAAGTCCTAGGAACTGAACCCTATCCGGTGTTGCGCAGGCCGGCGGCGATTCCATTGATCGTCAACTGGATTGCGCGCTCGACTCGCTCGGAATCATCGCCGACCAGACTCTGCCCCCGACTCAATCGCTTTCGTTCGAGTAGCTCGACCTGTAGATACGAAAGCACATCGAGATAGGGAGTGCGCAGGTCGATGGCTGCACGGAGCGCCGGATCCCTGGCCAGCAGTCGACGCTCGCCCGATATATCGCGCACCGCCCGCAGGGTTCGCTGGAACTCCTTTTCGATTCGGAGAAAGATCTCCGATGCACCGGGAGCATCCTTCGCGATCTCCGCGTAGCGAGCACCGATATGCAGGTCGGTCTTGGCCAGGACCTGCTCGAGATTGTCAATCACCGTACGGAAATAAGGCCAACGCTTATACATGGCCCGAAGCCGATTCAGCGCCTTGTCACGTCCTTGGGGATGCCCTTCGCAAAATGCGGCGAAGCCCGATCCTGCGCCGAACCAACTCGGCAGAAGAATTCGGGTCTGATTCCATGAGAATGTCCATGGGATCGCGCGAAGATTCTTGATCGCCCGAGTATCCGACCGCTTCGCCGGACGACTCCCAAGATTCAGTGCCGAGATCTCTTCGATTGGCGTCATCGCGTAGAACGCATCGACGAAAGTATCTGTTTCATAGACCAATCCGCGATAGGCCTCACGCGATGCCTCCGCGAGCGTTGCCAAGGTCTCTCGCCAGATCACCGGCGGTTCCTTCGCCATTCCCGAGAACTTCCCAGAGATCGAGGCTTCGAGCGTCGCGGCCAACAAAAGTTCGAGATGATAGGTCGCCGAACTCCGGGTCCCGTATTTTGAAGCGATCACCTCGCCCTGCTCGGTCAACTTGATTCGACCCTTCACCGTGCCGGCCGGCTGCGCCAGGATTGCCCGATGTGCCGGACCGCCACCCCTCGCAATCGTTCCGCCGCGCCCATGAAAAAACTCAAGCCGAACACCCTCGACTTCGGCTTGCTCCATCAACTCTCGCTGAACTCGCTCGAGGGCGGCACAAGCTGCGAGATACCCACCATCTTTCATCGAATCGGAATAGCCAAGCATGATCTGCTGATGCATCCCTCGCGCTTCGAGCTGCCGGCGGTAGGCAACAGAGCGATACAGACGGTCCATGGAAACAACCGCGCCCTGCAGACTCTCAATTGACTCAAAGAGCGGAACAATATTGACATCACTCTCGAACCCAGATTCTGCGTTCGGCCTAACAAGATTGACTTGCCGACATAGCGCAAGAAGCTCTAGAACAGGGACGGCATTTTCGGTGTCGCTGATGACCAGATCGCGCGTGGATCGACCCGTCTGCGAGATCGGGAGGCTCGCAACGAACCGAAGTGTGTCGACGACTTCCTGGGCATCATCCGAGAGTCCCGAGTCGGGAATCGCGATCGTGTCCTCCGACAGAATCACTTCTTCGAGGAACTCACGCTGTGCCGAAAGAGACAACTTCTCAAGCGGGCCATCTGAAGGGCAGATCAGTTCCGCTCTCGCCTGACGATGCTTCGACTGGTTCTGCCGAATGTCGAGCGACACGAATTCGAACCCGAAAACATCCAGCTCATCGAACAGATTGGACAGCGCGCCATCCACCATGCGATGAGCACCGCTCCTAATGAGACTCTCCCGGATTAGATCGAGATCCGCCCACAGCTCACCGACATCGGCATAGCCGGTTTCGGTTCCCTCGATGGTCGCTTCGATTCGAATCGCAATCGCATTCAATTTGATTCGATATCGCTCGGACGTATTCCGACCTTCAATGCGATCCCGCAGCTTTGACAACTCCTTGAGGTCAGATCGGATCGACTCTTCGAGAGCCGGAGATGTCTCGATGCGCCGACTCGAGATCGTGAATCGCTCGATGAGCGGCTGGATCCGGCTGAGGTAATGCTCCAGGATGGCTTCGCGGTACGAGCGAAGTGCTTCCCTCGTTATCTCCGTCGTGACGAATGGATTACCGTCGCGATCGCCACCCATCCAGGATCCAATACGCAGGCTCCTCCGCGCTGCCGCGGCCAGCCCGGCCCGGTCGATGGCGCCGATGTCCGCAGAGTTCCCGAAGACATCGAAAAACGTAGACAACATTCGCGATGTCACGTCCGGAACCGCATACACCAACACCTGACCGAGCACATGAATCGCGTATCCGACTTCGTCCAGAGGAGTGGGCTTGCGGGTGCGGAGGGTTGTCGAAAGCCAGAGCCCTGTGATCTCGGACAGAATTTCATCCTCGATACCCGATATCTCACCGCCCGAGGACAGTTCCCGCTTGACGAGCAGGCCGTCGACCCGATCGAGGGATTCGCGCAGAGACCATCGCAGGGCCTCGGTTGGATGTGCCGTCAAAACAATCGTTGCGCGAAGCGTCCCGATGCTCTCAGCAACTTCCTCGGCCGGAATGCCCGCGCGAGCGAGTCGGCGAAACAGGGACCTGAAGCTCTCGCGGTCGCTCATCGGCCGTGATGCTTCGGCGTGTCGCTCTTCAGCGCGATTCAGGAGCCAGAATAGAAGCGTGAATGCCCGCGCGACCTGAAGCAGCTCCTTCACTTCCATTGCGCGAAGTCGGCCGATCAGTTTCTTTTCGTCCGCCGACGCGTAACGGGTCCGCAAGTGTGCGGCGAGTTCTCGAATCTCACCAATCGACCCTGCAAAGGCCTTCCCCTCTTGCTCCTGGATAACGCGATCATGGGCGTCTTGAAGAAAGCCGAGAGCTTCCTGCATGATGCGATCAGAGCGTGTGGTGGAGGTCGTCCTTGGCATCTCTTGAGGATGATAGACGGACCGGATCTCGACGACGACAGGGAAAAATCCTCGACATGTTATCGCCACGCAGACCAATATCCGTGAGTGTCACTCGGTGTTCGTGAGAATCAGAGCTGACGATCTCCCTGCCTAAGCGACTCGAGGACAGCCTTGAAGTCCGCGGGCATCGGCACATCGACCGAGATCTCATCCACGGAGAGTCGCGCCGCATGGAGCATCTGCCTCGGTGCCGCGATCGATGCCACACCCTCGGATTCCGAATCGCCTTCGTATTCCGATGCGGACGCGTATTCTGCGTCCCCAACCACCGGATGACCAAGATGCGCCATCGTCGCTCGAATCTGATGCAGGAACCCTGTTTCGAGCCCAACTTCGACAAGCGTTGCCTCGGAGAAGCTCTCGACCGGTGTCACATGTTGCCGGCACGCGTGTCCACCCTTGACGACCTGAACATGTGCGGGGTGATGTCGGGTAACTTCGAGTGACAGATCGACGCGACGGGCCTGCTCAAAATTTCCGGCAACCAGCGCCAGATAGGTCTTCCTGACCCGATGCTCGGAGAAGGCACCGCGAAATCGCTTCCAATGTATTTCGTCTTTGGCGAAGAGCAGCGCCCCCGTCGTATCGACATCGAGACGATGGACGACACCCGAGCGAAGCCCCCCTTCACCAACTCCGACGATCCCGTCAAAATGAGCAACCACCGAATTCAAGACCGTATCTTCTTGGTCTGGCCGAAGCGGATGCACACCGCATCCCGGCGGCTTGTCGACGACGATCCAGCCTAGCCCTTCTGCAACGATTGTTAGGTCGAGGTCGGGGCGTGGCCGCGGCATTTCATCTTCGGCTCGCAATGAACCGGAGATCGTAAAGTCGTCGGCCTCTTCGACCTTCCGTGACTTGTCGGAAAGCCCCAGAACCTGGCCGGCCATCGAAATCCGGCCGACCTCGAGGAGGTGGCGAACCCGGGCACGGGAAACCCCGAGCCCCTCGGCGAGGGCTCGATCCAAGCGAACGCCTACTTGATCCAGATCTGCGGTCCAGTTTGCAGCTTCGGAACCCGCCTCTGATTGTTCGCCTTCGATCTTGTCTGGCATAGTGGTCGGGCTCCTGGCGGCATTCGCCTCACGATTCGAAGGCTCAGTTCTCGAATTGCTTCCCCCAAGGCATGGGGGCTCTGCCGTACTGGCGTGGGGAGGCTAGCGCCCGGCTGCATCAAACACCGGCCTCGGCCGCTCAGAGCCGAATCACGCTGCCGAGCAATTCGCGCCGTCGGGCAGCGCGGGGTACTCTCCGGCGCTCCCCGAAACTGCAAGCCCGATGCCCCGGCAACCTCCGGAGGCTCGCATTAGTGCTGCGCCAAGGCAAGACATCACCATGACAGCCGTTTCGAAACTGAATACGCGCCAAGAAGGTCGGCTCCCCGGCGACCCGCCCCATGTCGCCGTGATGGACACGACGCTCCGTGATGGTGAACAGACACCGAACGTGTCCTACTCGCCAGCGGAAAAGCTTCAACTCGCCCGCATGCTTCTTGTCGATGTCGAGGTCGATCGAATCGAGATCGCCTCGACTCGCGTTTCCACGGGCGAACTTGAATCTGCTCAGAGAATCACCAAATGGGCTCGCAAGGCCCGGCTCATTCAGCGCGTCGAGATGCTCGGTTATTGCGACGGCAAGAAATCCGTCGACTGGATCTGCGGAGCCGGTGGCAAGGTCATGAACCTCCTCACAAAGGGCTCCGAACGTCATTGCGTCGAACAACTCGGCTTGACGCCGGAACAACATCGTGAGCGAATCTCGGCCACTGTTCGCTACGCCCGAAAAAAACGACTAACAGTCAACGTCTATCTCGAGGATTGGTCGAGCGGGGTCCGGGATTCCTTCGACTATGTCTTCGCCATGGTCCAGGAACTTCGCGAGCTCCGCGTCGCACGAATCTTTCTTGCGGACACCCTGGGCATTTTCTCACCAGAGGACGTGACCCGATTCGTGGGATTGATGACCGCGACCTGGCCAGCTGTTGATTTCGAATACCACGGTCACAACGATTATGGGTTGGCTACCGCAAATTGCCTCGCTGCGATCCAATGCGGCGCCCGCGGTGTCCATACCAGTGTGAATGGAATGGGCGAAAGAGCGGGCAACACCTCTCTGTCAGAAGTTGTTGCGGCAATCCATGATCACAGCGAGATCAGGACCAGCGTGATTGAAGGTCGATTGTCGGCACTGTCGAGCCTCGTCGAAACCTTTTCCGGTAAAGAAGTTTCCGCCAATACACCGATCGTCGGCAGAGACGTCTACACACAGACGGCGGGCATTCATGCGGACGGCGATGCCAAGGGTGATCTCTACGCAACTCGCCTAGCGCCCAAACGATTTGGCGGCGCCCGGCGCTACGCCCTGGGTAAGCTTTCCGGCAAGGCGTCCCTCGACCATAACCTCGCCGACCTGGGCATCGCGCTTCCAGAAGCCGACCGGGATCTCGTGCTGGAACGCATCGTTGAGCTCGGCGACCGAAAACATATCGTCACCCCCGAAGACCTTCCCTACCTGATTGCGGACGTGCTCAAGACACCAGAGGATCAGCTCGTCAAGATCGCCAGCTACCGCGTGGACGTGGCCAGCGGCGAGCCGCCAAAGGCCGAGGTCGCCCTCGCGTATCGTGGGGTCGTCGAGAAAGCGGAAGCGAGCGGTGACGGTGGTTACGACGCATTCATGAATGCCCTTAAGAAGGCGGCCAAGGCACTCACGATCGACGTGCCGATACTCGCCGACTATCGGGTCCGGATCCCCCCTGGGGGTCGAACCGGCGCGCTCGTGGAAACAACGATCACCTGGCTCGTCCAGACGCCATCGTCTTCCGGTCGTCGCAAGGCCGGCGAGACTTTCTCGACGTTAGGCGTCGATTCCGACCAGCTGGCCGCCGCCATCATCGCAACGGAAAAGATGCTGAACGCGGTCTCGACGAGACGGACGAACGCTAAATCTAAACGTCCTGCCAAGGATCGCCGCAAGGCAACCGCCCCTTCCAAACGGTCTGACCGGTGACGTCGAAGCCAGTCTCGATTGCGCCCTCCAATCAAGACCGACCGGCATTGCGCCGCCGCGCGTGCCGCGCAGACCTAACGTTTTTACTGGCTTGTGTAGCCATTACGATCTTGCCAACACTGGGATGCAGCACGTTCTCCAAGAAACAGATCGAAGCCCAATACAGTCCGAGTGAGGGAATCCTCGAGATAGTGGCCGTCCTTCGGCGCCATGTCCCGGACAACACCTACCGCTTCCCACCCGCAAGCGACTTTTCAGGGCGCAACGTCTACCGCGCTTCGCTGCTTCGCCTGGAGAGTCTCGAGCGTGCTGAAGTGAACGCAATGCGCAGCGGATACATGGACGATGTAATCGCATTCGCCAAGGCTCGAGCTCTGGAGAGATTGCGCGCTTTCGATCTTGCAGCACAGCAATACCGAGAGAGCGCCCGACTCTCGATCGAACTCGGCCCAGTCGCCCTCGAGAGTGCTCTGATCTGTGAACAGATCGATCGCGCCATCAAGATCGGTATTGATCTGGGGGACCCCTTCGCGGAAGTCGGCGTTGAACCCCTTGCCCTGGATACGAGTCGTGTACGAATGGGTCTGGATGAACGCATCGCCCAACTGACGAGGCTACTCGAGGAGGTGCGTGACGATCATTATAGATGGATCGTGCAGGAAGAGATCGAGCGAGCCGACTGGATCCGCGCAGAATACGCCGTCGCCATTCGATCCGTTGTAAGAGACGGAACGCTGCTGGCGCTACAAGAACTGCAGCGCGTCGTGACTCGACATGGCGCGAGCAAGAACCGGTTACAACATCTACTTCGCCTCGCCGACTTCTACGCCACACTTGGGCGGGAATACCTCGCGGCTGTTCCGCCGGAAAGTCTGTCCTTCGATCCGGCAAGATTCCGAGAGCTGTTTGATGCAGCAATTCAGCTCTATGAACTCGTCGCAAGTCATGACGGGCGCCCCGAGAAACTCGTGGCCACGCGCAACCTCGAAGCTTTTCTCGCCCTGACATTGAGCATCGATGCCGACCGATTTGATCGTTAGCCAGAATCTCGAAACGTCGATCGTGAATCGGCCTTCGTCATCTGTACTTGGGCTGATGCTCCTGGTCTCCCTCTCGCTCGGCTGCAAGACAGCGCCAACGGTCGTGATCGATGATCTTCTCGAGCCCCTGGCGCTCCCCGTCCGGTGGATCCCCAGCGACGCAGACCTGGCCGCGGCCGAACTCGCACGCGCTTCACTGATCTCGGGCCAATACGATGCCTCGACTCGCAATGCGATTGGCGTCGAAGGCCCCAAGCCCTCCGAGCAAATTGCGGACTCGGGAAGCCCCGTAGAACCCGCGGTCGAGGACGCCCTCGTAGCCCTCACCCGAATTGAACCAGGCAAGGACAACGACGCCTTGATCCCCCTCGCCATCGACCTGCGCAACGCGACCCTCGATGACCCCATCCTGGATCGTGAGCAGTCTCGAAAATTGCGGGCGCGGTTTAGTTGGCTTGGTCGGCTTGGTTCACGAGGGCGGCCGGCACTCGATCCACGCCTTCGAAGTCGCCTGGATCGACTGATCGATGACGACCCCATTCGGCTCGCAAAGAGGCGTCAATTCGATGACTGGCATCGACTTTGGGCGAGAACCTTCAACGCGGTCTCTCAGCCTCTTGGAAGTTCGCTCATCACAGGCTTCATCCTCGCACCCTATCAGCTGACGAATAGCATCATCCACTATTTCGCAGACTTTTCGAATAACGAAGCACTCTCGTTGACGGATCGGCAGGCGCTCGTCTTGCGGCAAGACTTCTTGCTTCGACATCCTGATACTGCATTGACGCCAACTCTCGAAGCCAAGGTCGAGAAGAGCCAGATCCTATTGGAAGAGACCCTCGCACTGCGCCACGTTCGAGCTGCAGAAACAGCGCTGGACCAATCCGAATCGGAGCTTGCACTTCACCATGCAAAAGCTGCCGGACAGATCCTCGCCCCGCATCCCGACGAGAATCGTCGGCTTCGACGTCGTGCTGCAAGAACCGAAACAACGTCGAGCGAAGAGATCGCAAGCAATACTCGACTGCGATTGGAATCCCTCGAGGCAATTCCGACATCGGACGCTTCCGATGAATTCCGCACGATGTCTGCCGCACTTGCCCGGGCTCTTCTCACGGAGAAATTCGATCCTTCTCGACTCGCTTTTCGGCTCGCCGACTACCGGGAGTTCCGCATGGCGAACGATGATGACGCTGGCGACCTTCATGGAATGACCGAATTCCTCTTGGCGCTCAAACAACACGAGCGCGATGACGATGAAGGAGCTCGGCGAAGGCTCGGAATCGTGGCTTCGCTTGGCGTCGATCGAAGTAGAATGGCGCGTCATGCGCAGACGCTGCTCGATGACACATGGCAGAATCCGTATGGCGCATTCGAGAGGCTCGAGCGAGCGGCCAACCGCGAGGAACTCGCATGGCGGCTGGCTGGCGAATGGGTCCGGCGAACGCGCTATCCCAACCTTCCGACGCCGCTCGCCTATTTGATCGACACACCAACGATTGCGATCACGATCGTTCTTGCCCCACTGCGTGCGTTGACCTCTCCTTGGACAGGGTCTCCGGATTTCCGGCGCGCCCCATCCCTCGCCGGATACCGATATCTGAGGCGTTTTCCTCGCGGAGCGAAACAGCGCGAGGTGATCGATTGGTTATACGATTATGAGTATGACGAGAAGCGCTGGGGAAGGGCGCTTCGCCTTGCGGATCTGATTCCTGAATTCGACGCCGAAGATCGCGCGGAACTGGTCGAGAAAATGACGGACAGACGATTGGTCGGTGTCGACCGTGTGGATCGTCGTGACAATCGTTCATCGATTCTAAAGGGTCTGGCACGCGAGTTTCCGGACTCGGAGGGAGGCAAGGAAGCCGGCCTCCGTATGCGTGCCGAAATCGAAGACGCCAGCGCCCAGCATATTCGAATCACGAAGAGCTTTATGCTCGAGAACCCGAACGTCTCCGGACCCAAAGGCCTGGGGCTGAATCCAAGACTTCTCAACGACGATCCCTCCGATGGTGAGCTTCATCCCGACGGCGTGCTTCTTCGCGGAGGGCGCGCGCTCGAGATCCTCTTGATCGCCGAGAACGGTGACAAGGACGATCCGCCGGAGTCGCGGTTCCGAAAGATCTCCAAGCAGCGACTCAGCCAGCTCGCCTCTGCCCTTGATGAAGCCATTCAACTAAATGGCCTGATCGATGTCGATGCCCGCCAGTCCGCCGATGCCGGCCGAGACGTCTACCTTGAAAGGGCCGCGCTCGGACTGACCGAAGAGATCGATCCTCGACCAACAGCCGAGTCCACCCACGTCTATCAGAGTCTGCGCGAACGCTATGGATTGGTTCGGGGGCGAGATTCGATCCTGCCCTTCGATCTCGTATTACGGGGAAGCCTTGATGATTTAACGTTAGGCGCATTCCCACGCTGGCGGCCGCCGCGGAAGACGCCAGATGCATTTTTGTATCGCTAAGAGCCTGGAGCGCGATTCGATCGTTTTCCGATCGAAAGGCTAGCTTCGGCTCGCCTCTTCGAGTAATTCGATCGGGTGCACGATTCGCATGGACAGACCTCGCCCTGAGAGCCCCGACGACAATTGCATCGCACAACCGGGATTGGCCGTCGCAACGATATCGGGCGCTGCATCGGCCAGCGCATCGAGTTTCGGCTGGAGAACCTGCTTCGACATCTCTGGATTCGTCAGGTTGTAGATCCCGGCCGCACCACAACAGGCTTCGGGATCTCGATGCGAAATGAGTTTGAGATCGGGAATCCCAGAGAGCAACCTTCTCGGAGCGTCCGCGATCCCCTGTGCATGAATGAGATGGCAGGCATCGTCATAACAAACGCGCTTTGGCAACGACGTAAATGGGAGCTCGGCGTCGACTTCGTCAAGAAACTCGAGCACATCGCGAACGCGAATGGCGAGGGGACCGCCCTCTTCGCCGATCCAATTCTCGGCTTCGCGTAGCGCCGCGCTACACCCGGCTGAAGTCACGATAATCGCGTCGACCGACCCGAGATCATTCGAGAATGCCCGCGCATTCTTTCGCGCCAATCCATGGGCGAATTCGAGATCCCCGCTATGGGCCTGCAGTGCGCCGCAACAACCCTGGGATTCCGGCACGATCACCTCATAGCCCGCGCGGGCCAGAACAAGTCGAGCGGCATCGTTCACACGGCCAAAAAACTCGGGCATCACGCAGCCCTCGAAGAGCGCGACCCGCCCGCGCTTCGTTCCCATGGCCGGGGTTCGCGATGGCATGCGGCGGCGTTCGGTGGCCTTCGGAATTTTTGGTAGGAGAGTCGTCATCTCACCGATTCGCTTCGGCAAGATGAGGGCAGCCAACCGATCCAGTCCGAGACGCTGAACAATCGACAATAAGCTGACGAAAAGGCGAAGCCGCTTGCGGTCGGGGACGATCCCTCGGAGCGCGAAACGTTCCAGGAAAGTTGCGATCCGGAACCCATTCTCGGAATCCCTAACGATCGCTCTGGCCTGTTCGAGTATCTCACCGTATTGAACGCCACTTGGACAAGCTGTTTCGCAAGCACGACATCCAAGGCAGGCAAAGGCTTCTTCCGCGAGCAGACTCGGATCCTCGAGACGTCCCTCGGCGAGTCCACGCATCAGATAGATCCGGCCACGCGGGGATGCCGTTTCCCGACCCGTAACGCGATAGGTCGGACAACTCTGTAGGCACAGACCACAGTGGACACAATCGAGACTCTCTTTGTAGAGCGCCTTTTCGAGCGCACCTCGATAGGAGGTGGTTGGCGTTGTACTTGGCGTTGTACTTCGCGTTGTTCTCGGAGTAGTCACGGGCTCAGACTCTCCCCGCGAACCGGCCAGGATTCAAGATCCTCCCGGGATCAAAACGATCCTTCAAGACCGATGCGGCCAATGCGCCATCACCCGAATCGTCAAAGACGTCCACGTCGTCACGCCAGTCTTCGGGAAGCCTCTCGACAAATACCAGGCCACCGAAACCTCTGGCCCGTCGCCGGATTTCGAGTAGAGCGGAGGATTGATCGAGACGGCCTCGCGCATGAATGACACCAATGCCCGCATCGGCTGAAATCGAGAATCCGAGATCCAACAGCATTCTCACCATCTCTCCACATTTCGAAGCGAGCACGCGAACACGAATGGCAATCGGATCTTTCCCGACGACCAACCGATCGTCAGCCAGGGCATCCACGCGCTCAAGCGGCACAGCTTCTAGATCCAGACCCGAAGCGAACTGCTCGCGGTCATACGCGACGCCTTCTGGGCTGCCGGCAAACTCGACGACGAGCCTTGCCTCGTTTGCGGCCTCGGTCCGTCTGCCTTCATCGCCCGGACTCTCCGTCCAGATGAGTGCACGAACCGTCCGGCCGAGCCCTTTCAAACGAATCATCTCGAAGTTGGCTGCCGCCGGCTCCACGCTCACAACATAAGCCTCGCGAACCACTGGCACAGGCCGCAGCCTCAGCCATGCACCACAAATAACAGCCAGGGATCCAAACGATCCGCAATAGAGCTTGGCCATGTCGTACCCCGTCACATTCTTGACGACGCGTCCCCCACATTTCGATCGAACGCCGTCGGCACCAACGACATCCAAGCCAAGAATGACGTCGGCCACCCGGCCAAAGGCATGCGCACGCGGGCCGGTGGCCGCACTTGCGATCGTGCCGCCAATCGTCGAAGTCCCACCCGGCGGATCGAGGGCGAGTTCCCAACCTTCTGCGTTCGCAATTTCCCCAATGGCTCGAATCGAGGTTCCCGCCCACACCTGAATCACGCCCTCTTCGGGTTCGAATTCCCGGATGCCCGATAGACCACGAAGACACAGACCCGTCGAAATGTTGCGTGCGGGATTCGCCCAATGCAGTCGCGTGCGGCCGCCAGCGATGAGTAGACCCGTCTCATCCTTTGACGCCTGTCGGACGAACTCCGCCACATCGTCTGGAGTCGTCGGCGAATGAAGATGCTCAAGCACCGCACCAGGAATCTCGACGCGATCGCTGGATGCGTTCGTGCTCAATCCAGAGCCAGAATTCGAAGCGCCCCCAGTTGAGCTCATTCGATCGGCACCGCGTCATAGCCTCGCGCCTTCGGATTCGACTCGACGCAGAAACGTGTCGTCGGAATGATCTTCCCCGGGTTGCAGACACCGTCGGGATTGAAAGCCTCGCGCAAGCGATACATCGGTTCGAGATCCGCCTCGCCGAAAACCAGATGCAGGTAATCACGTTTTTCGACGCCGATTCCATGCTCGCCTGAAATCACTCCCCCCACCGCAACACAAGCCTCAAGGATTTCCTCGCCCGCACGAATCACCCGAGCAAGCTCATCCGCATCACGACGATCGAAACAAATATTGGGATGGAGATTCCCATCCCCGGCGTGAAAGACGTTCGCAAGTTTGAGTCGATGTCGGTCACAAATTTCACCGACCTTCTCAAGAATCGCCGGCAGGTGAACCCGCGGCACTACCGCGTCGTGGACGTAAAGATCGGGCGCCAGACGTCCCATGGCTCCAAATGCCCCTTTTCGCGCCCGCCAGAATCGCTTGCGCTCCGCATCATCTCGGGCCCGTTCGATGGTCTGACACCCCTCCGCATCGCAGGATTCTCGAATACTGCGCATTTCTTCATCCATGCAAACGGGATCGCCATCGAGTTCGATGATCAACACCGCGCCTGCCGTCGTTGGAAGACCCGCCGCGTAGACACTCGCTTCGACCGCCTCGATCGTTCGGCGATCGACAATCTCGAGAGCTGCGGGGACGAGTCCGCTGCGAATAATTCGACCGACGGCGCGACATGCTGAGACGACATCATCGAAAATGGCAAGCAGCGTCTCGACCGCTTCGGGAATTCTCGTCAGTCGGACGGTCACCTCCGTCACGATCCCAAGCGTCCCTTCACTCCCAACGATCGCACCCACCAGATCGAATCCCGACGCTTCGCCCACGCGATTTCCGAATCGCACGATTCGTCCGTCCGGAAGCACCATCTCGAGAGCCAGAATATGATTGGTTGTCGTACCGTATTTCAAGGTATGCGGGCCGCCGGAATTCTCCGCGACGTTCCCACCGATCGTGCAGGCCTGTTGACTCGAAGGATCCGGCGCATAGAAGAGACCGAGATCAGCCACCGCAGTCGAGAGTTCCGCGTTGACGACGCCAGGACCGACGACGGCGAAGCGATCTTCCGCATCAATCTCAAAAATCCGATTCATTCGGGAACATTCGATCAAGACCGAATTCTCGGTCGCGTGTGCGCCTCCGGAAAGGCCGGTTCCCGCACCGCGCGGAACAAATGCGATATCGAATTCTCGACAAGCTCGAACGATCTCTGCCACTTCATTCGTCGTCGCCGGCAGTAGCACCGCGATCGGTCGCTGCGGATCGAGCGTCAGCCCATCACATTCATAAACGAAGAGTTCGCCTTCGCGCGCCAGACAATTTTCTGATCCAACGATCTCGATCAAGCGATCGATCAGCGCTTCCGGGGCAACACTCATGATTCACGCGAGGCCAAGACGCTCCAGATCATCTTCGTCGAGTCCGAGATAGTGGCCGACTTCATGTCGGAGCGTAATCTGGATCTGATCGATCAGGTCCTCTTCGTCCTGACAGATCTTTTCGAGATTCTTCTTGAACAGCAGAATCCGATCCAGATCGAGGGGTTGGTCTGCTGCGAGCGCCTCGGTTCGTGGAATGCCCATGAAGAGACCGAGGGTCTGAGGCGAGATGCGTTCGCCGCGAACTAGATCGAGATTCGGAAAATCTTCGATCTGCAAACTAACACCCTCAATTTTTTCGCGGATCGAGCGTGGGAGATTCGCGATCGCCGCATCCACGGCTGCCAAGAACCCTGAATCATCAAGATCGATAGGCAGCGGAAACTGTTGGGGTTCGAGGGAGTTCGCTCGGGAAAACGCCTGCGCCGAGGTTTCGATGCCAACGGGGATCGATCCCGATTCATCGCCGCCGTCTTCGAGCCGCTCGAGGACCAGTCCGAGGTGATAAAGCGTATGCGCGGCATCCGGGTCGATCGCGATCCCTCGTTCGAGTACGCGCTTGGCCTCGGCGTACGAGCCCAACTCAAAGAGCGCCTGCCCTTCGAACGCACAATAGAGTCCAATTTCGCCGCCGGCCTTCGCTGCCCGCCGAACCAGGAAGAGTGCGCCTTCGAGATCGTCCTGATAGAAGAGGGCCTTGCTCTTCAGGTAGTAGACCTCGGCCTGGAGCGGACGATCGGGTCGGGGTAGTTCAGTCCGACCCGCCAGAAGTTCGTCGGCCAGCCGAACCGCAGTCGCGAATTCGCCGAGCTCTTCGATCAAGAGTTCGATTCGATTCAGATGCGCTGCCGTGAATTTCCCATCCGCCAGCGTCGCGCGATCGAATTCGATCAGCGCCTCGTCGATTCGGCCATCGTCCCAGAGAATTTCGCCGCGCCCATTATGGGCTTCTGCGCCTTCGGGATGAACCCGCAGAGCCTCATCCAGCCAGGCCAGCGCCTCCTCGATGCGTCCGCCGTGCGATGCCTCCATCGCCTGGTCAAGACAATCCCAGTAGCGATCCTTGTCTTTACGCATCGTCCTCACAGCTTCGATCAGTCGCCGCCAACCCAGGAAGCGTCCGCGACCCCAAAATCGGCAGCGTAGCGTAGCCCCCCAATCGGCCCTGTCGCGTCTCGAGAGAGAGACATCATTGGCCCTCGGGGATCGTTTAGGCCTCGGCCAGAACCCGGCGCTATCTTGACCAACCGGAATGCCTCGAGAAACCCGTAGAAGCGCAGCCACTCTCCCCCATCGTGCCCGGCGTCGCCGGCCCCTCGCGCGGTTGATTCTTGGGATGCTCATCGTGGGCTTTCTTGGGTGCGCGGCAACGCCACCGGGCCCGCCATTTAGCGTTCCCGAGGATCCGCCCGACCATCGCACCCGCCTGATCCTATACCGTGCAGATCGCCAGGCTTCCGCTGCATCCGTCCGCATTACGGTCGACGGCCGGGAACTCGGCCAGCTCCGCAACCACGAATACGAAACGATTCTGCTAGGCGCCGGAAGCCACATCATCCGTGCGGACTTGCGCGGATTCGCGTTCCTCGCCTGGGGATGGAACAGCCATCAGATCCGACTGTCCCCCGGCGAAACCGGTTACCTCGAAATTTCCGTCCGCCTCTCCGCGAGAAATGTCCCGCCCACAAGACAACTCGAAATCGCAGGCCGCCCCAGTGGCACGGCAAGCGAGAACGTCTTTATCGTGCCGATTTCGGCAAAGAGCGCGATGCCAATCCTCGAGGGGACGACACGGCGCAGGACACGTGATTCAGCGGGATTGTGAGAACAGTCGGTCGGCTGAGGGCATTACGCAACTCTTCCGTTAGCCCACTGTATTTATTGCGTTTTTCGAGCGCTGTGATGTTCTGAATTTGAGTTCATTAACCGCAATTGTGAACTCATCTCCCTTCAGTATCCGTGCGGGAACAGACAGAACGCACACTGGCTGATCCCAGAGCCCATTCCGTGAGGAATGGGCTCTTTTCTTTTTAGACGCCCACTGCGCTCGCTTGAGCTGATGGCTCGGGAGGGGGGGGCGGGCGCATGGGGTATCCGAGATGAGCACCCGGGTAGTGGAGCGGGTGGATTTGGTATCCGGGATGAGGCTACGGGGTGGAACGGACGGTTGGTCCGGCGAAGCGGAGACCCCATGACTTTGACTGACGCGACTGACGTCGCTTTGTGCTGTGCGGAGGGTGGTGGGCCTGCCTGGACTTGAACCAGGGACCGTCCGGTTATGAGCCGGTTGCTCTAACCACTGAGCTACAGGCCCTCCGATTGGATTCTAGCGTGAGTCGATGAGGGTGGTGGGGTCGTTGTTCATGGGCCGGCGAACTGCGAGAATCCGCTGAATGACAGAAGACGCGAGTGAGCATTTCGTAGCGGTGATCGGAGGGGCGACGGCGGGCGCGGAGGTGGCCAGTCGGTTGGCGGATCGCGGCGTCACGGTGGTCGTATTCGAACAGAATTCGCGACCCTACGGGAAGATCGAAGATGGTCTACCGCGCTGGCACGAAGCGCTGCGCACCAAGGAATATAGAATCATCGACGAGAAGCTCTCGAAGCCGGGAGTGTCCTTCGTTCCCGATACGAAGATCGGCGTCAACATCGACTTTGCCGAGCTGGTCAACGATTGGGGCTTCTCCGCGGTGGTGTTGGCCAACGGGGCGTGGCGAGATCGCTCGCTGCCCATCGAGGGCGCCGATGAGTTCATCGACAAAGGCCTCGTCTACCAGAACTCATTCGTCATCGCATTCAACCATGCGGAACGCGGCGACCTGGCAGAATCCTCGTACACGGTTCACGACGGAGCGATGATCGTCGGCGGTGGACTCGCATCGATCGATGTCGCCAAGATTCATACCCTCGAACTAACGATTAAGGCCTTGGCCGAACGCGGCATCGAGACCGATCTCCTCGAACTCGAAGTCAAGGGAATCCCCAAGACCCTCGCAAAGCATGACCTAACATGGGACGATCTCGGGATCTCCGGCGCGACCATCTATTACCGGCGGCGGGTCGAAGACATGCCCCTCATGAGTGCGCCAGAGGGAGCGGACGCTGCGCGCATTGCGAAGGTCGAAGCGGGGCGACGGCGCATGCTCGACAAGGCGACCGACAAATATCGCTTTACGATCGAGAGTCTTTGCGCACCCGATGGACTGCTGGTCGAGGATGGCCATCTGGTCGGCTTGCGATTTCGTCGGACGAAGATCGAGAATGGCCGTGTCGTGATGCAGGACGAAATCTTCGAGGCTCGGGCCCCGTCCATCGTAAGTTCGATTGGATCGATTCCCGAACCGATCAAAGGCATCAACATGAGCGGCGAGCTCTTCGACTTCAAGGACTGGGACATCGGTCGCCTCGAAGGCTACCCAACCGTCTTTTCAGTCGGCAATGTGGTAACGGGCAAAGGCAATATCGTAGCCTCGCGCAAGCACGCGACCCAAGTCAGCCGTGCGGCGATCGAAGCCTATCTCGGTGTCGGCGAAGGCGATGCGACCGAACTGGCCGAGGCCCGCGCCGGAAAAGACGCAGCAGCCGAGACCGCCGATCAGATTGCAGCGAGCCTCGACGGAGCCGTTCACCCGAGCCCGGACGCCGCGAAGGCACTACTGGAAAGAGTCGCATCGCGACAAAAGGCGGTCGGATACCGAGACTTCAAGTCCTGGCAAGACCGCGTCGGCGCTCCCTGTTAGGCCTTCCGTACTTCACCGCTCACGCTTCGGGAATAAGCGGCAGCGGCGCGAAGAGCCCGGGTAGAAAGCCTTTAGCCGTTCCGGGAGCCGTTAGCCGCCACGAGCCATTAGCCGTCGAGGAAACCCTTCAAAGATCGGCTTCTGCTCGGATGGCGCAGCTTGCGCAAGGCTTTCGCTTCGATCTGACGAATTCGCTCCCGGCTCACGTCAAAGTCCTGACCGACTTCTTCGAGGGTGCGATTCGCTTGTTCGCCGATGCCGAATCGCATGCGCAACACGCTTGCTTCTCGGGGGGCCAGCGTCGCCAGCAATTCTCGTGTGTGTTCGGCCAGGTTCGATTGGATGACAGCATCCGCCGGATTCACGATGTTTGGATCTGCGATGAAATCCGAGAGCACCCCCTCTTCTTCTTTCCCTACTGGAGTTTCGAGACTAATCGGATCATTCGCAATTTGTAGAACCATTTGGATTTTTTCGAGTGGCAGTTCGAGGGCCTCGGAGAGTTCCTCGGGCTGGGGTTCCCGGCCGTGAACCTGCACCAGCTGGCGAGTCGCGCGAACCAGCTTGTGAATGGTCTCTATCATATGAACGGGAATGCGAATCGTGCGGGCCTGATCTGCAATCGCTCGTGTAATCGCTTGCCTAATCCACCACGTCGCGTAGGTCGAGAACTTGTAGCCTCGTCGCCATTCGAATTTATCGACCGCCTTCATCAGGCCGATATTGCCCTCTTGAATGAGATCGAGAAATTGCAGGCCGCGGTTCGTGTACTTCTTGGCAATCGAAACGACGAGGCGAAGGTTCGCCTCGATGAGTTCGCTCTTGGCTTCTTGTGCGCGGAGAGCCGTGGCGTCCACTCGTTCCCTGATCTCTTTGACTTCACCCAGAGCCAGGTCTGACTCGTCTTCGAGGCGGCTTCGAAAAACCTGAAGGCTCGCCATTTGTTCGAGCGCCTCACGGATAGGAGCCGGATCACCGCCCAAACGATCGAGTGCATGATTACCGCCCGCGCTCCGTTTTTTCGAATGCTCCGCGAGAAGGATGAAGTCATTGGTTTCAAGTTCAAAGCGCTGAGCAATCTGTGTCGCGCGCTCGTCGAGCAAATGATGACTTTCGAGCAGTTCATGCAGGCAACGATCGAGTTCGTTGTAGCGCTCCCGCGTCATGCGCCGACGACGAATGATCTTCGCGGCCTCTTCGTGAAGCTCTGCGACTTCGACTTCACAGGCATCCCGATAGTCTCGACTCATAGTGTCCGTCAAAAGAGATTGGCGACGCTCGATCAAACTCCGCTCAATGGCTTCGAGTTGCGTCATTGCAGCGAGGAACTTCTCGCGCGTCTCCTCTTCGGGAGGCGCACCCTCGTCTTCGAGACCATCGACGACCTTTTTCAATTCGAGCTTGCCGACGCGAACGAATTCTCCGACCTCAACCATCCGACGAAGGCAATATGAATTTCCAGTCAGAGCGGCAAGATAAGCATCCACCGCCAGTTCGATTCGCTGGGCAATTTCAACTTCGCCCGCGCGCGTGAGAAGAGAAACCTGCCCCATCTCTCGCAGATAAACCCGGACTGGATCGAAACTTCCACCGTCGTCCGCAGCCATGCGGCGCGCAGGTTCAGCTCTTGACTGGGTCGGCGGATCGGGTGGAGCGAGCGGAATGTCTTCCTCACGCAGCAGGGCAAGAACCCCTTCAAAATCCTGCTTCCCGAGCCGGCTGTCCTCGAAAGCGAGACGAAGATCGTGACGGTTGATCGTGCCCCGCTCGTGGCCCACTTCGAGGAGCTTCTTGACCGAATCCAAAACCAGGAGTTCATCGACCAAAAGAGAGACTTCCGTCTTTTTCTTGTTCGGCGTGGCGGACGCCTCCACCGCTCCGGAGGATCGAGCCTTCTTTCCATTGCGAGCCTTCTTCTGCTCGCTTCCAACGGACGTTCCCCTAGGCTTCGAAGTCTTCTTGTTAGGTGTCTTCTTTGAGGTCTTCGCGGCTGCCTTCTTCGCAGCCGCGGCGGGCGGTTTGTCAACTGAAGAATCGACAGCGTTACCGCTCGTGCGGCTGCTTTTCGCGCGGCGTGCACCCGGGCGCGCGGGCGTGGCTTCGGCCAGCTCGGTCTTTGCAGCAGACGTAGCGGACGCCGATGATGTCACGGGCATGTTTTGTTCGTTTGTCGACTCTGCTGTCGACTCCCGGGTGGACGCGTTTGAGGCCATGGGGGGGTCCTCCTTAGGCACTTATTAGGGTACTGCCGAATGCAAGTTTCCGCCGCCTTCCCAGAACGACTCTTTACTCTTGTCCCTCATTTGCTTCCGCGCGGCCACTACGAACGCCGCGCAAATGCGTTCGGCGTTCGAGCAGCAGCGTATGACGCTCTTTTAGAAGCGCTTCATGATCTGCTTCCGGATCGGCCAGCCTTCGTTTCAAATCTTTCTCACGAGCCGTCAGTTTTCGAAGATCGAACCAACTAATCAGATCGTTAAAGATCTGATCTGCCGTTCGCTCACCATCGATCGGTGCGTCATCCATCGCGATTTCCCGCAGGCGAAGCCGTGCTTCCTCATCTAACGGTGACTCCATTACCAATGCATCCACGCCGCCGCCCTCAGCCGCTTCGATGATCTGCAGAATGATTGACTTCCATGCGCCCGCTGGAAGAACGTCATGGAGCTTCAGTGCCATTTCGTCACTGACGAGCGTCGGATGTTGAAGACAGAGACGCGCCAGCATGCGCAGTTGCCGCTCTTCGGGAAGATCTCGTCGATCGCGGACGAGACCGAGTGACGCTCCATCCACTTCTGGCGTCTGCTTCATACCACGTGTTGCGTCACGCACGACAGTCAAGACCGCCGTTGTCGAGGCACCGACAGCAAGCGCTAGGCGGCGTACATACTCATCTCGCGAAACGGCATCTGCGACATGGGCGACAAGAGGCGCGACATGGGCAACAACGTCGGCCTTCTGGTCGGGTGTCGCAATTCCGTGACGCACTGCGTTGCGAATGGACAACTCGAGTGCGTCGGGCGCACGATCCACGAGTTGCCGAAGCGCTTCGTCGCCTTCTTTATTCAGATAGTCATCGGGATCGAGCCCACCGGGAATTTGCGCTGCACGAATGCGAAGTCCATGCGGAAGCAAAACGGCTAGCGCTTTTTCCGTTGCTTGCTGTCCCGCTTTGTCCCCGTCGAAGATCAAAACGATTTCCCGTGCACGCCGGCGTAGCTGAGCACCATGCTCCGCGGTCAGCGCGGTGCCACAAGTTGCCAGCGCCTCACCGAGACCCGCCCGCGCGAAAGCGATCCGATCGAAATATCCTTCACAAAGAATCACGCGACCCGCCCGCCTGATCGATTCGAGCGCAGCGGGATAGCCGTAAAAAGAAGTCCGCTTATGAAAGACCGGGCTCTCCGGGGTGTTCAGATATTTCGGTTCCTGATCCGCCTCGAGGGCGCGGCCACCAAATCCAATCACGCGACCACGCACGTCTCTGATTGGAAAAGTCAGTCGGCCGCGCAGTCGATCATAATGACCCGATCCGGATTTCCGTTCCGCGAGCAGGCCGGCTTTGACCCCAAGGTCTCCGGCGATCCGGTTCTTGCGAAGTCGCTCGGCGACCGCATCCCACTTCGCTGGCGCGAATCCCATTTCGAATTCTTCAGCCGAGGCGCCATCAAATCCACGTGACTTCAAATATGCGCGCGCGGAGTCGCCTTGGGTCTCAAGCAGTGCTTCGCGATAGAGCGCCTGGGCGAGGGCGTTCGCTTCAAAAATGCGCGCGCCCAGACCGACTTCGACCGACCCACGCTCCTCGGGTATTTCAATATTGAGATCCCCGGCAAGGGAACGGGCCGCTTCGGGAAAGGACAGGCCATCGTGTTTCATCAGGAAGGCGATGGCATCGCCGCCCTCCTGGCACCCAAAGCAATGAAAGATCTGCCGATCGGGATTGACATTGAACGACGGCGTCTTCTCGTTATGGAAAGGACAAAGCCCCTTCCAATTTCGGCCGGCCTGCTTGAGTTCAACGTAGCCGGAGACCAAACCAACAATGTCGGCTCGATTTCGGATCTCATGGATCGTAGATTCGGGGATCCGACTCAAATCCGCCTCTCGCGTTTCGTCGTGGCCTCGAGGATCAGTTCATCGAGCGACGAATCTTCTTGAGCGCCCGCTTGCGTGCGGCCGCTTCTTTCTTCTTCTTGCGAATGCTCGGCTTGTCGTAATGCTCACGACGCCGCAACTCCGTTAAAATTCCAGCTTTTTCGCAGGTCTTCTTGAAGCGCTTCATCGCGCCTTCGAAAGACTCGCTTTCCTTGATTTTGATGACCGGCATATTTTCTCCCCTCGCTGCATCGAGGCGCAGTGGGGACCCATTCAACACGCTCACCTGAATTAGTGAGTGTCCTGTGGGTCCTCTATGTGGCGGGCAAATCGAATCGCCTGACCGCGCATCGGTCGATTGCTTCTCGGTTGCTAGCAGGTTGTTGCCTATGAATTGCTGACTAAAAAATTGACGCTCGGATTGGCGATTCATGCGGTCGCTTCACCGCCTCGATCGCGTCTCCAAATCGCCCAAATCGCTCTGTTGACATGAGACTATTTCGCTACACCCCTATCAGGAATGCACGAAGGAGGCGGAACCTAGCGCAGGGATCCCCGCGCCTCAATTGGTGTCTGCGCTAGAGATGGGCTCTCGGACCAGAATTCCCGCCGCCAAGAGGTCTCGTTTCACTTCCCCGACCGTCGTTTCCTTGAAATGAAAGATCGAGGCGGCCAGAGCAGCCTGGCAGTGGCCACCCTCCGGTCCGTCATCGAGCGCGGTCGCCAGGTCCGCCGAGTTGCCGCCACCACCCGAGGCGATAACGGGGACTGAAATCCGGTCGGCCACGGCTCGCAGCATCTCCAGGTCGTAGCCGCTCTTGGTGCCGTCCCGATCCATGCTCGTCAGAAGAATTTCGCCGGCGCCGGCCTCCGACACCCCAACAGCCCATTCGACCGCATCGATTCCCGTCGTCTTGCGGCCACCATGGGTAAAAACCTCCCAGCGGGGCACTTCGTCCGGCCCCGAAACCTGCTTCGCGTCGATTGCCACGACCAGATTGGCGCTCCCTATCTTGGCTGCCGCGTTGCAAACGAGATCGGGATCCTTGATCGCGGCGGTCATGATCGAAACCTTGTCGGCTCCCGCATTCAAGAGGTCGCGAATATCCTGCAGCGATCGCACGCCGCCACCCACCGTGAGCGGCATAAAAATACTCTCGGCGGTTCGCGCCACGACGTCGAGCAGGATCCCGCGCTCCTCGTGACTCGCCGTAATATCGAGGAACGTGATTTCGTCGGCTTCCTGCGCGTCGTAGCGCATGGCAACTTCGACCGGATCTCCTGCGTCGACGTGATCGACGTATTTCACGCCCTTCACGACGCGCCCCTCATCCACGTCGAGACAGGGAATGATTCGCTTTCGCAGCGCCATCTAGATTTCCTCGACCTGGCGAAGCGCCAAGGCCAGATCGACATCGCCGGTATAGATGGCACGACCGGCGATCACTCCGCAAATACCGCACTCACGCTGCTCGGCGGCACGAACGATATCGTCGTTGCTGGAGACACCTCCGGAGACGATGACGGGAATGCCAATGGCATTGGCAAGACTTGCCGTCGCTTCGATATTAGGCCCAGTCAGCATGCCATCACGCGCAATGTCTGTGTAGACGATGGCTGCAACACCAGCGTCTTCGAATCTCTTCGCGAGGTCGACCGCCGTCGTCTCGCTCGCTTCGAGCCAACCCTCGACGGCGACATAACCCTCTCGCGCATCGATGCCCACGACAATTTGTCCCGGATACTTCTTGGCCGAACGCTTCACCAGTTCGGGATCACGCAGCGCCGCGGTCCCCAGGATCACACGATCGAGACCCCAACCGAGCGCCTCGTCCACACCATCGAGGGTACGAATCCCACCCCCGAGCTGAACTGGAACGCCGCCCACCGCTTCAAGGATCTGCTTGATCGCCGCACCCTGGATCGGCCGACCCGCCTTTGCCCCTTCGAGATCGACTACGTGTAGCCGACGGATTCCAGTCGCTGCAAACTCATCAGCCACCTTATTCGGATCGGAATCGTAGACCGTCGCCTCGTCATAACGCCCCTGGGAGAGCCGAACGGCCTCGCCACCAAGCAGATCGATCGCGGGAATTACCTCGAATGGAATCGATGTTGCGCCTTTTTTGGTCGTCATCGACTTGCCTCGAGCCAGCGCCGATAGGCGTCGAGCAGCCGCCTTCCGGCTGCTTGGCTTTTCTCGGGATGGAACTGAACGGCGAAGATATTGTCGCGTGCGACCGCCGCCGCAAAACTTCCCCCATAATCTGTGCGACCGACGATGATGTCGTCATCAGTCGGCTCAGGACGATAGGAGTGGACGAAATAGTAGACTTCGCTTGCGGGCAGCGACGCAAGCATCGGATGATCGCCTTCGAAACGCACTTCGTTCCATCCAATATGCGGAATCAATAGTGGAGATCCGTCGACATCCTTTTCCGGAAAACGCGTCACGCGACCGGCCAACCGCCCGAGCCCCGTTGTTATGCCGTGCTCTTCGCCCTCGTCGAATAACAGCTGTAATCCGAAACAGATCCCGAGATAAGGGCGCCCATGATCCGTGACGTTCCGAATAGCATCGGCCAACCCCGCTTTCTCGAGCGCCTCGACAGCGTTTCGGAAAGCACCTACTCCCGGCAACAATACGCCATCCGCATCGCGAACTACTGACGGATCGCTCGTCACGACCGGTTCCATTTCGGAGCGTTCGAGTGCCTTTGCAACGCTGCGCAGATTTCCGGCGCCGTAGTCGACCAACGCAATGCGAGGGCGCATCTTCCTAGAGCGCTCCCTTGACTGTCGGCAGACCCGTCTCGCGAGCATCGATCGCAACCGCATCACGAAGTGCGCGGGCAACACCCTTGAAGGCCGCCTCGACACAGTGGTGCGGACTCTTTCCGTAACGCTTTTCGATATGGAGATCGAGTCCCGCATTCTGGGAAAACGCGTACATGAAGTCTTCGGTCAGCGTTGCGTCGAAGGAACCAATCTGCGTATTGTCGAGCGCGAGCTGATAGACGAGATAGGGTCGATTCGAAACATCGACCGCGATTTCGACCTTGGACTCGGCCATCGGCAGCAGGCAACTTCCAAAGCGACGAATTCCGACCGCGCTGCCCAGGGCTTCGCGAAAAGCCTGGCCGAGCGCGATGCCGACGTCCTCAACGGTGTGATGCAGATCGACTTCGACATCGCCCGAGGCCTCGAGTTCGAGATCGAAGAGACCGTGACGGGTGAATGATTCGAGCATGTGATCGAAGAAGGGGATTCCCGTCTCGATCTGGTACTGACCCGACCCATCGAGATCCATTCGAAGCTTGATCTCGGTCTCTTTGGTCTTGCGAGCGATCGTGGCAACACGAGTCGCACCACCCTTGTCGGGCTTCTGCTTCGTTTTCTGCGACATTGGATACTCCGGGTTTGCTCTTCGGGCGCGAATCTAACGCGACTCGGCCATCGATGCCGCTCGCAAGCTGCGGAATAACCCCTCCCGTCCAGACGCACTTCGCTCGGTCCGGAGTTTTTCCGCAGCCTGCTAGGCCGGGAGCCTGACCCAAGACCTGCCTCGACTAGAGTTCTGCTTCGCGGGCGGCTTCACGCTCTCGGCGAGCACGACGAATCTTCTGGAGCCGAAGCTCGACCGAAGCACCATGTCCCGTGAGCCCCTCGATATTCGAGAGTCGAACGATGTCGGCGCCGAGTTCTCGAAGCTTCGGCGGCTCGAATTTCATGAAGCTGGTTCGCTTCAGGAAGTCTTCGACCGAGAGCGGCGAGAAGAATCGCGCGGTTCCCCCTGTGGGGATCACGTGATTCGGACCGGCGATGTAGTCGCCGACGGCGACCGGTGTGTAGTGACCCAGAAAAATGGCTCCGGCATTCTGGACCGTCTTCGACGTCGTTTCCGGATCCTCGACCGCGAGGACGAGATGTTCCGGCGCGTATTCATCTGCAAGTCGCATCGACTCTGCAAGATTCTTTGTCACGATGATGGCACCACGGTTCTTGATCGACGTCGTCGCAATTTCCCGACGATCGAGCTCGGCCAGCTGGCGCTTCAGCTGTTCCTGCACTCGGGTGACGAGACCTTTCACGTGAGTAATCAAGACCGATTGGGCAAGCTCATCATGTTCGGCTTGTGAAATCAAATCAGCGGCGAGCCAAGCAGGCGTCGCGCTTCGATCAGCCACGATGCAGACTTCCGTGGGTCCAGCTTCGCTATCGATTCCCACTTGACCAAAGACCTGCTTCTTGGCCGTCGCGACCCAGACATTTCCAGGTCCCACGATCTTGTCGACGACGGGAACACTTTCGGTTCCGTAAGCCATCGCAGCGACCGCATGTGCACCACCCATTTTGAAGACGCGGTGAACCCCGGCAACCCGTGCAGCCATCAAGACCTCGGGGCGAATCGATCCGTCCTTACCAGGGGGCGTCGCCATCACGATCTCGGGAACCTCGACCACCGACGCTGGAATCGCGTTCATCACGACCGTCGATGGATATACGGCCTTGCCTCCGGGCACGTAGATGCCAACCCGAGCGAGTGGGCGAACGCGCTGGCCCATGTAGCCACCGCCTTCTTCGCGCATCTCCCAGCTCGAGGGAATTCGTTTTCGATGAAATTCTCGAACGCGCATTGCGGCTTTGCCGATCGCAGCCCGGTCCGCGCTGTCGACGGCGTCACAAGCGTCGTCCCATTCGTCATTGGCGACTTCGACCACGTCGAGTTTCGCATGATCGAATTTCTTGATGAAGCCGAAGAGCGCTTCGTCGCCGCCGGTGCGAACACCGGAAACGATCTTTGCGACATCGGCTTCGACATCAAGAACTGAATCTTCACGCCGCGAGCATACTTGCAGCCATTCGTCGGCAAATTTTGCTGAGTCTGTCTTGATTACGCGAATCTGTTTCGCAGTCGCTTTGGCGGCCATGTGCCTCACTCCCTGCCCGGGCTCCGAAGATTTTAACGTCGGATGAACCCAGCCACTCTCACTGCGACCCGGATTTTCCGAGACGCCATACGATCATACTACCGGCCATCGAGCCCCGACGACCCGCGGCAATTTTGCCAAATCGAAATGCCGCTCCAGTTCCACAAATCCAGCCTTCAAAAGCTCCTGCATTACGACTTCCATCTGTTCCGGCGACAGCTCGATCAAGAGCCAACCGCCTGGAGAGAGATGATCACCTGCTTCGGCCACCAATCGCCGGATCACATCGAGCCCGTCCGCCCCCGCAAAAAGCGCCATCTCGGGCTCATGCGAAAGCTCCGGTGGAAGCGACGCCATCAAGTCCCGAGCCACATAGGGTGGGTTCGAAACCACGACGTCGAATCGCTCCGAAGCGACCGGCTCGAAGAGGTCCCCGGCCAGCAACCGAATCCTCTCTCTCTTATGCAGTTGATCGGCATTTTCCGTCGCAATCTGTAGCGCTGGCTCAGATAGATCGGTCGCTGTGATTTCAGCGTGGGGAAGTTCGAACGCCAGAGAGAGGGCAATTGCACCCGACCCAGTTCCGAGATCCAGCACTCGAATTGGATCGCCGTCCCGCAGCGCACCTTGGGCCATCGCGCCGACCTTCCCGAGCGCGGCTTCGACCAGGGTCTCCGTCTCGGGCCGCGGGGTCAATACATCGCCGGTCACTCTGAAGGTCAGCGACCAGAATTCTCGCTCTCCCAGGAGTTGGGAGACGGGAACCCGTTCGGTGGCGCGCCTCTGCACCAATGCGCGGTAACGATCCCGCTCTGCAGCAAGAATCGGTTTTTCATAGTCGACATAGAGCCTGAGCCGCTCGGTATCGAGAGCGTGTGCGAGGAGGACTTCCGCATCCAACCGCGCCGAATCGATCCCAGCACGACGAAAATAATCTGTGGTCCAGCGAAGCAACTCGAGCACGGTCCAAGCGCGTTCGCCGGACGATGCCGCGCCTTGGTCCGCCCCACCCGCGGCGGCTGAAGTCGAGTTCCCGTCGCTCACGCCCGTGCGCCCGAGTCAGTCTCTGGACCACCCATGATTTCACCCTCACGGGCCGCCGCCAGACTGGCATGCACTGCGTCGAGTAATTCCGCCATTTCTCCGCTGAGCAGGGCATCGAGTTTGTGAAGCGTCACACCCGCACGATGATCCGTGACTCGGTTCTGGGGGAAGTTGTAGGTCCGGATCTTCTCGCTGCGCTCGCCGGTACCGACTTGCGAACGACGTTCACTCGCACGTTCGGCATTCGCCTTGCCCTCTTCGAGATCGAGAAGTCTCGAGCGAAGCACGGTCATCGCCTTCGCCTTGTTCTTGTGTTGCGATTTTTCGTCCTGGCATTGCACCACGAGTCCGCTGGGCAGATGTGTGATTCGAACAGCGGAGTCCGTCGTATTGACGCTCTGACCACCGGGGCCCCCGGCGCGCATCACGTCGATGCGAAGATCTTCATTCTTGATATTGATATCGACTTCTTCAGCCTCGGGCATGACGGCCACAGTAACCGTCGATGTATGGATGCGACCTTGGCTTTCGGTGGTCGGAACACGCTGGACGCGATGGACGCCCTTCTCGGCCTTCAATCGACTGAAAACATCTTGACCGGAAATGGCGACAATGATCTCCTTAAAGCCGCCACCGTCGGTCTCGGACACAGAGAGCGTCTCGATCTTCCAACCCAGAGATTCCGCATAACGCGAATACATCCGAAAGAGATCTGCCGCGAAGAGCGCGGCCTCATCACCGCCTGTACCGGAGCGGATTTCAAAAATCGCGTTCTTCTCGTCGTTGGGATCCTTGGGCGTCAGAAGAATTCGCAGCTCGGTTTCGAGTGCGGCGATCGAAGCGTCCAGTCTTTCGACTTCCGCTCGAGCGATTTCGGCCATTTCGGGATCATCGTCTGCGAGCAAACTCTTGCCATCGGCAAGTTCGGCGACTGCAACGCGATAGCGGCCGCCTACTTCCAGTAGCGGCCGAAGCGCGCCCAGCCGGCGGCCCAACTTCTCGATCGCACGCGGTTCTTTCCCGACGTCGGGATCTGAGAGTTGAGTCTCGAGGTCGCGACTACGCGCCTCTGCTTCTGCGATTCGTTCTAGAAAATCAGCCACGGGGCTACTCTAAGGGTACCGGGTACAGCGTCAAGAACCCCGGTCAGGGTCCAACCAGTGATCGTTCCAAGGTTCGTCGGTAGTCGTGCTTCGTCAGGAATTCATCGACTCCATGAATTCTGCATTCGAGTCGGTCTTCTCGATCTTGCCGAGCAAGAACTCCATCGAATCAACGGGCGACAGCGGTGAGAGAACCTTTCTGAGAATGTACATTCGATTCAGCGACGTCTCGTCCATCAACAATTCTTCACGACGGGTCGCGGAGCGATTGATATCGATGGCCGGGTAGGTTCGCCGATCAGCCAGCTTGCGGTCGAGAACGATCTCGCAATTGCCCGTCCCCTTGAACTCCTCGAAGATGACCTCATCCATGCGTGAACCGGTATCGATGAGTGCCGTACCGACGATCGTCAGGCTGCCGCCTTCTTCGACATTTCGCGCGGCGCCAAAGAAACGCTTGGGCTTGTGAAGCGCGTTCGAGTCGACACCACCCGACAAGATCTTTCCCGAATGAGGAACAACCGTGTTATGCGCCCGGGCAAGCCGGGTAATCGAATCGAGAAGAATGACCACATCGCGGCCGTGCTCGACGAGGCGTTTGGCCTTCGCGATCACCATGTCCGCGACCTGGACGTGCCGTGTCGCAGGCTCGTCGAAGGTTGAGGAGATCACCTCGGCCTTCACCGTGCGCCGCATGTCGGTCACTTCCTCGGGACGTTCATCGATCAGCAGAACGATCAAGTACGACTCCGGATTTCCTTCCGCGATCGCATTTGCGACATCCTTCAGAATCATCGTCTTGCCGGCCTTGGGTGGCGACGTGATCAGCGCCCGCTGGCCTTTGCCGATCGGCGCGATCAGATCGATGATGCGTGTCGTCATGCCACCCGACTTCGTCTCGAGTTTGAACTTCTCCTCGGGATAGAGCGGCGTAAGGTTGTCAAAAAGAATCTTGTGTTTAGCTTGCCCGGGTTCTTCGAAATTGATCGAAATGACCTTGAGCAGGGCGAAATACCGTTCGCCTTCTTTGGGCGGGCGAACTTGACCTTGAACGGTGTCCCCGGTTCGAAGGCTGAATCGACGAATCTGGGAAGGGGAGACATAGACATCGTCGGGACCGGCGAGGTAGTTCTGGTCAGGCGCACGAAGGAAACCGAATCCGTCCTGTAAGATTTCGAGCACGCCCTCGGCGCGGATCCGACCGCCATTTTCGGTCTGGGTCCTGAGGATCGCGAAAATCAGATCCTGCTTGCGAAGACCCGATGCATTTTCGATCTCCATCGACTCCGCGAATTCCGTCAACTCGGCAACAGACTTTTGCTTCAAGTCTGCAACGACGACGCTTTCCTGACCGTCATCGCCCTCGCGATCGAGGGTGGCTTCTTCTTCGGCCAGTTCCGCATCACTCGGCAAATAGTCTCTTCGGGGTTCGCCGCCGCGACCTCCACGATGCCCACCACCGCTACCGCCACCGCCACCGCCACCGCCACCGGAAGTCCGCGATCGCCGCCCACGTCCACGACGGTTTCGGTTGTTCTGTGAACCCGAACCCTCCTTGGCCTCAGCGCCACGATCGGCACTTGCACTGTTTCGTTCACGTTTGGGTCTTGGATTGGGATTGGTCGTCATATTTCAATTACCGATTCAGGTGAGTTTTGGGTGATGGTTCTAGGTCGATTTGGTTTTTGGGAGTTTCGGTTGGTCGGGGATCGACCGCGGGTGCATCCGGTGGGTGAGAGACGGTGGGACGTCTTACAACGATCAGGTCACCCAAGTTTTAGTTGTTCTGGGTTTCGGGATTGTCGATCTCGAAATCGAACAGGGCTCGCTGGTCGGGAGAGGTCTGCCTCTCCTCGCCTCTCAAGACGGCTTTCATTGCTGAGAATGCTTGGAAATGCTCGCTGCTTGGGCTGGCCTTCGATTCCGCTATGGACGGCTTTCCTCGGGGGCTCTTGGCTTAAATTCAGCTCGGTGCAGGCTTGAACGCGATTCACTGCTGCTGAGCTTGCGTTGAGTCTCGGCTTTGAACGCGGACTTCCTTGTCAGCCCATCGACGGGACCGAGACCGAAGTTGAAGGGAATTGAGAGACCTCAAAAGTACTCGACGAATCTACGCCATGTTCTTCGGTTGCTTTCGGTGCTGAGCGGCGATCTGCGTCGGGGGATCAAATTCGAGAACTGCTCGGGAGGCTCCGCCGGCAAACAGGCGGGAGCGCTTTCAATCTACGGGCAGCCCTAGCGACTGTCAACCCTCTTCGACGGTGGCCGTGCGTCCGTAGGACCGGGGCGAAATGAAATGCCGCAACCGGCCGGCCGCTGACCCATCGCGTCGGTAGGACTCAAATCTTGTGCCTGAGCAAATTGTGCAAATGGCGTTCTCGGTCCCGACATGTTGCCTTTCAACCCCATTCGCCTCCAGTATTCGGCCGGCCAACATTGGCAGTTCGAGCTGAAATCGGGCGGGCCGACCCGGCCAGAGGAATTTGCCTAGATGCCCGGAATACCGCTGCTCGAGAGCATCGCGAACTTTCGCGTCGACCTCATAACAGCAAGCCCGGGCTGCCGGACCAATTGCGGCCGCCAGATCCTCCTCGCCGGCCGCTCCGTTTAATGCGCGAAGCGCACCCAGTCCGGACTCGATCACCCCAGCCGACAGTCCCCGCCAACCCGCGTGAATCGCCCCTACGGCCCGCCCGGTCTTCGTGGCAATCAGAATCGGAACACAGTCTGCGGTCACGATTCCAATATTTTGCCCCGGCTTTCGGGTCACAATCACGTCTGCCTTCCGCCGACCCACAATCGGGACAGCCGGCCCCGCATCGAAGCTTTCGATTCCATGTACCTGTTCCGGAAAGACTGTAGATTCAGGTAGTTGACTACCCCGTTCACCAAATGCGTGATCGATTCCAAGTGCAATGAGAACAGGATCGCATAATGGAATGGATGCTCGATCGCTCATTCTCGAACGCTTGAATCCGCGCCGGGGGGAATTTCTTCGGCCACGCCGAAGCCCGCCACAAGCTCCCGAATGTCTTCCGGAAGCCCCACCTCGAACCGGAGTCTCTCGCCCCGGATGGGATGTTCGAAACCCAGACAGGCCGCGTGCAGCGCCGGCCGCCCAAGTATGGCTTCTGGCCCGCGAGCACGACCGTAAACGACGTCTCCCACGACCGGCAATCCCGCGGCGGCCAGATGAACCCGAATCTGATGTGTGCGCCCGGTTTCCGGCCGGATTTCGAGCTCGCAGATTCCAGCTTTGCGATATCGCCGTAGGATGCGCCAGCCAGTGATCGACGGACGCCCGGACTTCGACTCGACGGACATGCGCTTGCGGTCGCGCGGGTGCCGGCCAATCGCACGATCGATCCGCCCACTCTCCGCCCGCGGCTGCCCACGAACAAAGGCACGATAGATCCGCTCGATCGAGTGTTCGGCAAACTGGACCGCCAGGCCTTGATGCGCCTCGTCGTTCTTGGCCGCCACAAGAACGCCGGACGTTCCGCGATCCAACCGATGGACGATTCCCGGCCGCAAGACGCCCCCGATCCCCGCAAGGTCGCCACAATGATGAAGCAGCGCGTTGACCAGCGTTCCCGATGGGTGCCCGGGGGCCGGATGCACCACGAGCCCCGCCGGCTTGTCGATGACAATCAGATCCGCGTCCTCGTAGAGCACGGCGAGAGCAATGGCTTCCGGGGAGAGATCCATCTCTACGGGTTGCGTCGGCTGGGCTTCGATGATTTCGCCGATCGCCAGTCGTCGGCTGGGCCGAACCACCGAGTCCGCGACCCGAACGCCACCGGCATCGATCCAGCGGCGAATCTGCGCGCGCGAAACTCCGGAAAATTCGGCCAGGGCAGCGTCGATCCGCATCCCTGCGCTGTCCTCTTCGACAACGAATTCAAGAGGTCCTGGGGCAGCAGAATCGTTCGTTTTATTGTCGATGCCGGTTTCGGCCTCTGTGGAATCGGACATGGGCCAGAGGTTAGGTTACTCGCGGCCGAGAAAACGACTCCGGTGATTCGCGCTTCTCGATTCCTGAACCCTCGCCATATAGCTGGGCACAACGATTTCCGGGTCTAGGCCGATCGTCGAGGCGTAGGCGGTCACGAATCCGCGCACGTAGACGTCCGCGGGGAGATCGACAAAATTTTCTTCCTCGATGTTTCGCAGATGAGCACCGCTGACTTTCGTGACATCGGAGATGTCGGCGATCTCGTAACCCCGAAAGAGCCGAGTCCGGCGCAGACGGAGCCCGTCGAAATCCCCACCACCCTCGTCCTCGAAGAAGTTGTATTCCCTTCCCTCCTCCAGGGCCTCCGGCGAATGGCTCGCCGAGGGCTCGATAACCGAAGTCGGATTCTCAAGACCAGTGACACTCTCATGGCCTTCGCGTGATGCCGCCGACCCATCCACCGAATCGTTCTCGAGTTGAGCACTCGCGTCATAGGCTGCGCGAAGATCCCCATCCGAGAGAATTCGGTAGGCCTCATCGAGCCTCTCACGAATCGCTGCGGCCTCATGATTCTCGAAGACGGAATAGAGGGCTAGAGACCCTTCGCCATAGATTTGTTGTGCGAGACGATAGCCGTGGCCGACCTCATCTGCGTTAGCGCTTCTCGGAATCTCAAGAAGCTCGTAGTAGTCGAGTTCGTCGATCCCTCTCATGCGAAGCCTCCTTGGCCGCCGTTGCGGTGAGAATTGGGGAGGGGATTTCGTGAATCGCTGCGATGGGGGCTTCTGCCCGATCGTTCTTGGGACTCATGGCCACGATGATCCTGATCTACCGGTCTCTGCCGAATGTCGGCACTGGCTTGACCGCCAGAGTGATTCGCTCCGCCCGTTGATGACTGTGCCGCGTTCGCCGCATTCGCAGACGGCAGACCGATAAGCTTGCGTGCAATTCGCTGGAGATAGATCGAGACATCGGCGTCGGTATGCAAATCCACGATCGGTCGACGCATCGAAACTGAGCGCCGCGCTTCATCGTCATAGTTCACATAGCCAAGATATTCTGCGTCGATTCCGAAATATTTTTTGCAAACGCTGCTGACCGCAAAGCCAAGTTTGACGTCTTCAGCCGTGCGCGCGCCATTCACGACGACGCGTGGCCTGAAGACCCTCATCGTATCCACAAAGCGTCTGGCCTCAGCCGTATCCGTCGCTTCGATCTCGCGAAGCAGGTCGAGAGGTGTTCGAATGCCACGCTCGTTTCTCTGATCCATAGCGGTCGTGATCAGTTGCCTAACACCATGACCAACCATCGCCAGTCTCATCCGCCGATAGAATGCGGCACGCAGAAACGAATAGGCGTTCTCGACTGAAGTCGGCTCCGGCTGTAAGACGAGAATTCCGTCGTCAGAAACGAGAAAGTAATCGAGTACCGAGGCATGCGCGCCGGCACCGAGATCGAGAAGAACGATGTCAGCATCGAGCTGTCGCAAACCTCGTACCAGCCGAACTCGACGCAGGTGGCTGGGTTGCGCATCGGCGAGGTTGGCATGGGTCGCGCCAATCAATTTTAAATTAGGAAGCGGCGTATCGACGAGAAGCTTGCCGAGATCATCCTCCCTTTCGGAGACGAAGTCCGCCAGGCTTCTTCGAGGCGAGGGGACACCAAGGCAGGTATGAAGGTTCGCCCCATCGAGGTCGACGTCCACGACCACGACTCGCTTGCCGAGCCGAGCCAGAGCCGCAGCGAGATTCGCCGTCACAAAAGTCTTACCGACACCGCCCTTGCCACCACCAATCGCGAGCAGTCGGGCTCCGGGTCCAGCCGGGCGATCCGATGGCATCGAATGGTCTCCCGGCATCCGAGTCGAATGCGTGGGTGTGGTCGGGTTGAGCCGGTTGGTCGTCCCCATCGAGTGGGTCGATGTCGTCAATGGCACGCTGTCACGTTCGACTTTCTCATCGAGATGGATCCAAAAGGCGATCTTCTCGACGGACGATCGGGGGGCTATGGGGGGGCGCTCTAAACTACCAGACCAGACCCGATGGGTAAATCCGCAGATGATGCGAACACGTAGATGCACGACACGCGCGCCGCGATTCTTCCTGAGCGGGTTGTCAATTACTGGCTTGCGGCGGAGAAGGCTGCCACCAGTTCCAACGTTTCATCGTCTCTGAGTGTCCGTACATCGATCCAGAGTGCGTCATCATGAATTCGCACGAGCACGGGTGTCGATGCCTCACGCAGGCGGGCCGCCAGGGTCGAAATTTTCTCTCCCCGCGCCACCACAGCCCAACCCTCCAACCGGTGCTCGGGAAGCGATCCTCCACCCACCGGCGTTTCGCTCTCTCGTAGTTCGAGCTGAAAATTCCGGCCGAGGATCGGAGTGAGTTCCGCGAGTAGGCGCTTCGCACGTGCCTCCAACTCTGCAGCGGACACCTGCAGACCAGCAACGACTGGAATTTCCTTCGATCGAGAGCCATCGAGCAATTGGTCGAGAGTGGCGTCGAGCGCCGCAATCGTCAGCTTATCCACCCGCAATGCCCGGGCGAGTGGGTTTCTGCGCATCGAATCGATCAGGTCAGCGCGTCCGAGCAGGATTCCAGCCTGGGGTCCGCCCATCAATTTGTCTCCCGAAAAACAGACGACATCGACGCCCATCGCGAGCCGACCCGGCGCAAACGCTTCTTCGGGAAGTCCGGCAGTCCCGAACGAGTGAGTGTCAAGGAGCGTGCCGCTACCCAGGTCCTCAACCAGGGGGATTTCATGCGCCGCGGCCAGGCGAGCCAAATCGGCGACCGCAGGCTCGGCCACGAAGCCCCTTAGTTCAAAATTACTTCGATGGACCTTCAGCAAGAGCGCCGTCTCAGGCGTAATGGCCTCTTCATAGTCGGCGAGATGCGTGCGGTTGGTCGTACCAATCTCGCAGAGACGCACCCCCGCGCGCTCCATGATCGCGGGAACCCGAAAGGAACCACCGATTTCGACCAACTCTCCGCGTGAGACCACGACGGAACGCCCAAGGGCCAGGGTATTGAGCGCCAGGAGCACGGCCGCGGCATTGTTATTGACGACGTGGGCCGCCTCCGCACCACTCTGCGCGATTAACTTGGCTTCGAGTGCGCCCAGGCGTGATCCGCGACGCCCCGATTCGAGATCGAGCTCGAGATTTGAATAACCCCTGGCCGCTTCAGCGACCGCTGTTTGCGCCGCCTCGGACAGAGGCGCCCGGCCCAGATTCGTATGCAGCAATATTCCGGTGGCGTTGATGACGGCGCGGGGGTGAGGCCGTGCGAGGCGGGTCGCCACAGCCGTCGCATGCCGAATCAACTCCTCCATCGAAGTGGGCTCGTCCGTTCCATCGTTTCTTGAATTCTTCGGGTCGGAAGCCCACCGGGAAATCCGCTCTCGCGCCTCCTCGACGGCTTCCCGAGCCGCGACGCGACGTGCCCAATCCGGTAGCCCCGGACTCCGCTCGCCCATTTCCTGAATCAATCGATCCACCGAAGGTAAATTCCTGCGGGGATCCGAGTTGACGGCTCGTTCAAGATCCATGATTCTCACCCAAGATGTTTACACGGCCATGCCGGTTCGTGTTTTGGATCATTTCGCAGGTGCGTCGGCACCACGGCGACTCTCATGATTGATGTACCACGGAAGGGGTACCACGGAAGAGGCAACTTGACCGGGCCGAACCGGCCGCGACAGCCAGATCGATTGACAGCTGTCCGTCCACTTCACCGGAGCTTCATCGCCTCGTCCAGCCAATCAGAACCGTCTGAGTCAATTGACTCACTCGATTCGCACTTTGCTTGAGTCGCACTTCGATTGGACACTCCGACCACCCCCTGCGCGGCTAAATTCCGTGCAGACGATGAAGATGGACTGCAATGACTGCCGCTTCTTATGCGTCAGCCTGCCCATCCCAAGCGAATTGATTTCAGATCACCCGGGGGAGTTGAACGGCGGCGGGGTGCTGCCTTTCTCTGAGAAGCTTCCGGATCGCACTCGCATGACCGCGACAGCAACGCAGTTTGTTTTGTTGAATTTTTTTTAACCCAGTGCGAGTCTTCGTTCAAGAAGTGGATGTAGAAATGAAAGTCGATATCCAAGCGATCAAAGGGGCGAGTGAAGGAGAGTGTCAACGTTCACGCGCCTGAGTGATCGTCTGGTGCCGTTACGACGGCAACACCAGACCTCTCGAGCGTTTCTCAGAGAGTCACGACAACGAGTCAAAGGATTTAGATCGAGTCAATCCGTCGCATTGCGAACCAGCAGTCAAGATTGCTCATTGACCCGTCGTCGTTTTCAAGCACCCCATATCAGCGCGACCAATCGCCTCATGCCGATCAGGTCGAGGATTCCGTCGCGCGGATATAGCCACCGACCCGTTCCTTCAGATTGATGTTCCCTTTCGATCGGGCTCGCCAGCGCAGGCGGTACGAATCGGTCGGTCTCGTCTAGAGATCGATTGTACGAGTCGCCAGGCAGGCGGAAAAGTGCGCAATGAAATCGTGGTCAACGCAGAACTCGGGGAAACCCGAGTTGCGCTGATCGAAAACGGACAGTTCGCGGAACTTCATATCGAGCGCGAACGTGACAAGAGTGTCGTCGGTAACGTCGTCAAGGGTCGGGTCAGTCGAGTCCTCCCTGGTATGCAAGCGGCGTTTGTCGACATCGGCCTGGAAAAAGCCGCGTTTCTCTACGTGGGTGATTATTTCGAGAGTGTCCTCGAGACCGGCCAGACGGACGGCGAACCCAGCTCGGGTGGACGTCGACGAAGCGGCGGACGAGGGCGCAATGGGCGTTCGGCACCGCCGCGAATCGACACCGTACTTCGCGAAGGACAGGAGATCGTCGTCCAGATCGCGAAGGAACCCATCGGATCGAAGGGGGCGCGAATTACGTCGAGTCTCTCGATCCCCGGTCGCCATCTCGTACTCACACCCTGGTCGCGACGCGTCGGCGTCTCTCGCCGAATCGGCTCAGACAAGGAACGTCGCCGCCTCCGAGAGGTCGTCGAACGACTGCGCCCGAAGAATCTTGGATTCATCATTCGGACAGCAGGGGACGGTGTTACAGAAGACGACCTCAAGGCCGACATTCGCTATCTGGCGACGGTCTGGGCTGCAATCCAACAGCGGCATGCGGAGAAGTCCGCGCCCGCACTTCTCTACTCAGAGCACGATCTTCCCCTGCGAATCGTTCGCGATCTCGCCGGCCACGACACCAAACGCATCGTCGCGGATGACAAAGCCGTCTTCGATAGCATCAACAGTTTCGTAGAACGATTCGTTGCTGATCCGAAACCGAAAATCGAGCACTACGAAAAGCATCTTCCCGTTTTTGAAAGCTTGGGCCTCGAAAGCGAGATCAATGCCAATCTTGAGCGCAAGGTCTGGCTCAAGAGTGGTGGGTCTCTGGTCATCGACAAGAGCGAGGCGCTCACTGCAATCGACGTCAATACGGGACGCTTCGTTGGAAAGCGCGACCTCGAAGAGACGGTCTTGAAGACCAATCTCGAAGCGGTCACCGAAGTCGTTCACCAACTTCGCTTTCGCAATCTTGGCGGACTGATCATCATCGATCTGATCGACATGGAATCAGCCGCCAATCGAGACAAGGTCTATCGTTCACTCCAGGAAGCGCTTCGCGCGGATAAGTCACGAACCAACATCCTCAAGATCTCCGAACTGGGTCTGGTGGAAATGACGCGCAAACGAACGCGCGAAAATCTGGTTCAGATACTCTGCGAACCCTGTAGCTATTGCGAGGGGCGGAGTTATGTCATGTCCAGCCAAAGTGTTGGGTTCCGGATCTTGCGTGAAATTCGCAAGCATCTCCTCAAGCTTCGCGGACGTTCTGTCGCCGTCGCCGTCAACCCTCATGTCGCAGAAGAGTTGTTGACCGGATCGAAGCAAGCGATGGCCAACCTCAGCGAAGAGATTGGAAAGGACATCGAGATCCGCGCGCGTCCTGGCATGCATCAGGAACGTTTCGAACTCAGCGTCCTCGATTCCGGTACCACGGTGGAGCTCAACCTCCCTTGGCTCAAAGACCGACATCCCGATGCGGCGAGGGACGAAGAGTCCCGCCCCGAGAGCACGGACGAGGCCGAGAGCAACGCCGCAGAGAAGAGCACGGATGGCCGGCGCAATGGGCGACGCAGGGGGCGTAGCGGTCGAAATCGCGGTAACACGGAGCAGGTGATTGCCGAGGGGGAGATTCCAGCTGCCACCGCGACAGCCGACGATTCCGATGGCGAACTCGCTGTCGGCGACAGCGAAGCCAGGAAGCCCCTCGAAATTGCCACTCCCGCGGAGAGCAATCCGGTGCAAACCGAGACGGAATTGGGGGCCATCTCTGACCAGGCCACCGCTGAGACCGCCGGAAACGAGGAATCGGCTCCGGAAACGGCCACGGCAGTGTCGACGACGAAGGCGGCTGTTGCAGACATTCAACCCGTCGCAGACGCTCAACAGGTCCCCGACGCTGAACCCAGCCCGGTCGAAACCGGTGAGGACGTTGTGTAGGCGCCGAGAAAAACGAACACGGAAACGAGCCAATCTGTTGACTCGGAAGCGGAATCACGCATAATCCCGCGCTCAAAATGAATCGAGGTCGAGTATGTACGCCGTAGTACGCAGCGGTGGGAAACAGTATCGTGTGAGCCAAGGCGGCTCTGTACGCGTCGAAAGGCTGTCCGGCGATGTCGGCTCCAGCATCACGCTAGACGATGTGTTGATGATTGGTGGCGAAGGCGCCGACGGCGTCAAGGTCGGCACGCCGACGGTCGATGGCGCACAGATCACGGGCACGATCGTGGCTCAGGGTCGTGGCGACAAGATTCGCGTCTTCAAGATGAAGCGACGCAAAGGGTATCGCCGAACCCAGGGACATCGTCAGGACTACACGGAAATTCGCGTAGACGAAATTCGAGGCTAGTCCGGTCGTCCAGAACGCTGGAACACAAAAGAACACACCGAAGAAGCAGCCGTCACCCTGAATCAGGACTCGGCCGCAGCAAGCGGTAGAAAGCAGAGATCAAGATGTCGCATAAAAAGGGACAGGGCAGCTCGCGTAATGGTCGCGATAGCAACGGCCAGCGGCGAGGCATGAAGGTCTTCGGAGGCCAGGCGGTTTCGGCTGGCTCCATTCTCGTGCGACAAGTTGGCACTCGCATTCATCCAGGTCAGAACGTCGGACTCGGCCGGGACTACACGCTCTTCGCACTGAAGGACGGCAAGGTTCGATACGGCAAGTCACGCGGCCGAACCATGGCGTATATCGACGCGAACTGATTCGCCTCGCACACGCATCGGATCCTGAGCGCACGCATGAGGCGATCGGACCGGCGAGTCACATCGGTCACTGCTTTTGATAGCTGCCTCGGCTTGGCAAGATCCGCCTAACGAGTGATCTGTGCAGGTCGGTTGGTTGGGCAGAACTGGCGGCTAGGCCGCGTTCGTTTGATCGACTCCGGCTAAGCCTTCGTTGAGCCTTATTTGAGCCTTGAAGGCCGTGAAGGCGATCGCCATGAAACACTCCAGCCTCTTCGTCGATGAAGCGCTACTCGAAGTCCGATCCGGGCCAGGCGGCGATGGGACGGTTGCATTTCGGCGCGAGAAATTCACCTCGAACGGCGGACCCAACGGAGGCGATGGCGGCCGTGGTGGCGATGTCGTCTTCATCGCGAACACGAACATTGCGACACTGCTCGATTTCAAATCGGCACGAAAGATTGCAGCGGATGCGGGCGCGAGAGGCGGCACGTCGGATCGAAAGGGTGCATCCGGATCCCACATCGAAGTGCATGTTCCCGTAGGCACACTGATCTTCGACGAAGAGCTGGCCGAGACCCAGATTGAATCAGAGGAGCCCGAGCCCATCGCCGACCTCACCGTCGCCGGCCAACGCCTGGTCATCGCACGCGGCGGCAAGGGCGGCCTGGGCAATGCGAGATTCAAGACTTCAACACGCCAGGCACCCGACTTCGCCACCCCGGGCAAATCTGGCGAAACAAAACAGATTCGGCTCTCGCTGAAGCTGATGGCGGATGTCGGGCTGATCGGCTTTCCCAACGCTGGCAAATCGACGCTGCTGCGACAGATTTCCGCAGCTCGCCCCCGAGTCGCCAGTTACCCATTCACCACCCTGGTTCCTTCCCTGGGCGTCGTTGAACGCGATGACCGCCGCTGTGTTGTCGCCGATATTCCAGGACTAATCGAAGGTGCCAGCGAGGGCGCGGGCCTCGGCCACCAATTCCTGCGCCATGTCGAGCGGACACGGGTGCTCGTCCATCTACTCGACATCGAAGCCATGCTTATCGAGGGCCGAGACCTTTTGAAGGACTATGCTGCAATCCGTCTGGAGCTGTCGCGTTATCGTCCCGACCTGCTCGAGCGACGAGAGATTCTCGTGCTGAATAAATGCGATCTGATCCATGACGAGAGCATGATCGAATCGCTCATGGAAGGGCTCGCAAAACAAGGGCTCGCCCCGCTGCGGGTCTCAGGCGCGGCGGCTCTAGGACTCGACCCTCTCTTGATCGAGCTCTTCGACGCCGTCGACAATGCGCGGCACCTGGACGAGTGCCAAGTCGAAAAAAAGGACGACTAATGTCCGACCTCAACTCATGGAATCTCGTCCCCAAGGCGAAGCGCATCGTCGTAAAGATTGGCTCCAGTACGCTCACCCGCGATGGACAGCTTCGACCCCATAAATTCACCGCGCTCGCTCGAGATGTTTCGCGTCTCGTCGAAAGCGGGCGTGAGGTCGTGGTCGTCTCCTCTGGCGCAATTTCGGTTGGCGCGCATCGACTCGGGTGGGAGGACGCGGGCGGGTCGATTCGGGAGAAGCAGGCCGCTGCAGCTGTCGGTCAGATTGGACTCATCGAACTCTATCAGCGCCGGTTTGCAAAGCGTGGCATCCACGTCGGCCAGGTGCTTCTGACCCGTGCTGGTCTCGAGGATCGTGAGCGATTCTTGAACGCGCGACGCACGATGCTCGAATTACTCCGACTTGGTGTCGTTCCGATCGTGAACGAGAACGACACGATCGCGACGGAAGAAATTCGCTTTGGTGACAACGACAATCTGGCCGCGACAATCGTCAGCGCCATCGACGCGGACCTGCTCATCATCCTGACCGATGTGGATGGCCTCTACGAACGTGCGCCGGAAGCCGGAGAACCCAAGCCTCCGCTCATCCGAATTGTCGAGAAGATCACGCCCGCGATCAAGAAATCCGCCAGTGGTGCCGGGACTCGATTCGGTAGTGGTGGAATGATCACCAAACTCGAAGCGGCCTCCAGTGCCGCCCGATCTGGGGCCGCCACCATTCTATGTAATGGGCAAGTAGGCGGCATTCTCGAACGGCTGATCAGCGGCCAGCGATACGGAACTCTTTTTGCGCCGGGTGAGAAGCTGAAGAGTCGAAAGCATTGGCTCGCCTTCACGGCGAAGACGCGTGGCCGCATCGTGATCGATGCTGGAGCCGCCCGTGCCTTGACTCGTCGTGGGCGAAGCCTGCTACCCGCGGGCATTCTGCGCGTCGAGGGTTCCTTTTCCGTGGGCGACACGGTCTGCTGCGTCACTAAAGAGGGACGGGAGATCGCACGTGGGCTGGCCGGGTATTCGTCTGCCGATGTTGGGCGACTGGCCGGCCTGGCAACGAAGGAAATTTCGCGAGTGCTAGGATATGCCAATGGCGATGAAGTCATCCATCGCGATGACCTCGTTCTAGTTAGCCCGGCAACGGACTAATTCGCGAGGCCAACACTTTCATTCAGCTCCATCTGTAGATCCGACCGGCGAACCTCCAATCCCCCGCACGAGAATCCCGACATGCCTGCTTCCCCTTCTTCCCCTACTTCTTCTTCGTCAACCGAAGACTCGGCCGATCGTCTACGTCTCGAGATCGAAGGCCTTGCCCAGGCCGCTTGCCAGGCGAGCGCGATCATGGGTGAAATGCCTGCCGAACGAAAGAATGCCTGGCTCCTCCGAAGCGCGGAGCGACTCGAAGAGGCGAAGGGTCGCATCATGGCGGCGAACGCCGAGGACGTCGAGACGGCCGCGAAGAGGGGGATTTCCGGACCACTTCGCGGACGGCTTTCGATATCCGAAGGCAAATGGGCCGATATGCTTCAGGGCCTGCGCGATGTCGTGGCGCTTCCCGATCCCGTCGGAAGAATTACCAATCACAGCGTGCGACCGAATGGACTGCGCGTGGCACAAATGGCGATTCCCCTCGGCGTGATCGCCATGATCTATGAGTCGCGACCGAACGTGACCGTCGACGCTGCCGCGCTCTGCGTGAAGGCCGGCAACTCGGTCATTCTGCGCGGTGGTTCCGAAGCGATCCATTCAAATTTGGTGTTAGGCGATGTACTCCGTGCGGCCGCGCTCGAAGAAGGTATTCCCGAAGATGCGATTACGATCATTCCGACGACGGATCGCGCTGCCATCGACGTTATGCTGAAGTTGAATGAATGGATTGATCTCGTGATTCCCCGCGGCGGTGCGGGCTTAGTGCATAAAGTGATCGCCGAGTCGACGATTCCCGTAATCGCTCATGACGCCGGCGTCTGCCATATCTTCATCGACGAAAGTGCCGACACACGGATGGCAGTCGACATCGTGCTCGAGTCGAAGATTCGTCAGATGCCCGTCTGTAACGCAGTCGAGACGCTCCTCTGCCATCGAGACGCATCCAAGACCGTTCTGCCTAACGTTCTGAAAAGCCTGCATGAAGCCGGTGTCGAAATCCGTGGATGTGATGAGACCCGAGCCATAGACAACGAGGCTATCGCCGCAACCGAAGCCGATTGGAGCGAGGAATTTCTCTCTCCAACCCTCGCGGTTCGTATCGTCGGCTCGATGGACGACGCCATCGAACATATCCGCACCTTCGGTTCCAATCATACGGAGATCATCGTTACGAACGACTATGCCAATAGCCAGAATTGGCTGCGCCGAGTGAATTCTTCGACGGTCGGCGTCAACTGTGCGACCGGCTTCTCGGACGGGTTCGAACTCGGATTGGGAGCGGAGATCGGCATTTCAACTTCAAAACTTCATGCTTACGGGCCCATGGGCCTCGAGGGGCTCACGACGCGAAAATTCATTTTGGTCGGGGAGGGCCAACTACGCGGATGAGGGGGCGGATGACGTCGCGAATGGAGCAGAGCGACCACGAGCGGCGCATCGGCCTCTTTGGGGGGACGTTCAATCCGATCCACCTCGGTCATCTCCGCGCCGCTCTGGAGGTTCTCGAAGCGCTTGGGCTCGAGGAAATTGTCTTTATTCCAAGCAGTATTCCCCCCCATAAGAATCAAGATTGCGATGATCCGATCGCTCCCGCAGAGAAGCGTCTGGATTGGGTGATACGGGCCATCGCGCCACACAAGAATTTTCGCGTCGACCGAATCGAGATCGATCGCGAGGGCCCTTCCTATCTCGTGGACACATTGAAGACGATTCGTGATCGGCAAACTGACGATGTCACACCGGTTTTCATTGTTGGGGAAGATGCCTTTGCGGAGATGGGGGATTGGCGCGCAACGAAGGAGCTCTTCTCACTGGTGGATTTTGCGGTCATGACACGACCGCCTGGCCAGCTGGCCAATCTGGAGGAGCGTTTCCCGGCCATTGCGAAGTCGGCCTTCGTATTCGAGGACGGTGGACGCAGGGCCTGGCACAAAGAACGAGGTCACCGCATTGATCTCGTTCCAATCACGGCCATCGACATATCGTCGAGTCTGGTGCGCGATGCCTGTCGATCGCATCGATCGATTCGATTCTTGGTCCCTGAGTCGATTCGTGAAGAGATCGAATCCAGTGGCGAATACGGGCCCCCGCCCGAGAACGATCGCTCGGCGAATAATTGAATGGACTACAGGCGACGCTCCTTCGTGAGTGGTCACTTGAGACAAGGAATTGGAGTACCAGAATGACGGAAACAGCCCCCCTAAAGAAGGCACGCCTAATTGTCGAAGCTGCGCTCGACCGCATGGCCGAAAGCCCGATCGTGCTGGATGTCAGTGGCCTCACTGCCTACGCGGATACCTTCATCATCCTGACCGGTCGATCCGATCGCCAGGTTCGCTCCATCTCCGAAGCCGTCGTCCACGAGCTGAAGGGGGACAACGAGCAGCCCCTCGGCGTCGAAGGACTTGACGACGGAAACTGGGTCCTGATCGACTGTAACGATGCGATCGTTCACGTATTCGATCCAGAGACACGAGAGCGATATGATCTTGAGCGCTTGTGGCGAGATGCGCCCCGCATCGACCTCGAAATCGATGGTGTCGATCCGAATCCCGATGGAATCGAGACCCGCGAAGAGGGCGACGAGCAAATCGCGGACCCCGCCGCGTAAAGACCCTCTACTTCGGTTCCGAACGAAGGCGCGACGGGAGTCGCGGTGGGTGCCTTGAGTCTGATTTCAACTCTGTTGGATGCACTGACGCAGCCGCGCTGCGTGGGATGCGAAAACCCTGATCTCGGGAGCGACGAAGCGCTCTGTATCCATTGCCTTCGGGAACTACCCTGGTGGCGACATGTCGACGGTTGCCCGCGCTGCGGGAGCCGGCTGCCGAGTCGGGCAGTCTTTGAGGGCTGTCCCGGATGCCTGGTCGAAGGAAGCCCGCTGCATCGCTGCTATGCGCTGACTCGATATGAAGGCGACCTTCGCCGCTGGATCCCCGGATTCAAAAACGCAAAGGGGCCCTTTGGACCGGGGACTGCGATCCGTCTGGCCATCGATGGGCTGGCCACGAAGCTTGCTCTTCAGGTCGCGCGGCAAACAAACACGAGGCCGGACCTAATCGTCAGCATTCCGCTGCATCCACGCAGGCAGAGACAACGTGGCTTCAACCACGTCGATCCGATCGCCCAGCGAATCGCCGCAACCCTCGATCTCCCATGGGCTCCCAACGCGCTCGAACGTATTCACGACACGCGCTCGCAGGCGAGGCTGATCGGACAGCGGCGGCACGAAAATATTCGAGGCGCCTTTCGCGGACGGAAGGGCTTCGCCGGGGCACCTCAGGTGTGGCTGGTGGATGACGTGCTGACCACCGGAAATACACTCGACGCAGCCGCAAACGCCTTGCTCGAAGCGGGCTGCGGCGAAGTTCGCGCCCTGACTCTCGCAGCAACGCTCCCAACGCGTCGGGCGGCACACAAAGAAGCTACGGTCATGCTACCCCCTCGAATGACCGATTAATCCATGCTCGGTCATCGACACCCTGACCGATCTTCCTCGACCCCTCTTTATCGATGCACTGGAGTACATCATGATCGTCCGCCGCTCGGCTCTCACAATCCTCATCTCTCTCGTCATGTCCACGACGATTTGCGGCCTGGCCATTGCCGATCAGAAGATCGATGCATCCTATGTTGAGGCGCTCTCGGAATTCTTGAAGATCCAGAATGCCGGAAGTGAAATCGAGGAACAGATGACCTATTCCGCCACGCAGCAGGCATTCAACACTCTTGCCGCCCAGGGCATCCAGATCACCGAGCCCATGCAAGCGATCATCCTCGACGAAGCCCGCAAGTCCTTCGGATCCAAATTCAATGACCCCGACTTTCTCGCAGAGCTCTATGCACCCGCCTACTCCTCCCAGCTTTCGGAAGCCGAGCTCCGCGAAGTCGGCGCATTCTGGAACTCTTCGATCGGCCAAAAGATGATTTCGGTGAACACCGCACTCGCAGAGGGCACCCTGACTGCCCTGCAAGAGGCAAGCGGGCCCTTGCTCCGGGATTTCGAGAAGAACGTCGATGCTCGCCTGCTCGCCGCCGGAATCGTTCAGCAACCGTAGCCACTCATCCTAGTCCTGAAGCCGCTGCCACAGAGTGCTTTTCGCCTGATCCCTATCGCCTAACGCGCGAAACGGGATGGGCTCAAGCCCTTCGCAGGTCCGAATCGACCAGATGGATATTCTCTTCGATCAAAGGTCGATCATCGATGTCGTCAGGATGAAAGCCTCGCCGAAACCAACTCCGGTAGTCGGCACCGGTGGCGCACAGGAATCCACCTTCTCCAAAGAGGTAGCGCCAACCATTCGACCCCGTTTCCCATCGAAATAACACGCCATCTTTCCTCAACATATAGATCAGACGATCCATCACCTCGATCGACGAAGGCATTGCGAGTGGCGAGAAAGCGGTAGCCCTGGTCGAGGAGCATCTCGACGTGATCGTCATGCACCCGACTATGCTGGCCTTCCTGGCCCGCAAAACCTCGGATCCTTTCCCGAAGCCCCGGATCTTCGATTCGATCCCGGTACCACAGGACAGAGCGAACGAAGAAGGCCTCGCCATACGGAAAGGTCGAGGACAGCGCGTTTAGAAAATGCGTCGCGAAGGGATCATCCGCATTTAGAGTAGCGTAGACTCCAAGCCCGGCTCTATGCGGCAAACGCGGCCATCAGGGAATCAGAATTGTTGAGAAAAATTGTAATCGGATCGGGCTTGCGATCATGTTTCTGTGCGGCCCTAATGGCCTGCGCGACCTTTCTGCAGGGCTGCTCGCCGAGCGAAATTCGCGGGACCTACGATGTCGAAATTCAGATCGCTGGTAGTCCGACGATCCTGGACGGAACGCTAGTCCTTGGTTCGGAGTTCCTCGACATCCCGCCGCTGGACAATCAAGAGCGCTTGGCTTTCGGCGATTGGTTGATCAGTGATTCCGTCGATAAGAATTCGTGCTTCATCCTTGCCCCCATTTCCGGTAACAAGGACGAACCGAATATCGTTCAGGTCTTTGAGATACATCTGCAGGGCGACGCAATTTCGCTTCCAATCGAAATCGTTCGCATGCCGCCGCTTCGAATCCAGATCGTTCGGCTGCAATTCTTTGCGAACGCTATGGGGGGCGAGCTGATCGTTCATCTGAGTGATCAGAAGCGCGAAGGTCGAATCAGCGGCGTCCGTTCGGATCTGCCGAGTGCGCAGCGCTGCCTCGATGAGTTCGAGACGTTTCGCGAGATGCTGGAAACATCGGACCAAAAGGCACTGTAGTCACAGTCCGACTCTGTTAGGCCTTCCGAACAGACTTCACGATTGTTCGCCGAAGCCGATTCGGATCAACCGGCTTTTTGAAGATCACGCCTTCCAGGCCTTCCAAGCGGCTGCGTTTGATGATGTGGTCTTTGTCATAGTGAAAGGCCGTCATCATCAAAACCGGCAGATCAGGGTACTTCTCCTGGAGTCGGTGATAGAGTTCGTAACCATCCATCCTGGGCATGATCACATCGGACAGGACGAGATCGAACCCCTGGCTCGATAGTTTTTCGAGGGCGGAGACTCCATCCTCGGCCACATCGACGGTGCAGCCATCGGCCGTCAGCATCTCCTGAAGCGTGCGGCTAATTCCTTGATCATCATCCACCACGAGAATTCGAAGACCCCGAAGCCGCGGATCGGGCGTGTAAAGCTTGCGGTCCTCGCTGCGCAAATCGACCATTCGCGCGGGACCGACATAATGGATTGTCTCGTAGGAATCGGACTTTACCATCTCACCGAGGCGTTCAATGATCTCGGCGATTCGTGCGACTTCTCGACGGATCGCATCGAGCCTTTCGTTCTCCACCGATGAATCGAATTCTCCGGCCAGTCGAGCAATATCACCTTCGAGCAGTGTCGCCTGATTCACAATGACGGCGAGGGGATTGTTAATCTCATGCGAAAGGCCAATCGCGACCTCGCCCAGCGTCGCGAGCTGGTCCCTGTGACGAATGCCTCGGAGATCCTTTGCAAAGCCGATCGAGCCGTCTTCGTTTCCATCTTCGTCATAAAGCAGAGTTCCCGAGATCGCGACCGGAATCTCCTCGCCGGAGCGAGCCAGAAAAGTTGTTTCCAGGGTCGTCGCAACGCCGACGCCACCATGTCCGGGGGCGCGCATGGCTTCGCTGACTCGCCGTGCCTCTTCGACCGACGAATAGAAGACCCCAACGAATTCGCCTAGCACCTCTTCGCTTTCGTAACCGAGGCTGTCGAGTGCGCCGTCGTTGAAGTAGATTACCCGACCCTTGCGGTCGGTGCCGACAATGATGTCGGGTGAGCGATTCGTGAGTTGCTCGAACTGTTGTCTCGTGAGACCCATTCGTGGGCTCCCCTGAAGCTTCCGTCGTCGCTGGAACTCTAGGATCGGTGGCCGGCGCTCGTCACTCGATTCCTTGCTCAGCCAGCCAACGCTCCGAATCGATCGCAGCCATACATCCGGTCCCAGCCGCAGTCACCGCTTGTCGATACGTTGGATCCGCAACATCTCCACAAGCAAAGACACCTTCAACGGAGGTTCGTGTCGTTCCGGCTTCAATTTTCAAATAGCGAGCGTCATCCATCTCGAGTTGATCCAGAAAGAGCTCTGTCGTTGGCTCATGCCCGATCGCGACGAAGACCGCTTCGAGTGGGACCTCGCGAGTCGATCCGTCGCGAACGTCTTTGAGCCGAATGCCGGTCACGAATTCCTCGCCCAAAATCTCGTCGACCTCGCTATGCCAGGCGAAACTGATCTTCTCGTTTGCCAGCGCGCGTTCTTGCATGAGTTTGGACGCGCGCAATTCGCCACGCCGATGAACCAGCGTCACTTCGGTCGCGAATCGGGTCAGGAAGAGCGCCTCTTCCATCGCTGTGTCTCCGCCCCCGATCACGGCCATCGGTTTGTCACGGAAGAGCGCGCCATCACAGGTTGCGCAAGCCGAAACGCCGCGATTCAACAAGCGCTGCTCCGAATCCAGATCGAGCCAGCGCGCCGAAGCACCGGTGGCGACGATGACCGTGTCCGCTGTGTAATGCTTGTTGTCCGTCGAAACCTTGAAGGGGCGATCCGAGAAATCGACACTCGTCGCGTCTTCAAAAAGCACCTTGGTTCCAAAACGCTCGGCCTGCTTCTGTAGTTCTTCCATCATCTGAGGGCCAGTCACGCCATCTGGGTACCCAGGAAAATTTTCGACTTCGGTCGTAATCATCAGCTGACCGCCGAAGCTGAGACCGGCCAACATGAGGGGCTCGAGACCAGCTCGAGCGCTATAGATGGCAGCCGTATAACCGGCTGGGCCGCTGCCAACGATGAGCACGCGGCGGTGCTCGGACTCCATCGGATCTCCTTTGAATTGCGCTGCCGCCAAACTCTCCGGGAGCGGCGGGGTAGCGGCGTCACTCAGATCAACCGAAGTCTACGTTTCGCGAGGGTGGGCCGCTACCCACTGATGCGATGCATTCGAGCATGCCGGGAAAATCGCTTAGAGCGGTTCGGTAATTGGAAGCTCTTCCCACATCAGCTGAAGAAAAATTCCGATGAAGAAAGAGAGGAAGGTCATCAGGAGCAGCGCTGACGGAAACGCGTAGATCGGTCCCACCCCCACGATATGCGGGAGCTCTCCAAGCATCGGCGACATCGATTCGCGAAGAGCTTCGACACCCACCTCCCCTGATGTGGGTGACCAGTTTCGAGCCACCATGAAAGGCCCTACGAGTCCGGTCATGGCGACGCCCACGCCAAAAGCTTCGACCACGCCCAGCAAAAAGATCGTTCGCGCCCGAGAGAAGGCGACCGCGGTATCGGAGATCCGCCGCGCGATCTCGACATAGATGTAGAGGAGCGTGACCAGGCCCAGCATCAGCACGACGGCGTCTAGAGCCAGATTCGGGCGACTCGCGAGATCCCAGACCTCGTCGATCAGGAACACGGGCAGATAACCGACGATGATTCCAGCCCCGATTCGGGGAACCGATGCGTGAAAGAACGAAAGATCTCGCTTCCAGCAAAATCGAAAGAGCAAAAACCACAACGCGGTCACATTGATGATCAGGACCTCGGCGGTACAAAGAATGTCGAAGACGCGAGGCGCCCGGTCATAGGCGAAGGCCGCGACAATGAAGGGTGCCAGCATCACGCCCAAAAGACCGACAAGGAAGAGCGGCTTATGCCAGGTCAAAACCCGATCGCTCTCCGATCCTCCCTTCGCAAGAGTGGCGGCATGCTGGATGATCGCGGAAGAATGCTCGATGTCGTAAATCCGAAGAAACCAACGCTCGAGTTTCCCGAGGATTCGCTGACAATTTCGATCGGAGCGCCGAAGAAATGGCATTAGATCGCGGCTCCGCTCGATGGAATTCGCCCCCGAAACCGAGATCGCAGACAAGACTTCGGCTTCGCGATCATCGAAGGGCGAGTCTTCTTTTTCAAAGGCCTGGTTCTCTTCGTCCAGACAAACACCTTCGAGCCAGAGATAGAACGCCCGCTCCGCCATTCTGACGATCATTCGATTAACGGCTTCCGTCTCACCAGTCTCAATAATCTGGAAGAAACCACTCTCACTCGGATCGTCACTCTCATCGACCGGTTGGACCCGACCGGCGACGTAATCAGCGACGTATTCGGGATCCACCCGGTCGCTCATCAGCACGCGAAGCGACTCATACATTCTTCGCCGCAGCGAATAATCCGCCAACCGAAGCTGTCGACCATCACCCAGATCGTGGGTCGCATTAAAACGAATCAGGATCTGTGACAAGAGCGCAACGTCTTGATGGAATCGAAGTCGCGCATCCTTGCGAAGCCGATTCGATTCCTCGAGGTGGTTGCACAGCCCGTCGAGATATCGCGGTGCCGAAGCCAACATTCGCGTCATCAAGTTTCGGGCATCGCGAGCGCTCGCCCTCGGCCCAAGGATCTGACTCTTGTTGAGCAGGTCTTCGAGCTGCAGGAAGAGCTCGGTCGGATCATGGCGTGCGACATGAAACGAAAAGGTCTCGGGGAAAACACGCTCGTAGGAGCCGCCATCCTGGGCGACTTCGAAACGGATTTCGCGTGCGTGAAAAGCCAGGGTGAAGCGAAACGTCAGCTGCAGCCGCTCGATGCGAAGTTCGAGCCTCGGAAGTCCCGTGGCGAATTCGGCAGACAACTACAGAACCCGAACGCGAGCGTTCTCGCCGGTCTCGTAGTAGTCCTCGACGGCCCGCGAGAGATCAACCACTCGCGGAGGGGGCGACTCCGACCTTGGCCACCGCTTGGAAGCTACGTTCAACCGGTCACGCAGTAATTGGGCATCGGGATATTCATCCTGGGCGAGTGCGTCATCGACATCGAGCCAATTTTCGATGGCCGTCCGAGTTCGCGAAACCCGTTCACCGAGCTCCGACATGTTCGCGGATTCGACATTTCCATTGACCACGCGCTCACCAAGGGCTGAAAGCGATGCCTGGGCTGTTTCGAGTTCGCCTCGAAGCGCGCCCTTCGTCCCGGATATCCGGCCGACGATCTCCTCGAAATAACGCGTTAGCGGCTCGTGGGAGATCTCTTTGAAGAGAATCACCCGGCCGATCAATTCACCGGCATCGTCAATGAGGGCCTGATTCGAAATTCGAACCCGATGCCCCTCGCCAACGCCCAGATCGACCTCCTCGAAACTTCCGCCGGACTCATCCGCAAGCGCACGAACCGCCTCGACGAGTTCTTTGAGATCCTGTGCGGAAAGGACATCGTCGAGAGATCGACCCCTAACATCATCCGTCAATCCGATGAACGAAATGGCAGGCTTGTTCACCGCACGCACGATGCCGTCCCGATCGATCGCGATCGCACCGGTGCGCAGCCTGTCCATCACAGCACCGAGGAAGAGATTCGCGTCACTCAGGTCATCGACTAGCCGACGGTTCTCGATCGCCAGAGCATGCAGCTCGCTCGCCCGGCGAACGATCGACTTCAGCTCGTCTGGCTCCCAGGGCTTGTTGATGTAGCCATAGATATGGCCGTCGTTGATTGCCTTGATCGTCGCTTCGGAATCCGCGAAGCCGGTCAAAATGATTCGCACCGTCTCGGGGTAGCGAGCGTAGACTTCCTTCAGCAGTTCGGCCCCGGTCATGCCCGGCATTCGTTGGTCCGTGATCACGACCGAGACCGGCTGATTCTCATCGAGGATGGACATTGCCGTCGTCGGATCGGAAGTCGTCAGAACCTCGTAGAGATCCATGAACGTAAAGGTCATCGTTTCGAGGATGGCTTCCTCGTCGTCCACGATCAGAATTCGGGGTAGGTCGGGTTTGCTCATCGACTCTCTAGATACCCTACTCGCTGCAGAATCGCGATCTTCCGCGATCAGTATCTCGTTGCCTCAATCAAGCGTTGGCGATTTCGCCCCCACTGGCCTCGCCAAAGATCAGCAATCTCTTCGCCGGGACTGATCCCCTTTTCGATCTGGGAAAAGAGCGGATCGAGGAAAACGCGCTCGTCATGCTCATCTTCACCTAATTCCATCATCCTGCGTAGGCCTTCCGCCGAATGCTTGACCAACTCATGCGCGAGATCCAAGACCTTGTGCTGTCCAAAATTCGCACGCAACCCGCGTTTCGCAACATCGAGCTGAGAGGCTTCGAGGTCCTCGAAATTCGTTTCCCCCAGCATTTCCCAGATCGCTGCACATGCGCCCTCGTCGTAGAGGATTCCCTTCCAAACCGCGGGAAGGGCACAGATGAGGTCCCGGGGAACGGTATCCGCACCACGCACCTCGATGATTCGCTTCAGCCGCACGTCCGGAAAGAGCGTTGTGAGATGCGTATCCCAATCACCCAGCGTGGCTCGGAAACCATTCCAGCCCTTTTCCATGAACTGCCGAAAGGTCACGCCATCACCGGGATGGTAGGTGCCATCGCGAACGACGAAGAACACGGGGATGTCGAGCGCCCATTCCGTATAACACTCGTATCCAAAATCAGGATCGAAGGCGAAGGGCAGTAGACCGCACCGATCCGGATCGGTATCTCGCCAGATAATCAACCGCTTCGATGCGAAGCCGTTTTCCTTACCTCCGGAAATGCTGGAATTCGCAAAGAGCGCGGAGATGATTGGGGTTGCAACCAAGGCCGTGCGCATCTTGCAGATCATGTCGGCTTCGTCTTTGTAGTCGAAGTTGGCCTGAACGGTCGCCGTCGCATGCATCATGTCGAGGGCGAGGCCCCCACGCGTCGGGAGATAGTTGCGCATGATGTCGTAGCGACTCTTGGGCATCGTCGGGATATCCGACACTTCATGGAAAGGGTCGATACCCAGGCCGAGCCAAGCGATGCCAAATTCGTCCGAGAGTTCTTTCACAAGATCGACGTGGGTATTGAACTCGATGCAGGTTTCCTTGGATGTACGAAGAGGCGCACCGGAGAGTTCAATCTGGCCGCCAGGCTCAAGCGTCACACTCGCGCCGTCCTTGATGAGCGCGATCGTCTTTCCATTTTCCTCAACAGGATCCCAACCGATCGCGGCCGCAATCTTCTCGAGCAGAGCGCCAATGCCATAGGGCCCTTCAAACGGAACGCGATCACCGGTGTCCGCGTAGACGCCGACCTTCTCATGCTCGGTACCGACCCGCCAATCTTCGCGAGGCGTCTCGGAGTCCCGAAAGTATTCGAGCAGGTCTTCGCGACCCTCCATGGGTTGATCCTTGGCATTCATTCTGGGGATACTCCTCGGGCCGGGGCGGTCGCGCGGCCTAATCGTAGAGGTCTGTGTGGAGAAAGCGAATCAGGGCGCAGGTCACGGCCTGCCCTCCATAGGCAGCGCGATCAAGTCGTCCCTGGGTCAATCGACCGATATTGCCGCCCTGGCGGCCGGATGCGACGGGCATTGCCGGTTCCTGGGCTAGCTCTCGGGCCTCGTCGCGGCTGGTCGATCCAGTCTCTTCGCGGCGCGACCGCCATAATTTATCAAAGAGATCACCGATCGGCGCTCGGTCTCGAATCGCCGGTTCGCGACAGCCTCGCGGATAGGAAAAGCCAGCAGAGAACCCGTGGCCCGCGCGCTCACCGTCGGTCACCCAGGCACAACCCACGTTGTAGTACTCGTCGCGAGGCAGTTCCTCGTCCTCGTTCAAAGCTGCCGCGCCATCGCGCTCGTCGTTGGTGCCACGCCCTCGAGACGAATCCTCGTCAGTCGGATAACACAGCAGTCCGTCTTCGATACCGACGGCAATCGTTCCGTTACCTGCCGCGAACGCGGCGCGGGCACGATTGCGGGCCCCAGTCATAATCTCGTCGTATCCGATCGGTTGTTCAGAAACCCCGGATGCGACGGCCACCGGCACCAGGTCGAGCACAGCCCCCGGCTCCGCAAAGGCAGCAAAGGAAATTCGTATTGCTTCGAGTTTCGCTGGATTCTGGGTGCCCACCAAAATCGGTGCGCCGCCGAGCGCGCGAAGCAGTGACTCTGCGGGACGAAAGTTCTCGTCAATCATGAAGGTCATCGGCTCGCTCCACCCGGTTCAGGGCGACGCGGCTTCTTCGAGAAAGCGTTCGAGAAAATCACCCAACGCATCATCGATGTCTTCTTGTGCATCGATCGGAAAGCTCAAGCACGGACCTTCATTCTTACCTACTCGGAAAGGGCCAACCAAGGTGACGACGCCCTTGCTCTTCACCGTCACCACCGCACGATGTCGGCCGCGCTCGAGATTGAACTCCACAGCATGCAGATGTTTATCATCTACACGTGTCGCACTGACCGCCACTTCGAGATACGACACGTTCTCGGCAACGACTTCATTGAAGAGTCCAATCGCCGTATCAACCCTAGCGTGCAGATCGTCGGCCACCGATTGGGCGCGATCGATACCTGCGCGATGCGCCTGTTCTCGATTCGCCAGACCCAAGGCGATCTTCTTGATGCGATCATTCAAATCCAATGAGTACCTACTCCCTCGAAGCGGGCGCGCCGGGGGCTTAACCGCCTGTCCTGCTTGTCCTACGGGCTCGCCGACTAGAGCGCTTCGTCCGCTCTGTTCAGTGGCCCTGGACCAAGGTCCGCGAGGAGCTGGTCGCGAATGTTTTGGAACACGACGAATTTTTTGACATCGACGGGCGCGCCGGCCGGACTCGCAATTCGCATGGGATCGACGTAGTTGCCGTCCTTCTTCACCCGAAAGCAGACGTGCGGGCCCGTGGACAATCCAGTACTGCCGACGTATCCGATCAGTTGCTTCTGCTCGACCCGGTCTCCAACTGAAAGCTTGGCAGCGAACTTTGATAGATGAGCGTAGTGCGACGTATACCCTCCGGCGTGTCGAATTCGGATGAGGTTACCGGACGCGCCGGCGCGAGCGCGATATTCGACGACCCCATCAGCGACCGCCCAGACGGGTGTGCCGCGGGGCGCCGCATAGTCGATGCCCAGATGCGGCCGCGTCACGTTCAAGATTGGATGCGCGCGCGCGCGGGTGAAGCGTGAACTGATGCGACTGAATTCGAGCGGCGCAGCGAGAAAGGCACGCTCGACCGAAGATCCGTCCGGACGGAAATACGCTCCGATTCCTCGCTCATCTTCAAAATAGACAACCGTATGTTCGCCGACTCGGCCATCGTATCGCCCCGCGAGCACCCGACCCGGGCGAACGTAGACTTCATCTCCATCGTCGTTGCGGCGGTAGAGGCGCTCGTACAAAATCTGGAATTCGTCTCCCTGATGCACATTCCGGCTGAAGTCGATGTCCCATGCGAGGATGCGCGCGAACTCGCTTGCCAGCGCACTCTGCTCTCCGAGCGAGAGAACCGCACCGTAAAAGGAGGAGTCTATAACGCCCGCAATCTTGGCAATCTGGGGTTGGAGTTCGGCGGTCTCTTTTCGAACCGTGTACCGCGTGCCTTCCCAGGCGAGGTAGAAGCTCTCTTCGGGGCCCTGGGAATATCGGAAGTCGAGAACACGACCGTCTGAATCCTGTCCCAGGCGATACTGATCTCCCGGACGCGAACGACGAAAATCGAAAACCTTACGCATCTCGGTCGCGATGAGATGGACGGTCCCCGGCGAGATTCCCTGACGACGCAGAGACGACCCGAGGCTTTCTCCAAGACCGATTTCGCCCCGAGTCACCAGAGTAAAGGACTCATGCGTCGTCGTTTCGGAAGTAGAATGATGAATTGGGAGGGAGTCGATTGAGACCGACGCGTATTTCGCAAGGACTTGTCCGGGCGGAGAATCCGCGACCGTGATCACCGGCGCGAAAGCTCTTTGCTGATTGTCGATATGGAGGTGCCTAACATCAGCGGCTGCATCCTTGTCCGCAGCCATCACAGCCGGAAGCGCCGGAAGCGAAGCGACATCGTCGACCGGGATCGAGTGCGGCATAAGAGGATCGGCCGACTCGGCCGTACCCATCTGACTGCCGATCCCGAAACCAAGGACGAGTCCGATGACGGCCAAAACCCAGGCCACGCCTGATCGGGCGACCTTGGACCCGTCGGCCTTGGGCACTTCTGTCGGCATCAACTTATCCATGAGGCTGCGCAGACCTTCCCGGCTGAAAGGCTCGAATCGCATACGGTGCTCCTGGGGGCTCTCACTCCGGCGCTATATTTAGCCCGCTCGCTGCTCCGACGCACCCGTTCCAATCCACACATCCCGCGCCATCGTATCGTTTTCACCTCATTTTTAAGACCGGGTGAATCATGTCTTCAAGCCGTTCAGGTTGGCAGATCGAGCCGCCGCGAACCGCCGAACCCGGTTCGCGTCGACCACAGAGGCGATTATTGGCCTGACAAGCATCCATCATCCTGATCGCCCTCAGCCTAGCCGGAATCATCGCCGCGGGCGCGGGGGCCTTCTGGCCTTTCGATCGATTTTTCGTCAGCGTTCACTCGAAGAGCGGGCCACCGCGCTGCTCTCGGAAGCGATCCAGACCCCGACGGTCAATCCGCGGGGAAACGAGCAGGCGCTGGCGCGGCAGAGGCGATCGACCGGCGCTGGCTGAATGGCCGGTTCGCGTCACCGAAGAGGTCGGCGAGATGTTTGCGGCGATGGCGGACTTCCCTCCCGAATGGGATCGCTCCGGCTTCGCCGACCTTGCCCGCGCGCTTCAAGAAGACGAAGCCTTCCGGCGGCGCTTCCTCGACATCCCCGGTCAGAACTCGCTGCTTCGCAGACGAGCCCATCCGCGTCGAAACCCTCGATCAGAGCATCGAACTGACATTGGAAATCGTACGAATGTTCGACGTGCTCGAAATCCCGGAATCCTTGACTAAAGCGGCAAGTCTCGGAAACGACGAAACTCGAGATACCGCCGACTAACAGTCCCGGTCCATCCTCCAACTTACATTCCGCGGACTACGATGAAGATGATTGGAGCGACTGGATCGCCTGATGCATGGCTTCGAACAAGGGTTTGACATCCTGCTCCTCGAGGCATGAAAAGGCCACGCGGATATCCGTCGGACTCGTTGCAATCAAGCCGACGCCAAACTCCTCGAGCAGATGCAGACGGAGTTTCTCTGCATCGACACCCTGCACTTCGACCAGCATGAAGTAGCCGCTGTTGAAGGGGTAGACCTTCCAGCTCTCTGCGAATCGGGACTCATTGGCGACCTCGAAAACACGCCGAGCCCGGGAAGCCAGCACTTCACACTTCTCATCGCGTTCTGCGGCCAGGGTCGGAGAGGCAAGCGCTCGCTCGACCAGGGTCTGGGACAGCTGCGGCACATTCGATACACCGCCACGAATCGCCCCACGAACCTTTGCATCGAGCACTTCGCAAACGACTTCCGACGTCTCCGGTCGACCCGGACCAAAGGTGATGAAGCCACATCGCAAACCCCAAACGAAGAGTTCCTTGGTCGCTCCGTCGAGTTTTACAGCGAGCAGATTCGGATGGCGTCCCGTCAAAATTCCAAAGAGCGATTCCCTCATCGACTCGCCACCGAGATGGTAGAAGAGTCCGAAATAGGCATCGTCGCATAACACGACCAGGTGCGTTCCTTTTTCAGCCTGTGCGACGAGTGTATCCGCCAGCGCTGCACCTTCTTCTGCGGTCGGCATATACCCGGTCGGATTATTCGGGAAGTTCAACAATACAACGACTTTCTCACGGCCCTCGGCCACTTCTGCGAGCCGCTCTGAGAACGCCTGCGTATTCAGCCCGCCGCCTTCGGACTCCCCGGCATAAAAAGGAAAGGTCTCGATCTTCGCGGCGAGATGAACTTCGTAGGACAATCGATAATTGCCCCAAAGCTTGTCCGGCATCAAAACAACGTCGCCGGCATCGAGGAAAAGCTCGCCCGCGAGCGAAAGACCGTGCGTGATCGCGCTGGTCACGAGGGGCTGGCCGAAATTCTTTTCACGCAGCGACGGATTTTCCGCCAACAGCTTCTCGCGCCAGCGTGCTCGCAAGTCCGGGCGGCCCGCCGGAGGCGCGTAGGTCACGGCATCCGCTGGCGACACATCGCCGAGCTGATTCGAAATCGACGCGAGCGCCATCGGGCCGTCCGCTTCCGTGGCGATCCCGATCGTCGCATTAAAACGATGTGCCTTCTGCTTCGCTTCCGCAGTCTGGGAAATAATACCCTTGGGGAAGTAGAGACGGCGACCATAGGCCGACAGCATCGAGAGGACTTCGGGGGCCGCCTCCTCAAGCTTCTCGCGCAGCGCGAGCGCGATCGGATTCAGTTTCTCTTCACTTCCAGAGGATTTTTGAGGGGTCGATTCGTTCTTGGACATGGCTTTGGATTCTGCCTTGGGCGCGAAATGGGATTGGGGTGGTTGTTAGGGCGCTTGTCGTGCGCTCCGGCGGCCAAACTTACAGCCGTTTATGCAGCACGTCCATTAATGCGCCGTACCCGATCGAGCGCCAGAAGGCTTGGCCTTCTCGGTTGCCCGTCGCGACCTGAATTTCGATGCGCGCGACGCCGCGATCTCGCACCCACGACTGTGCCTCCTCGACGAGTTGCCGCGCGACGCCCTTTCTGCGCATCTCCGGTCGCACCCCGAGGTCGGTGATCTCGGCCCGCTCGGTCTCTTCGAGGATTGGAGGCGCACGGTCGATCCGAACGATACACAGGCCCTCTGGCGTCCCATTGCGGTCATAGACAAGAATTTCAGCATCCGGATCGCGATGTAGCCCACGCAGTAGCTCCCGCAATTCACCGTCGGCTACCGGGCCCCGTCGCATCCGAAAGAGCGGATCGAGGGCAGCATGATGTTCCGTAATCAGCCCCCAGAGCGCGGCGACAAGATCGATTTCCTGCATACGAGCCGTGCGGACGCGACCGCCGAGGCGACCGCGTCCTTGCTCATCCTCTGCCTCTGAATCCAGCCTGCTCATCAACCTGCCCTGCCATACATGAGAAGATCCATGGGCGATCCAGTACGCCGCGCGCTGCCCGTACGTGGCGGCCGCGCTCAAGCCGATCATACAGCCGAGATGATGACGAATCCGATGCCCATCTGGAAAATCTTTTCCCTGCATGTGCCCGCGCGCGGGACGTCTTCGAGAAATTATTGCGCCCAACCCGACCCTCGAAGATCGGCCCGGCCCCATTGATGACCCAGAACACCACGTATATCAGGTGCTTGAACCGCGAGCTGCACTTCACTCGAACTCCCAATTCGCAAACTCTTGATTGGCACGTAGCTTGCGCCGTGGTGAACGAGGTAGTCTGCCTCCACTTCATCCGTTTACTAGTCCCTGCGCTCGATTACTGGAAGTCATGCCGAAGCTCTGGATCATTCATCGCAGCCCACAACAGCGCGCCGCTCTCGCGCGTCTGTCTGGGCTTGCGCAAACCAACATCCTCGCAGCCGAACCGAACGATGCCCGTCTCGTCCACGCGGCGGCACCCGAGGCCGTCGTCCTCGGTCTCGTTGGCGACTTTGAACTCGAACTCGATTTCGCCCATCGCCAACGCGCCCAGCTCTCCCAGACCCGCTGGCTCTTGATCGCCAAGGCAGCCGACGCCGATGAGGCCCAACGCCTATTTCATTCGCTGCGACCCGATATTCAAAAGGGCGCGCCCAGTGCGCGGACGCTGCGTGCCTTCATATCCGCCGCTACATCACAAAGACACGCAGCCAGTCTTACCGAGCGCCAGCGCCGACAGCGCGTTGGCGAACGCTTCTCACTCTGGTTGGGCGGCCTCGAAGTCCCCGGTCTGCTGCGCGCCCTTGACCCATCCCTCGCCAACCTGCCGCTACTCGTGCGCGGGGTTCCGGGAAGCGGCCGCTCGCTTCTGTGTCACTACGTCGAGACCTTTCGGGATCATCAGGTTCGTGGGCGGGTCCTGCGACTCAGTGGCAGGGAGCTCGGCTCGAGCGATGAGATCGCTCTTCGCATCAGCGAGGCTGAACGAAGCATGGGCGAGCCGCTGCGCCGGGTCTGGATCGATGAGATCGATGCGCTTCCTGCCGCAGAGCAGCGGGCGGTCGCAGAACTGATCGCCCACGGCTCGGCGGGCATCGAACTCGACGTTTCGGGATTCCGATGGATCACAACCGCCGGTCCAAGCGGCCTCGAGGATCGACTCGAAAGCAGTCTCGAACACGCCTTCGCCCCCCTCGAAATCGAGATTCCGTCACTCCTCGACCATCCTGAGACGCTGGGCGTGTTTGCATCGAACGTCGCGCGCGAGTGGACGAAATCGGTGGGCGGTGTGACCAGGGATTTCTCCGACAGCGCGCTGCTCACCCTCGAAGCGCATCCGTGGACCGGCGATCGCAGCGAACTCGAAGCCGTCCTTCGCACCAGCCTCGCGGCTTCCAGTCGCGAAGTCCTGGAAGATGTCGACCTGCACTTTCCAACCGATACTCTGGACACCGAAACATCTGACGCGACGGGAATGCCCGGCTCCTTTGAAGAAACGCCCATCCCCGCGCGTCACGAGCCAGACCCGAATGAGCCAGATGCTTTCGACGCAATTGAGGAAGCGATTTTCGCGAATGACGAAATCGCCGCAGAGCCTGCGCCCGACGACAGTACGCTTCTCAGCGAGGCTTCCTTCAATCTCGCGAAAGAGCCCACCAAAGAGCCCGAAAGTGAAACTACATCCGGGGAATCGGACGAAGGACAGGGCTGGCGTCGACTTGCGCGAAGCCTCTCGCACGAAATTCGCAATCCCCTGGTCTCGATTCGAACTTTCGCCGAACTGCTACCCAAGCATTTTGAGGATGAGACGTTTCGCGAGCGATTCGCCGAACTCGTCGGGCGCGACGTCTCCCATATCAGTGACGTCGTTTCGCGACTGACCGCAGTGGCCGAACGCGAGAAATTTGAGCCGGAACCCGTCGATGTCTCGGCCCTGATCGAAGAATTGCTCGAACAGCGACGCGAACGCATTGCGAAGGGGCGCCTACTCGTCCTGCGTGAACTTGAGCGCGATGCACCGCTCGCCTGGGCGGACGCCCAGGGCCTCCAGGTCTCCTTGGCGGGACTTCTCGATCACGCGCTCGAGGCACTGCCCGAACGAGGTGACCTCTTTGTGGCCACTCGACATCTCCCGCGAGCCGCCGATGGCCGGCCCAAACTCCGCATCCTGCTCCGTCATCACAATCCAACGGCCGGTGCCGCCAGCAGTGGCGGGTTCCCAGAACTCGCCCCCCAATCAAATATCCTCGCGTACGTGCTCGCCGAAACCGTCGTCACCGCCTCCGGCGGCACCCTCACGATCGATGCATCCGACGCCCAAGAAACCCTGATCCTGGTCGATCTCCAAACCCCAACTTAGATTCTCCGCCGTCCGAATTCGCCCAAACCCAACTGCCAACCCGGGCACGGGCCACAAGAGTGCTGTGATTTCGCGATCCTCGGACCGAAGGCGTACTCCCGTACGCCGAGGACGCCGAGGACGCCGCAGGGAGAAGATCGCGAAAGCGCAGTACTATCGCGGCCCGCCCCCCGAACGAGAGAAGAACCGATGTCGCGAATCTTGGTTGTTGATGATGAACCGGGCGTGCAGGAATCGCTGCGCATGCTGCTCAAGTCTGAAGGGGATGTAACGATCGCCGGGGATGTTGATTCGGCGTTGCGTGAGGTTGCTCTCGCGACACCGGACCTGATCTTGCTTGATCTCGTCATGCCGGAACGCAGCGGCCTCGAGTTACTCGCGGAACTCACAGAGCGTGGTGTTAGGGCACCCGTCATCGTGTTGACAGCGACGAATACGGTGAACGCCGCGGTGGAGGCCATGAAGCGTGGCGCTGCAGATTTCATTACGAAGCCCTTCGAGCTCGATGCGCTTCGAATCAAGGTTCGCAATCTGCTCGAAAAGGGCGAACTCCAGGAGGAGGTCGAGCGCCTTCGCGACGAAGTCGAAGACCGACAACAACTCTGCGGCATGATCGGCAAGAGCGAGGTCATGCGCGGCATTTTCCGAAACATCGAACGAATCGCGAAATCCCAAGCGACCGTACTCGTGACCGGTGAAAGCGGAACCGGAAAGGAACTCGTCGCCCGGGCGATTCATGACCTCTCGACCCGTTCCGAGGGACCTTTCATCGCGGTCAATTGCGGCGCAATCCCACGAGAGCTGATCGAAAGCGAGCTCTTCGGACACGAAAAGGGCGCGTTTACGGGAGCAACGGATCGCCGGATCGGACGGATCGAATCCGCGAATTCCGGCACGTTCTTTCTCGATGAAATCGGTGAACTCGATCCCGCTGTTCAGGTCAAACTATTGCGGGCCCTGCAAGAGCGAAGCTTCGAGCGGGTGGGTTCGAGCACGACGATCAAGGTCGATGTTCGGATCGTCACCGCGACCAATCGCGACCTCGCCAAAGAAGTCGCCGAGGGCAATTTTCGGGAAGACCTCTTCTACCGCGTCAATGTCGTTCCCGTAGAACTCCCACCATTGCGTGATCGACGCGAAGATATTCGACTACTGGCAACCAGCTTTCTGACCCGATCCGCGGAGGGGGAAGGCAAGCAGTTGACCGCCGCCGCATTGGGCTCACTCGATGGGTACAGCTGGCCAGGCAATGTTCGTGAACTGGAGAATGCCATCGAGCACGGACTGGCGTTATGCGAAGCCGACACAATCGACGTGCAGGACCTTCCAATTTCGATCGGGCGAACCGGACAGGCCGAAGCACTGCGCGAACAATGGCGCCAGGGGGAACGAAGCTTCGACGAAACCGTGGTGCGCTTCGAGACCGACATTCTCCGAGAATCCCTCGAAAGCCATCACTGGAATCAGACGCGCACGGCGAATGCCCTGGGAATCACGCGTCGTGTTCTCAAACTGAAGATGGACAAGCTCGGGATCGAGTTACCCGAAGACGCCCCAATCGACTGATCACCAGCCGTACGCTCCTGTACCCGAGCCCATGGTTGTCCGTTCAGATGCGAACATCATAAATTCATCTTTAATAACAAAGACTTGGACGTTCATTGCCGAGTCGGACGGCACTACGTTCGCGCTGGCGTCGATCTTAATGCGAACGCGTTTCCTTAATAATAGATGCAAAATAAGCGTTTGTTTTCAATGAGTTGCCGATCTATCTGCACATCGATCTGGCATGGCATGTGGCTTGCTCTATGAGCGGGTATGTCAGCGATTCCAGAAAATCTCGAGCGCAAGCCAGCCCTTCCATCAGAGGCCCCGGAAGCACGCCAACCGCGGGTCCTCGTGGTGGACGACGAGCGCGGGCCGCGCGAATCCCTGCGCATGATTCTCTCGGGCAGTTACCACGTCAGCACCGCCGAAGATGGAGCCTTTGCGCTGGAAATTCTCAGGACCGACGAGATCGATCTCGTCACCGTCGATCTCAACATGCCCGGAATGAAGGGCGACGAACTCATGCGAACCATCCGCGCCGAGTTTCCCCAGACCGAGATCATCGTCATCACCGGCTGCGGATCGGTGGAGACGGCAGTCGAAGGAATTCGCCACGGAGTTTTCGACTATCTAACCAAGCCCTTTGATGTCGTACAGGTCACGGCCTCCGTCGAGCAAGCGCTCGCACGACGCGAGAGCCGCGGTCGAATGGTGCGCTTTCTCGAAGACATCGGCCGCGTTCTCGGGACCAACCGACATGCCGACGTCGTACTCGAAGAACTCGATGCGAGCACCCTCGCTCAGGAACGATTACGAGCCGCTTTGACGGAACCCATTCTCGGTCCGGAAGCCGGTCGCGCGCGAGTCGGCGGATCTCGAACCATCGAATTTATCGAAGTGCTCGCCGAAACGATCGAGAGTCGAGACATCTACATGCGCGGTCACGTAAGACGCGTTGCCTTTTACGCGGACCTCGTAGCCACTCGACTTTGTCTCTCCCGAGAAGAACGCGAACACGTCCGAATGGCTGCTTTTCTCCACGATATTGGCAAGGTGGGCGCCGCCAGCGATCTGCTGTCCGGAAATATCATGCCGGAGCCCAAGCGACTCGAATCGATTCATGACCATCCCGCAGTCGGCGAACGACTCCTGCTTCCTCTGGGTCTGGCGATCCCTGTGGCGACGACGGTTCGTCATCACCACGAGCGCCATGATGGCAAGGGCTACCCGGACGGGCTAGTCGGCGACGATATCCCACTCGCTGCACGCATCATCGCAGTCGTCGATGCCTTTGATGCCATGACCTGCGAACGACCCTACCGGACGGCGAAGACTCGGGAAGAGGCCTTGGCAGAGCTTCGCCGCGAAGCCGGCCGACAATTCGATCCAAATCTAGTGACGCTCTTTTGCGGACTGGCCGAAGGCGGTGCACTCGAAGCCGTCGGCGCGGCTGGATCACTCAGTTCAATCGATTTCGAACCTGAAGAATCCTTTAGAACTAACAAACGAGGTGCTGCATGAACCCGGCGAGCCAACTTCAGAAGAGCGAAGCGCTCAAACGCGAAACCACTTATGCGGCAACGCGTGCAGAGCCTCGCGAACAAACCGTTCACGTCGTCGAATACAGCCGATATCCGCGTCGACTGGCCAACGAAGGTCGACACGTCGCCTATACGCAGGATCGCTCAGAAGGCGGCCTCGGGCTCGATCTCGCCGAACGTGTCTGGCCTGGTGAGCTTCTTCAGATCACGCTTCGAGATATCGATGGCAGGGTCTCCATCGATGGGCTCGCACGAGTGGTCTGGTGTCGAGAAACCAAGGAAGGCCGCGCGGAAGCAGGCATTTCGATGCTTCGAGAAAGTGGCGAACGTCCGATGATGCGGGTGCGCCGCCGCAATACTGCGCTTCGCAGATAGGGAAGCGCGGCGAACAAAATTGGCCGCCCGGCTCACGGTGAGTTCGGGCAAGGGGGTCGCCCAATTCGAATCGGGGAAGCCGGCCGACTCCCAACATTGTGTTGGACGACTTGGGGTCACGCTGAAGGCCAGGGTCGTGGCGAATAGACCAGGCGGTTGCCATGCCCCCCCGCCTCCACACCCAGTCGGCCAGACGGGATTGTGCGCGCCCAGAGAAACGATTGCCCGACCTGCTAGATTGTTGATCTATGTTTGGAATCGGTCCAATGGAACTCATGGCGATTCTTGTCGTCGCGCTGCTGGTCTTCGGACCGAAGCGAATCCCCGAGCTCGCCCGAACCATGGGTCGCGGACTCGCGGAATTCCGTCGCGCCAGCAATGACCTTCGACAGAGCCTCGCCCTCGATGAACTCGAGCGGGACCTGCGCCAGGACCCCACCCGAAACCAGACGATCCATCGTCCAGAAAACAACCTCTCCGACCCATCGCAGGACCGTCCCTCCCAAGCGGGCGACGATCTCGACACGCCCAAGCGCGACCCTGCAAATGAAGGGGCCGGCGAACTTCCCCTCGGCGAGGAGCACGACCACGCGCATCACGACGTAGACGAAGCCGCCGTGGAAGTTGAAAACGCTGAACCGGTCAGCGGCGAGGGCTCTGACGCGCCGCACGACGCCAAGGAAAACGACGAGCCGGCAGACTCAGAGCTTGGCAATGTGCCGGTCTCTGCGACGAAACCGGCGGATCCGCAGCGTGGATGATCGCGCACTCCCGATCTCTGACCATCTCACTGAGCTGCGTCGGCGAATCGGCTGGATCGTCGGGGCCATCGCATTCGGAACCGCGCTCTCCTTCAATTTTGCAGAAGAGATTTTTGGCTTCTTGCTCGCCCCGGCGACCGAGGCGTTAGGCGCTAAGAACAGCCGCCTCCAAGCCATCGCTCCGACCGAAATTTTCTTTACCTACATCAAATGCGCGATTCTCTCTGGCTTTGTATTGAGTCTGCCCATCACTTTCTGGCAGCTCTGGTCATTCATCGCACCCGGCCTCTACGACAACGAACGCCGTGCCATCTTCCCATTCGTGTTCTTTTCCACCGGACTCTTCGCCGGCGGCGCGATCTTCGGATACTCCGCCGTCTTTCCGATCGTCTTCGAGTTCTTCAACAGCTGGGACAATGAATGGGTCGTATCGGCGTGGACCATGAAAGAGGTCTTCAGTATGACGACTCGCCTGTTCCTGGCCTTTGGAATCGCCTTCGAACTCCCGCTCTTCGTCTTCTTCCTCTCAATCACCGGCATCGTCTCGGCCAAGCAACTCTTTGCTGGAACGCCCTACGCGGTCGTCGCCATGTTCATTCTCGGAGCATTGCTGACGCCACCTGACATCGTGAGTCAGATCTTCCTGGCCGGCCCGATGATCGTTCTCTACCTCGTGGGCGTCGGCGTCGCGTGGTTCTTTGAGCCAGCCCGACGCAAGAAAGAGGATGCGGCGGTGGCTGAGAGCCCAGTCGCCAATCGCGACGGCCAGCCCTAGCAATTCATCCGGATTTTCGGCAGCGAACGAACGCTATTCGTGAAATGCGCACAGGATGAGGCGAACGAACGGCATGGCTGCCCCGGCAAGGTTGAAGAAGAGCCAACCAATCGGTGGAATCGCCGGGACGATCGAGATGGATTCAGCACCCAGAAGCCAATCGTTCGCTGCGTAGAGAAACCGAACGAAAAGATGCGCAAAAGGGGGGAGGGCGAGCATTCCAGTCACGACCAAGTCAAAGGCTGCGAAGCCCTGCATCACGCGGGTTCGCCCGGGTCAGGCGACGCCATTGGCAAACCCGCCATTGAATCCACAGCTCCGCTCATGCGCCGCCCTCAGCCGAACCGCCCGATCGTTTCAAAGTCATCGAATAATTCGTCAGGATCTCGCCGCCTCGCTCAATTCGATTCCGTTTGCCGAGCGCAAATCCACTCTTCTCGAAAAATGGCCTGGCGATTTCACTCGCTTCGACATAGAGGTCGACGATTTCGCGAACTCCCGCCTGGGCGAGTAGATGTGCGTAGAGGGCTGCTCCAACGCCCTGCCTCTGGTGATCGGCATGGGTGTAGAAACAATCGATATGCCCGTCCGCTTCCAACTCGATGAAGCCGATGATTTTCCCATCCGAACAGGCGAGATAGGGCATCTTGATCGTAAGCCGCGTGCGCCAGGCCGGGTAGTCGGGAGGTGTCGGGGCCCACGCTTCGAGCTGCGCGGGCGAGAGCGTCGGGGAGTCAATCCCGTGAACCGAATCGTGAAAGAGGTCAGCGACCTCGTTCGCATCTTCGGGGTCGTAGTCTCGAATCAGCATGCTGGCTCCCTGGCAGTCCTCACCTAGATCAGCAATCGGCTGATTGCGTGCGCGCCTAGCTTTTGGTGCCGGGCCGCGAACGATTGCGAAAGAGTTGAACGATTCCAGAAGAAGGTCCTGTAAGCAACACTCGTCTAATCATTCCACCGGTCCCTTGAATAGGAGTGGCATGTCCGACGTTAATTCCTGACGGCGGCCTCGAATAGCTGCGGTGATTTTAGGGTCCCTGGCGCCAAAACCTCACCGCGAAAAACGTCTCGGCAGAACCCTTGAACAACTCACACGCGGATGATTCGATTTCTCAAGCTTCGCGCGTGTGAGCCGATCGCGTGGGTGGCTTCCAATCAAGCGTGTACTCCAAACGAGGGTTCTCCAGTTGGCATTTCTGAAACGAGGCAAGAAGAAGGGCGAGGAAGGGTACGGAGATGGCCGCGTAACGATCTCCGCGGGCCACGACGTTCTGCTCGACGAAGAGGCCATGGTCGAGCAACTCCTGGCATGTATTGAAGCGCCGGACTATCAACCTCCCACCTTGCCCGCCGTCGCCGTCGAACTCATGAGTTTGAGCGGACGGGCGGATGTCGAGATCGATGAAGTCGTGGACCTCTTCGAACGAGACAGTCTCATCGATCAACGCGCCGGCGAACTCATGGCTGGCATCTGGGAACTACCGGAAGACATCCAGATCACGCTCTCGAACCACCACCAGGTCATTCGCAAAGGCGAAATTCATCTTCTCTCGGCGACAGTCGCCATCGCAAATGAAGTAGCTCATTCATTAGGCGCCGGCGTGATCCCAAAGGAGAACGATTCGCTTTCGGAAATGACTGACTCGGAACGCGACTGCGTGAGCGCGCATACCTCTGTCGACAAGAGCAGCAAGGCAACGATCAAACATGCCATCGATGGCCTCGGCCTCGACCCCCAAACCCTGCTCACGATCCGCAAGGAAGCCAAGGAGCTTCTGGCAACGCTACCGATGGGAACGGGATAGAAGTCCGCTCGCACAAAAAAAATCGGCCGGAGTCCTCATTTCTCGTGAGGTCACCGGCCGATGACTTTCAGATCCTAGATCACGTTAGGTCGCGTCAGATCAGAGAGATGCAATCTCTCCGATCGTCTGGTTCAGTCTCTTCTCGTATTCGAGCAGGTCGATCGGCTGCCGAGCGACGCCCGAGTCCATCGCCGCCTTCGCCACCGCCGGTGCAACGTAGAGCAACACGCGAGAATCGAAGGGCTTCGGAATGATGTACTCGGGACCAAAATCGAAGTTCTCACCCGGGTACGCGTTCTTGACCGCTTCGGGAACCGCCTCGCCACGCTTGGCCAACTCGGCGAGCGCATAGGTGGCCGCCAACTTCATCTCTTCGTTGATCTTGCTGGCTCGAACGTCGAGCGCACCACGGAAGATGAAGGGGAATCCCAGAACGTTATTCACCTGGTTTGCATAGTCGGACCGCCCGGTCGCACAAATCGCGTCCGATCGAGCCGCCTTCGCGTCCGTCGGCGTAATCTCAGGATCGGGATTTGCCATGGCAAAGATCAGGGGCCGGTCCGCCATGCTCTTCACCATATCCTTCGTGACGACACCCTTCTGTGACAATCCGACGAAGACATCGCATCCAACCATTGCATCCGCAAGAGTTCGTGCATCGGTCTCCACGACGAATTCGTCCTTGTACTTGTTGTACCCCTCGCCACGACCCTCCCACATCACACCGCGGCTATCGCACATCAAAATGTTCTCGGCCTTCACGCCGATGTCCTTGTAGAGCTTCGCGCAGGAAATGGCCGCAGCACCCGCGCCGGAAAAGACGACTTTCACTTCGTCGATCTTCTTGTCCTGGATTTCGAGTCCGTTCAGAATCGCGGCGGCAGAAATGATCGCCGTGCCATGCTGATCATCGTGGAATACGGGGATGTCGAGGCTCGCCTTCAGCTTCTCTTCGATCTCGAAGCATTCGGGCGCCCGAATATCCTCGAGATTGATGCCGCCGAAGGTCGGCGCGATCATTTCGCAAAAACGAATGATCTCAGCGGGGTCCTGGCTATCGACTTCAATGTCGAAGACGTCGACATCGGCAAAGCGCTTAAACAAAACACCCTTGCCTTCCATCACCGGCTTACCGGCAAGCGCGCCAATATTTCCGAGGCCCAGTACGGCGCTGCCGTTACTGATCACGGCAACGAGATTTCCCTTGGCCGTGTATTTGTATGCGTCCTCTGGATCTTTTTCGATCGCGAGACACGGCGCCGCAACGCCCGGCGAATACGCCAGAGAAAGATCGTCGGCCGTCGCACAAGGTGTCGTCGGAACGACCTTTATCTTTCCCGGACGGCCAGCAGCATGATATTCGAGTGCTTGTTTATCGAGACTCACGGAGGGGATCCTTTGACTATTCAATTATGCCCCGAGCCAGGCTTGGGCACGGGCACTAAGAGCATTCCAGCAACATCAACACCAACATTGCATCAACGGGAATACCCGTAAAAGGCATCTGAGTCTATCAATTGCTCCATTCAATGTCGAAGACAGTTTCCCAAGCCCGCAGAATTCCCCAACCCCCTCTAACACTTACACCGACACTCACACCCGCAACCCACCAGCAACAAACCCAACTGAGGCACCCATCCCCAATCTATCCAACAGCTGATCGTGCGCTTCTCGGCGCACACGGAAGCGAGCGATCACCCTCGTCGAAGTTCGCGAGCGATCACCACACGCTGAATCTGATTCGTGCCTTCATAGATCTGCATGAGCTTCGCGTCGCGCATCAGCTTCTCGACGGGATACTCCCTCGTGTAGCCATTCCCACCAAAGATCTGAACCGCATCCGTGGTTGCGCGCATCGCGGAATCCGTTGCAAAACATTTCGCCATGGACGACTGCTTCGAGGCCGCCCGTCCCTGATCGAGCAGCCAAGCGCATTGATAAGTCAACAGGCGTCCTGCTTCGATGTCCTTCGCCATATCCGCCAACATGAACTGCACGGCCTGGAAGTCGCCAATCGGTTGTCCAAAGGCCTTTCGATCTGCGGAGTAGGCGAGACTCTCTTCAAGAGCGCGCCGCGCAATGCCCGTGGCGAGGGCTCCGATCAAGGGCCGCGTTCGATCCAGGGTGGCCATCGCGAGCTTGAAGCCTTCGCCTTCTGCACCGAGCCGCTGACTTGCCGGTACGCGCACGTTGTCGAAATGAATCACGCACGTATCACTCGCCCGCTGACCCATCTTGTCTTCCTTCTTGCCTGGGGTCAGGCCCGGGGTATCACGCGAAACAACAAATGCACAAATCCCCGAATGGCGCGTCGACCGGTCGAGGGTCGCAAACACGGTGTAGATATCGGCAACACCGCCATTCGTAATCCAGGCCTTGGTTCCGTTCAGGACATAGTCGTCGCCATCTCTCTCAGCATGTAGCTGAAGGCCGGCCACATCGGAGCCAGCGTTCGGTTCGGACAGACAGAAAGCAAAGATCTTGAACTCATCGGCACAGGGCGCGAGCCATTCTCGCTTCTGATCTTCGGAGCCCCCGATCAAGATCGGCGTCAGACCAAGATCCTGGCTGATCATCGAGGTCGTCATCCCTGAACAACCGCGGGAAACTTCTTCTACCGCGACACATGATCCGAGAATCGAGAGCCCGACCCCGCCATGCTCTTCGGGAATGAAGGTATGGCTCAGTCCAAGTTCCCAGGCCTTGCGGAGGATCTCCGTCGGGAATTCGCCGCTCACATCGAATTGCGCGGCGACGGGAATGATTTCCTCGTCCGCAAATCGACGAGCCGTCTCCTGAAGGGTCAGCAGCTCGTCGTCCAGTTCGAAATTCATCAGATCGGAGATCCCAGTTTCTGTGAGAGTTGGGTTGCCGCGCGGGTGACAGCGTCGGCTACTTCGCCGTGGAGAATTTTTTCTGTCAGCCGAAAACTCGGCCCAGACAGGGAAATCGCACCCACGATCCGAGCCGATGCGTCCCGAACCGGCGCAGCCACACAATGCAGCCCAGCTGAAAATTCTTCGAGATCCGTCGCGTAGCCCTGCAAGGCGACCGCGCGCAATTCGTCGGCCAGCTTGGCCGGGTCCACGCGCGTTGAGTCGGTAAATCGCTCGAAAGTCTTCTCGAAGAAGTCAAATTCAGCCCCCGCCAGGAGCACTTTCCCAAGCGCAGTGCAATGCGTGGGTGTTCGGGTTCCGACCCGCAGACCCGTCAACACGAGTTGCTCGGGCAGAACGCCATCGAGATGGACGACTTCGTGTCCGGACTGAGGTCCATGCGCGTTATGCGGACTGAGCACGCCGAGATGCACCGTCTCGCTGGCCTCGATCGCCAGTTCTTCCAGAAGCGGGCGCGCCTGATCGATCAAGGCATGACTCCGCGCAAACGCATGTCCGAGTTCGAGACAGCGAGGCCCGAGATGGTAGAGCTCGGTCTTCGGAGTTTGTTGGATGTAGCCAGCCAGTTCGAGAGTCGCGAGCAGGCGAAAGGCGTTGTTCTTATGCAGGTCGAGTCGGCGTGCGAGATCGCTCACACCCATTTCGGGTTCTTTGTGAAAGACTTCCAACATGCGCAGAGCGTTCGTGACTGTTTGGATTGCGTATTCACTCTTCGGCTTGATGGAAATCTTCAGCACTGCACTTCCCCCCTCACACCCCGGTCGTCGCGATCGGAAAGCTGCGGTGACCCCGCGACTTCGCCTGAGACCTACGACGCTACTACACCCCCCCCGGCGATCCAGCTGCGATCCACGAGATCACAAACGGATTCCTAGACTGCGAGAGCCAACCGACTACATAGAACACTGCATCGTTAAGACACTGTCACCGTGCCGCTTACTCTCTCGGAACTCGACATGCAAGTCCCAATTTCCAAAACGGTCATAGAAACGAACGATGATGCTCTGCGAGTTCGATCGAACTCGGGCTCAAGGATCTTTGAGTCTTTGAAGTGGTGATCCACGAGGCCTAGGGGGTAGACAATTTTTAACGCAAGGTCCCGAGACATGTCAACGAATTCGAAGGGCCTGCGTAAACAAAAATTGCGCATACACGAGAGTGTGTCTGCGCAAGCAAGGGCAGCCATGCGAAGACAAAGGGATTTCAATCAAAAAGCGCGCGTCGCCGAGGTGAAAAAAGATTGAGCCGCGAGGAAAGTCCGCCGTGTTCGACCGTTGGCAACGCGGCGACGTGGAATCAGACTCCTCTTGCGAGTCGCACACTTCGAGGCGCATGACCATCGCGGCGCGAACGCGTTAGAGGTCATGAGCCACGAAGTCGGTGGGCAAAGAGAATAATCCGTTTGCGAAGAGTTCTGAGCGTTAGCGGCGCGGACGCTCCGACGCGCGCGCTGCCATTTCCGTCGCCAACAACTCCACGATGAGGGTCACTACCCCCAACGCGATGGCAATATCCGCAAAATTGAAATCGGGAAGCATGTCCCCAGCGGCGGCACCCACATGGAGATAGTCGACGCTCGCCCCCACACGAATGCGATCGATCGAATGGCTCAGGACGCCGCCCAGAACCGCGCCGAGTCCCCCTGCGCTCCCAAACTCCCTTGGGGCCAGGCCGCGATAGAAGAATCCGATCACGATCGTCGTGACAACAGAAAGCAATGCGAATCCAGCAAGCTGCGCGCCTTGCGTCGAGCCATGCAGGACGCCGAAGGCATCGCCTGTCGCCGGGAGATGCACCAGCCACAGCAGATCCCCAACTAGGGACTGATGCATCCCGAGTTCGAGCGTCGTCGTGGCGTGCCATTTCCCAACCTGGTCGACAAGAGCGACTGCGAAGGCCGTGGGCAGAAACGAGACCCACTTCCCCTGCATGCCTGGGAATCGCGAATCGAATGCCATCCTGTCTGTCCCGCTCGACCTACCGGAGCTCGTGGGAAGACAATCGTTCGTCATCCCAGATCTCGGGGGACAGTTCTCGCGCCGTCTCGAATCGCTGACTCGCTTGGTCGCGGTGGCCGAGCTGGCGATCGATTCCCGCACGCAGACCGATGCCCCAGACGTCGACTCGCGAACCGAGGCCACGACTGCTCTCGAAAAGCGATTGTGCTTGATCGAGGAAGGCGCTTGCCTCTTCGGGAGAGGAAGCTTCGAGATGATGCCGCGCGAGGGCGAGGTAGGCGAAGGCATTCGTGGAATCCACGCGTACGGCGCGCTGATAGCTCGCCAAGGCCCGTGCAGGATGACCCGCCGTATCCTCGTCGAGTCCCTCGATCACCAGGCGCAGAGAAGCGTCACGCGTCGAGTCCACCTGCCCAAGCGCCCCCGATACTGTGAGTGGCTCCTCGGGCGCGACACGCTTCCCGCCAAATTCCAGACCGACACAAGCGGCGAGACTCAGCACGGTCCAACCTGCGACCGCCCATCGAATGAATTGTTGGAAAGACTTCATCAAGGTTCCGCACCCTCGCACATTCAGGTTGGTGGAGCTATGACGCCCGGGTGAGCGCTCGCGGCGTGCCTCTTAAGGGCACACAAAGAAAATCCGTACACATAAATAGAGTGCTGACGTTGTCGCGACCCTCAGTCCCCAAACAAGCGCTCCAGAAATCCTCGGGGACGTCCACCGCCGCTGGGACAGGTCTCGCGCGGCAAGGTCCCCGACAGGAAAACCTCGGGACGATGCTCACGACAACCCGACAAGGCGCGCGCTCCACTTCTCGGATCGATCTCGATCTCCTCGATCCCGCTGGGCCGAGCAAAGACACCGCGCACTCGCTCGCCCGTCACCTCAGCCAGAAAGTCGGCCCAGATCGGCAGCGCCCCGCGACTGCTGGGAACACCGATCGCGCGCGGCTCGTCGTAGCCGACCCAAACGACCGCCACGATCTCCGGTGTGAAGCCAACGAACCAGAGGTCGTATTCGTCGTCCGTCGTCCCGGTTTTGCCCGCGATGGGCCCGCGCATCCCGCGTGCGCGAATGCCCGCGCCGGTTCCGCGATCGACCACGCCTTCGAGTAGTGATGTAATCAGATAGGCGGTCCCGGGATCGAGTACACGCCGCGCGCCCGCCAGTGGCCACTGCTCCTGCCCGACTCCGCGATCATCGAGCAGCCCTATGAAACTTCGCGGCGTTGGCCGCAGCCCCCGGTTCGCGAAAGTCGAGTAGACCTCCACGATCTCTAGAGGCGAAACCTCGGCGGTGCCCAGGGCCAGACTCGGAACGGGAGGCAGTCGACTCTCGATGCCAAGTCGCCGAGCCATTTCGACGATCTTGCCGATCCCGATTTTCTGACCGATCCGAGCCGCGGGAACATTCAGCGAACGTTCGAGGGCGTCACGCACCAGAACCGGACCGCGAAATTTCTTGTCGTAGTTGACGGGCGCCCAGACACCATCGTGCGTCTCGATCTCGATGGGCTCATCCAAGACCTGACTCGCCAAGGTGAGCATCGGCCCCGACTGCGGCGAGAGTGCGGCGGCGTAAACGACGGGTTTGAAAACACTCCCGACCTGTCGTCGCGCCAGCGTGCAGCGATTCCATTGGGAGGTCGCGTAGTCGCGACCGCCGACCATCGCCAGAATCTCGCCGGTCTGGGGACGCATCGCCATCAGACATCCCTGCAAGCGAGGAGGCACTTCCCCGTCCGGGACATCGACCGGCCCGAGTCTCGATTCCAGGGCCTCGAGTCCGTCGTGCAGGGCACGAATGGCTGCGCGCTGAACCATTGTGTCGAGGGTCGAATAGATCCGCAGCCCTTCGACCGAGAGCAGATCTTCGTCGTAGACCTCGGGCAGCTGCCGCGCCAACTCGTCGAGAAAATATCGATCCTGTCCAGACTCCAGCGACACGGCGGCGAGGTTGATGTCACGGTCCCGCGCGCGCTGCGCGTCCTGGGCAGAAACGCGCTTCTGCTTCTCCATGAGTTTCAGAACGAGATCCCGACGACGCTTCGACCGCTCGGGATGCCGATGCGGGCTCAGGCCGTTGGGACTCTGGATCACCGCCGCCAGCAGCGCCGACTCATCGAGGGAAAGATCCACCACCCGCTTGCCGTAAAAGAAGCGCGACGCCTCCCCGACACCATGGATCGCCGTCGACCCGCGCCGACCCAGATAGATCTCGTTCAGATAGGCCTCAAGGATTTGGGACTTGGCATAACGAGCCTCGACCACGAGTGCCATCACCGCCTCGGTCAGCTTCCGCCGAAGCGTACGCTCGGGGGTCAGGAAGAAATTCTTCACCAGCTGTTGGGTCAAAGTACTGCCGCCCTGTCGAATCCCCCCGGCACGAAGATTGACGAGCATCGCCCCCACGATCCGTCTCGGGTCGACGCCGTGATGCTCCTCGAAACGACGATCCTCAACGGCGTAGATCGCCGAAATGAGATGCGCCGGGACATCCGCGATCTCAACCAGATCCCGCTGCTCCCGATTCGTTCCGTAGAACGAAGAGATGGGTTCCGGTTCGAGGGAGACGACGGCCACAGGCTGTCCGTAATCATCTCGCATCTCGCGAACCCGGCCGCCCTCCAAGCTAAATTCGACCTTGCGATTTCCCTCTGGCAATTGGGGGTGATCAAATCCGCGCAGATGCACGCGCAGCCGACCGGGCAACCAGCGGTAGTGGCCCACGGCGAGCGGTCCGGCTTCGGGCTGCCGGCGATACCCCATGCGTGCGAGCCATCCACCGAGATCGAGTCGCTGCCAGTCGACGCCGGGATAGATGACGATCGGCGCTGCATAGACGCGGGAGGGCAAGGAAAAACGCCGGCCCTCGAAGCGGGACACGACCTTTCGATCGAGTTCAAGAAGCCAGCCCGCAAACCAGAGGCCTGAAACGAATGCCAAGGCGACGACGACGAGTCCAACTCTTCGCGCCCGCAAGAGCGCGCGCGACCGATCTGAATCGTCCTCCTCCGCCGACCGCCGACCGGTCTTCTTGCTGGCCCTCGCCATTCTGGTCTCCTATCAACGCGACCTGACTTGAATCGGTGGACCCGCAGCGAGTGACGCGCCGGCGGTCACAAGTCGGCCCCACGGGACAGTACCTGGCTGGCCACTCGCGAACACCGTGTGTCGCGAAGTCCGCGATCTTAGTTCCGTCATGGAACCCGCACAGGCGCTCGCGTTCACGATTGAGGACTCGACTGGTTGAAGGCCAGGGAACCACTGAAGTCCGACCCGAGCAGATTCCACACTGGTCCGCTTGTGCGCTGGCGTTCGAACCGCGAGAGTAGGTCGCCATGAGTACAAACAAACCCTGGGGTGGCCGATTCAGCGAAGCCACCGATCCGACCGTTGAACGCTTTTCGACATCGATCCATTTCGATCGCGTGTTGGCGCGCCACGACCTTCGCGGCTCCCGCGCCCAGGCTCGCATGCTCGGCAAATCTGGATTGATCTCGAACGAGGACAGCGAGGCACTGCTGCGCGGGCTCGGCATCGTCGCGAAAGAGATCGAAGAGGATCAGTTTCCCTTCGATCCCGCACTCGAAGACATCCACATGAATATCGAGATGCGGCTGCGACATCATCTCGGACCGGTCGCTGGAAAACTGCATACGGGCCGGTCACGAAACGATCAGGTCGCTTTGGACCTGGCGCTCTTTCTGCGGGAGGTCACGCTGGCTACACAGCGCGGCATCCTCGCCCTTCGCGGCGTGCTCGTGGAACGCGCGAGAGAACATATCGGCACGGTGCTGCCGGGATATACCCATCTCCAGCGCGCGCAGCCCGTACGCCTGGCACATCATTGGTTGGCCCACGCCGAGGCACTGGGCCGGGACGCCTCACGCTTTCGGGATGCGCACGCACGAATCGAGCGCTGCCCGCTCGGCGCCGGCGCGCTCGCAGGCTCGACCCTGCCGATCGGACGCGAAGAGACCGCTGCGGAACTCGGCTTCGTCGGGCCGACGCGAAATAGCCTGGACACCGTCGCATCGCGCGACGCAGCGCTGGAATATCTGTCGAACACCGCGATCACCATGGTCCACCTTTCGCGACTCGCCGAGGAACTAGTGCTCTGGTCCACAACGGAATTCGGGTTCATCGAACTGGCTGACGCCTATTCGACCGGCTCGAGCCTGATGCCCCAGAAGAAGAACCCGGACGTACCGGAAATCGTCCGCGGAAAGAGCGGGCGCGTGATTGGCAATCTCGTCACGCTACTCACGGTCCTCAAGGGTTTGCCCCTCACCTACAACCGCGATCTCCAAGAGGACAAGGAGCCGCTTTTCGATTCGGTGACGACGATTAGAGATTGCCTCGAAGTCATGGCCGGCGCGCTGGCCACCCTCGACGTGCGCGTCGGGAAAATGGCCGAGGCGGCTTCAGATCCGATGTTGTTGGCGACGGATCTCGCGGAGTTCCTTGTGAGACAGGGCATTCCCTTTCGAGACGCCCACGAAGCCGTTGGCCAGATCGTCGGGCATTGCTCGCGAGAGCAGGTCGACCTTCGGTCGCTTACGAAGGCGGAGATGCAGTCTTTCCACGAGGCTTTCAGCGCCAGCGCAGACGATCTCCTCGACCTCGAGGTGAGCCTCGAAAGTCGCGACCTGGCTGGCGGGACGTCGAAGGATCGCGTCCTAACGGCACTTGCCGAAGTCGAGACGGAAATTGCAACCGAACTCGGGGCGCTCGATGCCCTCGAAGCAGCGGACCGCGAGGAAGACTTGTGACGCGGTGGCCGAGTTCGCCGTGCACTACTCGCCGCGGACAGCTCGCGGCGCTTCGAAGCCTGCGACTCCCGGCAGTTCGGTTTGGACGGCTCGCCACGTTCACGATCACAATTCTTTCAATCGCGGGTACACTGTCCGGATGCGGGCGGTACGGCAGCCCCGTTCGCGTTGACCCAGCTGTGTCCGTTTTAAGGACAGAGACTCTGGAGTCCGAGGCGATCGCCCCGGCCGCTGATGAATCATCCGATCGCAAGGATGCGGACCATGAGACGGACCGGACCGACTAGCGACTAGACCAAATTGTTCGAGCCCAAGCGGCTCGGGAGCCAACACACGATGAGTGGCCTTTTACCCTTTACCAAGATGCATGGAGCTGGGAACGATTACGTCGTTCTCGATAACATTCGCGACGATCTGCCCAAAGACCTCCCGAAGCTGGCCCGTGACCTCTCGGATCGCCATTTCGGAGTGGGTTTCGATCAGATGTTGGTCGTTCGCCAATCGGACGCCGCCGAGTTTCGCATGGACATCTACAATGCCGACGGCAGTCAGGCCGAGATGTGCGCCAATGGCATTCGCGCCTTCTATCTGTACGTGCGCGACATGAACCATACCCGGGCCGACGAAATAGGCGTCGAGACACTCGGCGGCATCGTTCGCCCGCGCTGGGCGGGACCCGGTCAAGTCGCCGTCGACATGGGGCTCCCTATTCTCATCCCCGAGAAGATTCCAACCACTCTCGCCACTGGACTCGGCCCGGTTCTCGAGGTGCCAATCGATCTGCCCAATGACCTTTGGCCCGATCGACCGAAAGATCTGCGCGCATCCTCGGTTTCGATTGGCAACCCTCACTGTGTGATTCAAGTCGACGACATCGACGCGATTCCACTCGATCGCGTGGGTCCAGCCCTCGAACATCATGTGGCCTTTCCAAATCGCGTGAACGTCGAGTTTATCGAGGTCGTTTCGCGTAGCCGAATTCGTCAGCGAACATGGGAACGTGGCACTGGAGAAACCCTGGCTTGTGGCTCTGGCGCGTGTGCCGTCGCCGTGACGACCATGCTCCGTGACGTCGTCGAGCGAGAGATCACCATCGAATTGCGAGGCGGTGAACTCGAACTCGCCTGGGCCGACAAGAATTCATCGATCTGGATGACCGGTCCGGCCAAGTTCGTGTTTACGGGCGAATGGCCACTCGACGAGGACTAGCGTCTCGAGTCTGGGACGAGGCAAGGCGAACGTAGAATGGAAACGAATATGATCGAAGGAATTTCGACCGCGCTGATCACCCCGTTTCGCAACGGTCAGGTCGATGAAGAAGCGCTTCGCGTTCTCGTCGAAAAGCAGATCGAAGCGGGCATCGATGGGCTCATCCCCTGCGGTTCGACGGGCGAGTCGGCCACGCTGTCGCATATCGAACATCGGCGCGTCGTCGAAATCGTGATCGAGGCCACCGCCGGCCGCGTGCCGGTCATTGCGGGCGCCGGATCCAACTCGACCCGAGAGGCGATCGAACTCACGATTCATGCAAGAGAGGCCGGCGCCTCAGGCGCGCTCCTGCTCTCGCCCTACTACAACAAACCGACCCAGAAAGGCATCTACGCGCATTATGCGGCGGTTGCGAAAGAGGCTTCCTTTCCGGTCGTCATCTACAACATCCCGGGTCGCACGGCGTCCAATATCTCTGCCGACACGGTCGCCCGCCTCGCCAGACTCGATAATATCATCGGCATCAAGGAAGCCTCCGGCGACCTCGACCAGATGGCGCATATCATCGCCAAGAGTCCAAGCGACTTTGCCGTCGTCTCGGGAGATGACTGTTTGACACTGCCGCTTCTCGCGCTCGGTGGGAAAGGCGTCATCTCGACCACCGCGAATGTCGCCCCGGTTCAGATGAGCCAATTGGTTCGGGAGTTTCAGGCCGGCAACATCGAGGGATCAAGGCAGATTCATTTCGAGCTGCTTCCACTCTTTGATGCACTCTTCTGCGAAACCAATCCGATTCCGGTCAAAGCCGCGAGTGCCGCGCTGGGCTGGTGCAGCGACGAGATCCGCTTGCCGCTGACACCGATCGGCGATGCGAATCTCGAGCACCTCAAAGTTGTCTTGAAAGATCTAGGGATCGCCCAATGAGCTCCAAAACCCATTCTCGGCCTAACAAGGAATCGACCGGCGTCATGGTCGTTGGTGCCCAGGGCCGTATGGGCCTCGAAGTCCGAGCAGCCCTCGAAGGGGCTACCGCCCTGCACCTCGCAGGCGCACTCGAACGCTCGGACCGATCCGACATCGGGCAAGTCCTGGTTGCCGGAAACTCGGGGGGCGGGTCGCCAGAAGTCGTTCTGCACGGTGATCCGAAAGCAGCGCTCGAAGGATCCGGCATCGTCATCGACTTCTCTGTCCCCGCTTCCACCCTCGCCAACCTCCGAGCCGCCGCCGACGCCGGCGTTGCCTATGTCACGGGAACCACGGGCTTCGACGAGGCAGGCCTTCGCGAAATCGAACATTTTGCCGAGCGAATTCCGGTCGTGCAATCGCCGAATTTTTCCGTCTCGGTGCATGTCCTGAATTATCTCGCGCGCGAAGCTGCTCGACTTCTCGGCGATGACTACGACGCCGAACTCTTCGAATTGCACCATGGCCTGAAACGCGATGCGCCCAGTGGCACCGCACTTCTACTCGCCGAGGCCGTGGCCGCGGGACAGGACAAGACGCTGTCGGATCATCTCATCGTCGAGCGCGCGGGCGACACCGGCCCAAGGCCCGACGGTGCGATCGGCATTCAGACCCTTCGTGGCGGTGACAACCCCGGTGAGCACACGATCTACTTCATTGGCCGTGGCGAACGCCTCGAACTCACGCATCGAGCCGCCAATCGCGGACATTTTGCAGCCGGGGCCGTTCGAGCAGCGGGCTGGCTCCTGGGACGCCCCCCCGGCCTCTACCGAATCGAGCAGGTGCTAGGCCTCGACTAATGCTTTCGCTCCAAGAGATTTCGGATCGGCTCGAAATTCAGGACCTGGTCCATCGCTACGCGCAAATCATCGACGCCAAGGAATTCGACCTGCTCCGGGAAGAAATCTTCTGTGAAAATGCCTTCATTGACTACAGCGCTTTCGGCGGTTCGAAGGGCAATCTCGATGAAACGATCGCCTTCCTGCACAACGCGATGAAAATCTTTCCGAACACTCAACATCTGAATGCCAATATTCAAATCTCGCTCGGGCGATCGGCGATCGGAGGCGAGGGGGCGAAATTGGATTCGGATCAAGCAATCGGTCGCATCCTGTGCCTCAATCCCCAGGAGATGCAGCTCCCGGGACACGACAGTCACATCTTTTTTTGTGGACTCTGGTATATCGACCACTATCGCCGAACCCGGCAGGGCTGGAGGATCGCCGAACGGATCGAGGAGAAGAGCTTCGTCTTCAATGCTCCGGATTTTGGGGCGACCTAACAGAAGGTCCCAGTCACCGAGAGGCTCGGCGCGAGTACCCGATCAATCCACGTCGCGAAGCATCAATTCGATCTGATATTTGGTGACGAGGGCATCGATAGCCTGATCCAAAACTGTTTCACGTTTCGCTCGCATGGCATCGTCCCGTAACGGCCCCAAGATTTCTTCGGCCTTTGGAATTCGCGAGGTCGTGCGGCGCGTCAGGAGTACGACGTGCCAGCCATGAGAAGACCGATGGGGCCCCGTCCAGGTCGAAGCGGTTGGCTCGACCGCCTCGAGTTCATCTGTGAACTCATCCCCGAAATGACTACGCACTTCTTCGATTGTTCGATCGACATAGTTCCGGTTGTAGAGAAATCGATCGCCCAGGGCCGCCGAATCCCGAAATGAGATGCCTTGCGCATTCAGATTGCCGATCAACGACTCCGCTTTGATCCGACCTGAATCGCCGGAGTTCCCAACAAAGACATGGGTAAACGTCAGTGTCGCGGGAATCCGATATTCCTCGCCACGCCGCTGATAGAACGCGTCGAGTTCGCCGGCGTCGAGGCGCAATTCTTCCTCGAGTAGGCCGAGGGTCAGGAACTCGATCTTTTGCGCCAACCTGCGCCGAATAATCGAGTCCTCTCGATCGAGACCAAGCGAACGTGCTTCTCGCACCAGCACTTCCTCCCGCACATAGCGATCGACCCATGCCTTCCGAGCATCGCCATCGAGTTGCTCAAAGAGACGATGGGTTTGCGATGAATCAGAATTCTTCGTCTTTCCCTGAATGAAGGAAATCAGAGTCTCTTGCGACAGGACGATGCGGTAGGGATCGTCCTCCCGGCGTGTCTCGGGCTCGCCCGATGACCAGGTATACAGACCGAATAGGATCAGGCCCGCAGCCAGAAAGTGGACGCTCGGTTCGCGGAGCAGTCCCGTCACAGAGAAACGTGAGACGATGGAGGGCTTAGAGCGAGGCTGTTAGGCACGCAATCGCGCTCTCAGGGTGTGTACCAGATCGGAGATGTGTAGGCGCGCTCCTGAAGCGTCGGCGGGTGTTCCTTCGGTGGTTCCGTGCCAAGGGCAATTCCGTCGAGAAGCGAATGCCGAGGCGTCGGAATCTCGAGAACACGCACGTAATAAAAGGCACGCTGGGAGGCATCGAAGTCCGGATCGGTCCAGACGACGACAAGTTCAGATTCGCCGATGTCGTTCGTATAGCGACCAGTCTCAAGATCAACGGTATTTCCGACTGGCGGCAGAGAGCCTGAAGCGCCGGGCATTCGATCGTCGGACCATGCGATATCGAAGACGCGCTCCCGGGAGAGGCCGTCACTGGCAATCCAACCCTTGATGATCTGAACACGGTCCAAGTTGGCGCCACGCGGCGCCTTCACGGCCTGGACCAGGAAACTCGGAGCTTCCGGCGCGGCACGGCCAAGGAGTCCACGCAGACCGCCCGGCGCCTCAGGTCGGCCCGCCAGATCGCCACCCATCGGGACGCCCTTGGAGTAGCCGGGCTTTGCGAGATCCGAGGCTCCAAGATCTTTCTTGTCGAAGTCCCAGCCGCCGAAGAAGCGAACCTTCATTCGCGGCCCCGTCGTCGCATACACTTCTCGGCGTCGGAACGCCGCAAATATCGACTCGCGGGTATTCTCGTCCGCCCAGACTCCCGCGATTCCGCCGGCACCGATATTCCAGCCCGTCACGCCACGACCCACGCCATATTTCAACTTGGTTTCGGGAGTGGAATCCAGCGCCATCTTCCCCCAGAAATTGTCTTCCTCGTAAGCCGACAAACCCGAATGGGAATCCGTCGCTCCGATCATTCCGAACTTGAATGGATTCGCGCCGACACGTTCTTCGATTTCCAAACCCCGGCGAAGCGCTGAACGTGCATAGTCGCCCTTGTTCGCGACGTAGGTCTGGCGATTTTGTTGGATATACGAGGTGTAGGCCTCGAAATCGGCGAAAGGATCCTCGGGCGACAACTCAGGATGGGTTTCGGAATCACCCTTGTACTGAGTTGCTTCGATAACGGGTTCCCAGCGCGCACGGGTTCGCGCACTCTCCGTGGTATAGGGGGCTTCGTTCAGCGATGTCTCGCCGAACATATACCCCTTGGAGATATTGGAGTTATGCGGAATCGCAACGAACTCCGCGCCGGTCTCCTGCGTCGTCTTGTCCAGCCAGGCCCAGAGATCGTCGGGATAGCTGCTCTCATCCGATCCAAAGGGCATGAAAGTTCGAGCGGTCTCACCGTCGGCCGGAGTCATCACGACCCGATGCAGATTTGCACCCGATGGAAGCGAACTCCATTCCCAACCAATCATCGCGGTAAACTTGCCCGGCTCGTTATGTCGGTCGGCGGCCGCCGTCGTTTCCGCCCAGGTATCTCGACGAATCTGCTCACCGAACGCTGCGATCGGAAGCGCATTCGGTGCACCCTCATCCGAGATGGGATCCTTCGTGTCACCGGGTGCAACAACGCCCATCGGCAACACGTCTCTGAACATCGCGCCGCCCTGTCCATTGTCGAAGGCATTCCGCACCTGCTCTGCAAATGCGGCGCCCGGCCCGTCGTGCACGTTGTAGTAGAGTGTCCGAATCACACCAAGAAACTCTGCATGGTCGGCCACGACGAGAAAATCGAGCGGGTCCTTCACCCGGACCCGTGCGCGATGGTAGGGATGGATGACCGGGAGGCCCTTGGCCCAGCGATAGGCGGTGTCGGGATCCGCAGAGCGGTTGCCGTTCAAGAAAGCATCGAAGGAGTACGCGGTGTGCAGATGCGTATCGCCCCAAAGGAGCTCTCGGAAGGTCTCGGCAGAGACACGATCGCTACTCACTACTGTGAGCGTCATGGATATGCCAACGAGAAGCACAAACAAGGCGCTCGGTACCTTAGAGGAGAATTCGCAAGCCCTCTCTGATCGAGTAATGAAACGAGTCAACATCTGGAAGAGACCTTCCCTGAGTGTTAGTTCATGTCCATTTTTGGGATGGCCAATGCCTGAACGCCCGGACATGGTCTGGCCGCATGATTCAGATGTAGAATTCTCGAAGCTGCGCAATGGCACGCGATGGGACTAGACCGCCTCGGCGCCACGCTCTCCAGTTCGGATACGAATCGCCTCTTCGAGGGGCAGAACGAAGATTTTGCCGTCACCGATCTTCCCGGTATTGGCGGCATCGACGATCGCATCGACGACTTTGTCGACCAGATCCGCGGTGACCACGACTTCGAGTTTGATCTTCGGCAAGAAATCGACAACGTACTCGGCACCGCGATAGAGCTCGGTATGGCCCTTCTGTCTGCCGAAACCCTTGACCTCGGTCACGGTGAGCCCTTCGACTCCGATCCGACCGAGGGCTTCCTTGACCTCGTCGAGCTTGAATGGCTTGATGATCGCTTCGATCTTCTTCATGACTCGACATCTCCGATCTGGTCCAGCTCGGATACGCAATGAAGGCGCGACCAAGCTGGATGGCTGAGTAAAGCGAGTCTACCGCGCCCAGTGACCCGCGGGAGACCATTTAGAGTCGCACGGTACCACAATCTTCATCCTCGAAAGCCGAGAGTTGGTTTGCCTGAAGTTTAGGCAAGCTTTGCCTGCAGAATAGGCAGCTCAACTTTATGGACTCCTCGGCTTTAAGCGTCCGATCGGACGGATGAAGTTCTCGTCGGCCTGTAGTTGAGGAGCCCGATCGCTTCGACTCGAGCTGCATGGATTGGCCCACACGGGCTTCGCTTGGAACGTTCATTGCTCTAACTCTTCAAAGATCAGACGATATGCAGCACTTTGGCTGGGTTCGACCCCTCAAACCAGGCGACCGGAGGCGAAAGTCATGGAGTTCACTCCCCAGGAAAACAGATTCATCCCATCACGACCCAATATTGCAGCGACGCCCAACCATCTGGCTGAATTCGCCCAGTTCGTCGAAAGCGCATCGGCCAGCGTGGCCAGGATTGCTCGCGACGATCGGCCGGAAACGCTCCGTGCCTGGCTCGACCTCGCCGAGGCGTACCGGATCACCCAGGCTCTTCGCGAATGCGGCGGCAACCGATCCGCCGCCGCCAGGCTTCTTGGAATCGGGCGGCGAACGCTCTACGCCAAGATGGAGAAACTCGGCATCACGCCGAGCTGGGAACTGCGTTAGTCACGGGGGCTAGAACCCTAAGCGCGAATTCGCGACGACATCTCTCAAGAGGTCGCCCAACAGGGTGTGTCGGCTGAACCTTGGCTTTCGCCTATCACGGGCATAAGTACTTGAAGGCTGCGCAACTTATGGTGCAAGAATCGGAGCGAGTCGGACTCTGCGATCGAAGAGCACAGGATAGGTCAGTCTGAAATTGGCTAGATCAGCCTTGTGGTTCTCCGAGTATATCGTCTCGAAGGGTCCCGAACAGTTTCAAAGGGCAGATCCGTTTCAAAGGTCTGCTTAATCCCTCCGAACGGATGTACTGTAACCACACGAGAGAAGGGCTGATACGAGGGTATATGTTCGTTAGAAATTCGGAGGCTGAATAGCGCGATCGATGTCTCAGAAAGCGACAGCGTCGCCGTTCCTCGAGCTAGATCCATTCCATTTCCCACACATCCAACAGAGACTAGAACCAACTCCACAACGAATGTTTTGCGTCGACTTCCTTTGGGAACGAGCTGCTCTGTCCTGATCGCGAAATCACGACATGTTAGTTCAGTGGATTTGGATTTCCTCGTGCCCTCACCCGTCTTGATTGTGTCGGGCTGGAGGTCCGGAATGTTTCGCGACGACTAGGTCAATAGGAGCCCGCCGAATGAGTAAGCGGGGCTAACGCGCTCTTTGACCCGCAGCAGACCATGGGAAGTCGCGCGAGACCATACGCTTCATGTTCGGCGGCCGAGAGCTGAACTCGGCGATATCCTAACATTCTGAATCGGTCAGCTTCTTCAGGTCCATCCCCTCCGAAAGAGCTAATTCAGAGGCTGGATCCATTCTCGCCAGGCCGGCCATTCCCCCTGGTGATGTTTTACCGGCTCGCCGGAGGGCGTTCTCATCAGATTCGCGGAACGGTCAAAATCGGGAGGCCTCCCCGGTAGAACCGGGCGGCCTCCCGATTGCTCTAGAACGACAAGACCGCCTGTGCCAAGAAAGTTCCGGCAAAGTTGTGGTCTAAATTTCCGTTTCGGTCCGGAAGAGACCCGGGGTACAGTCCCAAATCATTGCCCTTCAGGGTCTGGCCCTTTGCGTAATCCATTCGGACTTCAGCCCTGAACGTCAGCTGCTCCATCACCGTGTAGTCACCGGTGAGCGTCACCGCCGCCTGGTTGAATTTGTCGCCGCTTACGAAAGTGCCTAGCCATTCGGCCCGAGCCGAGATTCCGCAATGATCGGAAAGTGCATATCGCGAAGCAGCCGCAATACCGACACTGGAGATCTTGAGGTTGACTGGGAGCACCGCTGTGCCTTTGGACACGTAATCTAGGTCTTGGTAGCGAAACGTAGCGTTCAGCCATGATGTGAGCTTTTCGTTCTGTGACTGACGTCGCATAACGAGATCGACATAAGTTGTCTTTCCATTGCCGGTTGAAGGATCTCCCAACGCCTCCCCAAGGCTCTCAGTGCTGTCGCCCCACTGAGCCGTGAGCGTGCCAGAATGACCCTTGCCAAGGTCCCATGCCAAGCCACCAACCACAGCCTTCTTCCGGTCACCGTCTCCAGTCCGTCCGGAAATAGGATCGTTCAAGACACCAACCACCACCGCGAGCTCGGGTGTCACCCACGTGTCCACGATTAGACCGGTATTGTTGATTGGCTGAATTCCCCAGACAATGCCGTTCGTAATATTGTAATTGGCTGTTGCGGTCGTGTCTTCAGCGCCGATTCGAGTGGGCAGAAGACCGCCGCTCAACACGAGACCTTCCATGACGGGAGCCCGGTAGCTGAAGAATGCTGTTTGCAGAACATCTAGCTGGAGATAGGTGTCATGATATTCTCCGTACGCGAAAGCCACATGCCCACCAACCCGACTGTCATCGGTCGCTGGTTTGTCGATGACGAGAAAGGCCTGATCGAGCTGGAATGAGTTGGTCCTCTCATGGAAAGGCTGGTACGGATTTGCGGTTTGTTGAGCGGCCCCTCTTTGATTCTCAAAGTTGATGTTATAACTGGTGGCAACCCACGCTTCGACCGTGGTGTCCTCCATGAAGTCCCCGGCCATCGCAATTGAAGGCGTAAGCATCACGGCTACCCCGATTGCGATTACAAATAGACGTATTCTGTACATTTAGAAATCCCCTTGATCAGTTTATTAGAACAATTGCTGTTGACGACCTGCAGCGCGGAACGAACCCGATTGAAACGGTTCGCTCTGTCCATCCACGAGCTTGCGACTTAGAAATAGATCGAGCATCGCAATGGCCTCCCGCTCTCAATTCAGATTACGGAAACATCACTAGCCATCACGGATTCGGTTAGCGCGCCGCACAGCTCCTCCCGATCTTCTCAGCGCAATAGGCATACCGATGGGAATCCGCGGAATCCGAAGGCTCACGGACACGGCAGTCGGAAAACGGGTTGAAGCTGATCGAGACTGCTTGAGAACTGTTCAGCACCGGCCAAACAGACGGGCACTCGGATGCACGCTTCGGGTTGCCAAGCGGTTCACCGGGGATCCATCGAATGTCTAGCTCAGCGTACAAGTTCGCTTGATGCTCCGACGGGGGGTCGTTCATTCGATCGTCGTAACACACACTTTGCGATGCACTCGGTATGCGCTCAACACAAACCAAGGCCCAAGCGTCACATCATATTCAAGCGGCCGTAGGTCTCGGCGCGCTACGATGTTCGGCTCAGCAATCTCTTTGGGGGGAGGTCTGCACGAGTGGCAGGCGGAAACTTATAGCACACCGCGCAAGGGAGCCAACGCAATCGATGCGACTGTACGCGGGCAAAGGTCCAATAATGATTCTGTAGGAAGCGAATCGAAGCAGTGAAAATCGCCCACATGATCGAGATCAAAGCCGGGCTTCGTGAGTGAACTCTTCAACCCGATCGCTCGCGCCGCGGTGAGGGTTTGTTCCATCACTTGGTCCGTCGACATGGGAAGTTCGAAGACCGCCGGACGCGCGGTTCGCATTCCGATCAGCGCGTATCCGCCACCCTGATCCGGCGTCAACACCAGGTCATCTCCGTTGTCCAACCGATCCAGCATCCCTTGATGCACATCGAGATCGAGCGCAGGGCTATCGCTTCCACGCAACAGGATCCGGGTGACACCGGCCGCGGCGGCTTGTGCGAATGCGTTCGCCATTCTGCCATTGAGGTCCAGACCTCGCTGCTCCTGAAGACGATATCCAGCCGGCGCACGATCCATGAACTCCGACGCCGCGTCTGGCGGGTAATATGCCAATACGGGGTCGAGGTCGAGTTCCTTCGCAAAACGCAGGCTCGCATCCAGAATATCCGCCAGCATGGCCTCGTAGAGCTCAGCCGCTTGGACGAGTGTCAGCGGCGGCGACATCCGCGTCTTGACCAGGCCGGGGCGCGGCGACTTCGCGAATACGATCAGCCACCCACGACTCACGTCGTACTCGCCGCGGTCGGGACCGCGCGCCCAACCGACGGCCGGAGTTCCACCCCGATCTCCACAAAAGGAAGCGCCGAGACCGTCGCGCGCCCCCCAGAAAACTCAACTTCCGTTCCGACCTCGGCATGCTCCCGGCGAACAAAGCCAAGCGCAATCTTTCCCGCGGTCGGCGACGACACGACACTCGTCAGTTCCCCGGTCACTCGCCCGTCTGCCGAAAGCGGGACGTCAGCATCTGGGAGTTCGCCCGCCTCGACCCGAAATCCAACCAGGAGATGATTCACCTGACCACGAGCGCGCAATCGCGCAACAATCTCCTGACCCACATAACACCCCTTGGTCGTTGAAATCGCTGCTTCGAGTCTGGCCTCCGGAGGCAGTACGTCCTCATCGAGTTCGGCACCGAGCAGGGCAATTCCGGCCTCCACTCGCATGATGCCGAGTGCCTCCGGGCTCCCCCGAAAGAGTCCATTCGCCTCGCCCAAATTCCCCGCCTGGGCAATCGCCTCTTCCACCGCCCCCCGGTCGGCCGCATTCGCGCGAATCTGAAAAGCCGCTTCTCCACTGAAGCCAAACGCGCCAACCAAGACCTCGCATTCGGCGATCGAAGTCTTCATCCAGCACTCGCGCTCGAGATCCTTGGTCTCGGGACTCGAGATTTTCGACAACAGCCCTGCCGCGCCAGGTCCCTCGAGTCCGATCGCTGGGCGTTCGTCGGAGAGATCCGTGAGAACGACATCATCCGCAATGATGTATCGATCGAGGGTCTCTCGAATTCTCGGAATCTCGCTTCGAAGACTCTCGAGGTAATAGACATCGCCAATTCGACCGACATGCAGGTCCGCAACGATCGCCCCTTTGTTCGTGAGAAGCAGCGCATAGCAACCCGATGGAGCGTCGCTTGCCTCGAGGGCGGCAACATCTTGGGAGATCATTCCATCGAGCCAGCGAACCCGATCCTCTCCGCGAACTTCGAGCAGCCCACGATCGGCCATTTCGAAAAGTCCGACCCCCTGCCGCGTCGCCTCGATCATCTCTTGGATCGTCATTGTCTCTGGTCTTCCAGTCTCTGTGGGAGCGGGCCATGGAGCTCAATCGATCGAGCCTTCTGATCCTTCAACCATTGCGTGAAACGCTCGCGAATGACTTCGTATTCTTCCTCGGTGTCGATATCGAGGCCGCAGCCGCCACTCTCCGTCACGATGAAGGTGAATCGCGTATCCAGGATCTTCGAAATCGTGGCGCGATTGATCTCGAGCGTCACTGCGCGCGCCAGGAATCGAGCCAGCTTCTTTCGCCCCTTTCGATCCGCCACGCCGGCGAAGTGCATCATGCTGAAGAGCATGGCGATTTTGAAACCGCCGACCCGGGAGGCGAGGATCCGAATTGCGAGGGTGAACATATTCCAGAACCGGCGCTGATGTCGAAGCTCGTACATCTCTTCGATCCGATCCAGTCGACCGATTCGAGCAGGCCGGGCGTAATGCAGATTATTCTGTCTGAAGCGTCCATCCCTTACATTGAAGTAGGCGACCGAGATGCCGGATCCCCCCGTTTGTTCCGGCCGAAAAATGTCCAGCGATTCGGCAGGACAGAGCCCCAGCGTATAGTCCACGTTGGCGACCTGAGACGCCTTGATGAAGGACGAGAATTCTTGCGGCGTCGCAAGGGGCACATCGCCCGAAAGAAGAAAGACCTCCGTATCGAGCTCATCGGGGTTGGGATCTCGGCCCTTCGTGACGTCGCCTGACAGAACACGTCGATACGTTTCCCAGGCATTTGAAATGAGATCGCGCTGCTGCGGCACGATATGCAGGGGCTTTCGGAGCGTACTTGTTAGTTGCTGAGAACCGAGAGCTTGCTCGAGCCGTTCGGTGTCTCCGACGACCCAGACTGCGTCGACTTCGGGACAGTCCTGCAGTGCGCGAACGACATGTGCCACAAGCGGAAGTCCATCGATCTCGAGATAGACCTTGCTCTTGCCGTAAACGGCCTTCGCCGCTCGACTATCACCGGCCGTCACGATTGCCGGAATACCCAAGTCTCAGTCCCCTTCCGAGTCTTCAACCTGCGATTCCTCGAGCAGGAAAATGACTTGCAGCGTGACCAGAAATTCGACGATGACATCGTCTTCGACGCGCGCCTTCTCCTCGACGAGCTTGATACCTGTGATGCCGCGCAGAGTATCGCTTGCTCGGGCAAATCCGAGCTCCGCGGCTTCCTGCCAGCTATTGGGAGACGCTGAAGTAAGCGTCGAAATGGATGCAATCGCCATCGGATCTCAAGCCTCGCCTGCTACTACCGCTACGACGGATTCATCCTGTTCGGCAGCTGTACCGTCATCTGCCTCGGGGGCTACCAATGGGACACCGCCCTGGGTGCCACATCGAAAGTCAGGCGCAAGTGAACGCGGTACTCCGTGATCACACCGTCCTCGACCTTGAGCCGCTTGTCCACGACCTCGATCCCCGTGATTCCCCGCAGCGTTTGATTCGCTCTGGCGAGAACCGACTGCGCGGCATTTTCGAAACTCGTCGGGCTCGAACCGATAATCTCACTGACCTTACTGACCCACATAGGAACTCCGACCCCACCCATTCGAAGCATGAATGGCAATCCAGAGCGCGAAGCTAGCGCGGTGCCCGGTTGGGCGCCTCGCGCAGTCGTCGACATCGCTGGCATGTGGGCGCTCTGGCATAATCAAACGAAAGAGGCTGGCCAATTTCTCCGCTCATGACCCCACCGAAACCTTCAACTCCTGTGATCGCGGACTCTACGAATGGACACCCACCCATGAGCGGCAGCCACGGCCGGATCGCGCGGGTTGGATTCCGTATGGCGGATGCCTTCGCGTATGCCAGTGGGCTCGCCGCAGCCGTGGGCGCAGCACTGACGCTGGTCGCAAGCCGAATTTTCGATGCACCGGACGAGGGACGCTGGATTTTCCTCGTCGCGGCTGGAACCTTCATGATCTACAACCTTGATCGGTTGCGTGATCTCGAGCGTGATCGCAAAACCTCACCGAGTCGTACGGCCTTCGTCTTGCGATATCGAAAGTGGCTGTACGCAGGCCTCGTCATCGTGGGCTCGGGTTTCGCCGCAGTTTTGCGGAGCACGCCGCCTCGCATGATTGTGCTCTGCCTGCTGATTGGCGTGGTCGGCCTCTTCCATCGTCGAATCAAAGAGCGGCCAGCGTTGAAGGCCACGTACGTATCGGTTGCCTGGGCGGGTGCCTGCGTCGGCCTCCCCTGGCTCGCCAGTCATTTCCATCCACTCGGGCCCTGGGTCGCCGGTGTCTTTCTTCCGAGTCTCGCAGCCAATTTAATCGCCTCTAATCTTCGTGACAACGAAGTCATGACAATCATGCCCGGCGAGGGCGGTCCCAACAAAAGGTTATGGGCGGCACGTGGCTTCCTTCTTGTTGCCATCAGCTGTGCTGCCTTCGGCCCGGCTCCAATGCGGGCTCTCGTCTGGATTCCCTTGACCGAAGGACTGGTGCTCATGCGCTTCTGGCCAACTGAGCGTTATGGTCATCTGGCCGTCGACGGCGGCCTCCTCATCGGTGCGCTCGCGGCGGCACTTCATTTGGCGAGGTTCGCGTAGGCGTCCGATGCAGCCATCCGTGATACGGACGAAGAGGTGATGGATGTCCGAATGAGAAAACGGCGTGCGTCATCGATGGATCGATGAACACACGCCGCTTGTAAATGGTGGAGCCGAGCGGGTTCGAACCGCCGACCTTCGCGTTGCGAACGCGACGCTCTCCCAGCTGAGCTACGGCCCCAGAAATACCTGCGGAATAGAAAGAATGAACTCCATCACGAGGTGATTTCGATCGGCGGACCTTAGAATCCGCCCTCCCGAGCGTCAATGGCGGACGAACCAGGCGGCCGTCGTTCTCGCTATTGGAACCTTGCGCGCCCCTCGGGAAGTCGCTCGATTGGCGAGTTGCTTGAGCGTGACCTCCCTCTCATGACGCTTGCTGCGAATGCGGCGCCCGACCTCGATATTGAGATGGGTCTCGAGATCCGCCAATAGACCCCGATCCCGAATGGCTTCGCGAACGACAGCGAGAATCTCTTCCAGATCGAGTGGTTTCTGCAAATAGTGAAAGGCCCGATGCTTCATCGTCTTGACCGATGCGATACCGGTCGTGGCTCTAACGCAGAGATCCCCATCAAATGAACGAATCGCCGCCAAGGCCTCGGGCACCACCACTTCCCGGTGACACGTCGAGTACGATCATCTGGAAGCGGTTCTGGCGAACTTCTTCGGGCACGCGGAGCGGCTCCGAAGGAGCTCCTTGAGTTGAAGCTGGGATTCTTCTTCACGGTCGACGATGAGAACGTTCAATCTCTAAGGATTTTTACTGAGTCGCCCTCGCTGAATGGGTCCCATGCGACTTCGCTACGCCTAGCGAGGGAATTCGGGATTCGGACGCGTCGGATGATTCGGATCGATCGGCGCGCGAGGAGCTGGGGGCGCCATGGAATCCGCTGGATCCGACGGTGACAGCAACCACTTCTGGCTGAAGGCCTGGGGCGGCGCGTTGACGGCCACCGCTCGGTCCACGTCGAAGCGTACGATAGGCGCTTCGGGCTCATGAATCTCGAACCAGGCGGGCACCTTCAACTTGTCAAAACTGATCATGGGACCGAAGACGACGAAGAGCCCGCTGCGGCGATCAATGCGCCGAACCTGAAGTTCCTTCGTGTCCACCCAGAGCCGAGCGATGCGCCCGTCTTCCGGAAGTGAAAGAATCGGCCCGATGAGTTCAAGGCTTCCAGCGAACCCGCCAACGAGCGATGCATCCTCCGCAGCCGTCTCATCAATGGTCTCACCCGCTTCCACAGTCCCAGGCGCCTCGAGAGGGTCTTCGAGTACATCGTCATCATCTGTCGCCAGCGGGGGGGGCGGCGGAAATGGCGCCGCCAGTCGAGGATCGCCAATCACGAAACAATCCTGTTCACCGCAGGGCGCGAGCCCAATCCATTGGCTCTCAATGCCAAAGCTTTCGAGTGCCACCCGCAGCGTTGCCTCGGAAGAGGGCTGCAAGAGAAAGAAGGGCTGCAGCATTGGTTGCGGACGCGCCATCCGGCGGCCGTCCTTCGCACCCAGAAGGTCGGCACCCGTCAGTAAATAGCGATCCACGCGTCCGTGATAGCCGCGAATCTCAAGGCGCGCGAGTCCACTCGGATGGCTGATCAAGAGGGCGGAAGCGAGCGGTGCCGCGTCGCCCACCTGCATGGTCAACTCGAGTTGAATCGCCTTCGAACGCCCAGACACACGATTGACCTTCGCAATTTCCTTCATCGTGCGATCAGCCTGGGGAATGAACGCGCTCGCCGTCGCCGCAAGCACCAGAAAGATCACGAGCCCGATCGCGCCCGTCACACTTTTGGAGAGACTCTTCACGCGCCCTGTCCCGCCAATCGCGACGCACCCGCATAACGTGCGCGATCGCCTAGCTCGGCCTCGATCCGAAGCAGCTGGTTGTATTTGCAGATCCGATCCGTACGACAAAGGGATCCCGTCTTGATCTGCCCGGTCGCGGCACCGACCGCGAGATCGGCGATCGTCGTGTCTTCGGTTTCGCCCGAGCGATGAGAAGCCACCGAAGCGAACCCGGCGGCGGTAGCCATTCGAATTGCTTCGAGAGTCTCCGTCAGCGTCCCGATCTGATTTACCTTGATCAGAATCGCATTCGCCGATTTCTCTTCGATACCGCGCTGGAGAATTTTGGGATTCGTCACGAAGAGATCGTCTCCGACCAGCTGAATCTTGTTCCCAAGCTTTTCGGTCAGCTTTGACCAGCCGCTCCAATCGTCTTCTGCCAGTCCATCCTCGATGGAAACGATCGGATAGCGAGCGACCCAATCCGCCCAGAAGTCGATCATGGCCGCGGAATCAAGGCGTCGATTTTCGCTCGCCAGTACATACTCGCCGTCCTTGTAGAATTCACTGGCCGCCGGATCGAGGGCGATCGAGATTTCGCTGCCCGCCTTGTAGCCGGCCCGATCGATCGCCTGAAGAATCAACTCCAGCGCTTCATCGTTGCTCGCCAGGTTCGGCGCAAACCCACCTTCGTCCCCGACCGCCGTTGAATATCCCTTCTCGAGCAGAACCGACTTCAGCGTATGGAAGACCTCCGCGCCCCAGCGAAGCGCTTCGGAGAAGCTCGGCGCACCAAGGGGGTAGAGCATGAACTCCTGAACATCGACACTGTTATCCGCATGTGCACCACCGTTCAAGACATTCATCATCGGTGCGGGTAGGAGCGCAGCCACGTCGCCGCCGATGAAGCGGTAAAGCGGTTGGCCTGCAGTCGCCGCCGCTGCATGAGCGGCGGCCAGGGAAACCCCCAGAATTGCATTTGCTCCAAAACGCGATTTTGTTTCCGTGCCGTCGAGCTCGGTCATCCTGCGATCGAGTTCCGCCTGCTCGTCGAGCCCACCAAGCCGAGCACCCTTGACCGCTTGTGCGATTTCGCCGTTCACAAAGTCGACCGCCTTGCGAACACCCTTTCCGAAATAGCGATCCTGATCACCGTCACGAAGTTCCAGAGCTTCCCGTGCACCCGTCGACGCACCGGAAGGCACCGCAGCGCGACCAAGCAGCCCCCCCGACGTCAGCACATCGACCTCGATGGTGGGATTGCCTCGGGAATCCAAAATCTCGCGTGCCACAATCTGGTCTACGCAGATTTGCGTCATCACAGCTCTTCTCCATCCATTCCGGCGATTGCCCCGTTGGGCGGGCGAGTCTAGCAGGCCGCGGAGAAACTCTGGGTCAAGCCGGGCGCTTGGATTTTCGGTTCAATCAACGCCCGACGCCCGAACCGTGAACGACAATGACCCGGGTCATCGCCGATCGAACTCGGACAAACTGGGAACCACGACGAGGGCACCGTCGGGGCCTGAAAAGGTCAGGGTCTCGATTCCGAAGGCCCGTCGAAGATTCTCGGCGGTCAGGATTTCGGAGGGCTGCCCCACGGCGGCCACCCGCCCGGCCTCCGCCCCGGGCTGCAACAAGACGATTCGATCACAGGAGCGTGCCGCCAGGGACAGGTCATGGGAAACGACCAGGGCCGCCCGACCCGAGCGGGCGAAAGCACGTATTTCCTGCAGTACATCGACCCGATGTTTGAGATCGAGGAATGCCGTCGGTTCATCGAGCAGCAAGAGGTCTGGGCCCTGGACCAATGCACGCGCAAACAAGACGAGCTGCCGCTCGCCCCCGGAAAGCGTATCGACGCCACGGTCTGCCAGATGCGCGATTCCCAATCGCTCGAGAGCGGCCAGGGCGAGGGCCACATCTCTGTCGCTCTCGAGCCCGACCAAAGGCTGGTGCGGCGCTCGGCCCATCATCACCAGCTCGCCGACTCGAAACGGAAAGGACACATGAAAATCTTGTGGCACCATGGCCACCTGCTGAGCGAGTTCTCGACGTGTCATTGACCCGACCGGTCGTCCGCCTAACACAACCTCCCCAGACTTCGCCGCCAGCATGCTACTGGCCAATCGCAATAAGGTCGTCTTGCCCACTCCGTTGGGGCCCACAAGGCCAACGACCTCTCCGGGTACGACTTCGAAATCGACGCCCTCGAGAATCAGATTTCCACCGAGCTCTACCGAGACTTGAACAAATTCAATGGTAGGACCCGGTCGATCCCCAGCCGCCGAATTCGCGGTCGACTTATTCACCTTGCTATGCGCGGTCATGAAAGAGGGCCCTTACTCTGCGCACGCCGCAATAGGAAGATAAAGAGCGGCCCACCGATGAGCGCGGTCACTGCACCAACGGGCAACTCGCGCCCATCGAGGATCGTCCTCGCCAGGGTGTCCGAAAGCACGAGAAATCCAGCGCCCGACAGCGCGGCCGCCGGAATCAACAAGCGATGATCGCTTCCGATCACCAATCGCAGGGCATGGGGCACGATCAGACCGACGAAGCCGATCAGACCGGAAACCGCGACTGCCGCTCCCACCATCAAAGATGTCGAGAGAAGAAGCCACCTTCGATGTGCATCCACGGGAATGCCCAACTGCGCAGCCGTCTCATCGCCCAATGCGATCAGATTCAGACTCCGAGACAATAGACAGGCAACCCCGAAACCGATCGCAACGCTGACTGCCACAAGACCAGCGGCGTCGATCTCCACCGCAGAAAGGTGGCCGATCAGCCAGAGAAATATTCGTGAGCCGTCGAAGAAGCCCGCGATCGATGCGAGGAAGACGATCCCGGCCGAAGCAAAAGCGTTGAAGACGACGCCGGTCAGCAACAGACCGGTCGGCCCACTTCGGCCCGGCCCACCAGAAACCCAGTAGAGCAGGGCCGTCGCGAGAAGCCCTCCGCCAAAGGCGGCAATCGGAACGAAGGAGGTCGAGATACCTAACAACCCACCCAGGGCGAGGACAACGATGCCCGCCAGCGCCGCGCCCCCTGATACGCCGAGCACATACGGGTCCGCCAGCGGATTTCGAAGCAGTGCTTGAAAGATCACCCCCGCCGTCGCGAGGGCCGCGCCGACCAGCAACCCAAGGATGAGTCGCGGCAAGCGAACGCGGAGCACGATATCGAAGGACGCATCGCCGGCTGCGGTATCGGCGCTTCCACGCAAGAACGAATTGGCAACATCGACGACGGCGCCGAAGCCGATATTCGATGGTCCCGTCGCGAGCGCGATCAAGCAGATCAACACGAGACCGAACGAGAGCGTCCCCAGAACAAAGATCATTCGCGAAAGTGAAAGCCGAATCATTGATCCACCAGCTCGTCTTCGCGCATCGGCGGCGACGCACTCCTCTCGGCAATGGCGCGACGGATATCCACTTCGATGCCCTCGCCGTGAACTGCGATTGCCAGTTCTCGAAGAGCCCGATCGAGATCTGGTCCGGGGAGACTGATCCGACTCGCATCGACATCGACGACCTGGCCGTTGGCCACAGCCGGAATGCTCGGCCACCGCGACCAGAACTCTAAGGCTGCGGTCGCACCCGGCGTCATATCAAGGAGCCGTTCCGGACGAGCATCGATCAGCCATTCGATCGAACCCCGTGGATAGCCCTTCGCCAGTCTTCGCCCAAGGTTCTCCGCACCGACCGCGTCGAGCATCTCATCGAGAAAGGTTTCCGAACCAACGATGAACAGGGGCGAGCGGTCGACGATCGCGACACTCGTCGGTCGTCGGCGACTCTTCGCCGCCACCGAAACGGCTCTTCGCATCTCCAGGATTGCCTGAATTCGATTCGCTGCCGCCTGCTCGCGGCCTAGGAGTGTGCCGAGACGCTGAATGTTTTCGAGGACTTCATCGAGCCGTTCGTTGGGATAGATATCAACGGGGACTCCGAGTTTTGCGAGGCGCGTTGCATGTGTTTCCTGCTCGAGTCCCGCGACTAACAACACACGATCTGGCCGAAGCGACAGGATTGATTCGAGACCTGGATCAAAGAGCCCACCGACTCTGGGCAGCTCGGCCAGTTCCGGCATCAGTCGCGCGGAGTAGTCGTCGACCCCCACAAGCCGTTGCCCTTCGCCCAGACGTAACACGATCGCTGAAAGCGACGGATTGAGTGAAATAAGGCGACGCGGCCCCGGCGCGAGAGTGGGCTCCAACAACTCTGCTGCCTCTTCCCCCTGCGGAGTCGAGACAAAGAGAACTCCGAATCCCAGGCCGAAGGCCAGAAGGAAGCGAGCAAGGGATTTCGAATGGCGGATCACGCGCGCAATCATAGTCGGCGTTGGGTGTAGTCGGCGAAAACCGGGTGCGACATTTCCCCGCCCGACTCATCCGATACGCCCAAACTATCAAATGAGCATCGGACTCCCCACAGATCGGACGCGCCGGGACCCAGCTGGCCCCGGCGGCCCGATTGTTTCGGTCGGCGGCTACTTTCGCGTGGTCTTGGCGCTGCTCGTGCCCTTCTTTCCGATCCTCACCAGCGGTCGAAGCTTCTTGACGAGTGCCGGTCCGATCCCGCGAACAGCCTCCAATTCATCCATCGACTGGAAGCCGCCTTTCGTATCGCGCACGGCCAGAATCGCCGCCGCCTTCACTGCACCAATTCCCGGCAGCGCCTCCAGCTGCTCGGCGGTGGCCCGATTCAGATCCACGGGCGCATTCGCGGTCGCCGATTCGGCCTGGGCCGAACCGGACACAAGAAGCAGACTCAGCAGCAGAAGAGCTGGCATGCTCCCCAGGCTTCTGATGCTCCATCCGGACCGCTTGGGCCGTTGCCATGGGCTCGGAGGCGTCAAGGAGCCCGGATTTCCGGTCTTCGCAGGGATCATGGCTCGATCCTGCGATCCGTCGCGGGATCCACTGGGCAACGTACCCGGCAGCTCACCACGCTCAGTAGCAATTGAAAATGACATGAATCTTCTCCCAGGGACCTGGGGCGAAATCCTCTGACTGTTTTCTCGCGTGACTCGCTAGCGATCGCGGGCGACAGAAAACTCGGCGGCTGTCCGCAGAGCGTTCTTGGCCTCTCCATCCGGGAAGGGGGCGATCGCTTCGAGCGCCTTCGCAACGTGTTCCTCGGCTCGGCGGGCGGTGTCCGTCAGTCCATGATATCGGTGGATCATGTCCGTCACCAGCCCGAGATCGAGATCTACAGCCGGCGGCGCCATTCCGCCATGTTCATCGGCCAGTCGCGAGGCATTCTTCAAGACCGTTGCGACCTGTTCCCGTTCACCAACGCGACATCGCTTCATGGTCAGAATCAGCGGAAGCGTGATCTTGCCTTCGCGCAAATCAGCGAAGGGTTCCTTGCCGAGTTCCTGAAGCTCCGCATCGTAGTCGAGACAGTCGTCGCGCAGCTGAAAAGCGAGCCCCAGTTGTCGACCGTATTCACGAATCCGATTGCGTTCGCCTCGGGTCACACCACCGAGTAGCGATCCGATCTCGCAACAATTGGAAAGCAACGTCGCGCTCTTTCGCTCAATCACATCGTAGTAGTGGGCTTCGGTCACATCGACATCGAAGCTGCGCTCGAGTTGAAGGAGTTCGCCTTCCGCCATCAGCCGAATGGTGCGTGCGTAACTCTCAACGATTTCAAGATTCCCGTCCTCGACGATGATCGAAGAGGCTCGCGCGTAAAAAAAGTCGCCCGCAAGCACCGCACGTCGATTGCCCCAGATCGCGTTCGCCGCCGGTCGACCGCGACGGATCTCAGCCAGGTCGACGATGTCGTCGTGCAATAATGTCGCGGTGTGAAGGAGTTCCAGGGCTGCGGCCAACTCGATTCGGCGTGACCCCGTATAGCCACACAACTCAGCCGACAGCAGAACCAGAACCGGACGCAATCGCTTTCCCCCAGACGCGAGAAGATGCTCGCCGAGGGTGCCGATCAGTTCGACTTTTGAAGCCAGCTGATCCCGCAGCGTCGCCTCGACGAGTTCGAGGTCCGGGGCGACTCGAGTAAAGACTGCTCGAATCCCCGCTTCAAGCGGCGAACTCTTCAGCGCCGCTTCTTCGCCTTCGTTTTGTTCGGAGAATGGGGGGCCTGCCATGTCCTCAACTTAGCTTCGAGCACAAAATGTGTCAAAGGCCGAGATATCCAAAAACAGTTCAAAAACGGGCGTTTACTGCCGTTCACGAAATGATCATCGCGACATGTGACACGGACGACACTTGGATGCATTCACGACCGGCCATCCTGCTCGCTTGCTCGCCCGTTTTCCCGCAGCCAGTCGATCGCCTGGGCGACTTCTTCTATGGGAACAAGTTCGCAATCGTTTTTAGCGGTCGGCGACCTGCCTTTTTTTCGGCGGGACACCATTTCCCGTGCGCAAACCGCGGGCACCAGAAGGCGGCGAAAGCCGAGTCTGCCTGCTTCGGCCAGACGTACATCGACGCGGGACACACGACGCACTTCGCCGGCAAGACCGACCTCCCCGATGGCCGCGGTGTCCGCGGGAACGGCAAGATCGAGCCGACTGGATGCGATCGCGAGGGCAATTCCCAGATCCGCAGCCGGCTCCGCCACGCGAACTCCACCCGCCGCCTTGGCATAGACGTCTTGAGAAAGCATATCGATCGAACTCCTGCGTTCCAGAACCGCAAGCAGGAGCGCCACCCGTGCATCTTCTAGTCCGAGCGTCGTCCGCCGCGGAGTTCCGTACGGCGCCGGGGCCACCAATGCCTGCAACTCCACCAGCATCGGTCGAGACCCCTCGAGCAGCGGGACCACACAGCTGCCCGGTGCCCGAGTGCTGCGTTCTTCCAAGAAGTGCTCGCTTGGATTTTCGACGGCTTCAAGACCATGGCTCGCCATCTTGTAGACACCGATCTCCTCGGTGGATCCGAAGCGATTCTTGGACGCACGAAGCAATCGAAAGGCATGGGCTCGGTCACCCTCGAAGGTCAACACTACATCGACGAGATGTTCCAGGACGCGCGGGCCCGCCAGACTCCCATCCTTCGTCACATGACCCACGAGGAGAAGAATCGATCCCGCGCGCTTCGCCGTAGCCGCGAGCTGCGAGGCCGATTCGCGAACCTGAGCAACGGAACCTGCGGCCGATTCGACGGAGTCGGTCTGGATCGTCTGGATTGAATCGACAACGACCAGGCTCGGGGCCAGATCGCGCCAGGGTTCGGCCAATGCCTCCACCCGGGTCGCCGTCAGAATCTGAAGCGCACCGCCCAAGCCGGGCAATCGCTCCGCGCGCAGACGGATCTGTTCTCCGCTCTCCTCACCACTGACATAAAGAACGGACTGACCACTGGCCGCCAGACGGCCGGCGACCTGCAGCGCAAGGGTCGATTTCCCGATTCCCGGGTCCCCGCCGAGTAGAACGACCGATCCCGGGACAAACCCGCCGCCCAACACGCGGTCGAGTTCCTTGGATCCCGAAGCGAGGCGGGGGTTGGCCTCCGGAGAAATCTCCGAGAGTCGTCGCGGCTTCTGGTCATCGGCTGCAGGCACCAGCGCCGCGAGGCCCGCCGAAGGACGTCCGGGGCTGCCGAATCCCTTGACCCCGGGCGCAGTCGCCGAGGATGGCGTGGCCACATAGGTTTCTTCGACGAGACTGTCCCATGCACCGCAATCCGGACAGCGCCCGTGCCACTGTGGATGTTGTGCCCCACAAGACTGGCAGGCGTGAACCGTTCGTTTCTTGGCCAAAATTATCCCCCTGGAGCACCAGAGGCCAGTTTGACCGATCCAGACACGAAAACAAGGTGAATGTAGGTCTCTGGAGCGAATCTGGACAATCTCCTCCCACTCGATCAGGGCTGTAAACCCTCTGGGATCCATTGGTTGACAGCGATCCAGCCCGCCAGGTAGGCTGCTGCGCCCCAACTCTGGAGATCCAACGCATGTCCGATTCCCCATCGAGTTCCCCCTCTTCCTTCGCTCGCTATGAAGCCCTCACGCACAATGCTTTGGCCGATTTCCCCCCGAGTGAAGCCGAAGCCCTGTGGATCCTGGATGGGCCAGACGTTGAGCTGCTCCCTCTATTGCACGCAGCCTTCGAACCGCGTCGGCGCGCCTTCGGCCGCAAGGTCATGGTCCACGTCTTGAACAACGTTCAGAACGGACTCTGCCCCGAAGACTGCGGCTACTGCTCCCAGAATAAGGATTCCGATTCTGCGATTCGGAAATACGCCATGAAAAGCGACGAGGCAATCTTGGCCGAAGCCGAAGCGGCCGCTGCGTCGGGGGCTTCCAGATACTGCATGGTGCTCTCGGGTCGCGGACCCACGATCGAGCGGACCAAGCGAATCGCTGGACTCGTCAGCGAGATCAAATCCCGCTGGCCCATCGAAGTGTGTCTTTCCGCCGGCCTGCTAGGCGACGAACATGCGCAGATCCTGAAGCGCGCCGGCCTCGACCGAATGAATCACAACCTGAATACCAGCGAGAGGCGTTATAACGAAATCACGTCGACCCATTCCTACGCCGACCGCGTAGCGACACTCGAAGCCGCCAAACGAAATGGCATCTCATCCTGTTCGGGATTGATCGTGGGGATGGGCGAGGAATCTCTCGACCTGATCGAAGTCGCCTTCAAATTGCGCGAACTCGAGGTTCCCTCGATTCCGGTCAACTTTCTCATCCCAATCGACGGCAATCGCGTCACCGATGACGGATCGCTCACACCCGAGCGCTGTCTCCGAATGCTCTGCCTCATGCGCTTCATCAATCCGAACGCCGAAATTCGCGTCGCAGGCGGGCGGGAAGGCCATCTGCGGGGCATGCAGTCGCTCGCGCTCTATCCAGCCAATTCGCTCTTCGTCGAGGGATACCTGACAACGCGCGGCGATTCGGTTGCCGAGACCTACAGCATGATTCGTGATGCCGGATTTGAAATCGAAGGGAACGACGCCTATTCCCAGGCGCAAGCCGAAGCCAGCATCGCGGCCGCAGGCGCCTCCCCTTCATCCAGTCATGAAGCGAACACGAAGGACCAGGGTGCATCCCAGTTTCGCATTCCAGGCGGTGGGGATGAATTGCTGAAGCCCGAGATCGTTCGGACATGAAGGCTTCGGGGCCGGACTTGCCGGGACCGGAGCCGCTCGATGAACTCGATCGGTACGATCGACAGGGCAGACGGAGCCCCCTTGATGAAATCGCCGATCAGATCCTTGGCGAGATTCGCGAGCGGGGGACCTACCGTCGGATGCGGGTGCTCGACGGATTACAAGGACCCCGCATGGTCGTCGATGGGCGAGAAGTTCTGCTCTTCGCCGGAAGTAATTATCTCGATCTGGCGCGGCATCCCGAAGTCGTCGAAGCCGCCGTGCGCGGCGCACGTGATTGGGGCGCGGCCGCCGGGGGATCGCGGCTGATTACCGGCAATCTCCAGGTTCATGTCGCACTCGAAGAGGAGCTCGCCAATTTCTTCGAGCGTCCGGCTGCCCTCGCCTTCAACACGGGTTATATGGCCAATGTCGGTGTCATTCCGGCGTTAGTCGGGCCAGGCGACGTCCTGGTCTCGGATGCACTCAACCACGCGTCAATCATTGACGGCGCCCGACTTGCGCGATGTGAAGTCGTGGTGTTCCGGCATGGCGATGTCGAGTCCTTCGCCGAGGTGCTCGGCCGCGTGAGACCCAAAGCGCGACGCATTCTCGTCGCGATCGATGGCGTTTACAGCATGGATGGCGATGTGGCTCCGGTCGCCGAGATCGTCAAACGCGCCCACGAAGTCGATGCCATGGTCCTGCTCGACGATGCGCACGGGACCGGCGTACTCGGCAAGCGGGGACGCGGAACTGCAGAAGCGGCGGGCGTACTCGGTGAAGTCGACATCCTGATGGGCACACTCGGAAAATCGATCGGCTCCTTTGGCGCATTCATCGCGGGGTCGGCGCGTCTGCGCGAACTCCTCGTGAATACCGCGCGCAGCTTCATCTTCTCCTGCGCGCTAGCACCTGCGCAAGTCGAGGCAGCAAGGGTCTCGCTGCGCTTGATCGATTCTGAACCATGGCGGCGAGAACGGCTGGCCGAAAACTGTCGGCGACTACGTCAGCGGCTGGCGGCATCCGGAATCTCAACGTCGCCTAGCACCACGCATATTCTCCCCGTCGTACTTGGAGAAAACGAACGAACCATGTCGGCCTGTGAGCGACTCCTCGAGCGCGGATACTACGCCCAGGGGATCCGCCACCCGTCCGTTCCCCGCGGCAAGGCGCGGCTCCGCATTACGCCGATGGCTACCCACGAAGAATCCGAGATCGACGGCCTGGCGGACGCCATCATCGACGTCTTCTCGAACGAGAACTGATCATCATGGCCGGCCTTTTCATCACGGGCACCGATACCGACGTCGGCAAGACCGTCGTTAGTTGTGCGCTCGCGCGTGGGCTGCGTTCTGCCGGTATCGATGTCGGTGTCATGAAGCCCGTCGAGACCGGTGTCCCGGATGGCGGACCCGCCGACGCACTCGCGCTCATGGCGGCAGCCGAAGTCCGGGACGACGTCGATCTCGTCTGCCCAATCCAATTCGACTTACCCGCAGCGCCCCAGGCCGCAGCCCTACATGCCAACCAATCCCTCGACATGCAACGTATCCACGGCGCATTCAATGATCTCCAGAAGCGCCATTCCTTCATGCTCGTTGAAGGCGCCGGTGGCTTGCTCGTGCCCTTCGATGCCAAGACGACCATGGCTGACCTCGCGACATCCCTTGATCTTCCCGTTCTCATCGTGGCCCGTGCATCTCTGGGCACGATCAACCACACCCTTCTCAGTCTCGAAGCCTGCGCAACTCGCTGCCTCGATCTCGCCGGCGTCGTCATCTCCCATTCAACCGGCGTGCTCACCGATGCGGATGCTCGGAACCTCGAACTCCTGAGGACTGCGCTGGGCGAACTCTTGATCGGCGAAATTCCTCCCGCGGAAGATCCGGAAAACGTGCGTCCGGAAGACGCTGGGCTTGATGCCATCCTGACACTCGCAGGGTAGAATCCGTCACTGCGATGAGTGATCTACATCCGATCGAAGCTTCGGAGCTTCATGCGCGACGTGAGCGTGTCTACCTTGTCTTGGCGGGTCTCTTTCTAGGCTCGATGACCATGCTCAACATTTTGGGTACCTCGAGGTTCGTCGATCTCTCCTTCGAGATTGTGGGCATCAAGATCCCCATGGCACTGGCGATCGGGGTGCTGCCTTATCCCGTTACCTTTTTGTGTACGGATTTCATTTCCGAACTCTACGGGCAGAAGCGCGCCAATTTCCTCGTCGCGGTCGGCCTACTGCTGAACGCCTGGGTCGTGGCGTTCCTGTGGTTGGGGGGAGCACTGCCGCCAACCCCCGTCCTCGATTCAGCGACGGGCATGCCGCCGACGGACGCCTACGATTTCGCCTTCTTTCGCATTCGCTTTCTCACGATGGGCGCTGTCGTGGGCTCCATGATCGCGTATCTCGCAGCACAGTTATGTGACGTCTCCCTTTTCCATTTCTGGAAGCGCCTGACGAACGGACGACATCTCTGGCTTCGCAACAACGGCTCGACACTCGTCAGTCAATTCGTCGATACGTTTGCCGTTATCACGATTACGCATTTCTACGCGCACGGTCTCCCCATCGATTCGAGTCTCGCAATCTGGCCGCAGCTCTGGCTGTACATCGGCTCAGGCTATGTCTTCAAACTCGCCATCGCGCTCTTCGACACAGCGCCCTTCTATATTGGCGTGCACTATCTGAGTCTTTATCTCCAGATCAATCCAAACCTTGAACATGAAGCGGATCGCGAGTTCTGAGATGACGACGAATGAACAGGATGGATCGATCGAATCATCACGGGCCATCGATGGACCGAAATGGTTCCAAAAGGCCCTTGTCGCGCACGCCCATTGATGGACACATATCGCCGCACAATATGCCGATTCCCCGGTTCGCTGGGTGCGTCGAGGGCGGTTGGAGTTGGAAATTTGCCCACCGGGTCTTCGGTGCCTTCGACCGCAGACCGCGCGCAGCCAACGCGCAATTCTCGGACGGGGCCAAAACCCTTCAAGTGGTTCCAAGGAAGAGCCGATTCGGTTCTGGATGGAAGGCACACCCCCCTCGCAAGAAGATGAGCTGAAGATTCTCGAGCTTCGACTAAACCAGTTGAAGCTCGACTACGACAAATATTTTCTCGGAACGCGGCCAACAGAACCCGCCATGCCTCGCGGCGAGGTGCAGAAGACCATCATCCGATTCTCAAACACGCAAATCACGAACACCGCGCTCCGTTTCAAATTCAACAGCATCAATGGCCGCTACCAGGCCTTCAAACGCCAATGGGACGGCGTGCTTCGCCAGATCGATGCGGGGACCTACAAACGACATGTCTTCAAGGCCGACCTTCGCGATCGAGAACGCGATGTCGCCCCAGACCTGGCTTCATCACGCGCAAAGGCTGGCGGCGGCGGTGAGGATAGTGGCATCTTCGAAACCTACCGAGACGCGATGCTGGCCACCGGCCAGGACGCGAGTCGACTCACCCGGGCAAAACTACAGTCCGCGATTTCGAAACAAGAAACCGCGCTCAAGAAGAAATTCGACTGTGAGCGCATCGACTTCAAAGTCGTGGTCAGGGATGGACGCGTTCGGCTGAAGGCGGCAGCGGGCCAGTAGTCGGCGACCCACCGAGGTCCGCTGTTAGTCGTTCGAGACGTCGCTTTCGATCGGCGCGATCGATTTCAGATAGGTCGAAATCGCTGCGAGATCCTCTCTCGGTAGATTCGAGTAACCGTGTTCGATCACTTCGGACATGAGCCCACTGGTGTCATCACCGTCAGGCTTCAGGCCCGTCTCAAGATACCAGATGAGATCTGCCGACGACCATTTCCCGATGCCCGTGTCGTTATGCGACGTGATATTCGGTGCAAGTTCGCCTTCTGGGCCGTCCTCTGATCCCGCGAGCCACATCGACCGATCGAGGCCGCCTGTGAGCGTGCGGGGCGTATGGCATTCTCCGCAATGGGCGGCCGCGTTCACCAGATAGTTGCCGCGATTCCAATCTGGATCCTTTTCCGGATCGTCTCGCAGTCGTTTCGCTTTGAAATTGATCCACTTCCATCCGAGTAGAGTCGCCCGCCACGAGAACGGAAAAGACGCACCGGGAGCGCGGTTGGCCCGAGCGACGGTCGGAATGGTTTTCAGGTACGCGAACAAGTCAGTGAGATCTGCGTCTCGCAAACCGGTGAAGGAGGGAAATGGAAACACGGGAAAATAATGCTCGCCCTCCGGTGATACACCTTCGCGCATCGCACGGATGAAATCCGCATCTGTCCAGCGACCCAACCCGGTTTCCAGATCATTCGTAATATTCGTGCTGTAGAAGACACCAAACGGTGTCTTCATCGCGCGCCCACCGGCGAGCAGGGGCGCATCACTTCCTTCGTCCGGGTAGTTGGTATGGCAACTACACCCGCCGGTTGAATAGAAAACGCCTCGGCCTCGCTCGCGCGCGGCTTCCTGTTCTGGATCCATTGGCGGCAATGACTCTGCAGCCACTGTCGAGACCGCACCGGTGATCGCAATCGCTACGCAGAGAAGCAATGACAGTGAGTTTCGCAACTTGCGAAAAATGTTATTCGTGGTCAGAAGACGACCGATGGAATGACTCTTCTTTCGGCTTGCGGAAGGACTTGTGGCATCCGCCGCAGCTCTTTCCAAGCGCCTTCACCAAAGGAACCATCGTCTTCATGTCGTTGGTCTCTGCGGCGGAAGCGAGATCCCGCGCCGCCTTCTCGTAATCGGCAATCGCCATTTCGAACTTCGCCCAGTCTTGCCAGATCTCGGGCTTCGCATCCGTCGCCTCGGTCGGAACGTTCTTCTTGAAAGCGGGACCAATCAACGGGGCACTCTTGGCCATATTCGAGGCATGCACGGCGATATGACCGGGAAGATCGAGACCGTTCTTCAAGATGTCGCCGATTGCGCCCATATTTGAACCGATATTGGACATCAGGGTTTGACGATACTTCACGTCGGCGGGCGCATTCTCGTCAGAATCCGCGCGAGCAAGCGTCGTTTGTCCGAAGCTGGCTATCAGAATCATGACGAACAGTGTGCGAAGAACAGAAGTTGAAAAAGCCTGGGACATTGTCGAGCGATGTGGTCGCGTCATGCGAACCTCCAGATGATGAATTCATTGATGAGGGAACGAATGGAAGCACATGGCCCATCGACCGCCACACACAGTGAGCGCAATCGACCCGATCGGCGCGTACGGTTCAAGCGGATCCGCCCTTGCCCCTAGTTTTCCGATTCCTCTTGTACAACGGTTTTTCCAGCGTGACGACTCGCACGAAGAAGCGTCCCGAGTCCGCCGCCACTGGGCGACTTGGCCTGTGGATCGTGTAGGGGTAAAAGCTGCTCGGCTTCGCCAATAATTGATTCATCGAATGTCTGTGCTTCTAAGACGTAGCCGGATTCACTGAGCTCTTCGATCATGGCCGCGAGGATCTGCTCGCAGTCCAGACTCTCATCGAAGTCTGCGACGCCGCCGGCCGTCTGCTCGTGGAACTCGAGTCCGAGAACCTCATAGATCTCGGCCAGGGTCTGTCGCAAAAGTCCAGTCTGCGCGACCGTGAGAACTCCACCGATATGTGCTCCGCCGCGAATCACGCGCTGGCCGACGCCCATGACCTTCACGCGGCCGCCGAGATTCACGCTGAATTCGCCGGGACAGTACTCACCCGGGATCTCCCCGACTCTCGCGTCGAGCCCGAGACGCCTGAGCGACCTGGCGATCCATTCGGCGAGGGCTTCAAAACGCGGCCGAATACGCAGGTGGGCGTCGACATCACGCGTGGCCCAGGCAAAGGCAATCGACTCATCCAGAAACATCGCAGCCTGCCCCCCGGCCAATCGAGTCACGGGCGGGAACCCAGCCTCCACAGCCAACTCGAGTGCCCGGACAAAACCCGGGCGCCTCGCGTCGAGGCTGGAAAAGAGCAGGGCCCGGCTCGGCAAATAGAGCCGCAGACTATTGCCAACGACACCCGCGGCAACGCGGCGAAGCATGGCATGGGAAATCGCGGTATCAAGGATTGGCCGATTGGGGAATTGGTCTCGGTGCAGACGAAGCGGCTCTTTGGAATGGTGTCTTCGACCGTCGACGTCGGATTCCGTCGGCGTGCTATTCGGCATTCGAGTCCGCGGCCTCAGCGACCGGCGACGTCGATGTCGAGCTCGGCCTTCGCCACCACGGCGGCGAGTCGCGCACGCTCGCCAGCGTTCTCTTCAACGTCCGGCAACGCGGCCAGTTCCGAACCGGCTGCCACTCGGCGCGATTCGCTGGCATCCTGATCGATATCGCTGGCCAGGGCACAGGAGTCAACCAGCACGACCACACGCGTTCCATCGACTTCCGCAAAACCGCTCGAAAGCGCAGCCCAGCGAGAACCGCCGGTGCCAATGATCTGCATCGGGCCCAGACCGAGGGGAGTCAGAAATCGCTCATGGCTTTCGAGCACACCAAAATCCCCCGCCTCTCCGGGCAGGACGACCTGTTCGACTTCTTCGCAAAGGGCTTCTCCGGACGGTGTCACGACGACGAGTTCTAACGCCATGTTTATGGATGACTCCTACTTCTCTCTTCTGCCTACTGCCAATTCTCTCGACTCTTTTTCCTGACTGAACCATCGACCGAATAACACGGCCGCGGGTGGATCAGGCGAGCGTCTTCGCCTTCTCGATCGCACTTTCGATGTCGCCGACCATATAGAAGGCCTGCTCCGGAAGAGCATCGTGCTTGCCGTCAAGAATCTCGCGGAATCCACGAACCGTATCTTCCAGTCGGACGTAGACTCCGGGTGTACCGGTGAACTGCTCTGCGACCTGGAAGGGCTGTGACAAGAAGCGTTGGATCTTTCGCGCGCGATCAACCGTGAGCTTGTCCTCTTCCGAGAGCTCGTCCATGCCGAGAATTGCGATGATGTCCTGAAGATCCTTGTACTGTTGAAGAATCGACTGAACCGCCCGCGCGACCGCGTAATGCTCGTCGCCGACGACCTGGGGATCGAGAATCCGGGAAGTCGAATCGAGCGGATTCACCGCGGGATAGATGCCGATTTCGGTCAGCGCCCGATCGAGCACCGTCGTCGCATCCAGATGCGCAAACGCCGTCGCTGGGGCCGGGTCCGTCAAGTCATCTGCGGGAACGTAAATTGCCTGGACCGAGGTGATCGATCCCTTGTTCGTCGACGTAATGCGTTCCTGGAGATCACCCATGTCGGTGGCCAGCGTCGGCTGGTATCCCACCGCTGATGGAATTCGGCCGAGCAGCGCCGAAACCTCAGAGCCCGCCTGGGTAAACCGGAAGATGTTGTCGATGAAGAGAAGAACGTCCTTACCCTCTTCGTCGCGGAAATACTCAGCAACGGTCAGAGCCGAAAGGCCAACCCGCGCACGCGCTCCCGGCGGCTCGTTCATCTGACCAAAGACCAGGGCAGCCTTGTCGAGAACGGTCGAGCCGTCGGCGAGAACCGCTTCCTGCATTTCATTCCAGAGATCATTGCCCTCGCGAGTTCGCTCACCGACACCGCCGAAGATCGAATAACCGGAATGTTCCTTCGCGATACTGTTGATGAGCTCGAGGATGACGACGGTCTTGCCAACACCCGCACCGCCGAATAGACCAACCTTGCCACCCTTACTGTAAGGAGCGATAAGATCGACGACCTTGATGCCGGTTTCGAGAAGCTCGACGCTAGTGGACTGGTCGACGAACTCGGGCGGCGATCGATGAATCGGAAGGGTCATCTTGGCGTCAATCGGTCCGCGTTCATCCACGGGCTCCCCGATCACGTTCATGATCCGACCGAGGGTCTCGGGGCCGACGGGAACCGTAATCGGGGCACCGGTATCGGTCACGTCCTGGCCGCGACGGATTCCATCGGTGGTATCCATGGCGATGGCTCGCACGGTTTTTTCACCGAGATGCAGAGCCACTTCGATGACGAGGTTTTCTGGCCGGTCATCAATCGCGGGGTTCGTCGTCGTGAGCGCCGTCAAAATTTCGGGAACGTCGCCGCTCTCGAATTCGACATCGACCACGGGTCCCATGACCTGAACGATCTTGCCAGTACTCATATCTATTCCCCTAATCCCTAACGTCTGGTCCCTTGGACTATTCCAGGGCTTGCGCGCCGGTCACGATCTCGACCAGCTCGCTGGTGATCGCGGCCTGTCGCGCGCGGTTATATTGAAGTGTGAGCGATTCGATCAGCTCTTCCGTGTTCTTCGTCGCGGCTTCCATCGCCGTCATCCGTGCCGCATGTTCGCCCGCCTGGTTCTCGAGCATCGCGCGAAAGACTTCGATCTCGACCGCCTTCGGCACGAGTGCCGCGAGCAAGGCCTCCGGATCCGGTTCGATCTCGAAGGGCAGTGCCTCGTCTGCGCTGTCTTCTTCGTCAGCGCTCGACTTCGGCGGCGCGAAGGGTAGAAGCTGCGTCGACACAGGGGTCTGGGTCATCGTCGACTTGAACTCGCTGAAGACGAGGACGACCTCATCGAGATCTCCGGCGGCATAACGTCGCGCAACATCTCGGGCAACATCCGCAGCCTGCTCGTAGGAGACATTACCGTCGATCGGGCTGTCATGCTTGATCTGATGCGCGCGTCGCCGGCGGAAATAGTCGCCCGCCTTCTTCCCGAGCAGAGTAAGCCCGACCGTATCGAATTCAGGTTCGCGCTTGGCAACGATCGATTCCGCTAGCTTGAGAACGGACGAATTGAATGCACCGGCAAGGCCACGATTCGACGTCACGACGATCAACTCGAGAGCCTTGCGCTCCTGGTGCACGGCAAGAAGAGGATGCGTCTCTTCGAGTGTTCCCTTCGAAACTTCCTCAAGAGTCGAACGCATTCGAACGGCATAAGGCCGCGCGTTCTCGATCGCATCCTGCGCGCGGCGTAGCTTCGCCGCGGCCACCATCTTCATGGCGGAGGTGATCTTCTGAGTTGATTTGACGCTGCCAATGCGTCGCTTGATATCACGAAGGTTCGCCACTTAGGCCGCCTCGCTTCCCTTACCCGCACCGGCCACCACCGTCGGCTGGAAGATCTTCGCGAACTCATCGAGCGCCGCGACCACCTTCTGCTGCGTGTCGTCTTCGAATTTTCCGGAGTCCCGAATGGCCGCAAGGATCTCGGCATGATTCGATCGCATCCAGTCGAGCATCTCCGATTCGTAACGACCAATGTCCGTCAGCTCGAGCGGCCGAATCCAGGAATCGCGATCATCCTGGGGCGTCGACGCATAGATCGAAACGACCTGATCTTCCATGGCGAGGGGCGAGTACTGACCCTGCTTGAGAATTTCAGTTTGACGAATGCCGTTGGCGAGCTGTTCCTGGGTCGCCTTGTCGAGGTCGGATCCGAACTGCGCGAAGGCGGCCATTTCCCGGTACTGCGCGAGGCTCAGCTTGAGTTGCCCCGCCACAGACTTCGTCGCCTTGGTCTGCGCTGAACCACCCACGCGGGACACCGACAGACCGACGTTGATCGCTGGACGAATACCGGCATTGAAAAGATCCGTCTCGAGGAAGATCTGCCCGTCGGTAATCGAAATCACGTTTGTCGGAATATACGCGGACACATCGCCGGCCTGGGTCTCGATGATCGGAAGCGCCGTGATCGAGCCGCCGCCGAGTTCGTCTGACAACTTGCAGGAACGTTCGAGCAAGCGCGAGTGAACGTAGAAGACGTCACCTGGGTAGGCCTCACGTCCCGGCGGACGACGCAGCAAGAGCGAGAGCTGCCTATAAGCCACGGCCTGCTTCGAGAGATCATCATAAACGATGAGCACGTGCTTGCCGTTGTGTCCGAAATGCTCGGCCATCGTACAGCCCGTATAGGGCGCGATGTATTGGAGCGGTGCCGGATCCGCCGCGGTTGCAGCGACCACGATGGTGTACTCCATGGCGCCGTGCTGCTCCAGCTTGTCCGTCACCTGGGCAACCGTCGATTGCTTCTGACCAATCGCGACATAGACGCAAATCACGTCCTTGCCTTTTTGGTTAATGATCGTGTCCAGCGCGATCGCCGTCTTGCCCGTCTGTCGATCGCCAATGATCAGCTCTCGCTGACCACGACCGATCGGAACCATGGCGTCGATGGCTTTGATGCCTGTTGCCATCGATTCGTTGACGGACTTGCGTGTGACGATGCCGGGCGCCTTGAGTTCGACCTGTCGGTTTGCCTCGGCTTCGATCGGACCCTTGCCGTCGATGGGGACACCCAGCGCGTCGACCACGCGACCCAGAAGTGCTTCACCCACCGGCACTTCGATGATGCGTCCGGTCCGTCGGACCAGATCGCCTTCCTTCACACTTCGGGAAACACCCATCAAGGCAACGCCGACGTTGTCCTCTTCCAGGTTGAGAACCATGCCACGAAGTCCGCCGGAAAATTCGACGAGTTCGCCGGCCAAAGCATTATCGAGACCATAGATCCGCGCGATGCCGTCGCCGGCGCTGAGCACCGTGCCGGTCTCGGCGACGTCGATCTCGCGGTCGTAGTCCTTGATCTCCCGCTTGAGGATATCGGTGATCTCTCCGGGTTTGATGTCCATCTCTCAGGATCCCTTCGTCAGGTTTGCGCGCAGCTGTCCGAGCTGCGTGCGTAGGCTGCCGTCGAAGACAATATCTCCGACCTTCGCAATGGCACCGCCAATGAGCGCGGCATCCACTTCAATTTCCAGTCGCACTTCCCGACCCGTCCGCTCAGAAAGTGCTCGGCGGAGTCGATCCTTGCGACGATCGTCCATGGGGCTCGCCGAAATCACTTCGGCAGTCAGCATTCCTTCTGCATCGTCCGCGAGTTCTCCATACGCGGCGACGATGGCGCTGAAATCGATCAGGCGTCGCTGGTCGATGAGATACGAAACGAAATTCTGAACCAGAGGGCTCACCGAGATTCGCTCTGAAAGTGCGCGAAGCGCAGCCTTTCGTCCCGTTGCCGGATGCAGCGGAGTCAGCAGAGCATCCCGAAGTTCGCGGCTGTCATCAAAGAGCGTCACCAGATTTCCGAGTTCGACTCGAACTTCCCGATGACGATGAGCATCGTCGGCCAATCCGAAGAGCGCCTTCGCATAACGATGTGCAGCGGTCCCGCCCCTCATCGGCTCGTTCCTTCTGTCTCTGATGTGGTACTCGTCGGCTCGATTCGCAAGATGAATTCGTCGACCAGACGATCGCGATCTGCTTCGCCCACTTGCTCGGTCAGCTTGCGAGCTGCGATTTCCATAGCGAGGTCCGCCGCTTCGTCATGAAGCTGGGTCTGGGCTCGGCGAAGCTCCTGGGCAACGGCCGCTTGCGCATCCCGTCGAATTCGATCGGCTGTGGCGCGCGCGTCAGCGAGGATTCGCTCGGCTTCTTCTTCGGCTCGACGACCAGCGTCTTCTCGTATGCCTTCGACTTCAGAACCGAGATCGACTAGACGGCGTTGGAGTTCTGAGTTGCGCTGTTCTGCCTGCTTCAGCAAATCCGCAGCTTCATCGAGTTCCGATGAAATTCCATCACGCCGCGTCGCAAAAAATTCAGCAATCGGCTTGCGACCGAAATAGAACAGAACGCCAAGAAGAAGTGCCAGGTTGAGTGCCTGGTAGAGCGTGTCTTTCAGCGCGTCCTCGTTACCCGCATGTTCGTCACCCGACGCCATGGCGACGCTTGAATAGATACAGCTCAGAAGGACGATCGAGAGCGACTTCAAATTGGACTGAATCGAGAAAGCCGAAGTGTTGATAGCGGCGTGACTCATGAAAGCGGCCTTCCCAGAACTTGTTCAGCGGCCGCATCCGCCAATGTCTCTGCACTCGAGCGAAGACTTGCGCGGGCTTCTTCGAGTGACCGGCCAAGTTCCGCCCGTGCATTCTCGAGTTCGCGTTCAGCTTCGCCTCGCGCTTCAGCGGTCAGTGCGACTTGTTCCTCGCGAGCCCCCAGAAGCCCCGCCTGGCGTTCTTTTTCGGATTGGCTGCGCGCTTCCCGAATGGCAGTCTCATATTGATCGAGAACTTCGTCGGCTTGACGCTGCATATCGACCGACCGAGTTCGCGCGCCGTTGATTCTCTCGGCACGTTCATCGAGTGATCTGAAGATGGGCTTGAAAATCAATTCGTTGAGCGGGAAGACGAGCAGCACGAATCCGATCAACATCACCCAGAGATCACCGAAAGTGGAATCTCCATATCCGAAGAGACCAAAGTCCGGGATCAACACCAGGTTGTCCGACGCCGAAGCCGAACCACTGGCAAGAATCGTCATCGCCGACATAACGGCCACCGTCCAGGCGAGTCCCGCAGTCTTGCTCATCGATGGTGAATGACGAAGTCGCCGGATGATCACGGCTGACGAAATCAATCTGTTTCGCACGAAGTGGTTGCTCCAGGGCGACGCTTCACCCTTCGAAATCGACCAAGACCCGACTCTCAGGACGGATCGTTCTGCCTGTTTGCCTGCTTGAACTACGTGAGCGTTGGTCGCTGATTATGCTCTGCCTGTGCTGCTTCGCCGACTACGTTGCCTTATGCCGACCTACGCTCGTTCTATGTCCGCCTTGCACCAACATGCCCTACCCAACCCACGCAGCAGACGATTCCTTCTGCCAATCCCGAGCGGTGTCTATAATCAGGGCGGATTGCAATCGTGCCGCAAGCCCGTCGGCCCCGAGTGGGTACCACGAAATGACCTGCAACGGAGCGAGACGCAACGATTTGTTGACCGATTGCGTCGATGCTCGCGTCCACCGTCTCCGGATTGGTCAGGCCGGCGTGAGCGGCGCCAAGTTTTGCACCGCCGAGACCGCAATTCAACCGCCTGAAGAGCTGAAAAGTGCATTCGGAATCGGTGTATCCCTGGTCGCCGTCAGCCTCGGCAATCCGGGGAAATGACCCTAACGACCGACCCGGGCAGTGCCATTCCAGATTACATCGCCATCGACTTCGACGGCGAGTGCTCTCAGATCTCCCTCTAATCGGGCTCCATCGCCGAAATGGGCATGCTTGCGCGCCACCACGGGCCCCACGATTGCACCGCGACTCGAGAGTGCCTCACATTCGATGCGCCCCTCGATCTTCGATTGGGGTCCGAGAACCAGCGTCCCCGGCCCCTGCAAGCTCCCGCGAATCCTGCCCTCTACTCGAGTCTGGCCAACGACTGCAACCTGACCTTCGAAAAGACCCCCCTCCGGCACCAACGCGAATTCGGATCTCGATTCCGCGTCGAAGCTTTTCGCCGCCCCGGTCGCGTCACCCAAATTCTCGGATTGGGGCCGCGACGGATCTCGAAGCCTGTCGTTCACCGTGTGTCCCCGAGCAGAAGCTCACCGATGCGCTCGAGATCCTCGAGATTGAAGAAGTTGATCTCGAGTTTCCCGCCGCCCTCGGCAGTGGGATGCAGAGTGACCTTCGTTTGGAGATGGCGTTCGATCCGCTCAACGTAGGCGCGCGTGTCCGGATCGAGGGGCCCGACCGCTTGCCTCAAGGCTCTGGGCGTGCGCGTTGGGCGGCCCGAGGCGCGGTTGATACCCCGGGCCGCGTGCTCCGCGGCGCGAACCGCCAATGATTGATTCAAGATTCGAACGCGCAATCCCTCGCGCGCCTCCAGATCCGTCACCTGCAGCAGAGCCTTGGCATGGCCCATCGAAAGCTTTCCCGCTTCGAGATCCCCCTGGATCGCGCGACTCAAATCGAGCAGACGAAGGTGGTTCGCGACGGACGAACGCTCCATCGCAACCTTCTGTCCGATTTCGGCTTGGGTATGTCCAGCCTCCGTCAGTGCTTGATAGGCATGGGCCAGTTCCATCGGATTGAGATCCTGCCGCTGCACGTTCTCGACAATGGCGAGTTCGAGGCGATCGGCGGGCGCGACATCCGAGATCACTGCGGGCAGCGTCGCTCGATTCGCAAGCTGACTGGCGCGAAACCGCCGCTCACCCATGATGAGCTCGAATCGATCGCCCGCTCGTCGAACGACTACCGGCTGAAGTACCCCATGCTGCTCAACGGAATTCGCCAAGCGCCGAAGGGCCGCTTCGTCAAATTCCCTTCTCGGCTGATCGGGATTTGGATCGATCAGCGTGATATCGAGCTCTACACGCCCTGTATCGCCGGAAATCGATCGGTCTAATGATTCGGGCGTTGGTGCCGCCGCAGATTGACCCACTTCTGTGTTGACACCAAATGGTGTTGGGGCGTCACGATCACTTGGTCCCTGTGACCCTGGACGTGCGGAAGGCGAGCCACCCCGCGATGATGGATTCGAAATCAGTGCGCCGAGTCCTCGACCCAATGCGCTTCGACGTTGACTCATCTACTCCTCCGAATGGGTGACCGAACGATCGGTTGTTATGTGATCGATCGTCGTCGTTTCTGGTAATTTGACCGTGGCGCCCGCTTCATCATTCGCTTCATCGGCCGTCGACTGCGGGTTCGGAAGGACCGGCGGCTTTCGAGGCAAAGTCGTCAGGGCAAGCTGGGCAAGCAGTTCGTCTGCCAGCTTCACATAGGCGACTGCGCCCTTTGAATGAATGTCATAGAGCAGAATGGGTTGGCCGTGGCTGGGTGCCTCCGACAGCCTGACGTTGCGTGGAATGCGTGTTCGATAAACCTTGTCCCCGAAATGTCCACGGACTTCGGCCTCGACCTGGCGAGCCAGGTTATTTCGTTGGTCCGCCATCGTGAGAACGATGCCCTGGATCGCGAGTCTTGGATTGAGCTCAGCGTTCACGAGGTCAACGGTCTCGACGAGATTGGCGAGACCCTCGAGCGCATAATATTCGCATTGAAGTGGGATCAAGACGGCATCCGCCGCGGTCAGTGCGTTCAACGTCAACAGGCCCAACGAAGGCGGACAATCGATCAAGATGATCTCGTAAGCTTCACCGATCGCCTGAATCGATTGCGACAGGCGATATTCCCGTGATTCGAGCGAAACGAGCTCGATTTCAGCACCGACAAGATCTCGACCCGCCGGAACCACATGCAGGGTTTCCAGTTCCGTCTCGAAGGCACAATGGGTCAGCGGAACTTCATCGATGAGCGCGTCGTAGACCTGTCGTTCGGCGTTTGTGATTCCATAAGCACTCGAGGCGTTGGCCTGAGGATCCACATCGATCAATAGGGTCGGGCGCTCAGAGGCTGCCAGGCACGCCGCTAGATTGACGGCCGTCGTAGTCTTCCCGACGCCACCCTTCTGATTGACGACTGCGATCACATAGGGGTTGCGACTCGGGCTGGGACTGGGACGGGAATCCATAGACAATCGGTCTCGAGCAAAATGGGACTGAAGGCAACGCGACCAGCTGCTTCGCCCCCCTGGCCGCAGCGGCCGAGCAACACCGGCTTCCCGGGTCGTCCACCCGTTTTTAACACACGATCCGCCGATTGCGACCGGTATAAGCCCTGACGACAGTCCGGGCCGTCACGATTCTCAGGGTTGCCCTACGTAGTTTGGGAAAGCGGTGGGGACAGCCTCGGCTATGGACCCTCGACGCGCGCGATCCAAAGTCTTCGAATACGCCCTGAAGCGGGCACTCGATATTCCCGCAACTCGAGATCGCAATATCCTTGGGAAAGTTCAAGGCGCTCCGCCGAATCCGCGGCGGGCAGCGCAACGAGCCCACCAGGCCGGGCCCAGGAGCGCATCAATTTCAGAGCTTCATCAGGGTTGGTCATTGCCTGAGCCACCACAACGTCGGAAACGCGGGCCTCAATGCCGTCCGATCGTCCCAAGATCGGATTGACGCGCGTCAACTCGAGTTGACGCCGAATCTCTCGCTGAAGGTGATGGCGCCTAAGTCTTGATTCGACCAGGTGGACATCCAGCTCCGGATGAAGAATGGCTATCGGAAACCCGGGAAAGCCAATCCCACTCCCAAGGTCCGCCAGGCTGGAAGCCTGATCGAGCTCGGGAATCGCTTCGGAGAGAGCAACGGCATCCAAAACCAGCCGACCAGCGAGTTCTAACGGATCTCGGTGGCCCGTCAGGCTGATACGCCCCGCCCATTCCGAGACCAGCACGACCAGCTGGGTCAGTTTCGCAGTCGCTTCACCAGCATTCGAAATCGAGAGTACAGCGAGTCCTCCCTCGATCAATGCGGAGACCGATTGCGCTGTTTCCGGCGAAACGGCTCCGTCTTTCATTTTGAATTCTGTTCCACGTGGAACATTGCAAAATGGAATGATTGTCGCGGCATTGGGCAGTTCCGTATCACAGATTGCATTCTGTTCCACGTGGAACATTGCAAAATGGAAGTGGAACCCACGGCGGATGAGGTCGAGCGCATTGGTCCATCAGGGTAAAGTTCCACGTGGAACACCCGATGCCGGCAAAAATCTCAGGCAGATTCGTTCACGGCATCGTCATATTCCGGGGCGCCTTCTGGGACGACGAGAACCTGTCGATAGCGACCCTCACCGATACTCATCGTCTCGACGCCATCAATATCTCGAATCGTGACGTGAACGGTGCGCCGATCACGAGAGTTCATGGGATCGAGGGCAATCGATCGCCCCGTGTCTCGTGCGCGTTTCACAGCGCGATCGGCTAGCTTGCTCAGCGAATTTTCGCGCTCGTCTCCGCCACCCTCTACATCGACGACAACTCTCGGAGCGTCTTCGCTCTGGCGCATTGAGACCTGGTTCGCAACGAGCTGAAGTGCGTCCGTCGCGCGGCCATCACCGCCCTGCAGTGACTCTGCGGCCGCCCCCCGAAGCTGAAAGATCAGATAGTCGCCTTCAGATGACTCTGAGATCTCAAAAGACCCGATCTTCATGAGTTCGACGGCACCGAGCAGGAACTCGCCGATTGCCCCGATTTTACCGACCGCCTTGCCCTTGGAACCTTCAACGGCTTTCTTGACCTCCGGCGGAAGCGTTTCCCTGGGTGCCTCGGGGGTACTCTTCGAGATACCAGCTGGCCCACGGGCCCGATCATCTCCTTGATTGCCTCGACCGCCGCGCTCACTGCGGCCCCCTCGGCCACCACGATCACCGCCTCGGTCGTTTCGGTCGTTTCGAGGGCCCCTCCGGGGACCCCTATCGTCACCGCGCGAATCACCTCGACCTCGATCATCGCCGCCCGATCGGCCAGAGGGCTGCGGCCCCTTCGCATTCTTCGGCACGGCCGTGATCACGGTCTGCCCGTGGACGCCGTAGATCTCGCCGTCTTTGGGAACAATGATCCTGAGTTCGCCTGCGTCTGTTCCAAAAAACTCCGCAGCCTTAGACGTGGCGTCCGCAAGACTATCGGCAACAAATTCATTCGGTTCCTGGCGTGCATCGTACATATGGTTTCTCTCTATCTCGCCGTCATCAGGCGCTCGCGGGGTTGTCAGTTGGGGGTTGTCCGTAGGGTTGGAGGTTGTAATCCATCAACTTGCTTGCTGTGTCTGTTTCCGAATCCAATATTGCTGGGCGATACCCAGTAAATTGCTGACCGTCCAATAAAGGACGAGCCCAGATGGGAACGTATAAGAAATAAAGAGCATCATCGCTGGCATCATAATAAGCATCATCCGGGCTTGCGTCGGATCCATGCCTGTTGTCGGCGTCATCTTCTGCTGAACGAACATACTCGCGCCCATGACAAGCGGCAAAAGTCGTATCGGAAAGTCGATGCCCGGCATAACAAAGAGCGTGGCCGGCTGCGAAAGATCGGTAATCCATAGAGCAAAGGGGGCGTGACGCAATCCGATCGAACTGCGCAGCGCGTAGAACAACCCGATGAGGACCGGAAACTGAAGGAGCAGGGGCAGACACCCAGCGATCGGGTTTACCTTCTCCTCTCGATACAACTTCATCGTTTCTTCGGATTGCTTTTGACGATCGTCCTTGTACTTCTCTTGTAATTCTTTCATACGCGGTTGCAGCGCACGCATCCGCTCAGCCGACCGCATCTGCTTCGCCATCAGTGGGGCCGTACAAATCCGAACCAGGATCGTCAGCACGATAATCGCCAGGCCATAATTCGGAATGAATAGATAGAGCTTGTCGAGAGCGATCTCGAAAAACCGCGTCAGTGGTTCGAGCCAACTGAACCCACGATTCACCGAGTACTTGAGTCCACTCCCGGCTTCGGCCAGAGCGTCGGTCGTCTTTGGTCCAATGAAGCCACGAAGAGATTCCTTCGCCGACGCACCTGGGGAGAGCGCGAGGCTGGGCAGGGTCACTCGAACTTCTGCGCTCGTTTTCTCCTCGAGAGGCGCGAATTGGACCCTTAGACGCGGTTTGGGTTCGGGATCAATAATGACGCCCACGAAGTACTGAACATCAACACCCGCCCAGGCCGAACGGCCCTCGACGGTTTCGACTCCGTTGTCGATGCCACTGCCAGCCCCGAGGAAACTCAGAAACGCCGGCTGCCCCACTGCCGGAACGAGGGTGCGGGTTACGCCCGTTTCCTCACCGTATGCAAGAACCGACAATTCGCGAAAGTCTTCGCGATCCGTGACCTGGGTCGGCCAGACGACTTCAAACGCGACGTCGACAGGGTCAGTTCGATGACTTTCGAATTCCAAGTCGACGTCGAAGCCGAAGCCGTGTTCGTCGAGTCGGAAAGTCCGGGTGAGTATTCCAGCCGAACTCTGGGCTCGCTGTACAACCTCTCTGGAACTCTGGTGCACGGTCTCGTATCGAAGACCTGAAAAGTCCTCGCCCGGTATGCCGCGAATCTGCGTTTGCAGAACAGGATGGTCAGCGTCAACGAGTTCGATCGGAACCCCGCCATCGTCGACGAATTCTTCAAAATCTCGCAGACGCCAGCTTTCGATCATTCCCGGCCCATTCGAAACCCGAGCGATGATCGAGTCGTTTTCTAGGACGACAGTCGAAAGTGCAATAGCCGGGGTATTGGGCGTGAACGGAACCTCGGGGCGCCGCTCTTCCACACGTCGAGCTACCTGTGGCGCTTGATTGATGCGCCCTCGCGCATCGGCCTCAGGGAAATCGTCTCGGTCGAGTTCCACTGAATCATCAGAATCACTCTCGAGCGCAAGTTCCTGCTGCTGTTGTGCGGCAAGCTGGAGCTCGGCGCGCTGTCCCTCCTGATACATGACGTATCCGACGAATACGAGCATCGAGAGAGCGAATGCGAGGGTTGTATTTCGATCCACGAAAATAGAGGCCTCTAGGGGTCCACCCGCCAATGCGGGTGATCCGAATTACGGAACCGGGTCGTAACCGCCGGAGTGAAAGGGGTGGCACCGAAGAATTCGTCGAAGCCCAAGCCAGGCGCCACGGAAGAACCCATACCGAGCGATCGATACTTCCGTGAAATGAGAACACGTGGGCTCAAAACGACAAGTCGGCCCGAAGAAGGAATGAACCACCGTTCGGTAAAAAAGAAAAAGTCCCCGCACGACAATGCCTGGCCGTGCGTGTTCGGTCAGCTCGCAGCTTGTTGATGCTCGAGAATTGGTGGTAATCAACGCAGTCCCCTTGGGAAGAAACCTTTGATCACGACTCATAAGCGAGACCGGTCAGTCTCGACAACTGCCTATCGAGCTGATTGTAAGAGAGAGCCGCTCCAGATCGACGGGCAATCACCACAAAATCTCGATCTTCGGAAAGCTCCACACGACGAACTCGAAACCATGCCCGAACGCGTCGTTTGAATCGATTTCGGACCACTGCACAGCCAATCTTGCGACTTGCCGTAATCCCGATCCTCGATCCATCCCGGCCAGATCCACGCAAGTCTTTGGGTTGATTGTCGTTTTTCCTACACAGAGCAGAAATTACGACAACGTCAGAATCCGAACGGCGGCGCCCCTGACGAAGTACACGAACAAAATCTCGTGAATCGAGGAGCCGATCCGACCGTTTGAAACGGCCGGTCTCATTGCCCATGAACTACTTGGACGCGACGGTCGCGGCGAGCCGCTTCCGGCCCTTTGCTCGGCGGCGCTTCAGGATCGCACGCCCCGCCTTCGTCTTCATTCGTTCTCGAAAGCCGTGTTTACGGAGGCGCTTGATCCGACTCGGCTGAAATGTCCGCTTCATCGCTGCGGATCCTCACTCTGTATAGTTCGGGATTTTCCGACTAATATGGTTATTCGGTTTTCGGCAATCATTGCACTGCGAGGCCCAACGCCCAGAACCTTCGGGTCAAGCCTGGCAGAAGGAAGCGATTCAACCGACTTAGGATTATATAGATCTCTAACTGGCACTTCTTCTGAATAGAACTGATTCAGGGGAAGCAGCAGCAATTCTCAGGAAGCGCGGGAGCTTACCTGCCAAGCTCCCACGCTGTCAATGCGCCGAGGGCCCACTTATTGACGCGGTTGGACGAAAATTTGCTTCAGGCCGCCATTTCTAAACCACGAGAACAGTGATTCTAGCCTCTCAGTATTCCTCTCCCAAAATGCCGCCTCCGAACGATCGCCTTTCTCTGCGCTTCTTGCACAACGGAAGGGACCGTTACGCTACGCCCGTGTTACTCTGCAGACAGAATCTGCCCGAAAGCTTGGAACGCGTTCGTTTCTGTCGGTCCGACTCATCTCCTACAGACGAACGACAAGCGGAAAACGTGTTCACCAACGTAGAGTTATACTGGTTTTGTTGGACTTTCTGTCCCTCTCTACTACTACCCTTTAATCAATTAATCTAACAACAGAAGAGAGAGCAGATGAAACTCTCGATCACCAAATCTGAATTCTTGCGAGGTCTCGGACGGATTCAATCCATCGTCGAGAAACGCAACTCCATGCCCATCCTGGCCAATGTGCTCATTGAAGCACCCGAAAAAGGCAAGGAAGCAAAACTTCATTTAGCTGCAACCGATCTTGAAGTGGGCATCAAAAGTCTTCATCCCGCGAACGTCAGCGAGCCGGGTGGATTGACCGTTTCCGCAAAGAAGCTTTTCGAAATCATTCGTGAATTGCCAGACGAGACCATCGACCTTGCGGCAACGACAAATTCATATCTAGAGATCCGTTGCGTGAGAAGTCGCTTCACTCTCGCGGGAACGGCTGCCGAGGAATATCCCACACTGCCTGAATTCAGCCCGGAGAAGACGGTTCCGATCCCGGCCAACGTTCTCAGTGAGATGATTGATCGAACGATTTACGCCGCCTCGGTAGATGAAACCAGATACAATCTGAATGGTGTCTACGTTGAAGTTCTGGACGAGACGGGTGGAATTCGACTGGTTGCGACGGATGGACATCGGCTGGCTTGCGTCGATCGAGAGATCGAAGGCGACGCGAGCGCGTTGGCCAGCGGTGTGATCGTCCCACGAAAGGGACTTGGTGAACTGAAGCGACTCGTCGACGAAAACGACGAGGAAGAGATCGAGTTAGCTTTCGCGAATAACAGCGGTCTCGCGCGGCGTGGAGATGTCACGCTTGTGATGCGTTTAATTGAAGGCGAATTTCCAAACTACAATCAGGTCATCCCGAAGAATCTCACCCGACATCTCACGCTTCCGACGGAACCATTGGTTCAGGCTGTTCGGCGAGTTGCTCTCTTGTCTTCGGAGCGAAGCCGCGCAGTAAAGCTCGAACTCAGTGACGGCCAGCTCGTGATTACTTCGAGCAATCCCGATCTTGGGGACGCCCGAGAAGAGCTCGATATTGATTACGCTGGAGAGCCCTTGGCGATTGGCTTCAACGCCAAATATCTGCTGGACGCGATCAATGCCGTGCAGTCAAAAGAGGTTCTCTTCTCCTTCCAGGACGAACTTTCGCCGTCAAAGCTTTCCCCACCCGGCGACGAGAAAACCATCGCCGTCGTCATGCCGATGCGGATTTGATTGCTTGATCGCGAGTCTTCTCGGTCGCCTTGGCCCCATTTTCGCGGACCCGGACAGATCAAATCCAAAAAGATAATCCACCGTCAGATACGACCACCCTCGGGAATTCGACATTGCTCCACAAATGTCTCTTCACGAGCCGCAGGACGGCCTCTAATTAAGCGTAATCGGCAAAATCGCTTTGCTAGACCTGTGGCGTTTCGGTACTCTTCCGCAACACCTGAGGCGCATTTCCGGCCGCAGGCTCCATTCTAGAGCAAAGCTGGGCTTCTGACTGGCGATCGAGACGAGAATCAGTCCTCAATCGTTCATCATAGGATCCTGTCTACAAACATTTCGGAAATCGTCCGGAATGCATCGAAGAGAGGGATCGGAAGTCGATCTCGAGTACGTAAAGACCGAAATCCCAGCGGGCTCTCGGTTGTCGTACGCCAGAAAGATGGTCCGTGACCTACGACGCCAGTTCAATCGAAGTCCTAGAAGGCCTCCAACCAGTCCGTAAACGCCCGGCCATGTATATCGGAACCACCGGTATCGATGGACTTCACCATCTAGTTTATGAAATCGTCGACAACTCCATCGACGAAGCCCTGGCCGGCCATTGCGACAGAATTACGGTCACTCTTGAAAACGACGGTCGAGTGACAGTCACCGACAATGGCCGTGGCATTCCCACAGACATGCACGCGACCGAGGGTCGTTCCGCATGTGAAGTCGTCATGACGACCCTCCATGCCGGCGGAAAATTCGACGAAAATTCCTACAAGGTTTCTGGCGGACTTCACGGTGTCGGAATTTCGGTCGTCAACGCCCTTTCTTCGGAACTAACAGTCGAGATTGGTCGCAGCGGGAACACCCATCAACAGAGCTATCAACGGGGAGTTCCCGATGCTCCTCTCCAAGTGATCGGCGAGACCGAAGAGACCGGGACGAAGGTGACCTTTCTTCCAGACCCCCAGATCTTTCCCGTAACGCAATTCTCCTTCGACGTCCTCTCACAAAGACTCCGGGAGCTTTCCTTCTTGAACGCGGGAGTCCATATCCTGATCAAGGATGTTAAAAGCGACAAGAGTCACGACTTCTGTTACGAGGGTGGAATTAATTCCTTCGTTGAACATCTGAATGAAAAACGCAATCCACTGCATCCACAGCCGATCTATCTGCGCGGTCAGCGTACATTCGATGACCATGGCCGCGACGTCGTTGTCGATGCGGAAATCTCAATTCAATACAACGATTCCTACAACGAGTCGGTCTACTCCTTCGCCAACAACATCAATACCATTGAAGGCGGAACCCACCTTATTGGCTTTCGTACTGCGCTGACCCGAACTCTGAACCGGTATATCGCAGCTACGACAAAGGGCGGAGATAGGGGAGCGAAGGGAGCCAAGACAAACTCGCCTTCATTAGCAGGCGAAGACCTGCGCGAGGGTCTGACGGCGGTGATCTCCGTCAAGATTCCCCAGCCGGAATTTGAAGGACAGACCAAGACCAAACTCGGGACGAGCGGCGTTCGAGGAGTCGTCGAGGGCATCGTCTATCAGCAGCTGACCAACTATCTCGAAGAAAATCCGAAGGTTGCAAAGCCTATCGTCGCGAAGATCATCGACACGGCGCGAGCTCGAGAAGCCGCGCGCAAAGCAAGAGATCTGGCCCGTCGAAAGGGTGCTCTCTCGGACTTCAGCTTGCCCGGAAAGCTGGCGGACTGCCAGGAGCGCGACCCGGCGAAGTGTGAAATTTTCATCGTCGAGGGCGACTCGGCTGGTGGTACAGCCAAACAGGGCCGCTCGCGCGCGACTCAGGCCATTCTTCCGATTCGCGGAAAAATCCTGAACGTCGAACGTGCACGCATGGATCGAATGCTCGCCAGCGTTGAGATCCAGGCGATCATCGCTGCCCTGGGTACGGGAATTGGTGAGGACTTCGCCGCGGAAAAGTCGCGCTATCACCGCGTCATCATCATGACCGATGCCGATGTCGATGGGAGCCATATTCGCACACTCCTACTGACCTTCTTCTATCGGCAAATGCGAGATCTCATCGAACGCGGCTACCTCTATGTCGCGCAGCCGCCGCTATTCAAGGCGAAGCGTGGCAAGAAGAGTCGCTATTTGAAGGATGAAGCTGCTCTCGAGGATTATCTCTTTGGACTCGCGCTTGATGGGGCCTCCGTTGATTGCGGCAACGGTGAGAACCGGGTGGACGATGGGCTTCGCGAACTCCTCAAGAACGCGAGTAGTCGTCAAAAGGCACTCGATCATTTCAATATCCGGCTTTTCGATGAACGAGTCGTTGATGCTGCCTCACGCGTGGCACGTCCGACGCCTGAGGATCTCGCCGACGAACGGGTCTTGTTGGAAGAAGTCGTCCCTCTTATTGAGGCTGAAATTACTCAGGGCCATCCTTTAGATGGAGATGACGTCGTTGGTGAGTTGAAGTGGGAAACCGAAGCCGAACTTGATGGCAACGGGTTTCGCTTGGTTGCCAAGACGCGTCGTGCTGGTCAGACCCTTCGCAGTCCGTTTGATCGAATAATGGTTTCGTCGGGGGATTTCACCAAGATGATTCGCCTGGCAGAGGGGCTGGGCGAACTCGGTCCGTCCCCATATCAGTTGCGGCATGGCGATAATGAAGCGGAAGGTTATCCGCTCGTGACGAAGTTACTTGCGCGCATGCTCGAGATCGCGAACAAAGGATTGTCGATCCAGCGCTATAAGGGTCTGGGAGAGATGAATCCGGATCAACTCGCGGAAACGACGATGGATAAGGAAAATCGGAGTCTCGTACAAATCCGAGTCGAGGACGGGATCGAAGCGGACGACGTCTTTACGACATTGATGGGAGACGTCGTTGAACCCCGCCGACGCTTCATCGAAGACAACGCGCTCAACGTTTCAAACCTGGACATCTAGGACATCCAAGAGAGAATACTGACCCGAAATGTCCGACGAACCCACCGATCCGACAGGCGACGAAACGCCTCCTACGCCTCCCGACGGCGAATTTTCGATCGTCAACATCGAAGACGAAGTTCGCTCGTCCTTCCTTGCCTATTCGATGTCGGTGATCATCCAGCGCGCCCTGCCGGATGTGCGGGATGGACTAAAACCTGTTCATAGGCGCATTCTCTACGCGATGAATCAAGAAGGGCTCCTTTCGAATCGGCCCTATTCAAAATCCGCGGGTGTCGTTGGCGAAGTCTTGAAGCATTACCACCCTCACGGTGATAGTGCCGTCTATGACTCGATGGTTCGGATGGCCCAGGACTTTTCCCTGCGGTATCCGCTCGTTGATGGCCAGGGTAACTTCGGCAGCATTGACGGCGATTCCGCCGCAGCCTATCGATACACCGAAGCCCGGCTGGCAAAGCTCGCCGAGGAAATGCTTCGGGATATCGACCGCGAGACCGTCGAGTTCCAGCCCAACTTCGACGGTCAGATGGAAGAGCCCGTCGTTCTTCCAACTCGATTTCCCAATCTCCTGGCGAACGGTTCGACCGGCATCGCAGTCGGCATGGCAACGAATGTCCCACCGCATAACCTTCGAGAACTAACGGCTGCGCTGATTCTGGTGGCAGAGAATCCCGATTGCACACTCGACGATCTGCTCGAGAAGATGCCGGGGCCGGATTTCCCGACCGGTGGAATCTTGTGCGGAACCGATGGCATTCGCAGCTACTTTGCGAATGGTCGCGGCCATCTGACCCTGCGCGCAAAGGCCGCTTTCGAGCCCTACAAGCGCGGTACGCGAATCGTCATTACCGAAATTCCGTATCAGGTCAACAAGAGTTTACTACTCGAAAGGATTGCGGATCTCGTTCGCGACGGTCGTCTACAGGGGATTGCCGATCTTCGCGACGAGTCAAGCCGCGAGGGCATGCGCGTCGTCATCGAACTTAAGAAAGATGCGGCCGAGGACATCATCCTTAACCAGCTCTATAAGATGACTCCGCTCCAAACGACCTTTGGCGTGAACCTTCTGGCGCTGGTTGGCAATCGACCGCAGACGCTTTCAGTCAAAGCAGCCTTGGGTCATTTCGTCGAATTTCGCAAGGAGGTCGTGATTCGTCGCGCGATCTACGATCTCGCACAAGCCGAAGCCCGGGCCCATATTCTCGAAGGCTTTGCGATTGCGCTTGACCATCTCGACGAAATCATCGCCCTGATTCGCGCCGCCTCGAATGCGGCGACAGCCCGCGGCGAGTTGATGACGCGCTTCGACCTTTCTGAGCGCCAGGCCCAGGCGATTCTCGATATGCGATTGCGGGCGCTAACAGCCATGGAGCGCCAGCGAGTGCTCGACGAACTGGCCGCGCTGCGCGAAAAGATTGCCGACCTGAAAGATCTTTTGGCGAGCGACGAACGGATTCTCGAAGTCGTGATCGACGAGCTGCGCGAAATCGAAGAGAAGTTCGGCGACGATCGGCGAACCGAACTCGCGCCGGCCATCGATGGAATCACGAACGAAGATCTGATCGTCGAAGAGGACATGGTCGTGACCCTGTCCCATCTCGGTTATATCAAACGCAATCCCGTCACCCTGTATAGACAGCAGCGCCGGGGAGGCAAGGGCGCACGGGGAATGTCGACGCGCGAAGAAGATTTCGTGCGCCATCTCGGTGTCGCCTCGACCCACGCCTATCTCCTCTTCTTTACCAACTTGGGTCGATTGCATTGGTTGAAGGTCCACGAATTGCCGCAGCTAGGTCGTGCCGCGAAGGGCAAGGCGATTGTAAACGTGCTTCAACTTCAGACAGACGAGCGCGTTCAGACGATGCTGCCGGTTCGAAGTTTCGATGACGCCGAGGATGAATTCATCATCCTTTCGACGCGCCGAGGCGTGATCAAGAAGACCTCGCTTCGCGCGTTCTCGAATCCCCGGAAGGCTGGCATCATTGCGATTAATCTCTCAGAGGATGATCAACTGATCGCCGCCGGTCGCAGCAGCGGCAGCGACGACGTTCTTTTGGCGACGCGTTCTGGCAAGTCGATTCGCTTCAAAGAAGCGGATGCTCGGGCGATGGGTCGAACGGCAGGTGGTGTTCGTGGAATTACGCTCGGGGGTGACGACGAAGTCGTTGGTATGGAAATCCTTTCGGGCGACGCGCAAATCCTAACGACTACAGAAAATGGTTTTGGAAAGCGCACACCACTGGCCGACTACCGCGCACAGCGACGTGGTGGTCAGGGCATCATCAACATCCGCGCCAACGACCGCAATGGTCCCGTGATAGGCATCGCCCAGGTTGTCGATGACGATGACGTCATGCTGATCACTGACGGCGGCAAGGTTCTGCGCTGTCCCGTCGGCGGTATCTCTTCGATGGGCCGAGCGACTCAGGGCGTGCGCGTGATGAATCTCGATGCTGGAGAGAAGCTCGTTTCAATCGCACGAGTTGCGGAAGAGGATGTCGAGAACGCCGAAGCAGTCGAGGCGGATTCGTCGGCAGCAACTGGACCACCCGCGCCGCGCGACTCCGATTCCTCTGACTCAGCAGACGAGACGGGCGAGTCCGACGTGCCGGATGAAGGCGACGGAGAAGAATAGTCCGATGGACCTTTCGAATTCCCGTCGCGAGTTCAAGCGTGCGAAGCGATCCATTCCCGGTGGCGTGAATAGCCCGGTTCGAGCCTTCAATTCCGTGGGCGGCGTCCCGCGTTTCATTGAGTCCGCGAGGGGCGCGCGCATTCGTGATATCGATTCGAACGAATACATAGACTACGTCGGTTCCTGGGGGCCGATGATTCTCGGACATTCCCATCCGAAGATCCTGGCTGCCGTCCGAGATGCGATGAAATCGGGGACGAGTTTCGGTGCACCGACGCCGCGGGAATCGGATCTCGCGGAAGCGATCCGCCGCGTGCTCCCCTCGATCCAGAAAGTCCGGATGGTGAGCTCCGGGACCGAAGCCACCATGAGCGCACTTCGCCTAGCCCGCGGTGTCACAGGCCGATCGCGCATTCTCAAATTCGATGGTTGCTATCACGGGCATTCGGATGGCTTGCTCGTCGGCGCGGGAAGCGGCGTGGCCACTCTTGGTATTCCGGGTTCGCCCGGCGTGCCCAAAGCCATGACCGATCTTACGGTCGTAGCGCCGTTCAACGATCTCAAGGCGACGCGAAAAGCTTTCGAGAAATGGGGCCAGGACATCGCCGCGATCATCGTCGAGCCGATCGCTGGTAACATGGGTTGTGTTCCGCCACTTCCAGGATTCCTGAAGGGCCTTCGCGCGTTATGCGATGAGTATGGCGCGCTGCTGATCTTCGACGAAGTGATGACCGGTTTTCGTGTCGCCCGAGGCGGTGCGCAGCGTCTCTATAAGGTGAAGCCCGATCTGACCACCCTCGGCAAGATCGTTGGTGGGGGGTTGCCGGCGGCCGCCTATGGCGGGCGCAAAGACTTGATGGCGCGGATCGCACCGGAAGGCGACATCTATCAGGCAGGCACGCTCTCGGGCAATCCCCTTGCGGTCGCCGCGGGGCTCGTCACGCTTGAGCTCCTGGAAGCCGACGGCGTCTATGAGACGCTGGCTGCGCGGTCGAGTGCGCTGGCGGTGGGATTTGCGGAGATCGCGGAAAAATTGGGGATTCCCATGACCACGCGAAGTGTCGGCGGAATGTTTGGATTTTTCTTCCATCCGGGCCCCGTGGACTCCTTTGGACAGGCGCAGCAAAGTGATGCAGCCGCCTTCCGCCGCTTCTTCAGTGCAATGCTCGAAGAAGGCGTCTATCTGGCGCCCTCGCCCTATGAAGCGGGCTTCGTGTCCCTTGCGCACCGTCCTCGCGACATCGCCGAAACCCTCGATTCAGCCGGTCGGGCGATGCTCCGAGTGGCCCGCGCGCGTTGAGTCCAGTTCGTCTAAAGGCTATGCTGCGCGCCGATTTCGGGGCCTCTGGGCCAAACTGAAATTGTCACGTTCGAGTACGGTTCAGGTCGGGGCCAACCAACCCAGGACGCCGCGGAGATTCGCGGCAGCCAGTTAGGCCAGGTGAGGGATCGTGAGTCAGCCGCCCGACTATCCGGGGCGTCAGCGTTTGAAACGCGCGGCCGCCGCGGCAGGCAGCGAAGCCTATCAGGGCGCCTTCGAGGCGATCGGATCGGTCTTGGTCGCCGGGGGCTTTGGTTATTGGGTCGACTATCAGTGGGAGACCGCGCCCTACGGGATGCTCGTCGGAACGGCCGTTGGTTTCGCGGCGATGGTTCTTCGGTTGGTGCGGTTGGGTAAAGAGATTCATCCGGAATCGGCGGTTGGACTCGGCACGAAAGACGGAACAGAGGAAGTAACGCCCGCGATCGTGCCAAGCGATGATGATCTCGGGGTCGGGGAATTGCCGGGGGTGAGTTCGGTTTTGCGCGGCGAACACGAGCATGATGAGTGAAAATGGGATTCGAATTGGCCAAAGTTGAACAGTGGAATATCGGACTCTCCGCGAGCGCGGTGGCTGCGTCTTTGGCGTTGGCGACCCCGCATTTTGCGACGAGCCTCGCGGCCGGTGCATTCCTCGAAGCGATCAACCTCGGTGCAATCCATCGCGCAGCCAAGCGCCTCTTCGCCGGTGAGCTGATGTCGCGCGGATGGGTGGGCGGGTTGTCCATGCGTTTCGTCATTCTGGGCGTGGCCATCTATATGACTATGGATGCCGGCGCGAATCCCGTTGCCCTCTTGATTGGACTATCCATCGCGATGCCCGCCACGATCATCGATGCCTGGCTGAATCGCCCACCGATCGTTGATCCTGCAACGCTTCCTGTCTTTCTTGATGATGGCATCGACGAAGATGAAGACGAACGACTCTTGAAGGCCGGTCGTCTCTTTACTTCCAAATTTTCTGATCGGCCGGCGGATGATTGGCCTTCCGATGGCAATAGCGAGAGCACCGTCAACACCGACAGTATCGACCATAACTCCGCCGACAGCTTCGCCGACATTCGCCGCGATTCCGCGCAACCGGTTGCAGGCGATGTCGACGCGGAACCCAGCGAGAGTGAACAATGAACGTCTTCGAGAGTCTGGCCCATCAACTTCATACCGAGTGGATTTTTGTCTCGGCGCTATTCGCCGCCGGAGTCTTGATCCTGGCGGGTGTTTCCGTGAAGCGTGCGGTCGCCGGTGAAAACGCAGGCGTGCTGCCGGACGAAGGCGTTACCGTTCGCAACGTCATCGAAGTGATCATCCAGGCGCTAGGCGATCTCGGCGAAACGACGATTGGCGACGAGTGGCGCCGCTACTTCCCAATCGTTGGAACGATTTTCTTCTTCGTACTCGTTTCAAATGTGATGAGCCTAGTTCCCGGCCTGCTCGGATCGACGAGCGACGCGAATGTGACCTTCGCCTGGGCGATCATTTCTTTTGTCGTGTACAACTTCGTCGGCATCAAGCAACACGGATGGAAATACATCTACCAATTTATGGGCCCAGCACTCTGGACCCTGGAACTGGGCGGGAAGCACTACCACGTGCGTGTCCTCACGCCCTTCTTCCTGCCCCTTGAGATCGTGCTTCATGGAGCGCGAATCCTGACCCTGGGTATTCGTCTTCTCGCCAATATGTTTGCCGATCATAAAGTGGTCGTGATTTGGCTCAGCCTCGTACCGATCATAATTCCCGCGATCTTCATGGGTCTCGGCCTCCTCGTTAGTTTTTTGCAGGCCTTCGTCTTTGCGCTTCTCACGATGATCTACATCGGGCAGGCGCTGGAGGAACCGCACTGATCGGCGGTTCCTGAATTTGAGTTGGAGTTTTTCGGACGGGGACAAGCTCCGTTCGTTTGTCGGGTGAAGAACACTCGACGGAGTTCATTCGACCCACCCCGAACGGGGGGAGCCAAACCGGTTCGAGGGTCTCGGAAAGAAGGAAAAACAGCATGCGTCGTATCGTGAATATTCTCGTTTGGGCAATCGTCCTCTTCCTCGCCCCGACCACGGCTTTCGCAGCCGACGGCGCCGCAGTCAGCGGCCTCGGAATCGGAGCGGGCCTAGCAGTTGGCATGGCCGGTCTTGGTTGTGGCATCGGCCAGGGCCTCACGGCCGGCAACACCACCGCCGGCATCGCACGTAACCCAGGCGCCGCCGGAGCGATGTTCACGAACTTCATCCTCGGCATGGTGCTGATCGAGTCGATCGCCATCTACGGCCTGGTCATCGCAATCATGCTGCAAGGCCAGATGTAAGGCGCGATTCGCAGTTCGAGTCGGGCTGATCGTTAGTCTGGGCAGAAAATTGGCGCGAAGGTTCAAGAGAACCTTCGCGCCTTTTTGTTTTGCGCAGGCTGTGGCAGCCCATCAGAGGCGCAGAGCTTGAGAAAAGTGGATCTCGAAGCCAGATCGGAAGTCGGGTCCAAGATAGTTTCATCCGATCATTGACGCTGCCCAGCCGAAATTCTGTCGACTGAGGAGATTCCGAGGATACGAAGAAGCGAAAGACGCTTGTCTTGTCGTTCTGGTTCCGGAGCTGGGTATCGAATTGCTGATGAGCCTCGGTCTTGCGGGTCTTGCCGCCACGAGGCGGCGACGAGTCCCGCGGACTGTGTCTTGTTTTCGGTTGCCCAGCCCTCGACTCGTCCCACATGAAATGAGAAGTGCCGAGCGGAAGCGCGAGTCGGATTTCACCCCGTAAAATTAACCCGACTCGACCCTGTGTTTCCACCCGGCACTCTCGGCCCCGCCTTGCTCCCGGTCCCGTTAGAGGAGCGCGACGGGCATCGTCCGAAGACGACGAACATTTAGATTGCGAACTCCGTACCAACCCCGCGCAACACCCGAACGCCATCAAAACCGGCTCTCCTTCCCCTCAAGCGATAAGCTCAACACGCGAACTCGCTTGCGAGTTTGCTGAACTCGTTCACGAGTTCACCAGTTCTCGGAGACACCGTGAAGCCAGGGACACTGATCGTATTCGAAGGGCTCGATGGTTGTGGGAAGTCGACCCAGCTGGGACGGGCGGGAACCTATCTACGTGAGCGAGGAATCGATCCCGTCGTGACGCGCGAGCCGACCGATGGGCCTTGGGGACGCAAGATTCGGGAGATGGCCCGTTCGGGAGACGGTGTCGCGCCCGAGTCGGAACTCGAGTGGTTCTTTGAAGATCGTCGCGACCATATGCGCGAAGTTGTTCGACCGGCGCTTCGGGCGGGTCGACTCGTGCTTTCGGATCGATCGTATATTTCGACCGTGGCCTATCAGGGGGCTCGGGGGCTCGATCCGGGGAAAATTCTTCAAGAGAGCGAAGCGGAATTTGTTCGGCCTGATCTCGTTTTGCTCTTCGAGATATCGGCGAGAGAGGGCCTTGCTCGGGTGGCGGCACGCGGGGGCGAGAGCGAACCGGTCTTCGAGAATCTCGAGTTTCTCGAACGCGTGAGCGCGGTCTTCAAGGTGCTGAAGGTCGACGGTCTGGAGCGGATCGATGCGAGTCGGAGCGAGGATGAGATCGCCGCGGATGTGATTTTGGTTCTCAAGCGATTCTTGGGTTCGACGGGGTCCGAATCCAGTTGAGTCGCCTCAGTCGCGAGACGCATCCATCACCTCAAATCCCAGATGCTCGGCCAGGCGTCTCGAATTCGCATTCTCGTCATCGGTATACGCCTTGATGGCCGCATCCCCCACCTCGAAAAACTCGCGGAGTGCGTCTTCGCCGAGGAGGGTTCCCGTTTCAGGGTCGAGGACACCTGTGAACGGTGCGTTCTGGCTGCCTGCGATTCGGCCCGCCGAGCGGAAGCCCGGAATATGGCCGGCTTCCCAGTCGCTCAGCCCGCTTCGCGTCTTTCCGTCGGAGGCAAAATGAAGCGTGGCGTCGAAGACGCGAAGTCGTGGGTCATCGAGTTTGGATTGAAGGGCTGCTGTGTCGATTCGGGGTTCGCCGTTCATGGACTGAAGTTTACTCGTCGCCGCCGAACAGCGCCTTTATGCTCGTGCGGCTTCTGCCTGTGGGGCGGCCCGGCCCGCCGACGCCGCCATCCGCCGAGTTGAAGCGACGTTCCGCTTCCCGAAAAATTTCGAGTCCGGCCCATCCAACGATGAAGAGGCTGGCCAGCGTGATCGTCACGGGGAGATGAGTACCTTCGATGTTCATGCCCGGGAGCTCTACCCGGCCTTCGAGAGCGACGGCGCTTAGGCCAATCGCCGCCCAGCTGGCGGCCAGCATAATCGAGCCGAGGATCGAACCGCTCGCGATGCGCACCATGCCGAGAGCCCAACCCAATCCAAAGGAGGCCACCGCGGCGGCCAGGAAGCGCGGGATGCCCGCGATCGGCGCGGGCCGAAGTAGGGTCCACAAGATCGCGACCATGGTGACGCCCCGGAGTAGCCCCATGCGAGCAACGAGACCCTGTTGGATGACGCCGCGAAAAAGGAATTCTTCGACGACGGGCGCGATCCCGACCATCACCACAAAGGCGGACAGTAGGCTCCACGGATCGTCAGGGTCGATGAGTCGTGACCTCAGGTCCGAGGCGTTTGCGATCCCACCCGCCGCCCCGGATTCCGAAGATGTGCCGTCGGCGATGTCGGTGTTGTCGGTGTTGTTGGGTCGATCGTATTCGGCGTCGACGTTGTCGGTATCGTAGCGATCGACGAGGCCCCGGTTGTCGCCTGAAAGTTGGTCTGCCGAGTGCTCGGAATCTTCGATGGCGGCTGGGCTTCCGGTCCAGTCCGCCGCAAAATTGTCCAGCTCACTCACCAGTAGAACCGCCGGGGCGAGACAGAGAATCGTCGGGACCAGCTTGAGATCGAGTGCGCGCAATCCAATTCGCTGCGCCTGAGGTTCGGCCACGCGCTGCGCGCCCATCGTTGCAACGGCACCGACGCCAATGGCTTGTCCTATGCCGACGGCGGCTAGGAGTCCGAAGTCGATGAACGCGATCCCTGTGAAGCCGGCGGCCAGCATTGCAAAAATCGTGAGCATGAAAGCGCTTCGAAGATCGGGATAGGGCCCGTCTCCATCATTGCCACTCGGTCCCATCATGAATCCAATCCGATCTGCCTGACGGTTGCCCGCTGCTTTGGGAGTAACTGCTGCGACTCCATCGCGAGCGCGAGAGCAACACCCGTATGTGACTCCGCGCATTGTGAGACTTCTTCCGGTGTGCCGACAACCACGATCTTTCCGCCAGCGTCGCCGCCTTCAGGTCCGAGGTCCACGATATGGTCGGCATAACGAATGACATCGAGGTTGTGTTCGATGATGACCACCGTATTGCCTCTGTCGACGAGGCGGTCGACGAGGCCCAAAAGTTGTTCCACGTCGACAAAATGCAAACCCGTCGTGGGTTCATCGAGTAGATAGAGCGTGCGCCCCGTGGCTTTCCGAGCCAACTCCTTTGCGAGCTTCATGCGCTGTGCCTCGCCCCCGGAAAGCGTCGTTGCGGATTGACCGAGACGAAGATAGTCGAGGCCAACATCCGAGAGAGCCTGTAGGGGTCGGGCAATCGTAGGGATGTTTTCGAAGAGTGCGAGGGCTTCGACAACCGTCATCTCCAGAACATCCGCGATCGACTTGCCACGATGCCGGATGCTGAGGGTTTCACGGTCATAGCGTCGGCCTGTACAGACTTCACATCCGACGAACGCATCCGGGAGAAATTGCATTTCCATACGAATCGCGCCGTCGCCCTCACATGCTTCGCATCGCCCCCCCTTTACGTTGAAGGAGAACCGTCCACTATCCCAGCCTCGCACCCGAGCCTCGGGAACCTGTGCGAAAAGACTGCGGATACCCGTAAAGGCGCCGCTATAGGTGGCCGGATTGCTGCGTGGGCTGCGGCCGATCGGGCTTTGATCGACGTCGACCACTTTGTCGATCTGGTCCAGGCCGCTCATGGAAAGGTGCTCACCGGGCTCGACCAGAGAGCCATGCAGTTCCGCCGCCAAAATCGGATGTAGTGTGTCATTGATCAGCGTCGACTTGCCGCTGCCCGAAACCCCGGACACGACCGTCAAACAGCCGAGGGGAATTTCGAGATCGACATTCTTGAGATTGTTGGTGCGGCAACCTCTTAGTCGAAGAACGTTCTTCATGTTCGTTGGTCTTCGCTTAGGAGTTTCGATACGACGGCGGCCGGAGATGAAATCGCCTGTGGTTGAATGGGATGCGGAGATGATCTCATCGGGGCTGCCCTCGGCGACAATGAGGCCGCCGTGGATGCCGGCGCCGGGTCCGATGTCGATCACGTAATCGGCGCGGCGGATCGTGGCTTCATCATGTTCGACGACGATCAGGCTATTTCCGAGATCGCGCAGGCTTTCGAGACTCTGGAGCAGCCGGTCGTTGTCTCGGGAATGCAGTCCGATCGAGGGTTCATCCAAGATGTAGAGCACGCCGATCAAGCGCGCGCCGATTTGCGTGGCGAGGCGAATCCGCTGTGCCTCACCACCTGAGAGTGTTGCGGCCGGGCGATCGAGGCTGAGATAGCCGAGGCCGACCTGTTCGAGAAATCCCAGCCGTTCGCGAAGTTCCATTTCGATGCGTTCGGCGATTCGCGCCAGGTTGGAAGGCAGCTTCAGTTCGGCGAAAAAGGCGATGACTTCCGAGATCGAGCGTTGTGTGAGTTCGGGAAGTGAACAGTCTCCGACGCGAACATGGCGCGCTTCGATGCGAAGCCTCGCCCCTTGGCATTCCGGGCATGTTTGTTCCCGGCGAAATCGCGCGAGCGCCGACCGTCCACGGCCGCCACCGATTTCTAGGCGCCGTGTCAGGTCCCCGATCACGCCATCAAAGGGTCTCCGGATCACCTCGCTGCGTGTGGGTCGTCGCCGACCCCGTCCAGCGACTGGAACTTCGATCTCCAGCTCGAAGCTTGGGTCGCCGCTGATTAGTTTCGAGCGAAGCGCCTTGGGGAGCTTCTTCCAGGGTGTGTCGAGGGAGAAGGAATAGCGGGTCGCCAGATTTTCGAGCAGGCGGTGGTAGTAGTCGTGGTTGTCTTCGAGATCCCAAGGTGCGATAGCACCCTCCTGAATCGACCGGCTTTCATCGGGAATGATGCGCGCCGCATCGAACACGGATTCGACGCCGAGGCCGTGACAGGCTTTGCACGCGCCGAAGGGATTGTTGAAGGAGAAGAGTCGCGGCGAGATCTCGGGAAATGAATTGTCGCAGGTCGGACATGCACCGGTTCGCGATAGCCACCAAGCTTCGCTTCCGCTGCGGTCAACGATATCGATCAGTGCGAGATCATCAGCGAGTCGCAGCGCCGCCCCGAGCGACTCAGTTAGGCGCGCACGCGCGCTTTCCTTGACGACGAGCCGATCGACCACGATCTCGATGTCGTGTCGGACATTGCGGGCGATCTCGATGTCCTCGGACAGATCGACGATCTTGCCATCGATGCGCGCGCGGACGAAGCCATCGCGCCTAAAACGCTCAAGCTCCTTTTTGTACTGACCCTTTCGGCCGCGGACGATGGGCGCGAGGATCTGAATCTTTGTGCCATTCGGAAGAGTGAAGATCCGGTCGACCATTTCCTCGAGGGCCTGGCTGGAGATCGGGGTGTCGCATGTCCAGCAATAGGCGGTGCCCGCACGCGCGTAGAGCAGACGTAGGTAGTCGGCGATTTCGGTAATCGTTCCGACTGTGCTGCGAGGGCTACGGCCGACGCCCTTCTGTTCGATCGCTACAGCCGGGGAGAGTCCGTCGATCGATTCGACATCGGGTCTGGCGAGTTGATCCAGGAATTGGCGTGCATACGCCGACAGGCTTTCCACATAACGTCGCTGTCCTTCGGCATAGATCGTGTCGAAGGCGAGGCTCGACTTTCCCGAACCCGAGGGCCCCGTGATGACCACAAAGCGGTCGCGGGGGATGCGTAGATCGATGTCTTGTAGGTTATGTGTGCGGGCACCCTGGATCGTGATTTCGATGGGATCGCCATTGCTCGCGAGCGCCGCAATCGTCTCGAAATCTCGCGCCTGTGCATCGGTCGCGTCCGTCCGTCCGCTCATCCGGTCGAGGCTTGATTCGGTCACCGATTTGCTCAAATTATGTCCGCACGACGGGCGGGCTGACCCGGCGGGTTCCCCTAGCCACCGAAGTTGGTCTTGCGTTCGATGTAGGTGTGTTTGCGAAGCTCGTCGAGCCACTCGGTGTACTTCTCTTCGGTCTTGCGCTGGAACACGATGTTCTGGAGTTGAGGCTTCGCGTCTTCGAGTTCGATGCGCTCGAAGGGACGTCGGTCGATGACCTGCAGGAGATTGCATCCGAAAGGCATCCGGATGACTTCGCTGAGGTCGCCGGCATCCATTTTGTCCGTTGAGTCGGTCATCCAACCGGCGAGATCATTGCGATGCATCCAGCCGAGCTGGCCACCGCGCTCGGGGTTCATGTCGGATTCCTGCTGGGCAGCTTCCCCAAATGTCAGCTCTCCCGATTCGATTCTTTCGCGCGTTTCGGCCACGATCTGACAGGCCGCATCCGGCGACTGGGCTCGTTCTCCAGGCGCCGACACCATCAGGTGAAGCAGATTGAACTCCTCGCCGCCGCTGTGTTGTTGGCTGAACTGTTCTTCGTAAAGGATTTCGATTTCTTCGTCCGAGATTTGAATGCGGGAGCGAACCATGGCGTTGACGACTTTACTGCGTTCGACCTCGCTCTTGATCTTGGCCCGGTACTCCTCGATGGTGAGACCATGGCTGACGATGCTTCGAAAAAGCTGTTCGATTGAAAGATTGTTGTCGGAGGCGATGGCCGAGATGGCTGCGTCGACTTCCTCACGATCGGCATCGAGCTCTAAGCGACCGACGACCGAACTGAGAAGCTTCCCTTCGATCAATCGATCCAGAGCGTTCTTTCGCACGGTGGCAATCTCGGAGGCGGGCACGCCGGCTTGGCGCATTCGCTCTTCGACTGGCGCCGAGAGTTCTAGGACTTCGGAGAGCAGAATGATTTCGTTGCCGACCTGGGCCGCGATCGCCTCGACCTGACGCTCGGCACTGGCGATCGTAGGAAGCGCGCTTGCCATCGCGAGCGCGACCATGCAGATGAGCGCGTAGCCGAGGCGGGTCCTCGAAGTCTTGAATGGTTGAGCGCAGGCGGACGAGCGCGGCGCGAAAGCGCATACTTCGGTCGGCGCGAAAGCGCATACTTCGGTCAAAGTGTCGAACCTCCGGGACTCGCGACCCGGGATCCGGACCGCGACTAGACGCGCATCGTACTGATCGTGTCTGTGGCGCCTATGGTAGCGGCAGCGACGCTCGCGGTCTCTGTTTGGTTGCCGACCGCGTCCCGGCCATTTCCGTCTTCGATTCGGGTGTCGCCCCATTTTGAGGGATCCACGGCCTCGGCCTCGAGGGTGGGCAACGACTCGACGAGCTGGGCCATGGCTGCGGCATCGATTTTGTCACTCTCCCAATCCTCAAGCAGGCCTTCGAGTTGGTCGTCCGTTTCACAGCCGATAACCGGATGCGCCGCGGGAATCTCTCGGGCAAAGGCGAGGTAGAGCGCTCGCGGCGCCACATCCTGCTTGCGGGCGAACGCGAAAATCGTGCGCATCGGCTCGACCAGGTCACGCAGCGAGGGGGGCAATGTCTGCGGCTCCAGATGTGCGACGCCCCGAAGAAAAATCGAACGGACATAGATGGTGCGACCGAGCTCTCGGGCTCGGGGAAAGAAATCCTGTCGATAGAGTCGTAAGGCGAGCAGGCTCGAGGCGACCTGAAGAACTTCGATGTTCGGGTCTGCGAGTGCGGCCCAGGCTTCCTCGGGTGTTGCGGCGGAGATCCCCAGCGCATCGATGCGGCCGGCCTCACGTTCAGCCAGAAGGGTTCGCCAGAGTCGACCACCGCAGCCGTGTCGATTCGCGATGCCATAGGGCATGCCCCATTGGGCGCTGCCGAGCGTAAGGCGACGGGGATCGCGCATTCTCGTCCCCTGCGACGTTGAGTGATCCATGGCTACAGCGATGTCCATCCTCCATCGACGACCAGATTATGTCCGGTGACGAAACTCGACATTGGGGAAAGCAGAAAGGCGACGGGACCCGCGAGTTCATTTGCGTTTCCGACTCGACAGAGCGGGACGCGGCGTTCGAGTTCATCGATGAATGCGCCTTCGGCATGGACGGCGTTCGTGGGAAAGGGCCCCGGACTCACACAATTCACTCGGATATTATCTTTGGCCAAGTGGCAGGCGGCATAACGTGTGAATTCGATCACTCCGGCTTTGGCGGCGCAATAAGCCGGCGGGTTATGAAACTGGGGATGTTCGGCGTAGGTCTCTGGCTGAGGAGAAACCATTCCATACATCGAAGACAGGTTCACGATCGAACCGCCCTGCCCTCGCGAAATCATACGTTTGGCGGCCGCTTCTGTAGCCATGATCAAATCGGCGAGGGTTCTTTCGACTGATTCGAGAACGGCCCGACGGTCAAGATTCAGAAACTGCGAACTCGGACCACCACATGCATTGTCGACCCATCCGCGGAGACCCCCCGATTCCTTTTCGACGCGATCGAGTACGCGTTCTAGATCCTCGTCCTCGTGTTGGTACGCGACTTCAAAGAGAATCGTCCCCGGGAGATCGCTCGCGAGCTTGGCCGTTTCTTCGAGGGGCGCGTGCCGGCGACCGAAGATCACAACCGTCGCGCCTGACTCCGCCAGTCCAGGGGCGATTGCGCGACCCAGATGAGACCCGCCCCCGCTTACGCCGATGCCCGCGCCTTCGAAAGCCGTCGGATCGAAGATTGGTTGGGTCGAGATCACCCTTCCCCCAATCGCTTGTGGCTGATGTGCTGGTTCAAGTCCGAAATTTCTGGATGCTGATCGAGCAATGCCACCATCGCGGGATATTCGATGTTCGCTGCCGCGAGCCCGAACAGACGAAAAGCACTACGCGCCATCGCCAGATCTTCATAGGTATCCACGGTCCAGCGCCAGTCGGGTCGATCGGGCCAGCCATGGGGTGTCGGAATATCAAACGAACGGATCGGTTCTGATTGGCCGGATCCATCGTCACCGGACGCGCACCGCCGCTCAACAGCCAACTCGTCACATGAACGCGATGGTGATACTGATCGTCGAGAATTTCTGTCGCCGCCCTCTCCAAAGCGGAAAGCCGAACGAGCTCAGCTCCATATCCCAGAGGAAGTCCGGGGCTCAACTTGGGCGTTTCGCCAGCTCCGGCCGCACCCCGATGCGATTCACCAACTGCTTCAGCATCTGTGTCGCCCTGGGCCATGCCGCTGCGAAGCCGAATCGCATCGGCGCGCTTGGCGTCTTCGCTTCCGTCACGTCGTCCGCGGGATCCGCACTCGTCGCAAGCCACCACTCGTCGACTCGCGCCGGACGGATCCGCGAGCAGAGCTGTGCCAGCAGAGGCCGTCCGCCCAGGGGCGCCAGGATTTTGCCCGGCAGCCTCTCGGATCCCATTCGCGCCTGAATGATCCCGATTGTCTTCCTGGTCGAAGCCGCTCCCTCTTCTCTTCCGGCCGTCTGTGTGGCAGTCCCCTCGGACGGGAGCGATCTGTGCTTTCCAGAAGCGGTGCTCTCATGTAGCTGCACAGATCGCGTCCTGCTTCAATCGGCAGAACAAGGAGCATGTCATTCGCAGAAAACCCACCCAAACGGGTGGACTACGGAAATTTTTTCATTCCACCTATTTATGATTGATTAATCAATAATTAAAAAGGGCCGAGATGGGCCGGCCCCGCTAAAAATTAAAAATAACGATAAATAAATCAGTTATAATTTGACGATGCCGAGACCCAAGATCGAAGACGCTCAGTCGAGACTGCTCCAGGTGGGACTCGAACTCTTTGCCAGCCGGGGAACGGAGCGCGTCAACAGCAATTTGATCGCCCGCAGAGCCGGTCTGGCGATCGGAACCTTCTACGCCCATTTTTCGGACAAGCAGGCGCTGCTTCGAGAAATCGAGCTTCGAACCCTGTCCGGGCTGCGCGAAGCCCGCCTCAAGGCCATTCGTCAGGTGCCTGTAAACCGGAGGGAGCAGGCGTTGAAAACCGTCGAGGCAGCGGTCCACTTCGCGGAACGTCATTCCGAGGCCTATCGCGTGGCGTTCGGTCGCGAGCGCGCCGGCGCAGCTCGGCATGGTGCGGTCGTTTCGGAATCAGCTCGCCCGCTGGCCGAGGGGCTACGGCAACTGCAAATCGAAGGTCGCATCTCGGCCAATCTCAATCTCGAGCTCGCGGCACGTGCGTATCTTTCGATGGAACTCGGGACGCTCTTGTGGTGGCTCGAAGATCCATCGCGCGCGACGGCGGCCGAGCTGATTGAAACTCTTTCGGCCCTACATCCGGCCTCGATTACGTCCTGAAGAAATGGCCCGGCCACCCTGGCTTCGCTTCAGGCTCAAGCCGAGCCATCCGAGAGTGATGAGAAAGCGCTAGAAGGCTCAGGGATGACTGAGCCAAGCATGGCTCCGATGCCCTTTTCAGCAGAAACGACGCCAAAGTCAGATTGTGGCAGCCCGTTTTTCAGTTGAGGTCTCGATCCCGCGACCGGATAGGCCGTGACTCGAACAAATATAGGGGTCCCATCAGAAGCGGGTTCAAATCGAGAACAAGTGAAAGGCGATCGGCCTATCATCGTTCCTACAACGAACTTGGACAGGAGTACTTGAATGACTGGTTTGATCTTGGCGGGAATCGCCGTCGGACTCTTGATAGGCGGGATCGCGCTTTGGATGCGCCTGATCAGTCGCGTCGAGATCGACAGCGGACGCCGTCTGCCTTCAGCGATGATCGCCACAGCACTCGTTCTCTCGGTCATCGCTCTCACCCAAAGCCCGGGTCTGGTCGGCGGAATTCTGGCCGGGCTCACGGCGACGATGGGATCGATCGCCGTTGTGCTCCAAGTACTCGCACCCCAATCGAAGCAAGAACCAGCCATCGCGGTTGGTCAGGTGCTTCCCGCATTCACGGCCTTGGACCACGAGGGCAAGGCTTTTGATCTCGCCAGTTTGAACGGGCGACCCATCTTGATGAAGTTCTTCCGTGGCCACTGGTGACCCTACTGTGTCGCCGAGTTACGGCGATGGGAAGAACTTCGCACGGACTTGGACGCTCACAACATCGCGATGGTGACCCTTTGCACGGACACGCCAAAGCAGATCGCGGAAGGAAGGCAGAAGCACGGTGCACAGGCCATTATGTTATCCGACCGTGATCTCGCAGTGACGCGCCAATATGGGATCGAGAATACAGCACGAAAAGTCACACCCCCGGGCATCGAAGGACTGCCGATTCCTACGACGATCCTCACGGATGCAAAGGGCACTGTTCGCTGGATCGATCAAGCCGCCGACTACACCGAGCGTTCTCGGCCCGACCGGGTCTTGTCTGTTATTCGGGAGGCACTTGGTTGATCGCCGCTCGACTGATCGCCGGCTCATTTCCCCGACAATTTCCGGAGCAGGGTTCGAACCGCATCGAATAACGCCGGCGCGCCACCTTCGGGTCCCGGTGCCTTGGCGATCAAGCGTTGTTCGGGGGTGACCCGTAGGCCACCGCGAGAATGGGAAAGAAGTTGGACGAGTCGGTCTGGATCGATCTGACTCTTGGCTGCGACCTGCAGGACAATTTCCCCCCGCGCAGTTTCGACCCGAACGATGCCGAGCCTGCGCGCCGCGATCTTGAGTCGGATGACTTCGAACAGGTTCTCGGCCTCCGCCGGCAAACGGCCGAAGCGATCCAGGAGTTCGTCGCGAATCAGAGCGACTTCATTTTCATCGTGCGCGCTGGAAAGCCGTTTGTAGAGCACCAACCGCTGACTCACATCTTCGACATAATTGTCGGGCAGGCGTCCGACGACCGGGAGCTTGATCTCGGGGTCGATCCATTCTTCATGCGCCTGTCCCGAGAGTTCATGGATCGTCTCCTCAAGCATCTCCATATAGGTCTCATACCCGACCGATCGCAGATTCCCTGACTGTTCACTGCCGAGCAGGTCTCCGGCGCCGCGAATTTCGAGGTCGAGATTGGCGAGTCGAAAACCAGCGCCTAATTCCGACAGATCCTGAATGGCTTCGAGTCGCTTCTGTGCGTCCGCGGACAGCGAACCGAGCTGTGTGGGCACCAACAGATAGGCGTAGGCTCTTCGCGAGCTTCTTCCGACGCGTCCGCGCAACTGGTAGAGCTGGGCGAGACCCAGTGCATCCGCGCGATTGACCAGGATCGTGTTGACGTTCGGCATGTCGATACCGCTCTCGATGATCGTGGTACACAGGAGTACGTCGGCCTCCTTGCGCAAGAAGGCATGGATTCGATCCTCCAGTATGCGTTCCTTCATCTGGCCATGGGCGACCATGACGCGCACTTCGGGAACGAGCCGCTCGAGCAATTCCTCCATCGCACCGATGGTGCGGACGCGATTATGCAGGAAGAAGCATTGGCCACCGCGACGAACCTCGCGAAGAATTGCTTCTCGGATCAAGCCCTCGTCGAAACGACAGACCTGAGTTCGGATGGCGAGTCGATCGACGGGTGGCGTTTCGATGACGGATAGATCGCGGATGCCGGTGAAGGCCATCTGCAATGTGCGAGGGATTGGGGTCGCGGTGAGGGTGAGAACGTCGACGGTTTTCTTGATCTTCTTGATTCGCTCTTTGTGAGACACGCCGAAGCGCTGTTCCTCGTCGATGACGAGGAGTCCGAGATCATGCCACTGCACGTTCTTCTGAAGAATTCGATGGGTCGCAATCACGACGTCGACGCGACCGGTGGCTAGCCCTTCGAGGGTGGCGCGTGAGTCCTTGGGTGAACAGAAGCGCGAGAGCATTTCGACTTGAATCGGTTGGTCTTTGAATCGCTCCGTGAAGGTTTCGAAATGCTGTTGGCAGAGCACCGTGGTCGGCGTGAGGATCGCGACTTGCTTGCCATCGAGGGCGGCCCGTAGGGCTGCGCGAATGGCAACTTCGGTCTTTCCATAACCCACGTCGCCACAGACCAATCGATCCATGGGCTTTTCCGAGTTCATGTCTTCGAGGACATCATTGATCGCGGACATTTGGTCGGGGGTTTCTTCAAAGGCGAACGTCGCTTCAAATTCTTCGAGCTCCGTATCCCGGGGCGAGAAGCTGAAGCCCGGGGCGAGTTCTCGGGCCGCATGCAGCGAGAGCAGTTCGCCGGCCATGTTGCGAAGGCTCGCCTTGACCTTGCCTTTAGTTTTCTCCCAGGTCTCGCCGCCGAGTTTGTCGATGCGCGGCTTGACGCCGTCGGCCGCCCCGTAGCGCTGGACCCGGTTCAGACGGTCGACGGGTAGAAAGAGTTTGTCGCCGCCCAGGAATTCGATGGCGAGGAGTTCGCTCGAAGTGCCGCCGGCCTTGAGTTCCATCAGGCCGCGATAGATGCCGATGCCATGATCGGCGTGGACCAGGAAATCCCCGGGTGCGAGCTGTGCGATCCCATCGAGGCGTTGGCCTTCGCGCCAACTCGCCCGGTTTCGCTTTCGCTCACGGACGCCGAAGATTTCTTCATCCGTGATGATGGCGAGTGCTTGTGCCGGCCAGACGAATCCTTCGCCCTGATCGACGACGCGAAATTCGAGACGTCCGGGCATGGACCAGTGCCAGACCGGTCGGGGGTCGGTGGCGACCTGTCCATCGAGGTCGTAATCCGCGAGCAGTGACTTGATTCGCTCGGCAATCGACAAGGTGCTGCAGGCGATGACGACCCGCCATCCGTCGCCGAGCCATGCATGACATCGGTCCGCAAGCGAGGAAAGCGCGCGCTCATGACTCCGACTCGAAGCCAGCTCACGTCGAAGTTCGTCCTGGCTTTGGGTTTCAATTCTATGTCGGCCCAGTTCATCGGCGGACAAATCGACATCAAGCCGTTCGATTCGAATGGCTTTTCTCGACTCGAGGATCTGCGAGATCTCCTGGGTGGAGACCAGAAGCGATTCGATCGGCACCGTTAGGCGTTCGCCTTTGGCCGCTTCAAAGTTCTGTGCCACTTCGTCCGAGATTTCACCCAGTCGTGCGGCCGCTTCGTCGGGCTCTTCGAGCAGAATCAGGATATCGTCGGGCAGATAGTCGAAGAAGGATTCGTGATCCGGTTGAATGAGGGGCGCGAGAGACTCAGCGCCCGGTGGGAGGTGGCCCCGGAGAAGCGCGTCGATGAGCGCATCGATCTCGGATGTCGCGATTTCCTGCTCGAGAGCCAGCCGTCGGATCGAATCCGATCGTTCGACGATTCCCTCGCGATCGAATAACAATTCTCGGGGCGGTGGAATCAGGACGGTCGAGGATTTCGACTGGGAGCGTTGGCTAGCCGGATCGAAACCACGGATTGAATCGACCTCATCGCCCCAGAGTTCGATCCGCACGGGAAGGCGACCTTGGGGCGGAAATATGTCGATGATGTCACCGCGGATAGCGACCTCGCCGGGTTCTTCGACCAGCGCCATGCGCTGATAGCCTCGGCCGACAAGTCGTGCGGCCATCAGATCGCGGTCTACGGAGTCCCCGACGGAGATGCGTTCGGTCGAAGCCCGCAAGATCTCACGGGAGGGAAGCCGCAGGGCAAGGGCGGAGAGTGGCGCGACGATGATCGGGGTCGTCTCGTCGACATCTCCCTGCCGTGCCTGATCGAGGCGATGCAGGACTTCCATCCGCTGGCTAACGAGAAAGGGCTGCGGCGAGAAGCGGTCGAAGGGCAGGGTGTCATGGCGCGGGAAAGATCGAATGCGTGACTTCTCTTCGCGCTCTCCGAGCATTCCGCGAAGCGCCGCGACCGTGGAATCCGCGGCGCGTGAATTCGGCGTGATATACAGGACCGGGCGATCGCCGTGGGCCCGGATGAGATGACTCGCGGCGACCCGATTCGCCGCGCCGCGCAGGCCCGTTAGGCGAGCCAGCTTTCCCGTGGCTTGCGCATCGCGCACGAAGCGATCGAAGGGCGTGTTGCCGCGCGGGGTCGATCGCGGACGTTCGCGGGCGGCGTCGCCCGATTTCGGTTCCGCACTCATCGTCGACTCGTTCCCCTCGCTTCTGCCGCTTCGGCCTCGACGACTCATCCAATGAAAAGTGTTCGTCGAAGAACGGCGAAAGCCCGGCTCCCGAGAAATCGGGGACCGAGCGGGGCCCAGTTTAGGGACCTTGGTCGAAATGGCACGTCGGTCTTTGGTGGGCCGGGTTTGGGGGATCGGAGGAGAGGGTCGCCGAGAGATCGAGTCAGCCTCGCGCCTTCGATTGCGTCAGTCTTCCGATCAGAGCCAACAGCTGTTTCGCCCCGGGCTCTGGCTGGTGCCTCGCGAGGTAGAGCTGGCGCGCTCCAAGGGCGAGTCTGCGCGCGAGTAGGTCGTCCCCTTTGATCCGCTCGATCGCCGCGACCAACGACTCGACGGGGCGTAGAGGCGAGCCAATCAGGCTATTGACCTCGTGCTCGAGTCCCCATTCCCGCTCCCGGAAGGCAATGACCGGCGTGCCGGCGGCCAGGCTGTTGACGAGCTTGATCGGGAATCCACCCCCGGTCCGCCGCAGCAGCAGGCTCGCCCGAGCGCTCGCTAGCAGCGCCTGCATCTCGGCGACGGATTCCACGCGCCGAAACTCGACCCCCGGCATGGAATCGGACCAGCCGACCACCGACCGATCCGAATGGCTCGCGATGACCAGGGGCATTCGATGGCCGCTGGGTCGACTCGCCAGCTGCGCCGCAGCCTCGCAAAGGATGTCCAGTTCTTGATATCCGTCGAGGTTTCCCGAATAGAGCAGGAACCCATTGGGTTCCAGATGCTGGCTGCGCGCAATCGCATCGGGCTCCAGCCTCCCCGGATGGACCATTGGATCGGGAACGGCAGGCGGAATTTGTGCGCCCGGTCGGGTCTCATCCTGACGCATGACGCATTCTGCCGAATGCGTCAAAGCGATCCAGCCGTCGACGCGTCGAGCCATCCAGTCATCGATTCCTCCGCCGAGCCGATTCAGGAGATTCGCGATCCGGCCCGCTGAGTCAACGAGGTTGTGTTTGTCGATAAAACTGTTTGTTTTAGGGCCTCTTAGGTAGGCTGACAGCTCTTGGCCCAGGAGCGTATGCGCACAGTAGAGAATCGGTGGCCGAGGTCGATCGAGCACGTGGAGGGCTGTCAGGGTCGCTTCTGCGTTGTGCGTCAGGATTGCGTCAAATGCGTCATCTCCGGAGTGTGACGCAATTGCGTCGCGAAGCGTCATGGCAAGGCCTAGATCCGCCAAGGGCTTCGACCAGCTGGGTCCGGCGCGAGTTGTGGTGGGAGCCGTCCATTTTGGCGACCGGTGGTGATCGAAACCATCGAGGGCTCGCCAGTACTGGGCAGACCTTGCTTTTGCTTCGGGGTGACCGCCGGAGTTCGCCTCGCCGTAGGTCAGAAGCGAGATTTCGGCACCCAGAGAACGCAGCGCGATGGCCTGTTCCTGAAAGTAGATCTGGGAGCCCTGATTGTGGGGATAGGGGAAAGCGCCGACCAGGAGAAGTCGCATGTTGGCTATTGGGTCGTGCCGAAGGGACCCAGGTCGGTGACATTTCGGATGCGTGGCCGGCGGCGGCCGCGCGCACCTGAAGTATCGGCGGGTGGGAGTCGGCGAACCATCGGCGCGCGAAGTTCGCTGTAGAGCTGGGAGAGTTCGACGATGGCGCGAAGGATCACGCGTGGATGCGCGCCGGTCTGGCGACCCGATTGGCGCGGGCGATGCGTGACGGGGACTTGCTTGATGACGAATCCTGCGGCTCGTGCGCGGGCCAGGATCTCGGTGTTCACGAAAGCACCGATCGATTCGATCGGAATCGCGTCGAGCACTTCGCGCCGGAAGACCTTGAAGGCGCAGTCGACATCGCGGACGGGCAGATCGAATAGGAGGCGAACGAGTCCGCCCCATAATCCAGCGATTGCGCGCCGAATCCAGGGGTCTCGCCGGGGTGCGCGATATCCGGCGACGATATCGAACGCCTCGGCGAATTCGAGCAGCCTTCGAATCTCTGCCAGATCAAACTGGAGATCGGCGTCGCTAAAGAAGACGAGTTCGCCCCGGGCTTCGCGGAGTCCGGAGCGAAGCGCTGCGCCGTAGCCCTGGTTGGCGGCGTGATGCACGGCGCGAATTCGTGGGTCTTGCTGGGAGGCGGCGATGAGTAGTTCCGCGCTTCGGTCTTGCGAACCATCATCGACGATGACGATTTCGAAATCGACATCGAGGCCTACGCCAATCGAAAGCGCACTCTCGAGAAGCGCGGGAAGATTCGAGGCCTCGTTGAAGGCGGGGAAGACCAGCGAGAGCGCTGGAGCCGGCTGGACGGCCACGGCGGAGGTTGGGTGGGAGAGGTTCATGGCTGCTCCCCACTATAACCCGCGATCCCTGGCAAGGGGGCCCATCGGCTACTGTCCGACTTCGACTGGAGTTCGGTCGAACGAAGTTGCCGGGGCCTTGCGCTGCGGCTCGAGCGCTTGCTTGGGCATGCTGGGGGCCCCGGAACTGCGCGGACCCGTGGATACAATGACCGGATTGCGACTCGGTCCATGGCCCGGATTGCGCGCCCCAACCGCGCCCCAACCGCGCCCAAATCACAACCCGAAACTAGGCCCCCGACGCCGCCGGCGGTCTACGACGACAGAGAACGATTATGGATCGGGAAGCAAGCGCGGGCGAACTCGAGTGGCGTCCACTCCTCGTGATCTTCCGCGCGGAACACTACGCAGGAAAAAGACAGATCTGGCAGGCTTGCTGGGTGTATTTGAGGGTTTTCGAGCGCGAGCCTAGAAATGATCGGGCGCGAAAGCGTGGGGCGCGGATCGAATACGAGATTCGGCGTTTCCTACTGCTGGATCTCACTCAAGAAAGTGGGCGGAATCATTTCGATCGGTCCGCGAACTCCTGCCGCTGTACGCTTGTGCGATGGTGAGTTCTTCGCCTTCTTCGTACTGGAGAGCATCGCCGGCAATGACTTCCGCTGCCCCCTTCAAGCATTCCAGTAGCGATGGATGCGGAAAGATCGACTCGAGGATGTAGGTGTAGGGGAGCCCTCGTTCGATCATGATGGCCGCGGCGCCGACAATCGTATCGGCGCTCGGGCCTAGGGCGCGGACGCCGAGAATCCGGTCATCGCCGGGCGGGCCGACGATGAGCTTCACGAATCCGATCGGTGGGGCGATCGCATGGGCGCGATGATTACGCGTATAGGGGTACTTACCGACTCGAACGCTTCCGCAGCGTTCTCGTGCGTAGGCCTCGGTCACGCCGGCACCCGCCAACATGGGAGCGGAGAACACGATGTAGGGGACGTGGTCCAGGCCTTGAGCACATTGGGTACCGAGAATATGCGCGGCGGCCGATCGTCCTTCGGCTTCAGCGACATGAACGAGTGACAAGTCGCTGGGTACGTCTCGCGTTCCGACATCGCCCACGGCATAGATGTGAGCGACGTTGGTCTGACAGTTCGAATTCACCAGAATGTTTCCACGCTCGTCGATCGTGACGCCCGCTGTCTCGAGGCCAAGGCTATTCGTGCAGGGGGTGCGTCCCACGGCCAGCAGAATCATCTCGGTCTCGATTTCTCCAGTCGATAACACGGTGCGGACGGAGTTCTCCGATAACGCGTGGCTCTCGAAGCGACTGGAGGGGATGACATGGATGCCCATGGCGTCAAACGCATGTTGAATAAATGCGCTGATATCCGTGTCTTCGTTGGACATGATGTGTTCCTTGGAATCCACGAGATGAACTTCTGAACCCATGGCGTTGAACATGGTGGCGAACTCACAGCCGATGACTCCGGCGCCCAAAATCAACACACTTTTCGGCGAACGCGACAAGTTGACTGCCTCGTCGCTGGTGATCACTCTCCTCCCATCGACGGTTACGCCTGGCAGCGTTCTCGGTCGCGTCCCGGTGGCGATGACGATATGGTCTCCTGAATACTGCGTATCGCCGACCATTATGGTGTGTGGATCCAAGAATGTGCCTCGGCCCTGCACGACTTCGATGTCGAGCCGCGATAGACGAGCTTCCAACATAGAGGTCAAGCTGGCGGCCGATTGCTCGATGCCTCGCTGGAGTGAGCCAAAATCCATCGCTGGAATCTGCCCGAACACGTCGTCACGAAAGGAGACGTGTGTGTACTCACGCGCGATTTCGTACCCAGCCTTGGACTTGAATGCCCCCTCAATCCCGTAACCCATCAACGGACCATCGTTGATGATGATCGACTTCTTCCCGCTGAGCGCGATCTTGCTCGCCGCGCTGATTCCACCGGGCCCACCGCCTACTATCAAGACATCGCAATGTTCCGAGCCCACTTGTTGCCTCCTCGCCACATGTCCAACCATTGTAATAGGGCAAATCCGAACGTCAGTCTAGTGACATCGCACCCGCGAACCAACTCCATGCCCCGGCACGAGTCCAATTCGAGTGCATAGCCTAGCATCGTGCAAGAGCCTCGTGGTGCCAATTTGAGTGTCCACGACCTCGACGGAGGGCCGTCCAGAATGAACATTTTGAAACCTGCATTGTTGCTCGCCATCGCCAGCATGATTCTGGTCGCTTGTGGTGAGGATGTAGCGCCACCCGATTTCTGAGCAGGATGCCGCGAGGATGGAAGACGGCGTTAGTCTCGAGGAACGCACGCACCGAACGCGTCCCACGATTTCGATCAACGCACTCGATGGTCGCGGATTCGCGACGACGCTTTCGTTTCCGACTCCCGGCAAGGAGATGCTTTGCGAGGGCCACATTCGGGTCACGAAGGGGTTATCGGGAAATGAGTGGGTTGCGGTCTCGGGCGTGAGTTTCCTTCACGACGGATTCGTCGTGTCAAGATTGACGCAATAGCGGAGACATCATGAACCTCGCGAATATCGCCCTACGTAATCGCACAACGACCCTGTTTCTCGTCTTTGTTCTCCTTGGCGTCGGACTGATGTCCTTCAACTCCATACCCCATATGCTGGCGCGTCGGCCTCCGAAGTCGCCGAGGAAGTCAGTGAAAAGATCGAGGTTGCTGCACAGCAGCTGGGCCAATTGAAGGAGGTCGAGTCGAAACCAGATCGCGGAATGTCGGTCGTCACGGTTCGGATCAAGGACCAGTACGACAAGTCGACGCTGCCGCAGGTCTGGTGCGAGCTTCGACGAAAGGTCAGCGATGCCCAGCGCAGTCTACCTCCGGGCGGTGGATTCTCCGTTGTGGTCGACGATTTGCTGGTCTTCATGGGACTACGCAGTGGCCTCTTGATCGGCTTCATGCTCGTGCTGACGATTGCCGACAGCTTTCCATTTCTCGACTCCGTGAATGTTGCGCTCGAACGCATTTCTCTTGGCATGTTGGTCGATAACGCCATTGTCGTCGTCGATGGCATGCTCGTTCGTGTCGATGGCAGTCACGATCATCGCCGGGCTCGTTGTGGCGACCGTTCTGACGATGGTGATCGTACCCGTTCTTTATGCGGTGATCTTTAGGGTGACCGCCGATTTAGACCACGCGACCAGACTGTTAGTCGTGTTCGCCCGGCAGCCCCTCACGGATCCAGGCCGTAAAGCTCGAATCGGTGGGAGCGATCTTTGCGCGCTCGCTGATTCGACTCGTTTCCCGAAGCGTTTCGAAGGGCAGGCTCGTGTCTACGTTTCCGCGCTCGTAGCCCAGCTCATCCAAACGGCCATTGACGAGAACACGCCAATCCATGAGGCCGCCGGATGGCGCGACGTGTTGCACATGATGTCGAATATTCGTCGTGCAGTTGTGGGTGAGCGCGTTGTACCAGGTGGGTTCGAGCGTCAGCTGATTGATCTCTTTGATGTAGTCGAGAAGGATTTCGCGAGCGACGGCAGGCTTCGTCTCGAGATGATAGAGACGGACGTCTTCCCCGCGAAAATTCGTTCGAACACGGACGACATCTCGTTCATCGGCGACCACATAATAGAGCTCGTATTGCCGAAAGAATCCGAGCACCGCGGAGTACTCTTCGCCGATTTCCTTCCGGGTTTCGATCGAAATCGCGAGATGCTGATCGTCGCCGAAATCCCAGCTCGCAATCGTATGCGCGATCAGCGGTGAGCCCCAGGTCGACAGGAATAGATCGACACCTCGGAGTTGGGACAGATCGTACTCGCGCGTTTCCCATCGAGGGGTGTAATCCTCCCCCGTTCGGTAGTCGAAATTACGAACGTTCTCGATCCTCAGTCGGTCGCCAATGATTTCGACCCTTGGCGGTCGTTCGACTTCGTCGATCCAATCACGATCATTGCTTGCTGGTATGTTGAGCCACCATACGAGAACGCAGAGGCTTGGCACGCCGCCGGCGAAGATCGCGAACAGAGAGTAGGGCTGGTTGGGAATGAGGCTCGGAATCCTGCGTTTCACGACGAGGAAAAGACCGACGCTCGTCACCAGGAAGCCGCCGAGAATTGGCGCCAGGATCCAGACCGAAAGCGGCCCGTCGATCCAGATTGCCGAGGCGGCCCAGATCGAGAATACAACGGCGATCATCGTGACGAGCGTCCGAACGAGTCTCATCGCAATAGGACTTCGGACGGATCGAGAGGGGAAAGGATGAGCCCAAGCTTCGTTCGATCCGGGAGGTTCTGGGTGATCCGCCAATACGCCATTCGTTCTCCGGGACCGGTCCAGCCGGTCGACTCGTCGGCATTCTAACCCTGAATCGAAATAGCAGGCCAGTCGACGGCTGGTCGCTCCACAATCCTTTACGGATTCCTCTATAGTTCGCCTGCATTATTTGCCCCCCGACCCTGTCCACGATCGCCTCAAGCCTACTCACGTCAATCGGAGCCGAAGTGTTCTCAATCCGGACCCAGTTTCGAAAAAAATTCCCATACTTGGTGCTGTTGGTTCTGATTCTGGTCGCAACGGGATGCCAATCATTATCCGCTTTGAATTCCGGCACTCGGTCAGGAATGGAGACGGAAGTTCTTCATCGGATCATCAAGTCCGGAGCGCTTCGTGTGGGCATCACTGGAACGCAGCCGCCCCTCAATATGAAAAACAAATCGGGCGAAATGATCGGGCTCGACGTCGAATTGGGGCAGGCGCTGGCGGAGGCCATGAAGCTCGAGCTGGTTCTGGTCGAGTCGCCATTCTCGAACCTGCTTACGGGTCTAGAAGCCGGGCAATTCGATATGGTGATTTCCAGCATGACGATCACGCCGGCTCGCAACGCGCGCGTCGCCTTCGCAGGGCCGTATCTGATCTCCGGATCGAGCCTGCTTACGCGATCTGAATTAGCTAAAACGTTACTCACGCAGGCGAGTCTGAATTCCCCGGAACGATCTTGGGCGGCGCTTGAAGGGTCGACCGGCGAGGCGCTGATCCTCGAGGCCTTTCCGCTCGCGAAATTCGTCGGCATCGAAGATCAGGAAGCGGCGGTAGCGGGGATTGCGCACGGTGAGATTGATGGACTCGTTGCCGATCTTCCTTTTGTTCAGTTCCAGATCGTGCGCAATCCAGAGCTCGAGCTCGCCACCCTTGCGTCACCCTTTACGACGGAACCTCTCGGCATAGCTCTTCCCCCGAATTCGCCGCTTTTCTCGAATCTGGTCCAAAATTATCTGAATACCCTCGAATACACCGGGCAATTGATTCAGATGAAGGCGCGCTGGCTCAATGCGGGTGAGTGGCTCTCGGAGATGCCCTGATCCGATGCGTGTCAGCCCATTCAGAACGATCCTCGTCTGTCTTCTCTTCGTTGCCGTTTCTTCCGGCTGCGCCAGCTCTGGAAAGAAGTCGGACCAAACCAAGAAACGTCCGAAGCGCACCATTCTTCTGACAACCGAGGATGATGTTCGCGCAGGGCAGGAGGCCTCGGAGTCGGTGGCCGCCGAAATTGGTCTGCTCGATGACCCGAAGCTCGTCGCGTACGTCAATCGAATCGGGAAGAAACTTTTACGCGGGCTTCCGCGGCGCGACTTTGCGTATCGCTTCTCGGTCGTCGATCAGATGGAGCCAAACGCCTTCGCGCTACCCGGCGGCCACATCTTCATCTCTCGCGGTTTGCTCGCGCTCGTGAATAACGAAGACGAGCTCGCTTGTGTTATTGGTCATGAAATCGTACATGCCGCGCGTAGACATTCGGCCCAGCAACAGGCGATCATTCGCTACCAGAAGGCATTTGCTCCGAGCTTCTCCAGGGCGCGTATGATCGCCGCGTATGGTCGTGATATGGAGCGCGAAGCGGATGCTCTCGGTCAGAAGCTCGCGGCCGCCGCCGGCTACGACCCGATCGGCATGTCGACCTTCATGCGAAGGTTGGATCAGCGAGAGCGTCTACTGATTGGCTCGCCTCAAAGACAGACCTTCTTTGACACCCACCCTGGATCGCGAGAACGCGCCACCGCAACGGCAATGCGTTCTCATGAGCTGCGTTGGGTCCGAGATCCAGATTTGGGTGATACGCGCGTTCGTCTACTCGACGAGATCGACGGCATGGTGATTGGCGACCGACCGGAGGCTGGGGTGTTTGTTGACGACCACTTCCTCCATCCGGAACTCGACTTCGAAATTCGCTTTCCGAAGGGTTGGCGTACATCAAACTCCGCAAGCGCAGTCGGTGCTACGGCAGCCCGTGGCGAAGCCGTGATCTACCTGACCGGGGATCTGCCAGCAGGCGATCTCATCGAGCTTGCAGACGGCTTCTCAGCCAGGGCAGAGAAGGACTATCGCGTTCGAGTCACGGAAAAAAAGAAGATTCGACTCGGAGACTTCGAAGCCCTTCGTTATGGATACGAGGGTGGCGGGTTCGGCCGAGGGATCGTCGCTCGCGTGACCTTCTTCCCGTTCGCAGAGTCGACGTGGCGAATCGTCGGCGCTGGCCCGTCGTCGGCTGCGAGCCGATACCTCGGTCAGATCTTGCTGACGTCACGGAGCTTCAAGCCTTTGAGTGATGAACTCCGATCGAAGATTCGTATCAACCGCCTTCATGTTGTGCTGACGCGACCGGGGGAGGACATTGTTCGGCTAGGAGCTAGAACTGGGAACGCCTGGTCAGCGGCTGAGACTGCCTTGATCAATGGACAGCTGGGCAACGAGATCTTCGAAGGCGGTGAACTCATGAAGATTCTACGCAGCGAACGCTATACCCAGACCAAGCCCAACTAGCGCGCGGAGCGACCCTATGCCTCTTGATTCGACGCCGCCATTGAGTCCCCGCACGAATCCCCATCTGGCTGCGGTCATCGCGTGCGTGTTCGGGGCTGTCTTCTTGATGGCATGCGCGAGTCCAGTGGGCGTGACGCGGGCGAACCCGAAGAAGGTTCGACAAGAGCTGACCGCGACGGTTCTATCGACGGGAAGCTTGAGTGGTTCAACTCGTAATTTCCTGCGCAAGAATTACATGGAAGAGTTGTACGAGGGCGAGCCTGTCGAGGCAATCGCCCTCCTTCATTCGAAATTCGTTCCGGCAGCGATCGAGGGTGACCCGGTCGCTCACGCAGCTCTACTTTTCCTTTCCGAGCTTGCGTTCAAGTTGGCGGATGACGAGAACGACGGGAAGTATTTCTTATCTTCGCTGACGTACGCATGGGCCTATCTCTTTCCACGCGATGAGTCGCTGAATCCAAGTGGATATGAACCTTGGCTTAGGTTCGCGTTGGACCTCTACAACCGTTCGCTCGGTCGGGCCTTTATCTTGCGCGGCGCAGGCGAACATGCACCACAGTCGGGCGTGCTCGAGACGGGCTTCGGGGAGATCAACGTGACGATCAACCCCAAGAGTATGGTCCATGGCAACGTTCGTTTCTCGAGTTTTATCCCCATCGCGGATCTCGAGGTCCGTGGATTGCAGAATCGCTGGCGCCCACGAGGGATCGGCGCATCGATGGCCGCAAGTACAGAACCACTTGACCCCCACCACGCCTCTACAAAGTATTTGCTGGATACCTTGAAAGTTCCGGTCTCATTCATCGCGGTCTTCAGCGATCTATATGGGCAGATAATGACGGGAAGGGTGGATGCAAGACTCGAGATCGTGTCGGGATGGGGCTCGCGGACGATTGAGATTCAAGGACAGACTCTTCCGATCGAGCTCGAGACCACTTCGTCGCTGGCCTACATGCTCACGGAGTCGCCCCCCTGGTCTCGTGAGCTTGCGGGCTTCTTTCAGGGCGATCTCGCGCGAACCGGCGACGGCTTGTTCAGTCTAGAGCCGTACAAACCAGGCAGGATTCCTGTCATTCTCGTTCATGGGACGGCGTCGAGTAGCGCCCGCTGGGCCGATGTCGTGAACGACCTAACTAATGATCCACGCATCCGGGATCGCTACCAGTTCTGGCTTTACACCTACAACACAGGATCGCCAATCCCCTACTCGGGATACCTGTTGCGGAGTGCGATTCGCGACATGGTCGGAAGTGTCGATCCGGACAAGCAGGATCCAGCCCTGAATAAAATTGTCGTCGTCGGACATAGTCAGGGTGGACTGCTGACGAAATTGGTGTCGGTCCAGCCCGAAAACAAAATGTGGAAGATATTCAGCAACGATTCGATTGACGATCTTAAACTTGCGCCCGAGACCCGCGAAATTCTTCAAGGGAGTCTGCTATTCGACCCGGTTCCCAATATTGGACGCGTCGTCTTCATCTCGACACCGCATCGGGGGAGCTACCTCGCGGCGTTCGGCATCGCAAAGTGGATGAGTTCGTTCGTTCGAGCCCCCGCGAATATCGCGATCGCCGCCACCGACTTGATTACGCAGAATCCTGAAGCGAATGGCATTGAAAAGGTTGCCGAGATTGGAGGTGCCATCGGGAACATGAGTCCGACCAACCCGATGTTCAATGTGCTGGTCGACATCCCGGTTCGACCCGGGGTTCACGCCCACTCGATCATCTCTGTCAAAGGTGGCGAAGCGGCCAAGGACGGCGGGAGCGACGGCGTGGTCAAATACGAAAGCGCCCATCTCGAAGGTGTCGCCTCCGAACTGATCGTCGATTCACCGCATTCCTGTCAGTCGAAGGCGCCAGTCATCGAAGAACTCTTGCGAATCCTGCTTCTTCATCTCGACGAAAGCGAAGAGAGCAACATAAGCGAAGTGAGGCAACCCCTGGAGCTCTAGAAGTTCCCCTCGAAGCCGACAGCAAAGTAATGAGATGGATCCTGGTGGACATCGAACGTGCGGCCGCCGGAAGCTTCGAGATCGCATTTGCCAGGGAAATTGGATCCAACAGAGGGACAGGCTTCCTCCACCTGTGACTTCGTATCTACCCAACACATCTAAGCATATGAAATGGGTATGCAGTTCGCCGTCGCCTAACGAAGTATCGACATGGTACTGCTTGCCTTCGAGATAGACTCCAGGAACAATATTGAAGCAACGACTCGCCCAGGGCTGCTAGCTCAGGTTGGCGGATTTTGGGAACAGAATCTCGACACGAAGCTGATCGGAAGAGACCCAGGAGAAGTCACCAACAGGAGTCACTTGTTTGAACAGTCGCTTCTTCCAGTTCCGGCCAATCAACCGGTTGCATCGTGGTTAGTGAGTTCTGCTCGAGCTATGCCGACTTGATCCAGCCCACAGGGAGTTCGCCCTCCAGGTCGGAGGGGATCGGGCTTACGGCGAGATAGGCGATGAGCGGCGCGACGTGGAGGGCCGAGAGCGGGTTGCGATCAGATCGAATCGCGATTGTACCGCCCGCGGCTATGAAGATTGCGGTTTCGGCGTGAATGCCCGTGAATCGCTGACGATCGATCGCTTGCTGGAGCGGGAAGCATCGACCCTCGACTCCACGAAGCACGGAATCTTCGTCGCTTTCGCGACGGGTTCCATCCGATAATATAAATGCAACCTCGCCGTTTCTCCAACCCCCGCATCCAGCAGTAATCGGCGAGTGAGAACCCAGCCCAAGACGTTCAGGAGCCACATAACATGACGAAAGTCCAGGAATCGCAGACCGCAGCCCTTCTCCCACTTCGAGTTCACCCGGAGAGCCTCGAATGGCCAACGAAGACCTGGCCGGTCGGAGAACTCGACACGCGGGTTGATCGCGGGACGCTCGAGAAGATGCTCGATCATGCGTTTTCCCAGCCAGAGCCCGATGATCTCGATCGAACCCATGCGGTCGTTGCGATTCAGGGCGGCAAGATCGTGGCCGAACGCTATGCGCATGACGCCGGCCCAGACGACACGTTTCTCTCCTGGTCCATGGCCAAGAGCATTACCAGCGCCCTGATCGGGATTCTGGTCCGACAGGGAAAGCTCGATATCAGCGCGCCGATGCCGGTGAAGGAATGGCCGGAGGGGGATCCGCGCCGTCGGATTACCATCGATCAGATGCTGCGGATGGTCGATGGCTTGCGCTTTCGAGAGGCAGAGGACCTGGGCGGTGGCGCGGTTCGCTACTGGCCACCGGAAGAGTCGGATGTGATTCCGATGTTATTCGGCGAAGGAAAGGCGGATGTTGCGGGTTTCGCCGCGACACTGCCCTACCAGAGCGATCCTGAAACGCACTGGAACTACAACAGTGGTGGTAGCAATCTGCTTTCTCGACTGGTCTCCGAGACCGTGGGGGGCGGGGAAGCGGGGATGCGCGAATTCATGAATCGTGAACTCTTCGGTCCGCTCGGGATGACTTCCGCCGATCCGCGTTTTGATGAAGCCGGGACTTTCGTTGGATCGAGTCATTTCTTTGCGAGCGCACGAGACTTTGCGCGCTTCGGTTATCTCTATCTACGGGGTGGTACTTGGGAAGGTCAGGAGATCCTGCCGCCGGGCTGGGTTGACTACAGCCGAACCTCCTCGGCGATTGCCCCACAAGGATGTTATGGCGCACATTTCTGGGTGATTCCCGGAAGCCTCGGCCTCTTCGAGTGTCATGGCGCGGGGGGGCAGCGAATCACGATCAGCCCAAAGCTCGATCTGGTGATCGTTCGTCTCGGAAAGACAGAGCCGCACAAAGTCGGTGCCGTCGTTGGCTACTGCAAGCGTCTCGTCGATACGTTCCGGCCCACCGCGGACTGACTTCATTCGAATGATTCGGCGGCTCCGCTGCGCTCGTTTCGTGGTGTGCGGGCGAACTCGGGAACCTGCGAGCGTCCGTGTTGGTCGAGCGTGTTATTCAAGGTATCCAAGCGCCCGGAGTCGTTCGGCGACCATGGCTTCTTCTTCGGCGTCGTATTCCACGACCGAGCGCCCGGCATCACCGGCATCCGAATCGTCCGCGCGCTGCCACGAGAGTCCCATGGCCGACGCCAGCCAGGCGGCGACCTCGACAAGCCGCCGGGGCGCATCTCGATCTTCGAAGCCGGGACCCACGCTGATCCAGATGCCCTCGTTTCGATGCGTGCCATTCATGCCTCGCCCTCGTCCGCCGCCGGATTCCTCCGCTTCGAGAATCCGGATCGAGGGAATTCCGGCGCCTTGATCTCCGCCCTCGGACCAGGGAGTGGGGACGAGTGAGAGCCCATAGCCGTCGTCCAGCGCGAGTTGGACGACGATGTCGGGAACGCGATCGATGTGGCGGCCCGGATGGACTTCTTCTCGGCGAAGCGCCCGGGAAACGACTGGGCCCCCAGAAGGCAAGCGCCAAGCCAAGAGAGCCTCGATTACGCGATCGCGAACGGCTTCGTAGCCCGCGGGCTCGACGCAGCCCTCGGCTTCCCGGCCGGCGAGATTGATCCAAACGCCTGGATTGGTGTTGGCTTCTTCGCTGAACGCCTGGGTTCGTGACCACTCGAAGCCACCAAACCGCGCGTGGCTTTCGAGTTCGGCGGCGGCGGCGCGTGCTCGGCGAAAGATCTGTTGCGCGATCGTCGCAGGCAGATGAGCCAGTGCAAAATCGCGCAGGCGTCTCGCAAGGCGATCGGCGTAGCGTCCGAGCCCGGTACTGCGAACGACGAGACCACACTCGGCGAGATATCGATTCAGATGGACGGTCTTGTCCGAGGCGCCACCCATGCCGTGATCCGATAGAACCACGCATAACACGTCGTTTCCCACGGCCTCGCGGATTTCGCCACAGGCGCGATCGAGACGTTGGTAGACGCTCTCGAGTGCATGGCGACGTGTCGCCGAAATGGAAGCGTCATGGCGAGGAGAGCGCGAATCGTGGTCGCGCCAATAATGATGCCCGGCAGTGTCGCTCTCCGAGAAGACGACCATCATGAAGTCTGGGAGTCGGCCTTCGTTTCGCGCCCGGAGACGTCCCAAGGATTCGAGCGTGAAATCACGTTTCAAGTCGATGCGTTCGAGCAGGGTTCCGATCGCGCGCTCATGGAAGTCATCGGCCTGCGCCGATTCGTTGAGCGCCGGCCGCATCCAGGGTCCCGCGACCGCCGCAATCTCGCGGTAGAGGTCCGGGTCACTTGCACTTCGTTCGTCCGTTCCCGTCGAGACCGGTGCATCGAAACCACAGACCAGCAAGCCATCGATTTCTTCTGGGGGATGTGTGGCGGGCAGGCCGAGTACGAGCGCACTCCCGCCATGCCGGCTTACGCGTCCGAAGATCGATTCGCCTTCTCGATTCGTGGCATTGATGAATCGCAGACGGTATTCGCCGGCCTTCTTCTGTGTGAAATCGAAGATGCCGTGCTCGGCCGGAGTCAGGCCGGTCATGAACGAGGACCAAGCCGGAAACGTAACCGGGGGAGTCGTACTCGCGAGCCCGCCCGAATGGCCTTGCTTCATCCACCGGCCGAGATTGGGAAGCTGACCCTTCGCAACCATGGGCCGGATCACGTCGAAGGTGGCGCCGTCCAGGGCGAGAACCAGAACCGGTCGCAGCTCGGCTGAGGTGCTAGTGGAAGCGCTAGCTGATGATTTAGTCGAGGTTGTGCAGGATGGCATCGGTCAGCTCGCTCGTCGTTGCCTTGCCGCCGAGATCCCCGGTCTGATAGGCGGGATCGGAAAGCGCTGTGACGACTGCGTTCTCGATTCGCGCTGCAGCCTTGATTTCGCCAAGATGTGCAACGAGTTGTGCGGCGGAACGAATGACAGCGGTTGGGTTGGCTTTGCCTTGACCAGCGAGATCCGGAGCGCTGCCATGAACGGCTTCGAAGACGGCGCATTCGGAGCCGACGTTGCTTCCGGGAACGACGCCGAGTCCGCCCACGAGCCCCGCGCCGAGATCCGAAAGAATGTCGCCGTAGAGATTGTCCATCAACAAGACATCGAATTGTTCGGGGCGCGTGACGAGTTGCATCGCACAGTTGTCGATGATCAATTCTCGGAGTTCAATCTCGGGATAGTCCCGGGCCACGCGGCGTGCGCATTCGAGAAAGAGCCCGTCCGAGAGCTTCATGATATTGGCTTTATGAATCGCAGCGACACTGGGTCGCTTCTGTTCCCGGGCCAGTTCGAAGGCATAACGTGCGATACGCAGGCTCGCGGTTTCGGTCACGACCTTCAGGCTTTCGACGACGCCGGCGGTGACGCGATGTTCGAGACCGGAGTAGAGGCCCTCAGTGTTTTCGCGCACGATGACGAAATCGACATCCGAGTAGCGTGACGGAACGCCGGGGATGGTTTGGATGGGTCGGACGCAGGCGTAGAGATCGAGAGATTGGCGGAGCAGGACGTTGGCGCTCTTGAAGCCGCCGCCGATGGGCGTGCCGATGGGACCCTTGAGTGCAACGCCGGTCGTCCGGATGGAATTCAAGACCTCGTCGGGGAGTGGTGTTCCGTATTTGACGAAAACGTCCGCGCCCGCCTCGACACGCTCCCAATTGACCTGGACACCGGCGGCCTCGACCACTCGGGTGGCCGCCTGGGTCACTTCGGGCCCGATGCCGTCGCCGGGAATGAGAGTGGCTCGATGTTCCATCGTTGTCCCCCGCCTTTTGCGCTGCCGTGGGCACCCTCCAGGTCTGGTGCGCGCCCAATCTGGGCTGATCGATGCTCTCGGAGCCCAAGTGGCGACGACTTGTAGCTCTTTTCGGTCTTTTGGGCCCCGAGATTTGGCAACTCTCTTGATTTTCCTCGCGAATGACCGAGATCCCGACTCCACCTCGTGCTAGCCTGCCGCGCTCTCGAGACCAGCTGACCCATCCGGGTCGCCGAATCCGAGACTGACAGATGCGAGAATAGAGTTTGATCGCCCCTCGCGCGCGGGCGCCTTTCGTAAGAAGGCGGATCAGGTTAGCCCCACGTGAGTCGCATCGACCGCGATGAACCCCTCCGATGGACGGTGAGGGTTCCAATCCGGACGAGGAGATCCCAATCATGTCCATAGAACTACTTTGCAAGAAACTCGGTATGACCCGCGTCTTTTCCGACACCGGTGCAGCCATCCCCGTGACGGTGCTCGAAGCCGGTCCGAACGTCGTCGTGCAAAAGAAGACAACGAAAAAAGATGGCTACGACGCCGTGCAGCTGGCCTTTGGAAAGCGCCGCAAGGGACTTTTCACAAAGGCCGAGACAACCCATTTCGAGAAGAACGGCAGCAGCGAGCCCAAGCGATATCTTTCGGAGAGTCGACTCACGGAGGAAGAAGCAGGGGAGCTCGAGTCCGGGGCCGAGGTCAAAGTCGACATCTTCGAGGTCGGCCAGAAGGTCGACGCCATTGGAACGAGCAAGGGTCGCGGTTTTTCAGGCGTAGTGAGACGACACGGCTTTGCGATCAAGAAGCGCACCCACGGTACCCACGAAGCGTTCAGACACGCCGGATCAATCGGCGCTGGCGCGAGTCCGGGTAAGGTCATCAAGGGCATGAAGATGGCGGGCCAAATGGGGAACGTTCGCGTCACGACGCAGAACCTCGAAGTCGTTCGCGTCGATACGGAGCGAAATCTGATCTTCGTCCGAGGTGCCGTTCCCGGTCATCGAAACGCGCTCGTCAAGATCCGCAAAGCGGTCAAGAGCTAAGTCGATAAATATTAGTTCGAGTTGAAGTTGGGCGAGAGGGTCTGATTCGCCGGGTGCCGGTGGCGGAGCGGTCTACCCGTTTGTGTCAGCTCTCGGATGCATGACCGCGACTTCGTCCAGGTACAAGACGTTTCCGTCGGGATCTGCGACGAGTGCCATGAAGCCGCCCCAGGGCTGTTTTGCGGGCTCCATCGTGAACTGGACGCCCTGGGCGACCAGCCGTTTGTGTTCCGCGACGAGATCCTTCACCGCTAATCCAATTCCTGTATGGCGACCGAGCAGGTCGACATGTTCGGGTCCAGGAAGCGCGAGTCCGAGTCGAATCGGCCCTGCATTGAGCGAAGCGTAGCCTTGTTCTGAGTCCGAGAATTCAAGGCTGAGGCCCAGCTTCTTTTCATAGAACTCAACGGACCGATCGATGTCGCTCACGAACAAGTTGACGTAGGTAATTTCCATGTGAGTTTCTCCTCTAACAGACTGAGTGGGGCGGCGACGTTAGGCCGACCTCTCGTTCAGGCCGTGATAGGCGAGCGTCATCAGGAGCATGGTGAAGGGCATCGTCACCAGGGTTCCGAAGACGACGGCGCCACCGATGCCGCTGAGTACGAGTACGATGACGAGGAAAACGGCGGCGAGCGCGAGATTGTCCTTGATGAGCTCAAAGCTCTTGCCCATGGCGGAGGTCGCGCCTTCATGGTGAATCGCGATCGCCTGGAACGTGAAGGCCATCGAAAGCCCGAAGAGCACGCCTGGCAGGATGAACAGGAACATCCCGATGAAGACGCCGAGACCAATCAGGATGGAGGCGATTAGCGATACCCCGAAATGCGAGAAGCCGTCGAAGATGTCGGTAACGGAACCCGGCTGGCCCATGCGGCGCCTCTCGATCAGCTGGATGTAGCCAACGGTCATCGGGCCGGAAAGAATGCCCAGGCTCGCGATTGTGACAATGATCATGACGAGGCCGGCGACGACCCAGAGTACGAAGTCGTTCTTGAATAAATCCCACGTTTGGTTGAGCGTGTGCTGGACCAGATCTTCTTGCGTGGCCGATTGCGTCATGACGTTCCCCCCGAATCAAATGCTCCAGGACGAATGGTAGGCGAAGTCGAATCATTGAGCAGGCTTCACGGGCGCGCCCATGGCCTGCGGAAACCCCTATAATGACGGCCGCTCACGCCGAGCCCAAGCGGCATGGAGAAGCACAATCAGCCAATCACAATCCTCAGCCGTCATTCGGTCCGAACGCATCCGCGCCAACGGCCTCGACTTTCATGTTCACGTCTGCGGAGAGGGTGATCGACTCGCCTTATGCCTACACGGCTTTCCCGAGATCGGATATTCATGGCGTCACCAGATGCAGCTGCTCGCTTCCCTGGGTTACCGCGTCTGGGCACCGGATCTGCGGGGGTATGGCCTGACGGATCGGCCTGTCGGACTCAAGAACTACGCTTTTGAAATCCTGATGGAAGATGTCGCCGGGCTCATCGATGCATCCGGGTCTCTTGAAGTCACATTGATCGCTCATGACTGGGGCGGGATCATCGCCTGGCAGTTTGCTGCTCTTCGAGTTCGTGAACTCGAAAATCTCATCATTTTGAATGCGCCGGCTCCACGGCCACAAGACAAACCGCCTAGCATCTTTTCTCGCCAGTTCTGGCGATACAGCTATGTCTTCTTTTTTCAGCTTCCATGGCTTCCCGAATGGGTCATTCGACGAAAGAACTACCGAGCCGTTGAGCACATCTTTCGGGGCTCGACCGCTGTTGCGCCTGAACGTTTTTCGGACGATGTGATCGCTGTTTATCAAGAAGCGGCCGCACGGCCTGGGGCGCTGACGGCGATGATTAACTACTACCGAGCACTGCTGCGCGGAGGGGGCGCCCGTCGACTCAAGGAACTGGGTTTTCCGAAGATCGAGACGCCGACTTTGATCTTGTGGGGAGAGGGCGATCCGATCTTGCCCGCCGAGATGATCGAGGATGCCGGTACCTGGATCAGCGACGTGACGATCCGGTTGATTCCGAATGCGGGCCATTGGGTTCAGCAGGAAGCGCCGGAAGTCGTGAACTCGGCTCTACAAGAATGGTTGGCCGGAGACGTGGGGAGCCCGACGGATCGGCCCACGGGCTGATATCGTAGGTTCGTCATGGCTAAATACGACCGAAAAGACCATCTCCATCAGCGGGCAAAGAAGGAAGGCCTGCGTTCTCGAGCCGCATACAAGCTTCAGGAAGTTCAGAAGTCTTCGAAACTTCTGGCCAAGGGGTATCGCGTGTTCGATCTCGGTTGTTGGCCCGGGGGTTGGCTCGAGATCGCGGCGGGACTGGTTGGGAATAGCGGCCGTGTTGTCGGAGTCGATCGGGCTGAGGTCGATCCGGAGATTCCATTCTCGCAGGTGACGGCGATGGTCGGCGACCTCGAGGACGTGGATATCGCCGAACGGCTTCGTGCGAGCCTGGGCGCCGACCGTGCGGACGTCATTCTGTCCGATGCCGCTCCCAAGCTCACGGGCATTCGTGAAACCGATCGTGCCAACGTCGAACGTCTGCTCGAAGCGATCGAGGCGCTGCTGCCGGAGTTGCTTGCGCCGGGGGGATCGCTGCTCATTAAAATTCTCGAAGGGCCCGAGGCGCAGGTGGTCGATCGTCGAATCCGCAAGTCCTTTGATTCTGCGAAGACGACAAAACTCAAGTCCACGCGAAAGGGAAGCACAGAGCGCTATCTGCTCGCGCGGGGCTATCACGGTGGTCAGGGCGAGCCCACGCCGATCCGTTAGAATCGCCAGCCGTTTGTTCCGATTCCTCATTTTTGGTTCGACCAACAGGAGATCTGCCATGGCCAGCCCCCGGCCTTTTCAAGTCCTCGGTATTCAACAGATCGCTGTGGGCGGACTGGACAAGAGCAAGCTTCGTCGATTCTGGGTCGACATCATGGGCCTGCGCTTTGGTCATTCGTACCAGAGCGAAAGTGAGAACGTCGACGAAGACATTTGCGAGATCGGGGCGGGGCCCTTCGCAGTCGAGGTCGATCTAATGCAGCCCATCGATCCGGAAAAACGCCCAAAGGTTCATGAACCTGCGCTCAATCACGTCGGACTCTGGATCGACGATCTCGCCAAAGCGGTCGAATGGCTCGAGGGAGAGGGTGTGCGATTCACCCCCGGTGGCATTCGCAAAGGCGCGGCCGGCTACGATGTTTGTTTCATCCATCCCAAGGGCAACGAAGCATCGCCCATCGGTTCGGAAGGCGTACTCGTCGAACTCGTCCAAGCCCCCGACAAGGTTCGCGAGGCCTACACAACCATCGCCAGCGCCTGAGGCGCGGCGGGCCGTGGCTCGCCCCCATTCGATTTGTGTTAGGCGGCGGGCAGCTCGTCGGGAGGATTGCCATCCGCGGCGTCCAACTCCACGACGCGGGAGGTGGGCAGGGCGGGACCAAGTAGGACGGCGGCCCACTGGGTCGATGGTTGGCTGCCAAGCATGATCCGAAGAATGACGGTCAGCGGAACAGCGAGCACCATGCCGACGGGCCCCAGGATCCAACCCCAGAAGACCAGCGATGTCACGACGATCAAGGGCGAGAGTCCCATTCCGTCCCCCATGACTCGAGGTTCGAGAAAGTTTCCGATCGTGATGTTGATACCGACATAACAGAGCGCCACAAGGACTGCGGTCTCGGGGCTATTGTCAACCAGTGCCAGCGCGACGGCGGGAATGGCCGCGATCACCGAGCCGACGGCGGGGACGAAGTTCAAGAGGAATGCGATGAGCCCCCAGAGTGGTGCGAACTTAACGTCTAGCATCATCAGTACGCCGTATGCGAGAAATCCGGTGGCCATGCTCGTGAGCGTCTTGATTCCTAGATAGCGGCGGATGGATTCACCGATCTCGGTCATGCGGGCTTCCATCTCGGGCGAATCGCCGAAGGCTTCTCGGACCTTGAGGGGAAAGCTGGACGCTTCGAGCAGGATGAAGCAGACGGTCAGGAAGAGCAGGAAGGCGTTATTCAGAAGCGAGCCGAGACCCCCGGCGAGGTTGCCCACGAGACCGAGCGCGGCCTTGGGATCGAAGGGATTGGTTTCGTCTGCCTGGGTTCCGAAATCGATTCCGAATTCTCCGAGTCTCGCGGTGGCGTTGGCGAGAACCGAGCCGAAACGTTCCTGGTAAGACGGCAAGGCGCGGGTGAATTCATTGATCGACGTGCTCACCAGGCCACCGAAGAGCGCGCCGATGCCCAGCAACCCCATCAAGACGACAAGCAGCGCCAGCGGCGTCGGGAGCCCGCGATCTCGGAGCCAGAAGAGTGCCGGAGCGCAGAGCAGACCGATGAAGCCAGCCAGAAGAAAGGGAACGAAGAGCGAACTCGCCGCGCGCATGCCTGCGATGATGACGACGACCGAGGCGAGGCCCAGCAGGACGTTGGTGGTTGGATTAGGGCGATCGGTCTGCACGCTGAGAGCATGCCGCGCCTTTCGGCTGAAGGGTAGGCCTGAGGCGGATCCACCGGCGTGCGCAGAGGGCACGCTGATCCTGGACTGCTAGCTTTGCGCCATGAATCTGGCCGAACTCGCTGAAATCGAAGCGATCAAACAGCTCAAGTACAAGTACATGCGCTGCGTGGATATGAAGCTCTGGGACGAGTTGGCCGAGACCTTTATCGCTGAGGCGACGTGTTCCTACAGCGCGGGTCATTATAGTTACGAGGGGCGCGACGCGATCATCGCCTGGATGAAGAAGGGCATGGATCGCGACGGTTTTCATTCCTCGCATAGTGTTCATCACCCCGAGATCACGCTTCTCGCAGCAGAAGACGCCGCGAACGACACCTGGGAAAAGGCAAAGGGCGTCTGGGCCCTCGAAGATATCGTGATCGACACGGATCATGATATTCAGATCTCGGGCGCGGCCTTCTACGAGGATCGGTATGTGAAGGACGAGGGTGTCTGGCTGATCGAGCATACGGGCTACGACCGTGTCTTCGAGCAGATGGAATCCCGGGCGGATCGTCCGAGCCTGAAATTGACGGCGTCAATGTGGTCCACGGGTGGTGCAAGCAGTATCGAGGCTTGATTCGATCCTCTTTCTCAAGTGTGATCCCTCGAATGGGGTCTTGAACCGGAATGGCAAATCTCACTTCGAATAGCGAACGGGAGGAACGCGCAGCGGCACGTTCATGTGGGCCCTGCTCTCTGTGCTGCAGTGTGCTTCGCGTCGACGACCTAGAAAAACCGGCGGGAAAGAATTGTCGTCATCAGCTTGGCGTTCCGGCTGGCGATCCAGACGAGGCGATGATCGCCGACGGAAGCCAACCCAGCCCAATCGGTCCTGTCGCGGGCGGCTGTGGGATCTATCACGACCGGCCATCGATTTGTCGAGCCTATCAATGTCTCTGGCGGCAGGGTGGGCTCGAGGATGATGAACGTCCGGATGAAACGGGTGGAATCGTTGATCTCGAAACGATTGGGATCGGACTTCGATTGGGTATTCGCATGCGATCGATCGAGGCGTTCGATGACTCCCCTAAACTCCAGGCCATCGCCGAGCGTTACCGAAGCGAAATGTCGATTCGCATAACAGATAGTCGCGACGTGACAAATCCCGACCGCCCCTTTCGGGTGCTGCTTCCCGAGGGTCTCGAACACCGGGTCTTTGGTGAGAGAATCGAGGTCTACCAGGACGGCGTCCAGTCGGACGAGAAGATTCTGCCCTGGGCGGAACGCCTCGGGCGGAAAATCATGATCTGGTGGCGCCGCCGGACACTTCCCTGAATTGCACTCGCGGAGTGGGAATGAGCGTTTCCGTGTGGAAGCATGGGAAGAGCGCCGAAAATTTGGCTGGATATACTTTTTTTCGTGTTCGCAGATTGGGTTTTTCGTCGAGATGGTCGATGAGAGATTGGGACGCGGATCCGGAGATATTCGACGGATGATCGTATAAAATTTGATGCACGTGAAAGTCTTCGAAGGATTTGGGGGACTGCAATGACAGACGAATCACACGTCGCGCCAAGCGGTCGCCGGGTGGCGGCCTTTGTCCGGCATGGCCATTTCGATCGACCCGATCAAGTGGCTAGCGCGCATTCCCTTTTCCCCTTGAGCGCGACCGGTCGTGACCAGGCACGAAACGCGGCGGATCCGATTCTGGATTGCTGTGAGGAGCTCGGTCTGGAGCTCGATCTTCGGATCGAGGTATCCCAACTCTTGCGTGCATGGGAAACAGCCAACCTCATCGCAGAGTCCCTGCATAACAGGACGGGCAAACGCTTCCATGTGATCGGTCACAACGAGCTGGTTGAACGCGGCATGGGCAGCTGCGCGAATATGACCTTCGATGCTGTTCGAGACATCTTGGCGGAAGATCCGCGGCTTGGGCCGCTGCCCGAAGGTTGGCGGCGGATGCCCGAGTTCCGATTGCCGGTCCAGGGGGCCGAGTCGCTCATGCAAGCGGGTGCGCGAACCGCGGCGCGCGTCGCGACGAGTCTCGATTCGATTCCCGCCGAGGACTCACGCGATCTGATGCGGCTCTTCGTTGCGCATAGCGGATGTCTGCGGCATGCGGCAGTCGCATTGGGCGCGCTCGACGTGCGAATCGTTCCCGGGTTGTCGATGGACTTCGCACAAACGATTTACCTTGAGAAACTTCTCAACGGGGACTGGATTCAACTCGCCGGCCAATTCAAGAAGCACCTTTCTGGACGTTAATCGCTGGGAATTGATGGTACTAGTCGGCGATCTTTCCAACTTGCTTCGACGTGAGATGGCCGACCTCGTACATCCATCGAATCGTATCGCGATACGTCTCGCTGGCTTCGCGAAATGAGATGCCGATTTCGCGAGTGGTCGGTTCGCCGCTGCATCCAGGCCATCGTGTGGCGAACTCCATCGCGTCCCGAGTCAGTGGGAACGAAAAGTCGTAGACACTCTTGATCCGGTCGCCCAAGCTGCCCAATGCACGAAAGAGCGGCCCCGGGATGGGGAATCGTCGAGTCCACCTTCCCGTGAGTTTATCCAGGACCTGATAGGTCTCGGGCCAGGACAGCATTGGTCCCGCGGCCACATAACGACTGGACCCTTCCGGCTGTTCGAGAAGACGTAGATGCAACTCGGCGAGATCGCGTACGTCGACGATCTGAAAACCGCTCGACGTGTTCACGCCGGTCTGACTGAGGAATATATAGATCGCCTGGTTGGCATCGCTGAGCCCCGGGTCTTCGGGGCCGACGATTCCCGTTGGATAGGAAATTCGGATCGCTGCCCCTTCGGCTTGCATGCGCCGGACTTCGTGCTCGGCTAGGGATTTGCTCTTGGCGTACGCGGTCGTGCCAGCGGCAATGGGCATGTCGATGTGGAGTGGCCCGCAGCCTGGCTCGAAGAACACCGAGATACTCGAGACGTAGACGATCGAGGCCAGGCCCTTTCGAGCCGCGTTTCCCACGACGAGTTCGACGCCCCGGTAATTCGTATCCAGGACTCGGGCCGCCATGGAGCGCTTCATATCCACGAGCGCGGCGCCGTGATAAACGGCATCACAACCGCGCATCGCACGCATGACGGAGTCTTCATCTGTGATGTCGCCGACGATGACATCGGCCTCGGGGATCTCGACCTCGAAGGGGTCAAAGACGCGGCGGACTTTTTCGGCATCTCGAACCAGTAGCCGGACGCTATGTCCGGCGGCGAGGTAGCGCCGAACGGTGTGTGATCCCGCGAACCCGGTGCCTCCAGTCATCATGACGCGCATCGCCACATTCCCCTATCTCTCCCGTTGGGACATCGCATGGATCGCTCCCGCGTTAGTCGTCCGCTTGAGTCTTCATCGCATGTTCGAGCATGGAGATCTTCGGCCGGATGAAAATGCCTTCGGCTTCGGCGCAGATCCGATCGTCGTGCTGCATCGTACCCTTGATGAAACACTTTCGGCCTTCGCGCCGGTCGATCCAGGCGCGCATTCGGATCGTCTTGCCAATCGGCGTGAGGGATTGGTATCGAATGTTGAGCGTTCCCGTGAAGCCGCCGATGTCTCGCAGCGCACCGAGCGTGCCGAGCAGCTCATCGAAGACCAGCGCGATCACACCGCCATGCACGGCGGTGGGTGGCCCGTTGTAAGGCGCATCGAAAACATGGGCGGCATGCATCTGCTCGCCGTCGAAGTCGAAGCGGATGGGCGGAGCCACCCCGTTGAGCGGGCCGATCACCGGGCTATAGGGAAAGAACTCTGCAGGGTCGTTCGTGTCACGCGCTGCGTTCGCAGTTAGATCGGCCTCATGCATGATGAGCCGCCGCTGTTGATAGGGACCTTGGTAGTCATAGGAAGCGAGGCGATCGACGAGAGCGGCCACGTCGCTTTTGACATCCCGCAGCAGCTGTCTCGGTGCGCGGGTCTTCCGCAGTCGACTCGTCAATTGGCGTACGCTGGCGACTGCGGCTTGCAGCGCCTCGAAATCGGGCTCTTGTTCGTCCAGCTCTCTGCTCAACTCTTCACTCAACATGGTTCTTACGGGTCGCGCCGCACGATAACGCGTTCGTTTGCGAGTAGCCGCCGGCTAGCGGATGTCAAATCCATCACAATCTCGCCTGGTGGCGCGTTCCCGAATCCTTCGGGATCCTGATACTTCGCCACGGCGGACACACTCGAAATCCGCGACGGGATTGTCAATGTATATTGGTTACGACGAAAGCCAGGAAGACCTTCGACAAACGCTTCGTGCCTACTACGCCGAGCTGCTCACGCCCGAGATCAGGGGTGAGCTCGCGCGTGGACACGGCGTGGGACCGACCATGCGCAAGGTCGTCCGTCAGATGGGCAAGGACGGATGGCTCGGCATCGGTTGGCCCACCGAGTATGGAGGGCAGGGGCGTTCGGCGATCGAACAATTCGTGTTTTTCGATGAATCGATGCGGGCACGTGCACCGGTTCCGATGCTGACCATCAATACCGTGGGACCGACGATCATGAACCGGGGAACCGAAGCGCAGAAAAATTTCTTTCTGCCCAAGATCCTCGCGGGCGAGATCCATTTCTGTATCGGCTACAGCGAAGCGGGGGCCGGGACGGATCTCGCCTCGCTGACCACTCGTGCCGATCCGGAGGGTGATGATTACATCATCAATGGTCAAAAGCTTTGGACGAGTTTGGCGAGCGATTCCGATTATTGTTGGCTGGCGGTTCGAACGGATCAGGAAGCCGCCAAGCATGATGGCTTGTCGATGTTCCTAGTCGACATGAAGAGTGCGGGTATTCGAATCGATCCCCTCGAGCTGCTTTCAGACCACGACATCAATGCCGTCTTTTTTGACGATGTGCGAGTGCCCGCAACAAATCTGGTGGGTGGACTCAACAAGGGTTGGAGACTGATCACGAGCCAACTCAATCATGAGCGCGTCTCTCTTTGCGCGCCCGGCATGATCGAGGGTGCCTATGAATCGGTCCTTCAGTGGGCGAAGGAAACCAGGGATAGCGACGGTCAGAGGATCATCGACCAGGAATGGGTTCAGACGAATCTCGCGAAGGTGAAGGCCGGCCTTCATGTGCTGCGCTTGATGAACTGGAAGATCGCCTGGGCGAGCAGCGCCGGAATGAAAGTCAATCCCGCCGATGCCTCGACCATCAAGGTCTACGGGACCGAATTTTTTCTCGACGCCTTTCGGTTGATGATGGAAGTCATGGGACAGCACGGCTATCTGCGCCGCGAGAGTGATCAGGCCATCGGCGAGGGCATCGTCGAAACCCTCTACCGCGGCCTGCTGATTCTGACTTTCGGCGGCGGTACGAATGAAATTCAGCGCGATCTGATCGGTCTATTCGGACTTGGTCTCCCGCGTCTCCCACGAATGTAAGGCGACGGCGATATGTTTCGAATGATCACAATATTCCTCAAGCCGTCACGGACGGAGACCTCCAAATGAACTTTGCCTACACCGACGAACAGCAAGCGATCTTCGATCTCGCCGGACAGATTCTTTCTGAGGCGACACCACCCGCTCGGCTACTCGAAATCGAGAACTCATCTGGACCGCGCTTCGATCCCGACCTCTGGAAGAAACTGGGCGAGGCGGGACTCGTTGGTGTGGCTATCCCCGAGCAATATGGGGGAGGTGGATGCGGATTCGTCGAGGTCGCTGGCATCATGGAACAGATCGGGCGTACCACCGCGCCGATTCCCTTCTTTGAAACGGCGGTACTCGGGGCGATGGCCGTCTGCGAATTCGGATCCGAGGCGCAGAAAAATGCCATCCTTCCGGCGGTCGCCGAAGGGAAGCGAATTCTCACCGCGGCCATCGTCGAAGCCGAAGCGCCCGTCGAGCGTCCTGTAGCGACGGCGCGACGCCTTTCATCAGAAGAGGGCTGGCGGCTCGACGGCGTCAAGGCATTCGTGCCCGCTGCCGAAATCGCCGACCAGATTCTCGTCTCTGCCTCCACCGAGGAAGGTCCGGCTCTGTTCATCGTGGACCGAGCAGCCCCCGGCGTTGTCCTCGAAGCGCTCTCGACCACCAGTCGGATGCCCGAGTCCATGATGACCCTTGATGGCGTCGTGGTGGGGCCAGACGCATATCTTGGCCAGCCAGGGCAAGGTCAGGACATGATTGCCTTTATCGACCTGCGTGCGAATGCCGCACTCTGCAATCTCGCCCTCGGCGTGTGTGAGGCGGCTCTCGAGATGACGGCTGAGTATTCGAAGACGCGCAAACAATTCGACCAACCGATCGCGATGTTTCAGGCCGTTTCACATCGCGAGGCCGACGCCTACGTCGATACCCAAGCCATTCGGTTGACGGCGCTCGAAGTCGCCTGGCTGATCTCGGTCGGGCGGGATGCGCAGCAGGAAGTCGCCATGGCCAAGCATTTTGCCAGCGAGGCAGGATATCGAGTGACTTTCTCGGCACAGCATATTCATGGCGGAATCGGAGTGGATCGCGAGTATCCGGTTCATCGCTACTACGTGTATGCACGCCATCTGGAACTAACGTTAGGCGGATCGAGTCACCACCTGAGGCGTCTTGGTAAGCTGATCGCCAACGAAGCGGCCTAACAGGCTTCGTCGCATGCGAAAGATCGGGCTTACTCGCCCTGTCCGTTTCTCGTCAGGAAGTCACGAATCAGCCATTGCGAAATGCTGACGTTTCCGGGAAATGCGGTGGGCATCGCGTCCGCGGCGAACCACCCGGCTTCGACGATTTCTTCTCCGTCGATCGCGATCTCGCCTGCGTCATAGGTCGCCCGAAATCCCAGCATCAGCGAATTAGGGAAGGGCCAGGCCTGGCTCGCAAAATACTCGACATCCTTTACGACAATCGAAGTTTCCTCGTGGACCTCGCGGATCACGGCTTCTTCTGCGCTCTCCCCTGGCTCGACGAATCCTGCCAGGACGCTCATGATCCCGGCCGGGAAATGTGGTGAGCGCGCCAGAAGAATTTGATTGTCTTTCTCGACGGCCACGATCATGGCCGGGGCCAATCGGGGGTAGGTTGGAATTTTGCATTTCGGACAACTTCGGGATCGGTCCGTCTCGGAGAGTTCTGTTGGCTCGGCGCAGACGCCACAGAATTGATGCGTGCGGTCCCACTCCACGATCTGCACAGCGCGGCCCGCGAGCGCATGCATCATCTCGTCCAGCGATCCGAAGAGCGTGCGGAGGTCTGCGAAGCGAAAGCCCTCCGCCGTGGCGGCGTCGCCGGGCAATTCGGCGGAATAACAATGTCGCCCATCGAGATGGCCAAGATATTGGGTTCGCACTGCCTCGAGGCCCTGCGCGTCGATGTCCGTGACGCTCGGCAAGGCGAGTTCGCTGGTCACCAGCAACTCGCGACCGCGAAAGGCGAAGAGGACTGGGTTTTCGCCCGGACTCTCTGGGGATTTATGATGGGGGACGAAGGGCAGTGGAAACGGACTGGGATCGGCCATGCCATCAGGCTACCGGAATTGGGAGCCTTCCACCGGTCTCAGGGTCCGATCGCGGTGTGGCCTCGATTTCTGTGTTGCGTCGCGACAGGCCGGGCCTGGGCCGGTGGTCCAGGGGGTCGATAAGTCCGCCATGCAGTCTGCCGCTGATGCGCGAATTTGGTGATCTCGCGCGAAAGCGTGTGGGCGTCGGCGTGACTCCGCTCCAATACCAGCGCTACCTCGATCTCCGAAGTCGAATGGGTCGCCGATTTTCGGACAAAGGTGAAATTCGAGAGCAGGGCGGGAATCGGCGCGCAAAGCCACCGAGCGTGACAAGACTCGTCGTTCCCTATATCAATCGCGCGGCACTGATTTCGTCCATCATTGAAAATATCAAGCCCGCTGGATTTCTGGTGAACACGCCTTTCGCCGCGGAGATCGGAACGCGCTTTCTCGTCAAAGTGTCACTCGACCAGGAGGGGGAGTCGGCGGATTTCCCGGGGTGCTCTGACACTTTCGGCGGCGAGCATGGGGATGAGTCTCAAGATCGAAAAGATGAATCCGGCCCAGAGCGCCGGTGTCTCGAAGATCTTCGCCCGAAGTCTTGGCTGTCTCTCGGCTGCCCCGGGCTTTTCGGCCGCCCCTACATCGCTCGTGCGGCGGCTCTGATACCTTTTCTAGAATTCTTCGCAGACAACTTGATCGAAATGTAGGGAGAGGGAATCCGAGATGGGCACCGCGAGTCGAGTTCGGATTTTGATTCTCCTGCTGATTTTTGCGTTCGGCGTCTATTTCGTTTCCGGCCGCTTCTCTTCTTCTGCGAAGGTCGAGATCGTGGCGGGCAGCACACTGATTATCGAACTCGGTGGTTCGTATGTCGAAGCTCCGGGCGCCTCTCCACTCGCACGATTGGCCGGGGACTCGTCGCGACCCTTTATCGGTCTGCTCTCGATGTTTGGCCTCGCCGAGCGCGACGATCGGTTGTCGACGGTCGTGCTTCGGATTCAGCCATTGGATCTCGGCTGGGGAAAGGCCGACGAAATTCGCGAAGCCATCGGCCGCTTGCGTGACAAGGGAATACTCACCGTCGCGCATCTCGAAATCCAAACCTTCTCGGCCAACAAGGAACTCTTCATCGCGAGCGCGGCCGACGAAATCTACGTCGCGCCCGGAAGTGCCGTTCCCCTGGTCGGTATGGCCGCGGAATATCTTTTTCTCGGCGCGTTCTGGGAAAAGCTCGGGGTCGAATTCGAAGTCGCTCGCGCCGGTCGCTACAAGAGTGCAGTCGAAACTTTTACCGAGACTACGATGTCGGCTGCGTCTCGGGAAATGGCCAACTCGCTGCTCGATGACACTTTCGATCGCTTCGTGGCAGCTCTGGCTACTGGTCGTGGCAAGACCACTGATGAAGTCATTCAGGCCATCGATGCCGGACCGGTTCGCAATCAAACACTTGAAACCATGGGCCTGATCGATGGCGAATTGCATTTCGATCAATTGCTGGATCGATTGGGCGAGGACGTGGTCACGCATGTGGACTATGCGCGCATCGATCCCGGCGATCTGGGATTCGAGGCCCAGGCCGAGTTTGCGCTGATCTATGGGAGTGGGACCGTGGTGCAAGGCAGCTCCGGTGGCTCTCCCTTTAACTCGACGCCGGTCTTCGCCTCCGAGACGACTTCCCAGGCCATTCTGGATGCGGCGGAGGATCCATCCATCTCAGCGATCGTGTTGCGCATCGATAGTCCGGGCGGCTCCGCGCTTGCGTCGGAACTCGTCTGGCGCGCGATTGGACGTGCTCGTGCAATGGGAACGCCGGTGATCGCTTCGTTCTCGGACGTGGCCGCATCCGGGGGCTATTACGTTGCCGCGGCGGCGGATGTGATCGTTTCGGATCCCGGGACTCTGACTGGATCGATTGGTGTTTTCGCATTGCGGCCAACCATCGGCGGACTTCTCGACAAGCTCGAGATCGGTATCGATTCACTCACCCGTGGTCGACATGCGGATTTTCTTTTGTCGAGCAAGCCGCTCTCGGAAGCCGCGCATGCCCGACTGCAAACCTCGGTCCTCGATACCTATCAGCTTTTCCTGACGCGGGTGGCCGACGGTCGTGGCCTGACGACCGAAGCCGTCGACGCGATTGGGCAGGGGCGAGTCTGGACCGGTCGGCAAGCGCTCGAACAGGGGCTGGTGGACGAATTGGGCGGACTCCATACCGCCATCCGCCGAGCCAAATTGGAGGTCGGTCTCGAAGCGACCACGGATGTCTACATGATCCCGTTTCCGAAAGAACGCTCACTCACCGATCAACTCGTCGAGGCTTTTCAGCTGACTCTGGTCGAAGCGGCGGCTCCCGGCCTCCAGAGCCTGGATTGGACGGCGAAACTTCCCGGCCCGCTGAAGCGCATCGCGGCCTGGACCCGAGATCTTCCGAGCGGGACCCCGCTGCTGATCCCACCGGTTATGATCGAGATCCGCTAGCCCCACTCCGGGAAAGGCGAGATAGGGATCTGCTTTGGCAAACCTGAAGACCGACGACGGCGTTTCGATCTACTACGAACATCATTTGCCTGAGAATGGCGGTGGCCCCGCAGACGTCGCTGATTCCGCCTCCAAGCCCACCGTGATCTTCTCCTGCGCGTATTGCACGACGCATGAGAATTGGAGAGGCCAGGTAGAACCGCTGGTTGCGGCGGGTCATCCGGTCGTGCTTTGGGATCTTCGCGGTCATGGCAATTCCGGATCGCCCGAAGGACCCGATGACTATTCGATCGAGTGGGTCGTTGCGGATCTTTACGCAGTGGCCGAGGCCACCACGCCTGGACAACCATTTGTGGCAGCGGGCCTTTCATTCGGCGGACTTGCATCGCTTCATTTCGCCGTTCGACATCCGGATCGAGTCGCCGCACTGGCCCTGATCGACGCGGGACCCGGGTTTAAGAATCCCGAAGCCGCTGCGGGGTGGGCAGCGCAGGTCGAGCGTACGGCCAACTTTCTCGAGACTCGTGGCCTGAAGGATTTCGTCGAAGGCCGGGCGGGCACAACCTGTATCGGCGCCAAGTCGGAACTTCCGGCTGCGCGCGCGGCGGCTGCTGCGATCTGCGCGCAGTCGGTGCCCGGTCTCGCCCGCTTCGGTCGCGAAGTTTCCGGTCTCGCGCCCTCGGTCATCGATGACCTCGCTAGCCTCGACATGCCCGCGCTCGTCGTCGTTGGGGAAAACGACAAGCCATTCCTACGTGCAGCAGAGGTCATGGCGGCCAAGCTCCCCCGTTCTCATCATGTCGTCATCGCCGGGGCCGGCCATATCGTGAACATCGAAGAGGCCGAGATCTTCAATCGGGAGATGCTCGACTTTCTCTCGACGCTTACGGAAGTTGGTTCCGAGGCGGGGGCCTGAATGGCCGACCTTTTGGCAGCCTTGACTGCAACCTGAGCGCTCCTCGTCGGTTGAGATTTGTAGCGGAGGTGAAATGCAGAACGATGATCCGGATGTCCGGCTCATGATTGCGTTTCAGGCGGGCGACGAAGCTGCGCTTCCGGATCTCTATGGCCGCTGGGCAGGGCCCCTATTTCGCTATTTGGAGCGAATAGTGGGCAACAGGGCAATGGCAGAAGATCTGGTTCAAGACGCATTGACCGGAGCCAATAGGGAGATCGTTCAGCGATGAGTGATTCGACGATTCGGTTTTCTGTCGACCGAAGCCGATGTGTGATCTGCGGTGGACCGAACGATTGCGCACTCGCGGGAGCAGACGCAAACGGCGACAAGAGAGATGCCCCCTGCTGGTGCGTTGAGGAGACCTTTCCCACGTCATTGCTCGACGTGGCGAACGCACGGGACGGTGGGGCGAGCTGCATCTGTCGGCATTGTCTGGAGAAAGACGTTAGCGCGATCGACGCTGCGGATCGGGCAATGGATCCACGTTAGTTCTGGTTGCCATCCTCTGCGATTCGTCGGGCTTCCCGCAGCCCTCCTGAAACATGTCGCGCATTGAGTCCAATTCGACGCATCAGATCCGCAAGGTGTGCGCTCTTGAGACCGAATTCGCAGTACAGGACGTAATTCTGGCTGGGGTCGAAGGAGCCGTAGGCACGGAGCGCGTTGGAAAAGTCCAAGACGAGAGAATCGGGGTAGTGCCAGGTATCGAAGGCTGCCTTCGTGCGCAGGTCGATGACCGTATCCGTGCTCTGGATCTCGCGGGTGCGGAGGTCTTCGTCGTCCCACAGAGAGAGATCGAGATCGGCCAGCATGAATTCACTGCGGCTTTCGAGTGCTTCTTCCAGAACCCGCGGATCGAGCTTCGCTTCTTCTTCGAGAATGTCAGCGAGTCGAGCGTTGGTCGCCGGTTTGCTCGGCACGATCGCGCAATACTCGCCGACCTTGGCGGAGAGGTCGTGGGTGCCCACGACCTTCGATTCGGCGATGATCTCGTTCTTATTATTTCCGACGAGCGGCCGGAGAATCGGTAGGCGCGCGCCGTACTCAATGACAGTGAGGTTCTGGAGCGTCTGCGAGGAGACCTGGCCGATGGCCTCTCCCGTGATGATGGCGGCGGCGTCGTAGCGCCCGGCGACGGCTTCGGCGGCGCGAAGCATCATCCGTTTGAGAATGATCTGCCAATATCGCATGGTGACCTTGGCCTGGATCTCTCGGCTGACCGGATCGAATTCGATGGCATGAAAACGTGGCCGCGTTCCCGATTGCCAATCGTCGGCGAGTTTCTTCGCGATCGTCAGGGTTTCGAGTTGATGGGTCCGGCCGCCGAGGTTGCAGAAGACGTAGTCGAGGGCGACGCCACGCCGAAGCATTCGCCAGGAAGCAACCGGTGAATCAAAGCCACCCGAGAGAAGACTGACTGCGCGACCTTCGGTGCCGAGTGGCAGGCCACCGGCCGCTCTCTTGCTGGCGCTGAAGAAGTAGGCGTGATGGGCGTCGACCTCGACGAAGACCGTGGCTTCCGGGTTGGACAGGTCCACGCGAGAGGCGAAGGGACGCAGCGCCTCGCCTAGTTCTCTCTCGATGTCCGGGGACCGAAGCGGCACTTCGTTTCGGTCTCCGACCCGGCGTGCGCGAATCGCAAAGCGTTTGTCGCGAACGAAGTCCTCGCCAAAAATCTTTCCGGCTCGGACCACGTCTTCCAGGGTGGACCACTCTTCGACATGGGTGAGCGAGACCGACTCGACACCGAAGATGCGCGCCATGCGCGTGACGATTTCTTCGTCCGAGGGACCGGCACCGTCGGGGGGGCTCTCGTCGAGTTCGACGAAGATTCGGTTTCGATCTCGCGTGACCTTCGCTTTTCGCCCGCTGGCCTTGATGGAGGCTCGCAGGTTTTCGATGAGTCGCGATGTCATGCGTCGCCGTGTCGCATCGGCTTTGGTCGTGAGGTCGCCGCTGAAACGGAGCAGGAGTAGTCGTGACGCGGCACCGCCGGTAGGGGATTTGTCCTGGGTGTTCAGGGGAAGTTCCAAAGCGTTCTCCGTAGGGAAGCGGGCTGAACGGGCGAATGGGTTCTCTTGATCGAATCGGTGATCTAGCTGTGATCCGGCCCAAAGCCTCGTGTCGGCCACCAATTGATGGCCTGGATGGTCGCCGCGCTCGCGAAGAACACATGATAGACCAGTAAGCGATCCGAAGGGGTCGAAACTGTGGCGGTGCCGAGACCCTCGGCGGACCGGAGTCCGAGCTCGAGGCCGATGCCAGCGATGAGCGGTGCGATGGCCGCGACCATGCCGACGCTGACAGCGGCGGCGACCAGTATTCGTGCCGGGGATTCGACCGGCGTCAATCGAAAGAGCACGTGGGTATCGGCCATTCCGAAACCCGCAGACAACATTCCGTAGAGAAAGAAGAAGAGCAGCGCGCCGGCGAATGCGTTCTCTCCGCTCGTGGATAGCACCAGGAGCGAAAGTGTGAGCGCGGCGAGACCGATCGAAGTCCCTCGGAACACGATCGCGGCGCCATGTCGATCGATCACGCGACCCCAGAAATACAGCGACACGAGTCCGCCCGAAAAACTCGCGATGGTGGTCGAGAGCAGCGCCGCTTCGGAAAAGCCGATTTCGCGTCGCAGCATGACAAGTGCGAAGGGCAGGACGGATGCGCGGAGTGCTTGACCGGTGGAGACCGTCGTCAAGAGTCGTCGTAGCGGTGGGCTGTTGCGAACGAGTGCAAAGGCTTCACGGACCCGGATGCCCTGACCGGTGAGTTCACTTCGCTCCGGCATTCCCGAGATGATCAAGAATCGCAGGATGCCCAGAGCCAGAATGACGCCGAAGAGCGGTGCGAAGTCGCCGGGCGCTCGTGAGAGCCAGAGCGCTGCGCCGAAGTAGAAGAAGATCAGCGTGAGATGCCAGCCCGAGCGCAGTAGTCCGAAGAAGCGACCAATGCGGGCCGGATCGACATAGGCGCGCAGTATCGGGAACCAGACCGTATTGCCGATACTGATTCCCGCGGCGGCCATCCCAAGAGACGCGAAGGCAAGCCATGCCGGCCATAGCGCGCCGGCCTCGGCGGCTTCGCGCAGCGGGGTGAACGCGAGTAGGGGCAGCATGCCCAGCACGGCCAGGAGATGTCCGCGCAGCAGGATCGTACGCTTGGGGATACGTGCGACGCGTCGAAGCGTGGGGAGTTGGAGCAGATTGGCGCCGGTCTTGAGGGCGCTCTGACCCCCGACCATCGATTCGCCCGCTCCGAGGGCGAGTAGCGCAATCGTCGGAAGGTGCTCTGTGAGCGCTATGGCGAAGGCGTTTCCGGCTGGATGGCTCGCGATGGCAAGCCGGCGCCCGCGCGCACGTTGTGCCTTTGAAAGTGGTTCGATCGACGTAGGACTGGCTGGATTCTCCCGATTCCGCGACTCGATTTTCGGCCCCGCCGTGCTCGTCATTAGACCCAGTCCCCTAATTCCGCGTGGTCCCTCCACGCAGGTCGTGCGATGAGGCATCATAACCGGCGATGAATCGCCTGCGACTCTACCGACTCCTCATGGGCACCCTGGGCGTGGCTATCGGCCTCTTTGGTCTCAGCCTGGTCGCGACGTTCTTCATGTATCAGCGACCCGGATCGATCCCGACAATTCCGACGGGACCCGTCGGACATTATTTCGTTGCCTTCTCGGGCTGTGCTCTTCTGGGTTGGTCCGGGGGCATGATCGGCGCGGCACGGGATCCTCTCTCGTCGCGATCGATCGGGACGATGTCGGCGTTCGTCTTGGCTTTGATGGCCGTGATTCGAATGGTCGCTTGGATCATCGGTGACTATTACGTCTGGCTCGGAAATCTACCGCGCACGGAGGCCAGCGCCTTTCTCCTCATTTCCCTGGCACTCGTTTGGCTTCGCCCGACGGTTGCTGAGAGTCGAGCAGCGAACGGTGCATAATCAGGTGCTGAGTCAACGCCTAACATTCCCGCCTCGCAAGCGGAGATGCACGTGATGTTTTCTCGGGGTCGGTTCGATCGTGATTCGAATCAGGGGAGTATTGAATGATTCTGCGCAGTCTCGCCACGCTCGTGCTGATGGGTCTGCTGGGCTTGAACCTGGGGCTCCCAACGAGTTCGATGACCTATCGCGGGTCTGAAGACAAAATCCGAAACGACGTGACAAGTGAGCTGTTAGTCGGGCAGAGTCTTCCCCCGCTCGGACTCATCGATTTCGACGGCCAGTCCGTGACGAGAGAAGATCTTCTGGGACATCGTGTTCTGATGACCTTCGAACGCAGCGTGGATTGGTGACCCTATACCAAGGCGCGGCTCGTGGAGCTGCGAGAAGCATTCGACGCGACGCCGGATTTGCGGATTGTCTGGGTGATGTCTGGGGCACAGATCAACGAGCGTACCCGGGTCTTCATCGACGAACTGGGTCTGGCTCAGCGGATTCTTTTTCTGTCTGATCCCAAGAGTCGACTGATTACGGAGCTGGGCATTCTGAAGGAAGCTCCAGAGAGCATCGAGATTGGGGTCCCGCACCCCACAACGCTTGTGCTGGATCGGACCGGAACGATTCAGTTCGTCGATGTCCGCGAGAACTACCATTTCTGGCTGGATCCAAAGGCAATGTCAAAAGTACTCGCGCGCCTCGAATGAGGTGTGTTGGGGGTCACTCAATTCGAGTCGCATTTCGAGCTGCAAAGTCGCATCCCCCGATTCTCGACTGGTTGCCGGGCGCCCGAATCGGTTCTTACGGGCTCGGGCAGGTTGCAGGAGCGGCCATGAGCCTCCATTATCTAAAGAACCCGCATGGACGTGTGGAGCGATGGTTTTCTTCGAATTGAATGAATGTTCGAGTGACCGATAGCGATCCGAAACTGGGATCAAGACTGAACAGATCGATGTGCCGGTTCGTCGTGCGAATATCGCGGACTGGAACTCGTCAAGCGCCAGGAGGCAATGACCAAGTTATGATGCGACGATTTAATATTTCGAAGGGCCGACGACCGGTTCAAATTTTTCTCGCGGTGATGATCGCATTCTTGTTCACCGTCGGCTGCGCATCGACCCCGGAGCCGGTCGAAGAAACCGTTGACGCCGTCGATAGCGAATTCAACGATGCCTCGAATTCGGCTTCGGTTCCGGATACGACTGTGGCCGATACGAACGTTTCAGGTGCGTCGCTGAGTATTGCTCCGGTCTACTTTGATCTCGATGAATTCGAGATTCAGTCCGAGTACGAGTCGATTCTCGGCACAGCGGGGACCGCGCTCATAGAATCCGGCGCGACGATCGTGATCGAGGGCCATTGTGATGAACGCGGCTCCGATGATTACAACGTTGCCCTCGGGGAGCGTCGGGCCGGCGCGGTTCGCAACTACCTCTACAACCTGGGCGTTCCGATGAGCCAGATGTCGATCGTGAGCTACGGCGAGGCTCAGCCCGCCGTCAGTGGTTCCGGCGAGACGGCCTGGCAGCTGAACCGACGCGCGCAGTTTCAGGTCCGCTAACTCACGAGTTGGCGCCACGAAGACGACCGAACCGGCGAACACCTCGAATGTGTTCGCCGGTTTTGTCGTTCTGGGCCCGCGTGAAAGCGTCGCCGGCGCAAAGTGAACTCTCGGATACGCTTGGCTGTGGTCGGGTCGTGGTGATAACGTATTGCCCCAGACAAAATCACAGTCTGAAACCGATACTCAAATCTGTTTCAGTTCAATCGAATCCTGCAGTCGAAGGCAGGACCAGCAAAGATGGAGGTCCCTCATGCCCCTTCACGGCGGAAAACTCGCAGCCAAGGCTCTCAAGGAGGCTGGCGTCGAAGTCATTTTCACGCTCTCCGGCGGACATATCATGGCGCTCTACGATGGTTGTATTGATGAAGGCATCAAGATCGTCGACGTCCGACACGAACAGGCGGCGGTTCATGCCGCGGATTCCTGGGCACGCTGCAATCCCGGCAAAATCGGGGTGGCCGCAATCACGGCGGGTCCCGGCGTGACCGACGGTGTCACCGGAATTGCAAATGCCTGGCGGGCGAATTCGCCGATCCTCATCTTTGGCGGTCAGGGTCCTTTCGAAAATCTACGCCGTGGTTCGCTGCAGGAGATGGATCACCTGGGCGTTGTCCGGCCCATCACTAAATACTGCGACGCGATTTATGAGACCAAGCGAATCCCCGAGTACATCGAGCTCGCCGTTCGTCATGCGGTGTCGGGAATTCCCGGACCCGCCTATCTCGAAATCCCCATGGACATCTTCATGGGTTCCGTCGAAGACGAGGATGTCTTCATTCCGAAGATTCGAACCCAGCCGCCGCGCTTGTCGCCGGATCAAGTAGAGATCAAGAACGCGATCGACATTTTGCGGACATCGGAAAGGCCGATGTTGATGGCCGGAACCAGCGTGAAATGGTCGCATGCAGGACCGGAGATGAATCGCTTCATCACTGAGACCCATATCCCGACTTACACAAATGGAATGGGTCGCGGCAGCGTCCCCCCGGATTCCCCGGAGTTTCTGAGCCGATCGCGTCGTGATGCACTTCAACAAATCGACTGCATCATCCTCGCTGGAACGCTGCTCGATTTCCGAATGCGTTTTGGGCAGACAATTCCCGCGAACGCCAAAATCATCCAGCTCGACATGGACGCGACATTGATCGGACAGAATCGTCAGACCGATGTTCCCCTGGTTGGCAATCTGGCCTGTAGTTTCCAGGGGCTGCTCGACGAGATGAAGAGTCAGAGTGTTCAGCTCGACTTCTCGGGTTGGCGTGATGAGCTCCGCCAGATCGAAGTGGCCGCAGAAGCTGAGGTCGAAGCCAAACTCAACAGTGACGAAACGCCGATCGATCCCCAGCGGATGTGTCGCGAGGTTCGCGATTGGCTCGAAACCCTCAACGATCCCATCGTCATCGGAGACGGTGGCGATATCGTGGCGACCGCCGCGAAGATCCTTCCGGTTCGCAAAGAAGGCGCTTGGATGGATCCCGGGCCGCTCGGCACGCTCGGCGTGGGCATGCCTTTTGCGCTGGCTGCTCAGTTGGCACATCCGGATCGCGCAGTCGTCATCATATACGGCGATGGTTCCTTCGGCTTCAACGGAATGGAATTCGATACCGCCGTCCGCTTTGGACTTCCGATCATCGGAATCGTCGGCAACGATGGTGCTTGGGGGCAGATGATGCGTCCGCAGGGCGCTCTCTATGGCTGGGATCGACTTGAGGGCGTGCTGCTCAATCGCACTCGCTACGACAAGGTCGTCGAAGCTCTCGGTGGATATGGCGAGCATGTCACCGAACCCGATCAGCTGCGACCGGCCTTTGAGAGGGCGAAAGCCTCTGGACTCCCGGCGCTGATCAATGTCGATATTCGACAAGACCGTGAGTACAAGGGCGGAATCTACGTCTAGTCGAGGTTCTGAAGGCAGGCAGTTGAAGCAATGAAGGAATAGGGGGAGCGACTTGGTGCTTCGAGTTGAGCGCCGTGATCCCGCGTCGATGGGGCTCGCGCTCAAGGCCTTGGGTCCCTGGCTGGCCGATGTTGGCCCCGTTGCCTTCGTGGATTTCGAAACGACCGGCCTACCCGCCAGTCGTTCTTCGGAGATTCTCGAGATCGGGATCCTGCTTCTCGACCCGGACGAAGGAATGCCTGGTGTCGCCAGTACGCTCCTTCGTCCGAGGCGTGCCGTGCCGCCTTTCGTCACTCGGCTCACCGGAATCGTTGACGAGGATGTTCGAACCAAGCCAACGCTTTCGATGGTGCGTGATGACGTTCGTGAGATGTTGGGCGGTCGTCTGCTGATCGCTCACCAAGCCGAGTTCGAGCGAAGTTTTCTCGAGCGGGAGATCCATGCAGACTTCGGCTCCGTTGCCTATCTCGACACCCAGGAGATCCTGGCCTTCACGCATCCCGACGCGCCGGATCTTCGACTCGAAACTTTTACGAGACTTTTGCTCGGCCGAGAAGAACGCCATCGAGCGCTCGAGGATGCCATCGATGCGGCCTGTGTTCTCGCGGTGCTGGCCGAGGGCGCGAGCTCCGGAGTGCGCCGCTATCGAGAAGCCAGGAGAATCTTTGATCGACATCTGGATCACTCGCCGTGGCGTGCACTGCTTTCGCCCGGAACCCCCGAAGCGCCGAGTGTCTCGGATGCCGATTTCGAATTTGTTCAATTTGCGCAGCAGACCTCGGCGAAGAATTCGAATGACCCCGGTACGGATTCGCCCGATGTAGAAGAAGAAGCCGATCGACGATTTCTCGAAATTGGTGAGAGCAGCGAAGAGCCGGTGCCTTTCGAGGTGGATGCGATCCTTGACGCGTTGTCCGATCAAGAACGCGGCGAACGGCATTTCCCCGGCTATCGAGTGCGCGAGGAGCAGCTCGAGCTTACTCGGGAATTCATCCGGGTATTGGCGGATGGTGGCGTTGCGCGGCTCGAGGGGGGGACCGGGGTTGGAAAATCTCTCGCCTATCTGACCGCGGTCATTCCCTTTGCGATGGAGAATGCTGCGAAGGGCAATCGGGAACCCGTCGTCCTGTCGACGCGCACGAAGCTTTTACAGGATCAGTTGTTGCGAAAAGATATCTCGGCGGCCGCACGCTTTCTTGGCTATCCGGAGCTGCGTGCCTTGTCGATCAAGGGGCGAGCCAATTATATCTGCGAGCGCAGACTTTCGGATGTGTTAGGCGAATCTCAAGACATCGCGCTCCAGCCCGAGCTTCGTTCGGACTATGCGCTGCTCGAGGCGTGTGCCCGAATTCGACCTCATGGCGAAGTCGGGACGGTTCCGGCAGCACTCTTGCGTACCCGGCCGAGGCTTCGGGAGTTATTGCGTGGAAGTGTGGCTGCTCGGGCTGAACAGTGTTCCCGAGAGCAATGTGCCTTCGAGCGAAACTGCCCCTTCGGCCAACATCGAAAGTCCCTCGGCAAGGCCCATGTCCTTGTCGCCAACCATGATCTGCTCCTTCGATGGCCACCCGACTATCCAAGCTTCTCCCATGTCATCATGGATGAGGGCCATGAGGTCGGCGGCGTCGCCGAAGAAGTCTACGCATTGCGTGTGCGGCCAGAGGACATTTTTGAGCGGCTCGACGAACTCTTCGGGCAGCCTGTCCGTCACGGGCAGAGACGTTATGCGACGACGGGATTGGTTGGAGAGCCGGTGGGCCGCGGCGACGAGAAGGCGCTGAATCAGAATCGACGAGATTTGAAGTTGGAACTCGCTGGCCTTGGGCGGACGATGGCGGATCGGGCAGACGCCTTTGGGTCTGCGGAGCTTCCGATGGATGCTGGCGAAAAATTTCCGACTGCTCGGAAACTCGCCGATGCGGCGGCGACTCGTCTGGATTCTCTCGCATCGCTGGCGGAGCGCGAAGGGCCGGCGAGGCGAATGGTGGCTCAGGAAAATTCCAAGGGTGTGGCGATCGCACCGACACGAGACGATGATGCCGAAGCGGAGGCGACGCACGCGATCGAAGTTCATGCGGAAGCGCTTCGCTCGGCTGCGCACGGGCTGCGGACGGCGTTTGGCTCGGACGACAATCAGAGCCACGAGTATGTGGGCGCCTTCGAGAGCCTCGAGACACCTTACGACCGATGGGTGCTGGTCTTGCGTCCGGTCGCACCGGGCGATGCCTTTCGTGAACAATTTCTTGGTCGAGTCGAAAGTCTGGCCGTTGTCTCGGCAACCCTGTTTATTGGCGGCGATGATTATGCGGCGCTCGGCGAAGTGGGTCTTGGCGCAAATGAATTGCCGGACAGTTGGAGCCGGACGGTCGGTTCGCCTTTTCCCTATGAGCGGGCGATGCGCGTGGTTGCGATCGAGAGCGATTCCGAGCTGGTCGAAGAAACGGCCCAGACTCTTGCCGTCCTAGCGCGAACACTGGGTGGGCGAACGCTCGGGCTCTTTACCAGTCTTGCGCGAATGCGCGAAACGGCGGATCGACTGACGACTCTTCTTGCGGGAGAGGGAATCGAAGTCTTGTTGCCCCGTCGGGCCGGCGATGATCCAGGTTCCCTGGTCGAGCAATTTCAGAAGGCGCGGGGGGGCGCAGTCCTTCTGGGAGCACGACGCTTTTGGCAGGGAATCGATGTGCGTGGCGACGATCTCCAGGCGGTCGTCATCGAGAAACTCCCCTTCGATGTCCCGACAGAGCTTCGACGGCGGCGAGACACGCGACTTCGCGAAGCCGGTGGGGATCCCTTCGTGCGCGCTTCGGTTGGGCGCATGCTGCTTCACCTCAGGCAGATGGCAGGCCGCTTGATTCGCAGTGAGACGGATCGGGGAATCGTCGTTATCGTCGACGCCCGCCAAGACCGGGGCTATTTTCGGCGACTCCCCGATGCCCTACCCGCGGGAACAAAGATTCAGATCGCCCCGCGTGAGGCGCTTCCGGAGATTCTCGGCGAGCTAGGGCTCGGTCACTGACGTCCAAACCGAGATCGTAAGCAACAGAACACGTCGATTTGGTTGCATTGACATAGACTGACTACCGGTCATGCTTCCCCTCGAATACGAATTTGGGTCGAAATTTTGCGAGAGATTTGCATTCTAGACCGGGATCTGCGGCTACTTTTCTTTCTTGAACCCCGTCAATTGCGGGGAATAGACCAACGTCAAAACGAGGCGAGCAAAGGTTGGGAGTCGGGCGGTTTCTGGAGACCGGATCGGGTCCAGGTAAATCCTTTTTGAGCGCTTTGTGCTGTTCCGATTTGCGGACCCAAGATTTGAGGACAAGGTCCACTCGCGAGTAGTATAAATGAGCAGATGTAGGGGGGCGGCATTGGAAGGTCCCCCGACATGATTTGATTTGGTCATGATGAAGTGACCGCTGTGACGTCCACCTTGGACGTACGTGAGCCGAGCTCATCTTGGCTGAGCAAGAACGATCTGAAGGGGACCCTTTTGGCGACGAGTACTTTTCCAAGCAATGAATGGGCGTTGATTCTCGGTGGTTCGAGCGGCTTTGGTTTGGCGACGGCCAAGCGGCTGGCTCATGGCGGTTTGAACATTTTGATCGTGCATCGGGATCGGCGTGGCGCAATGAAGAACATTCAGCCCCATTTCGACGAGCTGACGGCGATCGGTCCTGCCGTCCATATCTGGAATGCTGACGCGATCTCTGCCGACAAACGTTCGGAGACGATCGACTCGATCAAAGAGGCGATCGGGCCGGACGGCCGAATTCGTGTTCTCCTGCATTCGATTGCCTTCGGAAATCTCAAATTGATCGCGCCAGAAAAGCGGGAAGAGCGCACCGCGGGAGCCAATCTGGCCACTCGCCTTGGTGTCGAGCCAGCCAAGCTGACCGAAATTGCGGATGAACTCTTCGAAGCCGGGGAAGACGGCTTGCATCCCCTGACCTCAGCCCCCGTGTACCCGGATAGCTCGTATCTTGACGAAGAAGACTTTGGTCGAACAATTCTGGCGATGGGGACGAGCCTTCTCGGTTGGACCCAGGAGCTCTTCGCACGAGGCCTTTTCGCTGAGGATACGCGGATCTTCGGCCTGACGAGTGAGGGCAATGAAGTGGCGTGGCGAGGCTACGCGGCGGTCTCCGCGGCAAAGGTCTCACTCGAAGCACTCGCACGCTCGATTGCCGTCGAATTCGGTCCGCACGGTCTTCGCTGCAATGTCATTCAGGCGGGGGTCACCAATACTCCGGCCCTGCGCGCGATTCCCGGAAGCGATCAGCTGAAGAGCCAGGCCCGACTGCGCAATCCTGGCTGCCGCCTAACGACGCCAGAGGATGTTGCCGGCGTGATTTTTCTCCTGTCACATGATGAAGCGCGCTGGATCAATGGTGAGGTCATCCGCGTTGACGGCGGAGAACATATCTCCGGCGCGACACGCTGAGGGCTGACGAACCAGGTAGCACCTAAAACGCCTAACAGATCGAGATCGCGCGCGGCTAAGGGAAGAGTATTGAGCTTGAACATTTTGGGGATCGGTCACTTCCATCCCGAGAACGAGATCACTAATCAATTCCTCGAAGAGCTCGACATTGGAACCAATGACGAGTGGATCCTCGAGCGCACGGGAATTCGTAGCCGTCGAACGGCGCTGCCTCTCGACTATATTCACGAGACAAAGAATCAGGATTCTCGCGCGGCAATCGAGGCCGCTGAGATGTCGAATGCTGCGATGGGCGCGCGTGCTGCGGAGATGGCGCTGGGTCGCGCTGGGCTCACGGCGTCGGATGTCGGCCTCCTGGTCGGTGGCGGCTGTGCCCCTGATACCGTCTCTCCGGCGGAAGCCTGCAATATTGGCGCAGAGCTTGGTGTCGAAGCGGTGAGCCTGGACGTGAGTTCTGCTTGCTCGAGTTTCATCGCCGGGGTCTACATGCTCTCTTTGATGGATCCGTCAAAACTTCCTGAAGTCGTGCTGCTGGTCACGGCGGAGCCGATGACAAGAACCGTAGACTACACCGATCGATCATCGGCCGTGTTATGGGGTGACGGTGCATTGGCTGCCGTGTTGTCGACGCGGCATCGCGGTCGTGCCGCGCTGATTGGTCAGACTCTCAAGAGTGATCCCGCAGGCCATGACAAGGTGGTGGTTCCCCGACTTGGACATTTCTATCAAGAAGGGCGCACAGTTCAGACCTTCGCGATTCGAAAGACATCGGACCTCTACCAGAAGACGCGAGACGAGTTCGAAACACAGGATCGAGATCTTCATTTCATTGGCCACCAGGCCAATCTGCGAATGCTCGAGTCGGTCTGCAGGCGCTGCGAAATCACTGAAGACCGGCATCATTTCAATTGCGAGTTCTTCGGGAATACCGCAGGCGCGAGTTCGGGTGGTGTGATCTCCCAGAGCTGGGACAAGTGGACCTCGAAAGATGACCTCTCCGTCGTTGGAGTGGGTTCTGGCTTGACCTGGGGCAGCTATCTAATGCGTTTTCACGAGGACAACTAACAAATCATGTTGACCCATGCCGAATTTCTTGGCCGCGAAAAATTTGACAAGTCGGAACTTCTGGCCTTCGCCTACGGGCGACTGATCGAGGACCCGCCGGAGGCTTTTCGTGCGCGCCTCCCAACTCCACCGATGCTGATGGTCGATCGAATCGATCATATCAGCGCTGAGAAGAGTCGTGGAAAACTCAGCGCTGCGCGGGATGTTCATCTCGATGACTGGTTCTTTCAGTGTCATTTTTTGGATGACCCGGTTCAGCCAGGCTGTCTCGGCCTCGATGGCGTTTGGCAGATGCTGGGTTTCTATTGCAATTGGCGAGGCGGCGTCGGAACCGGGCGTGCGCTCGGCTGCGGGGAAGTCGAGTTCTTCGGTCAGATCCGGCCACACGATGGAACGATGCGTTACGAAATTCAGATCAAGCGATACACCGAACTGAAAAATGCCGGCGCTTCGATGGTGATCGGTGACGCGCAGGTTTTGATCGATGATGAGGAAATCTATACCGTGAAGGGCGCTCGAGTCGGGCTCTTTCAAGGGATCGACTATCCCGACTACCCATTCGAGAGCAAAAATTCTCATGGTGGAAGGAACGAACGATGAGCGATGAGTCGGTCGCCCCCGACGCCCCGGTCGCATTAGTCACTGGCGGTGGAACTGGAATTGGAGCGGCCTGTTGTCGGCGACTGGCTGGCGAAGGGTTTCGTGTCGCGATTCACTATCGGTCCAGCGAAGAAAAGGCCAAGAAGCTGGCTTCGGAACTCGATGGTGCCTTCACCGTCAAAGCCGATCTGACGGACCCGCGTACTCTCGATGCCCTGATCAAGGAATTGAAAGAGGTGGCGGGCCAGGTCGACGTTCTCGTGAATAATGCCGGTTACAACGAAAACGCACCGATGCTTGCGATGAAACTTGAACAATACGATGCCGTTGCCAGCGTGGCCCGAGGCACCTGGTATCTCACCAAGTTGATTTTGCGCCGCTTCATGCTGCGAAAGGGAACGGGCCGCATCATCAACATTTCGAGTGTTGTCGGTCATACCGGGAACCCAGGACAGGTTCCTTATACGATGGTCAAAGCTGGACTCGACGCATTTACGAAATCAGTCGCGCTGGAATTGTCTGGTCGCGACATTCTGATTAATTCGATTGCCCCGGGCTTCATCGATACGGAGATGACCGAAGATCTACCCGAAGAGGTCAAGGAAGCGATCCTGGCGAAGATCCCGATGGGACGGACCGGAAATGCAGACGAGATTGCGGATGTTGTGGCCTTTCTGGCCACCCGTGGCAATTACATCAATGGCAGCGTCCTGCATGTGAACGGGGGGATGTACGGTGGGTGACTGCCTCTCGATCGATGAAGTGATGGGAATGGTTCCGCAGCAGGAACCGTTTCGTTTCATTGACGAAATCCTCGAGCTAGACGCCGACCATATCGTCGCGCGTCATACCTTTTCAAAGGAAGCAGACTTCTATCGCGGTCATTTTCCCGGGAACCCGATTACGCCCGGCGTTATCCTGATCGAGACCGCGGCCCAGGCGAGCGTCGTAGCGTTCGGCATTTACCTCTACTCTCTAGAGACCTCAAGGGAGGACGTCGCGAAGTTGCTGACGATCTTCACAGACTGCAATATTGACTTCTCGGGAGCTGTCATGCCCGGTGATCGAGTTCAGACGACGGGACGACTGAAGTTCTTTCGTCGAAAGAAGCTGCGTGCCACCTTTGACATGACCCTCGACGATGGGACCATCGTTTGTTCGGGGGAGCTATCGGGGATGGGGGTGCCAAGGTGAGTCAAAACGATCAGACACAGGGATCGACTAACAACCCGTACAGCGATTCCCGTGGCAGGAAGCGGGTTGTCGTCACCGGAATTGGCGTGATCGCACCGAATGCCAATGGTGTGCCGGATTTTGAGATGGCTCTTCGGGAGGGCCGATCGGGCCTGAAGCATCAAGAGACGATGGTCGAAGCCAAATTCGGCTGTACTGTGGCGGGCACGCCCGAAGGCGTCGACGCGTTATGTGAGAAGACATTTACCGAAGAAGAGCTCATGGCGATGAACATGAATCATCGCTACGCGGGCCTGGCGGCGATCGAGGCCTGGCGCGATGCTGGACTCACAAGGCCGGCCGCTGATTCGGATGAGGTCTTTTGGGAGACCGGAGCGATCGTCGGAACCGGAATAGGCGGCATGGACACGATCGCCGAGAAGGTTGTCCCGCTCACGAATGCTGGCAAGATTCGACGGATGGGGTCGGTCTGCGTCGAGCAAGTCATGGCCAGCGGAATCTCGGCCCGGCTCTCCGGCCTGCTCGCTCTTGGCAACCAGGTCACCACGAATTCCAGCGCATGCAGCACCGGAACCGAAGCGCTCTCCATGGGAATGGAGCGTATCCGGGCAGGCCTGGCGGACCGGATGCTATGCGGGGGAGCGGAGGCGGCGAGTCATTATATCTGGTCGGGATTTGACGCCATGCGCGTTCTGAACCGGAAATCGAACGATGAGCCAGAAAAGGCGTCCCGGCCTCTTTCCGCATCTGCGGGGGGATTCATTCCGGGATCCGGTGGTGGCGTCGTGATGCTCGAGAGTCTCGAATCCGCGATCGCGCGGCGCGCACCGATTCGCGTCGAGCTTGCCGGTTCCGGACTCAACTGTGGTGGTCATCGAATGGGTGGCAGCATGACGTCTCCCAACCCGACGAGCGTGCAGCGCTGTATTGGCGACGCACTCGCGGATGCAAATATTCGCCCGGAGCAAGTCGATGCGATCAACGGACACCTCACTGCAACCGGGGCCGACCCCAAAGAAGTCGAGTCCTGGGCGCGAGCCCTGGAACGTGAGCCGGGATCCCTTCCGTCACTCACGGCGACCAAGAGCTTGATAGGTCACGCGCTGGGTGCAGCGGGCGGACTCGAGGCGGTGGCTTCGATTCTGATGGTCCAGCACGGTTTCGTTCACGCATCGATCAATTGCGAAGATGTTCACCCGGAAATCGAAAAGCATGCGGCGTCAATTCCGCATAGCACGATTGAGATGCCTGATCTCGATGTCCTAGTGAAAGCCGGGTTCGGATTCGGCGACGTTAATGCCTGTCTCGTTTTCAAGCGTTACAGGGAGTAGTCTGTCCCGGTAGAACCCGGCGATACCTTTTTTGTTTTAAAATCTGCAATGAAAGAAGGAGAGTGCAATGGAACAGTCGGAAGTGATGGAGCGCGTTGTCAAGATTCTCACGCCCTGGGTGAAAGATGAAACGGCGTTGGGCAAGGTCTCGATGGAGACGAATATTCTCGATGATCTGAAGGTGAACTCTGCACGGCTCGTAGATGTCGTGATCGCGTTCGAGGATGATTTCGACATCGAGATTGCAGATGAAGACGTTGATCGGGTCAACACCGTGGGCGATGCCGTCAATCTCATTTCGGGAAAACTCTAGTCCGATTTCGAGAGGCCTGCGTATGCGAGTCCCGAGATGATCGATCAGATGACTGACCAAGAAGAGCGTCGAACCGATTCTGCGACCGTGGCCCGAAGGCCAACGGGTGTAGATCGTGCGATGACTCGTCGACATGCTCGACAGCGGCTCACGAGCATACTGCTCTCGCCGATCTGGCTTGGCGTCATCATCGGCTTGATTCGATTTCATTTTCGATATCAGATCGAAAATGTCGACTCGCTTCGAGCGGAGTACAGACGAATTAGGGCGCAGTCCGATGCGCCGATGCTCGTTTGCGCAAATCACTTGACCTTGATCGATTCGTTTCTCATCGCCTGGGCGCTGGGGTCCGGTCCCTATTGGCTGACGCATCCAGACGAGTTGCCCTGGAATACGCCAGAGGGCACGAATTTTGGGAAGACGTGGGGTGCACGCGCCCTCATCTTCGTCTTGAAATGTATTTCAATTACCCGGGGCGGACCGCGGCAAGGCGTCGCCGTGGTCCTCGCGCGTATTCGATACTTGCTCGTGAAGGGTCAGACCGCCCTTTTGTTTCCGGAGGCCGGTCGAAGTCGAACGGGCCGCGTGGATGAAGAGGCCGTGGCCTGGGGCGTCGGCCGGGTGATCGGTGAAGTTCCGAAATGCCGGGTGCTCTGTGTCTACTTGCGAGGGCGCAAACAACAGACCTGGAGTGATTTTCCGCAGCGGGGCGACGTGCTGGATGCCGCGTTGGTCTGTATCGAGCCCAAGAGCGATGCGAGAGGTGTCCGTCGTTCTCGCGATCTTTCACGACAGGTGATCCGACAGCTCGCGCAGATGGAGGCAGAGTATTTCGATGCTCGGCAATGATCTCATCGACCTTCAAGATCTCGATGCGCGGCCGGAATCCTTTCGTGCTGGTTTCGATGCGCGCGTGTTCTGTGCCGAAGAGTGTCGTGCGATCGCAGCGGACCGCAATCCGCTTGCGCGCCGATGGGCACATTGGGGCGCAAAAGAAGCTGCGTACAAGTTGGCGCGGCAGATCGATCCCACCTTCATCTTTTCACCCCGTCGCCTAGTCGCGGCGTTCGAGCCCGCGACTACGCAGTCGGCCGAGCAAATTGAACGTCGAGGTCGTCTCGTACTGACGGGCTTGGCGTCTCAATTCGGGTTGATGACTCCATCCGGGTTGATGACTCCATTGGAGTTGATGACTCCACTCGAGTTGATGACTCCATCCGAGTTGATGACTCCATCCGGCTTGACGACTCCATCCGGCTTGAAGACTCAGAACGAAGGCTCTTCACCAAACGCGGGGGGCAAAGACCTGTCTCTCGAGATTTATAGTTTCGAAACGTCCGAGCGCATTCATGTCGTTGCGGTACCAGCGAAGACGGATTGGAATGACATCGACTATGCCGTGTGTCGGATGGATGCGGGTCAAGTCGACTCGAGCTCGGCCGTTCGTGCGCTGGCTGTTTGCGAAATCGGGCGGCGGCTGGGCATCGAAACCGAGCGAATTTCCATTGGTTGTCGAGGAAGAATTCCCACGATACTCCTCGATGGTCATATGACTTCATTTCCGCTCTCTCTTTCGCATCATGGAGACTGGATTGGTTATGCAGCAAAATTTCTTGTCGTGCCGGATCATCGCGAGCCCCAGATCGAGGGTGACGATGATTCTCGTTTGACGCCTTCTGCTTCGGGTATGCCTGTTGGGCCTCTTCATTCCATAGAATCTTTTAATCATGTTATGCGGACCCAATCGCGATGACGACGAAAACCGAAATACCTCGAAGAATCGAACGCCTTGCCATCGTGAATCGCGGTGAAGCGGCGGTTCGCTGCCTGCGGACCGCCAAGAGTCTTCGCGAGCACGAAGGAGGCGGACTTGAAGTCATTGCCCTGTACACGCCGCCCGATCGCAACGCGGTCTTCGTACGACAAGCGGATCGCGCGATTGCCCTGTCTGCAGAAAACGGAGCGGTTGCCGCTTACCTCGATCATGATGGATTGATTGCAGCTTTGCGCTCGGTCGGCGCAGATGCGGTGTGGCCCGGCTGGGGATTCGTCGCCGAAGACCCCGTCTTCGTGGATCGACTGACCGCAGAGGGAATCACGTTTCTAGGGCCGAGCGCATCGGCGATGCGCGCGCTCGGAGACAAGATCACCTCGAAACAGCTCGCGGAAAAGGCCGGTGTTCCCGTCACGGAATGGAGTGGGCGCGCACTGACGGATGAAGCGGATGCGCTCGAACATGCAGAGCGGATTGGATTTCCCGTCGTACTGAAGGCGACAGCCGGTGGCGGCGGACGCGGTATCCGCATGGTCTATCAGGCGAGTGACCTTCCCGAAGCCTTTCGTTCGGCGCGATCCGAAGCCGCGTCCGCCTTTGGAAATGATTCACTCTTCGTCGAAGCGATGGTGGAAGGTGGCCGCCATATCGAAGTCCAGATCGCCGCCGACACGCATGGCTATGTGATTTCGATCGGTTGTCGAGACTGTTCGGTGCAGCGTCGTAACCAGAAGGTGCTCGAAGAGGCTCCACCGCCCGGACTGTCGGAAGAGCTGCTCTCGCGATTAGAGGAGGCGGCTGTTCGTTTGGTCGAACATGTCGGATACCACGGCGTGGGAACCGTCGAGTTCCTGCTGACGGAAGAGCAATTCTTTTTCCTCGAGGTCAATCCTCGGCTGCAGGTCGAACACGGGATTACCGAGATCATTACGGGCATCGATCTCGTCGAGATTCAGATCCGCATCGCACGTGGCGAATCGATCGCCAAGATTCCGATCGAGCGGAAAGGGATTGCTCTTGAAGCGCGGGTCTGTGCGGAAGATCCAGACGAAGGATTCCTGCCGGCTCCAGGACGCATTGCCCTTTTTGAGCCCGCTCTAGGACCGAATGCGCGAGTGGACTCAGGTGTCATGACAGGCTCCGTCATCACGTCGGATTTCGATTCGCTTATCACGAAGGTCATCACGAGCGGTGTCGATCGGGGCGAGGTCATCGCGCGCCTCGTCTGCGCGCTACGAGATCTCGAACTCGTGGTCGAAGGAGGAGCTACGAACAAGGGCTACCTGCTCGATGTGATCGCGTCCGAGGAATTTCGCAAGGGGGGTGTCGACACCAAGTGGCTCGATCGCTGGTCGGCTGCGCGCGAGAATATCGTTCTCTCCCATCCCGACTTATCACGTGATGCTCTGGTGGCCGCGGCGATTCTTTCGTACCAGCGAACGCGCGCGATGCTTCGAACGGGAATCCTCGACACAGGGGGTAGCGGGGACCGGCTGCCCTCATCGGATGGACAACAGATCGACCTGACCTTTGGTGCCGAGAGCTACCGGCTGAAGGTCTACGCGATTGGGTCCTGGCGCTACCGAGTTCATCTCGAAGGTCGGGCGGTGGGTGCAACGCTTCGAGAAGAGGGCGAACACGCTGGACGCTTGATCATCGACGATCGTGTACGCCGCATTCTTCATGACGCGAACGATCGTGGGTTGAGGCTCGAGGTCGATGGACATCCGTTTCGGTTTGGCTCCCAGATGGCGGGTCAGGTTCGATCGGGAACACCCGCTGTCGTCGTGTCGATTCAGGTCGAAGTTGGACAGAGTGTGGTGGCTGGGGATTCACTCGGGCTACTCGAAGCCATGAAGATGGAGATTGGCTTTCATGCGCCGGTCGCTGGCACGATCAAAGAAGTATTAGTTCACAAGGGCCAGCAGGTCGTGGCCGGTGATCTGATTCTCGTGATCGAGGAATCCGAAGCTGGAGCCGTGAATGAGGAAGAGCGAAATCGGCTCACTCTGCCTTCGCAAGTCGACCCATTGGCACTGCTCTTCCTTGGAACCACGGACTCGGATGGTGTGCCGCGACTCGGGGACCCGGATTTGGAGGCCGCCGATCAGGCGGATCTTGCAACGCGGCGGGTCGCCATGGACGCGGTTCGTGAGGAAATTCGACGTGTGTTACTCGGCTACGACGCAAATCCCGATCGCGCTGCATCACTGGCGTCGTTTCTCGAAAGTCCCCTGCCCGAATCGATTTGTGAAAGCTTCAGCCGCGAGCTGGCCGAGATTCGACATGAGGTGACGACCTTTGCCGATGTCGAACTTCTTACAATTCGTTCGCCGAGCGCATCGATCTCAGGGCAGTCGGGCCCATCCAATAGCGCGCGCCTGCGGATGTATCTTCGGCGCATCGAAGCCGAGGGATCGGGAATCGATGAAGATTTCCTCGATCTCGTCAGGGCCGGATTGTCTCATTATGGTGTCGATTCGCTCGAGCCGACAGACGGGCTCCGTCGCGCGCTGCTGCGGATTCTGACCTGTCAGGTCGATAAGCAGCTCAGACTTTCGCTGATTCTGGGCGTCTTGCGTCGGATTACGGCACTGGCCGAGAGCGGCATCTATATGGGAGACGACGATCGATTGGCGCGGGCCTTGAATCGAATTGCGCGCATGCGACCTCAAGTGACAGATGCCGTCGCGGACGCTGCGCTCGAATCGGTCTACGTCGTCTATCAACAACCGGGAATCGAAGATCGCGCGAAACGATCCTCTCGCACAGTCGAAGAATGGCTTGCCGCAGCTGAAGTCGATCTGATTGCTCCGCCGACAGGGGTGCTGCTCGAAGTCGCGTCCTCTCCCCGCCTGGTCTTCGAACGCGTTGGTCGCTGGATTGGTGGGGCGGATTCGAATCGTCGCGCGATCGCACTCGCAGCTCATGTTCAGAGACGTTATGCGCCGAGTACGCCCGAAGCCTTTCGAGCGGTTCGCGTCGATAGCGAACCCATTCACTGCGTGGAGTACAAGGGAAAGGGTGTCGTCCTGGCGGCGACCGGCGACCCCTCGCAGACGAATCTTTGGATCGATCGGCTGATCCGTGGTGCGAATACCCTGATCGAGCACGATCCCGAGACACCGATCATTGCGCTCGAATATCTGATGCCAGCGAGCGATGATCTCGACTGGGACGAAACCATCGAAGCGGTTCAGAGTGCCTACGCAGGCCATCAGTTCAGCTGGCGCCTCACCATAGGTAGCCTCATGCCGGATGGCGAAGGTGACGTCTATCGCACCTTGATTTCTCGTGACGGTCGGATTGAGCTTGCCTCGGAAGATCATGATCTCCATCCCGAGACCGCAGAACGGATCGCTCTGCAACGCTATCAAGCCTTCGCCCTCGAACGACTCGCCGCGGAAGAGGGGACTTATGCCTTTCACGGGCGGGCACGCAATGCGCTGGGTGACGAGCGAGTCTTCGTTCTGGCGGACGCGCGGGATCGATCTCCCGAGCCCGGTCGAGAGCTTTATCATCATCTCGCGACCTTCGAACGCGTATTCAATCGTGCGGCACGGCGCTTGCGGACGATCCTGCAGACTCATGATCCGCGTCGACGATTGCAATGGAATCGCATCGCCATCTTCATCGCGCCGCCGATCTTCGTCGATCCGGAAGTGGCCAGTGATATCGCCCGTCGGTTGGCTCCGGCCACAAGACATCTCGGGCTCGAAAAAGTCCTCGTCAAATTGAATCGCCTGGATCGCGAAAATCCCGATGCACCGGCCGTGCCTTGGGAACTCGTGATCACCGACACCGGAGAGCAGCTCGAAGTTAACTGGCGCGAACCCCATGAGTCCGCGCTTGCTCCGACTCAGGAATACGAGCGAAAGGTCGTTGCCGCGAGACGCCGCCGCCTGATCTATCCCTATGAGATCGTGAAGATGCTCACGAGTGAGTCGTCTAGCAGTACACGATCGGACGGAACATTCGAGGAATTCGATCTGGATGAGAAGAGCCAGAAGCCTCGCGCGATCAGTGTTGCAGATCGTCCACATGGACAGAATCGCTCGGCCGTGATCTTCGGGTTGATTCGGACGCCTACTATCAAGGTGCCCGAAGGCATGCTGCGCGTGCTGGTGCTCTCCGACCCGACGATGGGAATGGGTGCGCTTTCTGCTCCTGAATGCGACCGCATCATTGCCGCATTCGATCTCGCCGAGTCGATGCGGGTGCCGGTCGAATGGGTCCCGGTTTCTTCCGGAGCCAAGATCTCGATGGAGAGTGGGACGGAAAATCTCGATGCAACGGCTCGTGTCGTCCGTCGCATCGTGACCTTCACCCAGACCGGCGGCATCGTGAACATCATCGTTCAGGGTGTGAACGTCGGCGCACAAAGTTATTTCGATGCCCTGTCGACCATGCTCATGCATACGCACGGCGTCCTCATCATGACGCAGAATGCCTCGATGGTCCTGACGGGTCGAGCGGCACTCGAAGCCTCCGGTGCAGTGGCCGCCGAAGACGAAGTGGCGATTGGCGGATTCGAACGGATCATGGGTCCCAATGGCGAGGCCCAGTATTTTGCGCGCAACCTCGCTGATGCCTATCGAATTCTCTACGACTACTACGAATTTACGTATGTCGTTCCCGGAGAAAAAGGCCCACGCGTGTTCGTCACGAGCGATGATCCGTCACGATCAATCGGGGAGACCGCAATTACGACGGCGGATTCCGATGGGCTTGCGACGGTTGGTGAAATTTTTGACGACAAGACGAACCCCGGTCGTAAGCGCCCCTTCTCGATGCGCGCGGTGATGAGCTCCTTGATCGATGTCGATGGTGGCTACCTCGAACGTTGGAATGGGTGGGTCGGGGCCGAGACTGCGATCATCTGGGATGCACACGTTGGAGGGGAACCAGTAGCCCTGATCGGCATCGAGAGTCGCAACATCCCCCGTGATGGCTATCGCCCCGTCGACGGTCCAGAAGCCTGGAATGGCGGAACGCTCTTTCCGCAATCGTCGAAGAAAGTGGCCCGAGCAATCAATGCCGCGAGCGGGAACCGTCCCGTTGTCGTCTTGGCGAATCTTTCCGGATTCGATGGATCGCCCGAATCCTTGCGCAAGATTCAACTCGAAAACGGCGCGGAGATCGCACGGGCCGTCGTCAATTTCCAGGGTCCGATCTATTTCGTCGTCGTCTCTCGATATCACGGTGGCGCTTATGTCGTGTTCTCACAGGAATTGAATGACAATATGACGGCGGTTGCCTTGTCGGGCTCCTACGCGTCGGTGATTGGTGGCGGTCCTGCGGCGGCCGTCGTCTTCAGTCGAGAGGTACGCGCCCAGGCACTCGATGATCCGCGGGTCAAAGACATTACGGAAAAGGTCAGGCGGCATCCGACGGAACGGAACCGCGAGGCACTCGAATCCATTTTGCGCGAAGTAACGCTCGAGAAACAGGCGTCGATGGCGATCGAGTTCGATTCGGTTCACAACGTCGAGAGAGCACGAGACGTAGGATCACTCAGTGAAATTTTCGCGCCTGCCGAATTGCGACCTCGTTTGATCGCGAGTCTTGAAGCAGCGCGCCGCGATTCTTCGACTTAGCGCCGCATGCCGTCCTCAGGCGACGAGAAGTTTGGGCTTTCGGAATCGCCTTCCCTGCTGGATCGCGGCCTGATCGGCCTTCTCAGCGTCCTCACGAAGTTCTTCGAAATACTTCCGATTGATCAGGGTGTCGCGTTAGGCGCCTCTCTTGGTCGCGTGTGGGGTCGTCTGGGCGGACCTCGGACGCGTCGTGTTAGGCGACAGCTCGAAGCCGCGATGCCAAATGAAGAGGCCGGGCAGAGAGGGCTTTGGGCTCGCGAGGTTTTCGTTCATCTCGGTCGAGGCCTGGTGGAGCTGATCATCCTGCGCGGCCGCCGCCGGAAGGAACTCATCGACCGCGTTCGAGTCGAAGGTCTCGAAAATCTCGCCGCCGCCGAACGAGAAAGCTCGACCGGAGGCCTCTTGATCGTGACAGCTCACTACGGAAATTGGGAACTGGCCTGTGCAAAGGTAGTCGCTCAGGGGATTCCCATCTCCGTCGTGTACCGGGAGTTCGAGAATCCGACGCTTGATCGAATCTCGGTCGAGACCCGAGCGGCCGGTTGGGTGCCGCAAGGGCCATCGGATCCGCGAGATCCCGGACTCGAGCAGATTCCGATGGGTCGCGCCGGCATTCGTTTTGTTCGCGCGCTGGAAGCGGGGCGAAAAGTTCTGGTCTTGCTCGATCAGGATGCAGATCGCGAGGACGGTGTATTCGTTTCATTTTTCGGGCGCCCCGCCTCCACACGCTCCGGCCCACTGGCTCTCGCCTCATTTCGAGCAATACCCGTTCTGCCCGCGTTCATCCGGCGTTCGCCTGACGGCCGATCCCACGTTCTGGAGATTCATCCCGCACTCCAGCTTGAGCCTGGAGCTTCCGATGATGAAGGAGTATTACGGCGCAATACCCAAGAGGTAACCGCCGTGATCGAAGAGGCAATACGCAAGTCTCCTGGCCAGTGGGTTTGGACGCATCGGCGTTGGCGAACCCAGCCCCTGGCGGGTACAGACGAACCGAAGTCGCGGTAGAAAACCACTCTCGCGATTCCGTGAGGTCTCTGGGGACATCATTGAGGGGCGTTGGTTTCGAGCGATGCAGAACGCGATAAATACTGAGGCTGGTTGGGGAGTCGTTCGAAGTTCTACCCGATGGCCGCGATGGACACGGCGAATCAAAATCGGCATTCGGTTAGGTGTTGCCGCAGTGGTTTGTACCAACGTGGTCGCGTGCGCGAACCTGGAACTTCGCTTTGGCGCATCGCAAGACGAGGAAAATGTCGACCGGACGGTCGCGGGCACGGTTAATGTCGAACAAGCCCAGCGTTTTCGCGAGGCAGAGACCGAGCGCGCCGCCCAACTCCTACGGAAAATTGCAAGGCTCAAAGCGGATCTCAAGACCGCCGAGGCAGCGCTCGTCGAAGCGGAGTCGGGGCTTGCGGGAAGTCATACGCGCGCCGATGCGGTCTCTTCCCTCGCGACTACGCAAATTCAGATCGAACGCGCCGCGTCTTCCGCACCATGGCGCGCAAACGAGATTGAGGATGCACGCACGAAGCTTCGGGAAGCAGAACGTCAGGTTAGTGAAGGCCGGTTGGGTGCTGCGCTCTTTTTTGTGTACCGCGCACGGCGGGTTGCGGAATCCATTCTTGACGAAGCCAAGATCGTTGCCAAGAATGGAAGCGCTCGGATGATTCGCGGCTCGCAGGTCAACTTGCGCGCAGGACCTTCGAAGAACGACATGATTCTCTCTGTGCTGGCTCGTGGAACCCCAGTCTTTCCCCAGGTGAACGAAGGCGAGTGGGTGCTGGTCCGGGTGAGCGGCGGCCCAGCAGGATGGATTCATAGAAGATTGGTCGGAGATCTGGTGTCCATCGATATTGGCGGATTGGCGGCGCCACGCCCCTGATCCAGATCATCGATCGCGATTTACGCCGACCTATTTCGACTTCGCATTGCTCTTGGACGGCGTCTCGACAGAAGATTTATTCGGCGAGGCCGCGGATGCAGTCACGACGCGGTTTCGTCCAGAATCCTTCGCCTTGTAAAGCGCGGCATCCGCGTCGGCGAAGAGCTGCTTTCGATCGCCGTTGAAGCAGGCAACACCGACACTGATCGTGAGCGGTTCCTTCTCGCTCGGAACATCGGTCACGAATTCGTCAGCCTCGACCGCCTGGCGAATCTTCTCGCCGAGTGCTGTTGCGCCCTCGAGGTCGGTGTCGAGCGCGATCAAGGCAAATTCTTCTCCGCCATATCGCGTCAGAATGTCGGTTTCGCGCACGGAAACATTCAGGACCTCGGCAAGGCGGCGCAGGATTTCATCGCCGCCCGCATGACCCAGCTGATCGTTCCACTTCTTGAAGAAGTCGATATCGACCAGGATCAGTGATAGAGGCTCCAGAGACCGAATGCTTCGCTTGCACTCGCGGGTGAAGGCTTCCTGGAAATATCGATGGTTGTGGAGCTTCGTTAGGCCGTCGGTGATCGAGAGCTGTTCCAACACGAGGTTCATGTTCAGAAGCTCGTCGTTCTTCGCGGTGAGAAGTGCGTTGGCAGACTCAACGGCTTGGTGGCTGTTTTCGAGCTCGACGGCGTTTCGACTGAGGCCCCGACTCATTTCATTGAACGTGCGAGTCAAGACATTGACTTCATCCGATGAAAAGTGGGTCTCATCGAGCTCGACGCCACGCTCACCTTCCGAGAGTCGCTTGGCCACGGAGGAGAGCGCATAGAGTGGTTTGACGAAGGAGCGAGCGAGTCTTGATGCGACGAGGCTGACGAGCAAGACGATGGCCAGATTTAGGCCAGCCACACGGGCGATCGAAGTCATCACCGGAGCGAAAGCATCGCTATAAGGTTGTTCGAGGACCAGCGTCCAACCAAAGCGTGGAAATTTGATCTGCGTGCCGACGACGCGGATGTCTTGAACATTCACATAATGGGAGACACCGAAAACGACGGGGTCTTTCGTGTCCCCGGACTCACCATTAACCATGTATTCGACGCCTGCATCGAGGCCCTCATGGGAAGTGAGAATTTGATTGTCTTGATCGACTATGAACACATTGGCGGACTGTCCGAGTTCCCAGCTCTGGAGTGTCGGGTTCAGGAGGTCGAGATCGATCATCGCAAAGAGCCGGCCCAATGATCGGTCATTCACGTTTTTCATCGGGACGGAGGCAATCTGGACGAGTCGATCGAAAACTTTTTGTGCACCGCTGATGGCGTTCGCATCCATGCCGGGTGTCAGTGAGGCAAGCAGTGACTCCGGAAGGGCAATGCCCTCGCCAACTTCGATGACTGGTCGGCCGTCGGGTGTCGCGAGTACGAGCCGATCGAATTGGGGAAAGCTCTCGACGACATAACGAAGATACTGTTCAGCCTCATCGTGGGCTCGCGAACTGCGCCGTCCGTCTTTCCCTAGTTGCGTTAGCGCCTCTGCCAAAACCTTGCTTCCGGCGAAGACTTCGAGTTCTCGAGTGCGCAGGGCGTACCACTGGTCGAGCTCGCGGCCGATGCGGCCCGCTTCCTGAGGAAATCGCTGGTCAACTTTTTCGCGCAGGAATCCGTCGAGCGATTGGACCGAGATCCAGGACACCGTCAGTGCACTCACGACCGTGGCGGCGAAGACCAGCAGGATGATTCGGCCCGCGAGACTGCGCAGAGGGTTGTTCATCAGATCCTTTTCGAGGAGATGCTCCGCATCCCGCGAAATCCATTTGGGCACCAACGACTGGCCGGACACTTTCGCGTCCAAGCGCTCCGCTCTTTTCGGCGTCTCTCGGGGGCCGCTTGATGATTTGTGCACCACTTGCAGCATCGGAAACGTGAATTCCCCTCGGGACTTCTATCTGGAACACGGGGTCGGACCCGGTCGACCGACTCCTCGAATTCTTCACTTCGCTGTTCTTGTGCGGCGACCGATTGCGGGCCCGGGCAAGCCTGTGTGATGATTGACGCAGCGCCGCCCGCGCGATTCTATGGAGACATCCTTGCAAAACCTCGGACCGGACTCATCGTTCCCCCACGATGATCCGACTGTTCAAAAGGCGACGGCCGCCGATGCCAAGCGTTGGGTTGATTCGGTTTTGGCCGGGCACGAACTGGGGCGAGACGCGGCCAACACACTCGCGCACCAACTCGGCGACGAAGAGATTCGGCGAATCCTTTGTGACGGTGCGTATGCAATCAAGCGCGCGACCACGGGTCACCGTGTGACCGTGTCACGCAATCTCTTCATCCCGCTTACGAATCTCTGCCGGAATCGATGCACATATTGCACCTTCGCAAAGATGCCGGATGCGGAAGACGCGCATACCTACAGCCTCGACGAAGTCGAAGAGACGATTCGCGGCGGCGTAACAACCGGCTGCATCGAAGCGCTCATGTGCCTCGGCGACAAGCCTGAGATCGCATACGGGAGCTATCGCGAAATGCTTGCGAGCCGAGGGCTTTCGAGCACGACCGATCTTCTCGTCGAAGCGTGTCGCCGCACAGTCGAGACCGGCATGTTGCCCCATACGAACGCTGGGATTCTCTCCAAAGAAGAGATGGCGCGGCTTCGGCCCTGGAATGCTTCGATGGGTCTCATGCTCGAGACGACGAGTCGGCGCTTGCGCGAAAAGGGCATGCCCCATTTCCACGCGCCCGATAAGGAACCGTCGATCCGAATCAAGATGCATGAAGAAGCGGGCGAGCTCAAGATTCCGTTTACAACAGGGATGTTGCTTGGCATCGGTGAGAACGACGCTGAACGTGTCGATACCTTGCTGACGATTAGGGATTTGGCGCTTCGCTATCACCATCTACAGGAAGCAATCATTCAGCCCTTCCACCCGAAGTCGGATACGAAGATGCACGGCGTTGCTTCGATCGCCGATGACCTATTCGTGGGTTGGGTCGCATTGGCGCGGCTGATCATTCCGGCGGAAGTGCATCTTCAGGCGCCGCCGAATCTCGGTTCTGGGATGCTGCCGAAACTGCTCGGTGCTGGAGTCGACGATTGGGGCGGTGTTTCACCGGTGACGATTGATTTCATCAACCCGGAAGCCCCCTGGCCCGCGCTGCTCGAACTGCGCGAGGCAACCGAGGCCGCCGGCTTTGAGCTTTTTGAACGTGGACCCGTGTATCCAGATTGGATCCTCGAACGTCCAGATTTTTTCGACCCGCAGGTGCGGGCTTTGCTGCCGAAATACGCCAACGACGAGGGCTATGCGCAGCGGAAAAACAACCAGTCCGATGAGGAGGCCGCTTGAAATGTTCGATCAAAAAGTCGATGTCCAACCCCTGTCCAACGAGCTTGGTTCTACCGGTGGGTCGATTGCGCCAACCAACCTACGCGGCCTACTCGAGGAGACCCTGGCTGGGAGGGAGCTCACGGCTCGCGATGCCGAAGCCTTGCTATTGGCAGAAGGACCCGACTTCCACGCCCTGATCGCCGCGGCAGATCTTGCGCGGAGCCGGGACTGCGGCGAGGACGTTAGCTACGTCGTTTGTCGTAACATCAACTTCACCAATGTTTGTTATGTCGGTTGTTCGTTTTGTGGTTTTGCTCGTCACAAGGACGACGCCTTGGACGCCTACGACCGAACACATGATGAGATCTTGGCGAAATGCCAGAACGCGGTCGACCGTGGTGCGACCGAGGTCTGTATCCAGGGCGGCATTCATCCCAACAAGACCCATGAGCACTACCGGGACATCCTCCTCGCGGTCAAGGCTCGCTTCCCGGACCTTCATATCCATGCGTATTCACCCGAGGAAATCGACTTCGGCCATCGCAAGAGCGGCATGAAGCTCGAAGCATATCTCCAGTGGCTCATGGACGCGGGGCTGGGAACCATGCCGGGGACGGCGGCGGAAATTCTCGATGACGAGATTCGGAATATTCTTTCACCTAATAAATTGAAAACGGATCGCTGGGTCGAGATCATCAAGGCGGCGCACGGGCTTGGTCTCCGCTCGACCTCGACACTCATGTACGGTCATATCGAGAAGCCACGACATATCGCTGGGCATCTCGACCTGCTTCGTGAGATTCAGAAAGAGACTGGGGGATTCACCGAGTTCGTCCCCCTTGGCTTCATTCACGAGCGCAACCTTCTCTACAACTTGCTCGGTGCGCGCCCGGGACCGTCGATGCTCGAGGATCTTCGGATGATCGCGGTGTCGAGACTCTTCCTGCGGCCCTGGATTACGAATATTCAGATTTCCTGGGTGAAGATGGGGCATAAGCTCGGGCAGATGGCGCTTTACGCTGGGGCGAATGACTTCGGCGGAACGCTGATGGAAGAGTCGATTAGCCGCGAGTCGGGCTCGGATTTCGGTGAGAACACGCCACCGGAGGAGTTTCGGCGATTAATCCGAGAAGTCGGCCGCGTTCCCGTCGAGCGAACGACCCTGTATAACGTCGTCGAGCGATTCGAAGACCCGGCGCTCGATCCCGAATCCCTCGAGCCCGCAAAGGAAGTCGATCTGTCTGGACCCGCGCGATCGCGACTGAAATTCGAGTCCACGAAATCCGAGCCCAAGGCGGAAGCACCGGCGGCCTGAGGCCGCGAAGCGGGCGAATTTGGTGTCGGTGGGAACGCGATGATCAAGCTCTACTTTGCGCTCCGGACTCGATCCGTCCGAATCGTCTGGCTTCTTGAAGAGCTTGGACTTCCCTACGAACTCGCCCGGGAAGAGTTTGTCGCGCCTGCGACGTAATTCTGTTCGCAGGCCACACCCTTCATGCTCGGGTTTACGCTCGTGGCAGGGCAGATGCTGGGCGTACTCGACGATCGTTTCACGAAGACGACCGCTTATCTATCAAGACTGATCGAGCGCGAGGCGTTTTGGAAGGCCGCCTCTCTCGACTAATCGAGTTCCTTCTGCGCTTGATCGATTCGCTCCGAAAGAGCCTCGACCTGATATCGCAGCGGCGCCTTTTCGAGCACCTGTCGCTCGATCCTGTTGATCGCATTTCGGACCGATGGATGGTCTCGACCCAGACTGCGCCCGATCTCGGTAAACGAATCGTTTGTGTACCGATGCGCCAGATACATCGCGAGCTGGCGTGGAATCAGTACATCGCGGCGCCGCGAGCGGCCAGCGAGATCTTCTGGTCGTCGCCCGAAGAATGCGGCAACGATTCGTACGATTTCTTCGCTGGCCAGGGATTTGGAATCGAGCACCCCAGTCTCGCCAGCTTTCAAAGCGACGGCTTCCTGGACGAGTTCCAGATCGATCGTTCGCCCTAATAGCGATGAGGTCATCACGACCTGTATCAGCATACTCTCGATGTCGCGGACGCTTCCGGCCGTCGACTCGACGAGTAGATCGAGACAGTCCGGGGGAAGATGCACGCCGCCGCTGGCCGCCTTCGATCTCAAGATATGGCGTCGAATCAGCGCGTCGGGCATTTCGAGTTCGGCGACGAAGCCTCGGCCCACCTGTGCACGCATCCGCTCATCGAGTCCGACGAGATCACGCGGAGCGCGGTCTCCTGTCAGCAAGACGCTGCCGCCCGCGTCGAGTACGTGGTCGATTGTGTGGAAGAGCTCGAGTTGGGTCTTGGTACGTCCACTGAAGAACTGGACGTCTTCAACGATCAAGAGTCCGATCGCGCCGCGATATCGCCGTTTCCATTCTTCGGGACGACCCTGCCGCATCGCAGTCACGAACTCACTCGTAAACTGTTCTGCCGACGTATAGATCACGCGAGGCGTCTGGCCACCTCGCCCATTGGGCGCTCCGGTGTTGGTGCGGGTGTGCTGGGCGGGATTGGAGAACGAGAAAGGCTCTTTGATCTGCTGCCGGTGACGACGGGCTTCGGCAGCGGTGGCCTTGGCCAGATGAGTCTTCCCCATACCCGATCCACCGCCGAGATAAAGCTGATTCAGGCTATGCTGCCGTCGCCGGGCCAAGGCGAGGGCGGCTTCACGGGCGAGTGCATTACAGGGACCCACGACAAAGCTCTCGAAGCTAAAAGGTAATTCTGCCTGCGCGCCGTCTGGATCGAATTCCGTTCGGGACTGTGCCCCGTTCGCCGAAGGTTGCCGCGCCCGCGTGCGCACCGCCTTCGCACGGCTCCCCGATTGTGCCGGCCGCGTGCGTTCGGGTACGGCGTGGAGTGTTGGGAGCGCTGCTTCGCCTGGATGCGGCAACGCGAAGGACGTATTGGCTGTGACGAGCGACGATCCTTCTCCGGCCGAAGACGCGTTAAGAGCAGAAGGCCTAGCCAAGGTTGAGGACTCGGCTTCGAGGGCGATGCCAGGTCTGTGGTCGACTCTGGCAGCGTGGCCGCAGGCCAAAGCGATGCCGCCGTCGTTCTGCGCTTGTGCGAGCGGGACGGAAAGCGAGGTCGCGGGGACCTTGCGCAGCGATCTGTGTACTGAATCGTGAACGATCACCTTCCGGCGCGGAGGTAGGCGGACTTCGATTTGTGTGCCGTACGAAATCGAAAAGTCTTTCATCGTCAGGAATTCAAAAGTCGTCGTCGTTTGGCCAGCCGCATCGCCATCCGAGTCGTTGGCTCGACAGGCGGACTGCCAACATTGTTGAATCGCCTCGGCATAATTCGTGCGAACACGATCGCGATGAAACGAAGTCGGACAGCCGAGAACGATACGACGGCAGATGCGATCGTGACCCGTGACGTCGTGATCGATTCGAACCGCCAGCGGTCTGATCCACGCGTCGAACGCAAAATCCGGAATTTCATCCTGGAGAGAACGCAAAGCGTCACCCCAGACCTTGGGCGATAAGGTCATGCAAGCCAATCAGAATAAGAGACTGAGTAGAACGGCAATCGAGAAGGGTCGAACCAGAATCGGATCAACGCCGATGAATCAGAATCCGTTCGTTCCAACTAATCTCGAAAAGCTGGCCGCCCACATTGCAACTCCTGTCACACATCCTTCGCATTCGAACGAATCGATCCGATCAAGGGAAGGCATGACCTGCAAACGAAGCCTTCGAGGGTGTCCGGGGCTTCTTGGCAACAAGTTTTCTTGATTTTGGCTGAAATTAGGGTATTTCGAGTGATTCAAGGGGGTCTCACTAGATTGAGAGTCGATACTTTCCGAGCTGAGACCAGTAAACCATGGGTCCTATGAATTCGCAATCTTCTTCAATTCGCAATTAGCAAACCAGGTGACACATTTTCTTAACGCTCCAGATCGCCACTGAATCATCGATTAACCACTGTTTACAATCCAAATTCCGATGTGAATCAAGCATCTTCCGCGAAGTTGCGAAGGGCCTTTCGACCGCTTCGCTATCGAAAATGAACCGGTGTTTCTAAATTCGTTAACTCTATTATTCTAAATATTTCGACTGATATCTACGAATATCGAGATATTACGGTCCATCAGAAAAAGGGCCCAATCAATTCGGCAAAGCCGTCGGATTTCGATTGCCCGCTGCGAGTTCCGCCAACCGGAACCGCAACAATTCACACATTATTTGGAAGCGACTGGCGATGCCATCGGCCTCAAGAAGTTGTTGTCGTTCAAGGGGATCGAGGGCGATGGACTGAGAAAGCGCATTGATGAGATGCGCGGGCTCGAGACGATTGAAGACGTCGATGAAATGCTCTCCGGTTTCTGTAGAGTCGAGTCGTCGAACGAATTGTTCGAGAAGCGCAAACAGTTCGGTGCGCTGCCCTTCGATCAGTACTTGTTCTTCGGCTCCCGAGGGCCAGGAATCCTTCAACAACTCGACCTGCGCCGAGCGATAGAGTCGGCGGTCCCCACGTGGGTCTTCTTGCAGGACGCGGAAGCGGCGAAGCCCGAGAAGCAGAATCTGAAAAGTGCCGTCGGGCTGTTCTTGCGATTGCGTGATCTGGCCCAGACAACCGATCTCGAAGATAGGCGGATCCCCCGCCATATCGGGGAGTCCTTCCGGACGAATGGTGACCATCCCGATCTGGTTCGCGCCTTCGAGCGCGGCCCGAATCATCTCGACATAGCGTGGCTCGAAGAGTCGCAGCGGTACGGAGACTTCCGGGAACAATACGACATCGGCCAGGGGAAAAAGAGGTAGGAATTCGATCCGTTCCATGCCCTGCAAGAATAGCCGCAGGACGCCGTCTTGCCGTTGACGGGATCCGAGAACATCCCGACAATCTCGCAATGGTTCCACGCGTTCGCGCGCGAGGACTGCGATTGGGCTCTCAAACTGGGGGGTGTGAATGGACCGTCGCACCAAGAAAGCACTTCTGGACCGTCTGGAACAGGATGCGCTGCGGATCTGTGCTCGCTTTCGGCTCGAATACCGCGTGCTCGAAGCGGAGCATGCAAACGTAAAGCGGCGATACGGTGTTTGCTATTCCGATGGCACGATTCGGGTTCGGCTTCGACATGCGACTTCAGGCAAGCCGCTCAAATATTCGAGTCTTGTGAACACGCTCTGCCATGAACTGGCCCACCTTCGGCATTTCAATCACGGGCAACGTTTCCAGGATCTCTACGCTGAGATTCTCGGGTGGGCAAGACGCGAGCGAATCTATCAACCGGGCATCGTGAAGCGGATCGCGGACGGAGTATCCATCGCGCCTGCCGCACGCGGCGAGTCTGTGCACGGGACTTCCGAAACCGCGAGAGCTACGAGGCCGAAGGCCCGAAGGAGCGGAGCGACGACTGCGCCGGAGTCGTCGCCGAGCAAGGCGGTGGTTGTTGGCCAACTTGAACTATTCGGATGAGCCATTGCACGGCGTGGCGGTAGCATTGCGTGCACTCGGCGTGTGCCGAGCTGGCACGGCCCGGAAGCCCCCGCCGTCGCCGCCGAAAAATAGGAAGCGACATGGATGGCGTTCTGGGAACGTAAGGGGTAGGGCGGGCGGCCAGGAAGATGGGATGGACCGCCGCGCGTGATCGGTCGGTCTAAGTGGCTACCCGGCTAACCTGCAGCGGAAGCTGTACGCAGTTCATCGACTTCTTCGAGGTTGTTTGGACCTTCCACGATCGTGCAAGCGATATCGTCGACCGCGATTGATTTGTCGAGGATCTGGCGGATCAGGCTATCGACACTGAGTTCATCGTATTCAGCCAGTCCATCTTCCAAGTCGCTCTCCGCGATGGAGAATTCGATCGCGAGCTTGATTTTGATATCGGTCATCGTCTTCCAATTCCTTGGCCATCGCCACAGAGCGACAAATCAGTCAGTCAGTCGTCAGCCATTCGTCAGCCGGGCACTTGTTCGCTTACAGATCCGTTGGCCGACTGTTGGGCGATCGTGAGGCGATCGTGAGGCGTGCTGTCGCTTCGCCATCACTCGCGATCTATCCTGCAAGTCATTGAATTTGCAACGGAAATCCTAAGCGGGCGCCTAGGATACAACAAGCCACCCTGCGCGGCTATTGATTTTTCTCGCAATTTAAAGTGTTTACGGTGGTGGTCGCCGGTGAAAGCTCGGCGTTTACGCCTCCGGCTAGTCAGCCAACTCGCGTGAGTCCAAGCGCGCGTGCCGAATGAGCAGCGCGACCGTCGCGACGTGGATGGCTAGGAAAAGTCCGAGCGAGAGTCGATGAAGAATACGGAATCGATTGGCGGTGGCCTCGGTGCTTGCCGGGCCGAGGGTGCTTGGCCGAACAAGGGCGACTTCTGGTGCCACCCAGAGTTCGTTGAAAACACAGATGAGGGCCAAAAGCAGCGGGAGTATGATCACCCATCCGCGCCGGCCGAGCCCGAAGGCACATCCGGCAGCGACGAACCCTGCCAGTGCCCCTCCAAAATGAAGAACGCCGAGCAACCGGCCGGCCAGGTCTCCGGCGACATCGCCGGGAAGAACCTGAAATGCGATGCGCGAGACGACGAAGGCGAAGAATCCCCAGGATCCCACCCACACTCCGAGGCTCGTCCAGAGGCCCAGGCGAAGAATCGATTGCGAGAACAAGCTGTGATGGCCTCCAGCGAATGCTTTCAGGTTCGGAAGTGTGCACGATGTGAGTGGTCCCGGTTGGACCCCATGATCGCCTTTCGGTCCGTCCTGGTCAGGAGTGCGCCGGACCGCTCTCGGGCTCGAGCGTTTCGGGATCGAGTCTCTCGTTCTGAAGATGTTGGGCCGTGTCGTCATCCATGAGATCACTATGGCAGGCGGCCTTGCGACCTTCGAGGCCCATGGATTCCTGGGTCTTCGAGGCGAGCCGATGAATTTCCTCGGGTGAGAGAACGCCGCGCTTGGCGAGAATTTCACGCTGCGCCGGATTGAGCGCCGCCGAGACCTTCGGCTTGTCCCATTGGTAGGATTCGTCCTTGCCCGACACGAAGATTGAGATCTCTTTGCTGATGCGGACCGAGCACCAATCATGGCCGCACATGGCACAGAAATCCGTGTCCACGTCGAGGTCTTCGTCATGGTAAGCGCGGGCGAGATCTGGATCGAATGAAAGTTCGAAATGCTTCTGCCAGTTGAGTGCTGCCCGAGCCTTCGTAAGTTCATCGTCTCGGTCGCGGGCCCCGGGAATTCCCAGCGCCACGTCTGCGGCATGCGCGGCGATTCGATAGGCGACACAACCCTGCTTGACGTCGTCCTTCTTGGGAAGCCCGAGATGTTCTTTCGGCGTGACATAACAAAGCATCGAGGCGCCATGATACGCGGCAGCGGTTGCACCGATCGCGCTCGTAATGTGGTCGTAGCCCGGGAAGATGTCCGTCACGAGGGGGCCGAGCACATAGAACGGCGCACCGTGGCAGAGCCGTCTCTGGAGCTTCATGTTGAACTCGATCTGATCGAAGGGAACGTGTCCCGGGCCTTCGATCATGACCTGACAACCGTGGCGCCAGGCGCGCTCGGTGAGTTCCCCGAGCGCCTGGAGTTCCCCGAGTTGTGCGAGATCCGTCGCGTCCGCGAGGCCGCCGGGACGCAACCCGTCACCGATCGAGAACGTCACATCGTATCGGCGAACAAGTTCGCATATATCGTCCCAGATCTGGGACATCAGGTTTTCTTGCTCGTGATGAATCATCCACTTGGCGAGTAAGGAGCCGCCACGACTCACGATTCCGATCAGTCGCTTCGAGACGAAGGGCAAGTGTTCGCGCCGAACGCCCGCATGGATCGTAAAGTAGTCGACGCCCTGCTGTGCCTGCTCTTCGAGTCGATCGAGCACGGTCATGGCATCGAGATCTTCGATTTTGCGATCCAGAATCATCGAGTAGATGGGCACCGTCCCGATCGGAACTGTCGATGCCTTGCAGATGGCGACGCGGGTCGCGTTGACATCGCCGCCGGTCGAGAGATCCATCACGGTATCGGCTTCCCAGCGCTGGGCCCATTCGAGTTTCTCGATCTCTTCGTGGGTGCCGCTCGAGATTGGCGACGCACCCATGTTCGCGTTGACCTTGGTCTTGCTCGCGCGACCGATGGCCATCGGGTCGAGACCATTTTCGAGATGAACACGATTGGCTGGAATCACCATCCGCCCGGCGGCAATCTCATCGCGGATTTCTTCGGGGCTGAGATGTTCTTCACGCTCGGCGACTCGCTTCATCGCTTTTGTGACGATGCCCATGCGGGCGCTCTCAAGCTGAGTGATGGGATCGAAACCTTCCGGTGGCATGAAGGCATAGGCGTTTGCCGGAGCCAGATCCGGCCGGACCGAAGTGGCGAGGCGCTCGCCGTCCGACAGCTCTCGCCAGTCCGGGGGCATGAAATCCCAGGCCGTCTTGTCCGAGGGCGCCGGCATTCCGGGCGTGTCTGGCGAGGAGAAGGCGCGGACACCACCGATGTCCGGGGGATTCGCAAAGCTGCCCGGTGACGTGCCGTTCTTCGCAGACGAGGGGTTATTGCCAAGTGCCGGCAATCCAAATTTCGTCTGAAGTTCGATCGGGTCCGAGGAGGCGGTCGATTCGGCGTTCTGGTTGGTGTTGGTGTTGGCGGAACCGGTCGTATGGGTGGTCATGGTGTAGGCCTTCCCTAGCGCGCGTACGCTGCGTGGATTTCCACGCGGCTCCGTACGAGATCAGGTTCGAAGGGTCTGCTCTCAGGTCGACACTCGAGTGAGCGGCGACCACCCCTAGGCAATCAGCGAACAAGCAGTGCCTGTGTCATCGTATCACGCTGGCCTCACGACTCAATCGTCTCGTGCGGACTTGGGTGGCGAAACAGAAGGAGCGACCGGGGGAGCGAGGAGGGCACGGAGGATTTCGTGAAGGATTGCAGGACTGCGGCAGTCGGCGCCGGAGAGCGAGAGCCGTCATTCGCTCACAGCCGACGATTCGACCCATCGACGCGCTCCCCGGATGGGGGAACGACGACGCGGCGATGGTGGGAGCGCGGTCTCGCGCTAACGTGCCCGTCATGCCGGATCCGTCCTTCGACTCAGCGCACGAACTCTTGACAGCCTCTTTCGATTGCTTGGCCGTGCATGAGACTCAGTCTCGATTTTGTACTTCGCATCGTTTCGCAGGTCACAGTCGTGGCCTAGTCACTACGCTCATCGCCATGATCCTGGCACTGACCCTGGGATGTGATCGAAATATCGAGCCCTATCAGCCCGGGGAAGAAGCCAGCGCACCAGACCTCACACGAATCTTCCCTGGACCGCCGCCCAGCAGCGCTGAGAATCCCGATCTCGCGAACAACTCCCGGGCACCGGACCGGACAGCGTTGCCACCGAGTCGCGCGGAAGGTTCGGCGACTTCGGCGGCGAGCGGCGCGGCTCCCATCGAGGGCCGAGTCGAGTTGTCTTCGGAATTGGCCTCCGCCGCGCCAGCTGGCGCCATACTCTTCGTGATTGCACGACCCCAGGGCACGACCGGCGGTCCACCCCTGGCGGTGCTTCGGATTGCGGCCCCGACCTTTCCCTATGCCTTCAGTATCGGCCCGGGCAACGTGATGATCCCGAGCATGCGCTTCGAGGGGGAGATCTCAATCTCCGCGCGATTGGATGCAGACGGCAACGCGATGACGCGCGGGCCGGAAGACATTTCAAGCCCGACGCTGTCTTCACTTGCTCCCGGAGCAACCGGCGTTCGGATCGTCTTGGGCGATCGAGGGTAAGCGCCCGACCCAGGACGCGCGGCGACTTCCAATTCGTTTGCGCCGAAACCTTGAACTGTCCGCGACGAAGTAATTGTTAGTCGTCGGTATCCGGTGGTGGTTGGGCGCCCAACGCATCGAGCATATCGAGGGCCTCTTTGGTCCCGGCGACGATGACCGTGTCACCCTCGATCAGCACGTCTCCGCCGTGGGGAACTCGGAGATGTCGTCCGCCTTCGGGTTTGCGCGAGCGAACTAGCAAGACCTGAACACCGACGCGCTCACGCAGTGTCAGTTGCCGCAGCGATCGGCCCGTTACATGAGGCGGCGCCAGGATTTCGCGGAGCTGGTAGCCGTCACCAAGGTCGACGGTTTGCCCGCTGCCCGCGGCGCTTACGCTGGTATGAAATCCGCCGGCGAGATCACGGCGCAGCTGTTCCCGATTGCTCGCTTCGATGACATCTTTTTCGCGAACCGTTCCGACCAGTCGCTTGCGATCATCCGCATCGACGACCGCAATTTCATCGACGTGGGCGGAGCTGAAGATCTTCATGACGACGGAGAGATCGACATCGTCGGTCACCGTCGGATGAGAGCGATCCACGAGATCTCCGGCGACCACAACATGCTGAAGATTTTCTTGTTCGTAGATCAGTCGACGTAACTCGAGTAGAGAGATGGCGCCTATGTGTTCACCAGTTGGACTGGCGACATAGAACTGGGAATGCGAACTCTGCACGACGAGGTCGAGCACGGTCTTGAAGTCCGCCGAGGCCGGAACGACTTCCGGATCCGTCACGATGACATCCCTAACGAAGAGGCCTTTTAGAACATTCGGATCCTTGGTCTCGAAAATGTCGATGCCCTGGCGACGGAGTTTTGTCGTGTAGATCGAGTCGCGATGCAAGAGTTGGGAAACCAGCGTGCTGATCACGCAGGCCGTCATCAGGGCGGGAATGATGTCGATGGTCTGGGTCAGTTCGAAGATGATGATGATCGCGGAGACCGGTGCATGGGTCGTCGCGGCGACGACGGCGCCCATCGTGACCAGCGCGTACGCGCCCGAGGATGCGGTCGCACCCGGAAAATAGTGATCGACGACGTGGCCGACGACGCCGCCCGCCATGGCACCCATGAACAATGAGGGCGCGAAGATGCCACCCGACCCACCGGATCCGATCGTGACCGACGTTGCGAAGATTTTCGCGAGTACCAGAGTCGCGAGCAGTGTTGCCGGGAGTGCCCCGGACAGCGCATCAGAGATCGTTGTGTAACCAACGCCATAGACATTGGGCAGCCAGATTGCGACCACGCCGACGATCGCGCCGCCCACTGCCGCCCGGGACCATTCGGGCACTGGGAACCGGTCGAATAAGTCTTCGGCGAGATTCAGGGAGCGAATGAAGGCGACTGCGACGATGCCCGCGATGACGCCCGCCGCCATATAGGGAAGGAGTTCGAAGGGGCTGATGATTTCATAGTCGGGAACCAGGAAGGCCGGGTGGTTTCCTATCGCATAACGTGTTACGACCGAAGCCACGACCGAACTAATGACGATGGGCGTGAACTGTGTGACCGCGAAATCGCCAACGATGATTTCCGCCGCGAAGATGGCGCCCGCAATCGGTGCATTGAAGGTCGCGGAGATACCCGCGGCTGCACCGCAGCCAACCAAGGTCCGAACGCCGGCTGCGTTCAGCTTCAGCCATTGTCCAATCGCTGATCCAAAGGCGGAACCGATCTGAACGATCGGTCCTTCACGACCCACCGAACCGCCGGTCCCAATCGAGAGTGCCGAGGCGAGCGCCTTGACGCCGACAACCCGTGCGCGGATGACTCCGCCGCGTATCGCGACCGCTTTCATCACTTCCGGTATTCCGTGCCCCCTCGCTTCTCGGGCAAAGAAGTAGATCAGCGGGCCGACCAACAGACCGCCGATTGCAGGAATTGCAATGCGCCAATACCAGGCGAGTTGTCTTGCCGCTTCGAGGGGATCGCTGGCTTCCGCAGCAATGCCTTCGTCGATGAGTGCGGACAGCGCGTGGGGACCTTCAAACGCGATCGCTTGGACGGCACGTATCAGGAGGCGGAAAAGCACTGCCCCGACAGCGCCCGCAAGCCCCACCACGATCGCAGCACCGACCATGAAGAGATGGCCGCCGCGGTCGAGAAGTTCGCTGTTGTCGGAGAGGTTGTCGCGGTTCTTTTGGGAGTTGTCGCGCGTCGAGTTGTTCGAATTTTCGTTCGATGTGCTGTCAGACGTGGTCGCGGTCAAGAAAGGTGCCTTCGATGAGACGAGCGAGCTTAGCAGCCCACTCGCGGTTGCGTGTCGGTCTGCGTGGTAGTCTCGCACCATGAGCAAGAAATCTGATCCGGCGAGGCTGCAACCCTGGCGCGTCGTCGCCGACGAACATCTTCAGCATTGCAAGGTCTTCGACGTCCACCGAAGCACGATGCGGTCGCCGACCACGGAGGAGACCCATCCTTTCTATCGAATTGAGTCCCCGGAATGGGTGAATGTCGTCGCGCTGACAGCGGCGGACGAATTAGTCATGGTCCGACAATGGCGGCATGGTTCTCGGACGATGACGCTCGAGATTCCCGGCGGCCTGGTCGATCCTGGTGAGTCACCGGCCGAAGCGGGCGCTCGCGAGCTCCTCGAAGAAACCGGGTATCGGGTGGGTCGACTCACCGGCCTTGTGTCGGTCAGTCCCAATCCGGCGCTGTTTGCGAATCGATGCCATATGTTGGTTGCCGAGAATTGCGAGTTCGTTGCTCCGATTCAAAACAGTGCAACCGAAGAGACGCTGGTCGAATTGCTGCCTCTGGCCGAGCTTCCCGAGACTCTGCGAAATGGCGGAATCGATCACGCTCTGGTCGTGGCCGCTCTCTATCATTTCGAACTCTGGCGATCGAGAAACGCGTAGAACGCGTTACTGGGTGCTGCTGTCGCCCATTTGGTCCATTCGGCTGAGCACGATCTCTGTGATTCGCGGATCCCTTCCGAGTGGATCGGTCACGCGAATCAAAATTTCTGGATGTCGCGACCGGGCTTCGGCGATCAAGGCTGGAAGTGTTTTTCGAACGTGATAACCCTCGCCCAGAAAATGAAGGTGAACGAGAATTTCCTTTGCGCCCCGCTCGACAAGTGCGTCGATTGCGCTGGGGAAGTCTGGCTCGGCGAGTTCCATGTGCGCGTGGGCGATTAACCAATCGGGTCGCTCTACTGCCAATGACTCAGCCAGCTTGATTAGCGGGCGATTCGCGGTTTCGCCGCGGGTGCCGTGATCCACAATGACGAGTCCTGCTTGAGCTGGTGGGCTTGGACTCATTTCCGATTCTTTCGACTGAAGGGGTTGCAGGCTGAGGACCTCATCGACTAGTCAACAAAACGGACCAGCGCCTACCAATAGGGCGCGCGAACGGTGAGGTGACCGCGAGGGCGAACGCGACAGGCTAGGCGGAGCTCGGGGTCGATTCGGTTTCGTTCTTTTATGACTCGTTCCCGCTCGGTCTCGTCCGCCAGATTCTCTAGGCCTTCCAAGATTTCCAGCCCGCACCTCGCGCAGGCTCCGTTCTCTCCGCAGGCACTCGCAATGGGCAAGTCGACGGCGCGAGTCGCTTCGAGGAGGGTCATTTCACCCGACGAAATCTCGAGGGTTCGATCGGAGGGCAGAAATCGAATCTCACATTGCATGACAAGCAGAGTCTACTCGACCCACACAAGAAGGGTTCCTTGGGGGGAGCCGGCAAGGCCGGCGAGTAGCGCTCCCGCCGAATCCCAAAAGCCTTGACCGGCGCCGCGCTCAAGCACCTCCCGCCGAATCCCAAAAGCGTTGACCGGCGCCGCGCTCAAGCACCTCCCGCCGAATCCCAAAAGCCTTGACCGGCGCCGCCCGCCGGCTCCCTTCCCCGAAGCCTTTCTCCCACCTTCGATGATCAGCAGTCCCCCCGCGCCCACAAGTACCCCTCCTTCGTCTGCGTTACTTTCTCTACCATGTCCACGGCGGCCCTTCTCGTCATCGGAAATGAAATTCTCTCCGGCAAAGTGAGGGATACGAATTCCGCCTATCTCTCAGTCGAACTTCGCAAGCTCGGCGTTGATCTCGAGCGGATCCTCACGATCCCCGACGTCATCGACCTGATCGCGACGGAAACCCGTGCGATGTCCGACGCTTATGATTTCGTTTTTACTTCAGGTGGCATCGGGCCGACCCATGATGATCTCACGATGGACGGTGTCGCTGCGGCGTTCGATCTCGACATCATGCTGAATCAATCGATGGTCGATCGCATGGAGCGGCATTCGAAGGTGCCCATCAATGACGCCATGAAGAAGATGGCCATGATCCCGGATGGCGCGGACGTACTCGATGTCGGCGGGCTCTGGTTTCCCGTCGTCGTCGTGAATAACGTGCACATCTTTCCCGGGATTCCGGAACTCTTCGAAAAGAAATTTGATTCGATTCGGGATCGCTTCTCGGGTGTGCCCTTCCAGCTGCGTCGGATCTACGTTCGTGAGAACGAGAGTGAGATTGCCGAAATCCTGAATGCCCTGTTGCGCGAATTTTCGGAACTGATGTTAGGTTCCTATCCCAAGATCAACGAGCAAGACTATCGAGTTCTGCTGACCCTGGAATCTCGGGATCCCGAGTATCTCAAGCGCGCGACTGATACGTTGGTGAGCCGTCTCCCGGCGGACGCGATTTTTAAGATCGAATAGCGATGGGATTCGCGATATGAACGACGCGGCAATGATTCGCGTGCTCGCATTTGTTCACCCGATCTGGATGGTCACAAGTCTCGTCATGGCCATCGTGACCGCATCGCTCGGCCTCGAGATTCGGCGCCGACATAGAAGGGGTCGCCCCGTCGGAGGCGAACTGCGCCGCCGGCATCTGCGTTTTGGAAAGCGAACGCTGATCCTGGTTGGCATGGGCTTTGTTCTCGGCCCGGTATCGATGGTCTTTCTGCGTGGACGCGACTTGCTCGACAGCTTCCACGGTATTCTTGGCCTAGTTGTCCTCGGACTCTTCGCCTGGACGGGATGGAGTGGTCGGGCGCTTTCTCAGGGCGAGGAAGATGCCAGAGATATTCATCGCATAGCCGCGGCTTCGAGCGTTGCGGCCGCGATGCTTTCCGCGGTGGCGGGCTTCATCCTACTTCCCTGAATCGCCCCGAAGCGAAGTCCCATCCTGTCCGATGCGGCGCAGGATGTTCTCGCCCATCACCGCGTGACGCGGATGGTCGACTAGGCCGGTGTCAAGTAGTAGGGCCCCGAAACTAACATCTCAGACTTTTTCTCGACATAACAGATCCGCGTTCGGTTCATAGGGTTCGATTGCATCGCATCTGGCGGAGGGGTCTTCGAATAGCCCCAGATCGAAGCCAGATCGGTTGCAGCGTCCCCGGACGTCACGTCACCCCAATCGATGATGCCGGTGATCTTTCCGCCTTCGACCAACGTATTTCGAGCGTGGACATCGCCGTGTATCCACAGCGTCGCGGTCGATGTGGCGGTTGCGAGAGCGGTCTGCCACGCCTCCTCGACGGCGATCACTTCAGTTTCCGCTCGTAGCCGAACGCGAGTAAAAGCTCGCGAATCAGCGATTCGTCAACAGAGACTTCCGCGTCGGGCGTTCCGACACTCATTCGCGACCTAAGGACGGACCTCGTAGTAGAGGTTGGCAGGGTCGCTGAAGTCGTGCTCCGCGAAGCGCGTGAAACCGGCCTCTCGGACCATCTTTTCGGCGACTTCGGGATTGAAGCCGAGAGTTCCCAAACCCGCGCCGTCGGGTTCCGAAAGCGCCGAAGACATGCAAGCGGAAACCGAGAACCCGTAGAGCATGGCCAGCATGGGATGACCCAGATTGTCTTCGAAGCGGGGCTTGCTGCGGATGTCCTTGATCAGCCAGGTGCCGTCGGGACGGATGGCTTTGCGTATGGCTTTGATCACGGTCGAGGGATGGGGCATGTCGTGGATGCAATCGAAGGTGAGCAGGAAATCGAATCGTGGCTCATCTGGGAGTGACTCACCGCCTGCGACATTGAATTCAACGTTGGTCAGCTCTCGCTCTGCGACGTGTTCACGTCCACGTTCGATGCCGTGCGAATTCGGGTCGTATCCTACGAAGGTCGAATTCGGATACGCCTCAGCCATGGCGATGAGTGCCAGACCCGAACCACACCCAACATCTGCGACGACCGCGCCGGCGGACAGCTTCTCGTGAATGCCATCGAGCGCGGGAATGATTTGCGGGACGAGTGCCAGGCGAATCCATGTGCCTAACATACGCTCGGTGCGATGCGCCGCGTTGGGCCCCATCTCTTCGTAGGAGAGCCCGATGCCGGTTCTAAACGCATCGGCCAATTTCTCAGAAATTTCGGGCGGCGTTCCGCCGGTGAAAGCGCCGGAAGCGAAGGCCAGACTGCTGTCTTCATCGGCCAGGACGGCGGTGCCGTAGGCCGAGAGTTCAAAGCGTCCGTCTTGTTCGTCCGCGCTGTCGCTGCCAGCGGGCTGAGAGCCCTCAGCTGGCTGGTAGTCGAGGAGTTCTGCGGCCGCCTGACCCCGCATCCACTCGCGAAGCCATCGCTCCTGCAATCCCGTCTTCGAGGCCAGCTCTGCCGACGTCATCGGTCCGGCACCGTCCATGGCCCGATAGATACCGAGCCGATCGCCGAGATGGATCATCAGCGACACCATCTCGCCCTTCTTGTAATTCCAGACGCGAAAGGAGAATGCCTTCAGTTCATCGGGATCGAGGACGGCACTAGTTCTTGAACTCATGGGCGCTCCTGGCTTCAGATTGAAAATCGCTCGGGAGTCAGACTGTCGCACGCCCGAGCCCGCGACGCTTGACTCACGACGGCCCGATCATCGGTCGCGGCGGAGGTCGAGAACATAGGAATTGCAGAAGACCGGGAGCGCCTGGGTTACCGTAATGGCTTCCCGAATCTGCGTGGACTGGCTCGGAAGTTCGATGGCTCCCCCGAGCACATCGGTAAGCCATAGGGCCTGCTGTTCGGTAGGCGGCCACAGAGAACAGATGACGCGGGTGAAGCCGATGAAGAAGAGGTTGGGCGTCGCTACGCGTTCTGCTCGGTGTCCAGAACGTCGACCGCACGCTGACGCAACCAGTGGTCGGCGAGGACGAGGCAGACCATCGCTTCGACCATCGGGACGGCACGGGGAAGTACGCAGGGATCGTGGCGGCCACCGGCTTCGAAGGTGATGGCCTCGCCCGTTCGATTCACGGTCTGCTGTGAGGCGCGCACGGTCGCCGTGGGTTTGAAAGCAACGCTGAGATTGATCGATTCACCGTTGCTGATGCCACCTTGGATTCCACCGGAGCGATTGGACGTGGTTCGCGTTCGGCCTTCGGAATCTGTGAAGAAGGGATCGTTATGCACGGAACCGATCATGGTTGTCCCCGAAAATCCGGACCCGATCTCAAAGCCCTTGGCAGCCGGCAATGACATCATCGCTTTGGCGAGTTCGGCTTCGAGTTTGTCGAAGACGGGATCGCCGAGTCCGACTGGAACCGAGCGTGCGACGCATCCGACGACACCGCCGACCGAATCGCCTTCGCGTCGGATGGAGTCGATGAGTTCAAACATTTCCTGGGCGGCGTCCGGGTCTGGGCAGCGGACATCATTGGCATCGATCTCTGCGAGGGTGACGGTTTCCGGATCGACCTTGGAGTCGATGTTTTGTACTCGCTGGACCCAGGCCAGCACTTCGATGCCAGCGACTTCCTTCAGCAACTTTCGAGCGATGGCGCCGGCCGCGACACGGCCGATCGTTTCCCGCGCGCTGGCCCGGCCTCCGCCCTGCCAATTCCGAATTCCGTATTTCGCCTCGGTGGTGAAGTCCGCGTGGGAGGGCCGGTAGAGATCGCGCATGTCCTCGTACGCACTCGGTCGCGCGTCTTTGTTTCGCACCATGATGGCAATCGGGCTTCCAATCGTTCGGCCTTCGAAGACGCCCGAGAGAATTTCGGCTTGATCCGCCTCCTGCCGGGGGGTTGTCAGGACACTCTGACCAGGACGACGACGGTCCAGATCTCGCTGAATCTCGGCGACGTCGATGGGGAGTCTTGGCGGGCAACCTTCGAGCACGACGCCGACGCCCCCACCGTGGGATTCACCGAATGTCGAAATTCGAAAGAGATTGCCGTAGACGCTGCCCATGGAAGGCCTTGCTCCAGATCGCCCGAAGAGGGGAGAGGGGGACGGTCGCAGGGTACCGCTTGTGGGCGTGCATAGCATTTATGGGGAGAAACAAGGAGCGTTCCCCGGCGAATCCACTACAACCGCAGCGCGTTTGCTGCGGCAGGACTAAAGATGATTATCTACTGGGTCGAGATGATTTACAGGGTATGGCGCGAGGGAAGGTCACCGGACGAGTCGGGAAAGATGCCTATTGGGCAATACGGAAAAGTTGTAGGTGATTGGGGATGCTTGTCCGGGGAAGCGAATCGACGACTTCTGGGATGGCGAACCCCAGAGGAGCCCGGCTTTCGACGTGGGATTTCACTTCGCGATCTCTCCGAGCATCTTCTTCGTTCCGCGGACTCGGATCAAGAGGGAGCCCTCGCCAAGACGATCGAGGTGTTGGCCGAGTGTCTGCACGCCGATCGCATTCGCTTCTACCTCTCGACGGATTTCGCTTCCAGCGCGCCTACGAAGGAGGCCAACCATCGGCGTTTCAAATTGCGTTCGAAGTGGCAGCGGGTCGAAGCCACGTCGGGGGTATCCCGGACCATGTGGTCGCGCCCTCGAGCTTCCCTCTATTTACCATGTTTGGGACACGCAGGTCTTCTGGGGTTCTTCCGGGTGGAGAGCCGGCTGGTGACCAACGGCGCATCGGGTGAGATCGAGGGCGAGCCGAGCCTGATCACCACGCTCTTCGCCGGTTTTCTCGAACGGTAGCGGTTGCGCATCCTGCTGGGCGAAAGCCAAATGAAGCAGAGCCAGGACGACCGGATCGAAAAGTTGGGGCTCCTCACGAGTTCCGTTGCCCATGCTTGCAACAACTATCTGACTGCGATTCTCGGGTATGCCGATCTGGCCGAGATGGAAATCGCCGAGGGTCGGGGCGTGAATGTTGAGGAGATGGGTCCGGGTCAATCAGAGCTTTCCGAAATTCGTAATGCCGCGACGGCGGCGGGCGAATTGGTCAAGCAGATCCTTTTCTCGGCGCCTCAGACCAAAGAGGCATCGGTCCCACTTGATCTATCCGAATCTATTCGACAGCTCGAGGGCATGCTGACTCGCGTCCTCGGCGACGAGATTCATCTGGATTTCCGGCTGGATGATCTGGACGGGCACGTTCTCGTCGATGCGAATCGCCTGGAACGCGTACTGCTCAATCTTGCCTCGAATGCGCGAGATGCGTTGTTGAATCGGTTCTCGAATGAGTCTTCGGGCCACGGTCGGTTCGCGCTGTCCACGACGGTCGTCGATCTCGGAGCCCAATCACCGCTTGAATCCGAGCGCGATGTCGCGTCCGCACGCTACGTCCGGCTTTCGGTTCGCGATAACGGCTGCGGAATCGAGCCCGAGGATGGGACAAGGATCTTCGAGCGCTTCGATACGACGCGTGAGGCGGGAACCGGGCTCGGACTCGCATCGGTCGCCGAGTTAGTGGCGGCGACGGGTGGTGCGATCCGCGTCGAGAGCACGCCGAATGTCGGAACGGTCTTTCATCTCTACTTTCCCGTGGACGTACCCGACGATTCCGGCACGAACGTGAATTGGTCCAAGGGATCAGGCCCGATCAAGCTGGACTGAAACGGTCGAGGCATCGACACCCCGCTTTTTCTCCTTTCGCGATCGGTTACGTTTCCGGTCGAGGTTCATCCGAGGAGACTGAATGCGCGAATGGCTATACGACATATTTCGTGAACGTCCCTGGTGGATGAGTGCGACTATGGTCTTCTGCGCATTCATGGCCTTCGTCTATATGCCGTGGGATATTTTTGTGAAGCCGGTGGGTCAGGACAGCGAAGTCTGGTTCGGGATTCTCTTCAAAGGTTATTGGGCCAAGCTCTTCGCGATTCCACATTGGTTCGTCTATGCGGCCGGGGTCTACGGATTTCGCCGCCGCCGACCCTGGATGGGATTCTGGGCCACCGCCTATGTGGCTCAGGTCGCCTTCGGCATGTATCTCTGGACGGCGCTCTCGACCGGCGGCTTCAGCGGGATCCTTGTTGGGCTCTTTCCTGCGCTGCCCTTTGCTGGATTGGCGTATGCCTTCTGGAACTCTCGGGACTATTTCGAGCCTGCCAGTCTCAACCTCGTCACACGTTACGGCGAGTGGGCGCTCGTCACCGGCGCTTCGTCGGGAATCGGTACTTCGCTCGCGCGCGAAATTGCCGCGGAAGGAATGAACGTCGTCCTGAGTGCCCGACGCGAAGAGCGGCTGCTTGCGCTGGCCGGAGATCTCGAGCGGGATTTCGGAATCAAGACCCGGGTGGTGGCCGCTGACCTTGCCGAGCGAAGTGGGCAGACAGCACTGCTCGACGGCGTGAAGGATCTCGACATCGGGCTACTCGTGAACAACGCGGGCCTTGGTTATGCGGGTCGATTCGATCTGCTCGATGGCGAGCAGCTACGCAGACTCGTGTCCGTAAATTGTGAAGCGCCCCTGGTCTTGGCCCATGCTCTGGTTCAGGGGATGCGGGATCGCGGACGCGGGGCCGTGTTCTTTACCGGATCGATCGCGGGCCGGATTCCGCTGCCCCTGCATGCCGTCTATTCCGCCACCAAGGCCTTCGACCAATTTCTGGGCGAAGCACTCTGGGGCGAACTGCGGGCGAGCAATATCGACGTCGTCGTTCTCGAGCCGGGTTCGACCGAAACGGAATTTCAACAAGTCGCGGGGGAGATCGCGCATTCTGGACAGAGCGCAGACGAAGTTGCGCGGATTGGTCTGGCGGCGCTGGGCCAGCAGCCCTCCGTGATTGCTGGATGGTTCAACTGGATTCAGGCGAACGCAGCGAGTCGGCTGCTGACCCGCCCCATTTCTGCCCATGTCGCCCGTTCGGTGATGGCGAAACAAACACCGGAGGACTTGATCTAGATGGCGGCGAAGGCTTCCGGAAGTCGGAGAGGTCGCGGGTATTGGCTGATGAAGTCGGAACCGTACAAATACTCGTGGGATGATCTGGTCCGCGATGGAAAGACCTATTGGGATGGCGTTCGAAACTATGAGGCGCGCAATAATCTCGCGGCCATGAAGGTGGGAGATCTCGCGTTCTATTATCACTCGAACAAGGGCAAGGAAATCGTTGGCATCGCGGAGATCGTGAAGACTTCCTATCCCGATCCGACCATCGACGATGAGACCTGGGTCGTTGTTGACATCGTTCCCGTCATTCCCTTCGAGGAGCCCGTTACGCTCGCGACGATCAAACACGATCCGAAGCTCGAAGACATTCAGCTTATTAGGCGTGGCCGACTCTCCGTCGTACCGATCTCCTCCGCCGAGTTTCGCTATATCGCGAAGCTCGGAAGGACAAAGATCCCGACAAGGGCAGTCGGCACAGCATGAATCGACGTCTTCCGCACGGATTATTCAGCGTACTCTTCCTTCTCTCGGTGGGCGGCTGCACGACTCTGGGACTTCCTGCGTTTTCGGTCGGAGGCGAAGGGGAAGGCCCGGACGGTCTGCATTCGACGATGACCCAGTCGCGTTTGGAAACTCTCTTCGGAGACGAGGTGGACGCGATCGTGGGCCCGCCGGGCGCGATTCAGACCCGAATGGATGGCGTTCCTCTGTTCTTGCTGAGCGATGAGGAAAACGATCGCATGAAGCTGATCGCGCAAATCGCTTCGGCTAGCAATTTCGAAGGGAGTGTCTTTGGACTGTTGATTCAGGCCAATTTCGATCGCACGCTGGATGCACGCTATGCGATCTCCGACGGTGTGATCTTTGCGGTCTTTCAGCATCCGATTTCATCGCTGACGCCGGGCCTGATTCGGTCCGCGGTTTCGCAGGTCTTGAATCTCGCAGAGAATTTCAACAGCACTTATGCGGCGGGCGGGCCGCGTCCGATCGCCGCACCCACCGACGATCTATGAAAATTTCGTGCATGGCCGAGCGATTTACGAGGAGCCGCTGAGTCTTCGATGTCGAACGTTGCGCCCGAAGAGGATCGGCCGATTCACGTTCTCTTCCTGTGTACCGGGAATTCCGCGCGAAGTATTCTTGCGGAGGCGATTCTCAATCGTTGGGGTGGAGCGGGCTGGCTCGCTTCAAGCGCGGGTAGCGATCCCAAGAGCACACCCCACGCAGTGACTCTCGAGACCCTGGCGAGATTGGGATATGAGACTCAGGGTCTTCGCAGCAAGAGCTGGGATGAATTCGCTCAGCCCGGGAGTCCTGCGCTGGACTTCATCGTGACGGTCTGCGCGAACGCGGCGGGAGAAAGCTGTCCGATCTGGCCCGCTCACCCCATTTCAGCGCATTGGGGTCTGGCGGATCCGGCGGCGTTTCAAGGTTCGGAGGAAGGGCAGCGCGCCTTCTTTGAAGAGATTCACGACGCGCTCAGAGCGAAGATCGGGCGGCTCGTCGAACTCGATCGATCGTCCGCGGAATCGCCGGCGAATTCGCCGGATGACCGTCATGATCGGGTCGAAAGGATTGCCGCGGGGATCGCGGAAATCGGCCTTTCGTAGTCTTGTTCCTGGGATCCGGTCCCGGGCTCTGAACTCGCGGAGTTCCTGATCAGGCGTCCAGCGCCGCGAGGGCGTCCGCGTATTCATTCCAGCGAGTGCCCTCATGCGCGCGAATCCACTGCAGCTTGATTCGCGGCTTGGCATTCGCGAGGGCGTAGAGTTCCTGAACGAGTTCGAGGTTCTTGATCGGGCCGCCTTTGCGCTTCCAGCCGCGCTTCTCCCATCCAGGGGCCCATTCATTAATCGTGTTCACGCAGAGTTGGCTATCGGAATAGGCGATGAGATCGCGGTCGTCGGGCAGCGTCTTGAAGGCTTCGATCAGCGCCTGTAATTCCATCCGGTTGTTGGTGGTCGTATCGGGGCTTCGTCCATTGCCCTGGGCGAGGATCTCTCCGCTTTCGACCCAGACCCATCCCCAGCCGCCCACGCCGGGATTCGGATCGCAGGACCCGTCGGTGAAAACGCCAGAGTCCGGGCCACCGAATTGAGTCGCGAGGACTTCTTCCGGCGTCATTTGTTGTGCGATGCGTTTAGCCACGCTGGGTGGTCTCCTTGGGCGAGGGGGCCGATTGGATATCTAGGGGGACATCTAGGGAAATTGTGGGCGGTCGAGCCTTTGAGTCGTTGTGATGGGTGGCGCTAGGCGCTGGTTCGGAAATAGATGACATCGCCATCAGCCACGATGTAGTCCTTGCCTTCGACCTGCATCGCGCCCTTGGCTTTTGCTTCGGCTTCGCCCTGTAGTTCGATGTAGGTGTCGAAAGCGATGACCTCGGCGCGAATGAAATGCTTCTCGAAATCGGAATGGATCTCGCCGGCTGCCTGGGGTGCCGACGTGCCCCGGCGAACGGTCCAGGCACGGATCTCCTTCGGCCCGGCAGTAAAGAACGTGACCAGATCGAGAAGTGCGTAGGCGGCGCGAATCAAGCGATTGAGCCCCGGTTCTTCGATGCCCAGGTCGGCCAGGAATTCCCGTTTGTCGTCATCGTCGAGTTCTGAGAGCTCCGCTTCGACCTTTCCGCAGATACGGACGACCTCCGCGTCGCCAGCGAGTTTCTCGAGTGCCTGGCTGTAGGCGTTGCCCTTTTCGAGCCCTTCTTCGTCGACATTGGCGACGTAGAGAACGGGCTTCGCAGTCAGCAGATGCGCTTCCTTCACCGCCAGGACCAACGGCTCGGGGATATCGAAGGTTCGGGCCGGCCGACCCGAGGAAAGATGCTCGCCGAGTGCGGTGAAGAATTCGAATTCCGCGCGCGCGACCTTGTCGCCGGACTTGGCGACCTTCTGGGCCCGATCGGCTCGTTTCGACACAGCTTCGAGGTCGGCGAGGCCGAGCTCGACATCGATGGTCTCGGCATCTCGAACCGGGTCGGGGTGGCCGTCTACGTGGACCACGTTCTCGTCGTCGAAGCATCGAACGACATGGATGATCGCGTTCGTCTCGCGAATATTGCCCAGGAATTGGTTGCCTAAGCCCTCACCCTGCGAAGCACCCTTCACCAGGCCCGCGATATCGACAAATTCGACGGAGGTCGGCACTACCGACTTCGACTGGATCAGGCTGTCGAGCTGCGCGAGGCGCAAGTCGGGCACGACGACGACTCCGGTATTCGGCTCGATCGTGCAGAAGGGGTAGTTTTCGGCCGCAATGCCCGCAGCGGTTAGAGCGTTGAAGATCGTGCTCTTACCGACGTTTGGGAGGCCGACTATGCCGCAAGTGAGTCCCATGGGAGGCGCATTCTCCCGAATTCCCGCAGGCCTGTCATGTCCGAAGGTCGAAAAGGTCGAAGCAGTCGAGTCTGGTGTGGAAAGCCCCCCCGGCCACGTGCATTCGACTTTGGCCCTGTATGAAAAAATCTTATATTGAACGCGGCGTTAATTCCGATAGTCACGCATTTAGCTGCACGATTCAGCAGCCAAGTATGAGATAAAGAGAGCAGAGGAAAAGAGTAGGGGCGCCAGTCCAAGGCACTGACGGCTTTGTTCGATCAGAACCGGTAGGAGGCTTGGACAGAGCGAATTGGAAGGGCGTTGTGTGACAGTTGTTTGAGAGCCGCAGGGAACGATTCCGCCGTAGGTCGTTCGGACTCACATAGCGACATCACAACTCGATCCGATAGGGGACCTGCACGGGACCTGGCCGGATCCAATCAATCGCACTCAACAGGTCTTCGACTCGGGAAGGGATTCACTGCGATCGTTCTGTCGTATATGTCGCACGGGTAGCAACGCGCCGCGATCTGCGACCCTTGGCTAGGCCGGAGGTACTTCGAGACTCCGCCCAAGGTTGGCCAGAGACTTGTGATTCCCGAGTGATGAAAACCGGTCTTGATCGACGCTCTTTGAAATGCTCGACGGGGAACGGTTTTTCGAGGCCCCGTTGAGCAAGCCTCGTCCTCCCGACAATCGCTAATCCTGAGCATTTTGCTCCCCGTTCCGAGGGAACCCGCCTCCCATCAATCAAGTACAGCAGTGACCCTGCACGGAAAAGTGGACTCACGAGAGGAAGCTAGTCTTTCTCAGGGAGTTCATAATGACGATAAAGAAGCAAACAAGAAGGCGGTTGACGGAAGAGTTCGAAGCTGAGACCGTGAAGCTGGCCAAGGAAAGCGATCGTTCGATGTCGGGCATCGCGATATCGTAGACTCGCTCTTGCCGATCGTCGCGAACTCGCTCGGCCTAGCGCACCCGGATGGCTCCGCTCGATGACGAAACAGCGGCACTAGGCTCGTCCAACAGTCGTCAGGGATGCCCGCTCTCGGAGAGCGTGGGCGGGCTCGGAGGCTTACGACGCCAACGGGGGCTATGTGGGAATCGTGGAAGATTTTGGCAAGACCATCTCGGTCCATTCCGTATATCAGGGCAGAAGCTGTTGGTCATAAACGTTGAAGGTCGATTGCCCTCCCCGACCGTTCGCGCAGGCACGACCCGTTCTCGCCCCCTGGCACACGGCGCAAACACCCCGTGATACCGAACCTGATGTGCCCGGGGCGGGGGAATGAGCGGCGGGCGGGCCACGTATCGACACAACCGCTCGAGCCGGTCCGAGAGGCTCGCGAAGCAACGGAACAATGGCTTTACGAATACAACTTTGATCGACCCCATGGGTCGCTCAGCGGGCGTTCGCCCGAAATGTTCTTTGACCAATGCGAACAACAGCAAAGGGAAGCCGCTTGAGGGTCAAGTGAAATCCCTAACTTAACGGCTGGTACCGGTTCTTTGTGCTTGCCATCGCCGTCGGGAAGATAAGAAGAAGTCCACGCTAAGTCTTGCGCGTCCTACGTTCTGGTTCTGGATGGTCACAATATCGTGGCTGCCTGCCACGAAGATTCGAGCGGGTGAACGCGCGAAGTCCCGGCTCCCGCTAGCGCCCCTCGATTCTCGCCAATTCGAGATCGACGTGTCGACTCATTTCGTCGGCATCCCGTTCACCACTAAACACGATGCCATTGATGTAGAAGGCGGGCGTCCCGGTTATGCCCGCGGCGCGCCCGGCGGCAAAGTCCGCCTCGACAAAATCCTTGAAGCGCCGCTCGTCAATACAAGTTTTCAGCTTGTCTGCGTCGAGCCCGAGATCATCCCCAATCTTGGCAAGCGACCCGTCAACAAGCTTGCCCGAGAGATTGAAGATCGCCTGGTGGAACTCCCAGAACTGACCCTGTTCGTCGGCACACATGGACGCTTCCGCCGCGGGTCGGGCGAAGGGATGAATGCCGTCGAGGGGGAAATGGCGATGGACGATGCGCACCTTCTCCGGGTAGCGCGCGAGTACTTCGTCGAGGATGGATTCAGCCAGGATGCAGTAGGGACATTGGTAGTCGCTGAAAGTCGTGATCGTGACCGGGGCATCGTCGGCGCCCCGGGAAAGACGCGTCGCGCCGAGTTCAACGCGCGGCGGTGACAAAACCATTCGCATGGACAGGGCTTTGAAATTTGGATCAAGGAAGTCGCGCAGCGCCTGGGTGCGGCGCTCGTTCACGAGGTGCTGGCTGATCTGGGTTGCGACGTCTTCGAGGCGACGGCCTTGGAGTCGACTCTGGTTCGCCGCATACCAGGTGGCAACCTCTTCCTCGGTCGGCTCAGTGACGGAGCCGGAGATGTCTTCATAGAGGGCTTCGACTGTGACCCCCGCCTTTTCGGCTGCGTCCTCCATCACGATCTTCTTCATGAGATCCCGAGCGGCGTTTTCGCGCAGGGCGAATTGTCGATCCTTGGGCTGCTGCTGGAACTCCAGCATGAATTGGTTCTTCATGTGTTCATCGACTTCATCGACCGTGACCTCGCGACCTTCGAGCACGATCGCAACGCTGCTGCCGCCGCCTTGGCCGCTCTCGGCATGAGCCGCCGGTGCCGTATCCACTGCGAAGGGTGTCGAGTCTTGAGAACCACAGCCGGTCAGGGGGAAACTGAGCAGGAGTCCGAGGCTCAAGAGCAGAATGATCCGAAATTGTGCCGGAATGGGGGCGGGATCGTGCACGGGTTGGTCGTCGAGGATTGTCGTCATTCCGGAAGGCTAATTGTTTTACCCCGACTTGTCTCGTTTTGATAACGAGCCAGGAATTCCTTCGCGAAACGGGCGTAATCCTTCTGTGCAATCGCTGTGCGTGCATCGGCGACCAGGCGTTGGTAGAAATGAACATTGTGGATCGAGCAGAGCACGGCGGAGAGGACTTCGTTTGCCGCGAACAGATGATGGATATAGGCGCGAGTGAATCCGCCCGTGCACGTATAACAGCTACACGAGGCATCGACGGGGAAGGCATCTCGGCGAAAACGTCGATTCGTCAGGCGAATGCGACCGCGCGACGTGAAGACGGTCGCCGAGCGGGCATACCGGGTCGGGATCACACAATCGAACATGTCGATGCCATAACCGATGCAGGCGATCAGATCTTCGGGAAGGCCGACGCCCATCAGGTACCGCGGCTTGTTCTCCGGCAGCAGCGGCGCGGCATGGTCCGTCACCTGACATAACAGCTCATGGCCCTCGCCCACGGAGACGCCACCAATCGCATAACCCGGACAATCCATGGCCACCAGTGACGCCGCACACGCTTCGCGCAGCTCGGGAAACGTCGAACCCTGAACAATTCCAAAGAGCGCCTGATCCTCGGCGCGCGAATGGGCCTTCAGACATCGCTCCATCCACTGAAGGGTTCGCCGAACGCCCTGGCCCGCCTGCTGCCGGGTCGCGGGGTAGGGCGTGCATTCGTCAAAGGCCATGATGATGTCCGCGCCGAGCCGGTTCTGAATCTCGATGGAGCGCTCGGGCGTGAGATCCATCGTCTGGCCCGTCACTTCGTTCTGGAAGCGCGCGCATCGGTCCGTAATCTCGACGCCGGGCAGCGAGAAGACCTGAAAGCCTCCGGAGTCGGTCAGAATCGGCCCCGGCCACTGCATGAAGTCATGCAGGCCGCCGAGTTTCTCAACGAGCGCCTCTCCGGGTCGCAGCGCGAGATGGTAGGTGTTGGCCAGGATGATCTCGGAGCCCGTGTCGGCGACCTGGGCTGGGGTCATCGCCTTCAGCGCACCGTGGGTGCCCACCGGCATGAATGCGGGCGTCTTGATGACACCATGTGGTGTCGACAAGTGCCCGGCGCGCGCGCGGTCGCTGGTCTGCTCGAGCTGAAAGTCGAAGCCGCTCGAGGTCGCCGTTGAGGTCGCGGGTGGGTCTAGTGATTGGTTCATCGCCCGCAGCGTAGCGACCCCGGTCAGGTCAGGTAGGATCGGTCTCGATGACACACCCTTTGAACTTTGCGGATCGTCTGATCGAACGCACGCGCACTCTCGGCCATCCGCTCTGCGTGGGTCTCGATCCGCATTTACCGATGATTCCAGAGCTCTTTCGCCGTGGCTCGATGGCTCCCGACGACGCTGAGACAATCGCGGCAGTCGAAGCGTTCCTGGAGGAGGTGATCGATCGCGTGGCGGGCCGTGTTGCCATCATCAAGCCGCAGATCGCGTTTTTCGAGAGGATGGGTTGGCAGGGCATGCGCATGCTCGACGGGCTTTGCCGCCGGGCTCGAGCCGCCGATTTGATGGTTCTGCTCGATGCCAAGCGCGGCGATATCGGTTCTACCGCCGAGGGCTATGCCGGTGCCTATCTCGGCGCCGATGCGGCGATGCCCGTCGACGCCATCACGCTCAATCCCTACCTGGGATTCGAAACCCTCGAACCCTTCGTGCGCGCGGCCAATGACGTAGGGCGCGGTCTCTTCGTATTGGTGAAGACCAGCAATCCCGGCAGCGGCGATCTCCAGGATCGCGACGTCGAGGGTGAGCCGCTCTTTGGTCGCGTAGCCGACGGCCTGTCACGAATCGAAGCAGATCTACTTGGCAGCAAGACTGGTTGGTCCTCGCTCGGCGTCGTCTGCGGAGCCACCTGGCCAGACCAAGCACGTCAGGTTCGCGATGCACTCCCGAAGGCCCTTTTCCTGGTTCCCGGCTACGGCGCCCAGGGCGCATCAGCCGAGGATGCCGTCCAATCCTTCGTCCCCGGCTCGAACGGCCTAGAAGGCGGCCTGGTCAATTCATCCCGAGCAATCCTCTTCTCAGAACCCGCCAGGAGAGCCGCCTCTCATGAATCCTGGGCCTCGGCGTTCGACGAAGCGCTCAACAAAGCCATCAACGAACTAAGCGCCGCCGTCAAGGCTTAAGCAGAACGCCGACCCTCCCCCAATCCTCCCGGCTGATGATGCAACCACTCTGTACGCCAACTGGCCGAGGGCCCAGTGCGGAGTGCGTTTTGGCTGAATCAAGCGCAGGGCGCAGCCCGAGCCATCAGCCAAAATGAGCGCCGTACTCGGCCCGTGGCAATACCGTCGATTCAAAGATGTATGTGTCAATTGGCCTTAAGCCAAAGGCGTCAGCGGTAGAACTTCCGCTCGCCCCCCGATTGTTTCTTGCGTACGCGACGATGCTTCGCCTTCAATTTTGCCCGGTACCGGCTCGTCTTGTTGCGTTTGATATGACCGCGGGACTTCTTGGCCTGGCTCATCGGGGCTTGCCTCAGAAAGGGTGGGGGTGTTCGAAGGGCCGGGAACTTAGGGGAATCGTTCGCGAATTTCCATGCCCTTCGGGGCGGAATCCAGATTTTGGGGTTCTTGAAATTCGGTTGGCGTCTCGGGCGCCCATTTACGCTCCGCAGGCTAAGATCGCCTCTCGGCGGGAATCGCATTGTCCTCCCAAGATCGCGCGCCGTGGGCGCTGATTCGCGATTCCCTCGAAGCCCTGAAAAACTCGCGTTGCGATCGCCGGTTCAGTCGCGGTGACTCGTGAATGCGCTGACGGAGATCCCCGGCAATGAATACTGCGCTCGAACGAATGATGGATTTCGATCTCACAGAGGAGCAGCGTCTGGTACGCAAGACTGTCCGCGAATTCGCGGAGGCGGAGATTCTGCCCCATGTCGAGCGATACGAGCGTGAGGAACGGTATCCGACGGAGCTGATCGCCAAGCTGCCCGAGTTGGGGCTTCTCGGGCCGATGATTCCGGAAGAATACGGGGGATCCTACTCGGATGTCGTGACGTACGGCGTGATCTGCGAAGAGCTTGCTCGGATAGACTGGGTGGTGGCCTCGGTGGTCTCGGTTGCGAACTCGCTGGTCGGTGGATCGCTTCTCAAATTTGGTACCGAGGATCAGAAGGACCGTTTTCTGCCCGGCATCGCGAAGGGCGAGATCATCTGTTCGGCTTGTCTCACCGAACCCCGTGGGGGAACGGATCTCGGCAATATGGAGACGACGGCCAAGAAGGTCGACGGGGGGTACCTGCTGAATGGGACGAAGGTGTTCATCTCCCATGCCGATCATGCGGGCGCCTTTTTCATCGTGGCCAGCATCGACCGCAGCTTGAAACACAAAGGCGTCACAGCCTTCATCGCCGATCCTCGCGAGATGCAGGGCATGACGATCGGCGCCTTTCCGATGCGGACCCTCAAGCGGGACAATCTGGCCGAGGTTCACTTCGAAGACACCTTTGTGCCGGACGAGGCTGTGTTAGGGGAAGCCGGACGAGGCTTTCCGATCCTTGGGTCCGCCCTCGATATGGGTCGGTTCTCAGTGGCCGCCAGATGCGTCGGTCAGTCGCAGCGTGCGATCGATCTGGCGACGCCCTACGCCATGGAACGTGAGGCCTTTGGACAGAGGATCGGCGAATTCCAGATGATTCAGTTAAAAATCGCGGAGATGGTGGCGCGCACGGAGCAGGCCCGGCTACTCGTTTATCGTCTCGGCCGAATGAAGGACGCGGGAATCGAGCGATGTTCGATGGAATCTTCGCTCGCTAAACTGAAGGCCAGCCAGGCGGCGACGCAGAACGCACTCGATGGTATGCAGGTATTTGGTGGTTATTCCGTCACCGCAGAGTACGAGATCGGTCGGTTGCTGATGGAGGCCAAGTCGCTCGAATTTGGTGAGGGCACGACCGAGTTGCACCAAAAGTTGATCGCCGAGTTCGCGCTCGGCATTCGCCAAACTTCGTAGAGGATCGATTGTTCATGATCGATTCAGGAGCTCGTAAATAGAGATGACCCAGGTGACCCCCGCAGATCGTCAGGCCTTGCTGAACTTGATTCTAGAAGTCTCCTTTGAACGCAAGGAGGTCACTCTCGCGAGCGGCAAGAAGAGCAATTTCTATCTCGACCTTAGGCAGACGCTGATGCGGCCCAAGGGTGTTTCCCTGGCGGGCCGACTGGTGCTCGACATGCTGCAGAGCGGTCCGCCCGTGGATGCGGTTGGAGGGATGGCTGTTGGTGCAGTGCCGCTGGTCTCCGCTGTTCTGGCTGCGGCGGCCAACGACCCTGCCACGGATTCGTTGCTCGGATTTTTCGTGCGTAAGCAGAAGAAGGAGCACGGGCTCACGAAACAGATCGAGGGTGGATTTTCGACTGGGCAGACAGTTGCGCTCGTCGAAGACACCACGACGACGGGTGGATCGACGCTCGACGCGGTCGATCTTGTGGAGGCAGCGGGCGGAAAGGTCGCGCGTGTAATCTGTCTCGTGGATCGGGGTGAGGGTGCTTCCGAAGCATTCGCCAAACGCGGCGTGAGCCTCGAGGCCGTCTTCAGGCGCGAGGATCTAGCGATCTAGTCATGGACGTCTACCACATTTGGTGCAATCTCCGCCCGGGTACTGGGGATCTCGAATTCTGCGAGAGCGTCGATCGCTATCTGGGCGAGTTGCGGTCGGCCAACCGGATCGGCAGCTATCGAATCACGCGACGAAAACTCGGCCTGGGTCCCGCCGAATTCGGCGAATTTCATATCGCGATCGATATTGAAGGTCTCGCACAGCTCGATGCGGCCTTTCAATCGGTTTCGACACGAACGGGTGTGATCGAAGACCTGCATCACGCTGTGAATCGCGTCGCATGCGATTTGAAGTTCGCTCTCTACCGCGATTTCCCCGATGCGCATCGTGAGCGCGGGTCCGAAAAATTCTGATGACGATCCGGTCCGCCATCCCGGACGATCTTGCCAGGCTGCTCGAGATCTACAACGACTATGTCTTGAACACGCCAGTCACATTTGATCTCGAGGCGTTTTCTCTTGGAGCACGCAAAGCCTGGTTCAATGATTTCGCCAGCGACGGCCCTTACCGGTTGCTCGTGAGCGAATCGGATGGGAAAGTCACGGGCTATGCGTCAAGCCGAATATTTCGAAACAAGGCCGCCTATGTGCGATCGGTCGAGACGTCGATCTATCTGGATCCTGAAGCCCAGGGCAAGGGAATCGGGAGGGAGCTTTACGGACGGCTTCTAAAAGAGATCGAGGGGGAAGCAGAGGTACACCGCGCGTACGGTGGCGTGACTCTGCCTAATGCAGCTTCGATCGCATTGCACAAAGGTTGCGGATTCAAGCAAGTCGGAGTTTTTGGCGACGTGGGTTTCAAGTTTGGACGCTATTGGGACGTCGCTTGGTTCGAGCGTACTCTATGAGTCTCGATTATCTATTGACTGGTTGCGCCCGCCTGAGCCCCACTCGATTGACTCCTCCGTTCGGGCCCGTGCGGCTAGGCCTTGGGGGCTAACGCCATGCGCTATCTCGCTGCATTGGCGATTGCCGCTTCGCTCATTTTTATGGTGTTCTGGGGTGGCGCGAAGATTGTGAAGCTCGTGGACCCTCCTCATCGCGATTACAACGACTACACGGTGGGTCGTCAGATGAATCTCTGCGGGTACAGGGTCGACTATCGACACTTCGGCGGGGGCTATGACCTGAATCGCTGGCGGGGTGGTCGCTGCGAATCACTCAGTAAACTAGACCGATGCATTCTTCAATGCTTGTCCGAAGCCGGCACCGTGAGGATTGGTGCAGCCTGCTTCAACGACTGTGTTCGGAAATGAAGTTGCACATGCTCCAGGCAGCATGTCGTCATTCAGACTTCACCTTTCCGGCTTGCCGCCTGTGATACGCTTTGAGCCTTTCGACCCACGCAGAAATGTCTGTTCGAGTCCGTGAGGTCGACCGTCCAGAAATGTCTTCTGGGCGTGACTTTGCCTAATCGCTTTCTAAAATGGAGTGTGCCTTGGCGGCGATCGCCCGAGTCAGCGTCTCGCTTCGTGTGTTTGGAGACGGGCTCGAACCCGACGAAGTCTCCGCGCTCCTGGGTCGCCAACCCACGCGTTTTCATCGCAAGGGCGACAAGAGTTCGAAGAATGGTTCAGCGCCGGAACGGACGGGCGGTTGGATCCTCGATAGCCGGCTCTCACAGAAGGACGAGATCGAGGAACATATCGAGAGCTTGCTTGCACCGATCAGCAACGACAGTGACGAGTGGGCGAATCTGACTTCGCGATTCTCGGCGTCCATTCTGTGCAGCATCTTTCTCGACCAATTCAACGAGGGGTTCGAGCTCTCACCACGGTTGGCGCAGTCCCTGGCCGATCGAGGCCTCGTGATCGCATTCGACATCTATAGTGGCGATGCGTGAATAGGCTGGGAACTCCATCTTTGAGATTGGCTGGACGCTTCGAGGGCGTATGAGTTAGAGAGCCTGTGTTCGTCAGGCGCGACTCGATGGCGAGCACGACGGCGAGGCGCTCTTTGAAATCCTGGATGCCTATGCGCGTGGTCCTGGCGGCCAATCCGCTCCCCTCTCGGGTCTCGCGCGGGAAAATCTGGGCCTGGCTTATGTGATCATCCCAACGCATTCGTTCGGTTTGGGGAATTGGAAGGTCGTGTAGTCGGCGCTGTCGTCTGTGTCTGGAGTTATTCTACGTTTGCCAGGAGGCCGTCCGTCAACCTGCATAATTTTTCAGTCCTTCCCGAAGCACAGGGCCTCGGTGTCGGAACGGCGCTGCTCGGGGAACTCGAACGCCGTGCTCGCGAACGAGGCCGTTCGCAGCTGACCCTCGAAGTCCTTGATTCGAATGAATCGGCGAAGCGCCTCTACGCGCGGTTCGGGTTTGGGGGCTGGGCACCATAGGCGCTCCTTGTTTCGAACGCGCTCATCTAGGGGTTTCTACCGATTCTGAAGGCGAGGACACGGAAATTCGCCTGCCCGACCGGGCGGCGCCCCAGCAATATGAGTGAAGCAATCAGGGACGAGTGGGGCCATGCGGCGGCGCGGTGGACTTTGATGCTTTAGCTCGCCATATCGAAGTCGGGCGGGTGCACCCAGGGAATGCAGAACGTCATCGGGCGGTCGATCCAGAACTCGACGGAATCCAGTCTGAGTAGGTTCTAAGCCGCGACATCGAGGCAGGGAGGCGATGCGGAATCAGCCACCGTTGGCCGGGACGGCCAATGTTGTCGCAACGCCCCAGCTCTTGTGCATTTGGGTCACTGTGGGCGGCGCCGAACAAGAAATCAGGCTCAAGGGACAGGTTAGGCGGACTCAAGAAGTGTCCCCGAGTCATGCAGGAAGTCGAGATTTTTCGAAACGACGGTGGCGAATGGCCAAGAAGAGCTATTGTACTTGGTAGGCGAATGTTTGTTCAACTATCACACAACTAATTGTTAGGTTATACCTCATGAGGAAAGTCAGAGATTGGTCCGCGGTGATCGATCGTCTCAACAGTAATTCGAAGGGCGAGCTCAAGATCAAGATGGGTTCGCCAGGCAGTGCCCAGGTGACGAGATGTCGTCTTCTGGCGGAGTGGTCGAATCTTGAAGCGACCACGCAAGGCGCAACGCTCGTACTTCGTGTGCCCGGCGCACGATAGTCCGAACTTCGCGTAACGGTAGTCTGGAATGGCCGCGTGAAGGTTAAGTGTCCTTTGCGCGGCCATCTGTATTTGGGAACTCCTCGTTGATCTACACAATTGCTGCCTATTCGATCACCGTCGGAACACTCATGCTCTACGGTGTTCTCGTGCAGCATCGTGACCACGTCTACTCTGATCTGGTCGCGGGTTCTCCCCGCTCGGGGTCGAGTGAGCCAGTTCGTGGATTCAATATGGGTGCTGCACTCCTTGCTCCGTTCTGGTTGTGGAAGCACGGGATGCGCATGCCGGGTGGCGTGTTGCTCCTTGTGTACGCGGCCATCCCCCCGCTGTATGAACTCGGACTGTGGATCCCACTTCTCTTCGTGGCGATGGTGCCGCTGGCTGCGGGAGCAGCGCTCGGGTTCGTTGGCAATCGGATCGCGAGCAATGATCGACATTCCGAGAGCTTGGCCGATTTCTCGGCCAGCCAATTGCCCTGGGCGATCGCGGGAGTCTGTCTCTTTACGATCGTCTTGCCGTGGCTCTGGTACTTCTCGTATTAGGTCACGTCAGGCGCACGCCGGCCGCACACAAGTCTTCTATCCAATTCCCAGAACCTGCGCGACCGCTGCAAGGACGGCATCATGGATTGGGCCGTTGGTTGCGATGACCCCCGAGTTGTTGTCGAGCATTCGCCCATGTCCATAGTCGAGCGGAAACCCCCGAGCGTCCGTCACCCGTCCACCCGCCTCTTCGACCACGATCATCCCGGCGGCGTGATCCCAGATCTTTTCGCGGTACGTACTGCTTGTCGGAAGACGTAGGTAGATCTGTGCATCGCCCTGCGCGACGATCGCGTATTTCGCTTGACTGTCGACCCGGACGGGCTCCTCGGTGATTTCGAGAAGGGATGCGATCTGCGCACTCTGCCCCTGGTCGCTATGCCCGGATTCAACGGACTCGCAGAAGCGAGCGGCCGCAGTCGTGGTGATGTCGCTCACGCGGATTCGGCTTGCGCCGTCCCGGCCCGTTCCCATCAGCGGGCGAATCTCGGATCCCTGCCCGCGAACCGCCGTGACTAGACATCCGGTTTGTCCGTCTGGTCCCGGTAGATTAGGGCAGCCAAGCACGCCTAACACGACGCGTCCATGTTCGATCAGTCCAAGGGCGATCACATATTGTTCACCCCGCAAGAACCCTTTTGTTCCGTCGATTGGATCGAGTGTCCAATAACGCTCAGTCGAGTCGTCCGGCTCCACGCCGCCGAGGTCAATCCAGTCGAGCGCCTGATCCGGGCTGATGTCCGCGCCACGGACGTGGCGCACATGTTCGACGACCTTTTCCCGTGTGTCCTCCGCACCGGCTTCGCGGAGTTCCGCGGCATTTTCCTCGCCTACGACTTCCGCAATTTTGGACGACTGGGCAAGCGAGGAGCAAACGAGCGCTTGGGAGGCAAAGTCCGCAACGGTGACTGGACTCCGGTCCTTCTTCTCGAGGGTGGCTGCGCTGACCAGATTCTGTTGGACGCTCTTGCATACCGAAGCGGCATCGCGGACGGCGACCACCGCGGCCTCGAGCTCAGTTGCGAAATCGATCTTGGACGCGCTGTTTGACATGGATTCCTCACGGATGTGAATTCGCTGTTCATTTGGCTGGCGCAGCAGCCCAATTCCAATTCTTCGGTGACCGCGTTTCGGCGACCGACCATAGCCAAGTCTCGTAGCGTCGCGAAGACACCTCGAACGGAAAGAGATCGGAGTACAGGGGAAAGGATCTTCTCTTGTACCACGACGCGGACCAAACTGACGTCATCTCAGTTGCAAGCAGGCCATGAGCAGGACTCTTCGCAGGCATCGGTGGTTTCTCAACTTCTCAGCGGTGTCGATTGTCGGGCAGTAGGCGCCGCTCGAGCCGGCTCGGTCCTTGCATTCTCTGTCTAAACCTGGCGACTCGATCGACGCGAGTCCGGAGAGGTGACATGCCGTTACGCCTCGGAACCATCAATGTCTGGGGTCTTCCCAGAGCGTTCGCGCAAGACGTGAAGTCCCGCATACAGCTGCTGGCATCGCGGTTCCAGGACCTCGCCCTCGATGTTCTCCTCATTCAAGAGGCATGGACCGACCCAGTTCAGGACACCCTCCGAAACGCTGCCCTCGAGGCCGGCTTCGAAGTGGCCGATGGCGGTTTGTCGAACGGCGGTCTCATGGTCTTCTCCCGCCTGCCGATCCGCTCGAATCGATTCGAAACCTTTCGGTTCCGCGGTGATCCCGAACGGCTCGCACAGGGTGAGTTCCTCGGTGGCAAGGGCTTCCAGACTGTTAGGCTAGAAGGCGAGCAGGGTTCGCTGCATCTGATCAACACTCATCTGCATGCGTGCTACCGCCATGCACGGCCGGGACTGAATAGCGCGGTTCGCGCAGCTCAACTCCTACAGATCGTCGGTACGCTGAATGAAATCGACGGCACGGCAGTCGTCGGTGGCGATTTCAACTGCACTCGCTCAGATCTGGAGTACGAAATATTCAGCGGCCTCACGGGATCGTTCGAACTCGGTGATGGCCAATCCTATCCAACAGTATCAAAGAGCAACTACTACAGGCGCCATCGCATCAGAGCAGACAAGCAAATCGACTACCTCTTCGTACGGCCGAACGAGGGCGAACAATGTCGGACGATCAATCCAGGGACTCTCTTTGACGAGCGAGTGCGAATTGGACTTCGTGATCGGTCACTCTCGGACCACTTTGGATTCCGTGCCTCCTTCGATTCCTCGCGAGTCGCAACGGCGATGAATCAGACGCCACTATTCGATCCCAAAATCTTCGATCGGGCGCGCGACCTGCTTCGACTTGGTCAGGACGAAGCTGATCGGCGTGAGCGAGAGCATTTCGTGTCTGCGGGAAATTGGGCGGTCGCTGCGGTGGTGGCCGCTGGCATGCGCAGGCATCCAGCTCTGGGTCGACGTCGATTCATCAAATCGGCCGCTGGCGCGATGGCTGCCGTGGCTCTCATGCCAACGGTGGGATACGGAATGTTGGCGAGGCTCGACTCTGACTACAAACGCGATGCTTTCGACGATGCGCGTCAGATCCTCGCTCGGATCGAATCTAGGCCGCGAGCGGAAACGGCTTAGCGCCTTCGCGCAAGTGGGGGCCGACCCCAGCCGACCCCGTCGAGAGTGTTACCGTTCGGCGTGATGGCAGAGCGGCCAGTGAGCGCACTCCCGAATTTTGGACAGTCATTGCGACAGACTGTTCGGCGACGATCATCGGGCATGGCAATCGGCTGTCTCGCCTGGGGCTCACTGCTTTGGGATCCGCGTACGCTGCCGACGTCGGGAAGCTTCCAATCAGATGGGCCGCGACTTCCGATCGAATTCTCGCGTGTGGCCCTCGACGCTCGTGTGACACTCGTGATCGATCCGGTCGCCGCCTTCATTGCGACGAGTTGGGTTCGCCTCGATGTGGGTTCGCCCGAGGAAGCCGTTGCCGGCCTTGGGGGCCGGGAAAGGATCGCGCCTGAGAGGTGGCCGGAATGGATCGGCCAGCTTTCATCCGACCATCCAACCGAAATAAGCGAATCAGGCGATGCTGGAGTTCGCCAGATCATTGCCGACTGGCGCGTCCTTCAAGGCCTCGACGTGGTGGTTTGGACTGCACTTCCACCGAGGATGCCCGACGGTGAATCGCGCCGTCCTAATTGTGAAGAACTGATCGCCCATCTGCAGTCCCTCGATGGGGAGGCGAGACGACGAGCAGAAGAATATATTCGACGAGCGCCTGCGGCCGTTCGAACATCGAATCGCTCGCGATTCGAATCGGAGTTGGGGCAGGCTTATCAGCGAAAAAGAGACGGAGACTGAAGTGGGCGGAACGAAGACAGGCAGCGCGAATGAGGGGGCGACCCTGATTGCAAAGAGCCGTTCGGATTCGTGCTCGCTTCGGTGAGGAGCAGGCTGCCGCCGAGAAAGTCGAAGGCGGCATGGGCAGTCGGTGTTTCGTGATTCGCGGAGTCTCGACGAGCCCACCCGAGACTTTGCAATCGAAGTCTGGACCAAGGCCGGTATTGTTCGTGTTTATCGGCGCAGTGCCGAGGGAATCACGAATTGTCGTCGACACCCGATCGCGTACGACATAAGGGGTGAGGTCTTGAAGGGTGCAATCGCAGCCGTCGAATTTTTCGTTTCGGATGGGCAGAATAGGCCGCAAAGGCTGAGTCTCGCGATTTCTGCGCCGGTGCGGTCGACATCGGAGGGGTCATGGAGATGTCGGGTGGTCCTGGCCGATCGCTATCCGCCCGCCGTGATCGACGGCGCGGACAGCGTCGATGTCCTTGCCCGGGCCCTGGATCAGGCCCGGGTCTGGATCACGGAACTGCGCCAGCCGGGACACGCCTTGACCCGCGACCGAGAAGGTGACTTCCCCTTCGAACTTTAGTCATCGAGGGGCCGGGATTCTCTCTCATTCCCCTGGCGGTTTTCGGCGGCGCTGCCGGTGGCTTGCCTATTTTAAATCTGACGCTCAATCGGATCGCACCTCACAATTTTTGGACTGGCAAAGGGCGAGATGATGTAACATGAGGTTGGAGATAAGTATGATCGATTCCCTATTTACGTTGTATTGCGAAGAGTGCGAAGTCGCCGGGCGGCCAAGCCGCCTTTGGGTTCGCGCCGAAATTGAGTTGTCCTCCGCGCGCGGGCCAGAAACTCAGCATTACATCGAATGCATGAACTGCGGATTCCATTTCAAGAGCTGCATGGAAGATCATATGGAAGCCGTCGACGAAGACGAGTGGCGGCGCTGCGTCGAAGAGTCGCCCGAGACTTCCGGCCTCCGATCGCCGGTGAGTTAGTCGGCTGGGCGAATGGCGTTGCCCGACAGTTCCACGCAATCCACGACCCCGCATGAGACCTTGGCCGATGGCGCGATGACCCAGGCGGATGCGCGGAATGCGATCGAGAGCTTGCTGTATGGCTATGCCGAGCGGATGGATGAGGGGGATTTTGCGGGCGTCGCGGAGTTGTTCGAACGGGGGCGAATTCTCGATCCGAATGGCGGGATTCTGGCGACAGGTCGTGAAGAAGTCCAGGCGGTCTACGAACGTTCGACGAAGCTCTACCCAGACGGCACACCCCGAACCCAACATGTGACGACGAATTTGGTTCTCAGCTTTGGTGAGTCGGGACAGACGGCGGCCGCTCACTCGCGTTTTACGGTGATGCAGAGCCTTCCCGACTTTCCCCTGCAGTGCATCATCACAGGACAATACGACGACGAGTTTGTCTACGATTTATCCCAGCCTGATCTGGGTTGGTATTTTACGCAGCGACAGATGAAGCCGAGACTCGTGGGTGACCTCTCGCGACATCTAACCTTCGATCTCGCGAGCGCATAACGAGGCTGTGCATGCTCGTGAATTTTTGGCCTCGTCGTGTGGGACCCGCAGAGCCTCTTGCCGCGGCACTACTTGATCATCATCGCAGTGGTCGTGCGCGTCGCGTGAAAGCCTTGCGGGCCGATGGGATCTCTTTTGAGATCGAAACGGAGGAATATTTCACTCTCGAAGGACAACTCGCAGAGCTCGATGTGCTTTCCATGGATCGTTGCCGAGGTCGGGTGCTTGATGTCGGGGCGGGCGCTGGACGGCATTCGTTGGCACTTCAGGAGCGCGGGCATGATGTCGTCGCTATCGATGTGAGCGCCGTCTGCTCCGCGTTATGTCGGCTGCGCGGTGTTCGGGATGCGCGAACCTTCGACGTGATGCGGCTCGACTCGGACGAGCCCCTCGGACGCTTCGATTCGATCTTCTTCGGGATGCAGACAATCGGTGTCGCGGGTGGAATGAAGCCGCTTGAAGAACTGCTTCGTCGACTCAGTCATTGTCTCGAGCCGGGTGGCGAGCTGATCGTCGATTCGAGTGCGCTTCGCGAAGCATGGGACGGTGATGAAGAGGATCAGTCGCCTTCGAGGGGTGAGATCGTGCTTTCGACGCGGTATCGGGGGCTGCGAGGCGAAAGCTTTCCATGGATCTATTTGGCAGAAGAGGATTTGGCCGACTGCGCGCAGCGAGCCGGCTACGAGATGGAGAGATTGGCACGGGTAGAGAGCGGTGAGTACCTCGCGGCACTACGGCATGATTTGAATCCGTCGCTCAACGAAGAGTCAGAAGGTGGTATTGAGTCATGATCGCGTATCGCGGGCCGCTCGAGCAGATTCGTCGTTGGCGGCAGGCGGCGGTCTGGGCGCCCGTTCTATGGTTTCCGATCATCCCCACGGCGTTCGCTCTGGGCGAACCCCGACTCGCGATTGCCGGAGTCTTCTCAGGTTTGTTATTCGCCGCGATGTGCATCGCAGTCGTCTGGTTCGGACGTTGTCCTCGATGCACAGCGCGTTTCGGCGACTCTTCTGAAGCCTTTCGCCGCTTCTGGGATGACGCGACTTGCCACGCGTGTGAGCTTTCTCTTTTTGAACTTCGTCGTCAAGAATCAACCTCAGTCCCAAACTTCGATTCGTCGTGAATGTGTTATGCGGACTCGGACTCGGAAGCTGGGCTCAGCACAGCGCTGACCACGGCGGCGAGGACGATTTCCATTGCGGTACTCGTAATGGCGACCTCTGCCCGAAACATGCCCTTGCTGTCGACCGCATGCTCTGCATCATCGCTCAAGAGCCCGACGAGACCGGCGGGGACAAGGACGTGTCCCACCAGGGCCTTGGCTGGTCGGCGTGGCGCGGGACGCACTGGCAGGAGGGTTGTAGGCGATCTGAATGGAGCGTGTGAGTGGAAGCGAAGGTTGGAGAAGCTGGATCGTGGGTGCCGCGGTCGCAACGAGTTGGATCGCCTTTTCTTACTTTGCCGGCTGACGTGACGTTCGCGACTTGGGCGGCGCTGTCGTCGAGAATGTTAGGCCGACTTTTCGAGACCCGAGGTTTCCAGCGCGCGTCGAGGCGTCATGTAGACCTGGCTGCGTCCGAGCTTTCGAATCTGTCCGGGCAGAAGGCAGTCGACGACGAGCAGATCTTCTGGTGCGACGGCACCGACTGGGACATAGCCCGACTCAACGATGTCGAGACTTCCGGTTGGCTGACATCCGATGGCAAAGAGCGGGCTCGCGATGGCAAGCAGGAAGACGGAGAAAGGTGTCAGCCGCATTGAGTTCCCCTTTTTCTCGATTTTCTCGATCAGAGGGGCGTTTGCTGGAAGCCTGGGTTCCTGGAGCTGCAGTATTTGCATAATTGGCTCCTGGGTTGGTCTAGCTGTGTCGCGATCTGTCTGCCGAATTCCATTCGCCATGTCGAACAAAGCCGAAATGTAAAGGTAACCACCTCGCCATGCCGGGAGCAGGGCCGCCCTTTCCGAAAGAACTGAGCAGTTGGAGGTCGAAAAGCCACAATAAGAAAATCTTACGATCGCTGGAATGTCACGGTCAATTCAGCAGTCCGCTCGCCCGAACGAATCTAGAGGGCGCGGCCGCACGCGCCTCGTCTTGGATGGCCAGCGTGCGGACGGAAGAGGGGAAAGGATGGCGAGGGTGTCACCCGAAGAAATCATGATGGGTGCGAGCGAGAAGCTCTGGTGGGAACGCGTTCGGAGCCGCGGTTCATTCTGGTATATCGCCAACAAAGGCCTGGCATTTCTTCTGCTCTATCCGCTGCTTGGCTGTCGCGTGATTGGTTGGACGTGGACTTCGAGCCTGCTTATCGAGGGTTGGGCGATCGGCCTCGCCTGTGGCGGCTTCGTCTGGATGAGAAAAGAGCTGCGTTATCGCTTCACCCTCGATCGTGAAACTCTCGTCGTCTCCCATCGGGTCGACGAATAGATCATGGCAACTGGGCGCCCTGTACGATGAATACGCTGATGCTCGTGATCGCCATCGTGGTCACCCTGGCGATTTTTGCGACGACGACGCGAGGCCGTCAGCTCGTCAAGCGAATGGGGTTTCGTGATCGCGTACCCGGCGCGGCCAGCACGGAAGATGATGACTATCTACTTGCCGCCTGCGGCGGAGATCGGCGGGAGCTCGAACGGCGGATTAGCATCGAACGCGAGCGCTATCCGGAGTTGACCGAAGCGGAACATTATCGCCGAGCGATCCGCAAGGTATTTGTGAGCCGAGACGCCCCCTCACAATGAACGCGGTAGATTGGAAGACGTGGAACGCGTCGAGATCACACTCTTTGAGCCGCTCGAGCTCGATCCGGAGCTTTCGGTCTTCGTACCCGAAATTCCGGATGACCAGATGCGCTACGCGGGCTTGGGTTGTCCGTGTGGCGGCGTTCAGTTCAGACTTTCGGGTCGCCTATCCGTGTCAGCGGGTCGCGGCGGCTACTTCTGGCGAACGCTGACGCGATTCTTGCGTGAGGCTCGCGAACCGATGCAGGCCGAGGAATGTCCCGATTCTCCAGTCAAACCTCCACTTTCCCTGCGTTGCGAGGCCTGTGGTCGAGATTTCAGGGTGTTGGAGGATGCTTCGCTGTATGAAGGACCGCCCGCAAGCGGGCGCGAAGAGCGGCACGAACCCGAGGAGTCGCTCCGCTGTCGAGTCTGTGGAGGCGGGCGGTTCGAGGTGGTGGTCGGCGTCTCACGCGACGAATCGCCCGGCCCTCCGAGCCCGGCTGCCGAACGCCGGTCTGTCGAGATTCATTCTCGCTGCCATCGCTGTCGTCGCCAGAGTCGTATCGCTTGGATCCGGAGTACAATCTCGGATCAAGAGATCAGGCTCGACCTTCTATACGGGCGTCGTTAGGGTTTAGATCATGACCCTCGGACACACACGAATTCGAAGACTTGCCGGACTCCTTGCCTGTGCGCTTTCGGTCTTCGGCCTTGGATGTTCCGACCCGGATCGAGAGATTCTTGGGCGTCTTGGTGAAACCGAAGGCGAGCGATTTAGGCAGGGCCGACGCGCGGCGAACGGTTGCTGGGTCTGTCATGACCTTGCGGGAACTGTCAAGAAGGTCGGTCCGTCACTTCTCGGTGTCTATGGTCGCCGATCGGGGATGGCACCCGCGTACACGGGTTCGAACGCGATGATCGGCGCGTCGATTGTATGGGATGACCAATCACTCTCACTTTTCCTGAGTAATCCGAGTGGATTCGTGCCGGGTAATCGCATGGTTTCGCCGGGCATCGGCAATTCTCGTGAACTTGCAGACATGCTCTTCTATCTGCGTCGTGTGACGCGCCCGGGTGCGCGTTCGCCCGGCGGTGCCTGATCCCGATGAGTTCTCCGGTCGCCGATCCAAAACTGACCTTTGCCCTGGCGCTGCTTGCGGGCATGTTTGCTCAAGCCCTTGCGCGACATCTGAGATTGCCGGGGATCGTTCTACTCCTAATTGCTGGCGTGTCCCTTGGTCCGGACGGACTCGGCTGGATTCAGCCAAGGGAGCTGGGCGACGGCCTCTTTGCCATCGTCGACTTTGCGGTCGCCGTCATTCTTTTCGAGGGTGGGCTGAACCTCGAGCTGTCGAGGCTCCGCCGGGAAGGGACTGCGATTCGTCGGCTAATTACCGTCGGTGCCGTCATCACGTTAGTCGGCGGTGCCGTCGCGGTTCATGCCTGGATCGGCTGGGGGGTGATGGAGTCGCTGCTCTTCGGCGCACTGGTCGTTGTGACCGGTCCAACCGTCGTGGGCCCCCTCGTGTCGGAACTTCGATTAAAGCCCCGGGTCTCGACCGTACTCGAAGCCGAAGGCGTGCTCATCGATCCGATCGGGGCGATTCTGGCCGTCGTCATTCTTCGATTGGCGCTGGCCGGGGATCCCGGATCGCTGGTTCTCGAACAGAGTGGCGCGGGATTGGCGCGGATCGCCATCGGGCTGGCTTTCGGCATCGTTGCCGGATTCGGTCTCGCACGGATGCTTCGGATTTCGACACTCCTGCCCGAGGGTCTAGAGAATGTCTCGGTCCTTTCTGGCGTATTACTTCTCTATGCAGGTGCGGAAGCCCTGCTTTCCCACAGTGGCGTGTTGGCCGTCACTGTAGCCGGCGTTGTTGTCGGGAATACGCGCACACCCGTCGAGCGCGATCTGCGGGAATTCAAGGATCAGCTGACGGTGATGCTGATTGGACTTCTCTTCGTCATTCTGGCCGCGGATGTTCGGTTCGAGCAAGTGGCCGCGCTGGGCTGGGCGGGGATGGGTGTCGTAGCGACCCTGGTCTTCGTGGTTCGGCCGATCGTGGTCTGGCTCTGCACGCTGGGATCGGAGCTCGATCGCGGTGAACGCCTCTTTATCGCCTGGGTCGCACCGCGCGGCATCGTCGCCGCCGCCATCGCTTCGCTGGTGGCCGCGGATCTTGAGCGCGCCGGACTTCCCGGCGGCAGCGAGCTTCGAGCACTTGTCTTCCTCACGATTGCAGTGACCGTGACCCTCGCCGGCTTGACGGCGGGGCCGATTGGTAACTTGTTAGGCGTTCGCCTGCGTAAGCGGGACACGGTTGCGATTTTGAGTGCACAGGCCCTCGGCATGGCGCTGGCCGAGGAGCTGCGTCGCGGGGATGTGCCCGTCATTCTCCTCGATTCGAACCCCGCTGGCGTCCGGCGCGCGCAGGAAGCCGGCTTCGCTGTCATCTATGGCAATGCGCTTCAAGAATCCGTCATGAGTCGTGCTCGTTTCGGGTTCGTCCGGACCGTGGTTTCGCTGACAGCGAATCGAACGCTGAACAGTGTCTTCGTCACGCGAGCGCGAGATCGCTTTGGGGTCCCGAATGGTCTCGTCGCCACCTCTGAGAGCAGAGTTGGTCTCGTGTCGGAGCAGGTTGAGAGTGGTCGGGCCAAGATTGTTTTCGAGGGACCCCACGACGTCGAACGCTGGGATGTTCGGGGTCGTCGAGGTGATATGTCGGTCGAACATTTCACGTTTCGAACGCCTCAGGAAGAATCCGAGGATAAAGCGACGACGACAACCCATTCTGGGGGCTTGGACGAAAGATTCGTCATCCTTGCAGTCGAGCGCGAAGGCGAGACCTTTGTCACAGATGGCGATTGGGTTTTTCGGGACGAGGACAAGGCGGCGATCGCGCTTCATCTCCCAGAACGGGACGATGCGCTTCGCGTTCTGGCAGATCGAGGCTGGGAACTCGGCCAGGTTGAAGAGGTTCCAGAAGCAGAACCCGTCGAATGAGATGTACGATGCTAGGCACTTTGGTGTCAAGGCGGTGAGGAGAGTCTAATAATGACCGAGAAGAACCCGTCGGACTCACTTGTCCGAAACCCAGAACTTGTGGTGGCCGCCGTCTACGAACGTGTCATCGAAGCGTCTCTCGAGCGCGTCTGGGAAAATGTCTACGACTGGGAACATCTCCCCTACCTCCATTCCGAAGCATTCACAGGGATCACCCTCGTCGACTCCGGATCTTGGGGTTGGCGTGCGGAGGTGGGAATGCCGGGAGGGCAAGAAGGCAAGATCGAGCTGATTGCGGATCGCCCGGCCCGCCACTATGTCGCGCGAACACTCGAGGGCGCTGGTGCTTCCAATGAAACCTGGACATCCCTCGATCCGATCTCAGAATATCGAACGGGAATTCGCGTCGAGTTTTGTTCGCGGCCCACGGAAGCGGATGCGCTTCGACAATTTGGAAAAGGGATGATCGGTCTCTATACGCTGCTCTGGGATCAAGACGAGGAGATGATGCAAGGGCGAACACAAGCATTGGCGAGCCGAGAGGAGGCCCGAGCTGCGCGCAAAGGGCAACCGCAATCAGGCCCGACCGTTTCGATCGAGACGGTCGCGCTTGGTTCGATCGAAGTGTTTCGGTCTCGACTGCCCTTCGTCTTTGAAGTGGATGGGCGGTCCTATTGCGTCACCGAATTAGAGGGCGAGTTTGTTGCGTTCCCGACGGAGTGTCCACATCTGCTCGGCCCGCTTGCGGATTGCGCCGTGAAGGACGGCGTGATCGCTTGCCCCTGGCATGGATACGAGTTCGACGTGCGCAGTGGGAAGAGTACAGACGGACGCTCTCTACGGCTTCGTTCAGCACCGCGAATCGAAATCGATGAAGTGGCGGACCGCGCCTATGCCAGATTTGGGAGCAAGGAGGGATATGGATCGCCGTGAACTCCTGGCGAGCGTTTCGATCTTCTCCTCGTTGAGCGATTCCGAACTCGACCTGCTTATCATGGCGACGACGACAAAACGACTCGAGGAGAAGGAGATTCTCTTTCGCAAGGGCGATCCCGGTAACCAGCTCTACGGAATTATTTCCGGTGCGCTCAAGGTGATGGTGACGGGAGCGGACGGCAAGGATGTTATTTTTACCCTTCTGGGGCCGGGAGAAATCATTGGCGAGATCGCAGTACTCGACAATGAAGAGCGTTCAGCCACCGCGGTTGCCGTCGAGCCGACCCATCTCTTGATGCTGCATCGACGGGAGCTGATCCCGTTTCTGGAAAGTCATCCCCATGCGGCGATCGGACTGGCCGGAGTGCTGGCGACGATGGTTCGGCGCCTGTCGGATCGCGCGGAAGATCGTCAGACGATGCCCTTGCCCGGGCGGATCGCGAAACGGTTGCTCGCGCTGGGTAAGAAGCATGGCAAGAGTCCGGTGGTGGGCGGACCTGTCGAAGTTCGACTTCCGCAGCAGGATCTCGCCGATCTCGTCGGCACGACTCGCGAGAGCGTGAACAAGCAACTCCGCGCCTGGTCCGACGAAGGCATCGTCGAGACGGGCCGCGGTCGAGTCAGATTGAAAGATCCGGCGGCACTCGAAGCGATCGTCGACGCTGTTGATCTGTGACCAGCTTTGAAACCTTGTTGAGCACGCCAGGCCGACCGTACGACGTTAGGCGGGTCGATAGAGGTTCACTCCGCTTTCGAACTGGACATGTCCCTGTGTGCCAATCAGTTCCGTCTTTTCCAGATCGGCGAGTAGCCGCGGGTCGGCGGGCGTATTGGCAAGGAAACGCCGATTCGACTCTTCGAGTCGGCCGATGACTATGCCTCGCTCCGGTGCGCCGTCCCGTCCATGGACGATCGTGTAGCTCTCGACGATGCCAACGCCATTCGCCTCGGGTTCGATCTGGACGGGGCCGGTGCTCCATTTGGATTGTGCGGAAGAGTCGATCGGCTTTGTATTGGGCGGACTCGGAAGTGGCCCGCTGTGACGCGAGAGAATCGTGGCAGAGTGTTTTGTCAGATACCAACCGTTGCCGGTCAGCAAGGCGTGCTCGCCCGTCTTCTCTCGAAGGTCTTGCACAGCGGTGGCCAAGGAATGGAATCCATAACTATTGCCCGGCCCACCTGCATAGGGGAGTCCGCCCGTCCGAGTAAAGCCGCGCGGATCGTCTTGTGAGAGCCCCAGCATTTCGCAAGCCATTGAAACTGCGGATGGGAAGCAGGAGTAGAAATCCAGCAACTCGATTTCATCGAGATCCAGCCCGGAGTTTGCGAGTGCGCTTTCATGGCAGCTGCGCATGGCCGGCGACTCAAAATAGGAAGGCCGCTCACTCAGGAACCACGGATCTTCGACCTCGTGTGCGCCCGCGCGCCAATAAATCCAGTTCTCTTCGGGAACACCGAGCTTCCTGGCCATCGCCTGCGATGCGATGAGAGCACCCGCGGCTTGATCCGTGGTCATCACCGCATTCAGGTATTTCGGGTAGGGGAAGCAGATCATCCGGTTGTGAGCGCTGACTTCAGAGAGTTCCCTCGCACTTCGCTCAGTGGGAAACCATGCGTGTGGGTTCGCGGCGGCGACGGTGGTGAAGGGATGGAAGAGATTGCCCATTGAGTCGCGATGCTCGTCAAGAGTCTGGCCGCGTGAAGCCCGAAGTGCATTCTCGAAGATTGGATAGACCTGAATCGGCATGCTTAGTCCGACTGCATTTTCCGCCTCACTGTTGCCTGGGGAATCTGTTCCAAAGATTTCAGGCAGAACGTTGTCACCCATGGGCCAATCCAGATCGGCGCCGGTCTTGCGTGCGAGGAGGAGGCTTCGAATATTATTGCAGCCACCGACGAATCCGAGTTCAGATTCTCCCGCAATGATCTTTTCGGCGACGCGATTGGTGAGAGCGAGCGCCGTCTCGCCTCCGACATGACTGCTGATCGTGTTCCTGGGTTTCGCCCCGATGGCGTCGGCGAGAAGTTGCGGCGGATTCTTGGCCTTCCACCCCATGACCGAGGCAAGCGCGATCGTGTCCACCGATGAGAGGAGCCCCGGCCCGCAGCCCGCTGATTCCGCGGCTTCGCCGGCGATGCGTTTCAGCATTTCGACTGGGTTCAGGGACGAGTCGAGTGTGGCATCACGGTCTGAGAATTGTGCGACGCCAATCAGGATGGGGCGTTGAGAGTCCAATAGGAGTTCTTCCTTCGTCTTACTGAGGTGTGTATTTGCGGAGCTTTCGCTGGAGACTCTGGCGGTGGAGCCCGAGGCGCCTAGCGGCTTGGGAGATGTTGCCATCGCATTCAGCGAGAACGAATTCAATGTATTCCCGTTCGTGTCTATACAGACTCTGGAACTCGGAGGGAATCGGAACTTCGTCTTCGGTGATTTCTTCACCGTAGAGTGCACGTTCGACCTGATCGACATCGGCTGGTTTCATGAGGTAGCCGACCGCACCGATCTTGGTGGCCTTTACCGCCGTCGCAATACTGCCGTAGCCGGTGAGGACGACGATCTTCGCCTCGGGGCAACGGGCGAGTATGGCCTGGATCGCGTCGAGGCCGGAATCTGCCCCGAGTCTCAGATCGACGACCGCGAACTGAACGGTGAGATCTTGAATCGCCGAGATTGATGCCAGATTCGCCGCGCGCTGTACCGCATAACCGCGGTCACGGAATTCAGACGCTAGGGTGTCCGCGAATCGATCGTTGTCTTCCACGATCAGCAGCGAACGGCTTTCTTCACGATTTGGCAGTCCGGGGTCATCCATGTCGGGGTCTCCAATCAGGAATCGGGATATTAGGCGTTGAGATGGTTTCCGCGGAAGTTGTGGTCGGCACGATCGGCAGGGAAATCGTGGCCACGGCACCGCCGAACTCACGATCCGCAAGCGTCAACTCTGCACCGATCGCTTCCGAGAGGGAATGAACATAATAGAGACCGAGCCCGATGCCTTCGGATTTTGTCGTCACGAAAGGCTCACCGAGATGTCGACGCACGACCTCGGGCCAGCCTGCTCCTCGATCCTGCACGCGGAGTTCTGCGCGATTTCCCGTTCGCTGTACGACGATTTCGACCTCGCCTTCCAGGCCTCCCGATTCGATTGAGTTATCCACGAGGTTGATCAGCGCTTGTGAGAAGGCGACGGTTGGGACCAGCACCGGTTTGGGTCCGCGGCCGTCCGCGAGAAAACGGATCGTCGCGTCTTCGTAGACTCCGGCAACGCTTTCGTAGACCTGGCGCACGATTGCATCGAGGTCGACGACCTCGAGATCCAGGCGGTCGGGGTGGAGTTGGGAGCCCGCCATATGACGAAGAATATCGCCGCAGCGGTTCAGTTCTTCGGCGGCGGTGCGCAGATCCTCGTCATCTTCGAGGCCCTGCTTACGTGCGAGTCGCGAGAGTTTCAGTTGGGCGGTGTTGAGCGGCGTTGCGAATTCATGAGACAAGCCCGCGGCCAGGGCGCCGACCGCGCGCAACCGATCGATCCGCGTCTTGCGTTCTTCCGATTCGGCAAACCAGATCTTGAAGCGATCAAGCGTTCGCGAAAGCCACGCAGTCAGAATCCAAAAGACTAGGGCAACGACGATCTGTGCCGGGAAGAGAATGTTCGCGGGAACCAGTGCTCCAGAGAGGCCAGGCGGAATATGACTGTTGGTTTGAATGAGTACGAGGCAGGCTAGAAGGAGGCCGAAGAAGGCGAGCCCCAGGCGGCCTTCGAGAAGTAGGGCACCTAATACGGTGTGAACCAACAGAATCGGAACCATCGGATTCCAGGCGCCCCCGGTCAGAATCAGCAGAGCAGAGAGTGCGAGAATGTCTGCGCCGAGTTGGATGCCGAGATGAGCAGATGTCCCTCTGGATCCGCTGCGCAAGCCGATCCAGGTTCCGACATTGAGAACAGCCAGCGTCGCAATCACGGCTCCGAAGAGTGGCAACATTTTGGGTTCGAGAACATTGAATTCGAGAGCGGGGAGGATCGATAGGAGCTGCGCGCCAATCGCCAGCCAGCGCAAACGGACCACCCAAGCGAGCTTGGCGGTACTCTGCGCCGGATCGGCGGTGATCGGCGGATCGAAGAAAGAGCGTACGGTTTCGAGCATTGAATTTCCCGGCCCAACCCTAGCAGCCCCTTGAAGAACCCTGACCGAGTATGGCGATGGAAGGGCTTTTCAATTGACTGACCGCAGCCCCCGGATAGCGGGTTCTCAAGCGAGAGCGCTGGGGGGCCGAAAAATGATCGGAAGCCCGCGGGAACTCGAAGGGGATACATGAAGACCAGAATTGTGATCGTCTGGCTAGTCAGTTTGATGACCCTGGTCTCGGTGTCGTCGTCGGCGGGAGGCGGCGAATATGAGAGCGGGTTCGGCTTCGGAATTTCCGTTCCAGACATCTGGCTCGTACTGACGCGAACGGAGATCATCGAGAGCGCCGGGCAGCTCCTGAATGAGAATTCGGATGCCGACCCTGTTGGTGGTTTTGCTCTGGTTCCGAAAACCATGCAAGAGGCAGTCAATGATCGCGTTCAGGCGGGCGAACTCGAAATGTATTATCGGCGGATCGATCGGCCGGGTGCGTTCGTCGATAATGTGAATGTTATGCAGCAAGCCGCGGATCTTCCGGTGACCTCGGCGCAGCTGGTTGGAATCTGCCGCGCGCTGCCCATCGAGTTCTCGAGAATCTTCGGACGACCGATTGGGATGGATGTATGCGAAATGCGGGAGCGAATCGGTCGCCGTGCCCTCTATCTGCAATTTGATGGTGCGATTCCCGGTACCACCACCCTGCACTACCAACTTCAACAGGGACTGGGAAGGACGCTTGTTTTCACCGCGACAACCACTCTGGGCAGTCTGCCGCGCGTGACCAGCGAATTCGAAGGAATGATCGCGTCGATTCGACTCTACTAAGCGTATCGGTCCGCTCGCGTGCGCTTGGATCGGACGTCCTCGGACCAAGCGGTGCTATCGAAAATTCACTGTGAGCTCGGCGATCGGTCGTGCGGCGGTCCTCATCACCCAGACGTAGAGCATGATTGCCACGCCGCCGAGTCCAGCGGCGAGCCCCCACCAGATGCCGACGACCCCGAGACCCATCGGGAATGCCAGCACCCACGCAAGCGGTAGCCCGATGACATAGAAGCCGAGCAGGTTGACGATGGCACCCGCCTTGGGTCGCCCCATCCCACGCATGAGGCCGCCGCCGACGACTTGAACACCGTCTGCAATCTGGAATGCACCGGCGATGGGAAGCAGCGATGCGGCCAGGCTGACCACGGCGACTTCCTCGAGATAGATCGTTGGCAACACGTTTCGATAGACAACGAAAACGAGCGCCGTGAGAGCCATGACACCTCCGCCCATGGCGAATGCCGTCCGACAAGATTGTTGCAGGTGTTCTCCGTCGCGTGCGCCAATCAAGTTTCCAATTCGAACGCTCGAGCCAATCGAAACCCCAAGCGGGAGCATGAAGGTAAAGGAAGCCATGTTGATTACGACTTGATGCGCTGCGAGCTCGATGACCCCGATCCAACCGACCATGATCATGCCGACTGTGAAAGCGTTGGCCTCGAGAGCAAGCTGGAGGCCGACGGGGAATCCCAATTTGAGATAACGATAAAGACCGCCCACATCGAAGGAATGCCGATCCCAGCGTCGCCAGGCTCCTTCGAATAGTCCGAAATGCCGACTCCAGATCCAGAGTGCCAAGGGGAGAAAGATATTCGTAATGCCCGTCGCGAGTCCCGCCCCCTGAAGTCCGAGTTCAGGCATGCCGAGATGGCCAAAGATGAGACCCCAGTTGAGCACGACATTGAACATGTTCCCGGCTAACATGACCCACATCGCGGGGCGCATGATTGTTCGGCCGGCCAGGTATTGTCGAAGCGCAATGAAGAGATTAAAGCCGATGGCGCTTGGCAATCGCGCCAACATATAGGTCTGCGCGAGTTCGGCGACGGCTGCATCCTGTCCGAGCCAGAGTAGAGCGGGGCCGGTCATGACCCAAAGACCCATGAGGGGAATCGAACCGACAGTGGCGATGAGCAGTCCACGCTGCAAAGCAAGCGCCGATGCCTCGCCGTCGCCGGCACCATGGGCCTGGCTGACGAGCGGATCCATTCCCTGCACGATTCCCTGGAAGAGCGAACTCGACGACCAGGCCCAGGAGGTGGCGATGGCGACGGCGGCGAGTTCGGCGACTCCGATTCGCGCGACCATCATCGTGTCCACGACGCCCATTGTCATCATGCCGAGTTGGGCGATGGCGAGGGGCGCAGATAGGCTGAAAATCGTCCGGAATTCGCTTGGCTTATTTCGCCCTGCCGATTGGGCGGGCCGGGTTAGTTCGCTGGGCGGGATGGGCTGAGAGGGGGGGGGCATTGAAGTCTCGGTCAGTGTACGGGTCGAACAGAGATGCGACTCGCCGAAGAAGACCGTAGGCTACCGCCGCTGGTCGCGGCATGCGATTGTGACCGACCACTCGATTCGATTCGATCGATCCTGAAGACAAGGAGGGTTCCATGCCCCGAGTTCATCATTGCTGGATTGGCCGAAGCCACGTGAGAGCCTTCGGCCGGCTGAGAGCCTTCAGCCAATCGAGAGTATTCGCACTAGCGCTTCTCGCAATTTTTATAGGCGTTGCCGGAACCGCATCCGCCCATGGCCCGACGATCGCAGTCAGTCACGAGGAACTCAAGCCAGCACTTCTCAATCTATTCATTGGAACTACCGTCCATTTCAACAACAGCGTTGAAATGCCGAGTCGCCATGTGATTGTCGATAAAGCGGGAACACTCGAGAGCCCGCCACTGATGATGCCGGGCGACGGCTGGCACTACACCTTCGAGAAAGAAGGTGCATTCGAGATTTACATCAAACAGCATCCGAATGCGAAGGCGCGGATCGTCGTTGTGCCTAAGCGCTAGGCGCCCAACATGGCTCTACTCGTACGCAGTCAGGCCGGCGACTACTCCCGGCTCGTCAAGGCGGCGAAGAAATCACCGACCTCGCGCTCAGGATCGAGCAGCAAGTCGTAGGTCACGTGATTCGCGGTGGGCGTGGTGCCCTTTTTTGTTTTCGGCGCCATTTTTTCCGCGTTCTCATCGAACTCTTCGATGCGGCGGAAGAGGGCGTCCCAGGATTCCTGGGTGTCGTCCATGTCGATTTCAATGGTGAGTTTGGCCATCGGTGGGACCTCCTGCGACGTCAAGGGTGCCCGGGGCTGGGGGGTGAAGCAGAATTGGGGCGCGAGCGCCTTCTGACAAGCTAAAGGATTACTGCATTAGTACAAGAAAAATCGTCGGCGGAAAAAGCGATCTTTCGAGCTCCAGATTGCATGATTGACTAGAGAATCAATGTAAAAATTCCCTTAGACGGCATGAAATCGTTTCTGATGTCCCCTCAGGATGTTTTCTGATGCTATACCGTCATATCCAAGTATATTACCGGCATGACACACGCACCCACCATGAACGAGTCCCAGCTCTCGCAACCCTCGATCGATGCGCCCGCGTACCCAAGCGCGCCTTCCGCGACACCGGCGCCGGAGCCTTCTATCCGCCCTGGCAACCCGATGGTCCCGACCGATTCGACATGGGTCGATCAGTCGGGGAGACCGCTCGGCTCGCGCGCGCTGAAAACACGTTCGCGGATCCTCGATGCAACGATCGCCTTGCTCGATGAGAAACCGATGCGGGATCTTCGTGTGATCGACATCGCGCGCCGAATCGGATCTTCGCCGGCCACCTTCTATCAGTACTTCAAGGACATCGAAGACGTCGTGCTCGAACTGGCCGGTCAGATCCAGGATTTGACGCCGGCCATGGTCGAGGTCATCAAGGGCGACTGGACGGGACGCGCCGGACATATGCGGGGACGACATCTCGCGAATCTCTTCATCGATCATTTTGCGAAATACAACTCGATTCTTCGAGTGCGCAATAACTCGGCGGAAGAGAACAGCCCTGAATTTGTCGCTGTGCGGATCCAGACGATGCTGCCCTTACTGACGGCGTTCTCCGACTTGGTTCGCGAGGCCCACCCGATTTCGGCGACTCCCGCGATCGGCGAATGGACCGGCGGCAACATCCATCCGGTCATGGGCGCGATGATTCTAACGGCGGCCCTCGAAGGGTTGGCCATGCATCACGAAAAATACGCGAAGCGATTCGCTGTCGAGGGTGAAGGGCCGGAGCAGATGGTCGAGACAATGGCGACCCTGCTTCAGATGCTGCTTACCTAGCGCTTGGGCACGGCTCTCAATCCGCAAAAAGCGATTCATCGATGACCACCGACTTTCGGGTCCGCAGGTCGTCTAGATAGCGACGCAGCGCTGCGTCCCCGCGCCGTCGTTTTAGGTCTTGTCGGACGAGGCCAGAGACTTCTTCGAATTTCGGGACGACGCGGGCCTCTCTGGCCACCACCTTTGCCAGATAGAATCCACTTCCGCTCTGGATCGGATCACTCCATTCCCTGGACGGCTGCACTTCGATTGCCTTCAAGACGATCGGCCCGACGTAATCTCTGATCTTCGTCGGCGGAAGCATTCCGTCCGGAAGCGGTGAGACCTGGGTGTCGCCTAATGAGGTCTCCACAGCCATCGCGTTTTCGCCACTATGTAGTCGAGTGGCCGCCGCCTTTGCCCGGTCCGCTGCCGTTCCGTCTTTGCGACGTCCATCGTTTCGCGCCGAGAAAAAGATCGTGCGTGCATGCAGCCGGCCTGTTCGGCTGAAGAAGTCGATGTTCTCCTCGAAGTGTCGGGCGACTTCACGGTCACTTGGCGGGTCACCGTCCGCTTCACCAACAATCGAATCGATGAGCCCGGACGTGAGTTCTCCGCGAACACGGCGGTCGATCGCGGCGAGGCCGAGTTCGAGCGCCCTTTGAACCAGAAGCTCTTCGTCGATCATGCGTGTGAGAACTCGCCGACGAGTCGTTTCATCGACAGGATTACGCCGGTCGCCCTCGACGCCAGCCAAAACCCGTTCGTAATCGATGTGTCGAATCGTCCGCTTGCCCACCTGTGCAGCGGCGTCTGCTGGAAGCTTTCCCGAATCGGTCGGGCTTTCGAGAAGCCCGAAGGCCGCCAGCGCGAGCCCGATCGCGGCTCCGAGAAAGAGCAACCAGGGGAAGCCTTCTGTCTTCGTCTCGCCGCTCACAGGTCTCGAACTCGGATTCGCCGGTGCGACGGGCCCGAGATCGGATCTTTCGCTGGATACGCAGTGGCTGGATGCTGTTCCGGGTGTCGTGTCGGACAGGGGACTCTCCTCGAATCGAAACGGGCGGCAGAAGGGCGGCGAAGCAACGGCGGGGCGGTCAAGCATACCGAAGGCCCGACGGGGGTTCGCGCCGAGGATCCACGCGAACTAGATTAGAATGATTCCGCTTTCACGAGGGCCAAGGAGTATGTCATGTATCTAAATCTGGGAACCATCCTACTCGCTAATGCCAATGAAAAGCCGGACGCAATGGTCCTGCGAGCCGGCGATCTCGAGATGACATATGGCGAGCTCAACCGCGCGGCCTGCGGTGTCGCGGCGAGTCTTCGTGAGCGCGGGATCTCGCACGGAGACAAGGTGGGGCTCCTGGTCCCGAACGTGCCCGAATTTACGATCGCGTATTTCGGCATTCTATACGCGGGTGCGACGGTTGTACCGATCAACGTTCTCGCGGCTGCGCCCGAAGTGACTTATTTCCTGAAGGACTCCGATGCGCGCCTCTTGATCGTGCATCCACTCTTTGAAGAGCCCGGTCGCAGGGGTGCGGAGTCGCTTTCGGTTCCCGTCGTGATCGCGGCCGGCGAAGACGACGAAGATACGATTGGCGCGATGGCCAAGGCCGAGCCCGTTGATGGGCCCCATCCGACTTCGCCCCAGGACACCGCCGTCATTCTCTACACCTCCGGCACGACCGGAAAGCCAAAGGGCGCTGAACTCACCCATTCAAATCTCTTTCTCAACTGCGCAGTCGTCGCGCCGAAGCTGATGCCGCAGGCGCCGACGTCCGCGGGGCATCGCGCACTGGCTACGCTGCCGCTCTTCCATTCCTTCGGTCAGACCGTCATCCAAAACGGAATGATCGCCACTGGTGGCTGCTTTACGCTGCTCGCGCGATTTACGCCGGAGGAGGCCTTCGAGCTGATTGAGCGCGACCGGCTCACGATCTTTGCTGGGGTGCCGACGATGTATTTCGCATTGCTGAATCATCGAGGCGATCGTGCCTACGACATATCCTCGCTCGAAATTTGCATGACCGGGGGCGCACCGATGCCCGTCGAAGTCATGAATTCATTCGAAGAGAAATTCAACGTTGAGATTCTCGAGGGCTTCGGCCTTTCCGAGACCTCACCGATCTCGAGCTTCAACGTGATCGACAAGCCCCGTAAAGCAGGATCGATCGGCTATCCGGTCTGGGGTGTAGAGTTATGCATCGTGAATGACTCCGATGAAACGCTTCCCGACGACGAGCGCGGCGAGATCTGTATCCGAGGACATAACATCATGAAGGGGTATCTCAATCGCCCCGATGCCACTAAGGAAACCCTGCGAAACGGCTGGTTCCATTCCGGGGATATCGGCTACCGCGATTCCGATGGATGTTATTGGATCGTTGATCGCAAGAAGGACATGATCCTTCGTGGCGGCTTCAACGTGTATCCGCGCGAGGTCGAGGAAGTGCTCTATGAACACGAAGACGTCATGGAGGCGGCGGTGATTGGGATCGCACATGAAAGTCATGGCGAGGAAGTGAAGGCGGTCGTCGCTCTCACGGCGGACGGCAAAGTCACCCCCGAAGAACTTCAGGCATTCTGCAAAGAGCGACTCGCCGCTTACAAATATCCGCGAATCGTCGAGATCATTCCCGAGCTTCCGAAAGGACCGACGGGAAAGATCCTGAAGCGCGAGCTTCGCGACGACGCGTAAGAGCCGCCCCGACTTTTCCAAGAAATGATATTGCTCGTCGGGATCAGGCTCGATCGTGGTCCTGAGGGCCCGTAGGTCGAGTTTGGCTATCCCGCGGGTCATAGCTTCGCCTTTTATTCGCGAAGTGTGACCGAGTCCGTCACGGCGGGTCCCCACTCTGTATACGTGCCGGGCGCAATCGCCCCCCAAGCCAGCGCCCGGGGCCGCGTGAAGTTGTCGGTTGAGAGTCTCAGCCGACACTTCGCGCGGAGCGCGACATCCAAGAAGCAAACCGTCGGGGGGGATCGGACAGATCCGACATATCAGCCTTCGCTTCGAGCACGCTGCGCACACAGAGACGAAAGACCAGAGAACAAGGACAAGAGAGGGTTCAATCATGAGAAAATCAAATACTTCCAATCACAATTCCCCTGGAATGCAGCTCAGTCTTCGACCCCATTCATCTCGGCAACCGCAGTCCGTCAGCTTTCGCGCTCCCGGACGTAAGGGTCATGCCCTGGCGAGTCCCCGGGATCGAGACAGGCTGCGCGAAAAGAATCGAGCAGAGCGCGTCCGCGTCGAGAAGATGTTCGAGACGCCAACCACGATCGATGATCGGCGGGTTCAGCGTCGCGATTCCCGCGATCGAAACGAAGCGCGCGCGCTCTCCCCATTGGCGCCCGTATCCCCGTTCAGGGGTCCGATAGGACTGGCCAATCGACCCTTCGAGCATTGTCCGGTCTGCGGGGACGATCGAATCGTTTCGGACGAGGTTTTCCATGTCCACGGAGGCACGCTGTCCATGTCCGAATGTCTGCACTGCGACCATCGCTGGACCCGGCGACCGAACACAAGATGGGTCGGTCTTGGCACGAGGATGAATCGCGGTGGAGTTCGCCCTGGGACGGTGACAGCGTGATCGTGTCAGCGTGATACGCTGGCCAGATGCGGCTGATCCTCTATACGGGCAAAGGCGGTGTCGGCAAGACGACGACGGCGGCCGCGACCGGGGCGCTCGCCGCGGAGCAGGGCCTGCGGACACTCGTGGTCTCGGCGGATGCCGCCCATAGCCTTGGCGATGTCTTCGACGTGCCGCTTGGGCCCGAGCCGCGGCGCCTTGCCGAACGACTCGATGCGCTCGAGGTCGATGCCCGACATGTCATCGAATCCCATTGGGGTCGTGTCCGAGGCTATCTGGTCGCGCTGCTTCGTTACCAGGGAATCGAAGAAGTCATTGCAGACGAATTAGCGCTGCTGCCCGGGGCCGATGAACTCGCGACACTGGTGAGTGTCGAAAAGTGGGCGGAGAGCGGCGACTACGATCTCATTCTCGTTGACTGTGCACCCACTGGCAGCACGCTTCGCCTAGTCACGCTTCCCGAAGTAGCCCATAGCGGCCTGCGCTGGATGCTTCGACTTCAGCGCGCGACCGCTCGTGTGGTCGAACCCCTGGCACGTGGATTGATCGGGGCACCGCTCCCGAATGCCGAAGTCTTTGCCGAAGCGGATCGCCTCTTCTACAAGACGCTTCATCGCCTGCGCGCGCGACTGCTCTCGGCGCAGACTAGTATCCGGATCGTGGTCACTCCCGAATCAATGGTCATCGACGAGGCGCGTCGCTCGCTCACCGACCTTTGTTTATTCCAGCTCGCGAGCGACGCCGTCATCGTCAACCGGGTCTTGCCCGAGCAAGCCTGCCGGGAAGCTTTCTTCCAGGAATGGGGCCGGACCCAGATCGAGCGGATCCGTGATGTCAAAGCGGCGTTCTCACCGATGGCGTGTTTGACGGCACCACTCGAGCCCGACGAGGTTCGAGGGGTGGCTGCGCTTTCGGAGCATGGCAAGATGTTATTCGGAGATCGCGATCCCGCCGGACGGCTTGGTTCGAGCCTGCGACTTCGTTTCGAGCGGGACCAAAGCGGCGCAAGGATCCGGCTGCCACTGCCCGGGCTTGATCCGGCTGCCCTTGATGTGATTCGCATCGAGGATGAACTCGTGATTGGCGTGGGGGAGCGCCGGCGAAAGATCGCTCTGCCGATCGGATTCGCGAAACTCGAGATCGATCGGGTCTCCTATCGCGACGGCGAGCTTCTGGTTTCCTTTGGAACTGCCAGTTCATCGCATTCATCACCGTCGAGCCCTTGTGCAGCGACACAGGCTGCTCCATGAGAGTTTTGCTCTATACCGGGAAAGGCGGCGTCGGAAAGACGACGCTCGCCCTGGCCTCGGCGCTTGGTGCTGCCCGCCACGGTCATCGGGTCTGCATTCTCTCGACGGATCCCGCCCATAGTCTCGCCGATGCGTTAGGCCAACCCGTCGGGCCCCATCCCCGGCGCATCGCGGAGAACGTCTACGCTCGCGAGATTCGGGCGCAGCTCGAACTCGACGGTGCCTGGTCAGATATCCAAGCCTGGCTTCGTGAGCTGCTCAAGGAAGAAGCGGATTCGATTGTCGCAGAAGAACTCCTGGCATTTCCGGGGATTGAGGAGCTGGTGGCGCTGCGAGCAGTTCGTGAGGTGGAACAAACCGGGGACTTCGACGTTTGCGTGGTCGATTGTGCGCCGACGGGTTCGACCATGCGAATGCTGCGCTTTCCCGATGCACTGCGAATATTCATGCAACATTTCTTCGAGTTCGAACGAAAGGGTGCGCGACTCTTGCGACCGCTCATGCGCGGCTTTGATGCCGGGCGATTGATTCCGAAAGAGGCGTTCTTCGATGCCTTTGAACGGCTCTATGAAGAGATCGATGATGTCAGGCAGATCCTGCTCGACGATGACCGCACGAGCGCGCGGCTGGTTGTGAATCCAACTCGCATCATCGTGGATGAGACGCGGCGGTCCTTTGCCTATCTGTCTCTTTATGGGATTGCGACCGATGCGGTGCTCGTGAATCGCGAGATGCCGGAATCTGTCGGAGAGGGCTATTTTAGTCGTTGGCTGGAGATCGAACGCGAGGAACTCGAGGTGATCGAGCAGAGCTTTCCGGTGCCAATCAAGCATGTCTCTCTGCGACCGAGGGAGGTCATTGGAGTCGAGGCACTCGAGGCGCTTTCACGAGATTTATTTGGGGACGATGACCCAGCGGCACGTTTTGCGACGGGCCGGCCGATTAGGTTTCGGCGGGTTGGGGACCGCACGCGTCTCGAGATCGATCTGCCCGGCATGACGAAGGAAGAGATCTCGGTCTCGGCCAAGGGTGCCGATCTACATTTACGGGTGCGTGATAGTCGCCGGTCGATCAGTCTGCCCGAGACGTTAGTCGGATGCCCGATCGAAAAGGTGAGGCTGCGCGAGCCGGTTCTCGAAATTCATTTCGGAAATGGCTGAGGGCGAAGATCTACTTGCTCATCAGCGGGTCCATTTGGAATTTGGATCGCTTGCGGGCGGCGAGTTCGAGCGGATCATCAGCCTGGTGCCGAGTCTTTCCGAGGCACTCGTCGTGCTCGGCCTCGGGGATCGTCTCGTGGGCGTAACGGAATATTGTGTTCATCCACGGGAAGCTTTTTGCGAGATTCCCAAGCTCGGGGGGACCAAGGATTCGGACGCGGACGCGATCATCGCCCTGGCGCCGGATCTCGTCATCGCAAATCACGAAGAGAACACGGAGCGTGTGGTTCGGCAGCTGGCCAACGCTGGCATCGAGATCTGGCTGACCTATCCACGAACTGTGCGAGAGGGTGTGGTCCTGTTTCGAGAATTGGCGGAGCTGGGTGCGACATCGTCGGCGATCGAACGCATCGTGGTTCCAGTAGAGCAAGCGCTCAAAGAGGCCGCCGAGCGCCAGGTCCGTCGCTGGACGGAGGCAGGTGGCCCACACGAGCCCGCGCTCAGCCCCAGGCCAAGGGTTTTCTGCCCGATTTGGCGGGATCCGTGGATGACGATTTCCGGTGACACCTACATCCATGATCTGATCGAGCTGTGTGGGGGCGAGAATCTCTTCGCGGGGACCGCCCCGAAGGCGAGCGTCCAGCCGGTTTCCGGAGAAGCGGCCGCCGGGTCCCTGGTCCGCGGAAGCGAAAATTCCGGCCGTCGGGATCGGCGGTATCCGATCGTGGACCTCGAAGAGGTGGCCGCACTCTCACCCGACGTAATTTTGCTGCCGGACGAGCCCTATGCATTTGCTCAGGCTGACGTGAGGGAGCTCGCAGGGCTCGATTGTCCGGCTGCCCGAGACAGTCGGATTCATTTGATCGACGGCACTCTGGTGTCGTGGTACGGTCCTCGCATCACTGAGGCAATTCGGGTACTTGCGGGGATTTTTGCGAATTCCTGAAGCTCGAAGCCGGACTTCTCGGGCCCGGCTTTGGATTGCGTGGGGGAATTCCAAATCAGTTGCACCATCCGCGCGTCGGAGAATTTCAGGGATAGGCAACTTTGATGCAGTTCTCCGATCAAGATCGCGGAATGGTCGTCCGATGAAGGGTGGTAGATCTTACGCAATTTCGCGGGCAACTCATTCCCGCATAATTGGAATTGTCGCGAAGTCCATGGACTTCGCATGAGTCACAGGGAGGTGCCGCGCGAAATGTCGAATCGAAATATCACTCTATCTGGGGGAGGGCATCGTCCCGACTTTCCGGGCCTGAGGGCACGGTGCTGGGGTTTGTCCCTGTGCTTGATGCTTGGGCTGATTGCGATGGCGTCGAGTGTGCTGGCGGCTGAGATCGTGGAGGTTCGGGTTGGCAAACATGCCAAATTTACCCGCGTCGTCTTCGAACTCGATCGAGCCGCCGGATACCGTATCGAGCGATCAGACCCGACTTCGGATGTTGCGGAATTGGTGGTGTCGCTCGACGCGTCCACGATCCCGCGGCGCATCCAGTCTTCCAAATCACTCATCGAACAGGTTGCAGTCGAACCGTCTGGATCTCGGGCTGTCGCCCGAATCCGCCTGAAGAAGAGCGGCCTTCAACTGAAGGAAATGATCCTCGTCAATCCAGCGAGAATCGTGCTCGATGTTTTCTTCGATGAGGCTGTTCCCGCTGTCGCAAAGGCCGCGCCGACTCCAACTTCTCCGACTCCGAAGATCGAAGCCGTCCCGAGCATGGAGACGCCAAGCTCCGAGGAGATCGTGGCACACCTTCCGGTCATCACTCCCGAGCCGGCGGCACTCGCGAAAGAGGTTGTCGAGGCGCCCAAAGAGACCGCAGTGCAAGTCGCGGTCGTCGATGAGCCGACAATCTCCACTCCACTCGAAGACGATTCGCTCGCCGAGGTGCAAGCCGCGGACGAAGCGTCACCGACCGGTGGCACGCAGCCACTCGGCGGCGGCAGTCAACCCTCGAAACTGCCTGCAGGCGCCGGGCTTGCAGCGGCCGATGGAGCCGTAGACGCCCAACTCATGGCCGCCGCGTCAAAACCAGCGAAGCGCCAACCGCGTCCGATGGTCGTTCGAACCAAGCCGGCCAAGGATCAAGATGGCGCTTGGATGACCTGGGCATTGGTGGGTGGTGGCATCGTTCTCTTGTTAGGCGGCGGTCTTCTCGTCGCACGTCGAATGGGGGGCGGCGAAGAAGTAGACTACTCCGAAGGCGGGTCAGCGGAATCCGGAAATCATGAAGATGGCCAGATGGGGAGCGACGACAATCCATTTGGGGAAGCCGCACGCGATGATGGTCGCCAGCAGACACTAGGCGAATCGGACAATTCCGAAGACGTCGGAAATGCGGGCGGAGCGAGAAGCGCGGCGCTCACAGAAGACGAAGAGAAAGAGTCGGAATCCGTTGTATTCGGAGATTCTGAGGAGAACAGCATGGAAGATATGGAAGTCATTTCGCGAGAACAGGTGAACGAGAGTCTGGGAAGCATGCCTACAACCGGCGGCGCCATCTCCGAAGAATTTCAGCAGATGATGCGAGAGATGAACCGTCGCGTGGAATCGCTCGAGGGTCGCATCGACGAACTCGTTGACGCCCGCGATCGACTTGAACGACAAGTTGCAGCGCAGACCGAAGAGCTTCGCGTTCAGCGAGCAGCCATTGCACGCACCCAGCGTGCGGTTCGCAACCTCGCTCGACCCGAAGGCGGCGAGGGCGACCAGGAGCCGACGGAACCCGCGTTCCGTGATCCGAATTAGACGGGCGGAGAGTAGATCCTTCGTCGCATTTGGGCGGGGCACCATTAGTCTCTAAATGCTGTCGCGTGAAGCGAATGAATCAGATGCGCGCCTTGCTTTGCAGGGTGCGCATTTTCATTTGGACTAGCGCGTGCGTTCGCTCAGATAAACTGCGTCGCTCCGCACGCGATGCCCACATGTGTTAGGCAATGCGCATCGCTCCGAGCGCGCCCGCATGCCCACTTCTTGGCAGGATGATGGCTTCAAATCCCATCACACTCGTCAGGAATTGAATGGTCTTCACGATGCTCGGGTTCTCGTAGAGGGTCGATCCGCCATAGACGATTCGGGAAACGCCAGCGACGGTCGCGCGGGCATTCGAAATGAGAGCGATGTTCTCGGCCACCAGCCCCATCACCGCCGCAGCGAGGTCTTCACTTCTCGCCGGACCATGAGGCGGATTCTTGTGCGGATCATTCTCGCTGCCCGTCGCCGACGTGCCGGCTCCGGTCGCCGCAGAGTCGAGGGAGCGAGCCAGCTTTCCGAAGGAGGCTGCCGTTGCCTCGGCGGCGATCGGAATATCGACCTTCTCGTAGATGTCGGAGATGAGTAGGTCGACGGCACCCCGCTGGCCGCGTGAGGCCAGCTCGACGAGTTCATCATGGCTGCGACATCCCGTGAGCGCAAGCCCCAGGCCTAACGCGGTCCCCCCGCCGAGCGCGGTTCCGCCGACGCGTTCGACCTGATCGCCCTCTACGCGAAGCGCCGACGTCCCGGTCCCAATCGAAACCAGCAGATACGGGTCATCCGAAGCCAGTCCCGCTTCGGCCAGGATTTCGTTGGCTCCGCGTCCCCATGCATCGAACTCAATCGGATGGCTCGCCTCGCCACCCCATCTCTCGAGGATGCCCGCCGAGCCGCACCCGGTTACGCCCAGGCGATTGGGCTTCAGGCGGTCGAGGATTTCTACGACACGGTCTAGCGACGGCGAGGGCCAGGTTGCAAAATACAGCGCTCCCTCGTGGTCTTGCACGCAGAGTTTCAAGAGCGTGGCACCCGAGTCGATGCCCATCGCGACGGCGGAATCTATGCTCTCGTCAAACTCGCCAAAGGCCGCAAGCGTCCCAATCGGTAGCTCGGCGGTGACTTCCGTCTTTGCACTCATGCCCAATCCTTCATATATCCCGATTCACCTTTTGAACTCTGCTTAGATTCACTTTAAGATTCAATCAGTTAGACTAAGACCCGGAACGACACCCGATGTATACCGCGTTTTATGGCCTTCGCGAAAAGCCTTTCGCGCTGAGCCCCGACCCAAGATATCTCTATCTCGCCGGTTCACACCGGGAGGCCCTCGCTCATCTGCTGTACGGAATCGAGCAGGGTGAGGGATTTATCTCGGTGACCGGCGAGGTCGGCACGGGAAAGACCACGCTCTGCCGAACGCTGCTTGAGCGCCTCGATGGCGACACCGAGCTGGCCTTCCTCTTCAATCCAAGCCGCACCGCCCTCGAACTGCTTCAATCGATCTGCGCCGAATTCGATCTTCCGGCAGAAGGCCTGGCCCGTCGCGCCCTGATGGCCCAGCTCGATAGCTTTCTCGTGGAACAAAAACGCCTTGGCCGGCGCGTGCTTCTGATCATCGACGAAGCTCAGACCCTCTCCGAGAACACTCTCGAACAGGTCCGCCTACTCTCGAATCTCGAAACCAGTCGCGAGAAGCTCATCCAGATCTTGCTGCTTGGTCAACCCGAACTCGATCGAAAACTCGACGGTCGAAGCCTCCGCCAGCTCCGCCAGCGCATCAGCGTTCGATGGAAACTCGAAGCCCTCACGCGCGAAGAGACCCGTGCCTATGTTAGGCATCGAGTCGCTATCGCCGCGGGCCTTCCCAAGGAGCTCTTTAGCGACGCCGCGCTCCGCGAAGTCCATCGTCGCACAGGGGGCATTCCGCGCCTGATCAACCAACTCTGTGACCGCGCGCTGCTGGCCGGTTATGCCTCTCGAAAAACGCTAGTCCGCCCCGGACTCATCCGCGCGGCGGCCCGTGAAATTCCCGACGCGAGACGCCGCGGCGAAGGTGAACTCCACAGGTCGTCTTGGATGCGCCCCTCCTTTGTCGCCATCGCAAGCCTCGCGCTCGTCATGACTGCGACATACGCCGGGATACAAGTCGGCCGACATGGTTTGGCCAACGCAGCACAGTCCTTCTTGCCGGGCATCCAACTTTTCGCATCGGACCCAGATGCACGCCAACTCGCCACCGACACCCTGGACTCGCTTGAACCTCGAAGTTCCACAGATTCACGATTGAACGTGGGCGACGCCGTAGGCCCCGGACTCCCCGCTGTCGGCACAAATTATTTGCGGGACCGCAATGATCCGGCGCGCCCGGACACGGCACAGCTTGCCGAGGCGCGCGATGACGATCCAACGCTCGCTCGAATGGTTGATTATGTGCCGCCGGAATCCGGGAGCGATTCGAGCTTCCTATCGAGGCCTACCTCAGACGCGATGCCAATGGAAGTTCAGGGGCCGAACCGCGAACGCGCGAACTCGGGCGATCGGCGTCAGCTCATCGCTTCGGCGGTTGCTCTCCCGATTCTCAAACCTCCGAGATCCGAAATCCTCGCTCTCGCACCGGGCCTTCTCGCTAAGCTTCTTGAAAGCCGAGACGAAAGAGTTGCCATGGGGGAGAGCCAGCGCGCCGTCCTCGAGCGATTCGGCCGCCGCGTTCCGCGGCTCACAGCCCCCCCCACAGATCCAGAGATGCTCCAGGCCGGCATCGAAGAACGCGGCCTAACAGCAACATCTTTCGCTGGTGGCTCGATCGAATTGCTGCACCGCCTCGACCATCCCGTTCTGCTTCCGCTTCTTCCTGTTCGTCCGTCACCAGCGCGCTCGCCATCAGCTCTTCCCACCGCTAAGAATGCGACCGCACCTCGATGGCTCGCTATCACGGGCTTCGTCGGCGACCGCGCTCGGCTGGCCGGGCTGATCAGCGGCCGAATCGTCACCGTCCCAGTGCTTGACCTCGCCAACCACTGGCTCGAAACCGGAATCATCGTTTGGGAACGCTATGAGCCGGTCCCCGACCTCCTGGCAATCGGCGGCCAAGGTCGAGGCGTCCTCTGGCTCCAGCGCTCACTCTCGGAACTCCATTTTTTCCGCGGCAGCGCGAACGGCTCCTTCGACACCGCCACCCGATCCGCTCTCATTGAATTTCAGCGAAAGAGCGGCCTCGTCGCCGACGGCATGGCCGGCCCACTCACTCAGATTGCCCTCTACGCCGAACTCGACCGCTATCCCGTCCCCCGCCTATCGAAGTCGCCTAACGCCGAAGTCGATCGCCCGCCCGCCCACGACATGCCCTCATCCGCACAGCGAAATGAAGAACTGCCGCCGCCCGTGAGCACCGGACCCCCTGTCCAGTCGCGGCCAGGAGCTTCATCGACTCCCTCGACCCATTTATCACGGGAAAGCGCCGCGATCGGAGATCGCGAATGAGTACGATTCTCAACGCGCTTCGCCGTCTCGAAGAGGACGCCTCGGTGGAGGAAACCCAGCCGACCGATTCGCGACCGGCCACCGATCCACCCGCCACCAATGAACTCCGATTACGAATTCTTGAAGAAGAGCAAGCCGCAGCGGTCCGAGCCGAACAACACAGCCAAAATCTGATGGCCCAGCCACTCCCCCGCGCGCTCGCCGCCGCGGCGGTGCTTCTGGGCGCCATCAGCCTCGGCGTTTTAGTCATTGCCCCAAGATTGGCCTCGGTCGATTCCCCAACTTCACCAAGCGCAAAACCAGCAGACTTGGCCGCGCCCTTGCCAATCCATCCGCCCGAGAACATCGTGCCCGCGAATCCGCCGTCCGTCGCGAATCGCCCCCCACTCTCAGATTTCCCCGCTGCCCGCCCGACTTCCATGCCTGGACGCCAACCCTCGAACGAATCACATTTGGCCAGCGCCGCCGTAACCCCAACGCCCGCAATGCGCGAAGCCACGGGCGCTATCCAAGCGGATACCGCACCAGTCATTGCCGCCGAAATCGTGCCCACTCCGTCTTCCCGACCCCCAATTCCGACCCGATCGACCGGAACACCCATAGACGCATTACCAATCCTCGATGATGCAACCACAGCGAACGTCATCGACCATTCGATCCAATCTCAAATCCACTCCCAGATCGAGTCGGTGATAGAATCAGCCGGCGAGCGTGCCCCGGAAACGGATCTCAACCGCGCGACCGAACCCTCGGTCGAACAACACCTCGCTTCGCCTATTCCCGACATCACTGTCCTGGAAACCTCCTGGCATCCAACACCCGATTATCGCTCCGCAAAGATCCGGCTACTCGCGACCGAAGAGACCCGGACCCTCCGCGAAGGCGATGCTGTTGGCCGACTCGTCGTTCAACAGATCACTCCCTCCGCCGTCATTTTCCGATCCGGGGATATCGAACTCCGCCTCCGCGTGGGCCTGTCCGGTTCTCGCCGGTAGCTCAGCCTCTCGCCCGTCCGAGGTCTGCATGGGTTTCCGACTTTGAACGGATTGCCCAGCTCGCACTCGGAGAGGCGGGCACGATTCAGCTCGAGAAACCCTAAAGCTCCTTCGCTCTATTCTGCTCCGACCTTCTGTTATCCTGACGACTTCCTTCAGCCGGATTCGCCGTTGATCGGCATCCGTCGAGCGGCGTGCCCACTTCATGTCCCAACGCCTTGTCAATGTCGTCTGCATGATCTTTACGCTGGCGGCAGCCGTGTACCTCTACGTGTCCATGCATGAGTATTCGATCTCTGGATCCGACGGGGGGAAGGTTGCGGAGTGGGAGGAAATCACTGTGGAACCGAAGCGATTGGACGTGAAGCCGGGTACTGATGCTAGGTCGACCGAGAGCCTCAGGTATAGGAAGCGAGCGCATCGAGCCAAGCCTCCGTCGCTGCCGCTTGACTTGGACTGACACCGCCGCTTGGCCGAACTACGTTGCCCTGTCGCCTCAGCCGGATCGGGCCGAAACATAAGGCGACCGAAATCGATGCAAGTGAAATCCCTCGATCACATTCATATCTACTCGGCGACGCCCGAGACGTCCGCTGACTTCTATATCCATCATTTTGATGCGAAGACGGTCGTACGGAACACGAATATCAATGGGGATGAACGGATCTTTCTCGCGTTGGGAGGGCAGATCGTTGTCGTTGGCAGTTTCCCGAATGGGCATACGGCATCGCCCCCTCCGGCAGCCGGCGACGGCGCCTATAGGCATGGCTTTGGCGTGGCACATATTGGTCTGCGGATAGAGAGCGTTGAGCAAGGTCTCGTGGAACTGAGTGAGGCGGGGATCCAGATTCTTGGTGAGCGCGTTCAGGACGAGTCCGGACTAACGTACGCCTATATCGCCGGACCCGATGGTGTTGTCATCGAATTGACAGAGTACGAATAGACTTGGCCGGTATGGCGAATCTCGAACGCTTCCGGGCGTACACCTAGCCGGACATACCCTCGTAGGCGGAATAACGTATTCGTGTCGTTGGAAACCCTTGGTGGCCTTTGTGGCGCTTCAGCATTTCGCCTTCTTGATTCTGGGAATGTTTCTCTGGGCCGAGCCGATCGGCATTCAGGTCTTTGGGTTGGATCCCGAGTTCGCCAAGCAGTCCGCGACCCTCGCAGTAAACCCGGGGCTGTACAACGGGTTCTTGGCGGCGCGACTGCTGGCCCATCCATTTTGCTGATTCAAGAACTGCCGGCGTTCCTCGCGCTTGGCTTAACGGTCCTCGACAAGGGAAAACAGGGCGAGCGTCCTGCTGCAGCTGTCAGTTGACCGAAGCCCGGGCACTGTTGTCGCGATGAACCGCTGCGACTAACCGCCGAGATCGACCGCGGCGCGCCAAGCCAGCAATTTCTCTTTTGCTTCGGATGCATCGGTTTGCGGCTCGAAACGTTTTTCTGTTTGAGTGAGAGAGGCGATCTCTTCCCGCGTCACCAGGCCAACGCCCAGGGCGGCTCCGATGCACGCGCCCAGTGCGGTGGCTTCGAGCTTCTGATGACGGGCGACCGGGCGCCCCAACATGTTCGCTTGAATCTGAAGGAAGACGTCATTGGCGGCGAGGCCGCCGTCGACCGGAAGGACGTCGGGAAGCTGGATGTCTTCGATGGCCTCGGCGGCTTCGACGATTTCGCGCATTCGAAGAGCGAGACTTTCGAATGCGGCGCGGGCAATGTGCGCGCGGCTTGAGGCGCCGGTGAACCCGACAATCGCTGCGCGTCGGTTCGGATCGTTGTATGGGGCACCGAGACCTTGAAGCGCCGGCCGAATCGCAACGCCGCCGGACGAATCGACCGAGGCTGCGGCGCGCGTGAGGTCTTCGATTCCGTCGAAAAGGCCGAGATCACGGACGAGCCAATCGAGCAGTGCGCCGGCAGTGATCACCATGCCTTCCACCGCGTAGAGCGTTTCATCTCCCTTTGCTGCGAGCAACATCGGCATCAGTCCAGGGACCAGGACGGGCGCGTTCCCGGTCGAAACCATAAGAGTTGCTGATGTGCCGTAGGTCGCCTTCCATTTTCCGGGGTCGAGTGCGTTATGCGCAAACATTCCGCTCTGTTGATCCCCGATGATCGCGCCAATGGGGATATTGGCTCCCAGGCCGGAAATGCTGGTCTGTCCGATGGGCCCGTAGGTGTCGCATAACGTCGGGAAGAGCTCGGCGGGAAGATCCTGGAACGCGAGCAGCTTTGCGTTCCAATCGCGCATGGTTGCGAGATCGAGATAGCAGGTCGACCAGGCATTCGAGTAATCAGTCACATGATGATCGCCGCCGCTGAGTCGATAGGTCAGATAGCTATCGAGGGTTCCCCAGGCGATCTCGCCTGCCGCAGCGCGCTTGCGCCCATCTGGGATGGCGTCTAGGGCGGCTTCGAGTTTGGTGACCGCGGCGACGGCAGGAGCAAGATGTCCGGCGGCCTGGAGTTCTTCTGCTCTCTGGGTTCCGCGAAGATCGCTCCAGATGATCATCGGACCCAGTGTCTCGCCCGAGACACGATCCCAGAGGACGACACTCGAACGCTGCGCGGCGAGTCCGACGGCCGCTAGATCCTCTACATTCTTGCCGGCTGCAGAAAGCGCTTCGTGGATCGTTCCTTGAACGCGTCTCCAGACGTCGGCGGGATCCTGCTCGACGCGGCCGGGTCCCGGATGAGTTGAATCGAGTCGAACGATCGACTGGCCATGGACACGGCCATTGAGATCGATGACGAGCGCACGTGCGCTCGTCGATCCGACATCGAGTCCAAGAATCAAATCATTCATCGGGAATCAAGTTACCCGGATTCATCAAGCCATGTGGATCGACGGCCTTTTTGATGCTCCGCAAGAGCGAGACGCCGGTTTCGCCGAGATCGTGGACGATGTAGTCCTTTCGAAGTCGGCCGGAACCGTGGTGATGTGCGACACCCCCGCCGTGTCGTGCGGTCGCTTCCATGACTCGCCGCCAGCAGTCGAGATAGGTCGCTTCCATGTCGGCGGAATCCTCGTGGCGTGCCAGGAAGGTGAAGTAGAGATTGATGCCTGTGCGATACACGTGCGAGCTATGCGCGGAGGCAATGATGATCGAGTCGACCTCCAGCAAGCTGGCGATCGCATCGTCGTAGATTGTCTCTATCTGGCTCCACGAAGCCGAAACTTCGATGGTATCGACGATCAGGTTCCGCTCGAAAAGATCACGCCAGGCGGGAACATGGTTGCGGCCATTCATCCAATGCGGGCCGAGTTCTTCGGGCGCGGCTTCGAGTCCGTGTTCGGCTGCAATCGATGCAACAGCCTCGAGTTCCGCAGCCACGCGCGAGGCGGGGCCTTCATGGACCATCAGAAGCAGCCCGCGATCGTTTGCCGTCTCGGCGGTCAGGTCTCGGAAATTTCGCGTGACCTCGGAGGCGTCGTATTGCCGCATTACCGGCGGAAGCCAATCCGACTGCACGATTGCACGCTGGGCATCGAAGCCTGCGGCGAGCGAAGGCGTGTAGAAGGCAGAATAGGCACGCTCTTCAGGTTGGCGACGCAGGGCGAGGGTCACGCCGGTAACGATGCCCATGATTCCTTCTGCACCTAACAGGATGTGTCGAAGGTCCGGGCCAGCGGCTGCGCGCGGTGCCTTTCCAAGATGAACGAGATCTCCGTTTGGCAACACGGCTTCGATCGAATAGACGATGTCTTCGATATTTCCGTAAGCCGTCGAGAATTGGCCGGCGGCCCGGGTCGAGACCCATCCGCCTACGGTGCTCACGGCAATTGATTGAGGCCAATGACCGATCGTAAGCCCGAGAGCGGCGACCGCTTCTTCGGCTTCGAGTCCCTGCTTGCCCGCATCAAAGGAAGCGAGCAGATTCGTTTCGTCGATTTCGCGAACGAGATTCATGCTCGACAGGTCGACGAGGATCACACTCGGATCCGGACGAATACCACCGCAGACGCCCGAACCCAGGCCATAGGGAACGACGGGCGTCTTTGAGACGCTTGCCACTCGCATGATGGCCTGGACTTCCTCGGTGGACTCCGGTCGAACGACCACGCCAGGGCGCGGAAGCTCTTCGCCCCGCCAATTCTGCAGATGACTCACGACCCAATAGTCGAAACGCCGCTCGTCGAGAGCGTCGTCGCTCGTGTGGACTTTTCCGTCGCCGATTTCTTTGCGCAGCTTCGCGATGACTTCAGACTTCATAGTTCTTCCTCCTTCTTTCGCGCTTGCAAAAAGAGAGCGTTGTTTTCTTCATGTCGATGATGACAGGCGTCCAGTTCGGCCTGACGCTTCGCTTCATTCCATCCGAGCAATCGAGCCATTTCGATCGATGCGGGCGGAAGCGCTGCGATCCCTGCATCGGGATCGAAGAAGGCTCGTGCACCCCGACGCATCCAATAGTCTTCGAGTCGCAGCGCGCCTTCGCGATGTACGGCCTGACGAACTTCCGCCGCGACGTCGCCGCCATCGGCTTTTACGTCGGGCGCCTCGGAGCCATAAAGATCGGCGAGACGATCGATCGGGCGTTTGCCGGCCTTGGCCGCGTCATCGATCACTGTCGGTGCGACATCGCCCCCAGCCAGGGGAGCATCCTCGGAGGCGGCTTCTCGAGAGTTCTTTCCGAGGATTTCGAAGACGGAGTCGGCGACACGTTCGACCATTTTGCGGTAGGCCGTGAGCTTTCCGCCGGCAATCGAGAGGATGCCGCCGGGTCCCGTCCAGACTTCGTCACGTCGAGAAATCTCGGACGGCTTCTTTCCGGCCTGGGCCACCAGGGGGCGCACTCCGGTCCAGGAAGAAACGATGTCTCGTGTCTCGAGTGGATCCGAGCAAAACGAAAGGGTGGCGGCCTGTAGAAGATAGTCGACATCTTCCGAGTCGATTTCGGGCCAGGCCTTCAGCTCGGGATAGAACGTGTCAGTGGTTCCGAGGTACGTGACGTCGCCACGGGGAACCGCGAAGACCGGCCGTTTGTCTGCGGCACTCATCAGGACCGTGCGTGTCAGGGGGAGCTTCTCGTGAGGTATAACGAGATGGATACCCTTTGTGAGGGAGAGTCGCGGCTTTTCGTCTGCCATTTCGAGGGCGCGGATCGCATCGACCCAGGGGCCCGCGGCGTTCACGATGACTCGGCCCCGGACGAAGGCGCCAAGCGATTCGCCGTCGAGGGTGCTTTCGCAGTGAACGCCGATGGCTCGTCCGTCTTTGAGCTCGATCTTTGTGACCGGTGCATAGGTGATGATCTTGGTGCCATCGGCCGCGGCGCTGCGTGCGTTGGCGAGTGTGAGGCGGGCGTCATCCGTCAAGAACTCGAAGTAGAGGACGGCCCCGTTCGTTCCTTCCTTCGCCGCGACGGGTTCGCGAGCGGCGAGGTCCTTGGCATTCCAGACCTCGTGCCGTTCGTTAGGCGGGACCTTGCCGAGTTTTTCGAAGGCCCACATCGCCGCGCGAAACTTCGCCATGCCGGCGGGCGAGCGCGTGGGCAAGAGGAAGGGTGTGAAGCGTGCGAGATGCGGCGCGATGCGCCGTAGGATCTGGCGTTCGGTCGAGGCTTCCTTGACGAGTGCGACGTCCCCTTGCGCCAAATAACGCAGGCCGCCGTGGATCATCTTCGAGCTTCGACTGCTGGTCCCGCCGGCGAGGTCTGCGGCTTCGATCAAGGCGACGCTGGCGCCTCGAGCGGACGCGGCGCGGGCCAAGCCGGCGCCCGTAATACCCGCGCCGATCACGATCAGATCAAAGGTTTCGGCTTCGAGATCCGCGAAAATTCGGGCACGATCGCGAAAATCCAGGTCTTCAGCGCGGGGCGAGGGGACGGTCATGAGGAGGGGCGGTCCGATTGTAGTTCGTAAATACCATACTCTCATTGAAAGTTAATCAATCATGATATTTACTCATGAGTCGATGACTGAAGGAAGGCGGGTGTTCCCATGCAGCTGAAGCAACTTCAGCATTTTGAGGCGCTATATCGGCTTCGGAGTTTTGTGCAGGCGGCCGACGCACATGGCGTCACACAGTCCGCGCTCAGCCGCAGTCTCCAAAAGCTTGAAGACGAACTCGGGCAGAGGCTTTTCGATCGGACGACCCACGCCGTTGAGCCGACCGACGCCGCGGAAGGACTGATTCAGCGGGCCCGGGATGTCATCGACGGAATCCGCGCCCTCGAAGAAGAGGCGCGCCAACTTCGTGTCGGTGCTGCCGGCCATGTTCGCGTCGGGACAGGACCGTATCCCGCACAACCTCTCCTCACGAGCTCGATTCAATCCCTCTCGGCAAAACATCATGGAATTCAAGTGAGTGTGGTTGCCGGGACGGCGCGCGATCTGCTCAAGGCTCTTTTCGGACGTGAGCTCGACTTCGTTGTTTGTGACATGAGCAAGTATGAGGACACACCCGCCGCGGTCGAACTCGAGGTCATCGAACTTCCGCGGGAGCCTCTCGTGGTCGTGCTATCCGCAGAGCATCCGGTTCTCGCAAAAGAGATCGATCTTGCCGAAGCGGCTTCCTATCCCTGGGCGATGCCGACGCCGGCACCGATTCAGGCGCGCGATCTGCCTCGGCCTTTCGACGAAGCGCTGGCAGCGGGACGCTTTCCTTTCTATCGGCTCGAAACGACCGCGGCTTGCCTGGAGTTGGTGAAGGCAGGCCGGGCGATTACGATGGTTCCGCGGTCGCTGGGGAAACTCGTCTGTGAGAGCGGGCAATTGGTTCAACGGGATGTGCCGGCCCGGTTGCGCACCAATGACGGAATCCATCTCATTCGTCAAAGGACGAAATCACCATCGACCCGATTCTTGATCGATGAAATTGTGGAGGTCGCGGCGAGACTTGCCGAGGCTTGAGGAAGACGCCGGAAGGTCTGACATCTTGGATCAATTCAAAATTCGACGAGAGCAAGTATCGGATCATGCGCGGGTCTACGAGATTCAGAAAGCGGCATTCGGTCAAGACGGAGAAGCCCACCTCGTCAACACACTTCGTGAGCGGGCTAGACCGTTTGTCTCACTCGTTGCCGTGAAGGGCGATGATCTGGTTGGTCATGTTTTGTTCTCGCCGGTGACGATTGAGGAGACGTCGTCCTCTGAAAACTCGAAGGAGGCTCCGACGTTTGCGGGACTGGCTCCCCTGGCTGTGACGCCAGAAACACAGTCGATGGGAGCGGGGTCGGCATTGGTGCGTGCGGGATTGCAGGAATGTGCAAGGATTGGATGGCAGGCAGTCTTCTTGTTAGGCGATCCCGCGTACTATTCGCGCTTCGGATTCGAATTGGCGGCGGAGCACGGGCTTCGGTACGAAAGCGAGGCTTTTGACGCGGGATTTCAGATGATCGAACTCGTTCCCGACGTGTTATCAGAATGTCGTGGCTGGGTTCGCTACCACGAGGCATTTTCAGACCTCTAAGCATTGGGAATCGCGGATGGTGCCAACTCCAGAATTTCTCCTTCGAAACTATCTTCGGGAAGATCGAGAGCATGTGGTTGCGCTCTGGCAGATCTCTTTTTCCGGAGACCCACCTCGCAACGAACCCAATGCCGTGATTGATCGAAAACTGTTGGTCGAGGACGGACTCTTCTTCGTTGCCGCCGCAGAAGAAAGAGTCGCGGTTACGCGGTCGACCAGGTGCTTTCACTCGGGAAGGTGCTCGGTGACGGTAGTCGAGGGGAGGGCACTTGATCCGAGGGAGCTGCCTCTGTGGCGTCGTGCGATTCGAGGTGGCTGCTGGTGTACTCGACGAAGCGCCTGGCCTATCGCCGGATCGCCATATCCTCGTTGACTTCAAGGCACCCTGGCACGAGATGACTGACGGTTTCGAGCAGGCGACCAAACGGGAACTGATTCGAATGCGGATTTCGGAAATGAAACGTCGAAAGGAAAGCGAATAATGGAATCGGCGCTGAATGGTCTGTCATTTGCTGCCCTATTGACCTCGCTCTATATCCTGCGGTTTCGCGGTTGGAGGACGCCATGGGTCGTCGTTTTCTACCTAACGTTCTTCGCGTCGCTGGAGGTCATCACGTCGTACTACTTCCTTCCGCCGGGCGCGTTCGGGCCCTGGCTGGCGATTGTTTGTTTCGGACTCACGATCCCCGTCTCGATCGCTGCGTTCCTGGTTTGGCGACATGAGAGGTGTCATGACGAGGGTGGAGACGAAGGCGTTTCGCGCGGCATCGACTCAGCGCTCAACTAGCAAGTCTCCGGGGTTGGTCGGCTACGTGACGAAGCATCAGACGAGCGGCCGAAGCGATTAATCGTCCAGGTTCGAGAGGCTCTCTGGTATACTGATTCCGTCGCGGCTCTAAGCGTCGAGTCTGGTTTTCACAGCTTGCGTGGGCTGTGCAGACTGACAGTCGCGACCTGACGAAATGATCGCGAGGTTCATCATGCGACTCAGACTGCTTGCGTTTGTTCCCCCCGCGGCCATGATCACCGCAATACTCCTGGTCTCTGCTCTAGAGGCAAATCTCGCGCCGACCGTGAGCTCGGCGATCCCGATTCAGCGATATGAGTCTTTTTGTGATGGGCTCGAGCGGAAGATCGAGGTCCTATCCCGCGCCGCGACGAGTTGCGAGCAGGATATACAATGTCTGGGTTCGCCGATTCTCTGTCCCATTGCCATGGACAAAAAGATGCAGCGGGAATATCGAGAGCTTCAGGTGGAGCGCAGCGAATTGTGTGGCATCGGCGGGGTGTCGGAACTGATCGCGGCGAGTCCAGGAATCGCATCGCTCATGGATCTTTCGATCTCGCCCGTCGACGTCGATTCGATTACTTGTTATTCGGCACGGAATTGGCTCGTGTCAGCGGCAAGCCGCGAAGCATCGGATCTGTCCACCTTCTCATTCTAGTTCGTTTTTAGGGCATCCAGAATCCTGATTGCAGACAAGTGCATGAGTCTAATCACTCGAGTGGGTCAAGATGGTTCATAGAATCAAGCATTGCCCGAATGTGGAATGTGCCGGTCTGGCGCGAGATGGTTCGATTGCCGAATTCGTCGAAAGCCTGGAGGAGTGCGTCGACTGCGGCACTCGGCTCGTGGCGGGGCCCGGTGAGATCGATCCGGAGATCGGGTTGGAATTCAACGAACTCAAGACCGTCTTCATCGCGGCCAATGCCACGGAAGGCCACGTCGTTGCGGGCACGATCGAGGCCGAGGGAATCCCCGTCTATATCAAGGGCGAGATGCTGCTAGGCGGCGTCGGAGAACTCCCCACTCTCGATGTACAAGTGGAGGTTCAAGTGCCCGTCGAACGAGCGGAGCGCGCAAGAGAACTCGCGATGCGATTCGAGGGCCGACTCCGAGAGGAGTGAAGGCGCCGCCGCCTCCTCGCGAAAGGGCTCCTCACGAAAGGGTTCCTCACGAAAGAGTTCCTCACGAAAGAGTTCCTCACGAAAGAGTTCCGGAAACGCTAACGAAGTGAGACCGTTCCATTCGAGGTGCGGAGGCTAATCGGTGTCCCCCCCACTCCGATGCGGCCTCGAACGCGACCGTCGTTTTCTCGGGTCTGGTCCATTAATTCGAGGTCATTTCGGATGTGACCGTTCTCGACCCGAATGTCGATGTCGGCATCGGTCTTCTCGGGAAGGTCGAGAACGATGCGCCCATTGGTCGTCGTGAGAGAGACGCCGGCGGTATCGAGCTGATCAATCGAGGCGCGGATGATGCCGTTCGAGGTCGAAGCGTCGAGTGAGCCGCAATGGCATTCGACTTCGATCTTGCCATTGCTCGATCGTGCCCGGAGATGTCCTTCCGTGTCGGAACATTTGACCTTGGCGTTGGCCGTCGTGACGTCGATGTCGCCAACGACGTTACGAATCAATACTGGACCATTGCTCGAGCGGGCATGAACGGCGCGTTCGAGACCCTCCAGACACATTTTCCCGTTGGTCGAGGTTAGACTCACCTTCGTATCTCGGGGCACCAGGATCTCGACATGCGCGACGGCGTGTCGAGAACATTTTCGGGGAATCTGAACTTCGATGTCGAGAATTTCCGTCGTGGCCGAGTTCTGAATTCGAATGGAATCGAGGAGTTTCGTCGCCAGGTCTTTGCAGTCCGCGCGGACGCTCTTATGAACTCGGATTTCGATGTCGTCTCGATCCTCGCCGAGGACGCGGGTCTTGCCATTGGCGTTGTAGATATTGATCGCGCGGCCCGCCGGCGAAGGCACGACGAGGCTTTCTTCGTGACTGACCTGCTCGCCCCAGGGTATTTTCGAGAAGAGGCTTCGGAGGAGTCCGCCAAAGCCGGGGCCGCCAAAACCGGAACCGGAGTCGGGTCCGATCTCTTCTTCTGTGTCGTCATGATGGAATTTCATGGCCGATATCCATCGCCATGCAGGCGGTCGTCGCTGCGGTGGTCATTACGGTCGCGGGGGGGGCCGGGAATCAATGGAATCGCCTCTGATCGTCATCGTCTTTATTGTTGTTCCGACGCTGACGCTCGTCTCTGTCTTCACGATGCACGGCGCGAATCTTGTGTCGCATGAGATAGCGCCGCCATTTGAGAAGCAGGGTTTGGGGGGTTGGAGCGCCGGGCGTGCGTCCCTCGTTCACCAGGTAGATCCAGCCGACGAGAACGCCGGCCAGATGGCCTGTATGACTGACATTGCTCGATCCACTCGACATCCACTCCATCACGAAGATGAGGGGGATCAAGTAGATCGATTTGATCGGGATGGGCGGGAAGATCAGCATGATGGTGCGATCAGGCCATGTAAAGGAGTAGGCGAGGAGTACGCCCATGACGGCGCCTGAAGCGCCGAGGGTCTTTCCGAAGACTGCGAGCCCAGTCGAAGTGAATCCGAGTATTGCTACGAGAGAAGGCAGGGTGGCGATCAAGAAGCCGGCGCCGACCCCGCATAACAGGTAATAGCGGAGGAAGCGTTCGTCGCCCCAAAGCAAGGCGACGGGTGAACCAAACATCCACAGGGAGAACATGTTGACGGCAATGTGCATGATCGAGTTCGGACTATGCAGCCACATGTACGTGAACATTCGCCAGAGCTCGAATTCGCTCCAGACGGCATAGGGCTGGACGACGCCGAGGCCCGTCACGTCGAGTCCGAGCATTCTCGGGCCGGCGAGTTGTGCGATGTAGACGAGTCCGTTTGCGATCATCAAATTCTTGATGATGTCGGGAGTTTTCGAGGGTCCGAAACTCATTTGCGCGCCGCCGCGTCCGTACAATGTAGACACTCCAACTTGATTCGGGGCTGGTTACGGTTCCACTCGGAGCCGGGCAGATTCGACTTGAATCGCCAAGGTACAGAGTCAGAAACCGCGGCCTTTGGATCGGTGTCGGCGGGATGGGCGCGTTCCCCCGCTGAACTCGCTTAGGGTAAGCATCGTTGAATGTCTGGTCAATAAAGGCGTTCTTCGAGTTGTCACAATGCGGTTATCCCGCGGGGCGGACTAGCCGCCCTGAAACTGATCCGCCGCCCACATCAGGGCTATGGCTGTTTTTGCATCGAAGACCTCGCATTCTCGGGTGAGGCTGAGAGCCTGGGTCAGAGACATCGGGACCAGTTCGATGATCTCGTCGGGTTCGAGCTGCTGCTCTGCCTTCTCTAGGTCGAAGGCGGCGTAGAGATGGATGATTTCATTGGTGAAGCCCGGCGAGGTCCAAATCGATCCGAGGCGCTGGATTCTTCCCGCTCGATAGCCGGTTTCTTCGACCAGTTCCCGAGCTGCACAGGCTTCCGGCGCCTCGCCGGGATCGAGTTTGCCGGCAGGGATCTCATAGATTTCGCCACCCGTCACGAATCGGTACTGGCGAATCATCAGGATCTCGTCCGCACCCAGAAAGGGTACGACCGCGGCCGCGCCCGGATGTTCCACGAAGTCGAGGTCGACTCGTCGTCCGTTTGGGAGCGAAACCGGCTCGGTGACGAGTGTGAATTGTGCTCCGCGCTGGACCCTTCGTTCGCCCATTCTGTCTTCCTCTCAAATATCAAATCTACTTTCGAAAGTATCTCGTCGTCCGGCGCGAGACACAGCGGCAGGGTAGTCTGCAGATCATGAGTCCGCGCCCTTTCGAACGGCCCGCCACGATTGCGCTTCCCGGGTTGCCCGAGCTTGCGGCGGGCTCATCCCTTGATGGGCTCTGGTTACCCGAGGTCGGCGATGGCGGACCAAGTGGAGCGGCGGTCATCGCGGCGCCTCATCCCCAGATGGGGGGCAGCATGGATTCTCCGGTGGTCACTGAATTGGCCCTGGCGTGCAGTGATCTTGGATTCGTGTCGCTGCGATTCAACTGGCGCGGTATTGGGGCGAGTGCGGGAGTGGCTTCCGGCGAAATGGTCGACGCAGTCACCGACTACCGCGCGGCACTTTCGTTCATGGAAGATTCCGTCGACGGTGCGATCGTTGCCTGCGGTTATTCTTGGGGCGCGCTCGCGGCGGCTCGGGCTTGCTTGGACGCGTCCCGCGTCCGGAAACTGATCCTGGTTGCACCACCGCCAGAGATGCTCGACGCCCCCGCCCTGGACGAGCGAGGCGTGCCGACTCTCGTGATTGCGGGAGATCGTGACTCCTATGTTCCTATTCCGGCACTGCGTGCCGTTCTAGACGGAATCGACGGATCGAAGCTCGTCATTCTCGAAGGCGTCGATCATTTTTTTATGAACGGACTCGCGGGGATCGGGGAGGCGACACGCGCCTGGCTCGAATCGAGATCGGAACGATAGGTCGATGATTGGACCGACGGGTCGATGTTAGTCAGCGATTGGTAGTTCGACTCGGAAGCACGCGCCGCCGCTCCTGCGATTGCTGATCTCGATCTCACCTCCGGCATCGTCGACAATGCGTTTGCAAATGGCGAGCCCGAGTCCGCCGACCCGATCCGGACGCGTCGTCCAGAAGGGCTCGAAGATTCGTGTGGCGGTGTTGGGATCGATGCCCGGACCTTCGTCGAAAATCTTCAACTCGAGATGGTTTGCGTGGTTGGGGCTCCAGTCGACATGCAGCGAGATGGCGGCGCCCTTGGGCGTGACGGCACTCGCGTTAAGCAACAAGTTCAGCAGGAGTTGGCGGAGCGAATCTTCCGAGAGACGCAGCGCCGGAAGGTCGTCGGAAATTTGGTGCTCGAAGGAAACGCCCTGTGCGCTGAACCGATAGGTCATGAGGGCAATTGTGGTTCGGACGGCGTCACCGATGCGGGCTATATCGGCGATTGGCGGCGAAGTTCGTGGGCTGGCATGTCGCAGTAGATCGTCGAGCATGCGTTCGAGACGCTGGACTTCGTCGTTCACGACGAGGCGGAAGTCCTGATGGAATTCCGGATCCTCCAGCCGGTGGGGCAGGAGCTGGAGGAAAGTCTTGACGGAGACCAGCGGGTTGCGGATCTCGTGAACGATTTCCGAGACCAGGCGCCCCAGCGAGGCCTGCCGATCGAGCTGTGCGACGGCTTCGTCGAGCCTGCCGAGCCGGTCGAGGGCCAGACTGGTCGACATTGAACGAGCCAGGCCGGTCGCGACTTCGTTCAAGATCGCGATGGTTCGGGGTCGCAGAGGTCGTCCGGCTTTCTTGGCGAAGAGAAGCAGTGCCGCCGCTGGGCTCGCGCCGAGCCCGGGAACGGGCGCAACTGCGCTGACTCCGCGCGCGGCGAGCGCCGTTAATTCGAGTTCTGGGTTTGGGTCGGTAAGGCGTTGGGCTCGTTCGAGCTTCATAAGAGCGTCATAAAGTTCTGGAACGGGTCGAATTTCGTCCGCTGCCTCGGGTGGGTTTGCAGCCAGGACCCGCGGTTCACCACCCGGACCGGGTGCCCATGCGACTGCGGCGTCGACGTCTTCTTGTCTTTCGAGCCTGGCGAGGGCTCGCATCAGCAGTGTCTGGCCTTCGGAACCGACGTTTTCGTTCTGTGGAGCGTGGGGAAGTAGCAACTCATCGAGTAGCGCGCTCTCGGCTGCGCGTCGTCGATTTGTCGTACGGGTGGACTGGTTTCGCCGATCTTCGTTGACATGCGCGTTCTCCGCGCCACGCGTTATGCGCGAACCACTGTCCATATTACCCCCCATTGGCTTGGGAGTTACCGATCTCGGAAAGCGGTGTCAACTAGGCCTGAGATAAGCACTTGATTCAAGTTTCAATCGTCTATTCCCGGCTTCAAAATACGTCGTCTCGGGCAGCTCGTTCGCGCCTCTTTGTGGTGTCCTGTTCGGTGAAGCTGCGTTCCGGCGCGGTGCCTTCCAAGAAAGGCTGGAAATACGCGTTCTCGGTGTTCGCATTGGCGAGGAGTCCCGAGATTCGATCGATTCGCTGAAATTCGATCTTTTCGGGAACCATAAAGTCGTGTTGGGGGTAGGGGGCGAGGGCAACCTCCATGAAGGCCCCCCAGATTGGCAGGGCGGTCTTGCCGCCGCTCTCCCCCCAACCGAGCGTTGCATTGTTGTCATGACCGACCCAGACGCCGGTGGTCAGCTCAGGCGAAAAACCCATGAACCAGGCATCCGAGAAATCATTCGTTGTGCCGGTCTTGCCGCCAAGGGTTCGTCCCAGTCTTCGCAGGCGTCGACCGGTTCCTTCTTGAACCACCGTCCGCAATAGATCGGACATCAGATACGCATCGGCGGGGGTGATGATCTGCTGTGTCGGCATGATCTCGGAATCGGGATAGGTCTCTTCGCGGGTCTCGCCTGCCGCGAGCAGCGGCTGAAGGACCGGCGGTGGCACATCGCCCAGCGGCACTTCCCCAAGCAATTCCTTGCCGTCACGATCGGTGACCCGCGTGATGAAGCGCGGGACGACGCGGGTTCCACCGCGGGGATAGACGGCGTAAGCCCGCGTCAATTCAAGCAGTGTCAGGCTGCTCGAACCCAGCGCGAGCGATAGGTCTGCGGTCAGCGGAGCCTGAATTCCCAGGCGCCGCGCGTAGTCAATCACGTATCGCACGCCAAGATCTCGAAAGAGATGAACGGTCGCGTTGTTGATCGACTTCTTGAGAGCATCGCGCATGGTCATCGGACCGTAGAACCGTCGGCCGTAGTTGCGCGGGGCCCAGACGAATCCGGTGACTGGATCGGTGTAGACGACCGGGCGATCGATGACGGTCGAGACGGGCGTGAAGCCTCGAGTGAGCGCCGCGCCATAGATGAAGGGCTTGAAGGCAGAGCCCGGTTGTCGCATCGCCTGGACCGAGCGGTTGAACTCGCTGCGCGCGAAATCGTATCCGCCGATCATGGCAATGACGTCGCCGGTCTCATTGTCGATTGAGAGCAGGGCGCCCTCGGCCTCGGGCTCCTGCCAGAGGTCGACGCGTGCGATCGGGAATTCGAAGCGGAGTTCGGCGGATTCATCGTCGGCGTTCATGTCTTCGTCGACTGGAGCTTCCTCTGGTGGCTCCGGTTCGAGATCTGGCAGACGAATGAATCGCGCGACATCACCGACCGAAAAAATCGAAGTGATCTTCTTGACAGCACGCGGTCGAATCTTCAGATCCGGGACGCGTGCCCAAGCGACATCGGTCAGGCTCGCCATGCCGGTCACGTTTTCGCCAAAGCCGATTCGTGCCTGCTGGCTGTCGGCGTCGACTTCGAGGACGATGCCGTATACGGGAGTCTCGAAGGGCAACTCTCGCAGAATGAAGACCGGGTCTTTCTCTTCCTTGTCCGAGGTGGCTTCTTTGCCATCGGCCCATTCAATCGATTCCGCTGGAGAATACTCCGCTGCGTCCTCGCCGGGATCTGCCTGCGGGCTCCCTACATCGTGCGCCATTTCGGAATCGAAATCGCTGGTGAGGTCTTCGGCGTCCGGGCCTTCTTCTTCCAGAATCGCGAGCAGGTCTGGAATCTCGGTCTCGAGAAAGTCATCGGCATTGATCTCATCGAGCTTGGCGAGCTCGTCGGCGATTCCCTCTTCGGGGATCTGACTGGCGGGTCCCCGATAGCCGCGGCGATGATCGTGTGCGCGGAGGCCGGTCTGGATCGCATCGCGGGCAGCACGCTGCAGGTCGATATCCAGCGTAGTCTCGATTCGAAGCCCTTCGTTCAGGACGACTTCGCTATCGAGCTCTTCGAATAGCAGTCGGCGGACCTCCTCCGTGAAATAGCCGGAGATCTTCAGATTTTCGCCATCGGGATGGCGCTTGATTTCAGGCGGTGCGGCGAGGGCGCTTTCATAGATATCTTGATCGATGTACCCGTCGCCTAACATTCGGCCGAGAACGTATTTTCGTCGTGCCTCGGCGGCCTTCGGGTTGCGATTGGGATCGTAGGAGCTGGGTCTCTGGGGAAGGCCTGCGAGTAGGGCGGCCTCCGAGACCGTCAGGTCCCTCGCTTCCTTGCCAAAATAGCTGCGCGAGGCCTGGCCGATTCCCCATGCCGCATTTCCGAAATAGATCTGATTCAGATAGAGGAAGAGGATCTCGTCCTTGCTGAACTGCTGCTCGATCTGTCGCGCGAGAATGATCTCGCGCATTTTTCGTTTGTAGGTTCGTTCCGGTGTGAGCAGGAGGCTCTTGACCATTTGCTGGGTGATCGTACTCGCGCCCTGAGCGATGCCGCCCTCGCGCAGGTTGGCCAGTGTGGCCCGCATGATCGAGACGTAGTCGACGCCGCCGTGGGTGTAGAAGGAGCCGTCCTCCGCGGCGACGAATGCGAACTTTACGTGTTCGGGGATGTCGTCGATGGCGATCATCCTACGCTGTTCTGTGTAGAACTCGCCTATGAGTTTGCCATTGCGGTCGAAAACTTCACTTACGACCGGAGGGTGGTAATCATCAAGGCTGCGAAAGTCAGGGAGATCTCGAATCAGGAGTACGTAGATCGCCACTGCGGCGAGACTGGCAAAGCCAGCCATCACCGCGAGTCCTACTAGGACGATCCGGATCCCCCCAGACCGGAAACTTGCCATTTGTTCTCCGAAGCTGCAGAAACTAGCCGACGCCATCGCCGGTGCGCTACCGATACCCGTGACCGAGGCGCCTTCCGGGATATCTGAGCAATGCGAGAGGCGTCGATTCTGACACCCCTGTCTGGCGCCGACCCTTGGCTGGCGCTCCCATTGGCTGGCGCACCCCGGCGTCTGACACCCCCGCGCATATGGAGTTCATCATGGAACCAAAGACGGGATCCCGTCGCCTCCTGACCCTCGCATTTGTGATGGACCCCGTCGAAGCGGAGCCCATGGAGGGCTCGACGACGATTGTTCTCATGCGGGAGGCTCAGGATCGCGGATATCGTGTCCTTTATGTCGACCCGGCGAAGCTCGAGGTCGATGCGGGCCGGGTTCTCGCGGAGGCTGTGGAGATCACGCTCGCTCTCGGGACGGATGAACCCGTCCAACGGGGGGAGGCACGAGTCTTCGATTTTGATCGAGAAATCGACGTGGCCTTCCAGCGAAAGGACCCGCCCGTCGACCGGGATTTCATCATTGCCACCCAGATTCTCGATATCTGTAAGCGTACGATCGTCCTGAACCGGCCTGCCTCAGTCATCGCCTTCAATGAGAAGCTCCTCGCCGTTCAGTTCGCCGACCTCATGCCAGCGACCCGGGTCACCCAGCGAATCTCCGAGCTGCGCGGATTCATGGCTGAGAACGGTGGTCAGATGATCGTGAAGCCCCTGGACGGAAAAGGGGGTGAGGGGATTTTTCATCTCACCGCAGACGATCGCAATCTCAGTTCGATCCTCGAACAGGCCACGGATTTCGGGTCTCGCGCGATCATGGCCCAGCAATACCTTCCCGCCATTCGTGAGGGCGACAAGCGCATCCTATTGCTTGAAGGGGAACCGATCGGTGCCGTGCTTCGGGTTCCCGCAGATTCCGAGACCCGTGCCAACCTCCATGTCGGGGGGCGCGCGAGCAAGGCGCCCCTTGACGACGCCGACCGCAAGATCATCTCGAAGGTCGGGCCCTTTCTGAAAGACCAGGGCCTCTTCTTCGTGGGCATCGATGTCATCGGAGGAAAACTGACCGAGATCAATGTGACGAGTCCAACCGGGGTGCAGGAGATCAATGCGCTGGACGGCGTAAAACTTGAATCACTTATCCTCGATCGCGTCGAAGCGTCAGTCGACGCGCGCTGATCCGAACCCAGCAGAGGTTGTATGCTGAATAACATGAACGAGCTGGGATTTTACACCCTTGCCGGACAGCCCGAGAGTCCACGAGACTTGATCGAGGAAGTCGAGCAGGCTGAGGCGCTCGGCATTGGCGCCTGCTTCATTTCCGAGCGATTCAACATCAAGGAAGCGGCGACGCTTTCGGGAGCGGTCGGCGCCGTCAGCCGAAAGATTGGGATCGCGACCGCTGCGACAAATCATACGACGCGACACCCGATGGTGACGGCCGCCTTCGCGATGACCATGCACCAGCTAACCGGCGGACGTTTTTCCCTGGGACTCGGACGCGGCATAGATCCGCTCTTCAAGGCTTACGGGCTCGAGCCGATTACGACGGCGCAGATCGAAGACTTCGTCGGACTGATGCGGCGTATCTGGAAGGGCGAGTTCGTCGTCGGCCATGACGGTCCTGCTGGTGAGTACCCACTCCTCATGATGGGGCCACAATACGAGGCCCATATTCCCATGACGTTTACTGCGTTTGGACCGAACTCCCTCGCGTTAGGCGGCCGTGCATTTGACGCGGTCGTACTGCATACCTTTTTCACGGAGGAAACGACCGAGCGCTGCGTGAAGACTGTCAAGCGCGCAGCGGAGGAAGCCGGAAGGGATCCTGAAAGCGTTCGTGTCTGGTCGTGCTTTGCGACAATTGGGGATCATCTTCCAGAAGCGTTGCGGCGGAAGAAGACTGTTGGGCGCCTGGCAACCTATCTGCAGGGCTACGGTGATCTGCTGGTGAAGACCAATGATTGGGATCCCGCGATCCTGGCACGCTTCAGAGCGGATGACTTCATCCAGAATTTTCGTGGGGGGCTTGATATGACCGCAACGAGTGACGAACTCGACCACGTCGCGACGCTCATACCCGAAGAGTGGCTGGCGGCTTCGGCCACGGGAACGCCCGAGCAGTGTGTCGACGCGATCCGAAACCAATTCGCCCTTGGGTGTGACGGCGTGATCTTGCATGGCGCGAGCCCCACACAACTCGAATGCATTGTGGCGCAGTATCGCGGATCGCGGCCGGCCGGGGTTTTCGATCATTTGCCGGCCAATCCGGCGGCCTTCAACTGTTGAGGGGATAGTGGGCCGGCCCATGCCGGGCTGCCGTCAGAATCCGCGCGTTACCTTCGCGGCCATGAGGAGCGGATTTGAAGTTAGGCATCACCGTGAGCAACAAAGGACCCGAGTCAAGTCGTGACCTGATGGCCCGATGCGCACAGGCAGCCGAGCGGGCCGGACTCGACGATCTCTGGATCCAGGATCATATCGCGATTCCCCCCGACGACGCCGAGGGATCGGGAGGTCGCTATCTCGATCCGCTCACGACCCTCGCCTATCTCGCCGCCTGCACAGAATCGATTGGCCTCGGGACGGGGGTGCTCAACATTCCCTATCGCGCGCCCTTGCCGACGGCCAAGGCGATCGCGACCGTCCAGGAACTGTCGCAAGGTCGCCTTCGCCTCGGGGTTGGCGTGGGTTGGATGGGTGCCGAATTTCGCGCGCTGGGTGTTGCTCGGGCGAAGAGAGGACGCCTAACAAATGAGGGGTTGGCATTTATTCGACGCTGTTTCGAGGAAGATGAAGTTGAATCGAATGGGCAGTCATTCCTTTTCTTGCCGCGTCCGGAATGTCCGCCCATCTATATCGGTGGCGGCATTCCCTACGCACTCGAGCGCACGGTCGAGTACGGTGACGGCTGGATGCCGATGGCCAGGGACCCGGAGAAGCTGCGCGAACCGATTCTGCAACTGAACGAGCTGGCGGCTAAGGCAGGCAAGGCCACGCCGGAAGTGAAAGTCATGACGGGGCTACCGCTCTCCGAACCTGAGAAGGCGGTCGAGCTTGCGAATGCAATGCGCGAGGTGGGGGTCACGAGCCTTGTTCACGGTGCTCGCTATCGAGAGTTCGACGAGTTTGAAAAGATCGTGGCTGGTGCTGCGAACTGCAGGGCCGCTCTTCAATAGATCGAGCGGGTGACGTCAGTCGCAGTGTGGCGTGACGATGACATTGGGTAGATCCCAAAGCGGATTTGACTCCGGCAGAGGTTCTGCTTCGAAAACATCGAGTATGGCACCCTTAAGCGTTCCGTTCGTGAGAGTTTCGATGAGCGCGGGCTCGTGGAGCAATTCGCCCAGTCCGACTTCATCTGCGTTAGGCAGGCCTTGTCAATCAGATGGCGAGTTTCCGGGGTCAGGGGCACGGCCACGCAGAGCCGCCCCGCCCCAGCCCGACCGACCTCGAGTCCGATTGGACCGAGGCCGAGTACGGGGAGGGTTGTTCCTTCGAGATCGTGGGAAATCTGTCGTCCCCATCGGTGCTCGCGCTGATCCTCGAGTGGGCTGCGAAGTCCATCGGGTCCAAGCACGACAAGGTCTCGGTCCGGGGCGATCGAAGCCAGCCTTTTCGCATAACGGTTCGCGATTTGCTCGCTGACCAGAATGGCGCCCATCTTCGGAGGGGATTGATTGGATGATTGAGTGGAGATTGGGAGGGACTCGAATCCTCAAGCTCCTCGCGTCGTGTCCGCGAGGTGGCTTCTAGATACTACGAGATGCAGAATCCATTGACGGCAGACAGTCCGTTGCCGAAAGTGAGTGTGCTTCGATTGTCGATTACACTGAATCGACCTTCGAAGGAGAGCCAGAACTCGGCTTCGGCTAGAATTTTTAGGAATATTGAGGAGATTGCATGGCCATCAAAATATCGGCTCATCACATGTCCTTTCCCGTGAGCGATCTGGATCGTTCGCGAGCGTTTTACGAGAATGTTCTCGGGTTGAATCCGATTCCCAGGCCTGATCTGGGCGGGCTTCGAGGCATCTGGTACGCCGCGGGCGATTGCGAAGTCCATCTCATCGAAACACCCGCCGGTGCGGATGTTGGAGAGACTCCGCCATCACTTAATCCTCTGGCGCGGCATGCGGCCTTCGCGATCGAGGATTACGAGGACGCACTTTCGCAACTACGGGACCAGAACTTCGAAGTCGTCGAGAGCCGAAAGGCGGGTCAGATGTGGATCTGCGATCCCGATGGCCACATCATTGAATTGATCGTGCCCGGACAGATCAAGATTGAATAAAGGAAAGCCGCGAGAGCGCGGGAGTTGAGGGAGATTGTCAATGAGGATGCGTCTATGACGTCGCTTCCAGAACATGTTGCTGAGAATCGGGCGTATTGGGACGGCATGGCCGACCAGTGGGTCGAAGCAGGCGAGCGGGGCTGGGCGCGCACGATTCCTGTCTGGGGACAATGGGGGATTCCAGATTCGGAGATCAGCCTGCTGCCCGGCGACATGGAGGGCCTGCGTGCGATCGAACTCGGATGCGGGACCGGTTATGTCTCTGCGTGGATGGCTCGACGCGGTGCGAGGGTGACTGGGATCGACAATTCCGAGCGTCAGCTCGCGACGGCCGCCCGACTCTCGCGCGAGCATGAAATTCCGCTCGAACTCATTCACGGAAATGCGGAGACCGTCGACAAGCCTGATGCGTCCTTTGATTTCGCAGTCAGCGAATATGGTGCCGCGATCTGGGCCGACCCCTATGTCTGGATCCCCGAGGCGCATCGACTTCTGTCGCCTGGTGGTCAGCTCGCATTCTTGGGCAGCCATATCCTGACAGCGGTCTGTTCTCCTGTGGACGGCTCGGCCCCACTGACTCGAAATCTCGAGCAGCCCTACTTCGGTCAGTTTCGACTGGATTGGAGAGAAGCCGTCGATGATCCCGGTGGCATCGAGTTCACCCTGATGCCCTCCGCCTGGATCAAGCTCTTTCATGAAACAGGTTTCGAGATCGTCGACTACACAGAAGTGGAGGCGCCGAAGGAGGCGACGGGGGCTCCCTATTCGGTGTCCGCGGATTGGGCGAAGCAGTTTCCGTCCGAGCAGATCTGGTGGCTGCGCAAGCGATAGGGCACTTGCTTTGGGTCACTCGTATGGGCGCCGGTCATTCGAAGCAACCCTTCGTCTTTTTAGCACGCTACGATTTTGCATCGACTGCATGACGGCGGCTCGAACGAGTCCCCGTCGATCACGCTCAGCCCCTGTTCTTGAATCAAAGGAGAAAATCCAATGGGCATCGATGTAATCGTTCCGAAATCCTCGCGCAAGACCTACGAGAGCTGGCATTTTGCACCGGCCGTTCGACATGGTGATTTGATTTTCTGTTCCGGAGTCATCGGTCAGGGCGACACACCCGAAGAAGAGTTCCGAAGCGCCTGGGAGTCACTTGGCGAGATCTTGCGCGAAGCCGGAGTGGGCTTCGAGGACATCATTGATTCGACTCTCTATATCGTTGACCTGGCGAAGCACGCCGGAGCGATGGCCGAGGTCAAGGATGAGTTCATCAAGGAACCCTATCCGGCGTCCACCTGGATCGGGATTTCGTCACTGGTCATTCCCGGCACCCGGGCGGAGATCAAGGTCACTGCGCGAAAGAGCGGCTGATCGGGATCCTACGATATGGTTCCGTGATGAGCGAAATCGAGAGCGCACGTCCCACTGGTGAAACACATCGCTACGGGATCCTCGTCGTTGATGACGAGGACGCGATTCTCGAGTCCCTTTCCTACACCCTTGGCGTCGAGTACGAAATCTTCGCGGTCAATAGTGGCGAGAAGGGCCTTGAGGTTCTCGATCGCGAGAACATTTCGCTCGTCATCTCCGATCAAGTCATGCCCGGGATGAGCGGTGTCGAGTTCCTCGAGAAGGTCATCGAGCGCAATCCCCGTGCGATCCGCATGATGCTTACGGGCTATGCGGATATGCCCTCGCTCATTCGCGCAATCAATGACGGCCGCATCTATCGCTATCTGCCAAAGCCCTGGGAGCCGGACGAGCTGCGAATCAATGTGAAGCGCGCGCTCGAGGTCTACGAGCTGTCGAATGAGAACGCAAAGCTCGCCGACGCCTTGGCGGTAGCAAACGAGCGGCTGCAGGCGGAGAATGTCTATCTGCGTCGCGAGGTCGAGGCGCGTTATTCCTTCGACGGGATCATCGGTGACGCGCCCGCAATGCAGAAGATCTTTGACGTAACCGACAAGGTGTCCCAGACCGATGCGACGGTATTGCTCACCGGGGAAACCGGCACAGGCAAGGACTTGCTCGCGCGTGCGATCCATTATTCCGGACCGCGCAAGGAAGGGAAATTCGTGGCGCAAAATTGTGGTGCGCTGCCGGAAACCTTGCTCGAAAGCGAACTCTTTGGCCATAAGCGCGGAGCGTTCACGGGGGCCCACGCCGACAAAAAGGGACTTTTCGAACTGGCCGACGGCGGCACGATTTTCCTCGATGAGGTCGGCGAGACGGAGCCCGGGATGCAAGTCCGACTCTTGCGGGTGCTGCAAGACGGTGAAATTCGGCAATTGGGCTCGTCCGAAACCCGGAAGGTCGATGTCAGGGTCCTTGCGGCGACGAATCGCGATCTGAAAAAGTGCGTCGAAGAGGGTCGTTTTCGAGAAGATCTTTATTACCGGCTGCGAGTTGTCGAGATCGAGCTGCCACCGCTGCGGGAGCGGAGTTCGGATATTCCCGCTCTGGCGCATCATTTTCTCGATGAGGCCGGGGCGAAGGTTCGGCGGGAATTTCTTGGATTCTCGAACGCCGCGATGGATATTCTGGTGGCCTACGCCTGGCCGGGAAACGTCCGGGAGCTCGCGAACGAAATCGAGCGGATCACGGCGCTGGCGGGGCCTGAGGAAACGATTGGCGTTGATAATCTCTCGGCACACGTTCGGGGTGGCGCGACGGCCCGGGGCGATGGCCGTGGCGGATCCCGTGGACCCGTCGACGCTGAGAGTTTTGCGGCCGTTGACGATTGGGATCTCAATCGCTCAGTTGATGCGCTCAAACGGCGGATGTTGATTCTCGCGGTTCGTGAGGCCGGCAGCAAGAGCGGGGCCGCTGAGAAACTAGGGATCCCCCGTCAATCGCTTCAGAAGATGATTAAACGCCTCGAGATTCCCGCCGAGGAGTTGAAGCGCCCGGAAGCCGCGTCCGAAACTGACGAGGAATGAGCCCCATCTTTGTTTGATTCGTCGCGGCGTCCGGTAGAATATCCGCATGCCAATGGAAGTTCTCTTTACGACCCGCTTCAAGACGCCCCTTGGTTCTCTTCGAATCGTGAGTAGCGAAAAAGGTCTGGTCTATATCGAACTTCCCAACGAGAGCGGGCGCGGTTTTGAAGGCTGGAAGAAAACGCATGCCCATGATGCGAAAGTCCTCGATCGACGCGCCGCGCATGATGGCGTGATCGATCAGCTCATGGAGTTTATGTCCGGGGAGCGTTGCGAGTTCACAATGGACTTGGACATGCGTGCGACGGATTTTCAGCTCGCCGTCTACCAGCAGGTCGGAAAGATTGGCTACGGGGAAACGGTGTCCTATTCCGACATTGCGAATGCCATTGACAAGCCTAAGGCTGTTCGCGCGGTCGGTGCGGCGAACGGCGCGAACCCGATTCCCCTCGTGATTCCCTGCCATCGTGTGATCGCGCGAGGGGGTGCGCTGCAGGGTTATGCAGGTGGGCTCGAACTCAAGGCCCGACTGCTGGCGATGGAATCGGGACATTCCGACCCATCGCCGGCGCAGAAGAGACTTTTCTAGCTGCGGCGCCTCTAGCCTCGAGGTCGCCTAGACCTTTGTGAGGGCTTGATCGATGTCGGCGATGATGTCGACGGCGTTTTCGATCCCACAGGCATAACGCACCAGGCTTTCGGTAATGCCGAGTTCCTCACGCTTTTCCTTTGGAACGTCCCAAAACGACATCGTCACAGGCAATTCGATCAGACTTTCGACCCCCCCAAGGCTTGGTGCCTGATACGGAATTGTCGTGGCATCGATGAAGCGCATCGCGCCTGCGAGGTCGGTCTCGATCTCGAAAGTGACGACGCCGCCCGCGCCGTTCATGATCCGCTCGGCGATCTCATGATCGGGATGGCTCTCGAGCCCCGGGTACCAGACCTTTCGGATCATCGGGTGGGCTTCTAAATGTCGGGCGAGGGAGAGGCCATTCGAATTGTGCCGCTCCATTCGGATGTCCAGCGTTTTGATCCCGCGCAACAATAGCCAGGCAGCGTGGGCATCGATGATGCCACCCAACACGCCCAGCGCACTCCGAATCGGTTCGATCAACTCTCTCGGCCCAGTCACCGTGCCGGCGAGCAGGTCATTATGTCCGCCCAGATATTTGGTAGCACTGTGCAGAACGAGATCGGCGCCGTCCGAGAGTGCCTTGTGATTCACCGGAGTGGCGAAGGTCGAATCAATGATGACCTTCACGCCCTTTTCGTGCGCCAGCTTGGTGAACGCGGGGACATCGATGACGCGAAGATAAGGATTCGTCGGTGACTCGGTGAAGAAGATCTTTGTGTTAGGGCGGATCGCGGACGCGAAGGCCTCGAGATTGCTCGGTTCGATGATCGTCGTTTCGACGCCCATTCGAGACAAGAATTGCTTGATGAACTGGCGCGTACGCCGATAGCAGTCGCTTGTGACGATGAGATGGCTGCCTGCGGGCAGGAGCGCCATGAAAGTCGTCGTGGCCGCGCACATGCCGGAGGCGAAGAGAATGGTTTCTTCCCCGCCTTCGAGGGCGCTGATCTTTCGCTCGACGGAACGCCAAGTCGGATTTCCGTAGCGACCGTATTCTTCGCGCTTGGACTTTCCTTCCTGGTAGTCCGTGACTTCCTTTGAATTGCGAAACCAGAAGGTCGAGGTCTGGTAGATGGGCGTCGTGATCGCGTTGGCTTCTTGCTGACGGAGTTCGCCGGCATGTACGGAGCTCGTTGCGCTGCCGCGATTGGTGGGTTCATCTGGAAGATTGGACATATGGCCTCTCGGACGATCTTTCATTTCGGATTTCGCTCCATCTACGATCGACAGGGTCGGTTGTCGATCGGCTGCCACTGATGCGATCCTCGGTCAGCGCATGGCTGAGTCGATTCCGGCCTCCGCTCGTCTGGATGATTCCAGGCGGTTGGCTGCAGTTGGCAATAGAGGGAACGAAGTTCCGCGATGTCTTGATCGTTGAAGGACGCTTAGCAACTCGGGCAGGTCCCTGACGAGACTGGTTCAGTCGGTCAGACCTACACGCCCAGCCCCGGTGGCCAGGAGATTCATCAGAAGATGATTCGTCTGGCCGCGTGGAATTGAGCGGGTCCGAGGGTCTGCAAGCGCCGGAAATCAACCCCTTGATTTCGAACCGGAAGCCGCAACCCTACGACCGAAGGCCGAGGCCGTCAACTCTCCCCAGCAATCGGGGTGATGAGGGCGGCCGACTCGCCTGGAGCGCGGAGACCGAGGGGGCAGATGACGACAACCGTACCGACACAGCGGAGCGTTCTCGTCTTTTGTGCCTCGAGCTCGAGCTGCGATCCAGCCTATCATGCCGCCGCGGCCAGGCTGGGCGACGCGCTGGCTCGTGCCGGGGATATTCTCGTCTACGGAGGCGGCGCTCTCGGCTCGATGGGCGCGATGGCCGATGCAGCGCTGGCGCAGGGCGGCTCGGTGGTTGGCGTCATTCCGCATTTCATGCGCGAGCTGGAATGGGCCCATCCAGCATTGACCCAACTTCAACTCGTCGAAGATATGCATGAACGAAAGCGTGAAATGCTTCGACTAGCAGATGCGATCGTCGCTTTGCCAGGTGGATCCGGGACCTTCGAAGAACTCTTCGAGGCGATTACACAGAAGCGACTCGGGCTCTTCACGAAACCCATCATCATTTTCAATCAGAACGGCTTTTATGATGCACTCTTCTCGTTGCTCGAACGGAGCATCGAAGAACGCTTCATGAACGAGAAGCATCTCGAAATCTGGCATTCCGTAGATGATATTGCCGAGGTGCTTCCGGCCATCCACGCCGCCCCGGAATGGCCGGCTGACGCAATTCGTTTCGCGACGGTTTGAAATGGTAGAGGGGCTCATCGAAGAACTGATTCGCGCCTTTCCCTTTCCGGATCCACGAGAAAGCGATGCGCGCGGCTTGCTCGCCTATGGGGGTGACCTCGGCGCCGAACGATTACTCGCGGCCTATGCACAGGGAATTTTCCCCTGGTACGACGAGGAGCCGATTCTCTGGTTCTCGCCGGATCCGCGTTCTGTTCTGCGCCCGGCAGAAATCCGGATGAGTCGTAGTCTCACGAAGCGTGAGCGCGCCCATCCCTTCGTGCTGAAAATGGACACTGCCTTCGAGAAGGTCATACGCGCCTGCTCCGAAATTCCCCGACCGGACCAGGACGGAACCTGGATCGGCGATGACATGATCGAGGCCTATTGCCGGCTTCATGAACTCGGGTTCGCGCATAGCATCGAGGCCTGGTGCCGCGATGACTTGGATGACGCGGTGGACGGTCCATTGGATCAGTTGGTAGGGGGTCTCTATGGCATTTCGCTTGGCCGCGCATTCTTCGGCGAGTCGATGTTCGCGCATCGACCGGATGCTTCGAAGATCGCCTTCAGCGCCTTCGTACGTCAGCTCGCGCGTTGGAATTTCGAATTCATCGATTGTCAGGTGAAGACCGATCATCTCACGCGTTTTGGTGCACGGGATTGGCCTCGTTCAGAATTTCTGGAGGCACTCACTCGGGTGCTCGAGTTCGAGACTCGGCGTGGGACATGGCGATTCGATGGGGAGGAGAGTGCCGCGGTTAGTTGATCGATCGAGCTGCGCGGCGCGTCGAGAATTCGCCCTCGGCGATGAGGTCGACGGGGTCGCAGCCGAGTCCGTCTGCCAGGAGTAGCAGCTGGTCGTAGGGGATCGCTTCCGATTGCTCTTCGATGGCTTTCAGCAGGTTGGGCGTGAGCGTGCGACGTAGCCCGCTTGCGTCGAAGCTGGCCATTTCGATGGCGGTGACGAGGTCGCGCGGTGACCAACCGTGGTCATGGCGCCTGCGTCGAACGCTCAATCCGTCGGGACGCACGAGCTTCTGGGTCTCGGGATCGACGGAGCTCGGTTTTGATTTTGTGGAATTGCGGCGGGCCAATCCGTTCTCCTCGAAGACGTGCCAGTGTAGACTACCCGGATGTCCACGTTGTCGGGTCTCGAAATTTTTGAAAGCATCGTGAAGTCGGGCGGCCGGATTCTGCGCGCCGAGGCCGATCGTGCGGGCGGGACCTCGGACGTGCTCGCCCTTACCTTCGATGTCGGCCAGGTGCTCGTTCGGTCCGGCGACGACGGACTGCTGATGACCCATGCGTCGGATCGCTCGGCGATTCCCGAGGATCTCATAGCGCTCGATGAAGAGGATCCCTGGTGGCGACTCATGGGCCAGCCGGCGACGGCTGCATGGCCGGGCGGTGTCGAAGAGGGCGTTGGAGCGCGGGGGCTCCGTTCGCTGATGATCCTGAAATTGAGATTTCGTGAGGAGACAGACAATCCTCGTATCCTCGTGCTGGAATCGACGGGGCGGAGCGTGAGAGTCTCGCTCGATTAGCCGGTTACACAGGAATCGACAAACACGAAGACGACGGAGAAAATCGAGATGAATAGCGATGAGAAGACGATTCGAAGTGATGATGAATGGCGTGAGAAGCTGAGCGAGGAGGAATTTCAGGTCGCGCGCTGCTCAGCGACTGAAGCCGCATTTTCCGGTCGCTATTGGGATGAGAAGGCGGCGGGGACCTATCACTGCATTTGTTGTGACGCGAAACTTTTTAGCTCAGAATCGAAATATGATTCGGGCACCGGCTGGCCGAGTTTCTTTGCGCCGATCAATGAGGATGCCGTCGCGGAAAACGTAGACAGCAGTCACGGCATGGTCCGTAGAGAGTCGATATGCGCCCATTGCGATGCCCATCTCGGTCATGTCTTTCCGGACGGACCACAGCCTTCGGGGCTTCGATACTGCATGAATTCAGCTTCGCTTCGTCTGGAAAAGGATGATGAATAGAAGCGTGGAATTCTTCGGATGACCGAAGCCTTCGACGCGATCTTCTTCGATAACGATGGTGTCCTCGTCGATACGGAGCCTCTCTTCCTCCAGGCAACGCAAGAGATTCTGGGCTCCGTCGATGTCCGCGTGACGGCGAAGGACTATCACGATATTTCGATGCGCGCGGGGCGAAGTGTCTTCGATCTGGCAGCGGAAAGAGGTTTCTCGGTCGCCGAGATCAAGGCGCTGCGTGCTCGGCGCGACGTGCGTTATTCGGCTCTTCTCGACGAAGGCGTCTCGATTCTCGAGGGTGTCGTCGAGGCCCTCGAGCGGTTACATGGATCAATTCCGATGGCCATCGTCACGAGTTCAGATCGCGGCCATCTCGAAGCCATGCATGAGCAGACGGGTCTTCTGCGCTACTTCGATTTCTCGATCGCCAACGGTGAGTATTCGGATGGCAAACCCCATCCGGCCCCCTACCTGGCGGCAGCGGAGCGTATCTCGGTCGACCCCGCGCGCTGTCTTGCGGTGGAAGACACGGAGAGGGGATTGCGATCGGCCACGACGGCGGCGATGTCTTGCGTGGTGATTCCAAACGATCTCTCGAAGCATGGAGATTTCGATTTGGCCCACGACGTGTTCGCGTCGATGAACGAACTCCTGCCCTTCCTGGAAAGCCCAGACCGCCGACGTTAGTCCGTGGCGCGGACAAGAATCAGAGAACCAAGGCCGACCGCTGAATCGCGATTTCCGAGCGCGCTAGTGCAGGTGTGAGCAGTCCTCGACGTAGCCGAGCATGCGCAGCCTTTCGCAATCGGCAAAGGTCATCTCGGCTTCTTCGCCTTCGACCGCTTTGCCTTCGGCGGCCAATCGCTGGAACCGCGCTGCCTCCTCGAGGATCGGTTCTGCGCCGAGATCTTCGTAGGGAGCGAGTTCTCCGGGATCACTCGAAACATCGAAGAAGGCTCGCTCGGGCAGTCCGCGTGGGTTCCCGGGATTCGCAATGATCAGTTTTTCGTCCTCGGTTCGAAGCGACCAGAGCACGTTGCCTTCATGATCTTCTTCTGAGTAGACCTGCTGATCCTTCTCGAGACGAGTCGAGAAGGGTTCTCGGAGATCGACGCCTTGCATGGTGTCCGATGCTGGTAGTCCGGCGACACCAATGAGCGTCGGCGCCACGTCAAGCAGGCGAGCGATGCCTGAGCTGATCCCGGGCTTCGTCGGTTGGCTGCCCTTGGCCCATTTGATGATCAGGGGGACATGGATCTGCTCGTCATAGAGCGTCAGCCCATGCCAGTACCCGCCGTGGTCGTTGAATTCCTCGCCGTGGTCCGCGGTCAAAACGATGACCGTTTCATCGTAGAGACCTAGGGCATCGAGCTTGGCGAGTAATTCGCCAAACTGCACGTCGAGGTACTCGATTTCGCCGCGATAGAGATTGTGCAGCCGCTGGGCCATTTCCGGTTCGGGCTCGGGCATCGAAACCCGTGCGATGCCGACCCCGTTATAGGGATGTTCGAAATAGGGATCGTGGGGATCCATGTAATGCAGGAAGAGGAAGAAGCGATCGTCCTTGCGCCGATCGATCCAATCGAAGGCGACCTCGTTCACGACCTTTGAATCCTGATAGAAGTCGTTGAAGCGCACTTGATCGCCTCCGGCGACGCCGAGCCAGAGTTGCCGCACGAGCTGATAGACGATGAGCTTCGAACTCGATTCCTTGGCCGACGCGATGTAGTCCGGGGCCAGGTAGTAGTAGTCGTCGTAGCCCTGGGCAAAGCCGAAGCTCTCAGCCAGGTTGATATTGGTTACGATGCCGCCGGTCGTGTAGCCGCCGTCTTGCATGGCTTCCGAGATCAGTGTCAGGTCTTCCGACAGTCTCGAGGGCTTCGACATCGCTTGATGAGTCGAAGGAAGAGTCGAAGAGAGGAGCGACGCGGTAGCCGGCTTAGTCCAGGAAGCATGCGAGAAGCCTTGGTAGACCGTTCCGCCTTCCACCAGCCGACATAGATTGGGCGTCTTGATGTCGCCGCCATAACACGAGAGGTGATCGGCGCGCAGCGTATCGACCATGACCAGAATGACATTCGGTTTATCGCGAAGCGCGTCGGGGACACCGCTCGAGGTCTTCGAGGCCGGCGCAGCGGGTGAAAAGACGAGAGAGAGAATTGCACCGAGACCCACGCCGACGACCAGGAGCGCGATTGGGGCAAGCGGTGTCGCGAGTTTGTCGGCGATCGGTTCAATCAACTTCTTCAACGGATTCAAGATGATCAGTAGAAGAAGCGTCGCCAGGGCGAGGACGGCGATGATGACGAGAACGGGCGGCATCTGTTCGAGATACACGTCACGGCGCAACCGGAAGAGCACCACGAAGAGACCGAAGGGAATCAGGCAGGCGCCGAATCCCAGTCGTGTGACCCAGCTCCCGATTTCATGTCGATCCATCGGTAGAACCGAGAGAAAGAGTCCGCCGACGACGGCGAGGCCGCCCAGGACGGCAGCCCAGGCGAGGGGGCCGTACCAGAAGACCTGACTTTCTGTGCCGAGCCCGGTGTTGTAGATCACGATCGCTTCGCCAAGTCCGATGATGAGGCCCGCGGCGATGCCAGCGAAGGCACCAGCGCTCGGAGCCCGCCAGAGGCGTTCGCCGATCGGAGTCGCATCTTCGCCCCCAGCGGAGACGTCGACATCTTCTTCGAGGCTGCTGGCTGCGGCCGCGGCCGCTTCGTAGTCGACCTGTACGCCATCGACGAGAGCGAACTCGGGCGTGTAGTCGTCCTTTCGCATCCACCAGAAGACGAAGCCGAGCATGGTCGGGGCTTCGGCCGCCCAGAATCCCAGGGCTGCGGAAACGATGGCCGCTGTCGGGCCGATCAACTCGCCTAACAATATGTACTGGGCTGCTTCTCGAATTCCCTCGCCAGCGATGGTGAAGGGGCTGATGACGGTGACGAAGATCTGAATGGCAGAGCCGAAGGTGATCTTCCAGAAGTCGACGCCGTCGGCGCCAATAGCGAGGGCAGTGAAGTAATACATTACGGCGGTCGTGAAATGGACGACGAAGGAAAGAAAGAGGATCTGGAGGATCATGCCGGGGCGGTCACGGTAGGCGGCGGCGGAGCTCGAGATTCGGTTGACGATGCCTGTGATGCGCTGCTTGGCGGGAATCGGAACATTTTCGAGGACCCACTGGATCACTCCGGGAAAGAGCAGCGCGATGATGAGAGCGACGATGATTCCGCCAGCGATCGGGATCGAAAGGAGCGCGAATAGCGTGGCGTTCTCGCCAAAGATTCCGATGCCAAAGGGAAGGGCGACCAGGAAGGTCATGAAGACGCCCGAGAAGCCGCAGATCTTCTCGACGAATTTCGCGGCAGCGACTTCGACGGTCTTGCCACTGAATCGCGAAGCGTCGTATAGCGTGTAGCCGTCGAGCCCGGCGGTGCTGGGAAGGAAGGTTCCGATCGCGCGCCCGATCAAGAACGATCCGAAAAGATGCTTGAAGGGAAGTTCGATTCGCTGTCCGCGAAGCATGAGCTGCCAGCGGATCATGGAGGAGATCATGCCGACGGCCTTGATGGCGGTGGCCAGGGACAAGAAGAGCCAGAACCTGCCAGCGTCGATGTCCGCGAGCTGACGGCGAATGAGCCGCCAGGCGATTTCGGTTTCACCGGTTTCGAGTTCGATTGGATGGGAGAGAAGCTGCCAGAAGACGAGAACGGTGAACCACAGCTTCAGCACACTGAAGAGGCGACCTCGGGTCTGGCCCTTCGGCATGCGAAGTCCAATGATCGCCAGGGCGGCAATAGCAACGGCTTGAAGCAAGGTGGTCATAGTGCGCGGGCTCCTCTATAACGAAGACTCTTGGCAGACCGGCCCTTTCGACAGCCGTCAGATCGAGACGGGGGAGACAAAAGAGTCATGAGAGTTCCGGCGTAAGTACTAATGAGGCGAGGCAAGGTAGCGGTGAAACTGCTCACCAAAAAGGGTGTCCGGGGATGTCATCGAGACAGGAATGTCGAGATAGGGATTCCACCGATCGTTTCGGTACCGCGTCAACGCAGGTTGAGACCGAAACGCTCATGTCGCGGAAGGGGTCTTCAAGATCGGCTTCACGACGTCAGAAAGATCTCTCTTGACCAGACTGCGGATTTCGCCGGCCATTTCCTGAAAGAGTTGACGAGCCGGAGACGTGTTGCGCCATGCGAGCGCATGGATCCGATGAATCTCTTCGCCATAGACAGTGACGACCCGAAGCTCATGTTGGTCGTGGATCTCGGAGCGGATATAGAGCGCAGGCAAGAAAGCGATGCCCATTCCCATGACGACCATCTGTCGGAGGGTGTCGAGACTCGTCCCTTCGTAGTCCCGAAGTACGTGCGCACCGAGTCGGTCGCAGAGCTCCTGAATCTGCCGATGAAAATGATGGTGCTCTTCGATCGTGAGCACGGATTCCCCGGCCAGTTCTTTACGCCCGATCCGCTTCTTGTTGGCGAGTCGATGCTCCGAGGAGAGCACGAGTTGAACCGGCTCTCGAAACAAAGGCACGACATTCAGATTGGCTTGATCCACGGGCAGCGGAGTCAGGATCAGGTCGTAATCGCCAGCAGCCAGACCCGCTTCGAGATTTCGCGGCGCATCTTCTCTGACGTACAGCTTGAGCGCGGCATAACGCTGATGAATCGGCGGGAGAATGTGCGGAAGCAGGTAGGGGCCGAGCGTCGGCGTGACTCCAAGCCGATAGGTCCCAGCCGGACCGCGTGAGATCGACTCGGCCTTGTCGCAGAGACCGCGCAATTCTTCGAGGAGTCGGCGTGAGCCGGGCAGAAGCTCTCGGGCGCACACGGTCAAAGTCGTTCCAGCGCGGGACCGCTCGAAGAGCTGGATTCCGAATGATTCTTCGAGTGCCAGGATCTGATGGCTCAGTGTCGGCTGGCTCACGCCGAGGTTGTCCGCCGCGCGTCTGAAACTCAATTCGTCCGCGACCGCGACGAAGTATTGAACCTGTCTGATGGTTGGTCGAATGAGATCCATGCCAAGCACTCCTGATTCGATCGTTGAATAGACAATTGCGGGACAAGATGTCTGATAGAGATAGACTATCAAGTTATGTAATGATTTATATATAATCTATCAACAGTCGATCCTAGAATACGCCGATCGAGAATGAACCCAGTACCATCGTGCCCTGCGTGGACACCCTCGCGATCAATGGAGACGGCGAAGTGCATGCCCACACCGAAGAAATCACGGAGGCTCTGCCCCCGGCCGACGCTCTCGAGATTCAGTTCGAGGGCAACGAGCGTTTCAACGCGAATCTCAAGGCCAACCGCAATCGTTTGCAACAGGAGAACGAAACCAGGGACGGTTCGTTTCCTTCCCCGACGTTCCATAGCTGCATTGGTTCAGGCACATCGACGGAGCAGTTCTTTGAACAGGGGTTAGGCGAACTCTTCAGCGGCCGGATCGCAGGGATTTATCTCAGCGAAGATATTCGCGGCAGCCTGGGTTTCGCCTCTCGAATTGCAGGCGCGAAACACATTGTGCTTCTTGGGCACTCCCGCTGCGACGCCATCAAGGGGGCCTGCGACAATGTCGAACTCGGTCATCTGGCGGGGATGCTTCGAAAGATCGCGCCCGCTGTCGACAGCGTTGTCGGTTCAATCGATGCTGCGCTCTGCACCTCCGACAACGAAAAGCTTGACGACGCCGCCGCGACGGAAAATGAGTGGCGCAGAGCGAAAGCAATTCCCGAACGAAGTGGCGTCTTGCAGGAAATGAAAGCAGCAGGCGAGATCGAAGTCGTAGGTGGCTTCTACGAGGTCACGAATGGCCTGGGTGAGGGGCTGCCCTGGTCCAGATGAGTGACTGATGTCAAAATAGTGGACGGCGGAAAAGAATTTTCGGAGAGCCGTACTAAAGTCAGGAAACTATGAGTTCGTTCACCCAGCGGTTTTGCGGAAACTTGCGTGGAGACATCTTCGGTGGTGTGACCGCCGGCGTCGTTGCATTGCCCCTTGCATTGGGTTTCGGTGTTGCTTCGGGTGTCGAGAACGGCGCCGCCGCGGGACTCTATGGCGCGATTGCGGTTGGATTCTTCGCCGCACTCTTCGGTGGAACGCCTTCCCAGATTTCAGGTCCCACCGGCCCGATGACCGTCGTGGTCGCAGGCATCGTCGGGGCTCTAACCGGAGACATCGCGTGGGTTTTCGCGATGGTTGCGCTCTCTGGAGTCCTTCAGGTGTTGATGGGACTGCTGAGGCTCGGCCGCTATATCCATTACGTTCCCTATCCCGTGGTTTCTGGCTTCATGAGCGGAATCGGGGCGATCGTCATCATCCTCCAACTGGCGCAGTTATTCGGGCATAAACCCGCCAGCGGTACGGTGGCCGCGCTCCGACACATTCCCGAGGCCTTTCAGAATATCAATCCTTCAGCCCTGATCCTCGGCCTATGCACGATCGGCATCATTTACACCGCGCCGCGACTCATTCGAGTCGTCCCCAGTACGCTGGTTGCCCTCATCGTCATGACTGCGGGCTCGGTCCTTCTGGGCATCGAAGTTCCGCGCATTGGAGAGATTCCCCGCGGACTCCCCGTCCCGCGCATTCCGGGTTGGGACTTCGAGATGTTCCAGATCATCCTGGTCCCGGCGCTGATGTTGGCCATTGTCGGGGCCATCGACTCGCTCTTGACGTCACTCGTCGCAGACGCCGTCACCAAGACACGTCACGACAGCGAACGTGAGCTGATGGGGCAGGGCATCGGGAATATCGTGGCCGGATTGATTGGTGGTCTGCCCGGCGCCGGCGCCACGATGCGCACCGTCGTCAATGTCCGTTCCGGTGGCGAGACCCATCTTTCTGGAATCATTCATTCAGTTCTGCTTCTGGCCATCCTGTTGGCGCTCGGACCGCTCGCGTCCGAGATCCCAATGGCCGTCCTGGCAGGCATCTTGATTACAGTCGGCATCGGTATTGTCGACACCAAAGGCCTGGGCCATGTTAGTCGTGCTCCACGTGGCGACGCGGCGGTCATGCTCACGGTTTTCGGTCTGACTGTCTTTGTCGACTTGATGTGGGCGGTCGCCGTCGGCATGGTCATGGCGAGTATGATTCTGCTCAAGCGACTGAGCGACATTGATCCTGCGACCCATTCTCCTCTGCTTGACATTGCGGCGCACCGGCCATGGATCCCGGATCTGGAGACGCCGGAAGAGGTGCTCTCGGGGATCTACGTCGTGGAAATCCATGGCTCTCTCTTCTTCGGCAACGCGGGTCCCCTCCAGCGCAAGCTCGGTGGGATGAAGGATGCGCGGGTCGTCGTGTTGCACATGGGGGACGTGCGCTATCTCGATCAATCAGGTGTCTATACGCTGGCCGACTTGATCACAGAAATGACTGAAGCAGGCACGGAGATCTACATCGCCGAGCTGCATGAAGAGCCGAGGGATCTTCTCACGCGCCTCGGCGTGGCTCCCGGAGCGGTGGATGAAGACCACATCTTCGCGCGTGCGGAGGATGCGATCGTGGCGGCCGCGCAGGGCGAGGAAGTTCGCCTGGCCTCTTCGCCGACGGAGAACACATGAGCATCAAGACTACTATCGTGCCCACCAATTATTAAGAACACGCCTAACGTCGACTGGGCAAACTCTGATTCCCTCGTCGGCGGGCGGCTTCGTAGAGCTTGGGAGTTGGGACGAACGCTAGATGAATGACCGAGCGTTTGATGACCCTGGGGTCAGGATACCCAATCGGTCCCGCCCAGTGCGGTGATCACGCGGTGAGTCACGAAACTCGCGGTGTAGGCGAGGACGAAGAGGTAAGCGAAGGCGAAGGCTGGCCAGCGCCAGGAATTCGTTTCGCGGCGCATGATCGCAAGCGTCGATGTGCATTGCAGCGCGAACACGAAGAAGACGAGCAGCGCGCCCACCGTCGCCGGAGTGAAGACCAGATTTCCCGTCTCGGGATCGCGATCGTTGCGCAAGGCTTCACGAAGGGATTCACCTTCTTCGCCATCGGTCGCATAGACCTGTGCGAGGGTCGCGACCAGGATTTCCCGAGCGGCGAGGCTGGCGATCAGGCCCACGCCGATCTTCCAATCAAAGCCCAGCGGTGCGATGGCGGGCTCGATTGCATGTCCGATTCGTCCTGCAGCGCTGTATTCGAGGGCGTAGGCGCTTGCTGCACTTTCATCGAGATGGGCGGGGATCTCGACCTTGGGAAAGTTGAGCAGGACCCAGAGAATGATCGAGGCCGCGAGGATGATCGTGCCCGCACGGCGGATGAAAGCCCAGGCGCTGCCCACGACCTGGGAAAGCCAGACACGGCCGGTGGGCCATCGATAGGTCGGCAGCTCCATCGTAAAGGGCAGACCGTCCCCGCGGATCAACGTCTTCTTGAAGAGTGCGGCCACGATCAACGCCGCGACTGCGCCAGCCACATACAACCCGAGCAGGATGAGACCCTGTAATCCGATCGGACCCCAGACCGAGCGCTCGGGAACGAAGGCGCTGATCAGCAAGGCGTAGACGGGAAGCCGTGCGGAACAGGTCATGAGTGGGGCAACGAGAATCGTGACGAGGCGGTCGCGAGGGGAGGGGATCGTGCGGGTGGCCATGATGCCGGGAACCGCGCAGGCATAGGAGGAGAGCAGCGCCACGAAGGAGCGTCCCTCGAGCCCGATTCGCCCCATCAGGCGATCGACGACGAATGCTGCCCGGGCCATATACCCGAGATCTTCGAGCAGATAGAGAAGTGCGAAGAGGATGATGATCTGTGGCAGAAAGATGACGACCGAGCCTACCCCGGCGACCAATCCGTCCGCGACGAGATCTGCGATCCATCCGGCTGGCAGCGCGTCCCGCGCGAGACTCGCGAGCGCGGTAATCAGGCCATCGATCGCATCCATGGCGGGACTGGCCCAGGTAAAGATCAGCTGGAAGAAGAGCACCATCACCGCGAGGAAAAGCAGCGAGCCCCAGACGGGATGAAGCACGACCCGGTCGACGCGTTCGGTCAGTTGATGGCGCGCCGGCCGCTGTGTGATGACGTTCTCGGCGATCGAATTTGCCCAGCCGGTGCGTTCCGCTCGGTCCTGGGGAGCATCAATGGCCGGCCGTGACCAGCCTGCCGGATCCCCGAGTAGTTGTCGCAGGGCATCGATGCCCCGGCCACGATGGCCCACGACACCAACCACGGGAACGCCCAGAGAAGCCTCCAACCGCTGGATGTCGAGGCTTCCGCCGCGTGCCGCCAATTCATCGAGCATCGTCAGGACGACACAGGTTTGCATCCCGAGCGAAATGGCCTGGCCGATGAAGGGGAGGCTTCGCGAAAGCGAGCAGGCATCGGCGACCAGGATCAGCGCGTCGGGTCGCGCTACGCCGACTGCGCTCCCCGACAGGACATCGTTCACGACGGCTTCGTCGGCGCTGATCGGCGTGAGGCCGTAGGTGCCGGGCAGGTCGATCAGCAGAGCGCGGGAATCACCCCGCCCCAAGCTGACCTCGCCTTCGCGGCGTTCAACCGTGACGCCCGGGTAATTGCCGACCTTCGCACGCAGACCGGTCAACGCATTGAAGAGGGTTGTCTTCCCGGCGTTCGGACTACCGAGGAGTCCGAAGACGAGCGGGCTCGCAGAATTGGAAAGGCCGTTGGGAATCGCGGAACTCGTCATGAGCGATCGGGCTTTGCGAGCAGGCGGACGAGAATCCGAGCGCTCTCGGTTCGGCGTAGGCAGAGCTGATAATTGCAGAGCTCATAGATGGTCGGGTCGCCTAGTGGTGCCCGCCGGATGACCTCGATCTGAGTGCCCTTGCGGACGCCGAGGTCGTCGAGACGTCGTGCGATGGGATCGTCTCCAGGCGTGTGGGCGTCGGCTGCTTCGGCGACTTCCATCACCCCGACCACTTCCACCACCTCAACGAATTCGCCATTCGGAATCTGGTCGAGGGATCTGATTTCAGAAGACTGCGTTTCGGGCATTTCAGAATCTGTCGTGGGTCTATTTTGAAAACGAAAGTCGTTTCCAGTAAACACGAAAGTTAGCGATTTTATTGAGTTTCGCTTGTTTGGTGGCTAAAAATCCAACTTTGCGATCACGTTCTCGTTCATGGGCCACCGGATTTTCTGACTCGGGGTCCGCGATCCCGCTCACTTCGCAGCTGCCGAGTCATGAGTGATAGCCCCGCTTCGCGGGGCGTGCGTTCCCCGTCGATGACCGCCCGCACCAGCTGGCAGATGGGAGCCTCGACTCGGAGCCGCTCGGCCAGACGAACCGCCGCTCGGGTTGTTGCAATGCCCTCGGCCACCTCGCCGAGCTCCGCCTGGATTTCCGCCAGCTTCCGGCCGCGTCCAAGGCCGAGCCCCACGCGCCGATTTCGGGAGAGGTCCCCGGTGCACGTCAACAAGAGATCACCCATTCCCGAGAGCCCGAGAAAGGTTTCCGCTTCCGCACCCTGGGCCACTCCGATTCGCGTGATCTCCGCGAGTCCGCGTGTCATCAAGGCGGCCCGTGCATTGAGTCCGCTGTCCGTTCCATCGGACATGCCGACGGCGATGGCGATGACATTCTTGAGCGCGCCCGCCGTCTCCACCCCGATCACATCCGTATGCGTGTAACAGCGAAACCATGGACAAGACAGCGTCGCCTGAACCGAGATGGCATAGGCCTCTTCACGGCAGGCCACGGTCACTACGGTGGGTAGGCGTTGGGCAATTTCCGCTGCGAAGGACGGGCCCGAGAGTGCGACGAGGCGGGGATGGTGTGCAACGTCGAGAACTTCTCGAAAGACTCCGTTCATGGTGAGTCCCGTTTCAAACTCGACGCCCTTGACCGCCGAGACGATGATCGCGCCTTCTTCGATGAAGGGTGCGGCCTCGGTCATGACTTCGCGCAAAGAATGGCTGGGCACCGCGATGATGACGAGTTCGCGGCCGGCGAGTGCGTCGCGCAGGTCGGCGGTGGCCTCGACGCGATCGGGCAAAGCGAATTCGGAGAGATAGCGGGGATTTCGGCGATCTCGATTGATGGCCTCGGCCACATCGGGACGCCGGCTCCAGAGTTTGACGTCGTGGGCGCGGGCACAGAGCATGGCCAGACACGTGCCGAAGCTGCCGGCGCCGAGAACTGCGGTCGGTGTACTCACGGCGGGGACTCTAACACCGCCGACCCCAGTGACACCGCCTTCCGAAAACATTTGCGAACACACTCGCGAATCCGAATTTCGTTGACGTTCTGGGGGGCTACGGCTACTCTTGCGACTCCCTTCGGGGCCCCAGAGTGGCCTCAAAGGATGACCCCGCCGTCGATTTGGCGGACGGCACGCGGATGGCACGGATGCTCGCCGAGTCCTTTCCTTCGATGATCGAAAATGTAGACCCGGCGACGGCTTCGTTTGCGCCGCTGGGCTGGCTGACTCTTTTGGTCTTGATCCTTGTCTGTGCGATGACCACGCCCGCGCTGGTCTGGGTGATTCGGCGGCAGCTGCCGGCTTCTGCACGGCATCCGATCGATCTTGAGCCGGTCGCCTTTGGTTCCTCACTGAAATCCCTGCGCTCGCCCCGGCAAGCGGTCTTGCAGCATCGAACCCTGATCACGACCGCGCTGGTCTGCGTTCTCGCGATCCTGGTCCTGCCAGGTGTCAGTGCGATTCGAATGCTGGGACTGTCTGCTCTACAGGTTTCGATCGGGCTCGTCTTGCCGACCTTCGTCGTTGCGCTGCACGCACGTCAGCGGGAGTCGTCGCGATGATCGGCGTGGGGATGGCGATCCTCTGGGTGGGCATCGTGTTGCTCGCGTTAGTCGCCTGCGCTGTGTTGGAACGGCGGGGTCGACTCGCCCATTCGACTAGGCGAGGTCGCTGGTCGGCGCCCCGCGCGGCCTGGGGTTTTGATGCGGATCGCCCGCCAGTCGTTTCCCTGGTTGCGCGCGGCCTGGCCGGTGTCGCTCGGATGGTGCGGTCGAGAACCCGGGTGCTTGATCAGTCCGCCTGGCTGCGACGGATCGGCCGATTGATTTCATGCGTCGCGTTCGCGAGTGGACTTGCTCTGATTCCCTTTGCGGGAACCTGGGGTGGTCGCGCGGCGGGGCGTCCTTTGATCGTTGCCGATCTCGATCATGGTTTGATTGCGATTGTCTTCTTGCTCCTCTTGATGGGATTCGCGCAGGTGGGCATCGGACTGGCGGATCGAAGTCCGTGGTCCCGGCTCGGAAGCGTCGGGATTGCGAGCCAAACCCTGGCCGGTCTGGGGCTCCTCATCCTCGTGACTGCCCCGCTCGCAGTGACTTCCATTTCGGACATGTCGGGGCTGACGGATCGAGCGATTGCGTCGGAGATCGTTGCGATGACGGCCTCCTCACAGCCCGAGGCCCGGCTCCAGAATATTGTGGCCGCACAAAACTCAACATTTTCGCCACTCTTCTGGCTTCCCAAAGTCTTGTCGGGCCAAGTCTTCGATTGGATCCGCGATCTCCGCTGGCCGCGATGGAATATTTTCGTTCAGCCGTTGACCGCGTTGTTGTTTTGGCTGGCCCTTTATGGGCTGACTCGGCGGTCCTGGGTTGCGAACCCGGAAACCGGAAGTGTCTGCCTTGCTGGCTTTGGTCTCGATCATGATCCCGTCGACCTCTATTGGGGGCGGCTGGAGGCGCGCCTCGCCCGAGTCTTCGCTGCGGCACTTTTCGTTTCACTCTTTCTCGGCGCAGGTGCCATCCCTTTTCTTCGAATCGGTGACGTCGTCGATCGCTTGGCGCCCCACGTTGGTTTTGCGCTCCCCGCTTTTCTGGCCGTTGGGATTGGGATCGGTGTCTTCTTTGGAAAGCTCGTGTTTGTTCTCATCGCGGACGGCATGTTTCGCAGATCGATGGCGAATCTACGCGACGACCAGCGAACACGGCTCGTCGCCTTTCGTCTCCTTCCGCTGGCCTGGGCGAACCTTCTTCTGGTCTCGGCGACTTCATTATTCGTACAAGGGTCTCCTAACCAGCTCTCGCAGATGCTGTTAGGAGGCGGCTAAATGAGCATCGCGATGCTCAGCGCCCTCGTGATTGCGCTCGTTGCGGCATTCGTTTCGATCGTCGTGGGTCGAAATCTGACTCGTCAGATCGCCGCTGCCTTCGTCTTCGTCGCGGCGATGGCCTTCACCCTTCTTTTCGCAGGTTCCGGATTCGTCGGTCATGCGGTCATGATCCTGGCGACCCTGTCGCTCGGTATCATTCAGCTCTTTGGTTGGATGTTAGTCGACGTGGATCGGGATCATCTGCCCGCAACGGATCGGCCGACCTCTCTGGCGAGAGCCATCGCCTTTCTGTTTCTTGCTGGAGGTCTGGCTCTGCTGATCGATTCTGTTTCGGCGGTCGGCGAATTCACGCCTTTCGCGCCGCATGGTTTTCTCATCGATTCAGCGGGCATTGGCCGACTTCTTTTTGGCCCGCTCCAGGAGTTGGTGCAGCTACTGGGGTTTCTGATCGCCGGGGGACTACTCGCGACCATGTTGCTGCTTCAGGACGACGAGGGGAACAACTAGGTGGGTGAGCCTGGAATGATCGCGTCGACGAGTTCAGTGTTGGTGATCGGTGGAGCCGCGCTCTTCTGGATCGGCATGCTGGGTCTGCTCTGGCGCAGAAGTCTGGTCGGGATGCTGGTGGGTGTTCTATTTGCCTGGGTTTCGGTGGCAATGGTGGTCATCGGCTTTGGTCTTGGTCGGGCGACGCCTGACGAAGCGGCGATGAGCGGCGTGTTGGTGCTCGGTGTCGTCACCATCTGTTGTCTGCAAATCGCAGTGGGGCTGGGCGTCGTCATGGCTCGCATCCGGCGTCGCGGCACGCTCGATGCGGATGATGCCGGATTGTTGGAAGGCTAGGAGGCTATGGCTTCGTGAACGAATGGGGAGTTGGCGTTCCGTTTTCGATGGTCCGTTGGATTGCGATTCTGCCCTTTATTGCAGCGGTCGCTCACGGACTCTTGATCGGACTCGTTCGTGCCAGACTCACCGATCGGTCGATCTGGGGCATTTCACTTTCGGCCATCGCCGCCTCCTTCGGCCTCAGTGTACTGACGGTCTTCGATCTTGTCGGTGTCGGTCGTAGTCAGCGGATACTCGATAGTCTCGGCCCCTGGATCGGTGGCGGTGTGGGTGGCCGAAGCTTCAGCGCTGAACTGACCTTCCAGCTCGATCCCCTCTCCGCGGTTTTCTGTCTCGCGATTACTTTGATCGCATTGACAGTCTACATCTATACGATCGGGCTTTTTCGCGATGGGACGCTGACCTCCGAATCGGGGCATCGAATGTTTGCCATGCTCGACTTGTTAGTCGGTGGCACGCTCGTCCTGATTTTGGCCGACAATTTGCTGCTGCTTTTTCTGGGCTGGACGATCGTCGGTGTTGCCTCACAGCTCTTCGCTTCCTTCGATTACGAGGAACGCACAGCCTCGCGCGCTGGTGCCGTGACTTTCGTGGTGGGGCGGGTCGGCGACCTAGGACTTCTTGCCGCGATCCTTCTGCTCTTTGATGGGTTGTCTCGGGCGAATGCGCCGGTGCTCAGTTTTCGCGGGATCGAGTCGGCATTCCGCCTGCTTGATGGACAGGGCCTTGCGTGGCTCGAATGGAGTGCGGGGTCACCTCCGCTTCTACTCGAGATCGTGGGGATTGGACTCGTGCTCGCGGCGCTCACGAAATGTGCGCAGTTTCCACTTCATTTTTGGCTTCCGAACGCGTCGGCCGGGCCAATTCCGGCAAACGCCTTGATGCAATCGGCAACCACCGTCGTGGTGGGTGTTTATCTCTTGTTGCGCTTCTCCTTTCTGCTCGACAGCGCGCCGATTGCACGGATGTTTCTCGTCATCGCCGGGGTGTTGACCATGTTCATGGCCAGTCTGGCGGCCAGCGCGCAGTGGTCTCTGCCGAAATTGATTGCCTATACGACATCGAGTCTGCTGGGACTTGTGATCATCAGCATAGGCATCGGCGCGTATTCGGCCGGTGCGTTTTTGCTCCTCACTCATGCCTTCATCAAAGCGCAGCTCCTGCTTGTTCTGGGAATTGTAGTGATCACCTTGCGGGGTGAAACCGATATTCGTCGGATGGGCGGGCTCGCACTCACGATGCGCTGGACGAACGTGATGGCGGCGGGTGGGTGTCTCGCGTTGGTCGGATGTCCGCCTTTCTCGAACTTCTTCTCGATCGAAGAAATTCTGGCATTCATCGCCATTTCCGAGCGTCCGGATCGCTGGTTTTTGATCATGACCATTATGCTGTCGATCGGCATTCTGGCTTTTGCGCTGGGACGCGCCTACTTCCTGATCTTCTGGGGCAACGTTCGCCAGGGAGGTCTTTCGCAAGAACGATTGCGAGACCCGGTTGGCTGGACGCAGCATGGACTGACGGTGCTTGCGGTGATTGCCGTCGTGGCGGGTGTTCTCACGCCTTCGCAATATTGGGGAAGTCCCTGGGGCGTGGAGCAGATGGATTCGGTCGGTCATTTCATGGCAGGCTCTCTTGTTGGCAATCCAGATCCCTTGCTGCTCGGTGCTGCTCGGATTCGTCTGATTCTCGGGCTGCTCGTGAGCATTGCTTTGGGCGGAGGCATCGCCGCATGGCGTTATGCGCGTCGCGGATACCAGGGACAATCGAAACAGCAGGCCGTTCTTTTATCGCAAGGCGTGATGCGCGAAATGTTTTTCGTCGAACAATTCTACGACCTGGTCCTGGTCCGTCCGCTTAAGGCGCTTTCGCGCTGGGCATTGGTTGGCCTCATCGAGACTCGGTTGATCGATCGCATTGTAGTTTCCGGTGGTTCCGGCCTGGCTCGTCGCTTCGTCTGGAGCGGACTTCGCCGACTCCAGAACGGCCGATTGCAGAGCTATGCGCTGCTTGGGCTGCTCACGGTCCTGGTCATCGTCAGCTGGATGCTGCAATGAGCGCGGCGAATGCGTTTAGAGCCATGAGATCCTGATGGACTACGCCGAACACATCCTGTCATTGATTGTGGCGCTACCGGCGGCCGCCGCGCTCGTGCTCCTGGGAACGGGATTGCTCCTGAATTTCATAGGACTGCGCTCGCTGCCCGAAGTCGTTTGGCGGACCCTGGGGTTGGGGGTCACGTTGGTGACGTTTGGACTTGTCGTGGTGGGTCTCGTTTTCGGATTCGATCCCGAGATGCTCGGATTCCAATTCGTCGAAGTCGTGGGATTCGGAGATCGCTTCGGCGCAGGAATGCGATTTGGCATCGACGGAATCGCCCTTTGTTTCATGGCCTCGACCGCGGGACTGGTACCAATCGCCATGCTGGCTTCAGAGCGGGAGGTCAAGGGGTCCGTTCGTAGTTGGGTGATGACCTGTTTATTTCTCGAGACGAGCCTGCTCGGCCTTTTCACCAGTGTGAATTTCTTGTCCTTCATCTTCTTCTGGGCCACGAGTCTGCTTCCGATCCTTCTTTGGATGGGGCGATGGGGCGGGCTGGGGCGCGCGCGCGCTGCGAGTCGGATGTGGACGATCGAATCGATCGGTCTGGCCGGACTGCTCTTTGTCGCTTTCGTTCTTCGCGAGGCGAGTCTGGATCAATTGGGTGTGGCGACCTTTGACCTGGTGGCGATTCCCGGAGCAAGCGGTGTTTCACTACTGGACGTGAGCGTTTCGAAACTGGATCAGGGTTGGCTCTTCTTCGTTCTGGCTGTTTCGCTCGGGACACGCCTCCCCCTGGTGCCCCTGCATTTCTGGCTTCCGGCTGCCCACGCTGCGGCGCCGACCGGCCTATCGGTTCTGCTGGCAACGGGATTTGTCCAAGCCGCAGCCCTCGGCATTCTTCGTTATGCGCTGCCTCTCTTCCCCGACGCGGCGATCGCAGCAGGCCCTGCACTTTCTGTTGTCGGGATTGTTGCCTTTGTTTATGCCTCGCTGATCGCGCTGGTCCAGAAAGAGTTGAAAAGGTTGGTCGCGTATACGTGTGTCGGTTATGTGGGCTTTGCAGTCTTTGGTATTTCGACCTTGAACGTTCAGGGACTGACCGGTGCAGTCGTGCAACTCCTGACCCATGGTGTGGCGACGGCGGGCCTCTTCATCCTGATCGGGACGCTTGCGTTGCGTCGAGGCACGACTGACGTGGCCGCGTTCGGTGGGCTCGCGAAACCGATGCCGGTCTGCGCGTTTTTCTTTGCGGTCATGGTCTTCTCGCTCATAGGGCTGCCGCTTTTGGGTGGGTTTGTCGGGGATCTCTTCGTCCTGCTCGGAAGTCTCGAGACGCGGCGGGAATTGTCGGTCGTCACGCTGATGGCAATGGTGGTGGCCGCCTCCTATCTGCTCTGGGTTCAGCGCCGGATTTTTCTCGGGCCGGTGGACAAACCCGGTAATCGCGGATTGATCGATCTTGATCGCATCGAGCGAACGCTGCTGCTCGCCATGACGATTCCCATCGTGTTCGTTGGCGTCTACCCGAATCCGATCTTGCGCCGGGTTGAACCCGCAGTGCTCGAAATCCTGAATCAGATGGACCAGCGAGCTACTCCAAAACTTCCCACCGGCTCAGAGGGCGAAGGTGGGGATGAAGGTGCTATCGAGATCGAGGTCGTCCATCTCACGATCGGTCTGGGACCCGATGACATGGGGCGAAGGCAATGATGAGTCCGGCTCATGTCGTCGCCGCGGGTGCACTTGCGGTGCTGGCCTTCGATCTCTTCTCGAGGTCGCAACCTTCGCCAGCCTCCCAGCCGGTCGAAGGCGATCTTGCCCGAGCCAATGCACTATCGGGAATTCGTTTGGGTTCCGTCGCCGTCTTCGCTCTGGCCGCGAGTCTGGCGGCCGCTCGCCGTACGGACGCGATGTTCGACGACTTCTCATTCTTCGCGGTTGCGTTCGTGTTGCTTTCTGGGTTTCTGGTTCTGAGTCTGTCGCTCACCCATTTCGGTATGGCACGCTCCCGGCCCGCCGAACCGATTGCCCTTGTGCTCTTTTCGCTTGCGGGAATGGCATCCGCCATTCATTCCGATCACCTACTCGGACTCATGCTCGCGATCGAACTGGCCTGGCTGCCCGTGGTCGCGCTGATCTCGATTGATTCACGACGTTTGTCTTCGAGCGAGTCGAGTCTGAAGGCTTTCTTTGCACATGTTCTTGCAAGCATCATCTTCGCCCATGGGGTTGCCTTAGTGTTTGCGGCGACCGGAAGCCTCGATCTCTCTTCACTGAGTCTGGAATTGGTTGCGCGTCCGATGTTATTTGATGTCGGAGTGACCCTGATCGTGCTCGGCCTCCTCGCCCGAGCCGTTGTCGCACCATTTCATCCCTGGTCACCGGACGTCCACGAAGGCGCGCCGAGTTTCGTGACCGCACATATCGTGATGGCGCTCCAGGCCACGACATTTTTCGTTCTGCTGCGCATATCTTTCATTCTGTCTCCCGGCGAGATCGCGACACGTCTGACAAGCCTGCTCGCCGTATTGGGATGTCTTGGCCTTGTCTGGGGATATGCTATGGCGCAGGTGCAGATGGGGCTGCGCCGATTGGTCGGTTGGTTGGGCGTTGGTCAAGCCGGTTTCTTCGCACTGGCCCTGGTCGAAGCGACGGACGCGGGTGGTCCTGCCTTGTTGTTGGCGTTATTTGCGGCGGGTATTTCAGCAGTCGGTGTGCTGGCGATTCTTTCCTCGCTCAGTCATCACGAGCGTGCATGCGAACACGTGGGGGATCTGGCCGGCATGATGCAGGAGAGCCCGATTCGAGCGGCGCTGCTCGCACTCTTCCTGCTTTCCCTCGGCGGCTTTCCAGGCACAGTCGGATTCGTCGCGCGCGTCGAGATCCTCTCTGCTCTCGAACATGGGGGGCATCGCGTTCTACTCTTTGCCGGATTGGCGGGGACCGTTCTCGCACTGACCGCGGTTGGCCGCCCTCTGCTCGCGATGTTGCGTCCAGCCGCGGACGAATCGGCCAAGAGTCGAGCGCTGAGCAATGAACAGTTCGTGCTCGCGCTGTGCGCGGCGGCCATCCTCTATTTCGGAATTGCTCCGGTTTTTCGCATTGAAGGCGTTGCCGATGTTCTATTCGATTCGATCGAGGCGGCGGTGGCCAGTCTTCGCGTCGTCCGATGAGCTGAGGCAGGGAAGAGCCGGTCGGCTGGATTTGTTACCAGCGCGGCGTTTTATTGAGGAGCCTGCGAATACTGCCGTCTCTTCTCGTGATTTGAAGGTCATCGAGTAGCGCCATCAGCGGCATCGCCGTGCGCCGACTGGTTCCAATAAAGGCTTTGAGTGTCTGCGTGTCGAGTTCTGGATTCGACACAAAATGCGACAACACGCGTTCAATGAGTGCGAGGATCGCAGCCCGGTCGAAGAAGAGTTCATCTGGGGCCGCGACAAGACTGCCCTCGCGTTCGAGGAAATGACAGAGTTCCCGCAGCCGACTTGCCTCCTCATCGAGTTCATCGGCGAGTGATCGAAGCGTCGGCGCGTCGAGGCCGGCCCCCGCATAACGGCTGCGCAGGAGGTCGGCGAGCTTTGTTTGGACGGGATTAAGGGAGGACTTGAAATCCATGGCACAAACGACTTCATCGCGAATCAGGATTTCGCCCTGCGCAGCGAGGCGAGTGAGTAAATAGGTGCCGGCTTCGCCCGCGGTATTGCTCGGCAGTCGTCCGGCGAGTGCCGCACGTGGCATGCCGGGCTGAAGCGGTTCGCGCTCGTGGAATTCGCGTAGACCGGTGAGGAGGTCTTGGGTGAGTCGGTCGGCTGCATGTGACGAGATGGAAGTGGATGGATCGAGGCGCGCGATCAGATTCGCTGATTCGAGTTGGTCTAGGACGCCATGTAGCCGCTCGAGGTCCATGCCGGTTTCTTTGGCCAGCCTTTCAGACCGTGCGCCTTCGAGGCCCGCGCGAGCGATACGAACTTCAAGCGCCTCCTCTGGCGTGTCTTCCGCCATTCGTTGGAGATCCCGGATGAGGCCGGCATCGCGCCGACGGCGATGGGGCGGGGCGACGTCCAGGGCGATACCGCCGCCGAGTGTCGAGCCGACTCCGGCATCGCGTGCGAAGCCGCGCAGCACGAAGCGATCCCCGGGAAGCAGCGCCAGGGGAGGTCCGTCGATTTGAATGCGTACGTAACCGTCATCGCCAGGTGCGATCGGCTTGTCTCCGATCGGGGCGATGCGTGCCCGGCGCTCCGCTGTGCCGCATAATAACTCGACTGAGATCTGGTCGCTGAGGCTGTTATTGTTCGCCATCCAGCGCACGCTGGCATCGAAGGTTTCGGTTTCGAGAAGAGCGCCCTGCTCCGTCAACAAATCTCCGCGGTGAATCTCGTCTCGGGCCTCGCCTTGAAGATTGACCGCAATCCGGGCTCCGGAAACAGCTTGCTCGATCGACTCACCATGTCGCTCGAGACCGCGGATCTTGGCTTTTCGGCCGCCTGGTTCAAGGACGACGGTGTCACCGATACGGCGTGGCCGTCCGGACCAGGTTCCCGTGATGACGGTTCCGAAGCCATGTTTGGTGAAGCTGCGATCGACGAAGAGTCGGGAGGGGCGGTCATCATCAGCGCGGTCCGGCGCTGTGCGGATCAGCTCTTCGAGGGCCGATCGAATCGTGTCGATCCCGGCATGGGTTTGTGCGCTCGCGGGGATGATCTCGAGATCGGCGAGCGGTCCGCCCGCAAGCACGTCTCGAACTTCTTCGGCGGCGAGTTCGAGCATCTCTTCATCGTCCACGAGGTCAGATTTGGTCAGGACGACGAGCCCACGCCGGATCCCCAAGAGTTCACAGATGGCCAGATGTTCGCGGGTCTGGGGCATGACGCCTTCATCCGCGGCGACGACGAGCATGAGTAGATCGAGTCCGCTTGCGCCGGCCACCATCGTCCGTACGAATTTTTCATGGCCGGGTACATCGACGACGGCCAGCCGCATCCCATCGCGGAGTTCCAGCGGAGCGAATCCCAATTCGATGGTGATGCCGCGTGCCTTTTCTTCGGGGAGTCGGTCGAGATCACGGCCAGTGAGCGCTCGAACCAGTGCGGTCTTTCCATGATCGATATGTCCGGCGGTTCCGAGGACGAGACTTTTCGGGGCGGCCATAGGCGAAGGGCAGGGCGCTCAGCGCGGCCCGATGTGATCGCATCCCATATAAGGAACCAGCGCCTTGGGGATCGTGATACTGCCATCGCTCTGCTGATGATTTTCGAGAAAGGCGACGATCGCTCGGGCATTACTGATCGCTGTGCCGTTCAACATATGGACGAACTCGTTCTTCTTCTTTTCTCCGGTCCGGCGATAACGAATCTTCAGCCGGCGCGATTGAAAATCCGTGCAATTCGATGTGCTCGTGATCTCACCCCAGTCGCCGGCTTCCCCCCGCCCGGGCATCCAGGCTTCGAGATCGAATTTTCGATAGGCGGGCGCGCCAAGATCGGCACTGGCGATATCGATGACGCGGTACGGAATTTCGAGGTCGTCGAAAATTTCCTGTTCGAGCCGCAGCAGCTCTGCGTGATGTTCTTCGGAATTCTCGGGGCGACAAAAGACAAACATCTCGATCTTCGTAAATTGGTGGACGCGATAGAGACCCTTGCTCTCGCGACCATGAGCGCCGGCCTCGGTTCGGAAGCAATGAGAAATACCGGCCAGTCGAAGCGGAAGTTCCTCCTCGGAGAAAATCGAATCCGCGTACATTCCGCCTAACGTGATTTCGGAAGTTCCGATCAAACAGAGGTCATGGTTTTCGATCGAGTAGATCTGTGTCTCTTTTCCACGGGGGCTGTACCCAAGGCCTTCGATGATGTCGGGACGCGCGAGATCCGGTGTCACGATCGGAATGAAACCATTCGGCATGACATGGTCGAGAGCAAAACGCTGGAGAGCGAGTTCGAGGAGCGCGGCTTCGCGTTTCAAATAGTAGAATTTCTGGCCCGCGACGCGGGATGCGTTTTCGAAGTCGACGAGATCGAGGTCGTTTGCGAGAACGAGATGATCCTTGGGCGCGAAGTCGAATTTGCGGGGCTCACCCGAGGTCGAGACCAGCTTCCAGTCCTCTTCGTTTCCGATCGGGGTTTCTGGATGCAGGTAGTTGGGAAGGCGCCGGAGTTCGGTCTCGAACTCGGTCTCGATGTCCCGAAGCCTGACTTCGAGGGTGGTGACTTCTTGTTTGAGCTGGCGGCCGAGAGCGGTGTGCGCGTCTCTTTCGTCGCTCTCGAGCTTCTTCTTGCCGGACTTCTGATGGTCGTTTCGCTGGCGATTCGCCTCATTGAGTTCGGTCCGTGCCTCACTCGCACGCTGATGGAGCGCGATTGCAGCATCGACATCCGCATCGATGTGACGCGCGCGACAGCTCTCGACGATTTCAGAACGTCGGTCTTTCAGACTACGAGGATCTAACATGATCGCTGAGGGTTGCACACGCCCTAATCTCCCGCCATGCGAAGAGCCCGCGGAGCGGAGACCCGGCGTGGGGTCGGGTTTGGTTTATCGGTCGGCGCTGCGAATCGCGCCGACCGAGGAGGCCGTGGACACGCAGTAGGGAACCGTCGTCGTCAGGACGATCTTCATCAACAGGGTCCTCGAAAACTCGCCTGCGAGCAGCGTATCGCCGTGGTTGATCGTGACCAGGATCGCGCCGACCACGACCGCGTATCCGGCCGCCCGTCGCATGACGGTTCGACGCAGGGCGACGGAGAGAAATGTGGCTGGGTGCTGCTGTGAGTCCGATTCCATTTCATCGTCCTTTGGGGATGCTCTTTTGACGGTTGGATCCCAAAATGCCAAATCATCCCGAATGATGAGTAGAGGAGCCCGAAAGATGAAGCGCACGCCAACGACTATACGACGATGCGGGAGCGATCCAAAGCCGGCTAACCCAAGCATGTTGGTCTCTTTGATTCTCTTGAATTCTGCCTGTGCCGGGACGCCCGAGTCGGTCGAGATGCCCGATCCCGCATCAGTCGCGCTGTAGGAACGGGCGGCCTCGATCTTTGGGCCACTTCCGGCGAGCGTGCCTAATGCGGAGAACGTCGCATCGAAGGCGAAGATCGATCTGGGCCGGATGCTCTACTACGACAAGCGCCTGTCGAAGAACCACGACATCGCATGTAACTCCTGCCATCTTCCCGATGCCTATGGCGTCGACAATGAGCCGACCTCCCCGGGACATGGGGGCAGCGCGGTGGCCGAAACTCACCCACCGTCTACAACGCCGTCATGCATATCGCGCAATTCTGGGATGGTCGTGCCGCCGACGTCGAGGCGCAGGCGAAGGGCCCGCCGAACAATCCAATCGAGATGGCACTTCCTTCCGAGGAGTTCGCGGTCGTAGTCTTGGCTTCAATTCGCGGTTATGTCAGCGCTTTCGATGATGCGTTCCCTGAAGATCAGAAGGCCTCGGGCGCGAGCCTCACTTATGACAATATGGCGCGGGCGATCGGTGCCTTCGAGCGGAACCTGATGACGCCGGGCCGCTTCGATGCGTTCATGGGGGGCGACTACGATGCCCTCGATACCGCAGAACAGCGCGGCTTAACGACCTTTCTGTCCGTTGGATGCAATACCTGTCATACCGGAGCCGCCGTCGGCGGTCAGATCTATCGCAAGCTTGGTTTCGTGATTCCGTTTCCCACGGAAGACATCGGTCGGGAGGAGATCACCGGCAATGCTGGAGATCGACATGTCTTCAAGGTTCCATCGCTGCGAAATGTCACGAAGACGGGACCCTATTTCCACGACGGTTCCATCATGACCCTTGAAGCCGCGGTCAAGATCATGTCGCATCATCAGATCGGTGTGATACTCGAGGAGGCTCAAGTCGGGGACATCGTTGCGTTCCTCGGCAGTCTGACGGGCGAGTGGGACAGTGTCTATATCGCAGAGCCCGAGCTTTCCGAAAGCGGACCGAATACGCCCGCACCCGATCCGAGTTGAACTCGATTACTCGGCGGCGGAAACGCTGATCGAGAGCAGCCACCGAAGATCGATCAAACTAACGTAATGCCTCGCGGTGGTCGGAGCGGCAAGATCTTCCAGCCAGAGTCCGCGCGAGACCTCGTCCATGTCCTGGCCCAGCGGCACCATGATGGTCTTTAGTCGTCCCGGGTCCTCACGTTCAATCGCTGCGCATAGATTCTGGATCGGATGCATTGAGTCTTCGTCTTCACATCCCGCTAGAACCACCACGCCAATAATCACCAGGATCGCTGCCAGGCAACGACTCGGTTGTCGTGCCGTTCGTTCAACTCCGAATTGAGTGGTGGCGTTGGGTCGTTATCGATTGGGGACCTCGTCAAGGCTATTCCCTTTCTGTCGTGTTTCGAAGCCAGTTCGAGGAGTCCAGTGGACAATCTCTCAAATAGAACAAGTAGGCGAAAGAATGTTCATTCTGTGCCAGTCTTGGTGATTCAGTGATCCGCATCGATTAATCACGGTGGTGATCGCTTCCTGACCGATCTCCGTAATGGCAGCCGATGGATCTCGGCCAGCCAATATCAAGAGCCCACTGGAGTACCCCGACCATGGCAGCAAGCCCCGATCTAAAGCCCGCCGACTTCCCCGAAGACTTCGGTCTCGTTCATCCCGAGGACTACGCCGCCCACGGTTACCCGCATCCGATCTGGACGCGCCTTCGAGCAGAGGAACCCGTGTCTTGGCAGATTCAACCCGGAAACGCGACGGACTATTGGGCGGTGACCAAACACGCAGACATCACGCTCATCAGTAAACGTCCCGACCTCTTTATTTCCGGGCCGCGCATCGTCATCCAATCCCTGGAGGAAGAGATCAGCGGCTTTCCGCCGACGCTGATTCAAATGGACCCGCCGATTCACGGCGATTTCAGACAACAGATCAGCCGACGATTCACGCCTAGGATGCTCGAACGAATCCATGAGCCGATCGAGCGGATCGGCCGCGAGATCGTAGAGAAACTTTATGAACAAGGCGACGTGGGGGAGTGCGATTTCGTCGAAGAAGTTTCGGCACCGCTTCCGATCGCTGTGATCGCGTGGCTTCTGGGCGTTCCCGAGTCTGATTGGAAGATGTTATTCGATTGGACGAATCGAACGATTGGGGCGGGTGATCCCGACTACCAGATCGAAGGGCAGACGGCTCGCGAAACTGCGACACAGGCCCAGATGGAACTCTTCGGATATTTCAGCAAGATGATCGAGGAGCGTCGAAAGAATCCACAGGATGATCTCGTTAGCGTCTTTATACAGTCCGAGTACGAGGGGCGCCCTCTGACCGATATGGAAGTCCTTTCGTGGTGTTTCATCATCGTGATCGCGGGCAATGAAACGACGAGGAACGGCACCACCGGGGGCATGCTGGCGTTCATCGAGCACATGTCGGAGCTTCGCCGCTTGCAGGCGGATATGAGCATGCTCGACTCGGCGATCGAGGAAGTCGTTCGATGGTCGACGCCGATCATCCATTTTGCGCGAACCGCGACCAGTGATTTTCAACTCAGGGACAAATTGATACGAGAGGGTGATTCGGTCGCACTCTTCTACCCCTCGGCGAATCGGGATGAAGAGGTCTTCGAGAACCCGTTCGAGTTTCAGATCGATCGGATGCCGAATCGGCATTTGGGATTCGGGGTCGGCGAACATTTTTGTCTGGGGGCGCATCTCGCGCGGCTAGAAATGAAGGTGGCGTACAAATATCTCTTGCCACGAATCACGGAGATCGAGCTGGCGGGGCCCGTCGACCGATTGCATTCGGGTCTGGTGGGCGGAGTGAAGCGATTGCCGATTCGTTATGAGCTTCGACCACTGGCATAGCCGATCGACAGCCTTCCGGTTTTGACAAACTGGCGCTTCGCGGATGATTGCGCAGGCTCGGGGACCAAATTCATATGGTGATGAATCGACGGGGATTTCTGCGCGCGAGCGTAATCCAAACGGCCTTCGTGGGCGCTGGCCTCTCGGCTTGCGCAAAACATCCAGGTGCCGTCGGTGTTTCGTCGGGGAAGGATCCGTTTCAGCATGGTGTCGCGAGCGGTGATCCGCTCACGGATCGAGTGATTCTATGGACGCGCGTCTCTCCCGAGGAAGATCGACTTACGCAGACGGTTCCGACGCGGTGGTGGATTGCGCACGATCAGGACGGATCGGATGTTGTCGCCGCGGGCAAAACCGAGGCCACCTCGGATCACGATTTTACCATCAAGATCGATGCTGAGGGACTCCAGCCCGGTAGCGAATACTATTTCGGGTTCAAGGCTCGAGGCTTCGACTCTGCCGTGGGTCGAACGCGAACGCTGCCCGTCGAGTCGGTTCAGCAAGTGCGTATCGCGTTTACTTCCTGCGCGAATTTTCCCAGCGGATTCTTCAATGCCTATGCAGCGATCGCGACTCGTGACGATATCGATGTCGTTCTTCACCTAGGCGACTACATCTATGAATACGGCAATGGCGAGTATGGCGACGGCACGGCTTTGGGTCGGATTATGGAACCGGCTCATGAGATCATCAATCTCGAGGACTACCGACGTAGACATGCCCACTACAAGGACGATCCGGACTTACAGGCGGCCCATGCACGCCATCCCTGGATCACAGTCTGGGATGACCATGAGACGGCGGACAATTCCGGTCGAGATGGCGCGGCGAATCATGATGCGAGCGAAGGGCAGTGGCAGACCCGGAAGCTTTCTGCGATTCGCGCCTACTACGAATGGATGCCGATTCGAGAATTGCCGACGCAGCTCTTTCGGAGCTTTCGGTTCGGAACGCTCGCGGACCTCGTGATGCTCGATACGCGGTTGCACGGCCGCGACGATCCCGCGCCGCGAGGTGATCATGCGGCGGCCCTTGATCCATCGAGATCCCTTCTCGGAAAGGATCAGACTAAATGGCTATTGGATTTTCTTTCCGAGTCCGATTCGCGGGGAACCCGCTGGCGCATCCTTGGCCAGCAGGTGGTTTTCTCTCCCTGGACCGACGGAGTCGCGGGGTTCAACTCGGATAGTTGGGACGGGTATCGCGAGAATCGCACTCAGGTCCTCGATCATCTCCGCGGCGAGTCCATCGACAACGTCGTCTTTCTGACCGGTGATGTGCACAGCTCTTGGGCCTATGACGTTCCGCCACCTCTGGCTTCGGGACGCGCCTACGATCCGGAAACCGGAGAGGGGTCCCATGCAGTGGAATTCGTGACCCCCGCTGTCGCCGCCGGAAATTCGTTGAGTTCGCCTCGAGCCAAGAAGATGCTGGACGGAATCGAAGCGCGAAGTCCGCATCTTAAATACAAGGATGTCGTGGAGAAGGGGTTTGTCATTCTTGATCTGACTCCCGAGCGTGCCCGTGCGGAGTTCGTTTTCGTCGATACGATTCTCGAACGCAAGGTGGCGACCCATGTTGGCGCCACTCTGGAAACGCTTTCTGGAGCGAATCATCTCCGACGCGTCGAATCATGACTGGGTGCATTGGCAATCAATAGGCCTGCCACGACCAGGGCGCCCGAAGCGAGTTGGAAGATCAAGGGATAGCCATAGCTCGCGGCAATCCAATCCAGAGCAACGCCGCCGATTTCCTCAGCTCCGTCGTCGAGCTCCGTCGCCATAAATTTCGGCAGCATCACCCGGCGGCGCGGAAGAGGGCTTCGGGTTGCTGACAGTCTGTCTGCTAGTCCTCGAAGGGTAAGCTCGTTCCACCCATTTGGGCAATCATCGGCTTCGTCCAAGCGGTGCAACCAACGACACCATGAATCCGCACAAACCATTCACAGCACGCAAGATCGGTGGCATCGCCCGCAGATCGACTACGGATGGTCGCGGACAGGACCGTACTCGTGGCCATGACCGTGGCTGGGGTCGTAGAGGTGGCGTGAATTGAAGACATGAGGATGAACAAGTACGCGACGATTGCATCTCTGTTAACTGTGGCGTTCGGTGGAGCGATCGCGATCAACGAAATCTCGAAGCTCATCCAGCAGGGTATCGAGTTCGCTGGCGAGTCGGACCGGAATTGACTCGCGACAGGCCTGCACGACCGAATCGAAATACCAGATCTGATCGAGGCCGCTGGCATTGAAGCGATCAAGGGTTCCGGTGCCTTCATGACGCAAGTCCGAGATGAGATCCCCGAGGTTATGTCGTTTGTCGCAGGCGGCGACGAGATGGCTGGCCGCCCCCGCGCAGGCAAGCTGTTCGAGGTAGCGCTCCTTACGCTCACGCCACGGACCCTTGCTCGTGCCCGCCTCGCTCGCCAGGGTATCCGTACAATCGAGCACGATCCGAAGCACGGCTGAACCGAAGTCCGTTTGAATCGTCGATTCGCGGGCCGATCGTTCTTCTGGGTTGTCTGAGTCTTCGAGACCATCGTGGAGCAGCGCGGCAATGGCTGAATCGTCGTCCCCTTCATTGTCGAGTACGAGCCCCTGGACCTGGAGTAAGTGGCTCACATAACAAGTCGACTTGCCCTTCCGAGTCTGATCACCATGCCAGCGCCAGGCCAATTCGGTTGCCCGCACGAGCCGCGCTTCGGTTGTCGAGTTCATCAATTCATTCTCCGGCTCGCATCGCCTTCGGCGCCGAGGCCGACCAGGAGGCGAATCGATGGAGCGAGAGCCTTCGAGAACTCGTGGACGAGACTTCGATGAACACTCGCCACTCGAGCTTCCACAATGTCGACCCCCAGGGAGATTCCACGGGAAGCGTATCGCATCGCGCATTGGCGAGTCTGCGACGATCTCAGAGGAGCAAATGCGTTGAGGCTCGGTATTCTTTCCAGTCAGGACTTCACCGAGACCAGGAGGCATCTGCCATGATCGGCCACCTCAGCAGCTATACGACGGATTTTCCAACGCTAGATCTATCACATCGACTACTACGGCGGCTTCGAGTTGGATCCGGATGGCAATAATGTCGAAGCAGTTAGTCACGCACCGGCGTAGGCAGGGGCGAGCGTCGTGCTGGTGGATGGACGGTTATGTCTCTTCGTCGACGGTGGCGGTGCGAGAGTTCTGAGTTTTTGCGACGAGACGACTGCGGCTGGAGCCTCACAGCTCGAACGCGCGCTGCGCAGCCTTGTCAAAGCCGTGCGGCGAATGGCTCTCAAACGACTTCAAATCGAAGAGATCGACGGCGAGAAGGCGCGTTCGTCTCCTCTGGCCGATGCCTTCTGTCGTGCTGGCTTTCGTGCGGGGTATCGCGGGCTCGAACTCGATCGGCGACAATTGCATGACGTTGAAGACGAAGGCGAAGAGGAAGGGAATTCAGAGCGGTGATCCAACAAGACGAGACCCTTGGGGTCGATCTGGTGATCTTGAACGAGTGGATGAACGATCAATCGCTTCCACCTGGGGAGATTGGTGTCGTCGATCGCCTGCTTGGGGGAACGCAGAATGTCTTGCTCCGCTTCGAGCGGGGCGGGCGCCACTATGTTCTGCGCCGTCCGCCCATTCACAAGAGAGCCAATAGCGACGAGACGATGCGTCGCGAGGCCCGGGTACTCGGCGCACTCAAGGGAACGCGTGTTCCGCATCCCGAGCTGATCGCGGCATGTGGTGATGAGTCCCTGTTAGGCGCGGCTTTCTATTTGATGGAGCCCATCGATGGTTTCAATGCCACGGCGGGCTTACCGGAACGGCATGAAGGGGATCCCGACATTAGGCATGGCATGGGCCTCGCGATGGCGGATGGCATTTCAGCGCTTGCGGCCGTCGACTATCTGGCGGTGGGGCTCGAGGGATTTGGGCGTCCCGAGGGCTTCCTCGAGCGTCAGGTTTCACGCTGGCAGCATCAGCTAGAGACTTATGGCGACATGGAGGGCTACCCGGGGCCGGAGATTCCCGGCGTCGATCGAATCGCAACCTGGCTCGAAGCCAATCGCCCAACAGGGTTCCAGCCCGGCATCCTGCACGGTGACTATCACATCGCGAACGTGATGTTTTCCTTCGATGGACCGGAGCTGGCGGCGATCGTGGATTGGGAGTTGGCGACGGTGGGAGATCCCTTGCTCGACCTCGGGGCACTCCTCGCGAGTTGGCCCGATGCCGAGGGGAAAACTCCTCTCGGAAACACGCTGGGCCAGCTTGGCGGTCTGCCGACGGGCCAGGAACTCGTGGCGCGGTACGGAGAGAATTCCAGGCGCGACCTCAGCGCCATCAATTGGTATGTCGTTCTCGCGTGCTATCGGCTGGGCATCATTCTCGAGGGCACCCATGCACGAGCGTGTGCTGGCCGGGCCGATCGGCAGACCGGGGACCTGCTTCACTCTGCGACCGTGGGACTCTTCAAGCGGGCTCTGACTTATTTATAGGCAGAGGCTCGATTGAGAGAGAGCCAGGCGTGGGGCCGGGCAATGCGTGATGTGGGATATCGCCGGGCCGCGCAGCGAGGTGAGAGACTGCTAAGGTGGCGCCCCTCATGGACTTTTCTCAGCTACCCCCGATCAATGCTGCGCTCAATGCCACGGCGACTGCATTGCTCATCGTAGGCCGACGACTGATTCAGAGCGGAGACGTGGTTCGCCATCGGATTGTGATGATGGCTGCCTTCGCGGTGTCGAGTCTCTTCCTTCTTCTATATGTGAGTCATAAAGTCTCGCGTAATTTCGAGAATACGACTTTCAATGTCGAGGGATGGGCCAAGACCGCGTATCTGGTGTTGCTTGCATCCCACATTCTACTCGCCATGACGGTTCCCCTCATCGCGATCGCCCTCATACGGTACGGGTTGAAAGACGACCGGCCGCGGCATCGGCGACTCGCGCGAATCGGCTGGCCGATCTGGATGTATGTTTCCGTGACCGGGGTTTTGATCTACTTGCTGCTCTATCCATTCAATCCGCCCGCCCTGTAGGCCAGACTCAATCGCAATTGGGTCGCTGTCGGAATTGTGCAGCGAATCGTTGCGGCGCACTCGCCTCTTTCGAGGCGAATTTTCACCGCCGCACCGATCGCGCCGCTATGCTTGTGCCCGCACAGGTCCGGGGTTTGTGCGGGCTGTTGATTTCGATGGGGATCCGTCGTCGTCTGAACCGAAATCGGGTTCGATGTCGGGTCAATGGCCGGCAAGGTTTCGATGAATCACCCCGGTTTTTGCGTGAATCGAGTGATTACGTGCGTGAGGATTTGGACTGCCACATCTGCACGTCGCCTACGTAGGATCGATCACGAATAAGTTTGAGAATACCGATCGCGTCTTTTCGAGGTGAGCGCGTCATTCGCCGATTCGGTTGGTCGATGGGGACACGGGACATGAACGACGGAGCTGAAAAGCAGCGTCGGGCTTGACGTATTGGAGATCGATGGGCTACCTCGCGAGCGGTTCCGTCAGCTGTCGGATGTGAGCTCTAGAAGCGTTCTCCGATGGTTTGTCTCCGGACGGTCGGTGTGCGGAATCGAAGCAGTAAAAGAACAGAGAAGTAGTCAGTAAGAAAAGGAACGATCTTGTCCGCCAAACCAACTACGACGCTCATCACGTTTGCCACGATGGCTCTTCTCGTTTTCATGTCGATCGGATTTCCGAGTCCCGCCGTAGCCGAAGACGGCGCAGCAGATCTCGCACGGGGTCAAAAACTCTTTGCCCTCTGCACGCAGTGTCATTCGGCAAACGGCGGCGGCGATAGCTCCTTTCTCGCCCCGGCGATTGCGGGTCTGCCCGCGTGGTATGTCGAGAACCAGCTGAAGAATTTCAAGAGCGGAATTCGTGGCCTTCACGCGGAAGATCGAGGTGGTCTGCGGATGTACCCGATGTCGCTGTGGATCCGGGACGAAGCCGATCAGAAGGCGCTCGCCGGATACATCGAAAGCATGCCTGCGGTTGCCACCAAGCGCGAGATTGCGCATCCCGGCGATGCGACGAAGGGCGTGGGTTATTACGCGGTCTGTGGTGCGTGTCATGCTGCGGACGGCACGGGGAACAAGGCGATGAGCGCCCCGCCGCTCGTTGGGATGAGTGACTGGTATCTCTTCTCGTCGATTCAGAAATACAAAACGAAGGTTCGTGGAAGTGCGGTTGGCGATGTCTACGGTCCAGCAATGATCGGCATGGTTGCAACCTTGCCGAACGACGATGCGATTCGAGACGTCATCGCCCATATCCAATCTCTCGAGAAATAGGTCAGCGGTACTTCTTTCTAACCTCCGTTAATGGCTATAGGCCCTCTAATCATCTCCGGCGTTTGAAGTCCACTCAAATTGAGCGGGTTCAGAGACTCAGCCGGATGGAGCAAATGAAATGTCCGACCCCGAACACGTCGAACCCGAGCCGCCGTCCGCCGAGGACCTAGGCAACCGTCTATTCGCGATTGTGATGGCCGGCATTCTTGGCTTCATCGCCGTCGTCTTCATCTTCATTATCTAGCCGAAGCAGGTAGGGAAATACATGATAATCAACTCCTTGATCCCGGCCGCATCGACCTACGCGGGCGATATCGACCAACTTTTCGATGTGATTATGCTGTTGGTCGGCATTCCGTTCTTGATCTCGTCCTATCTCTTCTTCGCATTCATCTTCAAGTTCAAGAAGAAGGAAGGCGTTCCCGCGATGTACATTACGGGAACCGAGCACAAGTACATGAAGTGGATTCATCGGGCGCACATCCCGATTTTGACCTTCGATGTCATCATCGTCGTGATGGCTGTGAATGTCTGGTACGACATCAAACAGGATCTGCCCGAAGCGAATTCGACAGTGAAGGTGATCGCGCAACAATGGGCATGGACGTTCGTGCATCCCGGGCCGGACAATGTTCTGGACACCGCGGACGACATCGTGACGATAAACGAGCTGCACGTCTCGAAAGACAGGCTTTATCACTACAAACTCGAAGCCCTCGACGTCCTGCACAATTTCTCGGTGCCCGTCTTTAGGCTCAAGCAGGATGCGATTCCGGGACGAGTGATCACGGGTTGGTTCGAGCCGACGATGACCGGCGAGTTCGATATTCAGTGTGCCGAAATTTGCGGAATCGGGCACGGGCTGATGCCGGCGCGAATTCACATCGAAAGTGCGTCGCAGCACGCGGCCTGGGTCGCAGAGAACTCGCCGCTCGCCGTTGCCGCTCTCAGCCCAGGCAACACGATCAACACGATCAACACGATCAACACGGTGGAAACGAAAATTGAGGAATTTGCCGCTCGCTAGCGCGACGCGTGAATTCTGAGGAAAAGTCGCAGGACGAGGCCATGGAAGGCCGGCCGAAGTTGGGCGTTGACCGCTTACTTCGGATCCCGAGGAGAGAATATAGATGGCTGAGTCGATTCCAGTCGGACATGGCAGTGATGATGCGGACCACGGCGAGCATGGCGGTCACCACGAGATGACCTTCGGCGAGAAGTACATCTTCCCGCTGGACCACAAGATGATCTCCATGCAGTACATGTTTACAGGCATGTTCATGGCGATCATCGGCGGCTTTTTCGCTTACGCCTTTCGCATGCAGCTGGCTTTTCCCGGGATGGAAGTTCCAGGTTGGGGCCATGTCTCGCCCGCCGACTACAACTCTCTCGTGACGAACCACGGCACGATCATGATCTTCTGGGTCGCGATGCCGGTTCTGATTGCAGCCTTCGGCAATTACCTGATTCCGCTCATGATTGGTGCCGACGATATGGTCTTCCCGAAGATCAACCGTCTCAGCTATCAGATCTTCCTGCTCTCGGCGGTCATCATTCTGGCTGCCTTCTTCGTTGAAGGGGGCGCATTCGGTGGTGCATGGACAGCCTACCCACCGCTCTCGACGAAAGCCGAATACAACCTCACACCTCTCGGACAAACCTTCTGGATCGTCGCGGTCGCCCTCGAATTCGTTGCGTTCCTGTTGGGCGGCATCAACTTCATCACCACGGCCATGAATAGCCGTGCGCCCGGCATGAAGATGTGGGATATCCCAATGGTCGTCTGGATGATCGTCATCGCTAGCATCCTCTTCATGCTCTCCGTCGGCCCGCTTCTGGCTGGTGGCATCATGATGATCTTCGACCAGCAGGTCGGAACGGCCTTTTTCGATCCGGATCAGGGCGGCGACCCGGTTCTCTGGCAGCATCTCTTCTGGTTTTTTGGACATCCGGAAGTGTACGTCGTGCTCCTTCCTGCCGTCGGCATCGTGGCCGAGGTCATCACGGTGTTCTCGCGAAAGAAGCTCTTCGGATACAAGACGATTCTCTACACCGCGATTGGGACCGGCGTGCTTTCATTCACGGTCTGGGCCCATCACCAGTTCATCTCCGGAATCGATCCACGCATGGCGAATGTTTTCACCGTGACGACGCTGCTGATTTCGGTTCCGATTGCAGAGATGATGTTCGTCTACATCGCGACCCTCTATGGAGGCTCGATCACGCTGACAACGCCTATGCTCTGGGCCCTGTCCTTCATCTTCGAGTTCTTGATCGGTGGGATTACCGGTATTTTCCTTGGCGCCAGTGGCAATGACATCTTTCTGCACGATACGTATTTCGTGCTCGCTCATTTTCACTACACATTCTATCCAATTGCGATCATAGGAACCTTCGCCGGCTTTACGTTCTGGTTCCCGAAGATGTTTGGTCGGATGATGAACGATGGTCTTGGGAAGCTGCATTTCTGGCTGACCGTGATTCCGTTCAACCTGATCTTCCTCCCGCTCTTTGTGCTGGGTACGGCAGGTCAGCATCGGCGAATCTTCGACTACACGAATTTTCCCGATCTGGCGCTTCCTTGGATGCAGGATCTTCGAGTTCTCGCAACGGTCTCGCTTTGCGTGATGTTGGGTGCTCAGTTGATCTTCTTCTATAACGTCATCACGAGCTGGATGTCGGGCCCGACCGCTGGCAAGAACCCGTGGAATTCCAACACGCTTGAATGGACGGCGACCTCGCCTCCTCCCCATGGCAACTGGCCCGAAGGATTGCCGACCTGTTATCGAGGCCCGTACGAATACAGTGTCGAGGGTCGCGAGAGCGATTTCTGGCCTCAAGATGAGCCCGCTTGAGCCGCGTGACAAGAGCGTGGCGATAGAGGGTCGTTCGAAGGAACCAGTGAGTTCTTAGTTTTTATAGGGATGCCTAACCAAAGAGGGTGAGGCACCCAGGATTGGAGTCGATGATGTCCGCGAGACCGATTGCAACGACGCGAAGCACATCCGGAATGCCCACGCCAAGATTGGCCGTGTGGTGGGTGATCGCTTCGGAGATCGTGATTTTCGGCGGCCTGCTCGGGTCGTATATCATGCATCGAATCGCCCATGGTGCATGGGCCGAGCACGCTGCGAACACGAATGTGTATTTCGGCACGACGAATACCTTCGTCCTGCTGACCTCGAGCCTCTTCGCAGTTCTGGCGCATCAAGCCGCCGAACGTGGCGAGGGCAAGAAAGCCGCAAATCTTCTGTATCTGGTGATTGGCGGAGGCGCCATTTTCCTGGCCATCAAGGCGACCGAGTGGTCCATGGAAATTTCGCATGGGATGACGATCACGGCGAACACGTTCTGGTCCTTCTACTACACGGCCGCAGGCATTCATGCCCTTCATGTCGTCGCCGGCATGATCATCATGTTATTCGTCGCACAGACCGCGAAGCGAAACGAAGAGCTCCATCGCGTCGAGATCATCGGCATCTACTGGCATTTCGTCGATGTTGTCTGGATCTTTCTCTTTCCCCTGCTCTACATCGCCAAGTAAGTCGCCAGATTCCTACGCGTTCTTACGCGATAGCCAACGAATTCCCGAAGACGAGGTTTCAAAATGAGTGAAGAAGAACATCAGCATCCGACTTCCCACTATGTGAAGATCTGGGCGATCCTGCTGGTCCTTCTGGCGGTTTCGGTGACGGGCCCGATGCTCGAGATCCAATGGGTCACTCTCCTCACGGCCTTCGGCATCGCCGGGGTGAAGGCGTATATGGTCGCGGTCAAGTTCATGCACATCGACCAGACGCCACGCTTCGTGACCTATCTAGTGACGACGACTCTCGTATTCATGCTCCTATTCTTCGCTGGCACGGCTCCCGACGTCATGAAGGATCACGGAACGAACTGGGAAAAACCGGCGTGGATCGCAGCGGAAGCCGCCTATGCCGCGGGTGAAGTCAGCCACGAGCCCGAGCATCACTAAGATGTCGTCGAGCACCTCCGATCTTCGACTGATTCAGGAGGAGCACGGCGAGCCGCGCGTCCTCTCGAACGGTGTGCTCGGGATGAGTCTCTTCATTCTGACGGAGATCATGCTCTTTGCTGGGATGGTGAGTTCCTTCACGATCGTTCGGGCCTCGTCCGCCATCTGGCCACCACCCGATCAGCCACGACTTCCCATTGAAGCGACCGCGTTCAACACCCTGGCGCTCTTTCTTTCCGGTTTCTTCCTGATCATGGCCCAGCGTCGTTTTGCCTCCGACCGCGATGCTGTTCGGAATCCGCTGATGGCCTCGATCGGTCTCGGCGTCTTCTTCGTGGTCTTCCAGGGTTGGGAATGGGCTTCGATGCTCGGTCAGGGTCTGACGGTGACGTCGTCGATTCTGGGGAGCTTCTTCTATCTGATCGTTGGCACCCACGCGGCCCATGCCATCGTGTCGGTCGGCCTTCTCATCCAGGCCTGGCATCGGTTGCAGGCCGGCTGGCTCCAGCCCAGTCAACTCGCGACGGCTGCCGTGCTCTGGTACTTCGTCGTGGGCGCTTGGCCAGTCATCTACTGGAGAATCTATCTATGAGCGTCCGTCGATCTGCCAATATCAGCGGAGCCATCGGTCGGGTGACGTCGTTTGTGTCTGCGCTTCTTGTCGGGCTGATGCTTTCGCCTGGTTTCGCGACAGCCTGCAGTGTCTGTACCGCCGGTCGTGACGAGGAGAATGCGGCCGCTTTCCTGATCTCGACGATCTTCATGTCGCTTTTGCCGCTGATCGCTCTGGGCACGCTGCTCTACGTGATCCGGCGTCGCTATCAGAGGCTCGAAGCAGACGTCGCTTCGCGGCGCGAGTCCGAAACGAAGGTTGGAGCGAGTCTCGCCTCCGGCGCTTAGTCGGTCTTCGTTACGATGTCGCCGGCATTATGCCGGCATTATGCCGGCACTATGCTGGCACTATGCTGGCGGTCCCCAGTTCGAGATCGAAAACGATCCGCGCCTCTCCACGCTCGAGTTGATGGATGATCTGAGAGACTTTGTCCTCCAAGGTCCATTCGCGGTTTGACTGGTTTCCACTCATTCCGCCTCGTCCGTCTCCATAGTCCGTCCCCTCACGGGTGACGAACTCCTCGACCAGGCCTCGCAAGGCTTCGGATGAAAGCTGGTCGATATCCAATTCGACACCGGCGATGGGCTCGTCAACGCTGTCGCCTGATCGAGAAACTGAATCCTTCATCATTCTGCACACCGTCCAGAATCGGCGTCGAGCGTGACCACGTTTCCTCCTCAGCGGCGCTTTGTCAGCATAGGGGTCTCATACCAACGCGTCAGGCGCCCTCCACTCGAATTCCTGTGTGAATCCACGAGATGCTTTGGGCGCACAGCCCTCGCAGAGTCAAGCTCCCAAACACGCGCTTTCGGGGTCGTAGGCTTCTATGTTGATAGGGAATTCGTAATGAAGCCGGACCTGGATGTTCGCGCAGATATTCGTGCTTTGAATGGGGAGGAGGCTTGATGTTGAAGTGGCTCGTTGGAATCAGTCTGGTCGTTCTGCTGGGGATTGGAATTGCCGGCTACTCCCTCTACTCCAATCTCGACTCGCTCGTCGCTCAGGCCATCGAAGAATATGGATCCGAAGCGGCTGGGGTCGCTGTCCGTGTGGACCGGGTCGCCCTCGATCTGGAAGCGGGCCGTGCGAGTGTATTCGGACTTCGCGTGAGTAATCCGCCGGGCTTCAAGGGCGACCATGCCTTTACGCTAGGCGAGATCACGGTCGACATTGATCTCGAATCCTTGGTCAAGCAGGATCCGCTCGTGCTCGATGAGATTCGAATCGAGGCGCCCATCGTCTACTTCGAATTAAACGAAGCGCGTCAGGCGAATTTGGATGTCTTGAAAGACAACGCGGCGAAGGCGGGCAGCAAGGAGTCGGTGGCGGAATCGCCCGATTCTTCGGGCCCCGAAACTCGCATTGCCATTCGACAACTTCGCTTCTCGGGTGGTCGAGTCGAAGCCGACACCCGGGCCGTTGGTGGAAATGAGATTGAGGCCAAGCTCGCGACTGCGGAGCTCTCGAATGTGGGCGGGCGCAAGGGCGAGCCCGCTGGGGAAATCGGTGCAGTCGTGCTGAAAGAATTGTCTCGGCAGACTGCGATCGCGATCGGTCAGGATCAAATTGGAAAATTGTTGAAAGACAAGCTCGGCAAAAAGGGTCGCAAGGCCGCTGAGGCAGTCGGAGGGCTGTTGGATCGCTTCGGTCTATGACGTTTGACGTTTGCGCTTGAGCCTTCAGTCCTGGATCTGAGCACTTAGTTTGGACACCGATTCCGAGAATTCCCGAACCGTGTCGGTGATAATTTCTGCCACCGGGCGGATGGCTGTAATCCGGCCGGCGACTTCACCGGTGAGTGCGACACCTTCCTCGAGGCGGCCTTCGAAATAGACGGCCTTGACGCCGCCAGCGAGCCCTTGCATCGCGTTCTCTTCTCCAGCCTCAATGCGTTCCGTCTTTTCTGTACGTAATGCCCGAAGCGCTGGCCCCCCTTCCGACCGAAGAAAGACCGTATCGGTTTCTGCGGCGGAAACGATTGCATTCTTCCAGCCATCGTGAACGGGCGATTCGAGGGCCGACACCATGCGTGTTCCCATCTGGACGCCCTCCGCACCGAGCGCAAACGCGGCGGCCATGGACACGCCGTCACAGATCCCTCCGGCGGCGATGATGGGAACATCAACGTGTTCCCTAACCAATGGAAGCAACACGAGGCTCGAAACCGGCGTCGGGTTCTTGAAGCCGCCGCCTTCCCCCCCCTCAACGATGAGCCCGTCAACGCCGGCATCAACCGCTTTGAGCGCCGCCCGCAGCGTCGGGACCACGTGATAGACTGTTAGGCCACGATCCTTGAGAGCCTTTGTGTACTTCATCGGACTCCCCGCAGAAGTCGTCACGAATTGCACGCCTTGGTCTGCAACGAAATCGACGATCTCAGGATCTCGTACAAAGGCCTGCGCAATGTTCACGCCAAAGGGCGAATCGACGAGGCTTTTCATTTTCTGGATTTCATCGCGGATGGCATCGAGCTCACCGGAAGAAGTCTCGATGATGCCGAGCGCGCCGGTTCGACAGACAGCGGAAGCGAGCTGAGATCGCGCGATCCAACCCATGGGGGCCTGCAGGATCGGGATGTCGACACCGAGATCACGGGTGACGCGGTTGCTGAAGCGCATGACGAGGTCCTTCTCTGGGAATGGGTGCCGGCGACCGGGAACGGTTTCCGGGTCTCGGACGGACGGAGATCCTAGCCGCTTGAGCGTGCTTCGTCTGCGTGTCTTGACCGGCGCAAACACCCTGAGTTAGGCAATTGGCAGGGACATGACGATGCGCGTGCCCCCGCCGAGAATCGAGTCGACTCTAATTTCTCCGCCGTGGTCGGTCAAGATCCCGTGGGCGACCGAGAGGTGGGACGAGTCCCAAAGAGATCAGAAACCCGTCTACGATAGAGGAGCGATCGCCGGGTGAGGGGCACCGGGGCATTTTCATGCCGCTATCGTTCGGATTCTGATCAGCTCGGGAGAGGCCTAGATGTCCACACTGACGCAGCGAGATCAAAAGGTCGTTTGGCATCCCTACGCCCCGCCCCAGGCGGATCCACTCTTCGGCGTCGTGAGTGCGGAAGGTGTCCGAATTCGGCTCGACGATGGGCGCGAACTGATTGACGGGATGTCTTCCTGGTGGTCGACGATTCACGGTTATCGACATCCGGCAATCGAAGCGGCCCTGAAAGACCAACTCGAGCGACTGCCCCATGTCATGTTTGGTGGACTGACGCATGAGCCGGCAGTCGAACTCTGTGAGCGACTCGTCTCGATCTCGCCCGATCCATTGGAGCGCGTCTTTCTCAGCGATTCGGGCTCGGTGGCCGTCGAAGTTGCGATCAAGATGGCGCTTCAATTCTGGCAGTCGAGGGGTCGACCCGAACGCCGTCGTCTTTTGACACTTCGCGGTGGATATCACGGCGATACATTCGGCGCGATGGCGGTTTGTGATCCAGTGACCGGCATGCATGGCCTATTCGAGGGATCGCTGCCCTCGCACCTGTTCGCACCCCGGCCCGAGTGTCGATTTGGTGAAGGCGACGCGGGAACGCTCGACCACGACTTCGAGGCATTCGAGCGGCTCTTCATGGAGAACGAGAGCGAGATCGCTGCGGTGATTCTCGAGCCCATCGTTCAGGGTGCCGGGGGGATGTGGTTCTACTCCGCCGACTATCTCCGCCGCGTGCGTGAGATCTGTGATCGCTTCGATGTTCTTCTCATTGCGGACGAGATTGCGACGGGACTCGGCCGCACTGGAAAGCTCTTTGCCTGTGAACACGCCGGGATATCGCCGGACATTCTGTGCGTCGGAAAGGCTTTGACCGGCGGGACGATGACCCTGGCCGCGACTCTGGTGAATCGGAAAGTGAGTACGGCGTTAGGCAAAAACTCTCCGGGCGTTTTCATGCATGGCCCGACCTTCATGGGCAATCCTCTCGCCTGCGCAGCGGCCAATGCCAGTCTTGGCCTCCTCGAAGATGGAAAGTGGCAGCCACGGGTTGAGGCGATCGGGAATCAGCTGTCGGCGGAACTCGAGCCATGTCGATCGATGCCCGCGGTGGCGGATGTGAGAGTGATTGGCTCGATCGGGGTGGTGGAACTCCGCGAACCCGTCGATATGTCGATTATTCAACCGGCTTTCGTGGAAGAGGGCGTTTGGCTTCGACCCTTCGGCAAGCTCGTCTACACCATGCCGCCCTATACCATTGGGGCGCAGGATCTAAGCGCGATTACGCGCGCCATCGCGAGTGTGATTTCAAACCACTCGTAACCTGTCGTCATTCAAACGGGCCATCGGGCCTCCCTCGCCCAGACACACTTGGACGAGGGAGACGTCGATGCCGCTGTCCTTACGGACAACTGGGCCGCAGAGAACTCCCTTGGGTCTCCCTGCGTCATTCCCCGGCATGCGGAACCGGGAAAACTCTTTCGATGGGCTTGGGGAAGAAGTGACGACGATCGTCGGCAGGCTCGCATTCCAGGTCGGGTCTTGCGCATCCACTTCGATGATGGCGCCCCTCCTGTCTGCGGCGCGACGATCGTCGTCGGCCTTGCTCTTTCGATCTGGGAAGATCCGAACGGCAATCCCTGATGATCCGAAATTCCGACTCGATTGGGGGGTGAGGGGGGTTTTGTGAGGAGTCGAGTCTCTTTGGATCCCGGCACTTGCCTTTCGGAAATCGAAAGAATCTTGCTTGGTCGTTGTTAGTTTCGTATCCATCTGAGTTCATAAAGACATCTCTCATACGGAATGCAATCAAAAAGATTGTAAATGCAAAACTATTTCTATTACGACGCTAGGCGTGTGGAGTCGACAACGGTGAACTCGGTCGGACGGTATTCATCGACTTCTTGACCAGGTGTCAGCTCTTCCTCTGACGATCTGTCAATTGACGTATGTCACTGAAATATGTCAGTCGGCGATTATTTTGCTTCCCGACGGCGACACGTCGCGACTGACTGGGCGTCAAGATTCCGCCCCTCGTCGAACGCGAAGTGATGGGCAAGACGGGGGCAAGTCAGTCGCGGGCCCTCAGCCGTCGATGATTCGAAAGAGCCCGCCCGCTGGAGGCAGGCAGCGAAAACGAGGAGTATCGGCGTCCCGAAAGCACCCTTGGGTGAGCTGTGGCTGTCTTTCTGCGAGAATCGGCATGCATTTGACCTGAAGTCAGATCGAGTCGGTTCCGAGTCCGAATCGGGCCGTTATTATCTGGCCCGCGTCACCCGAGATGCCCATCCAAAGGAGTGAAGAATGGATCTTTCCTATACCCCCGAGCAGGATCAGTTTCGCGATGAGGTTCGCAGCTGGATTGCCGAAGCCATGCCCGCGACGATGCGGAAGCACGCCGAAGACGGCGCGAATTTTGAAAACGCCGAAGTCATGGAGTGGCACAAGATCCTCTTCGCCAAAGGATGGGCCGCCCCCGGCTGGCCTGAGGAAGTCGGCGGTACGGGTTGGGATGTCGCGCAGCGTTCGATCTTTCAGGAAGAATGTGTCCGCGCGAATGCGCCCTCGCTTTCTCCCTTCGGTCTCGCGATGGTCGGCCCACTGATCATTCAATACGGCAATGACGAACAGAAGAAGCGCTTCCTCCCGAAGATCCTGGCAGGTGAGGAAATCTGGTGTCAGGGCTATTCCGAGCCGAACGCCGGATCGGATCTCGCCAACCTCCAGCTTCGCGCAGAAGCGGATGGCGATGACTATATCTTGAACGGCCAGAAGACCTGGACGACCTACGCGCAGTATGCCGACTGGATCTTCGTTCTTTGTCGAACGAGTACCGAAGGAAAGAAGCAGGAAGGAATTTCGTTTCTGCTCGTTGATATTCACAACACGGACGGGATCGACGTTAAACCCTTCCTGACGACCGGTGGCACACTCGCGTTTTCCGAAACCTGGTTCAAGGACGCCCGTGTTCCACAGGCGAATCGAGTCGGTCCGGAAAATGGTGGCTGGTCGATGGCGAAGGCCCTGCTCGGTCATGAGCGAACCGGCATTGGTGGAATCACGGAGTCGGATCGTGGCCTCTCCGCGGTCAAGCACATCGCGCAGAGAACGGCCGTCGGAAGTCAGACGCTCTTTGACGATCCCGGCTTCCGGCGAAGAATTGCTCGTAAGCAGATGCGACTTCGCGCCATCGAGATCTTCAACCTTCGTGCCCTCGCTGCCGCGCAGGTCGGTCATGCACCGGGTGCCGAAAGTTCGGTCTTGAAAATCGTTGGGACGGAGCTTCAACAGGAAGTCACGGAACTTCAGATGGACGCTATGGGGCATAACGCTATGGGTTGGCTCGACTCGCCGGAAGAGGCGCTGCCGAGTCATCAACAGGCGATTGCTTCGCAGTTCAACTATCTGCGAGCCGCCACCATCTATGGCGGATCGAACGAAATCCAGAAGAACATCATTTCGAAGCATCTGCTTCGACTGCCGAGCGCTTGAGGATAAGAAAATGAATTTTGATCTGAACGAAGAACAACAGATGATCATGGATCAGGCGGCCAAGTTCGTGGCCAACGAGACTCCCGTCAGTCGCTTTCGGAAGCTACGCGAGACCGAGCGCGGCTGGGATCTCGACATGTGGGGGAAAATGGCGGAGCAGGGTTGGCTTGCGATCGCCATTCCCGAAGACCAGGGCGGTTTCGGCGGATCCTTCGTCGATCTCGCGATCATTCTCGAACAGTTGGGGCGCGGACTCGTGCCGGAGCCCTTTATTGCGTCGGTCGTGCTAGGTGCTGGCATTCTGTCGGAGCACGGCGATGAAGCCCAACGAGATTCTTTTCTCACACCTATGATCGAAGGACAGACCTCTCTGGCCTTCGCCTATGCCGAGAGCCAGAGTCGCTACAACCTTTCGGATTGTCTGACCAAGGCCGTGAAGTCGGGAGACGGCTGGACGATTTCGGGCGAGAAGATCTGGGTCCTGAACGGTCACGCAGCGGATCAGATCATCGTTGCCGCACGAACCGGCGGTAGCCAGTTTGACGAATCGGGCCTTTCGCTGTTCATCGTCGATGGCGACGCCAAGGGACTCCAGCGGATTCTCGTCCCCGGCATGGACGGACAGCGGACCGCAGTACTGCGATTCGAGGGTGTCCAGGTCGGAGCCGATCGACTTCTAGGTCGCGACGGCGATGCGCTCGGCATCATCGAGAAGGCTGTGGACCGGGGGGCGGCGGCCGCTTGTGCTGAGGGGCTCGGTCATATCCGAGAGCTCTTCGAGCGCACGGTGGCCTACTTGAAGGAGCGCGAACAATTCGGTGTTCCCATAGGCTCGTTCCAGGTTCTCCAACATATCGCGAGCGACATGTATGCCGAGATGGAGCTTTGTTATTCCGCTTCCATTTTGGCTTCGATCCAGGTCGACCATCCCGACGCCGATACCCGCAAGGCCGAAGTTTCCGCCGCGAAGCTTCAGCTCTCGGACGGTGGATGGATGGTTTCGAAGAACGCGATTCAGCTCTTCGGCGGAATCGGCGTGACCGACGAACAGGACGAGGGGCTCTTCTTTAAGCGCCTGCGCGTTCTGAACAGTGTCTTCGGCGACGCCGATTGGCATGTGTCTCGATTCCAGAGCCTGAAGGGTTTTGAAGCGATCGACTGATCGGATTGGCTCGAGTCACTGAATCGGGGCGGGCTCGCCCGCCCCGAGGACTCGCCAGATGCCTACTCTTGATGGAAACTCCATGCCCGCCGACCCCAGGGTCGGCGAACGCGCGTCGCTCGCAGATTCGTGCGGGCAGCCGGAACCTGCTGTGCGGAACGGGTTTCTGGTTCAGTTCGAATAACTTTAAAGAGCCGATCTGGGGACTAGGCTGGCGTCCTGTTTCGCTCGAAAGTTTCATGCCCGTCTTCCTGGAAGAGCGCCAGGAGAGGATCAAGAACTATCTGGCTGCGGAACGAGAATGACGCTGCCTTGAAGCGGCGTTAGGTCCATCTCTATTTCCTGAACTGTTTGAAGTCCGGCTGCCGCTTCTCAATGAAGGCCGAGATGGCTTCCTTGTTCTCCGGCCCACCGAAGAGCCTGCCCATCGCGTCATTCTCCATCGAGCGAGCTTTTGTGATCGATTCCGAATGGAAGGACTTGATGAGACGTTTCATTTCGACGAGGGAGCTGACCGGCCACTGCGCGATCTGTCGCGCCTTCGCGGTGGCTTCGGCGAGCACGTCGTCGTCCGGATAGATTCGCGTCGCTATTCCGTAGTCGAGGGCGCGGTTGGCATCGACCCAATCCGCTGTGTAGAGAAGCTCGGCAGCCTGTTTTGGGCCGATCGCGAGAGGTGCGAGGTAGGAGGCGGCAGCCTCGGTGACGAGCCCGAGATTCGCGAAGGGCATTCGCAGGCGAATGTTTTCCCCAACATAGACGACGTCGCAATGGAAGAGCACGGTCATTCCGAATCCGATTCCGCAGCCTCGAACCGCTGCGACGAGCGGCTTTTCGAGGGCGCAGACCGAATCCATCAAGAGCTCGAAGGGCTGCGGCCCGCCGGAGCTTTCGAGAGGTGCCGTCAAATCAAGGCCTGAGCTGAAGTCTTCGCCGGCTCCAGTAAGAAGCACCGCCGCGACGGCTGGGTTCGAGTTGGCTTCCGCGAAGGCCGCTCCAGTCGCCCGAAAGGCCTCGGGGTTCATCGCGTTGCGGCGTTCCGGCCGATTCATCGTGATCGTGAAGACGCCCTCGTCGTCTAGGTGCGTGAGGACTACGGGTTCGGATGTGTCCGAAGGTTTCGACATTGGAGGTGGCCTTTCGTGGTGCGACTTGGCTCGGATTTATTTGCGAGACGAGGGCACACTCGAGAGTTGAGAGAGCAGAAATGGAAGCCCTTATTCTAACTCTCGACCAGCCACGAGACCAAGTCGAGCTAGTCTGTAGTCTTCGTGCGATTAGACATTTGACCGCGTCGCCGATGAATCGCCAAACAGGAGCCTCTCTTTATGCCCATCGGCCCCATGGATGAATATCTCGCTCATCAGACGACCGAAACCTTTGACTACGTCCAGACCAGCGATCGGAATTTCTACGATCGCTACTACTTCAACATGCACGATTCGACCGGCGACTTCTTCATGGTGGCCGGCATGGGCCAGTATCCGAATCTTGGTGTGCTCGATGCCTTCGTGGCTATTTCGGTTGGCACGAAGCAATACGTGGTACGCGCCTCCAGGGCGCTAGGCCATGATCGTCTTGATACACAGGTGGGCCCATTTCGCATTGAGGTTCTCGAAGGGCTTCAGTCCTTGCGGCTCCAATGTGACAAGAACGAGTGGGGGCTCCACTTCGATCTTCGATTCGACGGGACGATTCCGGCACTTGAGGAGCCTCGAACATTTACGCGGAAGGGCTCTCGCGTTCGAATGGATGTCTCACGTTATGCTCAGGTCGGATGTTATACGGGAAGCCTCGAAGTCGACGGTCAGACCCATGAAGTCACGCCCGACCGATGGAAAGGGGCCCGTGACCGATCCTGGGGGATCCGGCCCGTCGGCGAACGGGAACCCGCTGGTATCGGAATCGAAGAAGTCATGCAGGGTAAGCACGGCTTCTACCATCATTGGATCCCGCTTCAATTGGATCGAGGGATGGTCAAGGTCATGTACGAGGCCGACTACGAAGGGACTGTGACGGTCGAAGAGGCCGCATTCATTCCCGCGTTTGGCGAGGGGGATTCAAGGGGCGAGATCGAAAAGTTCGGAATTCCGAAAATCGAAGTGGACTATCTATCCGGTACACGTGAGATGGCTGCCGCGACGACGACGCTGTCGCCGCTTCCAACCTTGTCGGCACCCTCGCCTAACGACGTGCTCACGATCCGAAGCCTTCCCCAGCGAACCGTCTATCTCGCCGCCGGAACCGGCTATCTGCCAACGGATGAATGGGGACACGGCTTCTATAAAGGGCCACTGGTCGTAGAGGGGCTGAGCTTTGACATGAGCACCCAGGCCCAGCGCTCTCAATATGCGATTCTGAACGAAACGCTCTGCCGATTCGAGCTGAGCACGGGTGAGATTTCCTATGGAATGCACGAAAACATGTGCATTGGGGTCTACCAGCCGCATGGATTCAATGAGCCCGGGACGCAGGCGCCCTGATCTGAAAGCTGCGAATCACAGTTTCTGCGGATGAATCTCGGGCTAGACTTCTGCGCCCGGTCTTGTGGCTCGACGCGCCCGTCAGCGAGATCCGGATGGAGGAGTCTGGATGCTTCGCAAATTGATTTTGGGTCTGGTCGCATTGCTCGCGTTGGTGGCCGTGATCGTTTACGCCGCCGGCAGCGGCCTACTCGCGAGCACGCAGCATGCGGGTTTGCCCGAAGCGCGGGCGGTCGATGCGGCATTCGTTGCTGAAAAAGAGGCGGCTGTGGGCGAAGCGGCGCTCGATGTCGGGGTTGCTCGACCGAAGCAGATTCTCTTCGGCGATCTGCATGTCCATTCGACCTTCTCCTTTGACGCATTCACGCTGAGTCTTCCGATGTCTGGGGGCGATGGCGCGCATCCGGTTTCGGACGCCTGTGATTTTGCGCGACATTGTTCCTCACTGGACTTCTGGTCGATCAATGATCATGCGATCACGTTGACGCCGCGTCGCTGGAGCGAAACCGTTGATGCGATTCGACAATGCAATGAAATATCGGGCTCCGAGTCCAATCCCGATCTAGTGACCTACCTCGGTTGGGAATGGACGCAGGTCGGCGCGACACCCTCGACCCATTACGGACACAAGAACGTCATCATTCGCGGGCTCGACGATGATGAAATTCCGACCCGGCCGATCGCTGCGGGCGCACCGCTGGGCATCGACGATGTTGGCGCCCTGATGCCTTCGCCTTTCTTGATGGGCGCCTATGGGCTCTATGACCGTGAGCGGGGTGGACTCGATTTCGTCACCTATCAGGCGGAAATCGCGAATCTTGAAAGCTGCGCCCAAGACGTGCCTGTGCGCGATCTTCCCGACGACTGTCGCGAATCCGCGGTGACGCCCGAAGATCTCTTTGCCAAGCTTGATGATTGGGGCTTTGATTCGCTCGTCATTCCCCATGGAACGACTTGGGGTTTCTATACGCCGCTGGGATCGTCATGGGATAAGCAGTTGACCCTTGGCAACCATGACCCCGACCGACAGAAGCTCGTCGAAGTGTTCTCGGGTCACGGAAATTCCGAGGAGTACCGGCCTTTTCGAGAGATCGTATTCAGCGCGAATGGCGTTCCCTCTTGTCCAGCACCCGCGCATGGATTTCTGCCCAGCTGTTGGCGCGCGGGAGAAATCATCGAGGCCCGCTGTCTTGCGGAAGACGAGTCTGAAAGCGAGTGTAGTGATCGGGCGGCCCGAGCCCGGCAGCTCTTCGTCGAAGCGCCTAATAACGGCGGCGCACATGTCGTCCCCGTGACGACTGCCGCCGACTGGCAGGATGCGGGCCAATGCAGGGACTGCTTCCAGCCATCATTCAATTATCGGCCGAAGAATTCCGTCCAGTACATGATGGCGCTCGGACGGGACGACGGTCTTGGCGGTCCCTTCCGATTCAACTTCGGATTCATCGCCGCGAGTGATAATCATTCGGCCCGCCCAGGTACCGGATACAAGGAAGTGGCTCGCACGGAGTTCACGGAGCAGCGCTTCGGCCACATGCTCAATACCCCGATCGGATTCCAGTTCAACGCGCCCGAGTTCTCCTCGGAGCCCGTTCCCTTCGAATACGTTCCCGGACGAACAGCTCCGCTCGGCGGGTTCGAGGTCGAGCGTGGCGCGTCATTCTTCTTGAATGGCGGACTCGCGGCGGTCCATTCCGATGGCCGTGATCGTGATGCCGTCTGGGACGCAATGGACCGAAAGGAAGTCTACGGAACCAGCGGTCCAAGAATTCTCCTCTGGTTCGATCTCTTGAATGGCCCCAGCCGTAGACCGACGCCGATGGGAAGCCAGGTCGAACTCGCCGAGAACCCGATCTTCCAAGTGAAGGCGGTCGGCTCCTTTGAGCAGAATCCGGGATGCGGACCGGATGCGACATCGGCACTCGATCCCGACCGCATCGCACGGTTATGTCAGGGCGAATGTTATAACCCCTCGACCGTCCGCCGCCCGATCACGCGGATCGAGATCGTGCGCATCCGACCGCAGAGGGCGCCGGACGAAGAAATCCTCGGCCTGGTCGAAGATCCGTGGAGAGTCATCGAATGTGACTCCGATCCAGAAGGCTGCGTGGGGACCTTCGTTGACGGGGACTACGTCACGGACGGACGCGATTCTCTCTATTATGCGCGTGCCATCGAAGCGCCGAGTCTGGCGGTCGCCGCGGATCCTCTGGGTTGCCGCCGCAGCTCGGATGGACGATGTGTTCAGGTCGATCCATGCTTTGGTCGGCCGGCGGATGATGATTGCCTCGCGCAGACCGAAGAACGCGCCTGGTCATCGCCGATTTTCGTGAACCATCGTCGAGATCTGGCGGCACGTTAGTCGGGCTCGTTTGCGCTGTCGTCAAACACGGATCGCAGAATATGCCAGAAGACGATGACTCGAACTGGTTGTCCATGGCGCAGGAAATAGGAGATCCAAATGAAGATCATGAAGCGAATCGCGATTGCCGTTGCCGTCTACGTCGCAATCGTCATCGGATTTGAGTCCCTGATCGGAGTTTTTCAGCCCGCCAATCAGACGACCCTCGTCATCACGACGCTCGACGAGGAAGGTGCCGAACACGACCGGGTGCTCGCGCGTATCAATCGCGCGGGCCAACTCTATGTGGCCGTGAATCATTGGCCACGCGCCTGGTACGGGCGGGCGCTCGAAAATCCAAACGTCAAAGTCACACTCGAAGAAGGTCGTGGCAACTATACGGCCGTACCGGTTCCCGCCGTTGGCGAAGAGCACATTCGTGTCGATGCCGACAACGCCCTTCCCTTTGCTTTCCGCGTCTTGACCGGATTTCCTCCGCGCTATTTCCTGCGTTTGGAGTCGCGCTCGGAATCCTAGGACGGTCCTTGCTCTGAGCGGCGCTAGGAAGTCGCTGGCACGTAGATGGATTTGCGGGGCGCGGCGAAGACCTTGTTCATGGCCGCATCGAAGGCTTCTAGAGGAAGCGTGTCGTATTCGGGGTCGAAGCTGTTCTGGTCGTATTTCTCACAGAACTCGGCGCAGTCTCGCCAATATTCGTGGTCCCGGAAGCGGTCGCGCATGTCTCGGTCGAGGCCGAGATGATGGAAGAAGTAGTAGCCCTGGAAAATTCCGTGATGCTTCACGATCCAGAGGTTCTTCTCACTGACGAAGGGTTCGAGAATGGTTGCGGCCAGGTCCGCGTGATTGCTGCTTGCGAGCGTGTCGCCGATATCGTGAAGGAGCGCGCAAACAATGTATTCCTCGTCTTTCCCGTCGCGCTTTGCACGGGTCGCCGTCTGCAGGCTGTGGGTCAGACGATCCACTGCATAACCACCGGTATCACCAGAAAGAAGCTCGAGATGCCCGAGGATTCTCTTCGGTAGGCCTTGGAAGAATTCGAGGGATTGCCGTCCGATGATCTTGTAGTCGTCGCGGGTGGCATCTCGCATCGCCGTAAAAGTCGTCTGATCCTTCGTAGTCATTCTACGCTCTCCATTCTGTTTGCGCCTCGACGCTAGCAGATGGCCGCACGTCGAATCAGCAAATGAATCCATGCAGCCGTTTGCGCAGAAAGTTGCGCGTTCGCCTGCCGCGCTCTGCACGAAAAGTTCCAGAGGCGTTTGGCCGATGACGGAATATGATCGCCAAACGATTCCTCCTGGCCGTCCTTCTCATCTACGTGGGCTGGCTCGCCTTCGACTACGACTACCATTTCATCGACGGTGTGAACCTGCTCTTCCATGAAGCCGGGCATGTGTTTCTGGGCTTCATGGGTCCGACCGTGCATTTTCTCGGTGGCACGATTGGGCAACTCTTCTTTCCCGTCGCATGCGCTCTGCATTTCGTCCAATCCGGAAAGCCCTATGAAGCCAGGCTCATGGGGATCTGGTTTGCAGAGAGTCTGATGTATACGGCTCGCTATCTCGGCGACGCGCAGGCCCAGGCCTTGCCATTGGTAGGCGGCCATATTCATGATTGGAACTGGCTGCTCAGTCGATGGGGGCTCCTGCCGAATTGCGAATCGATAGCGACTGCGCTCCACTTTGTTGCGGTGGGGATCGCGGTCGCCTGTCTGATCGCGGCGTGGCGCTGGGTTGAGTCTTCCGAGGAGTCGTTTGACTCTTCATCCACCGAGTCCATCTGAGCCGGCAATCCTGGCGTCGTTGTTAGGAACGCCAAGTCTCGTATAGATCCAGAGTGCCGGGCTCAGGATGAGAGCCGAAAATCCAAGCGCCGCGCGAAGGGATACGGCGAGCCCGATGGATCCCACGATGGGCCCCCCGGCAATCTGCCCGAATGCATCCATCTGGCTGCTCATGGAAAGGACCGTCGCACGGGAGCGAGAGTCGAGATTCTGATTCAACCAGGTCCGGTAGATGGGACCCGCGGCAGAGCGAGCCATACCCGCCAGCCAGATCCAAGCGATGGCTAGGATGAAATGGCCGGAGAGCGCGAAACCGGCGGTTCCCAGAATCTCGAGGAAGGTAATCACGATGAGTCCAGTTCGCGCTTGTCGGGACTGGCTTGGGTCCACATAACGTTTGGTAATGGCCGTGCCCGCGATGCTCAGTAGAAGTGCAATCGCACGAATGGCTCCGAGCCAAAGAACGGGCTCGAGTTCACCGATCGAGGGGAATTCGAAGTTCTTCAAGAAATGGGGCTCCGAGAGCCGGTCGACGCCCTCGCTGTACATTCCCATCACGGCAGCAATGCTGAAGAGTCCTATGAGAATAGGCTTCGAGCGGATCTGGCCGATGCCTTCGGAAAAGGTGGTGCCCATGGCCTTCCATGACCCCCGGCCTTCTCTAGGCACGGGATGGAAACCTGTTTCGGGCATGCCTAACAGGAAATACAAAGACAACGCGATCATGGATCCGCCAGCAAGGAAAATCGGTAGGGTCAGTGAGAGGGTCGCAAGACTGACACCAACGAAAATGCCCACGAAAGCACCGGCGTAGCCGAGTTGGGCACCTCGGAAGTACGCGGGACCAATATTGTCAACGCCGATTTCGTCTGCGAGCCAGGCATCGATTGCACCACTGATGAACGTCGACGCGAGTCCGAAAAGAAAGGCGCCGGCGGTGACGACCCAGAATGTCGGATGCGCACCGATGACAAGAATCGCAACGCCCGTGAGGAAGAGCCCGAAGACGATGGATGCGCGACGGCTATAGACATCGGCGACGACGCCGGTTGGCACCTCGAAGAGAAAGGCGGCTGTTTCCATCGCCGTACCGATCAGAATCAGTTCGAGCGGGTTCAGCCCGACTTGATTGACGTAGTAGATTCCGGTGACAGAAAATGTGACGGAATTGAGGAAGGCCCAGAGGGCCGCGAATTGATTCCAACAGGATTGCGCAGGTAGCTTTCGCATGGGCAGGCGAGTCTCCACAATGCGCCGACGACGAGGCGGTTCTCGTGCTCCATTACGGGACGGCGAAGCCGGTCGTGGGTGCGATCTTCAAAGGACTCGCGGTGAAGCATGAATCGATTGCTGAATCGATCCATGCTCATCAAAATCTGTGACTAACGGTGGAGTGTTGAACGACCGTCAGCCGCGAGCACGAGGATTTGATTGGATCTGGTCGGAATCATGGCTGTCATCTTCATTCTCCTTTGGCTCGAATCTGATTGGCGATCTGATTGACGTAGTCGTCGTGCCACTAAATTTACACCAGCTCGTTTAAAACTTCGACGATGACGGATTCATTTTGCGAACTCGGATCACCCCAAAGAACTTTTAATTCGAACTCGATGGGATAGGTGTGTTCCTTGCGAAGCTCACCGCCATGGGCTCGCGTGCGATTGGATTCGAAAGGGGGGAATGCGCCACCGGCGAGCGCTTCCAATTCTTCGAGGGATCGCTTCCCCTTCTCGACCAAGAGAGTGGTGACTCCCGTCAAGACTCGCTCGTAATAGTGCACCCCTAGATAGTGTGAGGGAGCCATTCGTTCGATTGGATGCCGTCCAAGCTCCTCCCGTATCGAGCTCGGTACGGATCGTTTTCGAAACCTGCTAATCGAAAAGAATTTCGATGCCGGTTCCGACAAGAGTCTTGTCGACGAACTCTCGATCGCCCGCTTCTAGGGCTCGGTAGTCCCGACGTAGCCATTCGAGACATTTCCCCTGATAGGGAAAGGGCTTCTGAGTCCAGGCTCGGCCATCGACCAGACAGTCGACCTGTTTAAGACCTTCCTGGAGGGCCTTGTGGTTGCCTAACAAGAAGGGAGCGTGAACGCGGCCGATCTCATTCAGTAGGTCGTGAAATGTCGAGGGCAACTCGTCGCGCGCGAACCACTGATCGTCCTTCGGCTCGAGTCCAGAGAGATCCTCGACGATGTCGGTATATGCGTAGACGCGTGGTGCGGTCTGGAGGCAGACAGCCATGCAGGTCGGGTCAAATTGTGCCAACTGGGTGAGTTGGCCAAAGAGACCGAAGTCGCTGGCCCCTGGGCGCTGGCCCATGACGAATCGGTTCGTCTCTAAATGTTCCTCGAGAATCGTCAGTAGGCGAAGGTAGCTCTCCTCGATCAGAGGTCCTGTGACGTCGTTCGAACCGACCACGCCGAGGCGCCCGATCTGCCGCGAAGAAAATACTTCGCCGGCCTTTTCGAGTGTTTCGTTTGGCAATTGCATCCCGGATAGTCGGGGAAGGACGAGGGTTGCCTTCTTGATGTCGTCTTGAAAGGCCCATCGATAGTGGAACATCGCCTTGGTGAGCCATTCGTCTCCGTAGTCTTCGATGAGTGCGTCGAAAAAAGCCAGGGCAGGATCGACGGGAATGACGGAGCGATCGTTTTGAACGAGTTCTTCAAGTTCTCGAATGATCGGAGTCGTATCCGTCCGCGCAACGAGTTCGCCATTCTCGGCCTTGATCATGAGCTGTGGGATGAGAGAGACCTTAGGCGTGGGGAGACCGGCCGCCTCCGGAGAGCCCTGGATGATCCAGTGGAACGGGATTCTGCGATATCGGAAGACGGCCCGAAGCTTGCGGCTATATGGGGACGCCGGAACACCGACGAGTGAGTACGGATCAATGGTCATGGAGCTCTCCTGCGACTCTGTGGGTGACTTCGAATCGGTTCGACCTGGGTGGCGTAGGTGACGACCGTGTTCAACGCGATCGAATATGTTCTCTCAACAGTTCGAGAATGGTGAGACGCATGACGGCGGTGGTTCGCCGCAAGCCAAGCTTCTGTTCGATACGCAGGCGATTCCAGGCCTCAAAGGACAGGACCAATTCGAGTGCATCCGCGACTTCGCTCGGGGCGGCCTCAACTTCGGGAAGCCAGCGGCGCAGATCACGTCGCAAGATTCGTGTCGTCCGCTCGTGTTCTTGCTGGAGGAACGTAGATCTCCAGCGCTGAAGTGTGGAGGAGCGAACATAGGGGGCTAGCTTGCCGAAAATGGAAACGCGGCGTTCGATCAAAGCGTCGACGCGTTCCGTAAAAGGTCCCGATTGGACTTCATTGACGAAGAGCGATTCCACGTCGGTGGTAAGCTGCTCATTCATGGTCGCGAAGAGCGTTTCCATATCGGAAAAATGCCGAAATACGGTGCGCACGCCAACGTCCGCGCGTTCTGCGACCTTCTGAGCGGTGGGTGAAAGCGATCCTTCGCCAATCAATTGAAGCATCGCACCCACGATCGCGCTTCGACTTCGCTCGGAGCGCTGGACCCGTCCGTCCGTTGGGAAATCTGTACTGGTCGTCATGGGTCATATTATGGCATAATCAATGCCATTAAATCAGGGGGATTAGCCGTGCGCAGATTCTGGGTCTTGGTTTCATTATTGGTGATTGGGCTTGGCTTTGTCGCGTGGTTCTTTCGCGGACCGATAGCGCTTCGCGTCATGCGAATTGCGCTGCAAGCCAATTTGGCTGCCGATTCGATTGCCGCCTTGCCGGACGGTTTACATGTGACACTGTGTGGCGCCGGAGGGCCGTTGCCCGATCCGGATCGATCGGGGCCTTGTTTGGCCATCGTGGCCGGCGAATCGCTCTATCTGGTCGATGCTGGCTCGGGAGCGGCGCGAAATCTGATCGAGGTGGGCTATCAGCCTCCTCAAGTTGATGGCGTCTTTCTTACGCATTACCACTCGGACCACATCGACGGTTTGGGAGAGTTGGGCCTTCTGCGATGGACTGCGGGTAGCCATCGCCTACCACTACCGCTCTATGGCGCGGAGGGCATCGAAGGAATCGCGCAGGGACTCAATCGAGCCTATCGCCTGGATGCCGTGTATCGGACGGCGCATCATGGTCCCGAGACTGCGCCGCCTACTGGCTCAGGTTTCGCGGCCCGCCGATTCGCCGAACCGGCGATGGGCGAGGCGACAGTCATTCTCGAGAAGGACGGACTGCGAGTGACGATGTTCAAGGTTGAGCATCCGCCCATCCGGCCTGCTGTGGGATACCGATTTGAGTACGGGGGCCGATCGGTCGTGGTCAGCGGCGATACCAAGAAGAGTGCGAATCTCGAGCTTCACGCGCGCGGAGTCGACTTGCTGGTCCATGAAGCAATCTCGCCGGAGCTGATGGGTGTGATTCAAGATTCCGCGGAAATGGTTGGGAACCACGCGGTCGCCAAGATCGCGGTGGATGTGCTCGACTACCATGCAAGTCCCGTCGAAGCGGCCGAAATCGCGGAATCCGCGAAGGTCGGCCATCTTCTCTACTACCATGTTGTGCCACCGATGCCGCTTCCCGGGCTCAGTACGATCTTTATGAAAGGGGTTCGGGATGCGTATGGCGGGCCCATTACACTCGGTCGCGATGGGACATCGATATCGCTGCCATCGGGGAGTGATGAGATTCGGGTGTTGTCGGAGTAGTTCGGATTTTGGATTCGTTTCAAAAATGATGAACGAGTTCATGTTGACGAGAGGCAAGTGAAACAGACCATGGGAATCCTCAAGAGTCTTCAAAGCGCGCGAAGAGATTTCGAAGTCATCCGTGCGATGGTTCCGATTCTCGCGGCGGTGAGGAATGTCGGTGCCAACAAGCAAGTCGACTACTCGGACCTGCTGGCACAACATGTTACGAGTCGATCGAAGAGTCCGGCGCTGCTAGGCGATTCGGGAAGCATGACCTGGGGTGAGCTCGACGCCTTCGCCAACCGTGTGGCGGACTGGGCGAACGGGGAAGGCCTCACCCGCGGTGACGTCGTTGCGCTCTCGATGGAGAATCGGTCCGAGTATGTTGGGATCTGGCTCGGTCTCTCTCGTATTGGCGTCGTGTCGGCGCTGCTCAATACGAACCTGACTGGCGAGCGCTTGGCGCATTGCATGCGGGAAGCGAATGCTGAACATTGGATCGTTGGTCACGAGATGGTGGAGCACGTGGCGTCCGCTTTGCCGGAGCTTTCGACGAAGCCACAGGTTCTGGTTGCGGGTAGCTCGAGTGCGCGGATCGAAGATGCGGCCGCAATTCCAGCTGTGATGCAGGAGGCTGCGCCCTCCGCGACCAGTTTCGACGCCGCGCTTACGCACCAATCCTCGGCCGCAGTTGATTTGTCGCTACGTGCCGCGCGTCTGGGCAGCGATGGTCTTTTCTTGATCTACACGAGCGGAACGACCGGACTTCCGAAGGCTGCACGAATCAGCCATTCGAAAGCAATTACATCCGGGATCGCGGCCTGGAAGGCACTGAAGCTGGGAGTGGATGATCGTAGTTATTGTTGCTTTCCCCTCGATCACAGCGCCGGCGGGATGATGTGCGAGGTCGCCGAAGTGATCTCGGGTGTCGCCGGGATCGAAGAAGCGAATATCGATGGTGTCGGAATTCCGGGGACGGACGGCCGAACCGGGATGGCCGCGCTCGTCACGAATGAGAGTTCCGACATCGATGCGCTCGATCGCGTGGTCGAAGAAGGATTGGCCTCCTATGCGCGGCCGACCTTCGTTCGTATTCTCCCGCAGATGGAGATCACGGGGACCTTCAAACATCGAAAGGTCGATCTCGTTCGCGAAGGGTACGACCCGGCCAAGCTCTCAGATCGACTCTACTTTCGAGATCCCGAGAAGGGTCGCTACCGGCCACTCGACGTCGCCGCCTTCGAGCGGATCGAAGCCGGGGAAGTCAGGGTTTGAATCCCGCACATTCGTTACTTCTCGTTTTTCTCATGGAGAGCTGCTGATGTCCGATCACTATCGCATTTACGGAGTGGAGTTGTCGCCATTCTCGGTGAAGATCAGGTCCTATTTCAGATACAAGCAGATTCCTCACGAGTGGATCGTGCGGAATTCTGAGACGATGGCCGACTATCAGAAATACGCGAAGATTCCGATCATTCCCCTCGTTGTGACGCCGGACGAGAAGGGCCTGCAAGATTCGACACCGATCATGGATGCGATGGAGGCCTTATATCCAGAGCGATCGACACATCCCGATGAGCCCATCTCAAAATTCGTATCACTTCTGCTGGAAGAGTTCGGGGATGAATGGGGCAACAAGTGGATGTTCCATCTTCGCTGGGCACGCGAGGAAGATCGTCTTTCGGCGGGCGGACGAATCGCTGCAACGATGGCGCCGAAGGGCAACGAAGAGGCACGTCTCGCTATCCGAAAACAGATCATCGAGCGCATGACGGGTCGGGTCTTCTTCGTGGGGTCGAGTGAAGTCACCGCACCTCAGATTGAAGAATCCTTTCAAGAAGCCGTCGAGCTTCTGGATATTCATTTTGCGAATCGTGCCTATCTATTTGGGGGTCGCCCCTCTTTTGCGGACTTCGGGCTTTGGGGGCAGATCTACAATGCCTGGACGGATCCAACCGGAGCGGCTTGGATCGAATCGAGTGCGCCGAATCTTCTCGATTGGATTCATAGGATGCTCTGGCCAACGGCCGAAGGTGAGTTCGAGAGCTGGACGGACCTGGAAGCGACGCTTGCACCCTTCTTGAAGAGTCAGGTCGGTGACTTGTTCTGTCCATGGACGCTGGCGAACGCAACAGCGATGGCCGCGGGAGACGAGGAATTTAGCGTCGAGCTCGCAGGTAAGACGTTTACGCAGCAGCCACAGAAATATCATGCGAAATCGCTGATCGCAATTCGGAAGCGATATGCTGAAATAGGCGGGAATGGTGAACTCGACGCCGTTCTCGAGAGCGCGGGTTGTTTGGCCGCGATGCGGGGTTAGTCGAACAAAATGGCAACGATCGATCTCTATACATCGCCAACGCCGAATGGGCATAAGGCGTCGGTGACGCTCGAAGAACTCGAGCTCCCATATGAATGCCATGCCATCGATCTGGCGGCGAATACGCAAAAAGGCGAATGGTTTCTGAAGCTGAATCCGAACGGTCGGATTCCCGTCATCGTGGATCACGAGGTGGCGAATGATCGCTCCGACGGAAGCGGCTTTGCCGTTTTCGAAACCGGCGCGATCATGGTCTATCTCGCTGAGAAAACCGGTCGACTCCTGCCAACGGACTTGAAGGGTCGGTCGCGCACGATGCAATGGCTGATGTTTCAGATGGGCGGTGTCGGGCCGATGATGGGCCAGGCCAATGTCTTCTACCGATATTTTCCGGAAAAGATCCAGCCCGCAATCGATCGCTATCAGCACGAGACCCGGAGACTCTTCGAAGTCATCGATCGAGGCCTCTCCGAGAACGAATGGCTTGGCGGCGGCGAGTTTACAATCGCGGATATCGCGAACTGGTGTTGGGTTCGAACCTATCGCTGGTCCGGCGTTTCGATTGATGGTCTTCCCAATATGCGACGCTGGCTCGATGCGATTCGCGAACGCCCGGGATGTCAGCGCGGAATCGATGTGCCGTTCAAGGTCAAGAGCCTGATGAAAGATGAAAAAGCTGCGAAGAAATTCGCAGAGAATGCCCAGAAGACCCTGCAGCGATAACGCGTCCGTAGACCAGCCGAATTTCATCGGCCCGAAATGAACGCTCCCTTAACCCAATAAAACCTAAAGATGAGGATTCTCACATGAAACTAGCCATCGGCGCCATGTCCTTCGGACCGCGTGTTCAACTCAACCTCGATCTCATTCGACATGCCGAGAAGCTCGGCTTCGATTCCGCTTGGACGGCCGAGGCGTACGGAAACGACGCCGTGACGACGGCGACCTGGGTGGCCGCCAAGACGGAGACGATCAATGTCGGAACGGCCATCATGCAGATGCCCGCGCGAACACCGGCGATGGCAGCGATGACAGCGACGTCGCTCAACCAACTTTCGGGCGGGCGCTTCAAGCTGGGTCTTGGGCCATCGGGTCCGCAGGTCGTCGAGGGCTTTCATGGCGTCCCCTACGGCAAGCCGCTGACACGAACCCGCGAGTACATCGAGATCATTCGCCAGATCTGGGCGCGCGAGAAACCGTTGGAGTTTTCGGGCACGCACTACCAGATTCCACTCACGGGCGAGGGCACGACGGGTCTTGGCAAACCGCTCAAGAGCATTCTTCATGGTGATCCATCGATTCCCATCTACACGGCTTCGATCAGTCCGAATGGGCTGGCGTGTTCAGCGGAAGTCGCGGACGGCGTCATCCCCATGATGTTTGACCCGGAACGTTTCGACGAAGTTCTGAAGCCCCATCTGGAAAAGGGTTTCGCCAAATCCGCAGTCAAGCGGAGCCTTGAGAACTTTGATGTGATGTCCTCATGCACGGTCATCCTCAGCGACGATGTCGAGCGCGCCATGGCTCCGGTCAAAGCGAATATGGCCCTCTATATCGGCGGCATGGGTGCACGAGACAAGAATTTCTATAACGATTACGCGAAGCGCCTCGGCTTCGAAGAGGCGGCGGTGAAGATTCAGGACCTCTTCTTGTCCGGACAGAAGAAGGAAGCGGTTGCCGCGGTGCCCGATGAGCTCGTCGATGCCGTTCATCTGGTGGGGTCCGAGGGTAAGATTCGCGATCGATTGCAGGCCTGGAAGGAAGCCGGCAAGCGACGTGAAGTTGGGACTATGCTGATCGGCGGGATGCAGCCGGAAGCGCTCGATATTCTGGCCGATGAGCTTTTGTAACGTGAGCTAGCGCAGGCTCGCGCTCTCGGTGTTAGGCGCCATCCGGCGCGCCCGGGCTGAAACGGTCATAGGGTTCAGTTGGGGTCACCGTACTAGGCTTGGTCATGAGGCCTTTACGCAGGTCTTCGAGCACGATATAGGCGCTTGGAACGAGAAAGAGCGAAATCGTCGAGCCGAAGAGCACGCCGAAAGCCAGGGAAGTCGCCATCGGGATCAAGAATTGTGCGGAGACGCTCGTTTCGCGCAGGATCGGGACCAATCCGACGAAGGTCGTAATTGAGGTCAAGATGATGGGCCGGAATCGCGCGACCCCGGCTTCTCGAACGGCTTCTTCGAGGGAGCTTCCCGAAGCGCGACGTTCATTGATGTAGTGGACGAGTACGAGACTCGAGTTCACGACAACACCGGTCAGCGCGACGAAGCCAAAAATCGACATCATCGAGAAGTTGAAGGATTGGTCTGTGAAGATTTCTCGCGCAAAGAACATGATCCAGTGGCCGAAGATGGCGCCAACCAGGCCAAAGGGAATGACGGCCATGATGATCAAGGGTTGGACGTAGGAACGTAAGGGAATCGCGAGCAATGCGTAGATCACTAGCAGCGCAATGACGTAGTTCTTGAAGAGCCCGACGATGCTCTCCTTCTGTTCGGCTTGTTCACCTTCGAGTGAATGCGTGAGCCCGGGATAGTCGGCGACGAGCTGGGGAATGAAATTCGCCTCGAGGTCCGTGATGATCGTACCCGCTCCAATTTGTTTCGAGTCGACATCGGCGGTCACATGGATGACACGCTGGCGATTGCTGCGTTTGATCGTGGCGTATCCGCGACCGATCTCAGCACGGGCCACGGCGTAGAAGGGAACCTCTCCTCCATCCGGTGTGCGGATACGGAGATCCTCGAGATCGCTGAGCGATCGTCGCGCCTCTTTCGGGTAGCGAACCATCACCCGGATATCGTCCCGGCCACGCTGAATGCGCTGGGCTTCTTCGCCGTAGAAGGCTTGACGGACCTGTTTGGAGAGATCATCGAGGGTGAGGCCGAGAGACTGCGCAGCGGGCAGGATGTCGAGTTTGATCTCGCGCTTCCCTTCGCGAAAGGAATCGCTGATGTCGGTCACGCCCGCGAATCCGGAGAGACGCTCTTTCAGGCGATCTGCGGCTTCGCGAAGCGCATCGATGTTATTCGACCGGAGTTGGATGTCGATGGGGTTCCCGGCGCTGAAGAGATCGGCACTGAAGACGAGTTCGACGACGCCCGGGATGGCCGGCGTGAGGTCGCGCCATCGCCGCTTGACTTCCGCAGCGCTGATGGGCCGTTCATCCCCGGACTGAATCGCCATGCTGACTTCTGCGACGTGACTGCCCTTGGCAATGGCCCTGTCTCTGGGGCCGCCACCGCCACTCATGGGTTGTGTGCCAATCGAGAAGAGAACGTGCTTGACGAGAGATTCCCCGTCGACCTCGAGCCCCTCATCGTCCATCTCATCCCGGGCTGCATGAGCCGACGCCAGGAGCAAGCGTGCTGCCCGCTCGGTCGCTTCGACCGGGGTTCCCTGTGGCATCACGAGAGACGCGGTGACGTAGTCACTTTCAACCGGCGGAAAGAAAGAGAAGTTCATCTTCGCCGACCCGATTCCGAATGCGGCCGTCGTCAAAGCGATGATGAGAAGGCCAGCTCCGCCCGCAAGGACCGAATAACGTGCCGTAATCGCGCGATCGAGAAGGGGTCGATAGCGGTCGCGAGCGAAGCGCGTGAGGCTTGTCGCCATATAGGTCTGGAGATTCTTCCAGCGGGAATAGATCGATCCCTGTTTTTCGATCGCTTGCGCATCGGTCCATTTCATGTGACCCAGATGCGCGGGCAGTACGAGTTGCGATTCGATGATTGAAAAGATCAGACACAAAATCGCGGACAAACCGATCACGCCGAAAATCTGCCCCATGGTTCCAGGGGCATAGATCATTGGGCCGAACGCCGCGATCGTCGTCAATACGCCAAAAATGACAGGGACGGAAACCTCTCGAGCGCCCGCGATCGCCGCTTCGAGTGGGTCTTCGGCGTTCTCCTGATGCCGATGCACGTTTTCGCCGACCACGACCGCATCGTCGACGAGCAGGCCGAGCACCATGATGAAGGCGAAGAGGGAAATCACGTTGATCGAAACGTCGGCGATTGGAAAGACCAGGAGAGCACCGAGGATCGAGAGTGGAACGCCCAGGCTCACCCAGATCGCAAGCTTCAAACGCAGGAAGAGGGCGAGCGTGATGAAGACGAGAACGAATCCGCCAAGACCATTCTTGATCAGGATTCCGAGACGATCGCTGAGCATGGTGGCGGCATTCTGCCAGGTCGTGATGGAAAGACCTTCGGGGAGCAGGCCGCGAAGGTCTTCGATCTGGTTCGTGACCGCATTCTCCAGCTCCAGGACCTTCTGATCCCCAACTCGGAAAACCCGGATACTCACGGCCGAGTTCCCATCGAAGTACGCGTAGCGATCCTCTTCGTCGAAGCCATCGACGATTCGAGCGACATCGGAGAGGAGCAACCGGGATCCATCGGGTTCCGTACGCAGAACGATCTGCTCGAATTCAGGACGCGTGTAGGCCTGTCCCTTGGTGCGAAGAAGAATTTCACCGGCGCTCGTCTTGATCGAACCGCCGGGGCGATCGAGGGATCCGCGGCGGACGGCCGCCACGACTTCGTCGAAGGTCAGCGCGAATCGCTGCAGCGATTCTTCCGGGACTTCGATCGAAATCTCGTAATCCCGAGCATTCTGCAGTTCGACCTGGGTGATATCGGGCAGGCCGGCGATCGAATCACGAATTCGTTCGCCATAGACCTTGAGCGACTTTTCCGAGGCGTCGGCGCTGATCGCGATTCGAAGGATGGTGCGTTTGATTTCAGCGTGACTGACGATCGGCTTTTCGGTTTCGATCGGGAATGTCGTGATCGAGTCGACCGCGTTCTTGATCTCGGACAGGGCGCGGTCGACGGGATAGCCGTCCATGAGCTCTGCGCTCACACCGCATGCGCCCTCGGCCGCGGACGAGGTGATCTCCTCGATGCCGTTCACGCCGTTTATCTCTTCTTCGATTCGGATACAGACGCCCTGCTCGACTTCCTCTGGCGCGGCGCCGAGATAGGTCACGCCGATGGAAATGACGTTGACGTCGATATCGGGGAAGGTCTTCTGTTGAATGCTCGGGTAGCTGAAGATTCCGCCAAAGACCATCAGCGCCATCAGAAGATTGGCCGCGACATGGTTCCGAGCGAACCATGCGATGATGCGATTCATTGGAGAATCTCAGCGGGTTCGCCAGGGCGCTTGGCGAGGCCATGGTTTTCGAGCGATTGGTCGACCGGCTCATTCGCGCCCTTCGGTTCAAAGACGCGGACACGCATCCCGTTGATGGCGGCTTGCAAGGGCGTTGTGCAGATGCGTTCGCCGGACTCGAGCCCTGCGCTCACGATGATGTTCTCGCGTTCCATCCGGAGGACTTCGACTTTTCGGAACTGGATTCGCTGTTCAGAGTCGACAACGTAGACGAGATTGCCCTCTCGCAACGCGTCTCTCGGGATCACGAAGGCCCGCTCAATCGACTGCCCTTGAATGAGGGCTTCGACGAAGAGTCCCACCGCGAGAGGCGCGGTCGAACCGGACTCCTGCTTCGCCGGCAGACCATCTATCAGTCCCGCCTCGGCTGCCCTCGAAGACTCGCCCGAAACGTCCTCCGCTAGCCCGAAAGCGGCTTCGCCGCTTTCGGTAAGGCCGACCTTGGCCTGGCCGTTTTCGGCCAGGCCAAGGTCGGCCAGACCATAAGGGTCAGCCACCCGTACCACGAGGTGCACCATTCGCGTACGCGGATCCAGTTCGGCCTCGGTCCGAACCAGCTTTCCGGTCCAGTGGTGGACGCGACCTGCGAACTTTGCGCTGAGGCTGACTGGGGAACCGCCTTGATTGGGATCCCCAGGGCCGTTCGTTACATCGCGATTTGCGGACAGACCACTTGGCACCAGGGGCACATCGAGAAAGGCGAGTTCGCGATCGGGAACCGGCAGGCGGATCTCGGCGAAGTCGACGGCGTACAGCCTGGCGATTACGCTGCCGCGGGTCACGAATTGGCCGACATCGACCTTCTTGCTGCGAACGCGGCCACGGTAGGGCGCTTTCAGTTCCGTGCGCGCCAGGTTGCGGGTCGCACGTTCGAGTCGGGCGCGTGCTTCGAGAAGACTCGCCTCGGCGACATAGAATCCGTTCTCCGCATCATCGATCCGAGACTCGCTCGCGACGGATCGATCCTTCAGGCGGCGCTGCCGGCCGAGTTCCTTATCGGCGCGGCGAAAATCGCTCTCTGCTCGAGCCACCGATGCACGGGCTGTTTCGCGATCGACCCGGTAGTCGGCAGAATCGACTCGCGCCAGTATGTCGCCTCTTTCGAAAAAACCGCCGGCGACCATCGACGGTGAGATCCAGAGCACTTCGCCGGAAATCTGCGGAATCAGGTCGCTCTCGGTCCGCGGCGACACGGATCCGTAGGCCTTCACGGTGAATTGATGAGGGGTTGGTTCGGCCACAGTGACTCGAACGAGGGGGGCGGCGCTTTTTCGTTCGCGGTCTTCTGGCTTTGAGCTGATCAAGACAAGCAGGGCCACCACGACGGCGGCCGCGCCGAGGAGTAGAAGAGGTCGAATCTTCGAGCCGCGCATCAGTTTCCTCCCAGACCGAGCGAGTCGTTTGTGCGAGCGCGCTTGCAGGTGAGCACGAATCGGCGCGCCACGGGAAGCGTGTCTGGTTCTTCGTGTTCTGTCAGTCTTTGAGGCAAGGAAATTCGGCCTTCAACGATCGCGTTGATTGACGAAATCGTTTTGGGGCGCGTGCCGACCCCGGAGAATCTATTTCTAATGTGATGGCGTGTCAATTATCAGCATGGTCGATCTGGCCGCTGCCCCAGGCCAGAATTCCACTAGAATAATCGCAAGGAGAGACGCCAATGCCCCCGGGAACCACCTCGAGCGAAGAAACCCGAACGGTCCATCGGACCTGCAATCTATGCGAGGCGACGTGTGGCGTAACGCTCGAAATCGCCGGCGACCAGGTCGTTCGGGTGAGGGGAGACAAGGAGGACCCCTTTAGCCAGGGTTTTATCTGTCCCAAGGGATCCACCCTTGGCGAACTCCACCACGATCCAGACCGGCTACAGACCCCGCTGGTTCGCCGTGATGGTGAACTCGTCCCGGCGACCTGGGACGAGGCATTTGCTGAAATCGAGACGCGGCTGGGCGGAATTTTCGAGGAACACGGTCGATCCTCCCTGGCGTTGATCCTGGGCAATCCCATCGTTCATCACTTGGCGACGAGCCTCTACGTTCGACCGCTGGTTCTCTCGGCGGGGACCACCAACCTCTATTCCGCCTCGACGCTTGACCAGATGCCTCAGCATCTGGTCTCCGGCCTGCTCTGGGGCGACCCGAACGCCTTCCCTCTTCCCGATCTCGATCGGACGGACCATCTGCTGATGCTCGGAGCGAATCCGCTGGCCTCGAATGGCAGTCTGGTGACGGCTCCTGATTTCCCCGGCCGCTTGAAAGCCATCTCGGCACGCGGCGGCCGCGTGGTGGTTGTCGATCCTCGAAAGAGTGAGACGGCCGAGCGCGTGGATGAACATCTCTTTATTCGTCCCGGCACCGACGCGATCTGGTTGGCCGCTCTCGTGCAGACCTTATTCGAAGAGAAGCTCGATTCAATCGGTCGACTCGAGCCTTGGCTCGATGGTGTCGAAACGATTCGGTCCCTTGTCGCCGCCTTTACACCCGAACGTGTCGCGGACATCTGCGGCATCGACGCCGAGACGACGCGTCGACAGGCGCGTGACCTAGCCAATGCCAAGGCGGGCGCCGTTTACGGACGGATGGGCGCGCACACGGTCGAGTTCGGAACGTCGGCTGCCTGGATGACAGCCATCTTGAACGTGGTCACCGGAAACTTCGATCGGCCGGGAGGTGTGATGACTTCGTCGCCGGTCGCGTCTCGTGTTGACGACCGCGAACCCGGTGGACGCGGATTCCGGACCGGACGCTGGAAGAGTCGCTTGAAGGGCTATCCGGAAATAAATGGCGAATTTCCGGCAGCCGGGCTGGCCGAAGAGATCGAGACTCCCGGCGAGGGCCAAACGCGCGCGGTCATTTCCGTTGCATCGAATCCGGTTCGTTCTTTTCCTAATAGCAAGAGGCTGGATCGCGCCTTTGCCGATCTCGACTTCTACCTGGCCTTCGACATCTATCTGAACGAGTCGACGCGTCATGCAGACGTGATTCTTCCGCCGCCTTCAGGGCTATGCGAAGAACAATACGAACTCACCTTCCTGGGCAATGCGGTTCGTAGCTTTGCGAAATATTCCCCGCCGGTTTTCAAGCATGAGGGTCTTCGAGATGAGGACATCATGGCGAAGGTCGCGCTGATCTTGCGGGGGAAGGGCGCGGACGCTGATCCAGCCATCATTCACGATGAAATGGTCGAGGAGGGCGTCGATCGCCAGCTGAAGGATCCAGCGAGTCCGATTGCCGGTCGCGATCGCGCGGAAATCCTGGCCGAGCTCGAAGGTTTGTCTCCGATCGAAAAGCAGCTCGATCTGCGATTGCGAACCGGATGGCAGGGCGATCTCTTTGGTGCCAAGCCGGGCGGACTCTCCCTCGCCGAGCTGGCCAAAAAGCCAAGCGGAATTGATTTCGGTCCGATGATCGAACGTTTTCCGGGTCGATTGAAGACCAAGTCGGGACATCTGGAACTGGCCCCGGCTGAATTGGTCGAGGACTGGAAGCGGGTGACTGACCGATTGGACGAGCCCATGGACGGTGACCAGCTCCTGCTGATCGGCCGTCGGCATGTCCGGTCGAATAACAGCTGGATGCATAACATCCCGAGTCTCGTGAAGGGTCGTTCGCGCTGCACGCTTTTGATGAATCCGGCGGACGCGTCGAAACTCGGGATCGAAGCTGGAGGGAATTGCGAGGTCAGCTCTGCAGTCGGCAAGCTCACGGTGGCCGTCGAGACGACTGACTCGATGATGCCTGGCGTCGTCTCCCTGCCTCATGGTTGGGGGCATGACGTGAAGGGGATTCGCATGGCGGTCGCGCAAGCGCATGCCGGAGTCCCGAGCAACGTCCTCACCGATGACAGCGTGATGGATGTCGCGAGCGGGAACGCGGTACTGAACGCCATCCCCGTCTCAGTCTCGTCCGTTTCCTAGCACGAGACCGAAACGGGGGATGTGGTCTATTCCGCGTCTGCGATTCGGATCAGCTGCTTGCCTAGATTCTTCCCCTGGAAGAGTCTCAGGAAAGTCTTGGGCGTGTTTTCGAAGCCCTCCTGAATGTCTTCCTCGACGACAAGTTCCCCGGATTCGCTCCAGGCTGTCAGGTCGCGAATGGCTTCGCCGACTCCGGCGATATGGTCGAAGAGGATGAAGCCGCGAACCGAAAGTCGATGGATGACGATCTGCATGATGTTTCGGGGGCCAGCGGGAAGTTCCTTTTCGTTGTAGCCGGAGATGCCACCACACATCGTGATTCGGCCATTATCGGCCATGCGTGGCAATGTGGCATCGAGAATGTCTCCGCCGACATTGTCGAAGAAGAGATCGACACCCTTCGGAAACTCTTCTCGAATCCGACGTCCGACATTTTCGTTCTTGTAATCGATGGCCCCGTCGACTTTCGCCTTGTTGCGCAGCCAATCGCATTTGTCCGGGCCGCCGGCGATCCCGACGACTTTTCCTGCGCCACGCAATCGTGCGATCTGGGCAACCACGGATCCGGTCGCCCCCGCTGCGCCGGAGACGAGAACGTTGTCGCCTTCCTGGATCGGATGGATCGCATGCACGCCGAAATAGGCTGTTAGGCCAGTCCCTCCGAGTAGGCTGAGCATTTTGTAGGGTGGGATTCCATCGGGAACATTCGAGATTCCGCCGAAGGCCCCCCGCGTTCCGTCGCCGATGACATATTGTTGCCAGCCGAACATGCCGGAAACGAGCTTCCCCGTTGGATAGGCGTCGTTCTTCGATTCGATGACCTGCCCAACCGTCGAGGCGCGCATCACTTCGCCGATTCCGACCGGCGGGATATAGCTGGGTACATCGTCGACCCACCCACGCATGGCGGGTTCGAAGGCGAGGTAGAGATTCCGGATGAGGACTTCGCCGTCTCCGATCTCCCGGAGCGCTTCTTCTTTGTATTCGAAATTGGATTCGGCAATCATGCCTTCAGGTCTGCTTGCGAGGACCCACTGTCCGTTGGTGCGTGTCATTCTCTTCTCCTGTTGGGTGTTCAGACCCGTTCGATGCCGAGTTCTTTGAGGATTTCGTTCGTATGTTGGCCATGTGTTGGCGCTGGGCGGACGAGGGTGGTCGGTGTTTTGTCAAATCGTGCAGCGGCTCGGGGCTGCCGAATGCGACCCACGACGGGATGGTCTGATTCGACAATGAGACCGTTCTCGACGATCTGCGGATGACGAATCACATCCCGTAATGGCAGAATCGGCGCACAGGGAACCTGCTCAGCATCCATTTTCTCGAGCCATTCTTCGGTCGTTCGAGTTTTCAGGACGCCTGCGGTCTGATCGAGACGTTCCTTGGCATACGCGACCCGCCCCCCCGCTGTCTTAAACCGATCGTCATCCAGCCATTCCGGATGTTCGAGCGCCCGGGCCAGTCCCTGCCATTCGGAATCCGACACTGCGCCCGCCGTCATCCAACCATTGGAGGTTTCGTAGACGAGATCCTGTGCCAATGCGTTACGTGGAGTGTCCGTTTCTTCATCGACGAATGTATGTCCAGCGAATCCTTCAGGCCAGGAGAGCGCAATCATCGCGTCGATCATCGAAAGCCTAACATGCTGTCCCTCGCCGGTGCGTTCGCGAGCCAGCAGGGCGGCGGTGATGGCTTGAGCCGCGGTGATCGCGGTGACCTTGTCGGGAATGACCAGTCGCATCATACGCGGTCGACCGATGCCGCGATTGCCCTGAATTGTGGCGAGACCCGAGAGGGCCTGGACGATTGGATCATAAACACGCTTGCCGGAGTACGGACCCGTTTCGCCGAAGCCCGAGATCGAGACGTAGATCAGATCGTTCTTGATCGCGCGCAGATCGTCTTCGCCAATACCCATTCGTTCGACGACGCCGGGTCTGAAATTCTGGACGACGACATCAGCGGTTGCAACGAGCTTGCGGAACGCCTCGAGATCGCCCGGCTCCTTCAGGTCGAGAATAATGGAACGTTTGTTTCGGTTGGTCGTCGCAAAGGTCGCTGTGATGCCTTCGCGAGGTCGACCGAGGAGGCGGACGAGGTCGCCCACGCCCGGCGCTTCGACCTTGATGACATCGGCGCCCTGATCACCGAGGAGTCCGGTGGCCATGGGACCCGAGATCATGGTGGTGAGATCGATGATTCGATAGCCGGACAAAGGGCCCAGCGGTAGAGAGGTCGAAGGCATGGATGGGGGGGGCTCCTGGGATTTCGAGGGCGTCGGGGCTTCGTGGAGTGGTGCTTGGGGTCGGATGCGGTCTTGCATCGAGTCCATTGAAGCAGAAGAGACCCTAGCAACTGAATCGTGGGTCTACGCCGGCCGCTCGATCGGGTATTCTGGAGCCATGGAAAAAGCCGCCTCCCCCGGTCTGCCCTCTGGCGTACTTGTCTTCGTGAAGCGTGATTGCCCGACCTGTGAGCTGGTTGCGCCAATCCTTCAAGAACTCGCCAAGAAGGTTCCTCTCACCGTCTATACACAGGATGATCCCGAATTTCCGGATGCCCTGGACGCCGTCGACGATACGGATCTTTCGGTTTCCTGGCATAACGACATCGAGGCTGTGCCGACGCTTCTGCGAGTCGAATCGGGAAAGGAAGTCGAGCGCGCGGTGGGCTGGCATCGCGGCGAATGGGAAGCTTTGACGGGCGTTGACGATCTTGGCCCAGGGCTACCCGAGCTGCGGCCGGGCTGTGGTTCGCTTTCGGTTGATCCTGTGCGGGGGCCGGAACTCGCGATTCGATTCGGACAGTCGAGGCTGCAATCTCGTCGCGTTGAAATCGCGACCCTCGAAGATGAGATGCAGGCATGCTTCGATCGCGGTTGGAGCGATGGGCTGCCCATCGTTCCGCCGACGGAAGCACGAGTGCTCGCGATGCTCGAGGGAACCAAGCGTGCTCCCGATGAGATCGTTGCGACCGTGCCGCCGGATCTTGTCCAGTGCAGCGTCGAGAAGGTGGCCATCAATGCGGTGATGGCCGGTTGTCGACCTTCGTATCTCCCGGTCGTATTGGCAGCCGTCGAAGCCGCTTGCACCGACAAATTCAACATCCATGGACTGCTGGCGACGACGATGTCGGCGGGTCCCGTCCTCATCGTCAATGGGCCGATTCGAAAATCGATCGGGATGAATTCAGGAAAAAATGTGTTAGGCCAGGGGAATCGTGCGAATAGCACGATCGGGCGTGCGCTCCAGTTGGTGATTCGAAATGTGGGTGGTGGGCGTCCCGGTGATGTCGACCGTGCAACGCTCGGAAACCCGGGGAAGGTCGGATTCTGTTTTGCGGAAGACGAAGAAGGGTCGCCTTGGACGCCTCTCTGCGCCGATTTCGGATTTTCGGAAGGGACGAATACGGTCACGCTCTTTCCCGGCGAAGGGCCGCGGACCCTTGTCGATCAGATCTCGCGCGAACCGGAATCCCTTGCGCGCAGCATCGCCGCGACCTTGCGAACCATGTACTCGCCGAAGATGGCGCTGGCCTTCGATGTCGTGGTCATCGTTTCGCCCGAGCATGCGCGAATTTTCCGCGAAGCCGGATGGTCGAAGGATGACTTGCGCGCAAAGCTGCACGAGTTGACGCTGATTCCGGGGAGCGAGATCGTTGGGGGCGCACTCGGTATCGCCGAAGGCCTTCCGGAAAGTGTGCGTGAACATTCGATTCCAAAATTTCGCCCGGACGGACTGCATATCGTGCATGCCGGTGGCGGCGCCGGTCTCTTCTCTGCGATCATCGCGGGGTGGGTGAACGGCGAGATCGGCAGCCAAACCGTTTCATGGGAGATCAAATCATGACGATACTTCTCGATCCAACGAGCGAGCGCGTTCCCGCGGAGCGCGTGCGTGCGGAACGTCTCCCGACTCTCGTCGGCCAGACCGTTGGCCTTCTCGACATCGCCAAGATGCGCGGCGATCTCTTTCTCGACCAACTCGAGACGCGACTCGCCGGGGAGGGCGCCAAAGTCATTCGCTACAAGAAGCCGACTTTTACCAAGCCCGCGCCGATCGATCTCCGACATGAAATCGCCGAACAATGTGATGCGGTCGTCGAAGCCCTGGCCGATTGAGGCAGCTGCACGTCGTGCAGTGTGCACGACACGGTTGACCTTGAAGATCGCGGCGTCCCGAGCGTATTCATCTCGACGGTCGAGTTCATCGACGCAGCGGACGTCCAGGCCAAAGCGCTGGGCACCGTTGCGAGCGCGGTCTATGTCGAACATCCAATTCAGGACCGAACCGATGAAGAGATGGCCTTGATCGCGGACAAGGCCGTCGACGAGATCGTGTCGAAGCTGGTGGCCGCCTGACCAGGCCGCGTCCCGCTTCTTCTCTTGATGCTAGAGATATTGGAGCACGCTCGTCGGATATTTCTTTCGAAGAGAGCGATATCCGATGCAGGCCGGATAGAGCAGGACGAGTACGGCGCTCGCGGCGAGATAGGTTTCAGTCATCCCGCGCTGACCGATTCCGCCTGTAATTGCGACCGCGGCGCCTCCGAGTAAAACGAAATGAGCCATGTAGAAGAAGAGTGGCGTCTGTCCGAACACGAACAGCGGATTGTTGGCGCGTGGTGGACCTTCCATGCGGCGCTCGTATCGCAAGAAGATGACGAGCAGGAGCGCCATCAGTCCGAGTTCCATGAGTGAGTAGACTAGCGCGGGCGGGTATTTACTCATGTGGAGCCACTGCACGATCGTCTTGTCGTCACGTAAGAGACCAAGGTTTCCATAGCCGTTCTGGCTACGGATGAAGGCCCACAGAAGTAGCGCTGTTAGGCCACTGAGCAGAAGAAGCTTCTCCGTATCTTCGTTTCCCTTCTCGCCATCCGGTCGAGCAAGCAGGGATCGGCCAAATCCCCAACCGAGCAGCATCATGGCAAGCCAATGCGTCATTGGATAGAAGACCAGAAGAGCGCCCTTCGAACCCGCCGTAAAAAAGGCGAGCTCGAAGATCGATCGAACGGGCGCGCCGCTCCCGTCTACGGCGGCGGCCGCGATCGGGAAGAACTCCGTCAGGACCCATTCGCTTCCAACGAGCCATGCGAGCCCGATCCCAACCAGAACGGCTGTGGGTAGCCGGCGAAGGAACACCATCGCCACCATCGAGGCGGCGATCGCCCAGAGAACTTCCAGAAAGGGCGCGCCCATTCCCGAGATTTTCGAGATCACGCCTTCGCAGGCGAAGAGAATGGCCGCGCGGATGAGCAGATGTTTGTCGAGATCGAGTTCGCGAACGCCCTGGCCGCGTCGTCTCTCGAAACTCATGGCAAGCGACGTGCCGGAGAGAAAGAGGAAAGTCGGTGCGCAGAGATGGGTCACCCATCGCGTGTAGAACTGTAAAGAGTCGAGAGGACTACCGGGGATCCATAGAGGTCCGCCGGTTTCAGGATTGAGTAGATAGGCAGAGTCCGCGGCCAGTCGACCGCCGTCCCACATCGCGGAGGCCTGGTCCAGGGCTATCAGGATCATGACGAGTCCGCGCATCCAGTCGATCGCGGCGATTCGGGTCGGAGAGTCTTGATTCATGGACGGCCTATAATAGTCCGGCGTGCAATCCCCTGCTGCGAGACGGACGTCAATCTTTCGAAAAGCTGTGACTCAGGGCCTGTCATGCGGGCGAGCCATGTCGGGTGCCGGGCTGTGCGGTCGTGTAGGATCCCCGCGTGAGCGACGAACGGCTGCCGATTCATCTGAAGCTGATCTACGGATTTGGCGACCACCCGATTAACGTCGTATTGGTCGCCTTGACCATGATCTTCCCCTTCTACTTGACCGACGTCGTCGGCATGCGTTTTGGTTTGGCGGGTCTGGTTCCACTGGCGGGCCGTGCCGTGGATGCCGTGACGGATGTCTGGATGGGACGGATCTCGGATCGCACGACCTGGAAGGCGGGACGCCGGAGACCCTATCTCTTGATCGGCGCTATTCCATTCGCTGTTTCGTTTGCCGCGATCTGGTCGATTCCCCCGATCGAGAATACGGTTCTCGAATTCGCCGTCTATGTCGGGGCCTACGCCATTCTCAGCATCAGCATGACGATCGTTGCGATCCCCTATCAGGCGCTTCTTCCGGAACTCACCTCCAGCTATCACGAGCGAACATCCATCGCGACATTTCGGAGTATCTCGTCGATCCTGGGAACCTTTGTCACGGTCCTCTTCTTCCGAGAAATTGTTGTCTACTTCGGTGGCGATCACGCCGCATGGTCAATGGCCGGTGTCATTTTTGGACTATGGATCGTTTGGCCCTGGCTGCCCATCTGGTGGGCGACATACGAACGAAACGAGGCGCCGGTCGAATCGACCATTTCGATTCGTGAATCCTTTCGGCTGCTCGGACAGAACCAGAGTTTCAGACGGCTGATCGTTCTATATACATTAGGACGCATGGCCCTCGATCTCCCGATGGCGCTCTTCCTTCATTATGTCACCTATGCGTTAGGCCACCCGGAATACTTCGAGTCGATGCTCGCGGTCTATCTTCTATCCGTCATGTTTTCGATGCCGCTCTGGCTTCGTTTCTCGCGCGGGCGCGACAAGAAGACGACCTACCTCTATGGCTGTCTCGGATGGGCCTTCGGGCTTCTCTGTCTCTTCGTGAATCAGCCGGAGTGGCCGTTTTGGATCATCCTCCTCTCGACAGCACTCTCCGGGGCAGGCTATTCGGCCGCGGACATGATTCCGTGGTCGATGATCGCAGACGTGGCCGACGAGGATGAGATTCTCTCGGGCGAGCGGCGCGAGGGGCTTTACGTCGGCGTCTTCACGTTTCTGCGAAAGTTGGCGGGCGCAGCGAGTGTGGCCATCGCCTTTCTGGGACTCGATCTCGTGGGATTCAAGAGCGATACAGGAAATAGTGAAGAGGCAATCTGGTTCCTGCGTGGGGCGACTGCTCTGATTCCCGCCATCCTCGTGATCGCGAGCGCCTGGGTCGCGCGGAAATATTCGCTCAGTTATGGCCGCCATCAAGCGATTCTCGAGGAACTCGATAGCCGTCGAGCTGGCAAGGCGGCTGAGGCGTCTAACGCCGCTAAGGCGTAGTCCGGCTTTTATTGAATCGAGTCGGCGGTCCCGCCGTCGATGCGAATATTGGCGGCGTTGATATATCGGGCCTTCTCGCTTACGAGAAAGGCAACGAGATGTCCTATGTCCTCGGGTTCACCGATGATGCCAGCCGGATTGGGCATGCTGCCGCTCGTCACATGCTTTTCGATGCTAGGCCAATCGGTTGGTTCGCCGGATTTGGTGGCGCGGCGGGTAAACATTTCCTTGATCTCGGCGGTTGCGATGATGCCCGGACTGACGCAGTTCACGGTAATACCGGTATTGGCAAGTTCCTTAGCGAGTGAGACCGTCATATTCACGAGCGCCGTCTTCGACGCATAATAATGAGGCATTCGCGAGTTGGGCCGGGCGTAGCCGACGGTGCTGACAAAGAGGATTCGTCCCCATCCCCGCGCTTTCATGCCCGGCGACAGGGCATGAACGAGTCGAACCGCGGAGAGCACATTCTTCTGGTAGATGTCGATCCAGTCTTCGGTCGGGCTCTCCCAGCTTCCGCCTTCGGCGACTCCGTAGTTGTTGACCAGGATGTCGATCTCGCCCACTGTGGCCGCGACATCTCGGGCACCCTCATCGGTCCGAATATCACCGACGACTACATGAGCGTCGTGCCCGGATTCTCGAATCGCCATCGCCGTGGCATCCGTCGGTTCGGCTTCGAAACCATGAACCCAGACGGTTGCACCCTCTGCGGCGAGTACCCGAGCCAGTCCGGCCCCGGTTCCCCGATAGCTCCCGGTCACCAATACTCGTTTTCCGCTCAGATCTAGATCCATGACGACTCCGTTGGGTCCGCGTTGGGTCCGCATTGGGTTGGGCGCGCGTCCGTCGATTCGTACAGCATGCCGGAACCCATCGGGCGCGTGCAAACACAAAATTGAGCGCCGCGGACTTGAGTCTCGCGGGAGCATTGCGGTCAATCCTCGGCTGGGTTCGGTTTGGCTTGCGCGTTCTGGCAGTCTCCGCGCTACTTTCTCAGCGCAGCGGAGAGGTAGCCAAGCGGTTGACGGCACCGGTCTTGAAAACCGGCAGGGTGAAAGCCCTCGTGGGTTCGAATCCCACCCTCTCCGCCATTCTTCGCGCTACCGGGAGGGAAGATCGGCGGGCATACGGATCTGCTCGATGTTGCTGTATCCGAAGACCAGGTCGCCGCGGTCCTGGGCCACGAGGTTGGTCATGTCTTATTGCGCCATCTAAATGAACGGGTCACACAACAGATGGCTGCCAGCGGGACGGTCGAGCGACTTCAGGTCATTTTTGGCGCCGACACCGAAGCGAAGATCAAACTATTCCGTGCTATCGAAATGGGTCTTCAATACGGAATCTGCCCGAGTTCTCGTCGACGCATCCAAGCCACGCGAGGCGAATCAGACGCTTGGAAGGTCAGTTGTCCAATGCTCTCGTCCTCTACAATCAGGCAAGAGCGGTGGGTCGCCGGCCAAACTGTCGCAGATAATGACGCATCACTCGGCATCACTCCGCATCATCAAGTCCCAAGTCCCAAGTCCTAATCAAGGAGTCCAAAGTGGAAGTAGGTCAGCTGAAAGAGATTCATCGCTATCCCGTGAAGAGCATGGGCGGAGAGCGACTCGACGAAGTCGAACTCGCCCAGCGTGGGCTTCCCGGCGATCGCGCCTGGGCCGTACGAGACGAAGTGCGCGGTGGTATTCGCGGCGGCAGGAAGATTCCCGGTTTAATGAACCTGCAGGCACGTTATTTGAAGTCGCCGCCTATCGAGGGCTCGAGCCCTGCTGAGATACTTCTTCCCGACGGCGGCGTTCTTTCGACCGGGGACCCCGATATTGGCGATCGTATCTCGAAGGCGGTTGACCACTCAGTCACACTCTGGCCGCTTCTTCCCGCCGACGCGCTCGACCACTATCGGCGCGGGGCGCCGACGCATCAGGATATGGAGAAAGAGTTCCGAGCGATGTTTGGCCGGACCGAGGACGAACCTCTTCCCGACCTGTCCGCCTTTCCGCCAGAGTTAATGGAATTCGAGTCTCCGCTCGGGACCTACTTCGACGCGTTCCCGCTCCTTCTACTGACGGAGTCGGCACTTCGTTCGATGCAAGAGAAGGCGCCGGAGTCGAAATACGACATCCGACGCTTTCGCCCAAATTTCCTCATTGCAGATTCGGGTTCGTCCGCAGAGTTTCCCGAGAATGAATGGGAGGGGCGGCGCCTACAGATGGGCGATGCAATTCTCCAGGTCACCGTCATCTGTCCACGATGTGTCATGACGACCCATGGCTTTGCAGATCTCCCGAAAGATCCACAGATCATGCGCGCGCTCGTTCGCGAAGCCGGGGGGAATCTCGGGGTGTATGCGAAGGTCGAGAAGCCGGGGCTCGTGCGCTCCGGGGATGCCGTCGTGTTGCTCGACTAACGTTTCCGGATTGAGATCAGGGGCCGAAGGCTGGGCGGATTCGGACGCATAGCGTCTGTCGCTGGCGACTGGATCACGGAGGAAGCGTTCTAACGACGTTGATGATCCAGTCTGCACGCACAATGTGTGGAGATTGATGGAGTTCCTCCTCGATGGCGTCCTCAAGCGCGTGTAGGTATTCGGTCTGGAAAGAGTTCGTATAGTCGATGATGGTGATCTCGGCGATGCGAAGCTCTGGCCGCGCGAAGACGCTGAACTCAACGTGAGCGCGCCCACCTGGAAATTTTTCTGAACCGCCTCCTTGATTTGAATAGCTTGCGATGACCAGCCATCCCTCACCCACCGAAGTGTCATGATCGAAGTATTGGCTTGCATCGGACCGAAACCCGAATTCCTCTGCGACAGTCGCAATAGAGGCGTTGAGCTCATACCACTGCTCTTGAGTGACTTTCACCAGCGCGAGCGTCGATGAACGGACGACACAAGACACGCTCAGACACATCACTGCGGCGAGGAATAAACCGCCGGATCCCCGCAATAGAGACCTCCCGCCTTTAGTTGAGAGCACCGGCAGCCCCGAACCCTGTTTGGGCGCCAATCTTGATTCCGAATGCCGCGGTGAGACCGAGTCGATACGCCTGGCCGACCGGGCCTAGTCGGTGTGAGGACCAGACGTTTCGAATGAGTTGGACATCGGCGGCTGCGCTTTTTGGTGAGAACATTCCGACGCCACTCCGGGAGAGTCTTGCGTATGCCTTGTCGTGAATGCGTGTCGCGAGATCGATCACGGTTCGCGGCATGAGAGATGGATACCCGTGTCCGGGGCCCGAGTTGAATCCGAAGCGCGGGACCAAGGCGTTTCCGAACATCCCAATGCCCGACGTGATCATTGATAAATTACCCGAAAGCACCCCCCCTAGGACTGTCCCGATCCCTGCAATGATCCCCAATGCGTTGCCGAAGGCGAATCCGAACACGGCACCAATGACATCGCTGGCGAGAATACTCGCAACCGATTTTGCGATGCTCCAAATCCCACTCCAAATGCCGCCGCCAGCTGCTCCGCTCTGGGACGCGCTACTCCCGGAAATGGCCCCGTTCGTTTCGATGCGAGAGGCCGCGGACCCCGAGTGACCTGCTGGCGCGGCTTCGCCGCCGCCCAAGCGGAGGCCCCCGCCGGATTCACCTTCGCGTTGCTCGCTTCGGCCGGCGCTCGACTGCGCAGCAACGGCGCTGACATATGTATTGAGCTGAGCCGAGTCCTTGTCACTGCTGTCATCGAATCCCGAGTTTCCTGCGAGACGGCCGCTGGACCCCGTCCAGCCCAGCACGTGAGTGCCGGTCGGATCGATGCCGTTCGTGGGATTGTTCTCGGTATACGAGTAGGCGTTGGCCGACTGTGGGTTCATTTGGGTTCGAATCAGTGGGTCGATGGATAAGAAGCGCCCGGCGCCGGGGTCGTACCAGCGCGCCTGCATGTAGAACATGCCGGAGCTTTCGTGCCGGCGGTGTCCGGCATAGAAGGTGGGGAAGTTCGATCCGACTTCATCATGGACTTCGCCAAAAGGTGTGAAGACTTGATGTCGCACGCGTTCACCCGATTCGCTGATCATCACCATGCCGGTTCCTAATGCATCGGAGATCTCCCAATAATAGTTGGGGAGGGAAGCATTGGCGGGAACGGCGCCCGAGGCAACGGACGGCATGAGGAGCAGCGCCACGGCCGCTATTGCCGTTGTGCCACGCAGCGGCCGAAGTTGAATCAGAGCGAAGCCTCCATTTCGGATAGCCAAGATGAGCAGAATGGCGCCAAGGCCAGCAAGTCCACCAGTGGTCCAGCGTGGGTCGATTCGGACTGGAACTAATCCGATCGTTGCTGCACGAAGTTGTGGGCGAAAGCGCTTGAGTGCGACGCGTCTTCCGTCGAGCATGATCTCGATGGTGGCGTGGGCAACAATCAGATCGTGCTGGTAGCGAAACGAGTCACCGACATAGGCCGTGAATGTCTTTCCGCTCGAAGGATATTCCGCGATTCGTTTACCACGGACGTCATAGGCGATTCGCGTCGTACAGGGGCTGCTTCCCTCGCCGAGGCAGTTGATCTGGTTCGCCGAGTCGAAGGAAAAGAACCGCGATACGCCCGATCCGACAATGGACTTCACATTTCCGTCATCGTCGTAGGTGTAGTCCTGAAGGTCCGGGGAAGTCGAGGCGAGGTCGCGCTGCGTGATAGCTTGAGGACGATCCGTATCGTCGTAGCGCTGAATCCTTCCCGCATGCTTGGTCAGATTTCCGAGATCGTCATAGCCATAATCATATTGTGTGCCGCCCTTGGTCCATTGCTCGATTCGATTTCGAGCGTCATAGCGATAGACTTCGTTCATATTGAGCGCTTCGCTTGCGGATTCGGAGCCCATGACGGAAGTGAGGTTACCGACTTCGTCATAGGTGAGATAGTTTCGCGTGTATTGATAGGCGGATGAAATGAACTCGTCCTTCGCGAGCCGATGAGTGTCGGTCGTGTATTCGAAGGATCGCGTTCCGGTGGGAAGAGTCAGACTGGAGAGTCGACCCAGGGCGTCGAAGTCCGCCGAGGACACGAAGTTCACGTCTGCTGAGTCGCAGCGGCTTCCCCACCCAAGTTCGCAGACTTGTTCGAGGAATTTTCCGTCGTATTCGAATCGGACAACGCTGTCGAGCCACCCGAAGATGCCAAAGTGTTTAGCGGGATAGTGGATTTCAGTCGTCCGGCCGAGTAGGTCGTAGGTGAAGTCTGTGTGAAAGCTTTGAAGCCGATTCGAGGCATTGCGGATGGCTAATGCTTCCTTTTCTACGCGACCGAGGGAATCGAAGCGAATCGTACGCTGATAGTCTGCTGAGGAGTCGCCACTCGGTTTCCTCTCGTTGGGTCGGTAGGAGATCACGTAATCGGTTTCTCCGGTCGGGGTCGTGACGCCGGTGAGCCGATTGAGGACATCATACGTATGCGTTCGAATTTGCCCTCGAGCATTGATCGAGTCGCGGACATTCCCGTAGGCGCTATAGCTCGTTTGTGTGTGACCTGATCCAGCCAATGCGGGGTCATCAATCTGCACGACTCGGCCGAGCGTGTCGTAGTGGTATTCGAAAACATGGTTGGGATCATCAAACGAAGGACCGGCACGAGGATCGAAGATCGCCCGAACTTCGCCTGTGGCCTCATAAGCGTAGAAGGTACTTGGCGCCGATCCACCGCTGTCCCCCGAGCAAGTCATCGAACTTAAATCGCTCGTACCTGGCAGCACCGTGTTTTCGCACTCCTCGACCCAGACGATGCGATCACGGTCCGAGCCGCGGAGTGTCAAGTCTCCCTTGCCGTTCTTTTCAAGCACGACATCGAATCGATTCAGAGAGGCAGTCCAGGGGGCTGCTAAGGAACTTGAGGCGATCGCGGAATATTTGAAAAGCGAGAAACCATCGGGGGATTCGGAATAGACTGGACGTCCGATCGCATCGACTTCCGAGAGGGTTGCGATCGGTTGGCTCGATCCGTCGAAGGCCTGACAAGACGAATCCCCGCCGCAATCGATGGGCAGGCTCGTCTGTTGTTTGCGAAGTAGGGGGTCGTGATACTTGAACGTCCCAACGAAGCCCAGCGGTGTTTCGTCTATTTCCTTCCAGATGCCGCCGAATCCGTCCGAGACGCGTGAACTCCAGATCGAATCGCCATTGCCGGAGCCTGCCTCGGGGTAGACCCATTGCGTGACGACTGAGGGAGAGAAGGGCAGGTCATCGTAAGCGATCGTCGAAGTTCTCAGCCAGGATGAGCCGTCATGTACATGAGATTCGATTGGACGGCCGAAGACATCGAGTTCGATGCGGATTCCGGGTTCGTCAAGGTAGGTCGAGTTGGTTTCAACGATGACGCTCATGGCCGGATCGGGTTCGAAGCTGACTATGCCGCCAGCTGCGTCCCGGATCCCGACTCGGATGCTATGCGAATCCTGCCCGAATCCAGGACACCAAGCCGCATCGTCGCCCACTGCATCGTCGCCATCAAAACAGAAATCCGTGACTTGATCTCCCCCTGGTCCGTGCACGCTCTCTCGAGTGAGGTTGCCGTAGACATCATAGTCCCGAGAATGGGACTCATCGACACCGCTCCCGGCTCCGTCGCGTGGCTTTACGCGTTCGGTTGTGTTCGAAGCCCGTCCATTCGTGTAGGAGTAAGAGGTGTCTTTCAAGAAGAGGTCACTGTCGATGTTATTTTGAACGTGATCGAAAAGCTTCTGTCTCGAAATCAGACCGAATATGGAATTCGAATAGTCTGAGGCGGGCTCGCGTAACGTGACGAGTAGGCCGGTCGGTCGTTTGTCGAGAATCTTTTCGACAAAGTTGTACCCATAGTCGTAGTCGTCTTCATAATGAAAGGTACGCATCGAGACGGCACCCGATTGTGACTGATAGGAGTTGTGGGAGAGAATCCGCGCCAATCGCCCGACATGCACATCCGGGTCATCAATGGAGCCGGCCTGGAGTGCTGGGACGAGGGGGCGGACATCGGGCTGCGGTAGCTGTGCCGACTGTTCTTGGGTTTCCCAATATTCCTGACGGAAATGAACGGCGACGCCGTCCTCCGATACAGTCACCTGTGAAATTTTTCCGGCCCGTCCATGTGTTTGGTAGTACTTGCTGAGGACGACCTCGCCGCCAGGTCGCGTCTGTTCGACAACCCGGAATCCCAGATCAGACCGGCTCTTCACGCAGTATCGAGGATGCGCGTAGCGGTACCGGGCAGGCGAGCCAAAGTCCGAGCTTGGGTCGGCGGGATCCGGCTTCCGATTCGGTCCGGAAACTCTGACTTCAGAGACAACGGGTCGAGGCAACCATCGCACGGCGTCCGCGATATTCGTTCCGTCGAGGCCCTCTGCAGTGGCCACAGCGTGTTGTTCGGCTGCGATTTCGAGGTCGAGGGACCCGGGAGGATTCGTGAGGGCGGAATCTCGTGCGATGATCGCTGATTCGTAGGTGATCTGGACTTCACCGCCGGTGCCGTTTCGGACAAGGCGAATCAGGTCGCTGTGCTTCGACTTTGAGAGAAAGACCTGCGGGAAGATGTTGCCCTGGGCACCGCCAACCAACACTTCCTTCAGATCATCTCCGACGACGTCCGCGGCTCCGTCGCCATTTACATCCAGTACCGCCAAGCCAAGATAGTTCGGATCGCGCGAGCCGCCGTAGGTGAGATGCATGAAGTCGAGATCGACATCGTACCGGTCATCCCGAATCCAGACATTCGGAGGCGTCAGGCTGGCACCGGCCGGATCGAAGAGCCAAGCCTTCTTTCCAACATATAGAGTGTTATGCGCTTGGATGTAGTCGAGAAAGCCGTCTGCATTAAGGTCCGCGAGATAACCGCTCGCTGGCCCAGTATGGCCATAGATCTCGAATCCAAATCCATTAGGTCCTGCCGGATCGGCCGCCGTATGGGTCACCTCGCCCCAATTGCTTTCCGGTGGGTAGTAGATCGAAGCATGCGGGCAATACGATTCGACATGGTCCGCCATCTCCAGGACTGAAGTGCACCATCCCGACCCAGTATTGAGCATGACACCCTCGGCGACGGTGGGATAGCCGGCATAGCCACCGTTTCCACTCAGGGGGACGTAATATTGGGAAAGGCTCCAGATCACATCGGTGAGTCCATCGCGATTGAGATCGACGAATCGCATGCCCGTGTCCGTGTTGAAGCTGAGGGGAGCGCAGACCTCCCATGATTGGCTGCCGAAGAGTCCGTTGCCGGGACATCCAGGCGGCGGCGCCATGGCACTGTTTAATAGGGGCTGAGAGTGGCTAAATAGAATCCACTCATCATCCACTCCAGGTAGATTCCCACCGTTCGCAATTGAGAGAAAGGGAACGTTGGGAAGATCGAACTGGCTGGCGCGAACCCATCGCGGACTACCGGCGGCAGCGTTGGGCCTCTGGATCCAGGCCTGGCTGCGCGCTCGATTTCGAGGAACGGATTTGGCTCCGGTCCCGCGACCCCCGTAAAGCGTTCCCTGATGAAGCGCGGTCGGATCCTCGAGATCGAGCACCATGACGTCGAGGAAGCCATCGCCATTGAAGTCCACGAAGCGGGGTGCGAGATCGACGAGGCCGATACAGACATCGGGCTGCAATGTGATCGGGATATAGCCATCGTCGGATCCGCCGAGAAGCCCGCGCGGTGTGCATGCGTCTCGCCCGTTGTGCTCGATGATCTCATAGCCGGAACTAAGGTCCCCTTGCGCACTGTAGAGGTTGGCTGGGTCGGGACTTTGTCCAAAGGGAATCCTCGACTCGGCGCCATGATCGCTCTCATATTGAACGACTCCGAAAGGGGGCAGGCCTGCGGCGAGTGTGTCGTCCCTGATCCATCCGATCGCAGGGTCACCGGAGTTTCGATAGACGTTGCGAACCGTGAGGCCAGGCTGTCGCTGAACGGAGGTCGGAGCAATGGTTACGCCGTTCGCATCGAGGACTCGATCGACGCCGCTCAGACGGACTGACACGATGATGTCCGCGAGACCATCGGCATTGATGTCCGCGAAGAAGAGTCGCCCCATCGCCTCGATCCAACCGGAAGATCGGCCGTAGGCCAAAAGGTCCTCATAGCTGTTTGTCGAGTAGCGAACGTCGGGCCGGGTCATGTCCGGTTGAGGGGCGATGCCGATTGGATGTTCAACACTGGAATAGAGGACGCTATTCGGCGACTCATCGATGATGCCGGACTCGCCGAGATAGAGAACGTCGGAAACTGGACTGGCGAGTACATTATGAATGGTTTGTTCGAAGTCCGCGCGCGGCCGCTCGACCTCAAGTTCGCGAAAGGCAGCCGTCCATGCAGGATCTTTAATAAATCCTTGCCCTGTATTGAGTCTGACTTTGAGTGTGTTGAGGTCCTGGGCTGCGATGCCGTTCAGCTCTCGGAGCGCGCCGCCCATGAATCCACCTTCAATTAGGTCAACGAGGCCATCTCCATTCACGTCTGCCGTTCGGACTCCGTAGCCACGCTGAAAGACGCTGCCGGCAAAATCGATTGAGTAATTCTCGGGATGGGGGAATGCATTCTCGAACGTTCCATAATAAATCGGTGGGTAGGAATCTTCCTTGATGAACTTTGAGTGCTGCCCGATAAGGCCATCGTCCTTTGAATCGGTGTAGACGTATTCCCGTCTCGGCAAGCCTGTGCACAGACTGATATCACCGGGGCAGTCGTTGCCAAATTGTTGAACCCAGGCGAGCCGCGAGCGGTCGGTCGTGTAGTCAATCAGGTTGCCGTTCTCGTCCGCTCCGTCGTATCCGAACGCGTAACGCCGAGCGAGAAGACCATGGCTCAGGACTTTGATATCCGTGAGTCGTTTCGTGATCTCGCGTTCAATTCCTCCGGCGTAGTCGTGAATTGGATCTGGGCGGTCCTCGTCGAAGATGAACTCGATGGTTCGATCGCCGGATTGCTTGGTTGCATTGGCGCCGTAAGTGATTTTGGCCGGATACCGCGTGCCGGTGTCGGTCGTATCGTCGTACGTGATGAAGATGGTGTTGCCGAATGGATCGTGGATCTCAGAGAGAAGCCAGCGGGCGATCTCTTCTCCCGAAAGAACTCGCGCATCGCCGTTGACGCCGAAGCGCGCGATGGTTCCGTTGGGGTCGGTGACCTCCCAGATCTTCGGGCCAGCCAGGTACTCGATCTTCTGAAATGTTTCGACGAATGAATGGTAGAAATTGCTCGCGCCATCACGCGTAAGGAGCTGCCCGTTCAGCTCGAACTTCTCACACGCAGCAAACGCGTAGTCGGGGACACCGAATCTCTGGCTGCATCCGATCTCTCCGAGATCAAGCCCCCAGCCCACGCCGTAGGGGCCATCGCTGCGATGGCTCGAATAGCGGAGTGAGAGATCAGGTGCGAGTCCGCCCGGGCCCGGCGGCACCTGGATGGGGATGCTAAAGCGCGCAGCGCCGGTGTTGTTATCGACCGCGGGATCCATTGGGGTCGTGTCCCCGGGAACGAGCATGGCCTGTGCGGCGGCCACCGACCACAGTAAAAAGACTAGAAGCATACGCGAGCCGAGCCGGACGCAGTTCAGGCTTGATTCAGTCGGTCTGTGCGTCTTGATCTGATCGAAGGTCGAAAGAAGGCCGTGAGTCCTCGGAATGTTTCGCTCTCGCATACAGCATGTCTCCAGGAAATCTGTGGATATTGAGGGACGAGATGGAGGTTCAGAGGAATCGGGGTGAGTGTTAAGCGTGGATATTGGATGTCGGCGAACTTACTCGAATGAATGTCGAAGGAATCTCAAGAGAATCTCAAATCGCGATTCGAGATGAGTTGGCTTGGTTTCTGTCCGGTTTCTTCATGAAGACGGAGGACCGTGAATTTCCGTCCCCGGGAACCGTGCATATGAGTTCACGTCGAGAGATGTGTTAGGTGATGGGACTAGGTTGATGAGATGGACGGCCAATGCTCGGGTGACGAAGCTTCGGGAGAAGTGAAGAGCGCATTTTTCGTGCTCGCGAGTATCGGTCTGCTCGTCTTGTCGCAGAGCCCATACTCGTTCGGCCATTTGGCGGGGATCGCTCTGGTTCCATGGCTACTCGTGACGATGAGAGCGGCCGCGATACGCGCGCTCCTCATCGGCGGTGGATTCGGGATCGCCCACGCGATTCTGGGGTCGTTCTGGATCTTCGATGCGCTGGGAGGACAGGGCCTGCATGGTGGGCGGAAAATCTTCGTCGCGATCGCGATGGCCTGCTGGGCAAAGGGTGTGATCTTCGCCGCGACGGGTTGGGTGGTCTGGGTCGTTCGGTCGAGCCGATACGGCCTCGAAGGAAATTTGGCCCTCGCTCTGCTTGCTCCTGCAATGATGTTTGGGCTGGTCGAATTCTGGATGAGCCATTCGCCCTGGGGCCTGCCCCTCATGTTGCTCGGTCATTCCCAGAGCACGGTTCCCGGCATCCGCCAACTGGCCGTCGCCATCGGCGTACCCGGAATCTCGGCGTTCTTGTTCGCTTTGAACTTGTCTATTGCGATGGCGCTCAGAGGAGGAGCGCGGCATCGAATTCGAGCGCTCGCGCTTGTCCTTTCTTGGATGGTTGCTTTGGCTTCCGGGCAGCCAGTGGCCGAGATGTTCGCCGCCGACGACTCGAATACTTCCGAACGATCACTATTAGTCGTTCAGCCTCATATTGATCCACGAGATCGTTGGGAGATGAGTAGTCAATTCGTCATTCTCGAAGAGACGATCGAGGAGACATCCCGTGCGATCGAAGATGTCGAGATCCGACCGAATGTAATTCTCTGGCCCGAGAGCCTTCTAACTTTTCCGTTCTCGCCGGAGGATCCACTCGGTCGTCGTTTGCAGGATCAAGTCGACAGTTGGAATGTGCCGGTCGTGCTAGGCCTTGTTCGCGCTGCCAAGCGGGTTCAGCCGAACGGACGCCGGCTGTATCGAAATTCGGTCGTTTGGTGGAGCCCACTTGTCGGGCCCGTGGATTGGGAGGACAAGGTCCGAGCGATCCCCATTGTTGAATCGAGTCGTGGCTTCTTCGGGATCGGGAACGCGCTCTCGGACTGGGCGTTTCGCGGAGCGACCCACGCGCCCCGGGTGGCCGAGGGGATCAAGGCCGAACCACTCAGAGGTGAGTTCACGTTATCCCCCGCTCTATGCTTCGAAATTCTCTTTCCCGGAATCGTTTCCGATCGCCGCGACGAGGACAGCGTCGCGATCGTCAACCTGGCCGACGACAATTGGGTGAAGGGTGAAGCCGTCGATAAACAGATCATCGCATCGGCGACATTTCGTGCGATCGAACAGAGGCTCACGATGGTTCGGGTTTCCAATGGCGGAGTGAGTGTGGCGATCGATCGGTATGGGAGGCGGATTGCTGAGTTACCAGTAGGCGAGTTTGGTCACATGGTGGTGGGGGTGAGGGCTATGCCGAGAGCGGCTATGGCGGAGAAGGTGGCATTAGTTGTGCCGCCGATGGCTGCTGCGATGTTGGTGTTGATCGTGGGTGCTCGCGGAGCGAAAGGACTCGGATTGCAACCGGCCGCTCCATACTGGCACCAGCCTCTGAGTTCGTTGCAAAGAGGATCCAGAAATGGATCAAGGAACAGGGGATCAGGCGCGGAATCGATCGGGGAGTGGATTCGGCTGATGCGTGAGCTCGGGCTTCATCGTGTGATGCCGCGCAAGTTCCGTGTGAAGACACACTCCGATCACAAACACCCGATCGCGAAGAATGTGCTCGATCGAAACTTGAAAGCGTTACGCGCCGAACCAGAAATGGATTGCCGATATCACGTACATCTTCTGGGCGAGCGCGGGCTGGGGTCGATCGCCGATTTCACCGGCTGATCTGCGAAGCAGTCCTTCCATCGCCGAGGCGTGAGTTCGCCAACCCTCGACCTGATTAGGCGCCCGCTCGGATTGTGGCGAAGCGCGTGCCCACGGCCGCCAGGAGCGTCACCAGAACGCAGGTGAGCCAGAAGCCGAGTGAGGGCACCGCTGCCCCACCTGAAATCACGGTGAGTGGAAGTGCGAGTTGTTCGTCCATCGGGGGCGAGCCCGAATCGGTGACCCTCAGAGTGACCGCCTGAAGCCCTTGGTCTCCGAGTTGGGGCACGCCGCCCAGGGTCCATGTGCCGTTGCCGTTATCGACCGGGGGCTGGATCCAAAGAGGCCCGGCAATCAGGCTCAGGGTCAGCACGTCCGAGGGGTCCGGGTCGGTGGGCGTGATGATGGCCGAGTAAAGAATGCCCACCGTGGCATCGGGCAGCGCACTCAGCCCGAGGGAGGGAGCATCGTTGACCGGCGTGATCGTGAGAGCAAAGGCCGTGCTGCCGATCGTGCCGCCCTGGCCGTCGCTCACGGTGA